>CBDCKR010000002.1:1635000-3325304 GCA_965218325.1 Longimicrobiales bacterium
TCTGAAATGGGCGCTGCAGTACGCAGGGGTAGACCCGAAACCGAAGCGATCTATCCATGGTCAGGGTGAAGCTGGGGTAACACCCGGTGGAGGCCCGAACCGTTGTGGGTTGAAAACTGCTCGGATGAACTGTGGATAGGGGTGAAAGGCCAATCAAGCTCGGAGATAGCTGGTTCTCCCCGAAATATATTTAGGTATAGCCTCAGAGCGATGTCTCCAGGAGGTAGAGCACTGCGTGGGCTAGGGGGCCTACCCGCTTACCGACCCCATGCAAACTCCGAATGCCTGAGAGATGGACTCTGGGAGTCAGTGCACGGGCGATAATGTCCGTCCGCGAGAGGGAAAGAACCCAGACCGTCAGCTAAGGCCCCGAAGTGCTAGCTAAGTGAGAAAGGATGTGGGTTTGCAGAGACAACTAGGAGGTTGGCTTAGAAGCAGCCATGCCTTTGAAGAGTGCGTAATAGCTCACTAGTCAAGTGGATCTGCGCCGATAATGGTCGGGACTCAAGCTAGCCGCCGAAGCTACGGATGTGGAAACATGGTAGGGGAGCGTTCCCTAGGCATCGAAGCCGGCCCGTGAGGGCTCCGGTGGAGCGTAGGGAAGTGAGCATGCCGGAATGAGTACGCGAGAAACAGAGTGAGAATCTCTGTCACCGAAAGCCTAAGGGTTCCGGAGCCAGGTTCATCCGCTCCGGGTTAGTCGGTCCCTAAGCCGAGGCCGAAGGGCGTAGGCGATGGGTAACGGGCGAATATTCCCGTACCACAGCGTAGTGCGTTTGACCTCAAGGGGGGACGCAGGAGCGAAGTGACCGTCGGGTGGCGGAATATCCGATGTAAGGTGGTAGGCGTTTCCGGTGAGGCAAATCCCACCGGAGCAGCCGAGCGCCGATGCCGAAGGGGTCCTCGGACCCCGCAAAGGGTTGTGGAGCAAACTGCCAAGAAAAGCCTCGTGAGGGAGTGCTTGCTGTGACCGTACCGAAAACGGACACACGTAGGCGAGGCGAGAAGCCTAAGGTGCTCGAGTGAATTGCGGAGAAGGAACTCGGCAACATGTCCCCGTAACCTCGGGATAAGGGGAGCCCGTGGTAGGTGAAGCCGAAGCATGGCGGAGCTGAAGCGGGCCGCAGAGAATCGGCCCAAGCGACTGTTTATTAAAAACACAGGTGTCTGCAAAGTCGCGCAAGACGACGTATAGGCACTGACGCCTGCCCGGTGCCGGAAGGTTAAAGGGAGGGGTTAGCCGAAAGGCGAAGCTCTGAACTGAAGCCCCGGTAAACGGCGGCCGTAACTATAACGGTCCTAAGGTAGCGAAATTCCTTGTCGGGTAAGTTCCGACCTGCACGAATGGCGTAACGATTTGGGCGCTGTCTCCTCCGCAAGCTCGGCGAAATTGGAGTCTCGGTGAGGATACCGAGTACCCGCGACAGGACAAAAAGACCCCGTGCACCTTTACTACAACCTGCTATTGGGTCTTGGCACTGCATGTGTAGGATAGGTGGGAGGCTACGAACCGAAGTCGCTAGGTTTCGGGGAGCCACTCGTGAAATACCACCCTTACAATGTTGAGGCTCTAACCCAGGGGAGTGAATCCTCCTCGGGGACCGTGGCAGGCGGGTAGTTTGACTGGGGCGGTCGCCTCCCAAAAGGTAACGGAGGCGCGCAAAGGTTCCCTCAGCGCGGTCGGCAATCGCGCGTAGAGTGTAAAGGCAGAAGGGAGCTTGACTGTGAGACCGACGGGTCGAGCAGGTACGAAAGTAGGCCTTAGTGATCCGGCGGTTCCGAATGGAAGGGCCGTCGCTCAACGGATAAAAGGTACGCCGGGGATAACAGGCTAATCGCCCTCGAGAGTTCACATCGACGGGGCGGTTTGGCACCTCGATGTCGGCTTATCGCATCCTGGGGCTGGAGAAGGTCCCAAGGGTCGGGCTGTTCGCCCGTTAAAGCGGTACATGAGCTGGGTTTAGAACGTCGTGAGACAGTTCGGTCTGTATCCGTCGTGGGCGTAGGAGTGTTGAGGAGAGCCGTCCCTAGTACGAGAGGACCGGGATGGACTGACCCCTCGTGTACCGGTTGTTCCGCCAGGAGCATCGCCGGGTAGCGACGTCGGGAAAGGATAACCGCTGAAAGCATCTAAGTGGGAAGCCTCCTCCAAGATGAGCACTCCCAGAGCGCAAGCTCTCAGAAGGGCCGTGCGAGACTAGCACGTTGATAGGCGGCAGGTGGAAGCGTGGTAACACGTGTAGCCGAGCCGTACTAATGGCCCGAGAGGCTTGACCAGTCCTTCCTCCCTTTGGGAGGGCTGATCCGAGGCCCTCACCCCAAACCAGCACACCCCTTTGACTCCCCGATCCCTGGGTCTCTACGGATTCTCTCTCGACCCTGAAGCATCTCGTAGACCTGTTCGCGAACCGCGATACACGGTCGGACCAAGAGATTGCTGGTGGCTATGGCGCAGGGGATACACCCGTTCCCATCTCGAACACGGCCGTTAAGTCCTGCAGCGCGGATGGTACTGCCGGGGTGACCCGGTGGGAGAGTACGTCGCCGCCAGCTTCCATACGGGCCCACATTCCGTCCTGGGATGTGGGCCTTTCTCTTGTACAGTGAGCCACGAATGCATGTTTGCCGGCGTCGGACCGAAGGGCAGTCGCACAGAACACGAGCCCTGTGCGGCCGGGCAGCCGGACTCGTGGCCACGCCTTTCTCACGATCGCCCGGGCGCCCTTGGCCCGGGCGGACGGGCAGAGCCGGGATCGGGCCCCGTCGCTCCTGCCGGCAGAGGGGGCCGGCATGCCGGCACTTCCTGGTGCTGGAGGATGTCTGGCCGGGCCCGGCCTCATCGACTTGGAGGGTTGTCGGGAGCGCCTCTGGGACCCGATCGGTGCGTGAGGGCCTCCGAGGCTTCCTCCGCATGCCCTCGAGCCCGGCGACTCCCTGTCAAATCGCGACCGCACCGACTCCCGGCATCATGCGGGGGGAGAGGCGCGAAGCCCCGCGGGGTGTCATCTTTCATCGATGAGCCGAGAGCTGCACGCCGAAGTACCCACGGACGGGATGCGAACCGGCTACATCGCCCTCGTGGGGCGCCCCAACGTTGGCAAGTCCACGCTGATGAACCGGCTCGTCGGGCAGAAGCTGAGCATCGTGACATCCAAGGCGCAGACCACCTGGCAGCGGGTCGCGGGCATCCGCACGACTGAGACGGAGCAGGCAGTCTTTCTGGACACGCCCGGTTTGCTCTTGGCCAAGGATCTCCTTCAGAGGGGCATGCTGGAGGAGGCCCTCGAGGCGATCCGGGAGGCCGACGTGGTCGTGCTGCTCCTCGACGCGACCGATCCGCTCCACAAGAAGGAGAAGGCCGCCATCGTCGACGCGCTGGCCATCTCTTCGGCCCCGAAGTTCGTGGTGATCAGCAAGATCGACCGAGCCGCCCCGGAGGACATCGCGGCTGCCTCCTCCTGGGCCCAAGAGGAGCTGGGGGTCGACGCCAGAGCCATCTCGGCTCTGCTGAACCGTGGCGTCGAAGAGCTGTGGGAGGAGCTGGCCGAGGCGCTGCCGGCGGGCCCGTTTCTCTATCCGCCGGACGATATTGCCTCCGCTCCAGTCCGCTTCTTCGTCGCCGAAGTCATCCGCGAGACGGTGTTCGAGCAGTTCAAGGACGAGGTGCCCTATTCGGTCTTCGCCGTGGTCGAGGAATTCCGCGAGGATCAGGATCCGGTGTACATTCAGGCGAACCTCTTCACCGAGAGGAACTCGCAGAAGCGCATCGTCATTGGAAAAAAGGGAAGGGCGATCCGCGGGCTGGGCCGCGTCTCCCGCGAGAAGATCCAGGAGTTCATCGATCGTCCGGTCTACCTCGATCTTTGGGTCAAAGTGCTGCCCAACTGGCGCAGAAGGAGGCGGCACCTCCGCCAACTCGGCCTCCGGCTCCCCCCAAGAGACCGTGAGAGTCCGAAGAGCTCCTGAGGCGCTGCTCGCCCTCCTCCTCGCGCTCGTCCTCTCCCAGGGGCTTCGGGGGCAAGACTCCGAGCCCGGCTCCACCGAGGGAGCCTTGTTTCTTCTACTCCCCGTGGGGGCGCACGGGGTCGCGCTGGGGAGAGCCATGACGGCCGTCCCCAGCCCCGAGTCCACGTTCTGGAACCCCGCCGGCCTGGCGGGCCTGGAGCGGAGCCAACTCGTGATCATGAGGGGCGACCACCTGGTCGGTGAGGGGACCGCCCTCTCGGGGCTGATGGCCGGACAGCCGCTCGGTGTCATCGGGCTCTCCTACGAGCTCCTCGACGAGGGCGAGCAGGACCTCACGGACATCGAGGGCAACGTCCGAGGTTCGATCAGCGTGCGCAGCCACGTGGGCATCGTGTCCTTGGCAACTCGCCTGGCGGGCTGGCTGGACGCGGGCTTCAATTTCAAGGTCGTCCAGTTCAAGCTGAGTTGCAGGGGGCAGTGCGACGATGCCGGTGTCCGGTCGACCGGGTGGGCCATGGACTGGGGCATCCAATCCCAGCCCGTGGCAGGGCTGCCGCTTCGTCTGGGCGCGATGCTGGCGCACTTGGGCCCGGACTTCCAGGTGGTAAACGCCGAGCAGGCGGATCCGCTCCCGTCGCGCATTCGAGCGTCGGCGGCATACGAGGTCCTCTCGCCCTTTGTCGCGAGCGACGACATCCGACTGTGGGTGCGGTTTGAAGTCGAAGATCGGTGGAGAGACCTCGGAAAGTCGCGGTCCTACTACGTGGCCACGGAGCTCGCTGCCGGGCGGGGTGACGTCATCTACGTGCGGTCGGGCTACACCAGCGGTGAAGTGGGCTCGGCCGACGGCATCGCGATCGGCGTCGGCCTGCGCTACGAGCGCTTTGAATTGGGTCTGGCCAAGAATCTTGCGGGCTCCATTACCGGCGAGAGCGAGCCGGTGCACGTCTCCCTTGGCGTCCTCTTCTAGACGCTCGGTGCCCGGCAGAAGCCGGCTGACCGCTCGCGTCGCGCTCTCCTGCGGCTTGCTCTGGCTCGCTCCGGGGCCGCCGCTCGGGGGACTGCAGCATCCGCCCTGCCCGAGCGTGAAGGAGCAGCTGACGCTCCCCGTCCCGGCCCTGGGCTGCACGGCGCCACCTTCCGCCCCGGCCCTGGGGCGGCACAGGGCGCCTGTGGCCGGCCCTCCCCTCCAGAGGGACGAAGAGCCCCTGGCTCCGGCGCGGGCCTTCCTGTACTCGGCCGTGCTGCCCGGTGCCGCTCAGCAGAAGCTGGGCCAGCGCCGTTGGATCGCCTATCTGATCTTGGAAGGAGCCTCCTGGGTCGCCTTCGGTCGAGCCCGGACATCCGCGTTCGACTCAAGAGATCGCTACCAAACGCTGTCATGGGACGCCGCGAGGACTCCCTTCTCGGGCTCCCGCAGCGATGGCGACTTCGCCTACTACGAGGCCATGGAGCGGTTCGAGAGGTCGGGAGCGTACGACGTCGATCCGTCCATGCCCGGCGTGCAGCCCCAGACCGACCTCTCGACGTTCAACGGAGCGACGTGGGCGCTGGCGATGCAGATCTTCCTCGCTCCGGGCACGCACCCGGCGCCTGGAGACCCCGCCTACGACGACGCATTGGCGTTCTACCGGGCGGAGGCGTACGACGAGCGCTTCGAGTGGACATGGGAAGGTAGGGCTCCGGAGTGGGCGGAGTATCGCGGGCTCATAGAATCGAGCGACAACGACTTCCGACGCGCCTCCCAATTCCTGGGGGTGGTGATCGCCAATCATCTCCTGAGCGCGGTCGACGGCTTCATCACCGCCAGGACGCGTTGGTTGGCCGGCCCGGGAAGCGTGGCCCGGCTCCGCTGGGCCCGCGACCGATACCGGGGCGGCATGGCGCTGGTCTTGCAGGTGCGACGCTGAGGTGGCGCGACGTCCCGACCTGCCGAGCGAGGAGACGGTCCTCCGCCGCCTCGGCGACTCCCGCGAGGGCCCGCTGAAGGCGAAGGAGCTCGCGAAGCTGCTCTCCGTTCCGCCCAGGCGCCGCCGCGCGTTCCGCGACCTCCTGCTCGACATGGTGGAACGGGGCCGCCTCCGCAGAGCCAGAGGCCAGAGATTCGCCCTCCCCGAGAAGAGCAACCGGGTCGCGGGGCGCGTGGCTCTGACGTCGAAGGGGGACGGCTTCGTGAAGCCCGATGCGGGAGGCCCAGACGTGTTCGTGGCGGGCTTCTTGCTGGATTCCGCCATGGACGGGGATCAGGTGCTCGTGCAGGGGGAGGGGCGCCGGCGGGGGCGAAGCCCGTCCGGTCGGGTGATCAAGGTTCTGGAGAGGGCGCACGAGACGCTGGTAGGGACGTATCGGTCCGGGCATCCGTTCGGGGCCGTCCACCCGCGGGACCGAAAGATCCAGCGGCAGCTCCTCGTCCCCGGGGGCCGCGAGGGCTTGGCCGCCGACGGGGACGTGGTCGTGGCGCGGATCACGGCGTTCGGAAGCGGCAAGATGCATCCCATGGGCGCGGTCGAAGCGGTCCTGGGAAGGGCGGGCGATCCGGGAGTCGACATCCTCGCTGTGATCCACGGCCACGGGCTGCCCGTGGTGTTTCCCCGCGAGGTGGAGATGCACGCCCACGACAGCGCGGCTCGCCGCCGGGCCCATCCCGGCCGGGAGCGCATCGACCGCACCGATGTGCATGCGTTCACGATCGACCCGGTCGACGCGAAGGATCACGACGATGCCCTCTCCATCCGCCCTCTCGACGGGAATTCGTGGGAAGTGGGCGTGCACATCGCCGACGTCTCGCACTTCGTACAAGCCGACGACCCCGTCGACCTGGAGGCCCTGAAGCGGGGGACGAGCGTCTATCTGGTCGATCGAGTCATTCCGATGCTCCCGCCCGTGCTCTCGACGGACGCGTGCTCGCTGCTCCCGAACGTAGATCGGTTCGCGCTGTCGCTGTTCGCGACCGTCGACCACTCGGGCGCCGTCGAAGGCGCTCGACTCGAGCGCACGCGCATCCGGAGTCGGCACAAGCTCAGCTACCAGGAGGCGCAAGCCGTGCTGGACGGAACGGGCTCGGTGGACCCTCGGACCGACGAAGCGCTGGCCCGGCTCCGGGACCTCTCGCTCGTGCTCAGGGCGCGTCGCGCGGAGCGAGGGGCCCTCGACCTCGACCTGCCCGAAGCGCGGGTGTTGCTGGGCGAGTCGGGCCAGCCCTTGCAGATCGACAAGGTGGAGCGCCTCGAGAGCCACCGGCTCGTCGAGGACTTCATGCTGCTCGCCAACGAGATCGTCGCGCGTAGGGCCGAGGAGGCGGGACTCCCCGCGCTGTACCGGGTCCACGAGCCTCCGCCGAGGGACAAGTTGCTCGAGCTGAGGTCCTTTCTGACCGCGCTCGGCCTGCTGACCGCCCGGACCGGGCTGGGCGCGAAGGAACTGCAGGCCGTGGTGATGAAGGCGCGGGGAAGGCCGGAGGAGCGGCTGGTGTCGACGGTGGTGCTGCGCGCCATGAGCCAGGCCCGCTACGATCCGAGGAACCTGGGGCACTTCGGATTGGCATCGAGTCACTACACGCACTTCACGTCACCGGTGCGCCGGTACCCCGATCTCTGGCTTCACCGTGTGCTCGCGCGGGCCTTGGTCCAGGGAGAGCCGCTCCCCGAGGGGTCGGGTGACGAGGCTCTGGGCGACAAAGCCGAGCGTTGCAGCGTCCAGGAGAGGGTGGCCGAGGCCGCCGAGCGCGAGAGTGTAGGCCTGAAGAAGGCCGAGTACATGGAGCGACACCTCGGAGATGAGTTCACTGGAACGATCTCCGGGGTGACCTCCTTCGGCCTCTTTGTGCTGCTCGATGAGGTGTTCGTCGAGGGGCTCGTTCATGTACGCAGCATGACGGACGACTACTATGCGTATGAGAAGAGCGGATACCGCCTGGTGGGCGCGCGTTCACGCCGGAGCTTCCGTCTGGGCGACCCGCTGACCGTGCGCGTGTCGCGCGTCGACAAGGAGGACCGCCTCATCGACTTCGTGCTGGTCGACTCTGGCTCGATCGGTCGTTGACGAGCGCCAAGCGGCGATCCTAGGTGCTCGAGTGCCGACCGATTCACCGGCAACGTGAAGGACTTGCCGGGTTGCTCCGGCGAGATGAGCGGCCGCCTTCGGCGACCCGATTCCGCATCGTGCCGGAGGATCGACGAGTTGGCTACTTCCTTCGCGGGGACCGCCACGGTAGTATCGGTAAGGTGCCCTCATGACCCTGTCGGCAGGGGCCGCAACGACCCCGCTCCAGCCCTTCACCGGCGCGGCTCGGGCGAGTGAGCGGGCCCGCGAGACGAGGGCATACACGACGGCGCCGCCCCGATCCATCCACGCTGCGGACGGCGGGGGGCCGCTCACGCCAACAACTGAGGCGCCATGACGATTACCGTTTCCTGCCCGGCCTGCGCTACATCCTTCCCGGTGGACCCCGCCAAGATCCCGGCGGGCGGCGTTCGTGCCCAGTGCAGCGAGTGCCCCGCAGTCTTCCGTGTCGAAGCGCCCGACCACGCGGACCCTGACTCTGCGATTGAGGGGCCCACGGCTGTGATCGCGGAGCCGGCCAACCCCGGGGCCGAGCCCGCTCCCACGGTCGCGTGGCCGGCATTGCCGGGAGACTGGCAGGAGACGCAAGTGCGGCCGGAGGTCGCTGGCCCGCTCGGCCAGGATGCGGAGGTCGTGAGCGGCCTGTCGGCCGAGCCATCCGACCGGTTCGGGGGTCGGGATCCCGCGCTCGCCGAGCCCGCGGAGATGGATGACGGGCTCCGGGTGCTGGGCAGAGGAGGGCCCGAGGCCGGGACCGCCTCAGGCCTCGGGGAGATCGAAGTGGAACCTCCTCCCGGAGAGATCACCGGGGCGGGGCGGGGGGCGCCGGCCGCCGACGAGCCCCAGGCTACGATCGCCGAGCCCGGCGAAGCTCCGGCCGGGTCCGCTCCTCTCGGTGCCGGGGCTCAGGTCGTGAGCGGCCTGTCGGCCGAGGCATCCGACGAGTTGGGGGGCCGCGAGCCCGCACTCGCCGAACGCGCGGAGATGGTCGGCGGCCCCGGCGCGGATGCGGGGCCGGAGGTCGAGACCGCCAGAGGCCTTGGAGAGATCGACGTGGAAGCTCCTCCCGGGGGGGCCGGGGCGGAGGCTGGGGAGGCGCCCGCGCCCCACGGCACGGCAACAGCCTCGGCCAAGGCCTTGGCCGAGGAGGTCCGGCCGAGCCCCCGACCCGTCCAGCTCTCCGAGCGGCCGCCGGAAGAGGAAGCAAGAAGCCTCGCGCGGAACCTGGTCGCCGATCTGATCGCCCACAACCCCGAAGAGCACACGGAGGCCCTGGCTTCCGGAACGCTCGTCCAGGTCTTCGGCGAGGAGATCGAGAAGTCTTGGCAAGAGTACCGGGAGCAGGTCGACCCCGAGGTGGTGGCGAAAGGCACCTTCTTCAACGACGCACTCAACGAGCTGCTCGCGAACGGCGAAGGTGTCTTCTCCATCGAAGGGTAGTTCCTCGGTTGATTGCCCTTTGGAGCTCTGGCTATCTTTACCTGATGGTCGAGGGGTCGCCCCTTTTCGGGCGGCCCCCTCTCGTATGTCCGACCCACAGGCCTGACCACACATCATGAGCCGGGAAGTACTGCAGCGCTTGGAAGAGCTCCGTGGCCGGATTTCCGACCTTCGGGGGTACCTTTGACGTCGTCGCCCGGGATGCCCGCCTTCGAGAGCTCGGCAAGGAGATGGTCGCTGCCGGCTTCTGGGACAATCAGGAAAGGGCGCGCAAGGTCATCGCGGAGGCCAACCACCTGAAAGGATGGGTCGAGCCTTGGCACGAGCTTGATGCCAAGGCCGCCGATCTGGCGGAGCTCGGTGAGCTTCTCGAAGCAGAGGAGGACGAGGAGCTGGAGTCCGAGCTGGCCTCCGAAGTCGAGGGACTCGAAGGCCAGCTCGAGGCGCTCGAGCTCCGCACCATGCTTCAGGGCTCGGACGACCACCGCGGAGCCCTCTTGACGATCCACCCGGGCGCGGGCGGTCTCGAATCCCAAGACTGGGCCGAGATGCTGACCCGCATGTACTCGCGGTGGGCCGAGCGCCGCGGATACGAGGTGGCGGTGCTCGATCTGCAGCCGGGTGAAGAGGCCGGCATCAAGAGCGCCACCCTCGAAGTCGTCGGCGATCACGCGTACGGATACCTGAAGGCGGAGAAGGGAATTCACAGGCTGGTTCGGATCTCGCCCTTCGACGCGCAGTCGAGGCGGCACACGTCGTTCACGAGCGTCTTCGTCTCTCCGCTGGTGAACGACGAGATCGAGATCGAGATCGACGAGGCCGACCTGCGGATCGACACCTTCCGGGCTTCGGGCGCCGGCGGACAGCATGTGAACAAGACGGACTCCGCCATACGGATCACGCACATGCCCACCGGGATCGCGGTCTCGTGCCAGCAGGAGCGGTCGCAGCACAAGAACCGGGCCACGGCCATGAAGATGCTCAAGGCGGCGCTCTACCAGCGTGCGCTGGAGGAGCAGGAGGAGGAGAAGGCTGCAGTGGAAGCCACGAAGACCGACATCGGGTGGGGGAACCAGATCCGTTCCTACGTCTTTCAGCCCTACACTCTGGTGAACGATCACCGCACGGACCTGAAGGTCGGAGACGTGGGCAAGGTGATGGACGGGGATCTCGATCCGTTCATCGAGGCGTACCTCAAGCAGTTCGCGTCCCAGGGCGCCGGGAAGTAAAGCCGGAGACACCGTGAGCGAAGACCTGAGTCAGGTCCTGCGGCACCGCCGCGCGAAGCTGGATGCGCTGCGGGAGCGGGGCCTCGAGCCGTACGCCTACGCCTACGCCCCCTCCCACCTCGCCCGGGGGGCCCGGGCGCTCTTCGAGGAAGAGGAGGCCGCCGGCTCGCTGAACCAGGAGGGGCAGGGCAGCGAGGTGGCGGTGGCGGGGCGGCTGACGAGCTACCGCGCGCACGGCAAGAGCGCGTTCGGGCACGTGGAGGATCACTCCGGCCAGATCCAGATCTATTTTCGGAAGAGCGTGCTCGGGGACGAGAGCTTCCTGCTGCTGGACCAGCTGGACCGCGGGGACTGGCTCGGCATCAAGGGGGTCCTCTTCCGGACGCGAACCGGCGAGACCACCCTCCGAGCCCGAGAGTGGACGCTTCTGGCGAAGTCCCTGAGACCGCTTCCGCTGGGCAAGACCGAGGTGGACGCGGACACAGGCGAGCGCACGACCTTCAGCGGCTTCGCCGACAGGGAAGCCCGCTACCGGCAGCGCTATGCGGACCTGGCGGTCAACCCCGAAGTGCGAGACGTCTTCCGCACCCGCGCGAAGATCATCTCCGAGCTGCGCCGGTTCCTCGACGAGGCCGACTTTCTGGAGGTGGAGACGCCCGCTCTACAGCCCCTCTACGGCGGGGCGGCCGCTCGGCCGTTCGTCACGAAGCACCAAGCCCTCGACAGAACCCTCTATCTGCGGATCGCCGACGAACTCTACCTGAAGCGCCTCATCGCTGGCGGGCTGGGGCGCGTCTACGAGATCTGCAAGGACTTCCGCAACGAGGGCATCGATCGGTTCCACAATCCAGAGTTCACCATGCTCGAGTTCTATCAGGCCTTCACCGACTACCACGGCCTGATGGACTTCACCGAGGAGATGCTGTCGCGGGTCGCGAGGGCGGCCACGGGCTCGACCGAGGTCGTCTATCAGGGGCAGGAGATCAGCTTCCGGCCGCCGTACGGACGCGTGAGAATGCTGGAGGCGCTCTCCGAGGCCGTGGGATCCGATGTGCGGGAGCTCTCGGACTCAGACCTTCGCGCTCGGGCCGAGGCGGCCGGAGCTCCCGAACTGACAGGCGCGGGCCGGGGTAAGCTGATCGACAGGCTGTTCGGAGAGCTCGTCCAGCCGGAGCTGATTCAACCGACCTTCGTGATGGATCATCCCAAGGAGCTCAGCCCGCTCGCCAAGGCGCATCGGGAGCATGCCGACCTCACCGAGCGGTTCGAGCTCTTCGTTGCGGGCGAGGAGATCTGCAACGCCTTCTCGGAGCTGAACGATCCTGATGACCAAAGGGCCCGCTTCGAGGCACAGGTGGAGCTGAAGGACGCGGGAGACGACGAGACGCATCCGATCGACGAAGACTATCTTCGGGCCCTGGAGTACGGCATGCCTCCCACCGGCGGCCTGGGGCTCGGCGTCGACCGCCTCACGATGTTGCTCACCGATCAGGCGTCGATTCGGGATGTCATCCTCTTTCCCACGCTGAGAGACGAGTGATGTCGCTGGAGTGGTACATCGCGCGCCACTACCTGTCCTCGGCCCGCGGAGGGAGGCTCCTGTCGTTCATCACTTGGATCGCCCTGGGGGGCGTGACCGTCGGGGTGAGCGCTCTCGTCATCGTCATCGGAGTGATGACGGGCATGCAGGAAGATCTGATGTCGAAGATCCTCGAGTCGTCACCGCACGTGCTCGTGCTGCAGCACGGAAACAGCCTGCGCATGCACGACTGGCCAGAGGTCAGGGAAGCCGTCAAGGAGGTCGAGGGAGTCTCCGGAGTGGCGCCGTTCGTCCTCACCAACGTGGCGATCTCGCGGGCCGGATACACGCAAGCGGCGGATCTCTACGGCGTTTCCGTGGACGCCGACGGGCCGCCGGTGACCGCCATGGAGGCGCGGATCCAGGAAGGGATCCACGATCTGAAGCCGACCGCGTCGGGACTCCCGCCGGTGATCCTCGGCAGCCGGCTGGCGGCACGAATGCAGCTCTTCTCGGGGGATACGATCACGATCGTCTTCTTTGAGAACCTGAACGTCGACGTCATGGGCCTGCCCACGCCCACGCTGCGCCAGCACGAGATGACCGGCACGTTCACCACGGGCATGTACGACTACGACATCAAGAACATCTATGTCCCCTTGGAGACCGGTCAGGAGCCGCTGGGCATCCTCGAGTCCGACAGGATCTCGGGGCTGGGAGTTCGGACAGACGATGCCAACAGGGCTTCCGAGGTCGCGAGGGCGATCGAAGAAAGGCTGGACACCGAGTACTACGCGGTGAGCTGGAGCACGACCAACCGTGCCCTCTTTTCCGCCCTCAAGCTGGAGAAGCTCGCCATGGGGTTGATCCTCACGCTGATCATCGTCGTTGCGGCCTTCAACATTGTCAGCACCCTGGTCATGGTCGTCGTCGACCGGACGAGGGAGATCGGGGTTCTCAAGTCGATGGGCATGACCGACCGGAGCATCCTGCGGGTGTTCGTGCTGCAGGGCCTCTGGATCGGCGTGATCGGCACGGCGCTCGGTACGGCGCTCGGTCTCTTCCTGGCGTGGCTGGTCGACACCTACGAGATCATCCGCATTCCCCCTGACGTCTACTTCGTGGACCGCCTTCCGGTCTCCATCCGTGCGACCGACATCGCCTTGATCGTGAGCGTCAGCATCCTGATCGCCCTCACCGCCACGATCTACCCCGCGATTCAGGCCTCCCGGCTCCAGCCGGTGGACGCGATCCGACATGAATAACGGGACCCCGGGGGCCGTCGAGGCAAGCGGGCTCCACAAGAGCTTCATGGGCGGCGACGGCCGTGAACTCGCTGTCCTGCAGGGGGTAGAGCTACGCGTTGAGCGGGGGGAGGCCGTGGCCGTGGTGGGAAGCAGCGGCGCCGGAAAGTCGACTCTGCTGCACCTGCTCGGGGCCCTCGACCGGCCGACGTCGGGCGATGTCCTGATCGGGGGCCGGGACCTCTCGCGACTCGACAGGGAGGCGCTCGCCGGGATCAGGAACGAGACTGTCGGGTTCGTCTTTCAGTTTCACCATCTCCTTCGGGAGTTCACGGCACTCGAGAACGTGATGATGCCGTCCCTGATTGCCGGGGCCGCTGCACGGTCCGCCATGGAGAAGGCTCGTGAACTCCTGACGGGGGTCGGGCTCGACGGACGGCTGGAGCACCGGCCGGCCCAGCTCTCCGGAGGAGAGCAACAGCGAGTGGCGGTCGCCCGAGCGCTCTCGAACGACCCGGTCGTGCTGCTTGCGGACGAGCCTTCGGGCAACCTGGATACACAGTCGAGCGAGGAGCTGCACGAGCTCCTGTTCCGCTTGAGGGCAGACAGAGGACTGGCGATGGTGCTGGTGACGCACAATAGAGAGCTCGCTGGGAAGGCCGATCGGATCCTAGAGCTCAGGGACGGCCGACTCCACGAGGTGGTCTGGGTCTGATGGCAACCGGAGGAAAGGCGCCGAGCGACGTGTGTGACGTCTGTGGATCTCGCAGCGCGGTCGTGCACCTCACCCAGATCGAGAACAACCAGATGTCGACGGCTCACCTGTGCAAGCAGTGCGCTGCGGCGAAGGGGGTGGGGGGGGCCGACGACCCCGTGAGCCTTCCGTTGTCGGGCTTCCTGGCCCAGCTCGGGGACGAACCCGGCTCCGAGCAACCCACCGAGTCGGCCAGCGCGTGCCCCTTTTGCGGACTCACCTTCGAGGACTTCCGGGAAGCCGGCCGCCTGGGCTGCCCTCACTGCTACACCACGTTCGAGGACCACCTGAGGGGACTGCTCCGCAGGGTGCACGGCAGCACACAGCACGTGGGCAAGGTCTACTTGCCGCCCGATCCCTCCGCGTCCGACGTGCAGAAGCAGCTCGAGGTGCTCCGGCACAAGCTTCAGCGGGCCGTCGACTCCGAGGACTTCGAGCGGGCCGCCGAACTCCGTGACAAGATCCGGACAATGGAGCCTGCCGCGAGCTGATTTCCCGTATGAGCGATCTGTCGACACTGCCCGACTACGGTCTCGGCTGGCTTGACGCCAGCGGCGATCACTCCGACATCGTGCTCTCCACCCGGGTGCGCATTGCTCGCAACCTGCAGGGGCACGCCTTCGGGCATCGGGCTCGGGTCAACGACCGTGAAGTGGTGCTCGAGCAGACGAAGCGTGCGGCCGCGAGGATTGAGCGCCTGAAGAGAGCCACGCTGCTGGAGCTGCCCGAGCTGGACCCGCGCGCCAGGCGGATTCTCCTGGAGCGGCGGCTGGCGTCGCGGGAGCTGCTCGGCGACGTGAAAACGGGTCCGGCCCGCGCGACCGCGGTTCTGCTCGCGTCAGAGGATCCGGTCACCGTCATGATCAACGAGGAGGACCACTTCCGCATCCAGGGCCTCGTCTCCGGTCTCCGGCTCAAGCAGGCCTGGAATCTGGCCGATCGTCTGGACGAGGAGCTGGGCCAGGAGCTCTCGTTTGCGTACCACCACGAGTTCGGGTTTCTGACGAGCTGCCCCACCAACGTCGGGAGCGGGCTCCGCGCCTCCGTGCTGGTGCACCTTCCGGGCCTGGTCTTGACCAAGGAGATCGGAAAGGTGCTCCAGGGCCTGGGGCAGGTGGGCCTCACCTTCAGGGGTCTGTACGGCGAGGGAAGCGAGGTCATCGGGAACTTCTTCCAGGTCTCGAACCAGACGACGCTGGGCAAGGGCGAGGAAGACCTGGTCGAGCACCTCGACAAGATCGTGCGTCAGGTGATCCAGTACGAGAGCCACGCACGACAGGTGCTCCTGCGGGACGCACCGCAGGTCACGGAGGACAAGATCTGGCGAGCGTATGGGCTCTTGCGGTATGCGAGGTCGCTTTCCTTCGAGGAGCTGATGAACTTGTTGTCGGGGATTCGCCTCGGGGTCGGCCTGAAACTCCTTCCCGAACTCCGGGTATATACGCTGAACAAATTGATGATCTTTACCCAGACGGCTCACTTGGAGCAGGCAGCCGGACGGGACCTGCCACCTTCGGAGTGCGACACGCACAGGGCGACTTACGTGCGACGGATGCTGGCCACCGCGGGCGCTTCGCCTCCCGACGAGAGAGCGGAGGGGGGCGGCTCGCCCTAAGCGGGCTGACCCGCGAACACAATGAACTACAACTTCACCGATCGCGTCCGGAAAGTGCTGGCCATGGCCCGCGAGGAGGCGATCCGGCTCCAGCACGACTATGTCGGGACGGAACACATCCTCTTGGGGCTCATCCGGGAGGGCGAAGGGGTAGCCGCTGCGGTCCTCACCAATCTGAACGTAGATCTGGACCAGATTCACGAACGAGTCGAGGAGTCGGTCAAGAAGGCCAAGGCGACGATCGCTCTCGGAGAGCTTCCCTATACCTCACGGGCGAAGAAGGTGCTCGAGTTCGCCATGGCCGAGGCCCGCGAGCTGAATCACTCCTACGTCGGCACCGAGCACTTGCTCCTCGGACTGCTCCGGGAGGAGAAGGGCATCGCCGCCCAAGTCCTCAATTCGTTGGGGGTCAGCGTGGAGGAGGCCCGGTCCGAGACGCTCAGGGTTCTGGGCTCGGACGTGGGTCCCTCGGAGCCGGCCGGAATCGGCGGCGGAGCCCCCGCCGCCATCCCGCCGCCGACGGGGAAGGGCGAGAAGAAGTCCAAGACGCCTGCGCTCGATCACTTCTGCCGGGACCTGACCGACCTCGCCCGGCAGGGGAAGCTCGATCCCACGATCGGGCGCACGACCGAAATCGAGCGCGTGATCGAGATCCTGTGCCGCCGTAAGAAGAACAACCCCGTCCTGATCGGCGAGCCCGGAGTGGGCAAGACCGCCATCGTGGAGGGGCTTGCACAGCTGATCTCGCGCGGCGAGGTGACCGAGTCGCTCAAGGACCACCGGGTCCTGGCCCTCGACATGGCCGCAGTCATCGCCGGCACCAAGTACCGGGGCCAATTCGAAGAGCGGCTCAAGGCCGTGATGAACGAGATCTCGCAGAGTCGGAACGTCGTCTTGTTCATCGACGAGCTTCACACGCTCGTCGGGGCCGGAGCCGCGGAGGGAGCGATCGACGCCTCCAACATGCTCAAGCCGTCCCTTTCCAGGGGCGAGCTGCAGTGCATCGGTGCCTCGACCCTCAACGAGTACAGAAAGTACATCGAGAAGGACGGGGCGCTGGAGCGGCGCTTCCAGCCCGTCATCGTCGATCCGCCTACGGTGGAGGAGACCGTCGACATCCTCCAGGGGCTCCGGACACACTACGAGGACCACCATCGCGTGGTGATGCCGGACGATGCGCTGAGGCAGGCCGCGAAGCTCTCCGACCGCTACATCACGGATCGGTTCCTGCCGGACAAGGCCATCGACGTCATCGACGAGGCGGGAGCCCGTGCCCGCATCGCAGCGCAGGTCCCCCCGCCCCAGGTGGAGGAGCTTAAGGACGAGCTGGCCGAGATCGCCGCCCGCAAGGAGGCCGCGATCCGGGACCAGGACTTCGAGCGAGCCGCGGAGCTTCGGGACGAGGAGCGGTCGCTGCAAGAGCGCATCCGCGCCGAGCAGCAGGACTGGGAGGAGGAGCGCAAGCGGCATCGCCCGGAGATCCACCCCGAGGAGGTCGCCTTCATCGTCAGCCGCTGGACGGGCATTCCCGTCACCCGCCTGCAGCAGGCCGAGACGGAGCGTCTCGTCCGCATGGAGGAGGAGATCCACAAGCGCGTGGTCGGTCAAGACGACGCCATCACGGCCATCGCGAGGTCGATCCGCCGCAGCCGGGCAGGGCTCAAGGATCCCGAGCGTCCCATCGGCTCGTTCATCTTTTCCGGTCCCACCGGCGTCGGAAAGACCGAGCTGGCCAGGGCCCTCGCCGAGTTCCTATTCGCCGATCGCGACGCTCTCATTCGAGTGGACATGAGCGAGTACATGGAGAAGTTCTCGATCTCGAGGCTGATCGGCGCTCCTCCGGGGTACGTGGGCTACGAGGACTCGGGCGCGCTCACCAAGGCGGTTCGGCGTCGGCCCTATGCGGTCGTGCTGCTCGACGAGATCGAGAAAGCGCATCCGGACGTCTTCAACATTCTCCTCCAGGTGCTCGACGAGGGACACCTCACCGACAACTACGGCCGTGTCATCGACTTCAAGAACACGGTCCTCATCATGACCTCAAATCTTGGCGCCCGGGACATCTCGAAGGGCGGAAGCCTCGGCTTTCACGACAACGACCCCAAGTCGTCGTACCAGATCATGCAGAGCAAGGTGCGCGACGAAATCGAGAAGGCCTTCAACCCCGAGTTCCTGAACCGGGTGGACGACACGATCGTCTTCCACACCCTCACCCGCGAGGAGATTGGACAAATCGTCCACATTCTGCTCCGGGACATCAGCGATCGTCTGGGCGAGGAGTCGCTCACCCTGAGCCTTTCGGACGGAGCTGTCAACTTCCTCGTCGAGAAGGGCTACGACGAGAAGTTCGGAGCCAGGCCTCTCCGGCGGGCCATCCAGAGGTATCTGGAGGATCCCCTCTCAGAGCGAATCCTGACGGCGGACTTCGCCGAGGGTGATGAGATCTTTGCCGACGTGGACGACGACGGAGAGGGGCTCGCCATCGCCGTGGCCTCGAAGACCAAGACCTGACGCCGGGGCCAGACTCTTTGTCCCACTCGTTGTCGCGAGCCGTGAAGACCTTCCCGCTGTGCGGTGCCCTCTTGATCGGCCTCTCGGTGCCGGCTGTCGCCGAGGCACAGGAGGCGCAACAAGAGCTGGTGGGGCCCATCGTCATCGACTCGGTAGCGGTGCGGGGCAACGTTCGCCTCGTCGATCTCACGATCATCTCGATGGCGAGCATCAACCGAGGCAACGCATACACGATCTTCGACATCCAGAAGGCCGCGAAGGACCTGTGGGCGTCGGGGCAGTTCTGGGACATCACCGTTCACATCGAGGGCGACGTCGGGGAGCACGTCACCCTGGTCTGGGACGTTGAAGAGCAGGACCTCATGCGGAACGTCGTGATCACGGGGCTGGAGAACGTGGATCCCGGCGACGTGCGTGACACGACGAACATCCGTGGAGGGTTGCCCTACTCGCCCGGACGCGTGGCGGAGGCCAAGGAGTTCATCCGGCAGGAGTTGGGCTCGAAGGGGATCCCCTTCGCGAACATCGTGGAGCGGACCGAGCCCGTCTCGAACCGGGAGAAGGAGATCATCCTCTACTTGGACGTGACGGAGGGGACGAGGATCACGGTGGCCGACGTCGTGTTCGGAGGCAACGAACTCTTCTCGGACGGCGAACTCAGGGGCGCCATGTCGGTCAAGCCCGAGGGGTTCTGGTGGTGGCGACCCGGCTCCTACGACCGCCAGATCCTCGATGCCGATCTCCAGGACAACCTGCCGGCGTTCTATGCCTCGCAAGGGTACCTGGACTTCGAGGTGGTGCGCGATACCCTGATCACCGATCCGACGACGGGCAAGACCCGGCTCGAGGTGACGGTGAGCGAGGGGGCTGGCTATCACCTCGCGGACTTCTCGATCACCGGAAACAGGGAGTTCCCGACCGCTCGCCTCGAATCGTACTTCGAGCCGGAAGAGACAGGACTCTTCGCGACCGTCCTCGGAGACCAGGAACTCCCCGTATTCGATTCCGTCGACTTCCAGAGAGCCACCGACGAAGTCGCGCAGCTCTACCAGAACGAAGGCTTCCTCTACTCCCAGATCGTCCCTTATGTGAACCGGAATCCGGTGCGCGAGGGGGAGCCCGCGTCGGTCAACGTCGGTTGGACGATCCGGGAAGGCCAACAGGCCTACATCGCCCGAGTGGACATCGAGGGCAACGAGTACACATACGACCGAGTGATCCGCGACAAGATCTTCATCCTCCCCGGAGACGTGTACTCGCAGGAGCGGGTCATTCAGAGCTTCCAGAGCGTCTCGTCGCTCGGCTACTTCGACGTGCCGATGGACGTGCCGTCGATCGAACCCGACGACCGAGGCGACGTCAACGTCACCTTCCAAGTGACCGAGAAACCGACCGGAGCCATCAACTTCGGCACGTCCGTCGGAGGCCACACGGGCGTTGCCGGCTTCGTCGGCTACGACCAGCCGAACCTCTTCGGGAAGGGCAAGTCGGGGAGCGCGCGCTGGGACTTCGGCCGGTACGCAAACAACCAGACGCTGGTATACACGGACCCAGGGATCGTCGGGTCTCTGGTGAGCGGGTCGATGAGCTTGTTCAATGCGCGCGACCGGTTCATCAGTTTCCAATCCGGACGCCGGCGCAGGGCGGGCGGCAGCCTTCGGTTCGGGTTTCCGATTCCGGGCGCGCGCTTCACCCGGCTCTTCGCCGGCTACGGGCTGTCCCGCACGGAGTTCACGCTCCAGGGAGCGGACGCCGACCGCTCGCTCTTCGGTCGTCCGGCGGGGACTCAGAGCACGATTTCGGTCGGCATGACCCGATCGACCCTGAACCATCCGCTCTTCCCGACCGTGGGCGGGCGCCAGGCGGTGAACGTCGACCTCAGCGGCGGCCCGCTCGGGGGCGACGGGAAGTTCCTCAAGACCACGGCCGAAGGGGCGTGGTGGATCCCGGTGGGCCGGGCAGGTGCTGATCCCAATCAGCCGGGCTCCGGGCTCACGCTCGCCCTGGGGATGACATTCAGGACGGGCGCCGTCCAGGGGGACAGCGAGGCATTCCCGTTCGAGCGCTTCTGGCTAGGCGGCGTCCAGTTCGGCGAGCGGCTCAGGGGGTACGACGAGACCACCGTGACGCCGGAGGGATACTTCCCCGACCGGTCCAGGGAGATCCTCGACATTAACCGGCTCGGCACGGCGTTCTTCTCGATGACGACCGAGCTGGCCTTGAGGATGGGAGCGCAGCTCTCAGGGTCCGTCTTCTTCGACGCCGGCAACGTCTGGCGCAACGCCGGCGAGGTCGATCCCACCAAGCTGATCAGGGGTGCGGGAATCGGGATCCTGTTGGTCACTCCGTTCGGTCCCGTGGGGCTGGACTATGCGTACGGATTCGACAAACCTGAGCCCGGTTGGCAACTGCACTTCAACTTGGGTGGCGCCGGGTTCTGATCAGGGAGCCTCTCTTATGCGACGAGTCACACTATTCACGTGCGCCCTGCTCTTGGTGGTCGGGCCTGCCAGGGCGCAGACGGCGGAAGGCGTTCTCAAGATCGGCTACATCAATTCTTCCGCCATCGTTGCAGAGAACCCCGACGCCTTGGCCGCCCAAGAGCAGTTCCAGCGGGAGATGGTGCCCTTCGAGAGCGAGCTGAAGGCCCTCGAGAACGAGATCGGCGAGCTGCTGAACCGTTACCAGGCGCAGGAGATCACCCTGAGCCCCGACACGCGCCGGGGCCGCCAGGCGGAGATCCTGCAGAAGCAGCAGGAGTACCAGAATCGGATGGGGGAGGTCGAGGCCGAGGCGGCCCGACGCCAGCAGGAACTCGTGGCGCCCATCATGGAGCGCATCAACGCCATCATCCAGGACATCCGACGCGAGGGGAGCTTCACCTTCATCTTCGACGTGTCAGCCGGGGGGCTCATCGCCGCCGACGAAGCCTTCGACCTCACCGAGGACGTGATCCAGAGGTTGGCCCAGGGAGGCTGACGAGTGGCCGTGGCCCCTGTGGGGCGCACCCTGGCCGATCTGGCCGCATTGGTGGGGGGGCGCGCCGTGGGAGACGGTGAGCTCTCGCTCACCGGGATCGCTACCCTCTTGCAGGCGGGGCCCCGCGAGTTGGGGTTGCTCGCAGAGCGCGAGTACCTCAAGGCCGTGCCGGAGAGCAACGCCGGAGCGCTCCTGGTCTCCGAAGAACTCGACGCCCACGCGTCCGCGGTTCCGAACCGCCTGGTCGTCGAGAATCCTCGCGAGACGCTTGCCTTCCTCATCGGGCACTTCCATCCGGAGGCGGGACCCCGCCCTGGGATCCATCCCACGGCGGTCGTCGGCAAGGGCGTGCAGCTCGGCGAGGACGTCAGCGTGGGCCCCTACGTCGTCGTGGAGGACGGGGCGGTCGTTGGTGAGCGGACGACGCTGCATGCCCACGTCGTGGTGCGCGAGGGAGCCCGCATCGGAGTCGACTCGGTGCTCCACCCTCATGTGGTCCTCTATCCCGAGGTGCGAGTCGGTGATCGCGTCGTGCTGCATGCGGGCGCACGCATTGGGGTGGACGGCTTCGGCTTCGCGCCGAGCGGCGGCGAGCCCAAGAAGATCCCCCACATCGGGCTGTGCGTGATCGGAGACGACGCGGAGATCGGCGCCAACAGCTGCGTCGATCGCGGCACGATCGGCCGCACCGAGCTCGGCAACCAGACGAAGCTCGACAACTTGGTCCACATCGGGCACAACGTCACGGTCGGGTCCGGCACCCTGATGGCGGGGATGGTGGGGATCGCCGGCTCCACGAAGATCGGGAGCGGCACGATGTGGGGAGGGCAGTCGGGCGCGGCCGATCACGTGGAGGTCGGCGACGAGGTGAAGGTGGCGGCCCAGGCCGGGGTCATCGAAGACGTGCCCTCCGGCCAGACCGTCGCCGGCTTTCCGGCCAGACCCATCTCCGACTTCCTCAAGGCCAGCGCGAGCCTGTACCGACTGGCCGACCTGCGCCGGCGCGTGCGGCAGATGGAGAGGGCTCTCCAGCTCGGCCGCAGCGAAGGGGCCGCCGAATAGATGGGCTTCTTCGATCTCGTTATACTGTAGCGCTGTGCCCTGTGACTCCCCTCGCCCTTCCGGGTCTTGCCCGGAGGGGATCCACTTCGACAAGGCCGCGAGGTTCGTAGCGGCCTGGTGAACGTGAGGCCGCGGCATGGTCGGTCCCAAACAACGGACCCTTGGTGGCGAACGAACGATCGAGGGCATCGGCGTACACTCCGGCCAGCCTAGCGCGCTGACCCTCAAGCCCGCCGAGGCCGGAGGCGTTCGCTTTCGTCGCGTTGACCTGGACGGAGCGCCGGAGATTCCCGCCGATCTGGACCACGTCGTGGGAACCGACCTGGGCACGAGCCTCGGCGCGGGGGAGGCGAGGGTTCAGACGGTCGAGCACGTTATGGCGGCTCTGGCCGTCTCGGGCATCGACCACGCCATCCTGGAGCTCGCCGGTCCCGAGGCCCCCATCCTGGACGGGAGCTTCCGGTGCTACTCCGATGCCGTCAGGGAGATCGGTGTCGTCGACCTCGCTGACCCAACGGAAGTGGTCGCGGTACGGAAGGCGCTGACGGTGGCGGTGGACGCGGGCGCGTCCTACGTGGCGTGGCCGGCCGAGGGCTTCCGCATCTCGGCGACGATCGACTTCGAGCACGAGACCATCGGACGTCAGTTCGGGACGTTCGACGTCACGGAAGAGGCGTTTCGGAGCGAGATCGCTCCGGCTCGGACCTTTGGGTTCTTGCGTGATGCGGAAGAGCTACGCGCCCGGGGCTTCGCCCGGGGTGCTTCGGTGGAAAACACGGTCGTCCTGGATGACCGCGGCGTCATGAACGACGCCCTTCGGTTCGAGGACGAGTTCCTGCGGCACAAGGTCGGCGACCTGATCGGAGATCTCGCCCTCATCGGGCGGCGGGTTCAGGGGCATATCGTTTCGGAACGGCCGAGCCACAAGGGAAACATCGCTCTGGCCAGAGCGTTGAAGAAGCAGGCACGGCAAGGGTCCGCGGACTCCGTGGAAGTTCACCGCATCCTGGACTATCTCCCTCACCGGTATCCCTTCCTGCTTGTCGATCGGATCACCGAGTTCGAGCCGGGCGAGAGGATCGTCGGCATCAAGAACGTGACGATCAACGAGCCCTTCTTCCAAGGGCACTTCCCCGGCCACCCCATCATGCCCGGGGTCCTGATCATCGAGGCGATGGCCCAGGTCGGCGGGCTTCTGCTGATGGGCACCGTGGCCGATCCGGAGGACAAGGTCGTCTACTTCATGTCGCTCGACAACGTGAAGTGGAGGAAGCCCGTCATTCCGGGCGACCAGTTGGTCTTCGAGGTCCTAATGGTCCAGTCCCGGCGCAACGTCTGCAAGATCCGAGGGGTGGGGCGGGTGGACCACAAGGTGGTGGCGGAGGCGGACTTGATGGCGAGGATCATGGATCGATGACTGAGAGATACTGGAGCGAGCAGGCTGGAGAGGCGGCCTATGCGCAGGTCCATCCGACGGCCATCATCGACCGGGCGGCGCGCTTGGGAAGCGAGGTGATCGTGGGCCCCTATTCGATCGTCGGGCCGGGGGTGTCCGTAGGGAGCGGGACGATCATCGGACCTCATGTGCTGGTGGAGCGCGACACCACGATTGGTGAGCGGTGCCGGATCGCACAGGGCGCGGTGCTGGGCACCGACCCGCAGGACATGAAGTACGAGGGGGAGGCGTCGCACCTCTACGTGGGCGACCGCACTGTGATCCGTGAGTACGCCACGCTCAACCGGGGAACACGAGCCTCGCGCAAGACTGTGGTCGGAAGCGATTGCCTGATCATGGCCTATGTCCATATCGCCCACGACTGCCAAATCGGTAGCCACGTCATTCTGTCCAACACCGTGAACATGGCGGGACACGTGGTCATCGAAGACTGGGTCGTCGTCGGGGGAGTCACGGCTATTCATCAGTTCGTGCGCATCGGAGCGCATTCGTTCTGCGGCGGCGGCTCACGCATCCCGCAGGACATCCCGCCGTACCTGCGGGTCGCGGGCAATCCGGCGACGCTGTACGGCCTCAATACGGTGGGCTTGGAGCGTCGCGGCTTCTCCGAGGACGTCAAGCGCGCCCTGAAACAGGCCTATCAAACCCTCTTCCAATCCAAGCTCATCCTCTCCCAGGCGCTGGACAAAGCGGAGCAAGACGTGGCGCAGATTCCCGAAGTACGGCACTTGCTGACCTTCATCCGGGGCAGCGAGCGTGGCATCACCACCTAGGTCGTCTCCTCCCGACTCACCCGCGATCGGCGTCGTGGGCGTCGGAAGCGTCGGATATCACCACACTCGCATCCTCACCTCGCTTCCGGGAGCCCGCATGGCCGGTGTCTTCGACATCGATCTCGAACGGGCGCGCGAGGTCGGGCGGGCGCTCGGCGTCGAGCTGCACACCAGCCTGGATTCGCTGCTCGACCGGGCCGATGGAGTCGTAGTCGCTGTACCTACCCTCGAGCACGAGGCGGTGGCCGTGGCGGCGCTGACGCGAGGCGTGGACGTCCTGGTGGAGAAGCCCATGGCCCAATCACTCGAGGCCGCGGACCGCATCGTTCGGGCGGCCGAGTCGAGCGGAGGATTGATCCAAGTCGGGCACGTGGAGCGCTTCAACCGGGCGATACGGGCGGCCGAACCCTTCCTCGAAACCCCCCTCTTCATCGAGTCGCACCGGCTCGCTCCCTTCGTCCCGCGAAGCACGGACGTGGCCGTCGTGCTGGACCTGATGATCCACGATGTGGACCTCGTGCAGAGCCTCGTGGGAAGGCCCATCAGTGACGTTGCGGCGACGGGCGTCCCCGTGTTGACGCCCACCATCGATATCGCGAACGCTCGGCTCGGCTTCGCGGGCGGAGCGGTGGCGAATCTCACGGCCAGCCGGGTATCGACGGAGCGGATGCGGAAGCTCCGCATCTTCCAGGAGTCGGGGTACCTCAGCCTCGACCTCGCCGAGGGAAGGGGAGAGTTCCTCAGGCTGAAGAGGGACCTGCCCCTCTTCTCGGGCGCTGAAGGGATCGAGGTCCCCCCGGAAGGTGGACTTGCCGATATCGTGGAGCGGGTCCCGCTCGAGGGTGACGACGCAGAGCCCTTGGCCAAGGAGCTGGAGAATTTCCGGGATGCAGTGGCCCGGACGGGAGCCCCGGCGGTCGACGGGGCCGAGGGGCGTTCTGCGCTGGCCGTATCCCTCATGATCGAGGAGCGCATCGAGACCTATGTCGCTGATTCGCGTCCGGCGTAACCGGAAGAAGAACTGGATCGACAAGAAGAAGGGGCTGCCGCCGAAGCAGCTTTTCTTCCTGCTGGTCGTCCTCCTGATCGTGATCTGGGTCCTGGATGTCAGGTTCTGAGGGTCGTGTGCAGGAGGGAAGGCCAACGATCCTCATGCTTGCGGGGGAGGCTTCAGGTGACCAGCACGGGGCCGGCGTCGCCCGAGCCCTGAGAGCGCGTTGGCCGGCGTGCCGGCTCGTGGGTCTGGGGGGCGGGGCGCTGAAGAGTGAGGGTGTCGAATTGCTGGCCGATCTCGAGCGCCTCGCCGTGATGGGCTTCGCCGAGGTGGTCCGGCACCTGCCCTTCTTCTACCGCCTCGAGCGCAAGGTGCTGGCGCTCCTCCGGTCCGGTGCCGTCGATCTCGTGCTCCCCATCGGCTATCCCGGCTTCAACCTCCGGATTGCGAGGGCGGCTCGGCGGCGATCGATCCCTGTGCTCTACTACATCGCACCTCAGGTGTGGGCGTGGAGGCCGGGGCGCGCTCGCCGGATCGCCGAGGACTGCGATCATCTGGCTGTCATCCTTCCCTTCGAGATCGATGTCTTCCGGAAGGTGGGCGTGAGCGTGAGCTTCGTCGGCCACCCCCTGCTCGAGGAGGGAGTTCCCGATCCTGATCCAGGGGCATTCTGCGCGCGTTGGGGGCTCGATCCGAAGAAGCCGATGTTGGCGCTCCTCCCGGGATCTCGCCACCAGGAGCTCAAGCGGCACCGCGAGCTCTTTCTGGCCACCGGCAGGCGTCTGCAGGCCCACCGACCAGATCTGCAGCTTGTCTGGGCCCAAGCGCCCTCGATTCCTGCATCCACGTTCGCGGCAACGGCGCTGCCTGCGGTCCCTGACGCCCGGAGCCTCTTGACGCATGCGAGGGCCGCCCTGGTGAAGTCGGGGACCTCAACTCTCGAGGCCGCGCTCCGGGCCACGCCGTTCGTGACGGTGTACCGTACCCACCCCTTCACCTACCTGCTCGCTCGGCGACTGGTGCGCATCGACCGAGTCGCACTGGCGAACCTCGTGACCGGGAGAGACGTCGTGCCCGAGGTGCTTCAGGGCTCGGCCACTCCGGAGCGTCTGACCTCCCTCCTCAAGCCCCTTCTCGATCTCGAGTCCGCTGAACGGGTGCGGATGATCGAGGGCCTGCATCATGTGCGCAGCGCTCTCGGCGACCAGGGGGCCTCGGAGCGCGTGGCCCGGCTCGCCGCCGAAGTGTTGCACGGGGCATGAAGAGGCCGACGACAGCGCTGCGTTACTCCGCCGCCGGCATACTCGGAGAAGGCCTGGTCGGATCGCTATTCCTGACCGTGCGCCGTCAGACCATGGGCGAGGAGCATCTGAGGCCATTCCGCGATGCGGGAACGCCCGTCATCTTCGTCTTCTGGCACGGCCGCCTCCTGCCCCTCGTCCACCACCACCGCCATCAACGGGCCGTCGTGCTGGTCAGCGAGCACGGTGACGGAGAGTACATCGCGAGCATCCTCGAGCGCTTCGGCTTCGGCGCCGTGCGGGGCTCGAGCACGCGCGGGGGCGTGCGAGGGCTCAAGGGGCTCGTCCGGGCCGCCCGGCAGGGCCACGACCTTGCGGTCACCCCCGACGGCCCGCGCGGCCCGAATCGCGAGCTCAAGCCGGGTGTGCTCGCGGTGGCGCGCATGACGGGGCTGCCCCTTATTCCCATTGGGGTGGGGGCGAGCGCGGGCTGGCGGGCCAACAGCTGGGATCGCTTCCTGGTCCCGAGGCCCTTCTCGACGGTACGGATCGCCTACGGCGCCCCCCACTGCATCGACCGGCACGTTGGATCCCCCGAGCTCAAGGCCTCGGCCCGAGCCTTGGCGCGGAGCCTCGAGGAATTGTCGCTGCGCGTCGGCGACTCCGTGGACTCGTGAGGCGCATGCGGGCGTGGCTCCGGCGATTCTGGAGCGGAAGGGCAGGGCTCCCCGGTCGCGTCGCGAGCGCGGTGCTGTTCCCGCTCGAGCTGATCTACCGGGGGGTCGTGGGCGGCCGCAACCGGGGATACGACGTGGGCGTCCTTCCCACGAGGGAGCCGCCTATCCCGGTCATCTCGGTCGGCAACGTCGCGGTAGGGGGGACGGGGAAGACGCCCTTTTCGGGATGGCTCGTGTCGCGCCTCGAGGAGATGGGTCGGCGGCCGGCGCTCGTGACCCGAGGGTACGGTTCGGACGAGGTGCTCCTTCACCGGGCCTGGAATCCGCAGGCCGTCGTGATCGCCGACGTCCAGCGGCTCCGCGGAGTCTGCCGGGCCCGGGAGCGGGGTGCGGACGTGGCCGTGTTGGACGACGGCTTCCAGCATCGCGCCATCGGGAGGCGGTTGGACATCGTCCTGGTCGCCTCAGAGCACGGCAGCCGGCAGGCCCTTCTGCCGAGGGGGCGCCTCAGAGAGACGTTCCGCGCGCTCCGCCGCGCCGATGCCGTCGTGGTGACCCGCAAGACGGCGAGCCGCCGAGAGGCCGCCCGAATCGGAGGGGAGGTTCGGGCCGTGGCTTCGGGCGTCTTGGCGCAAGTCGGCTTCGAGGTCGCCTCCTGGACCGACTTCGACGGCACATCGGTGTCCGCTCCCGGCAGAGGCGATCTCCTGGCAGTGGCCGGCGTGGCCGATCCCGAGCCGTTCACCGAGATGGTACGGCAGCGGACGACGAACCGCGTGACAAGCCTCGCCTTTCGGGATCACCACGTGTTTCGGCGAGCCGACGTCGCGCGGATCGCCGAGCACGCCGGCGGCCGCTCGATCGTGACCACCGAGAAGGATGCCGTGAAGCTGAGGGAGTTTGCCGAGCTGCTTCCGGAGACGTACGTCCTTCGTCTCAGAGTGGCGTGGGAATCGGGACACGACGACGTGATGGCCTTGGTCCGGGACGCCTTGAGGAGTGGATGAACATCACGGTGATGGTCGTGGGACGAGCCGGCGAGCCCCTCAAGAGCGCAATTGAGGATTACGAGGCCCGCGCCAAACGGTATTGGAGGCTCCGGGTGGTCGAGCTCTCCTCGGGCGCGGTGCGGAAGCACGAGGCCGGGCAGGCCCGTCAGGGAGGAGGAGAGGCGCATCCTCAAGAAGCTCTCCGACCGCGCTGAGGTCGTGGCCCTCACACGGCTTGGCGAGCCGATGAGCTCGACCGAGCTGTCGCGGTACCTCGAGGATCGAGCCGTCCGCGCCGTCCCCGAAGTGACCTTTGTGATCGGGGGAGCCTTCGGGCTCGGAGACGGCGTGCTCAAACGGGCCGACCGGAGCCTGGCCCTTTCGGCAGCCACGCTTCCGCATGAGCTTGCGCGGCTGGTGTTGGCCGAACAGCTCTACCGAGCCGGGACGATCGTGAGACACGAGCCGTATCACAAGGGGGCGAAATGATGGGCCGGGTGCCGAACTGCGGCCGGAGCCCGTCGAGGAGGGGGAGCTGAACATCGAGCTGCTCATCGGAACGCCCGCGGGTACCTCGTTCGTCGATGCCTACGTGACGGGCGATCCGCGGGTGGCTCCCTATTTCGACGGTTCCTGGCTCGACCCGGAGGCATACCTCGGCACGCTTGAGTGCATCGACCGCCGCTTCGATGCCGCCGCCCGCAGGAAGGCCCTCGAGACGCTTGACCTGCCCGGCGCCATCGGGGCGGAGCGGCTCGAGCGATGGGTAGAGGAGTCCGGGGTCGTGGTCACCACCGGACAGCAGCCGGGACTCATGGGGGGACCTCTGTACTCCCTGTACAAGGGCATCACCGCCGTGCGCCTTGCCCAGCGGCTGGAGGCGCTCGTCGACAGGCCTGTTCTGCCCGTGTTCTGGGTAGCGTCGGAGGATCACGATTGGGGCGAGGCCGACCACACCTACCTGATCGACGGCTCCAACCGAGTGGCCCGCGTGAGGGTGCCGAACCCCGGGCACGAGAATCGCGCAATCCACCGGGTCCCGTTCGGCAGCGACATCGAAGGGGTGATCGATGAAGTTTCTCAAATTATTCCAAATACAGAATTTAAGCTTTCTTACATAGAGTTGATTAGAGATGCTTATGGCGCAGGTGCGACGCTCGCCGACGGGTTCCGCGAAGTGCTCTCGGCGCTCCTGGGGCCTCTCGGCCTTCTCTTCACCGACGCGGCGAACCCGGCCGTAAAGGCCGGGTCCGGAGAGCTTCTCCTCGCCGGGCTGGAGCGGGCGGAAGAGCACGAGGACATCCTTCGAGAGGAGGCCGGTAAGCTCGAGCGGGATGGATTCCCGCTCCAGGTGCCCATCCTGGAGGGCAGCGTGAACCTCTTCCTGGAGGGTCCCGCCGGGCGCGAACGGCTCTATCGGCGCCCTGGGGGCTTCCAGCTGCATCACTCCGGGGAGACGGTGACGGCAGGCGAGATCCGATCACGCGTGCGGGAGGACCCTCTGGCGCTGAGCCCCAACGTGCTGTTCCGGCCGCTGGTGGAGAGCACGGTATTGCCGGTGGTGAGCTACGTCGCCGGCCCCGGCGAGATCGCCTATCACGGACAGATCCGACCCCTCTACGAGGCGCACGGGCTCCGCATGCCGGTCATCTTCCCCCGGCACGGCGTGACGGTGGTGGAGTCGAAGATCCGGAAGGTCATCGACAAGTTCGGGCTGGCGCTCGACCAGCTCAGGCGCCCGCATCACGAGATTGCATCGGAGGTCGCGCGTGAGGAGGTGCCCGACGCCGTCAGGAGGGCGCTTGGGCGGTTGAGGGAATCCGTCGGTGAGGGGTCCGAGGAGCTGCTGGACGCGTCGTCGCAGATCGACATGACCCTCGGGGGGCCCGTCACGCACGCACGCAACCAGGCGCTCGCCGCCTTCCAGGACGTGGAGCGGAAGATCGTCCAGAGCGTCAAGCGTGAGAACGAGATCGCCCTCCGACAGCTCCAGAAGGCACAGGTGCACCTATTTCCCAAGGGCAAGCCCCAGGAGAGGGTCCTCAATCCACTGTACTACCTGTCCCGGTACGGGAACTCGTTCATCGAGACGCTAGTAGATGGATTCGAGGTGGATTTGACCGACAGGAGCGGGTAGCTTCGAGGATCATGTTTCAACTCATCTTCGTCCTCGTCCTGCTGATTCCCATCCTGGCGATCGTGTTGGACTCGCCGGTGGGGCGGGCGCTTGGGGAGCGGCTCGAGCGGCGCGGGCTGGGCTCCGGCACCGACGAGGCGACCGCCAAGCGCCTCGCCTACCTCGAGGGAGAGTGCGAGCGGCTGACGTCGGAGGTGCGGCGCCTCGACGAGGAGAGCCAGTTCCTGAACAAGCTCCTCACCGAGCGGCCGACCCCGGACGTTCTTCGGCGCGGCGATCGAGACGCCTAGGGTGGGGTTCCAGGATCCTCACGGGCCCTTGGGCACCGAAGCATTTGCCCCCGCGACGTCCCTCCTCCTCGAAATAGCGCCGCTACTCATCACCGTCGCGCCTTGCAGGATCCGGCGCCTCGGCACCCTCGGTAGCTCGCAAACTCCGGCAACACCACACTAGTCCAGCACCGATCCCACCGTGGACCGACGCTCCCGTGCCGCCTTCCTGATCGGCGCGGGCATCTTTCTCAGCCGGATCGCCGGCTTCATGCGCGATGTCGTCTTCGCCTTCTTCTTCGGAAACACGGGGTTTGCCGACGTCTGGCGTGTCTCGCTGAAGACGCCGAACGTCATCCAGAACCTTCTCGGAGAGGGGACGCTCTCGGCCTCCGTGATTCCGGTGTATGCGGAGTTCCTCGAGGAGGGCCGGGAAGAGGACGCGGGCCGCTTCGCCGGGGCCGTCCTCGGCATCCTGATGGTCGCCGCCGGAGGGGCCGCCCTGCTCGGAGTCCTCCTGGCTCCGCTCCTGGTACCCGTCTTCTTCTTCCGCTGGGACCCCGAGAAGCTCGCGCTCACCACGGCCATGGTGCAGATCCTCTTTCCCATGACGGCCCTGCTCGTGGTTTCGGCGTGGGCGCTCGCGATCCTGAACAGCCACCGGCGGTTTTTCGTGTCCTACGCGGCTCCCGTGGCCTGGAACGGAGCGATCCTCCTTGCGATGATCGCATTCGGCTTCGGAGCGGGCTGGACGGACTCGGAGCTCCTGCTCGCCGTCGGGTGGGGCGCGTTTGCCGGCGGCCTGCTCCAGCTTGCCGTGCAGATCCCCTACGTCGTGCCGCTCCTGGCTCACTTCCGGCTCTCGGTCAGTCGCGCCGCGGCAGGGGTGAGCGAGGCCGTCCGGAATTTCGTCCCGGTGCTGGCCGCCCGCGGCGTCGTGAACATCGGCAGCCTCCTTGACGTGTTCCTGGCGGCGCTTCTCGCCGAAGGGGCGGTGGCCGCGCTGGGCTACGCCCAGACGCTCTACGTCCTTCCCATCTCCCTGTTCGGCATGTCGATCGCCGCTTCGGAGCTTCCGGAGCTGTCACGGCAGCGGGCGAAGCCGCCCGAGGAGGTGGCGGCCCAGGTCTCCACGGCCCTGGAGCGTATCCATTTTCTCCTGATTCCGTCGACACTCGCGTTCGTTCTCCTCGGGGACTTGTTCGTCGGCGGCATCTATCAGCGGAGTAGCTTCCTGGCGACGGACACGCCGGTCGTGCACGCTGTCCTGGCCGCGTACGCCTTGGGACTCCTCGCCTCGTCGGGCTCGCGCGTGCTCTCGACCGCCTTCTACACGCTCCGCGACACGCGGACGCCCGCCCGGATGGCGTATGTGCGCGTGGCCGTCTCCCTGGTCGTGGGGGTCTCGTTGATGTTCCCCCTCGACCGCTTCGCTTCGGGTCAGCTCCGCTTCGGAGCCGTCGGCTTGGCCCTGGGCGCCTCGGTGGCGGCGTGGCTCGAGTACGGCATGCTGCGCCGGAGGCTCGCGCGTGCCCTCGGCCCCCACGGGCCCCACTCGGGCGTGCGGGCGCGTCTGGCGGCTGCGGGTGGGATCGCCGCGCTGGCCGCCGTCGCCGCGAAGTGGGCCTTGGGCTCGACGGTGCCTCGGCGGGACGGCTACCTCACCGCCCTGTTGGCCGACTCCGCTCCCTGGCTCCTTCAGCCCCTGCTGGCAGCGGGAACGGCCCTCGTGTTCGGTGTAGTATATCTCGTCGTGACCGCCCGCCTCGGCGTCGGCGCTCCCCTGCGGCACCTGGTCCGAGGGGCCGCAGGACCCCAGTGAATCCGGCTTTCCTCCTCGTCTGGTGATTCAGGACCAACTCAGGGGGCTCCCGTCGCGTCCCGGCGTCTACCTCTTCAAGGACGCCGGAGGCGACGTCTTGTACGTGGGGAAAGCGAAATCGCTCCGGCCGCGGGTCAGGAGCTACTTCCGGGGCCGGCACGAGTCGTTGAAGACACGTGAACTCGTCCGACACGTGGATGGGGTCGAGACCATCGTGGTCGGAACGGAGGCGGAAGCGCTCATCCTCGAGGCCAACCTGATCAAGGAGCACCGGCCCCGGTTCAACATCCAGCTTCGGGACGACAAGCGGTATCCGTACATCAAGGTGACGACCCGCGAGCCCTTCCCGCGCGTGTTCGTCACGAGGAGCCTTGACGACGACGGCTCCCGCTACTTAGGCCCCTACACGTCCGTAGGGTCCATGCGCGACGCGCTGGAGATCATCAAGCGGCTCTACACGGTGCGCTCGTGCCGATACGACCTCCCGCGCGAAGTGCCCGAGAGACCCTGTCTGGACTATCACATCGGGCGCTGTCTGGCTCCCTGTGTCGGCCATCAGGACCAGGGCTCGTACCGGGCCATGATCGACGAGATCCTGAGAGTGCTCGACGGGGAGACGGAAGGGGTGCGACAGCGCGTCGACGAGCGCATGCGGCAGGCCTCCGAGGAGCTCGATTTCGAGCGGGCCGCGCGCCTCCGGGATGCGCTGTCGGCCCTCGACGCCCTGGCCCGCCAACAGCGCGTAGAGAAGCTGAGGGGGGGGGACTATGATGCGGTCGGCCTGGCGCGGGACGGTGATTTGGCCGCCGCGGTCATCATGCGGATCCGGAGGGGCGTGCTTCTGGGCCGGGACACCCTGCGATTCTCCGATATCGGCAACGAGAGCGACGCCTCACTCCTCGCCACCTTCGCGTCACGCTACTACCTGAGTCGCGGCACCGAGGGAGCACGGCATCTGCCCAAGGAGATCCTGGTCCCCGCCGAGTTCGACGACATGGATTTGCTCGAGGACATCCTCCTCTCCGAGGCGGGACGCGGAGTGGGCGTCCGGGTGCCCAGGCGGGGAGCGAAGAAGCGGCTCTGCGAGCTCGCGGGTGACAACGCCCGCCATGCCCTGGAGGATCGCCTGACCGCTACGGAGCGAGTCCAGGACCGGGCCGACGAAGTTCTCTACGATGTCCGCGACCAGCTCGATCTCAAGGTCGTGCCGCGCCTGATGGTATGCTTCGACATCAGCCATACGCAGGGTTCAGAGACGGTCGGGAGCGCTGCCGTTTTCGAGAACGCGGAGCCCAAGAAGGCGGAATATCGGTCCATGCGCATCAAGGGAGACTGGGGGAACGACGACTATCGCTCGATGACCGAGGTCGTGCATCGCTACTTCCGCAGACGCCTCGACGAGGAGCGGCCGCTGCCGGACCTGGTCGTGATCGACGGAGGGAAGGCGCAGCTGGGAGCGGCTCGGCAGGCCCTGAGCGAGCTGGGCGTCACCGATGTGGCCCTGGCCGCGTTGGCCAAGCGGGAAGAGGTGGTGTACCGGCCCGGGAGATCGGAGCCCTTGCGTCTCGGTCGACGGGACAAGGCTCTGCACGTCCTGCAGCGGATTCGGGACGAAGCCCACCGGTTCGCCGTGACCTACAGCCGGAAGCTGCGTCGGAAGAGGACCGTACGGAGCGATCTCTCCGAGATTCCCGGGATCGGCCCCGGGAGGCAGAGGTCGCTCCTCCTGCGCTTCGGGTCCCTCCGGGGTGTCCGGTCGGCAAGTGCCGAAGAGATCGCAAGGCTTCCGGGCTTCGGCGAGACCCTCGCGGCGAGAGTGTTGGAGTACCTGCGGCCCTAGCTCTTGTCCGGGTACGGACCGACAGGGAATTCAAGGGGGGCGCAAGCCCGACGGCTGGACGAAACTCCGGCGGGAACTCCGCAGTATACTTCATTCAACGCCGGCGTGGCCGCAGATTGCCGTTTCTTGGCGGCAATCCTAAATTGCGCGGTCCGCCCACACATGTTTACAGGAGAGTCGTTCGATGTACCTCCGTGCCGGAGCTGCCCTATTCGTCCTTGTCGCCACGCTGGCACCCTCGCTGGCATCCGCCCAGGATCCCGAGGTGCACGAGCCGCGCATGGAGAGCCGCAACGCGATCGTTGCCATCAAGTTGCAGGAGGCGGAAGGGATCGAGGACCAGGAGCTCGCAGCCCAGACCTATCGGGAAGCCCTCGAAGACATCAACGCGGCGATCGAAAGGGACCGGAACAACCCCACCGGGTATCTGCACCTCGGCGTGGCCAGGCTGGGGCTGAAGGAGTACCTGGCGGCCGACAGCGCCTTCGACCAAGCCGAGGCCCTGTACCCCGACTACATCGACGAGGAGGGTGGGACGGGAGTCTTCCGGGAGAACGGCTGGATCGATTTGTACAACGAAGGGATCGTCACGCTCAACGCAGGCGACCTGGATGAAGCGCTCGAGCACTTCCGGACCGCCAACATGCTTTTCGACAGGCGCCCCGAGGCCTATCTCAACCTCGCGGCAACCTATGCGAACAACGGCCAGCTCGAAGAGAGCATCGAAGCTTGGAGGGACGCCATAGGGGTGATCGACTCCCCGGATGCGATGGCGAGGGACGAGGAAACTCGTGCGCAGTGGGACACGGAATTCCGACCCATGGCCCTCATGAACCTGGCCCAGATCCTAGGCGCGGCCAACCGCCCGGAGGAAGCCGTCGAGATCTACGAGCAGGTCCTCGAGGAGGACCCGGACAACGATCGCGCCAGGAGCGGCCTCGCGATCGCGCTCGGGCAGGCGGGCCAGTCGGAGGACGCCCTGAGCGTCTACGACGAGATCCTCGAGAGTGACGATGCCTCGGCGCTGGATTTTTTCAATGCCGGGGTCACCCTCTACGGCGCCGAGGACTACCCCCGTGCCGCGACTGCCTTCGAGAGAGTGCTCGAACGGGCCCCAATGTACCGTGATGCTCTCCAGAACCTGGTGCAGACCTTGGCCCTGACGGAGGCCTATGAGGCTCAGGTCCCTCACTCCGAGAGGCTCTTGGAGATGGACGGGCACAACTACCTGGTCTATCAGATGCACCTCCGGGCTCTGTCCCAGGTGGGGATGACAGAGAGCATCGGTCAGCTCATGGAGACGATGCAGGCGCTTGAGTTCATCGTGGACGACCTCTCGCTCCAACCGAGGGAGGGGGGAGGCCGCGTGAGCGGCACGGTGACCAACAAGCTGCTCGAGGAAGGGGGCTCGGTCACGCTGCGCTTCCACTTCTTCGACCAGCAGGGGGGCGAGCTGACCACCGAAGACGTCTCGGTGCCCGTGCCTCCCGTGGACGTGGCCCAGCAGTTCCAGGTGTCGGTCAACACCGAGGGGGCGGTGATGGGCTACAGCTACGAGGTTGTGAGCTAGAGCTTGGTCGGCGGAAGTTCTCCGAGACTGGGCGCTCCACCGGGGGCGCCCGGTCTTTTTTCGCCCGATCGCGCCACTTAGGTTACTGCCCGTTGCGGGTGTAGCTCAGTTGGTAGAGCATCAGCTTCCCAAGCTGAGGGTCGCCGGTTCGAATCCGGTCGCCCGCTTTCGCTGGCAGGAGCAGTGGCCACAACCGTCCTGAACCCTAGACCTCATCCGACTGTTGCGGTCGGTCGGAGCCGGCATGCGAGCTGCCGAACCGGCTCCCCCCCCCCCGACTCCGTCAAGGTCGCGCCGGGGTGTGCGGAGAACCGATCTCGAGGAGATGGCCGCAGCGGCCCTTCGAGGCGTCCACGCGCGAACCGCCGGATCCGGCCGATCACCGGTGAGGGGAGCGGCCTCGGACTTCTCGGGGCCTAGGTCTTCCCGCGGATCAGGGAGACGCTTGCCCGGTCCCCTCCCGGGTCTCGGCGACCAGGAGATCGACCACGCTATGGAGCGCCTCCTCCTCCGTGTCCCCCTCCAGGCGGCGCAGGCGACATAGATCGACCTGCCGGTCGGCGCTGGTTCCTTCGCGGATGATGGAGAGGGCGTGACGCGTCTCGGCTTCACAGCCAAGTGCGCGGGCATCGGAGGCGAGTTGCTCAACCAGATCGGTCACAAGGTCGTGGATATCCACGCGACCGTCCTCCTGCTCCGCATCCCCGAAGAAGCCGAGCACTCCGTAGCGTTGGGCGACCCAGCGGTTCTCCGCGATGATTTCGGTGAGCGGCTCCTGCGGCAGGTCGCCTCTCCGGTCCCAGCGCATCAGTAGCCGGGCGAGGCACGCATACAGCGCCGCAATGCACACCGCATCCTCGATGCGTGTGCAGACATCGCAGATCCGCACCTCCACGGTCGGGAAGGCGTGGGAGGGGCGAATGTCCCACCACAGTTCGCTGCCGTCATTGAGGAACTTCATGCGCTGGTACTCGGCAACCAACTGGTCATATTCGGCCCGCGACCGCAGGGGGCCCGGCATGCCGGTGCGCGGAAGACCGCCGCCAAGGCTCAGCCGCCAGGACTTGAACCCCGTCTCGCGCCCCGCGTTGAACGGCGACGATGTGGACAGTGCGTGGAGCAAGGGCAGGTAGCGACGCATCGCTGTCATGACCCGCACGCGGGAATCGGCGTCGCCGAACCCGGCGTGGATGTGCATGCCGCCGATGAGGAGCCGACGCATGTTGTCCTGGAACGTGGTTGCGAACCTGGCGTAACGCTCTCTGGGCGTGGGGACCTGCTCCCTCCAGAATGCGAAAGGATGAGTGGAGGCGGCCATCACTGCTGCCCCGTGTTGCTCGGCCGCCTCGACGACGATCCGCCGGGTTTCGCGCAAGGCTTCGGCTAGCTCGGCCACCGAGCCGCAGACACGGGTATTGGTCTCAATCTGGGAGCGCAGGAACTCACGCGTGACCGTATGCGGCCCACGCATCTTCGCGCAGGCTTCGAAGATGGCGGGGTCCGGATCGGAAAGCAGGTCGCGGGAGTCGGGGTCAACGAGAAAGAACTCCTCCTCGACCCCGAGCGTAATCGAGAGGTCTTCCCGACTCGTCGGGCCGGTCACGCGGCAGTTCCGCCCTGCGGAACTGCAATCGGCTCAACCTGCCTACCGAAACAGCTCATCAAGACCCTCCCAGGTTGTCTTGTTCCGTATCGCCAGCCGCTGAAACTTCGCGTCCGTCAGAGGCCGCCCGGACACCGGCAGGCACGGCACTTTGTTCGAGCGTCCAGCGAGCAGCGACGCGACCTTTCTCGAATGATCCTGATCCTCAGAAGAAGCTAAGTCTACGAAAAACGCGACACAGTTCATAGGCGCAAGTAGGAACCGGGTTGCGCACACACTTGGCGCCCCTTCCTAGCCTTTTGCGGGCTTCCTGGCGTCGGTGAGACCGGCCTTTAAGACCTGATAGGGCGTGCGTCAATCCCAGCCCAGCGACCCCGGGACGGTGCTGAAGAACGGCTCCGTTGCCCGTGCCAGGAGGCCTCCATGGGGAAGCCGCTCCGCGGTGGGCACCTCAAGATCGCGCGGTTCCGGGCGAGCGAGCGAAGGAGGTCAGTCGACGCCGGGGGCGGGAGCCGAGGCTGGCCCGTACACGCCACCGAGGACATTCTGGACGACGGGAGAGTTTGCGGCAGCTCGAGACGGGGTGAGGGGGGACCTCGCCTTGATGTCCGATATACCTTGCGTCAGGTAGCCTCCGGAGGTTGGCTGGAATGAGCATGGCATCGAGAAAGACCCTGTATCTGGCCAATGCGTATGGCTTCTCCGCACAGCAGCGTGCGGGGCCGCTCCGGGAACTCGTGGCGACCCTGGAATCGATGGGCGCCCACGTGTGGGAGCCCTTCGAGCGCAACAACCAGATTGACCGGACGAGTCCGGACTGGGCGTACCGGATCGGCCAGGCGGACCTGCGCGACGTGCGTGAGGCGGATGGCCTGTTCGCGGTCGTCAACGGTTGCCCCCCGGACGAGGGCGTGATGGTCGAGCTGGGCATGGCGATCGCCTGGGAGAAGCCGGTGTTTCTGTTCCGGGACGATTTCCGGCGTTGCACCGACAGCGAGGACTATCCCCTCAACCTGATGTTGTTCACCGGTTTTCCGGAAACCGGCTGGGAAGCCAGCTGGTACACCTCGATCGAGGAGCTGCCCGATCCGAACAAGGCCCTCGCCCGATGGTTGGGGCAGGGGTAGGGGGGCCTCACCGTCGAACCGGACGGTAGGGAGCCGGCCATGCGAACGGCCGTAGGGCGCCCCGATCGCACCAGGGCAAGACGCGGTTCCGGTTCCTTCCGCTCCCCGCGCGTGGTGGACGCAACTTGAGCAGCTGATCAGGGACGGGAACGCGAGCCGCGACCCCTATTCGGCCGTCTTAGCCGAAGGACCTCCAGTCCGCTCCAGCCGCCGCTACGGCCTCCGGCCTGGCACCCGAGTGCACGGCCGAGTCTCTCCAGCGCTCATTCGACTGAGGCTCCTCGAAGAAGAACTGATCGGCGAAAGCCGGTTCGAGGTCGTCGATCCACGACGCCGACTCGTCGTACTTGGCGAAGAAGACACGGTTCGCCCAACGCGGGTCCCTGCCCTGGAGGAACTTGAGAACGAACACCCTCCGCCCGTCGATCTCGGCGATGCCATCGATGAGCACCTTACCGGGCGTGCATGACATCGAGGGACCCCGCACGGTCCGGCCCAGGCCGGAAACCTGCTGGACGGCTCTCGTGAAGATATCGAACGCGCGGTAGAGCGGGACGTTGAAGTACTGTTTGGGTCCCGTGTCCCGCTCCACGAACATGTAGTACGGGATGATCCCCAGGTTGACCTGCTTCTGCCACATCGACGCCCAGACGTCCGCATCGTCGTTGACCCTGCGGATCAGCGGTGCCTGTGCCCGGATCGTGGCGCCAGTCGCCTGGATTCGCTTCACCGCAGCCTCCGCAACCGGCGTCCGTAGTTCCCGGGGCAGGCTGTAGTGAGCCATGAAGGCCAGGTGTTTTCCGGCTGCTCCCACCTCTTCGAAGAGTCGCAGCAGATCGTCGGCGTCGGTATCGGTCGTGAACCGGTAGGGCCACCACGCCAGCGCCTTGCTCCCGATCCGGATGCTCCTGAGCGTCTCAACCTTCAGCAAAGGCTCGATGTAGCGGCGGAGGACGCGCGTGCGCATGATCATCGGATCGCCGCCGGTGAACAGAACGTCGCGAACCTCGGGATGCTCCTTCAAGTAGAGGACGAGCGACGCGATCTCGCTATTGGCGAATTTCAGCTCGTCCATGCCCACGAACTGGGCCCATCGGAAGCAGTAGGTGCAGTAGGCGTGGCAGGTCTGTCCCTGACTGGGAAAGAACAGCGTCGTCTCTCGGTACTTGTGTTGGATGCCGGCCTTAGGCTGTCCGTCCATGATCGGGACGTTCAGGTCCATCTGGCCTGCCGGATGCGGGTTCATAGCGAGCCGGATGTCGCGCACCGTCGCATCGATTTCCTCTTGGGGCGCGTTGCGCTCCAGCAGCCCCTCCATGCGCTGGTAGTCGTCCGCAGCCAGCATTCCTTCCTGCGGAAAAGTCAGCTGGAACATCGGATCGTCCGGAATGTTGTCCCAGTCGATGAGTTCCTCGACGACGTAGTTATTGACGCGGAAGGGAAGCACTCTCGACACCGTCGCAATCGCCGCGCGCTGTTCGAGGGTGAGTGTCTTGAACTGCGGGACCTGGTCGATGTTCTTGTTCGTGTAGGGGCGGTACTTGTTCGGATTCGTGTTCCGTGCCGTCATAACGATCCTTTTCGTCGAAGAAACAACCGGGGCATCATGTGGATGGAGCTGCCCCAATCAGTGGACGGCCAGAAACCGGGTGCGTTCGCTCCTCGCCGAACTGCCGGGAGTGAGAAGCCGCCGCCGTGAAGTGGTGAAGTAGAGGGCGGCGTAACGCTCTCTGGCCTTCCGCCAGCGCCCCGAGTCGCCCGGCGACCGATACTCGACCGCCACCGAATCTCATTGTGGATCCAAGCTGGCGCCCCGCATCCAGTTGCGGGTCGGCCGGGCTGAAAACCAGATCCCCGAGCGAGCTTCTCTGGCTTCCTTCCAACCGGACGAGCGCGGCCCTCTGCGCCCTAGACTCCGGTAGGTGCCCCGGCCTCGTTCCTCCCCTGGCGAACTCCCAACCGAAGGTGTCCGCCGGACGCGTCAACTCCCCCCTGTGGCTCGGGTTCCGGCCTGGCGGGCGGGGCTGAGGTCAGTGTACTGCCCTTGCGGAGTTGCTTGGCTCGAGCTTCCTCTTCCCAAAAAATGCGCTGAGTCCAATTAGTACCCATGGCTGCGGAATCCGTTCCGCATGCCGGGGCGGGCCGCGCGGGTGCCATGGCGCCGAGCGCCAGATGGAACCCGCCGCTGGACAGCAACGCGGTGCCGGGCTCAGAGAAGTGTCTCAGAAGGCCCAAAAGAACGGCGTCACGAGCATGACCACGACGAACACGACAGCCGTCAGAGGAAGTCCCACGCGCACATAGTCGGTGAACCGGTAGCCCCCAGGCCCCATGACGAGAACGTTCGCCGGATGGGAGACGGGGCTCGCGAAGCTTGCCGATGCGGCCATCGCCGTAGCCATCATGAGAGGGTAGGGGGAGACGCCCAGGCTCGCTGCCGTGTCCAGCACGATTGGGGACATGAGGACCACGAGAGCCGCGGTTGGGATGACCTGAGTCGCTAGCGAGGTGATCAAGAAGAGGGCGGCCATGGCGGCGAGAGGCCCGAAATCGCCGACCGTTCTGACCACCGCCTCCGCAAGGAGCGCTGAGGCGCCCGCGTCCTGGAGCGCCACACCCAGGGGGAACATCCCGGCGATCAGGAACACTGCCTTCCAGTCGATGGATCGGTACGCCTCCTCCATGGTCAGACACCCAAAGAGGACCATGAGGGCGGCGCCTCCCACGGCGGCGATGGAGATTGGCAGCCACCCCAGCAGGACAGGCCCCAGCGTGACGGCGAGGATCGCGGACGCAATCGGCGCCTTGCGACGCCGGGGCGCCATCTGGACAGCCTCGGTCAGAACGAGGAAGTCCGGATCCGACGCGAGGACGCGGAGGTTCTCCCGCGGTCCGTGAACCAGGAGTGCGTCACCCGAGCGCAGCGGTCGGTCACGGAGCCCCGTTCGATGAGGCCGTCCCTCGCGCCAGATCGCCAGCACCATGAGTCCGTACTTCTTGCGAAAGCTGAGCTGGCGGAGGGTCTTGCCTACGAGCCTCGTGTGCGGGGAGAGTACGACCTCGGCGATCCCGACCCGCTCGGTCTCGAGGTCGGGTTGGGCCCTCTGGCCTCTTCGCTCGACCTCGAGCTCCTGAATTCCTTCCAGCGTTGACAACTCCTCGGAGCGGCCCCTTACAACCAACAGATCTCCTGCCTGTAGGCGCTCGCTGGCTTCTGGCATCTCGATCGTCCGACCTTCGCGAAGGACGGTGATCACCCACAGCCCCAATGCGTCTCCCAACCGGCACTCTCTCAGAGTTTGGCCCGCCAGAAACGAGTCGCGGGGCACCCGGACCGCAAACAGCTGGTCCTGAAGGCCGTAGAGGTCGATCTGGTCGGCAGGCGCGACGGTCAGCTCCGCACTTGATCCCAAGCCCTCCACCCGCTCCGGCGGGCCTCGGACCAGCAGGCTGTCGGCGGGCTGGAGAGGTAGATCCTGGAGTGGGGACGTTAGGGGGACCCCATCGCGCCGGATCGTCATCACGCGCACCCCGTAACGGCCGAAGAAGTCCAGGTCGCTCAGCGTGCGTCCGATCAGCTCGGAGCCGTGAGGGAGTCCAATTTCCGCGATCTCGAAGTCGGGAGAATCCAGCACCTGCGCGCCGAGCCTCTCTTCCTCGAGATCGAGCCCGGAGCGTTCGCGCAATTGACCGAGCCGTTCCACCGGCCCTTGGGCAACGATGCGGTCCCCGACCCGGAGACGGAAGCCCGGGCCTGGCACGGGGCGGGGCCGTCCGTCGCGGATGACGGTGATGGCCTGGAGCCCCGCCAGGGCCCCGAGCCGGATCTCGCCCAGGCTCTTTCCTGCAAGGGGCGAAGCCTCGGGCAGCCTCAGGACGATGAACCGCTCATTCAATCCGTAGATGTCGGGCAGCACCCGTTCATCGTCTTCAGCGTCCGGAGATCCGACCTGGATGCGGCGTCGGGGCAGGAGCACGGGAACGGCTATGAGGAGAAAAAGGAAGCCCGTCGCCATCACCACCAGTCCTACCGGCGCATAGTCGAAGAGTCCGAACGGCTCAAGGCCCTCGTTTTGGAGCGCGTCCGCTACGAGGATATTGGGTGGGGTACCGATCAGCGTGGTCAGTCCTCCGAGGAGGCACGCGTACGCCAAGGGCAGAAGAAGCCTTGAAGGTGGGATCCCGGTCTTCTTCGAAAGGTCCATGATGACCGGCAGGAGGACTGCCGCGACGCCCACGTTGTTCATGAAGGCAGACGCGATGCCGGCGGTCAGCATGATGACCAGGATGATGCGGGCCTCACTTCGGCCCGCAAAGCGGATCATCTGGCGCCCGACCGCGCTGGCAATGCCGGTGCGGGCAAGTCCCCCGCTCAGCACGAAGACGGCCCAGACCGTCACGACCGCGGGGTTCGAGAATCCTGCGAGCGCCTCGGTCGGTTCGACAAGCCCGGTCACGGCCAGGAACACGAGCGTGAGGAGTGCGACCAGGTCCATTGGGATTCGGCCGTGCACGAAGAGGGCGAGATCGGTAAGGAGGACCCCCAGGACGAGCACGGCCTCGACCGTCAGCAACGGATCCTCACAAGCGGCCGTGAACCCCGTCAATCCAGGCCGACGTGAGATGGTACTTCACGGAGCTGTCCCGATTTGGTGGACCGGTGAACACTGGGATCTTGATCCTATTCCCCTTCTTCCTCTTTCGGCCGGGAAATCCGCTCACGCCTTCATCCGCATGCGGGGGCGCTCGATGCGCTCTGGCGCGGCGGCGCATGCGGTCGCGAAGGCTCGAATGGCATCGGTCGGGCACGCCCGCAACTCCCGGGTACCAGAGGCCGTGGCGGGACAGCGGCCCCACCGCGGGCAATGTTCTAACTTAGGGCACTCCGTACCTTTGACCACAATTGAATGGTCTCGTTGACGTTCTTATAATTCTCGACTCCCTGCCCAAGCGGAGGATCCCTTCCGTGGTACGAATCGCCGAGATCGAAGCCGGCAGCATTGCCGACGAGCTGCGCTCGGAGATCGGGGCGCACATCGTCCGGCTCAACGGGCAGCGTGTGCGCGACGGCATCGATCTGACGCTGCTGCTGGCCGACAACGCGTTGGAGCTTGAGACGGTCGGTCCGGACGGTGACGCCGTGCTCTGCGAGATCGAGCGCGAGCCGGGAGAGCCGATCGGGATCGTGCCGGCGCCCGGCACCCTCCGCGAGTGCGGGAACAAGTGCGTCTTCTGCTTCATCGACGGCAACCTGAAGGATGCGCGCGACGCCGTTTGGCTGCGGGACGACGACTTCCGGCTGTCGTTGACGTACGGGAGCGATGTCACGCTCCCCAGCCCTCCCGGCCGGACGCTGCGCATCGTGACGGGACGGAGCATGGAACAGCTCCTCGGAGAGAGGGCGCCACGCTTGGCCGAGGGAAGCGACGCGGACGTCGACGTGCTCGGCGTCGCGAACGACTACTACGGCGAGACGGTCACGGTCGCCGGACCGCTCGCCGGCCGGGACATCGTTCGAGCGGTCGGTGAGACCAGGGAGGACGACCTGGTGCCCCTGCCGGCCGAGGCCCTCAACGCAGACCATCTACTCGTCGACAGCGTGGCGCTTGGCGAGGTCCGCGAGGCCTTGGCACCGGCAACCGTCGTCACAGGATACGAACCGCTTGAGAGCCTCAGAAGCGCCGCCGTAAGCGCCCGTGGCTAAGGGCATGCCCGTGGTGGCGGTGGTGGGTCGGCCCAATGTCGGCAAGTCCACCTTCTTCAATCGCGTCGTCGGCGGGCGCGTCGCAATCGTGGACGGCCGCCCCGGAGTCACCCGGGACCGGAATTTCGCGAAGGCCGACTGGGCCGGCCGCCGCTTCTTCCTAGTCGATACCGGAGGGGTGATCGAGGGCAGCCGCGAGCCGCTCGATCAGGCGATCCGCGAACAGGCGTATGCAGCCGTCGCCGAAGCGGACGTCATCCTCTTTCTTGTAGACGGCAAGGCAGGGGTGCATCCGCTGGATGAGCGCCTTGCCGAGATTCTGCGGAAAAGCGGCCGGCCCGTCCTGCTCGTGGTGAACAAGATGGATAACCTGCCCAAGGACCGGGCCCACCTCGACTTCTGGAGCCTGGGCATGGGCGACCCCCTTCCCGTGAGCACGATCTCGGGGAAGGGCTCGGGAGACCTGCTCGATGCCGTGGTGGCGAACCTGCCCGAGAGCAAAGAGGCGACGGGCGAAGAGGGGGTAATCCGGGTGGCCGTCGTCGGCAAACCCAATGTAGGGAAGTCGAGCTTCGTGAACCGGCTCCTTCGGGAGGATCGGGTCGTCGTGAGCGAAGAGGCGGGCACGACCCGGGATCCCGTGGACTCGCCTCTGCAGTATCACGGAAGGAAGCTTGTCTTCGTCGACACCGCCGGGCTGCGTCGCCAGTCAAAGATCAAGGACTCGATCGAGTACTATTCGGCGCTGAGGACTGCCAAGATCGTCCGGGAGGCCGACGTGTGCCTCGTGCTCATCGATGCCACCGAGCCCCTCCACTTGCAGGACCTCAGAGTCGTCGAGCAGGCGTGGGAGGCCGGGGCTGGCGTGATCCTCGCGGCCAACAAATGGGACCTCGTCAAGAAGGACCATCAGAGCGCCCCCAAGTTCGAGAAGGAGCTCGGGGAGCGCGCTCCGTTCCTCAAGTGGATTCCGGTCGTCTTCACCTCCGCCTTGACCGGCCAGCGCGTTCGCAGATGCCTGGACTTGATCCTCGAGGTCCAGGACGAGCGCCACCGGCGGGTCGCCACGAACGAGGTGAACGAGGCGCTCGCAGGGCTATTGCACCACCAGCCGCCGCCTCACAGCCGGGGGCGGAGAGTCAAGATCCGCTACGGAACGCAGGCCTCCGTCGCCCCGCCCACCTTCATCTTCTTCGCCAATCTCCCTAAGGCATTGCCCGAGCACTACATTCGCTACGTCTACAACAATCTCAGGGATCGCTGGGGTTTCATCGGGAGCCCCATCCGGGTCCGCTTCAGAGAGAGCTGATCTCGTGATTTCGTATGTGCTCCTCGCGCTGGCCTACGTCTGCGGCGCGACGCCCACGAGCTACGTCGTAGGGAAGGCCGCGTACGGGATCGACCTGCGGACCCGGGGCAGCGGGAACCTGGGGGGGACGAACACCTTCCGCGTTCTCGGCTTGAAGGCGGCCGTGCCGGTGATCGTCGTGGACATCCTGAAAGGCTGGATCCCGGCGTGGTACTTCCCGCAGATCGATGGCGACGCCCCTTGGGCTTGGGCGCTGGCGTACGGGGCTGCGGCAATCCTGGGCCACGTATTCTCCTTCTGGATCGGCTTCAAGGGGGGGAAGGGGATCGCCACGAGCGGCGGCGTGTTCATGGCCGTGGCACCGATCGCGATGCTCGCCGGCCTGGCAACTTGGCTCCTCGTGGCGTTCGGCACGCGGATCGTTTCCGTAGCCTCGATCGCCGCGGCAGTGGTGATCCCCGCGGTCGTCTACTTCGCTCCGGATCCGGGCGGAGACCTCACGCTCTGGTTCGCCGTCGGGCTCGCAGTGTTCGTGATCTGGGCCCACCGATCGAACATCGCGCGGCTCCTCAGGGGCGAGGAGAACGTGTTCGGCGCGGAGGAGAAGCGTGCGACCGGGGTCGTCGGGGGCGACGGAAGCGGGAACGGCATGTCGTTGGAGGAGACGGCCTCGGAGCCCCCCCCCGAGCGGGAGTCGGGGGGAGCCGCTTGAAGCGCGTCGCGGTCGTCGGCGCGGGGAGCTGGGGGACGGCTCTGGCGGCCCTCTTGGCCGAGAAGGGCCACGAGGTGCGCCTTTGGGCATACGAGCCCGAGGTGGCCGAGGAGATCCAGGGGTCCGGGGAGAACCGGACCTACTTGCCTGGTGTCGAGCTGCCCTCGAACCTCGAGTGCACGCCCCACATGCAGACCGCGTTGCGTGGAGCGGGGGTCGTGCTCTCCGTAAGCCCTTCGCAGTTCGTGGGGGCGGTCATGAGTGAAGCGGCCGCCCACGTTCCGGACGACGCCCTTGTCGTGAGCGCATCGAAGGGGATCGAGACCTCGACGCTCCGGACCATGGACGAGGTTCTCTCAAGCGTCTTGAGTCGGCCACAAATGAAGGGCTTTAGCGCCCTCTCGGGCCCAAGCTTCGCCGTCGAGGTGGTCGGGAAGGCGCCGACGGCCGTGGTGGTGGCCAGCCGCTTCGAGGCAGCGGCGGTCGAGATCCAGGAGCTCTTCCAGACCGACCACTTCCGCGTCTACACGGGGACGGACGTGATCGGCGTCGAGCTCGGCGGCGCGCTCAAGAACGTGATCGCTCTAGGGGCCGGCGTGACGGCCGGCTTGGGCTTCGGTCACAACACGTTGGCCGCGCTCATTACTCGGGGGCTTGCCGAGATCAGACGGCTGGGCGTGGCCATGGGCGCGCGGGCGGCTACCTTCTCGGGCCTCGCCGGCGTGGGGGACCTGGTGCTCACCTGCACCGGTGACCTGAGCCGAAACCGCACCGTCGGATACCGGCTCGGTCAGGGCGAGCCGCTCGAGCAGATTCTCGACGACATGACCGCAGTGGCCGAGGGAGTCAAGACCGCTCAGGCCGTGCACGATCTCGCCGAGCGTTACGGGGTAGAGATGCCGATCGCCAACGAGGTCTACGGGATGCTGGTGTCGGGTACTCGGCCGAGGCAGGCGCTGCAGAGCCTCATGGCGCGCGATCCCAAGCCTGAAGAGTGGTACTAGCGTTCCGAGGCGGGACACTGAAGGAGGGGCAACGGTGATGGACGAGCCCATTGCGAGGAAGGAATACTACTCCATCGGTGAGGTCTGTGAGCTGACCGGGCTCAAGCCCCACGTCCTCCGCTATTGGGAGACGCAATTCGAGGCGCTGAACCTCAGCAAGAACCGCGCGGGGAACCGCGTGTTCCGACCCAAGGAGATCGAGCTCGTCCTCTTGGTCAAGCACCTGCTCTACGAGAAGAAATTCACGATCGAAGGAGCCCGGCAGAGGCTGATGGACATGCGACAGCGCGGTGAGATGGCGCGGGCCAGGAAGAAAGTCGTCGATCAGGAGTTCCTGAGCGGGCTGAGGCAGGAGCTGATTCGCCTTCGGGAAGTCCTCACGGCCCCGTCGAGCCGGCTCCCGTCCTGATGCGGATCTTGTGCACCAATGACGACGGATACCTTGCGCTCGGCATCCGCGTCCTGGCTGCGGCCGCCCACAGCTTCGGCCAGGTCACCGTCGTGGCACCCGATCGCGAGCAGAGTGCGACGAGCCACTCGCTGACGCTTCACCACCCTCTGCGAGCGCGACGCTCCACCGACGGTGCGCTCGTCGTCGACGGAACCCCGACGGACTGCGTGATCCTCGCCGTAAACGAGCTCCTCGACGGTCGGCCCGACATCTGCTTGTCGGGTGTGAACCACGGGGCCAACATGGGCGAGGACGTGCTCTACTCGGGCACGGTGGCCGCCGCCATGGAGGCCACGGTGATCGGGATACCGGCCATCGCCATCTCGTATGCGGGAGACATGTTCGAGGGTCTCGAAGCGTGGGAGCCGATCCTCGTCTCGCTGCTCGGAGGCATCGCCTGTCAAGATGGCTTCCCCGCCGACACGCTCCTCAACATCAACCTTCCGGGCATAGATCCGGCCGAGGTCAAGGGCGTCCGGATCACCTCCCTGGGAAAGCGGAGATACAGCGACAGCCTCACACGAGCCCTCGATCCGTCGGGGAAGGAGTACTACTGGATCGGCGGCGGCGAGATGAGCTGGAGCGGGGACACGAACTCGGATTTCGCCGCGGTCGACGAGGGGTACGTGTCCGTGACGCCGCTGCACCTCGATCTGACCAACTACCGGCTCCTCGAGGAGATCCGCAGGTGGCAACTGAGCCTCTAGAAGATCGCAGCTTCGTCGGCTACCGACGGAAGCTCATCGAAGAGATCCAGGAGCGGGGCATCCATGATCTGGAAGTCCTCCAGCTCTTTGACCAGGTGCCGCGCCATCTCTTCCTGCCCCAGGGAGTCTGGCCCCGGGCCTACGCGGACGCGCCGGTCCCCATCGGGTACTCACAGACGGCGTCGCAGCCCTCGCTGCAGGCCCTCTACCTGTCGATTCTGAAGCCCGCTCCCGACGATACGGTCCTCGAGATCGGTACAGGAAGCGGGTATCTGACGGCGCTGCTTGCGCTGATGGCGGACCGCGTCTACTCGGTGGAACGGATTCGAGAGCTCTCGTCGCGCGCCCGTGCCACGTTGGACGAGATGCGCCTGAAGAACGTGGCACTCATGGTCGGAGACGGCACCATCGGATGGAGGAGGTACGCTCCCTTCGACGTCATCGTCGTGTCCGCCGCCTCGCCGTCGATCCCCCAGGCCCTCGTGGATCAGCTGGCCGAGGGAGGGCGCATGATCATCCCAGTGGGATCGAGGGACACCCAGAACCTCGTCCTGGTGCGTCGTGAAGACGGAGAGATCCACGAGGAGATGGTCCAGCGCGAGTGCACCTTCGTACCGCTTCTCGGCCGGTTCGGGTGGGCACCGGAGTATCCGGAGGCAGGCGCTTGAGCGCTCTCGTGGCCGAGAGGCGCACGGGACCGATTCGCCGACTCTACGACTGGGTACTCCACTGGGCCGAGACTCCGTACGGCATGCCCGCGCTCGGCCTTCTGGCGCTCGCGGAATCTTCGGTCTTTCCCATCCCCCCCGATCCGCTGCTCATGGCGCTTTGCCTCGGCAAGGCGTCCCGATCGCTCACCCTTGCGGCGGTGGCCACGGGGGCTTCGGTGGTCGGAGGTATCATAGGGTACGGGATCGGGGCGCTGGCCTGGCTCGGAGTCTCAGACTTCTTCTTAACCTATGTTCCAGGCGTCACGCCGGAGGCGTTCGCCAGCGTGCAGCACCTTTACGACCGGTGGGATTTCTGGGCCGTGTTTGTGGCCGGGCTCACGCCAATCCCATACAAGGTCTTCACCATCTCGGCGGGCGTGTTCGCCATCAATTTCCCGATCTTCCTGTTGGCCAGCGTCCTCAGCCGCGGGCTCCGGTTCTTCGTGGTGGCCGGGTTGATTCACCGATTCGGGGCGTCGATACGCTCTCGTATTGACCGGTACTTCAACCTCCTCACCTGGGTGTTCGGGCTCCTCGTGGTTCTGGGCTTCGTGATCGTCGAGTTCGTCCTCTGAGAATGCGTTGGTCCAGGGGCCCGCAAAGAGCCTCGCTTGGCTCTAGCGGACAGCAGCTGTAGCAAGGCCTCCCGCCGTTCGGAGGGCCGCCATGAGCGACGACGCAGGGGAGGGGGGCCTGAGATTGCGAAACCGGCTGGTCTCTCCGGACGAGTCCATCAACCGCGGCCCGGAAGAGGTTGGCCCGGGGACGTCGAAGCACAGTCTCCGTCCGCCCACCTCCGACGGTTGGTGCGGTGGCTCTCGGCGTGAGGGGACAGTGCTCAATGGATTAATCCAGCTTGCACTTACGACCTCCGACCTCATCTACTTCGAGAACTAACCCACTCGCCGGCGCGTTGCCGGGGTTAAGCCCCCGTCGATCAAGAGCAACCGAGAAGGTGGCTCTTCCCACTACGGGGCGCTATGTTGCGGCCAAAGGGCTACGTAGTCCGTACTTGATGTGGCAAACGTCCGGCCTTTGAGAAGTAAATCCCCACGAGTCGATGCATGTGATACCACCGAAACTCCCGTGCAGTCAAAACGTCCATTCCGATGTCGGTATGACCATATACCCTTTTCGAATATCTATACGTCACCGTTCTGCCCCTGTATTTCTATGCCCTTATGCGTCAAGGGGATAAGCTCGAGTTATACCGCTCTGAAGACGGAGGCTGCCGGCATGGGTGGATGGCTCTCAAGACTCCCGCTATTGCTGAGTTCACTGGCGCTGTACGGCGCTCTTTCCGCAGGCCCCGCGTTGGGACAGTCCACCGGCACGATCGACGGCACCGTGGTCGACGCGGCCGACGGTCAGCCCATCGTGGGCGCCCAGGTCTTCATCGAGGCGCTGGGCACCGGGGCCCTCACAAACCCCGAGGGACGGTACTCGATCGCGAACGTGCCAGCCGGTTCGCACGAGCTCTCCGCCCGCATCGTCGGCTACCTCACGGTGACGGACGACGTCACCGTATCCGACGGACAGGTCGCGACCGTCGATCTGCGGCTGAACTTCACCGCCCTCGAGCTCGACGAAGTGGTCGTGACCGGGACCAGCGCAGAGGTATCGGCTACGGAACTGCCCTATGCGGTGTCGGTTGTGGCGCGCAGAAAGCTCGAGGAGCAGGGCTCTCCTCTGGTCGTGGAGTTCTTCAAGGCGTTGAGTGCGAGCCACGGCGTGGTCGGTGAACGGCAGAGCTGGTACAACGCGAACGAAGTCGCCGCCGTGCCGGAGACCGTGGCGAACGTGAACCTGCGCGGTCTGGGCGGATCGCGAACCCTCGTGCTGCTCAACGGCCGCCGCCAGGTCTACCTTCCCGCGCGCCTGATTGGCGGGCGCTATGTTGACATCAACGCGTTCCCCTCGATCGCCATCGACCGCATCGAAGTGCTGAAGGAGGGCGCCTCCGCCATCTACGGATCGGATGCGGTCGCCGGGGTCGCCAACTTCCGCACCCGCGGCGACTTCGAGGGGATGGAGGTGACCGCCTCCCACGAGTACTTCGCGGGCGGCGGCGACAGCAACGTCGGCGGTATCTGGGGACGGCGTCTGGGAAGCAGCACGAACGCGGTCGTGTCCGCCGAATGGTTGACCCGCCAGGAGCTCAACCCGGAGGAGCGGGACTGGGCGCTGCACCCGTACGTCCCAGGTGCCGGTGCATGGTCATGGACGGGCAACCCGGGAGCCTTCCTGATGCCGTCCCTGACCGGCAGCGAGAGTTCGGGGGAACTCATTTCGAAGCTGGCGGACGCGCACTTCTCGGACGACGACATCTTCCTCGATCCGAACTGCCAGGGCTTCGGCGGCCACCTTGAAAGCTTCACCTGCCGGTTCCGATACCAGCCCTGGGACAACCTGCTCGAGCAGTCGAATCATTTCCGCGCCTTCGCCGAAATCAACGGTGAGCTGGGCGACAACTCCAGCTACCATATCGAAGCCCTGTGGGCCGAGGCGGAAACGCCGGCGTGGGTGACGACGCCGTCCTTCCCGCCCATCAAGCCTTACGACGGCCTGCAGATCGTGCCTGCGGAGAACCCGGGCCGGCAGGCCTTCTGCCAACAGTACGGGTCCAGCGTGGGGTTCGCTTCCAACACCAACTGCCTGGAGGACGACTGGTACTTTTTCGGACGGCTGGTGGGGCACTCCGGGCCCGGCCGGACTCTGGAGCGGCAGTCCCGGACTCAGCGTCTGTCCGCCTCCTGGGACGGAGGCGTCGATGTCCTTGAGGGACACGACAACCGGTTGAACCTCGCGCTCAGCTATTCCCGCTCCTCGGGCAACGTGAACCAGCCGGCCGAATACGCCTATCGCAAGTACTTGGCCTTCCGCGGCTACGGCGGTCCCAGCTGCGGGGTCGACGTGGTGGCGGACCCCAATTCACCTTCGGGCATGTCGCTGGGTCCGACGGGCGGGAAAGTCCCGGGACAGGGCAGCTGCCAGTTCTACAACCCGTTCAGCAGCGCCCTGCAGTATTCCCAGCAGCCCGGTGCCCGCTTCTACAGCGAGGCCAATCCCGACTATTCCCCCGGATTGGCGAACAGCACCGAGATGCTCGGCTGGATTAACGAGCAGGTCGATGTCGAGAGTTTCGCCGACATGCTGGTCGCCGATGCCACCCTGACGGGCAGCAAGGGGCCGGTGGAGAACTACGCCCTGGGCTACCAGTTCCGCAGGTTCGACGTCTCGTCGACCCCGAATGATCCCGGCAACCTGAACCTCAACCCGTGCTCGGTGCTTGGCAGCCGGGCCTGTGTCGAGCAGGCCGGCCCGTTCACCTTTACGACCGGGACCTATCCCTACGCCGATACCCAGACGCTGCATCGGTTCTTCGCGGAACTCCCCGTGCACGGCATGGATGAACGCCTCCATCTGCAGCTCGCCGCGAACTACGAGTATCACAGCGTCGCGAGCAGCTTCAATCCGAAAGCTGCGTTCCGACTGGACCTGACGGACCAGTTCGCGCTACGCGGCTCGCTGCAGACTACCTTCCGTACTCCGTCGGTCGACGACCTGAACGAGAGCCGGACGACCGCGCTCGCATACGTGAACGAGGCGGGCGTCTACAAGGCTGTCGACACCCACGGAGACAAGCAGCTCAAGTCCGAGCAGGCCCTCACCTATAACGCCGGTTTCGTCCTGACGATGGCGGACGAATCGGGCTTCGTCCCGGTTCAGCTGACCGCCGACTACTGGAGCTACGACTTCGAGAACGTGATCGCGGTCGTGCCCTACAATGCGGTCACGAGGCTCTATCACGAGGGCGGGAGTGCCCGGGAGGCCGTCAAGAGCTACGTAACCTGCTCGGACGGACGGGGCACCGGCACCTGCGACGTCACCGGCATCGAGCGTATCGATGTCGATCTCATCAACTGGCCGGGCGTCAAGACCTCAGGCTTCGATGTTCAGCTGACCGCTCGTTCCCAGGCTGGCAGAGGCATCGTGAATGCCGGTCTGGAGGCCACCTACACGCACAAGTATTCCATCGAGGCGCTGCACGTCGAGGGTGTCGAAATCGCACCCGATACGGAAGGTGCCGGGCGCCTGAACAAGTACAATCCCATCGCTCCGCCTCTACCACGTCTCAAGGGAAGGCTGTTCGGGAGCTACGGCTGGTCCGACTACAGCGTGGTCGGGTACGTGAACTACATCTCCTCCTACGCCGACCACGACGAAGCGGGAAGCGAGTACGAGGACATCGACGGCTTCATGACGCTGGACGCGACCGCGCTTTGGCGCCCGTCCAGAGGGATCGGGATCTCGCTCTCCCTGCTGAACCTGACCGGCGTCGCACCGTCCTACGTGAAGTGGGAACAGTCCTTCGACGGCTTCACCCACAGCGCCAAGGGGCGGCGCATCAAGCTGTCGGCGACCTACCGCTGGTTCTGAGGGGGGTCGCCCCTGTGTCATGCGGCGCCTTCGGGTAGGGATACCACAATCCGAGCGTAGCACTCTCTCCCTCTCTGCGAGAGTGTGGACGTTAAGTCGTTGTCCTCCAGTATATTGTAAATGACTTAGCGGCACCTAGTGTCCTGAGTCGGAAGTCCGCGTACAAAAGCGGGCAAGAGTTTGGAGGATCTGATCAGCGGACTTGGTCCAGACGAAGGGTTTGGGATCGTGATTGGTGATGTCGACGTAGCGCAGGATCGTGTCCTCGAGCTCGCGCGTGCTACGGAAGACGCCGCGTCGGAGCTGTTTTTCGGTGAGAGCGCCGAACCAGCGCTCGACGAGGTTGAGCCAGGATGAGCTGGTGGGGGTGAAGTGGAGGTGGAAGCGAGGACGCTTGAGGAGCCAGCGCTTGATGATCTGGGTCTTGTGGGTCTGATAGTTGTCGACGATGAGGTGGATATCGAGGCCTTGGGGGACGGTCGCCTCGATAGTGTCGAGGAACCTGCGAAACTCAATGGAGCGGTGGCGCTTGTGACATTCGGCGATGACCTCTCCGGTCTTGGTGTCGAGCGCTGCGAAGAGGGAGGTGGTGCCATTGCGAACATAGTCGTGGGTACGGCGCTCGATCTGCCCAGGACGCATCGGCAACAGGGGCTGGGAGCGGTCGAGGGCCTGGATCTGGGCCTTTTCGTCGACGCACAGGACCAGAGCTCGGTCCGGGGGATGCAAATACAAGCCGACGATGTCACGCACTTTCTCGATGAAGAGGGGGTCGGAGGAGAGCTTGAAGGTTTCACTGCGATGGGGCTGGAGCGCGAAGGCCCGCCAGATGCGACTGATGGCGCTCTGACTCATCCCGGTGCGCTGCGCCATGGAGCGGGTGCTCCAGTGCGTGGCGTCGGTGGGCGTTTCTTCCAAGGTGATCCGGATGACGCGCTCCACATCCTCATCCCCGATCGTGCGGGGAGCTCCAGGTCTGGGCTCGTCCAACAGCCCGTCCACGCCCCCGTCCACGCCCCCCCCCACGAAGCGCTTGCGCCATTTGCCCACGGTCTGTTTGGTGATCCCCACTTCGTCGGCAATCTGAGTATTTGCGGCTCCCTCGGCGGCCCGAAGGACGATGCGGGCCCGCATCGCCAGAGCCTGGGCTGTCTTGGGTCGCTTCACCCAACGCTCCAAGGTCTCTTGATCGGCGTCATCGAGAGTCAGGGGAGCCAACGGACGTCCACGCATGGCATCCTCCCGGAACAGGTTCGGGGCAAGTTACCATGCGCGAGCCACTAATGCAATGAACTTCTAACTCAGGACACTAGCGGTTAGTTGTCCCCGTAGCTCAGCTGGATAGAGCGACTGCCTCCTAAGCAGTAGGTCGCAGGTTCGAATCCTGCCGGGGACGTTGGACTTACGGGATTTCGAGGTCCCGTTCCCGCTATTTGTTCCCGCTAATTGGGCTCAGGAGCGGGCTCTCCGCCGGCGCTCGAGGGCCTTCCGGAGCCGGCCCTCGTCGGCGCGCTGGTAGCACTGCAGCACCGTCTGGGCCGTCTTCCAGCCGCCGAGCTCGCAGAGCACCTTGAGCGGTTGGTCCATGAGGTCCGAGGCGAATTTCCGCCTCAGGGAGTGCCAGCCGCGGCCACGCTTCGGCTCCAGCCCGGCAAGCTCTTGCGCTTTCTCCCACCAGTCGCGCGCCAGCGAACGGCTCACGCACTTCGATGGGTCCTTCGGCGCGGGCAGCAGAGGCGCGTCCCCGATCCCCGGGTTCCGCCACCGTGCCTCTTCCAGGACAGCGAGCGCCTCGGTAGTCACCGGAGTCCGGTGCTCGTATCCTGTCTTCTCGTGTTCGGCACGCCATCGGATGACTCCGCTCTCGAGGTCGATGTCCGACCATTGAAGCTGGCGGATGGCACCAATCCGGTGTCCTGTCTCGTGGGCGAGCACCAGCGCTACGCGAAGGCGCCAGTCCATCGCCAGCGACACGTGCAACAGGGCCTCGTATTCCGCCTCGGTGAGCAGCACCCGGGTCGGGTTCTTCTCCTTGGGCACCTTGAGGCCTCTAAGCGGGTTCGATCTGAGGAGGAGCCTCCCGTTCTCGTCTCTCGACTTCGCAGCCCAGTTGAAGACCGCGAGCAGAAACTTCAAGTCGTATTCGATGGTTCGGTCAGACACGGGCCTGCCACTGGGGCCCACCTTGCCCGACCGCCGATACCGGATGAATCGATCCCAGTCTCGCTGGGACAGTGTGGCTGGCTTTCGGTCCCTGCCGAAGAACTTGAGGAACATCTTCATCGCGGCCCCATCGTGCCTCCGGGACCGCTTGGCTTTAGTGGGTGTTACGTCTTCACCGTAGATGTCAAAAAGCGTCTCCAGGGTGAGTGGCTCGGGTTCTGCTTCCGCCCCGTACTGGAGCTCCGGCTGGGGGCGGCCTGCGGCGATCTCGTCCGCCTGCTTCTTTGCCCGGGCCCAGTCGCGATGCCCGAGCGACCTGCTCAGCCTACGCCGGTCTTCACGCCACTCGATTTGGATCAGGCCGGTCTTGGGATCGGGAAAGACCCTTACCCGGTTCCGGCCCCATTCGCCGGCGCTGTAGCTGCGCCGGCTTGGTTTCGTGCGTGCCATCATCCGATACCTTTCTCGATGACGGACTGCACGATCTGCCCGGTCGAAACCTCGCGCAGGGAAGGCTTCGCCGCCAGACGCGGCTTGCCCGCTCCGGTCTTGCGAGGGAGATGCCTGCGGGCGATCCTGGGCGCGCCTGGCCTTCCGGCGTTGGGGATCTTGCCGTCGCGGACGAGCCGTCCGAGGTGGTCCGCGGAGTAGCCGCTCTCCCGGGCTGCCTGCGTCAGCGAGAGGGTGGTCTCGTCGAGCTCCTGAAGCGTGTCCTCGAGGTCGGCAGCGCAGCGATCCAAAACCACGGCCGGAGTTTCGCCCCCGTAGCGGCGGAGCGCCTTGGCCTGTCTCCGCCAAGTCGCGGGCAAGGTTTCGACGGATGCGCGGCCCACCACCGGCCCGGTCCCCGCGTTCAGTCCCAGTCTCCTTCGGCATCCCTCTTGAGCGCGTCGTTGAGATCCGGATCCCCTTCGCCTCGTCGGACGGACCGTTCGGCGAGATCGACGCGCCGGCCGAGGTCGGCGAGCCCTGTGGCGCGCGCGACGGCGTAGATGGCGGCGGCGAGCGCGGCGAGCGCGAGCGCGGCGTGCAGCGCCAGGGCGACGCCGTGCTCGGCGAGGATGGCCGACCAGAAGGGGTCGAGGTAGTCGAGTCGGGAGCCGCTGAGGAGCAGAGCCGCTCCGGCAATGGCGGCCGTGAGACCCGCGCTGATTTTCCAAGGCTGCATCGTGGTTATCCGTGTCGTCAGAGTTCGACTGCGGCCGGATCGCGGTCGGCGGGACCCCTGAGCCAGGATCCGTCCTCGCTTCCGGGGCCGAGCCTCTGGATGAGTTTCGCCGCGGCCGGTCCGTTGGCGTGGAGCCGGAACCCGGCGGTGGCTTTGGCGCGGACGGAGCGTTCGCGGTAGTTGCCGGATACGGCCTCGATGTTGACGCGGCCGCTCCGGCCTTCGGCGTCCGCATACTCGATCTGCGCGTCGGGGTAAAGCACGCGTCCCGCAGCATCGATCGGGAGGCCGAGCTCGCGTGCGATGCGGTGCCGTTCGGCATCGGCGGCGCGCTTCCCCTTTTTCCTCCGCACGGCCTCGCTCGCGCGGGCGACGGCGCTCTTGAGTTCCGTGTCGAGACGGATGCGCCGGATGGTGGCGCCCTGTTCGAGCAGGCATCGCTTCTCCGTCCGGCAGGCGCGGTAGATGGCGGTGTCGTGGGCGGCTTCCGAGGGGCGGACGCGGGCGACCCGGATCTCCTGGGCGGGATCCATTCCGTGCTCGACGGCGAGCCTCCGGACCTCGGCCACGCCCTTACGGGTCAGGGTCAGGACCTTGAACGGGTTGCCCTTCGGTCCCGTGGCCGTGCGTTCCTCCACGATCCCGTCCCGTATCCAGGCGTTGACGGCCCGCCGGGTCGTGTAGGGGTGGCCGCCGAAGCGTGCGTCGGCGAGGTCGCGGTAGGAGACGGCTCCGTGGACACCGATGTCGGCGAGGGCTCCGGCACATCGTTCGAGGAAGGAGACGGACCCGGCGTCCCGGCTCGCGGCGTGCTCTCGGCGGTGGCCGTTCCGCATGCGGTAGCTGTCGCGGCTGGGTGGCGCGGCGGGACGCGGGTCCTGTTCGACGCTACGGTCGAACATCTCCTTGCCTCTCACTGCTCAGCGGCTCGGCCCGAGGCTGCGTTCGGGGACCGGCAGCTTCGGCACGGGCACGACGGTTTTCTGGGGTCCGGGCGCGCGGACTGCCGCCGCGGCCACGGGTTCGCGCACGGCCTCGCGCTCGCGGTGCCGAACGAGCACGAAGTCGGAGATCTTCTGTGAGTCGGCGGCGGCGCGCCGGATCTCGCGGGGGTCTTCCTCGAGCGCGGCGATCCAGCCCTCGACGTAGGCGGCTCCCCGGCTCGGGTCGTGGCCGACGCCGACGCGTTCGCCGGACATCATGGCGCTGATCTCGGCCCGGAGTTCTTCCCTCGCGTATTCAGGCGAGCCGAACCCGTCCTCGATCCCCTTGACGAGCGTCTCGCGGTTCATCCGCTCGGGGTGCCCGGTGCTGTGGCCGAGCTCATGGAGCGCGGTCTGGTAGTAGTGGTTGGCGGAGGGGAACTGAGCGCGTGCGGGCAGCACGATCTCGTCCTGGTTCATGTGGTAGAAGGCGCGGTCGCCCGCCACGTGACGGATCGGAACCCCGCTGTCCTCCAGGACACGTTCGGCCTGCTGATGCACCTTCCAGAGCGGCTCGGGCGGTGCGGCGGTGCGGGCGGGGAGCCCGTCGGCCTGCTCGGCGTTGAACACGGTGTACTGGCGGACGAAGGGCACGTTGAGGCGCTCGTAGTGGTAGACGCGCTTGCCCTCGTCGTCGCGGACGGGCTTTCCGCGGTCGCCGGTGACCGGGAGCCGCTTCTTGTCCTGGAAGGAGAGGATGCGGGTGCCGCGCTCACCCTTCCTGACCTGTCCGCCCCGGGCCTGGACCTGGCGGTAGGTGCCCCAGCGGACGTCGTCGTAGCCCAGCTTCTGCTGGACGGCGGCGAGGTGCAGGCTGTTGCCGCCCCGGTAGGAGCGGCCGGTGTCCACGTTCGAGGGGAGCACGCGCTCGCCCGGCGCCCACGGCTTCTGCCACGGCGCGGTGCCTTGGCGGATCTGCTCGATGACCCGGTCGGCGAACTTGCGGTGATATTCGTCGTGTTTCATCGTTCGCCCTCCTCGCCGTGCGGATCCCCTCCGGCGTCCACGATCTCCTCCTCGCTCCCGACCTCCTCGGGGAAGAGGCCGTACTCCTCGGCCAGGTGGGCCGGGACTTCGAGCGCCTCGCCGCCGTCGCGCGCGAGCTCGCGGTCGAAGTCGTCCAGCGTGCGGACCCGGATGGTCCGGTCGTCGTCACCTGTCATGCGTTCACCTCCTTCGGTGAGTGGGTCTGTGCTTCCTCGCGGGGCTTCGTCGCCCCGCCCCAAACGGGCTCGGTGGTCCAGCGGCCCGTAGCCGCCTCGTAGCCGCGCACTTCAAGAGCCTCCTCGACGAACCGCCGGCCCTCTCGGCGGGTCACGTGGAGCACGAGATGGATCCCGTCGACGACGCTCCGGCAGGTGACCTCCCACGGGAGGGCGTCCCCGGCCTGCATGGCGCAGCTCGCGAGCCGCGAGAGCGCGGATCGGGCGTTGTTGGCGTGCACGGTGGTGAGCGAGCCGCCGTGGCCGGTGTTGAGAGCCTGGAGCAGATCGGCCGCCTCGGCGCCCCTGACTTCGCCGACGACGATGTGGTCGGGGCGGTGCCTGAGCGCGTGCCGCACCAAGTTGCGGATCGAGACTGACGTCTCGGACTGGGCGGCTCCGGCCTCGAACCGGAGGCAGTTGGCGCGCTCGATCCTGAGTTCGAGCGTGTCCTCGATGGCGACGATGCGCTCGCCCTCGGGCAACAGCTCGATCAGCGCGTTCAGGAGCGTGGTCTTGCCCGACCCGGTGCCGCCGGAGACGAGGACGTTCCTGCGGGACTCGAGGGCCGTCCGGGCGGCTTCGAGGACCGCTTCGGGCAGCGAGCCCATGCGCACGAGGTCGCTGGCGGAGAACGCCCGGCCCCCGAACCGGCGGATCGTGATGGCTACCTCCGGCGCAGCAGGCGGGGTGCAGATGGCGACCCGCGATCCGTCGGCGAGCCGGGCGTCCAGGATCGGCCGGGTGGCGGGATCGAGCCCGAGCGGGCGCGCGATGTGGATCGCGGCCCGGTGGAGCCACGCGGCGGTCAGCTCGGGCGCCTCGTGGGGCTCGAGCTTCCCCGCCCGCTCGACCCACACGTTTCCGGGGCCGTTGATCATGATCTCGGAGACGTCCGGGTCCTCGAGCAGCGCGCCGAGGCCCGGGAGGAACGGCTTCAGATGGCCGATGCCGCTTGCTCGCGTCATATCCGGCCCTCCTCGCGGAGCCGCCAGTAGCCCTTGGTCCTAGGCAGGTAGTGGGGCTTCAGGTAGACGCGCCGTGCGGGTAGCGACTTGACGCCGTCGTAGGGCAGACAGATGGCCTGGTAGTTGGCGAGGAGCGTGAACTCGCGCGGCGTGAACACCGGCTCCCGCTGCTGCCGGAACGACTTGCTCGCGCCGATGGTGCCGCGTCCGCCTCCGGCGCGTCCCGACAGGAGCGAGAACTCGGGCCTGCCCGTCGTCTCGGTGAACGTGTAGGACGGCTGCGTCTTCATGACGCTGCCGCACATCTCGGACGCGATCCTGGCGGACGACTCGTCCGAGAGGGAGAGGAAGATCCGGGTCCTGAGCGTTTGGACGAGCGTGCGCCAGGCCTCGCCCGAGGGGAGCACGGAGCGGAGCGAAGAGATCGACTGCGTGGCGACGATCGGGATGCAGCGGCACTGCCGGGTCAGCGCGAACGCCTTCTCGTCGCCCGCCGGGTCGTCCTGCCCGACGGTCGCGAACGCCTGATACTCGTCGCAGATGAACACGGCGGGCCGCATGTACTGATCGGGCCGGCGCGCGGCCTCCGCGGGACGCCGGAGCAGCGCCTGCATCCATGCGTTCTTGAGCAGCACGCCGATGGCTCGGGCGAGGGCCGGGTTCGCGCCTGCGGGCATGTTGAGGGCGAGGACCTTGCCCCCGTCGATCAGCCGCGCGAGCGGCGGCAGCCGTCGGCGGAGTCCCGGCATGGGCTCGACATCGGACACCCCTGCGGCCGGTTCGGCGTCGTCCGTCTCCGCCGGTCTGGGGTCCTCCGTGGGCGCCGGCGGACAGAACACGCCCGCGACCTCGGGCTGGTCGAACAGCGAGAGGAAGACGCTGATGCCTTCGACGATCGAGGTGCGGAGCTTGGCGTCGAGCACCGACCAGTCGTGGACGTACCACCGCTCGATGGCCTCGACCAGCTCGGCCAGCTCGCTCCCCGCGCCGACCCTCTCCGTCTCGTAGGGGACGGCGAGTTCTTCGAGCTTTGCCCTCAGGGCCGGATCGAGTCCGCATGCCACTCTCGCGGTCCCGGTCGCCAGCTCCCAGGCCCAACCCTCGAGGACCTGCTTGTGAGCGGTGAGGTCCTTGTTGGCGATGGTGGCCCGCACCGGGCATAGCTTCCGGGCCTCGCCGATCTTCCCAGCCAGGAGCTCGGCGTCGACGGTGCAGCGGTAGACGTCCCGGAGCGTGACCCAGCTCCCCGGCAGCAGCCGGTGCAGTTCGACGATCCAGCGCACGAGGTTCGTGTACGCCTGCTGCCAAAACGGCTCCCGGCTCTTGCCGAAGAGCTGGTTGATGAGGGAGGCGACGCTGTAGGCGAGCGAGTAGGAGTCGAGGAGCGGATCGTCGAGCGGGTTCCACTGCCACGAGCCGCCGAGCCCGATTTCGACGTAGTCGCCGCCGCGCCCGGCGTCCTCGAGGATGCGCCGCACCTGATGGCAGAAGTCTCCCTTGACCTCCAGCACGAGCGCGCCCGCCCGGCGGCGAGGATCGTCGGCCTGCCAGGAGAGGAGCTGCTCCGCGAACGGGTACATGCAGGCGGTGGTCTTGCCGGTGCCGACGGCTCCGACGACGAACACGCCGGTGTAGAGCCCCTTCTCGGGGATGACGAGCCAGGACGGCCGCTCGCTCTCCTGAGCAACGGTCGGGTGATGCAGCTCGCCGATCACGAGCGAGGGCGCCTCGTCGTCGGGTGAGGCGGGCCAAGGGGGCAACGTGCCCCGTCCGCCGCCTCCCGCTCGTGGCTGGAACCAGACCCGCCAGACCGAGAGCGTGAACGAGCCCGCGAGCACGACGGCGACGGCGGGCCACGTGTAGTACCAGACGCGGATCACCGTGTGGAAGCCCGGATCGTGGTAGGCGATCAGGTCCAGCGCCGGGTTGCCGCCGGTGCCCGGGAACGGCGCCTTGAGCGCCTGGGCGCCCGCGGCTCCGACAGCGGCCCCGATGATGGCCAAGGTACCGGACTTCATCGGAGCACGTCCCTTCCCGGAGGGATCGCTGGCTGGGAGCGACCCGAGGGGGAGGGGACAGGGGTGCGCAAACACACCTGGCCCCGAACCCGCAGCAGGCCTCCGGACTGCGGGGTCGCTCCCAGCACCGCCTGAGCGCCCCGATCGGCACTGGCCGCTCGGGGTGCGGAGGCGCAAGACGTTCGCGTGCGGTAGCTTCCGGAACCTTGCCGGTGCGCATCGCCGGAGTGCCGAAGTGCGCATCGGCCCCTCGCGTCGTTTGCGCGCTCGAGTGCGGCCACGGGACGGGGGCCACTCATCGGTAGCGAACTCCGGCGAGGCGCGTGGTCCGCCAGGCACGGCCACGGCGTATCGCCCCGCGCTCGGCCTCCCGGTGGGCCTCGTTCTCGAGCGCCACGCTCCGCTTGAGTGCGGCCTGCAGACCGCCGAACTCCTCGAGGATCTGGACCGCGCCCTGAAGGATCGCCCGCTCGATCCGGGCCAGTTCGTCCCGGATGGTGGGGTCGGGTTCGCCGGTGCCGGAGGCCTCGGTCCAACCGCGGAGGACCCTTTGCGCCCGCTCCGTCTCATCCGAGGTGCGTCCCACCGCCACGGCCTCGACGGACCGGCCCAGCCGCGCGAGCGCGTGCCAGAGCCCCTGGTGCGTCGCGCCCCAGGCACGGAGCGCGGTCGCGGTGTCGTGGCCCGGCTCGGCGTAGACGAACACGGCGCGGGTCGAGTCCAGCGCGACGGGCATCTTGAGCGGGAAGTAGCGGCGGGTGTCCCCGGCGGCTCCCCGGTAGAGGCGCGACGGCAGGAGCTCGCGCTCGATCCCGAGCGCCTCGAACGCACGGACCTTCTCGGACTCCGTCGGGAGCCACGGCAGGTCCGCGTGCTCGATCACGTAGTCGAGCGAGAGAAGGCGGCGCATCAGAACGTCGGGGGACGCCGTGCGGCGATGCCGGATATGCTCGGCCCCGAGCGCGCGGTAGAGGCTCCGCGCGTAGATCCGGCACACGCGGCCGATCCCCCGGATGCCCGGCACGGTCTCTTCGGCGGCCAGGCCCTGCGCGATCAGCGCGTGGACCATGCGCCGCGCCCGTTCGTGGTGCGTGTCCAGGAACCGGGTCGCCTGCGTTCGGGTGAACACGCCGCTGTGGAGGCACACGAGCGCGATCCACTCGGCCTTGCGTCCCGTCCAGCCGAACGCCTCAAGCGCCTTCTCGCGTCCGTTGAGGTGGCGGGTCATCGCTCGTCCTCGGTGACCAGCGCCCGGTCGGCCTGGAGGTAGGTGACGAGTAGCCCCATCGGGTTGTGGACCACCGCCTCGGGCGGGATGCGTTCGAGGAACTCGAAGCGCAGCGTGAGCGACCAGCGCTCGCGCCTGAGCTCCTGCTCGCCCCTCAGGTGCACTAGGTCGAAGTCGGCCGTCGCACCGTGCGGCGGCTCGGGCGCCGGGTGGACGCGGAGGACGACCTGCTCGACCTGGAGCTCGGTCTCGGTGGTGCCGGCCGCCGTGGCGGCGACCTCGCCGGCGTCCCGCTGGAAGGCGGCGTTCGCGAGTGCGGTCGACAGGAACCGGAGGCTCCGGGTCCACTGCTCCTCGACGGTCGCGCGGCGGCGCGAGTGGAAGTCGTGGACGAACCGGTTGAGGAAGTACTTGGTGGTGGGATCGAGCGGATCGGCTTGGGCGGTGGCGGCCTCGTAGGCGAGCGCCTCGGCACGGCCGACCTCGTCGACCCGGACCACGATCGGGCGCGGCGGCTCCGCGCCCGCGATCCGGAGGAGGACCAGGACGCCGAGGACGCAGCTGGCGGAGAGGAAGATCAGGATCGTCCGCAGCTTCCTGTTCGCCTGGACGGTCTCGCCCCAGATCTCGGCGTACTCGCGGCCGGCATCCTTTTCTCGTTTCGTCATGGGAGCTCCTTGGGGCCTCAGGCGCCCGGAACGGGTGTCTTGGCGGGGGCCGCCGCGCTGGCGGCTCCCCGCCCGGCGACGGCAATGAACCCGGATCCGACGGAGCCGGAGCCGGAGACGAGCATGGCGGCGAGGTCGCCCACCTTGAGGCCGGCCATGAGGCCGGAGACGACGAGCGGGAGGAGGGCGACGGCCCAGAGCCAGAGCTCGGCCGGATCGGCGCCGCCGGTGCCCATGAGCGCATCGGCGTAGGTCGTGATGTAGCCCAGCCCGACGCCCATGAAGACCCTGAGGATCGCGCCGGCCACGACGCCGTAGAGCGTGTAGACCATCAGCGTCCGGAACCACCCCCAGAACAGGAACGCGAGCGGATCGAAGAGCAGGAAGGGGATGAACACGGGACCGAGCAGCATCGCGATGGCGAGCGCGACCTGTGCCCAGATGACCTGCGCGTAGGTCACGCAGAAGAGCGCGACGAGCGAGAACACGAGCGAGGCGCCGATCACCAGCGAGAGGAGCGAGGAGAAGAGCACGCTCACGCCCGCGGTCACGACCGAGAGCAGGTTGCCGCTCGACCAGGCGCTGCCGAGGTGCGCGCCGTAGGCCTGGACGAGCGCGGTCATCTCCGCATAGCCGGCCGAGACCACGTCGGAGAGGAACAGGTTCTGGAGCCAGATCCCGCCGCCCGCGATCATAGCCGGGAACGTGGACCCGACGCCCGGGATCGGGACCGTGTAGTAGTGGAGCAGCGTGCGGGGGATCGCGATCCCGAGCACGAGACGGACCAACGCCCACGGCTCGAACGTGCCGCTGAACGCGATCTTCAGGCCCGTCCAGGCGATCATGACGGCGGCGAGCCCGCCCCAGAGCTGGAGCCCGAGGGCATGCACGTCGGGCGCGGCGCCGCCGATCACGGTGTCGAGCACGATGTCCAGGAAGCTCTTGAAGTCCTGGAGCCGGTCCGCAGGGACCAGTGTGGGGACGTTCGGGTCGATCGACTGCGGCGGAAGTTGCATCGTGTACGCTCTCCCCGCCTAGTTGCCGCCGTAGAACGACGGGACCCGGAAGAGCAATCCGTCCCGGAGGCCGTCACGGTTCAGCGACGCGGCGTCCCGCATCGTCTCCGCCATCGCGCCCGCCCGCTGGCGGCTCTCGTGCCACTCGGCGAGCTGCTCGAGACGGGCGAGCTCGGCCTGCCTCGTCCGGTTGGCCTCCTCGACAGCTTGGTAGGCGAGCACCTGGCTCATGGCCGCGTTGATCCGGCCCTGGCTGAGCGCGGCCGCGACGCTTGCCTGTTGCAGCGCCGTGGTCGAGAGATTGCCGTTCGTGGTCAGGTCCGCGAACGAGCCCTGCGCGCTCTCGATCGTGGCCGCGAGCGAGGCTGCCGCGTCGAGCGTCGCGTAGTCGAGCACGCGCTGGCGTCCGGCGGCCTCGCGGGAGCGCCGAAAGTCCTGGGCCGCGCGCGTCGCCGCCTGTGGCGGGAGGCTCCGGTAGAGATCCAGGATGTCGGCCTCGCCCACCCGGTCGGCCGTGCCGAGGGTGGTGCGCCAGAGCCGGGTGAACGAGCCGCCGCGCCCGAAGTCGCGGACCGCGCCCGCCATCTCGTCCGCCGTGCCGGCGAAGTCCGAGCTCCAGGCGAGTCCGTCCCGGACCAGGCCCACGGGTTCGGCGGCGAGGTCCGTGAACGGCTGGGTGAGTGCGTCGATCCGGCCGCGGGCGGCGCGCTCCATGTGGTCGAGCTGGTCCTCGAGCTCGGAGAGCTGGCGGGCCATCGCGCGCAGCTCACGCACCTGGTTCGCGATCAACGTCGCCTGGTTGGCGATCATCTGCGCGCGCTGGAACACCGCGCCGAAGTCGAACTGGGCGCTCGAGGGCGCGGGACTCGCGAACGTCAAGAGCGCCGCGAACAGGGCAGGGGCAAGGGTACGGTGACGCATGGGAGAATCCTCTCGTGTCATCGGGACGTTGTGGGGGTGGGGACCAGGACATCGGAGGTGAGCCAGATGCGGAGCCGGTGGCCGGCGCGGACCCTGATGGTGGGCATCCGGTTCAGGAACCGGCCCAAGACCGAGGTCGCGCTCTGGCCGAGCCCCTGCCCGACGCCCGCTTGGAGTCCATAGGGAGTGGCTCCGGCGAGCGTCAGGCCGCTCAGGACGCCGACCGCTCCAGCGGCGGCGAACGTGCTGAAGTAGTGGCGGTCGACTTCGTCCTTGAGCGCGCCCTCGCCCGCCTGGTTGAGGCCACGGAACTCCAGGTCGATCCAGCTGCCGCCCGGCAGGAGCAGCCGGTGGAACCCGACGGCCAGGCGGCTCTGATCCCTGTCCTCGACCGCGCGGGCCGTGCCGACGACGCGGGCACCGCGCGGGATCAGGACCCGCTGCCGGTCGGCCGAATACAGCGGCACCGACACCATGGCGAGCACCGGGCCGGGGAACTCGCCCGAGAGCTGCGTCAGGAGCACGGCCTCTAGGAACGAGCCCTCGTGGATCCGCTCCCAGCCCGGCGGATCGTCCGGGCGGACCAACCGCTCCGGATCCGGCGTGGAGGGCCTGGCGGAAGCTGTCGGCGCGCCAGGTGGGACCCCGGCGCTCGCCAGCCCGGCTTCGATCTCGTTCTCGAATGCTGCCAGCGATCGCTCGAAGGAGGTGAGCGTTCCTTCGAGAGCGTCTTCGATGAACTCCGGTTCCCCAACATCGCCGGTGGTCGGTGCGGCGTGGCTCCGGACCCCGCCGGGACCCCGGTACGAGTGGGCGACGGGCTCTGAGCGGAGCGAGCGCGTCCGCCGCTCGATCTCGTCGAGCCGAAGCGCCTCGCGAAGCTCAGCCTCCGCCTCGCCAGCGAAGGCCACGCCGGAGGCCTCCGATTCCGTGTCGGCCAGTGCGGCTTCCTCGGCGGCCGCGGCCTGTCGCCGCGCGAACTCCGCCCGAGCCTCGGCAGCGGCCTGCTGGGTCTGGCGCTCGGTCTCCGCGCGGATGCGCCCCTCGAGCGCGCGGCCCATCCCTTCATCCACCGCCTGCGGCTCCGGCGGTGCGGCTCCCGTGCCGGCCTCCTCGGGCCCGGTGAGCGACCAGGAGAAAAGGAGCCCGGCGACGAGCACACCCATCAGTGCGATCCCCGCCTTCGTGACGATGCCGCCCGGGAGTGCCCCCTCGGGCGGACGCACCCACTGCTTCCAGCGGCTCATCGGAGCCCGTCCCGGGGCTCGAAGCGCCAGCGCGTCCGCTTGTCGCCGATCTGGAGCCAGCCGTCGCCCAGCACGTGACGTGCGATGTAGAGGCCGTCGCCGGTCAGATCGAACGCCACGAGCGCCGGCTCGCCGTCCAGCATCTCGTAGAGCGCCGGCGACTCCTGGGCGCGGGAGCGGACGTAAGTGAACCGGCTGTCGTGCCACATGGCCTCGACACGGAACGGCCGCTCGGACGCGCTCTTGTCCAGCCGGTACTCGAACGCCAGCCGGCCGGGATAGGAGGCGCGAAACGCTTCTATCGCGGCCTCCGCTTCGGCCCGCGCTTCAGCGACCGTAGCCTCGGCCTGCTCCCGCGCGCCGCGCGCTGCCTCCGCTGCCTCCTCCGCCATCCGGCGGTAGGCCGCCACCTCGCTCCGGGCCACGAACGCAGGCCCGGATGCGCCGCCGGCGGACACGGACCCCGTCTCCGCGCCGGCCTCGACACGGACGACGAGATGCGGCGGCTTCTCGCCGTCCTCGGAGACCAGGAACGAGTAGATGCGGCCCGACTCGCAGACGAGCGCGATGTTCGTCGCCGCGTCTGCGGAGAGGGGCTTCAGGAAGGCGACGTTCGCGGCGCCCGTCAGGTGCCAGTACTCCGAGTCTCCGGCCACGAAGTCCAAGATCCGCTCCTCGGCAGGGAGCACGATGACCGTCGTGTGGCGAACCCGGGTGCGGAGCCGGTGGATAACGTCCCCGCCTTCCTCGGCGACCGGCACCCGCAGAAGGCTGGCATCCTCAGTAGCGTGTTGGGCGGCGGCACCGGTCGGAACTCCGGCCAGCAGGAGCGTCAGCAGGATGGGTATGGTTGAGGGTCTCATGGCTTCATGTCCTTTGGGTTGGGGTTGGACGCTGAGCGGCCCGCCAGGACTGCGAGTCCCCGGGTCAGTCCGTGCCTCGCGACGGCCTCCGCCCGTTTCTCGGCGTCGAGCGCCGAGGACGTGTAGAGCCAGTAGCTCTCGGGATCGACCTCGAGGCGCAGGACGGCCGCCTCGTCCGGGCGGCGGAGATAGAGCTCGCGCTTGGGCGTGAGTCCCCGGACCCGGGCGAGTTCCGCCTCGTTCAAGCGGAAGAGCGCTCCGGCCTCGCCGGGGAGTTCGGGGTTCGCGAGGAAGAGCTTGGTCGGGATCGATTCGAGCAGCGCCGATGCGCCGGGCGTGCCCGTCACGTCGAGGGCCGACTGCGTCGCCAGCACGAGCGCGGCGTTCTTCTTCCGCCACGTCTTCGCGGCCTCGGCCAGGTAGCCGAGCACGGCGGGGTCCTGCATGTAACGCCATGCCTCGTCCACGACCATCAGCTTGAGGCGCGCCGTCTCCGCAGGGTCCTCGATCTCGAGGCGCATGCGTTCCAGCAGATACGAGAGCGCCGCCTCGCACAGGTCCGCGTGCTCGGCCGCACCCGCCAGATCGATCACCTGCCAGTCCTGGAACTCGAGGTCAGCCCCGCCCGACGGGGCGTTGTCGAAGAACGCGCCCCAGGCGCCGCCCTCCGTCCAACGGCTCAAAGCCGGCCACATGGCCGACGGGAGCGAGCCCGCCAGCACGCTCAGCGTGCGCCGCGCCGGCCCGAGCGCGTAGAGATCCTCGATCCGTGCCCGGACCTCGCTCGTGTCCGCGCCGCCCGCCTCGAAGCCGCCGAGCCTCAGAAGCCGGAGCACCCACCCGGTCAGGAACTGGAACGACCGCGTGGTCGCGGGTAGCGCGAACGGTTGGAGCCGGAGCGTGGGCTCCGCCTCGCCGGGCGCGAGCTCCAGATAGCGGCCCTCAAGGAACCGGGTCAGCCAGCGGTAGGAGCCGCCAAGGTCCAGGATCAGGACGCGGGGGCCGTACTTGAGCGCCTCGACCAGAAGGAAGTTCAAGGCAAAGCTCTTGCCCGATCCCGTCGCGCCCAGGATCAGCGTGTGGCCCACGTCGCCACTGAACAGGTCATAGCGGTACGCCGTGCGCCATGGCGTCTCGAACACCGCGAGCGGCTCGCGGCCGAGGTGCTTGCTCCGGGCGGGTCCCCTCGGCGGCCCGAACACCGGCGCGAGGCAGGCCGCGACCCCGGCCGAGACGAACACACTGCGCACTTGCCGCCTGCGCGGCTGCGCCGGGAGCCGCGCGAGCCACACGGGGAGTTGGCCGTAGCCCTCCCGGATCGCCTTCGCGTCGTGCGCCGCGAAGAGACGGCGGATGTCGCCGTCGAGCCGCTCGGTCTCGGCGAGGTCGCCGTGAAGCGTGACGGTCAGCGCTGCCTCGCCGTAGGCCACCCCGTCGGCCTCGAGCTCGACCAGCGCGCCGCCCAACCGGTCCGACTCGGCCGCAGCGGCCGAATCGACCATCGCCGCCGCCGTGCCTTGGGTCTCTTGGACGTGCGACATCATCGAGTAGCGGCGCGCGAAGTAGTGCCTCTGCGCGCTCCGGATCCGCCTCCGCGCCGCCTCCATTGTCCACGGCCTCCACTCGAGAGAGACCGTCAGCACGGCATCGAGGCAGTAGAGAGCCTCGAGCAGGTTCGCGTGCGCCTGGCCGGGCGGCGACAGCAGCGAGTAGAGCGTCACCGGCTCGCCGTCCAGCCTCAGGTGCGAGCGCTCCGCCTCGAGCTCCGAGAGGGCGAGCCGCCAGTTCATGCCGCTGCCCGTCGCGCCGTCCCAGATGGTGCCGGGCCGGTTGATCAACTCGGAGAGCAACCCGGACGCTTCGTGCGCCCCGAGCAGCTCGACGGGCGTGTGCTCGGCCACGAGCGAGCGGCCCGCGTCGATCATCGCCCGGAACCGGCCCGTAGCCGCTTCGATCTCGGAGGCCAGATAGGTCGGCGCACTCCGTCGGCGCTTCCTCCACCCCGTGAGCCGGGAGAGCAGTCCCGACCCCGACCCCCCGGCGACCGAGCGCAGGCCGGCATCGTACGACCAGACCACGTAGGCATCGAGGTGCTGGACGCGCTCGGCCAGGAACGCTTGGCGCTTCCGAATCGACACGGACGCGATGTCGGAACCACCGGGCTCCTCCGCGCCGCCGATCGAGAACGGACGTCGGAGCAGGTAGAAGTAGAGGCGGGCGTCCGCCCCAAGCCCCGACAGCAGCCGCTGCCAGAGACCCAATACGCGGTCGATCTCTTCGGGCGTGCGACCGTCGGTCACGGCGGGCCTGATCCGGGCCGCCGCCATCAGTTCGCCCGATCGGGTCAGGCAGGTGTGGCCATCATCGAGCCAGCCCCAGTAGGGCAGTTCCTCGGCCAAGGGGCCCGCCGCCCCGTAGGCCCGGAGTTCCTCACGGGTCCTCACCGCGAGCCCGTCCGGATGTGGAGATGCCAAGGCTCCGCTGCCCACTTGCCCGGATCGAACCGCGCCGGATGACGCGCCCCGGCCCGGAGCACCGCGAGCATCGCCGGGTCCTTCCGGCCGGCGAGCCAGCCAGCGCCGTAACAGACCCCAAACACCACGCCGCCCGCCACGAGCGAGGCCGTCGCGTTCCATACCGCGACCGAGAGCGTCGCACCCAGCAGAAACAGCCGCCGTTCGACGCCCAACACCGTGAGCGGCCGGTTGAGCGCCGCGTAGCCCGGCCAGCGCCTGAGGCCCCGCATCAGAAGAGCCACGCCAGGAAGTTCGCCGCGCCCATCGCCATCCCGAGACCGAAGATGATCCCGGCCAGCGTGCGCTTGCTGCCGCCCTCGCCGAACGCGAACATCAGACCGCCCACCACGATCGCGATCAGCGACAGCCCCCGCGCGATCGGTCCCGTGAACTGCGCCTGTAGCTCGTTCACCGCGTCCACCCAGGGACTCGTGCCCTGCGCCCAGAGCACCGTGGGCGTCAGCAGCCACAGCGCCGCCCACACGGCCGCCCGCATCGTCATCAGCAACATTCTCATGTCTCTTCCTCTCCTCCGTTTTCCGACGTGTCTGGGCCGCCTGGGCGTCCCCGCCCCGGATCGACCGACGGATCCCCCGAACGGTCCAGCCCGTGCACACGGGTGTAGGCCTCCATGAACGCCAGCACCCGGTCCGCCGTCGCCAATCGCGGCGAGCGCCCCCGGCGCACGTCGCCCAGGAACTTCGGGTCCCCGACCGCCAGCGCCCCGAACTCCGATGGCGTCAGACGCGAGCGCCGCAGGAACACCGCCACTCGCCGCTCGAACTGCTTCGTCAGGCTCTCCATACGCGTTCACCAGAACATCGAGATGGCAACTCACGCAATAGTATGGTAAATAGGCTATTTCCCACCTGCTTGACCTACAACGAGATACGGGAATCGGGGTTCAGCCGCTTGCTGCCAGTGCCGCCAGACAGCTCCGAAAAGGAGGCTCCAGGGGAGGAACCGGCTTGCCCCGGATGCAGAGAGTGGGTAATCTCCCACTCCATGGGACGACGAACGGGAAAGAACGACGCGCAGCTGGATCCGGTGCGCAGGCGCCTGCTAAGGCTGATCGCAGAGAGCCGCACGAACCTGCGCACGGCCTCGCTCGCCATCGAACGCAACGCCTCCTACTTGCACCAGTTCATTAACCGGGGCACGCCCCGCGTGCTGGCCGAGGACGACCGCGAGGTGCTGGCCGAGCACCTGGGCTGCAGCCCCGACCTGCTGCGGCACGACCGGAGCGTCCGGCGCGCGCCGCGTCCGAATTCCCCGCTGCCCGGCCCCTACGCCGCGCCCAAGGGCTACAGCGTCGTGCCGGAGATCGATGTACGGGTGGCTGCGGGTCCAGGGGCCTGGAACGACGAGCCGGAGGAGATCAAGGAGGCGTGGCTGTTCGCCGATCCGCTCATCCACCACGAGTTCCGGGCCAAGCCCGACGACCTGCGCATGATCACCGTGGACGGCGACTCCATGGAGCCGCTGCTCTCAAGCGGCGACCGCCTCATGATCGACGTGAGCCGGCAGGTGCCGTCGCCGCCGGGGATCTTCGTGATCTGGGACGGCTTGGCGCTCGTCGCGAAGAGGCTCGAGCACGTGCCCCACTCCGACCCGCCGCGCGTAGTGCTCAAGTCCCTCAACCCCCAATACGACAGCTACGAACGCTCCGCCGACGAGATCCGCGTCGTCGGCCGCGCCGTCTGGGTCTCAAGAAGGCTATGAGGTGTAGAGGGCCGTAGAGTAGAGCTATGCAGCCCCGTTCAAGAGTGCGCGTATTCATCGCAGAGCACGCTGTCGGCGAGGTTTTCGCAGCAGTGATTGTTGCCACCGGTATCGGAGGCGTGTAACCCACGACACCCGAGGCAGGGCAGGTCAATCCATGATGTCTTCAGCTCATGTCGTTACCTCCATGCACCGCCCTGGATACTACCGGCTGGAGCGACAGTTGCCGGGCGGGGTTCGCACCCGCAAGGAACGTGCGCCTTTCCACGACGCACGCAAGAAATCGTCTAAGTTCAATCAGGACTAGCCGTGGCAACCGTAACCTTCAGTTATACAATGTTTTATCGTTCATCATAGTGGTTCGTGTACGACTTCAGATATACAAAAGTGAGCAGGATTTCATGCGACCGTATCGGAGTTTGGTGAACGAGTTTCGAGCAATCAACAGGCCGAGAGCGTGTTGATGGTGTCCGCGACACGGACGGCGGAGCGAGAACACCCAGCACCGCCCTGCCACATATGCGCTCGACGGGGCAGAGGTGATCGGGAACAGAAGTTCTCCGCCGCCTAGCTCGCCGCCGCAACTGCGGTCGCGTACTCTTCGGAAACCCCCGGGGCGAGGGGAGGACCCGGCGCCCCCCGCTCTGAGCGTCGCCCAACGATCGTGCCCGGCCCATCCTTCCAGGCTCCGGCAGTGTGGTCTTGGGAGCGGCCGGCCGCCGTCGGGGGACGGCCTCCCGGAGCGAGGACCCACCGGTGGTTGCGGACCGGGTGATCGTGCCCCCGCTCGCTGCGGAGACCAGCCGGAACCGATTCGGGAGATGGCGCTTCCGAACCAGGAACTGACGAGAGAGGACGTTCCCATGTGCCGCATTCGAACAGGGTTGATTCTGAGTGTCGGAGTGGCCGTGGCATCTTGCGGCGGCAGCTCGACGGAGCCCGAAGACTTGCTGACAGGGGCGGAGGCCCTCGCGCTCTTCGAGGTAGCGATGAACCAAGGCCTGCAGCTGACCGACGAATTGGAGCCCGGGAGTGAGACCCTGACCCCTGATGGCGTCGTCCTGCAGTTCACCGTCCCGTGCACGATGGGTGGAACGGTCGGGGTGACCGCGCGGCTCGGCCCTGCCGGAGAACCGGACGTCGGCGGCGCCAGCGTGGGAGTGTCGATGACCCTCGTTCACTCGGGTTGTATCGAAAGGCACGAGACGAGCGGGATCACCTTCACCCTGGACGGTGCGCCCGACCTGGAGATGAGCATCGAGCTCTCGATCTCGACAGAGTTCATGCTGGGAATCAGCGGCGCCATGGACGGTACGGTTCGCTGGGCCACAGGCGACGGCCGCAGGGGGCCATGCGAGCTCGACGTGGAGATCGAGACGGTGAGCGAGCCATCCGGGTTCGCCACCATCACTCTCGCCGGGCAAGCGTGCGGTGCCGAGATCATGGAGTCGATACCCGGGCTCGGACTGGCTCTTAGCTAGTCCACCGCACCGGGACCGGGCAGCCGAGTCCCTCCCCGCGGCCGGGCGGCTTCACCGGGACTCCGGCCCCCCTCGGCCCGCGCCCACGATCGGTGTCCGAGGGCCGTGAGACCACATCTTGTACGTCACTCGGTCTCCACTGAAGTCATGTGAATCGATAGGAAAGACCGATTCGACTGGCGCCGACGTGCTGGAGATCCTCACTTCCATCTGGCACACGAAGGCGCGGCTTCCGGTCGTGAACGGGGCGGGGGCACACCCGCCTAGGGCTCAGGTCGCCGCCTGTACTTGGACCTCGACACCCATCTTCTCGAGGCCCGCGCACCGTTCGATCATTACGTCCATTTGTCCCCACTCCTTGGCTGATCGTGTCCGGGCGGGGCGACGGGCGCTCTCTCGAATGCGATTTTTCCGTACGCGATGACGGACCCCGCGAGCCGCCTCAGCACTGCGGGGTTCCCCGAAGCGCCCTGGGTCATGTTCAACGCCGGGCTCCAAGCACCATGTAAACGGGACGACCTCTGCCCCCGCCCCGCCTGACTCATAAGTTTCAGCACAGCCGGGTGGCCAGCCCCCAGGCGCGGCCATGACCGTTCGATGGCCATTGACACCTGTGGGCCGCAAGCCAGGCTCCCAGTTCGCCGACCGTCACCCCATCGACGCCCGGGCTGCCCCGGTTCGCCTGCACTCGCTTGTAGGCCCGGTTCAGGTTCTTCGGCTCACACATCCTCTCCATCAGGGTGTCCGTCACCAGGGCTCGATTCCGCTCCGACGCCAACGACGCTTGCCCGGTCTGTCTCCCCTCACCAAGAAGTTCCGCCCTTCCCGGCACGTCCCGGCCCGGTATTATGGCGTCTGCTGACTCCCCCGCGCCCATCCACCGCCATCGCTGACGATGTAGTCCGGTCCCCAGAGGCCTCCCAGGGTAAGCCCCGTCTCTTTCCTGCGATCCCCGCGGGATTTAGCCCCGCCGCGTCCGGGTAGCTTTCGGGGCCTTACCGTATCTTGCCGGCTCACCCCGCGGTCATGGGCCTTCTATCCGGCTCCTGTTCGTCGGGGCCACGATTTGCCTCCGGCTTCCTTCAGATCCCGCCTCGCGACGGCCACCCTTGCCCTCGGCGATCCGGTTCGGTGCTACCTCCGTCCGTTGGAGACTCTCACTCCAGACACGGAGCATACCTGGCACACCAAAGGGGAGGGCCCGACCCTGCGGCCGGGCCCTCCCCTGAACTGCACTCAAGTCCGAAGACTTAAGCGCTAGCGTACCCTACCGCTCATCAACTTTCTGCGGATCCGCCGATTCCACTACTAGGCCAACACCGCCTTCTACCTCCGTGGATTCGCCGGGAGCGCTGGTTTCAACCGCTATCGCTATGCTGTTGCCGTCGATTGTGGTGGTGGTGTCGCCTGCGGTCGCGACCACTGTACCACTGGTAGCCAACTGGCTAACATCCGTTTCATCCGCCGCGATCTCGACAGTGATGGCATCGCTTTCATCAGCTTCTCCTACCACTGTTTCGGCTACAATCGTAGCATTGGCCTGGAGGGTCTCGTCCAGGTCCAACGTTAACGCAGCCGCTTGCCCGACGTGGCTGGTAACGGTGGTCGTGGTGGTAATCGTTACTAGCTCGCCTTCTGGCATTACCGCATCCTTGGCTTCGACGGGGGGAGTGGCACTCGCGTCTGCATCAACTGCGTCCTCTCCCGCCTTAGTCACCCTGATTGTGGTCTGTGTTTCGACCGAAGTTCTGGTTGCGACGTCGTCAGTGACATCATCGACTGTTCCCATATTATTGGTTACGAGATCGATGGTTGTTACTGTTGATCGAATGGCGGAAGCGGAAGTAAGCTCGTCATCCGTATCAACTAACGGATCGTTAGCAGTGGGTAGAGAGAAGCTCGCCACGCCGCTGCCGAAGTCGTTATCTGGGTTTTCGTCCATCCCGTCGGCGTCTAGGTAGTCTGCGTCAGACTCGACGTCAAAATCAACTGCGTTTCCAGCATAGAGGTTTCGTGTACTAGTAACACGGTCTTCCCCATCTGTAGTCACAACCTCCTGTAGGGCGTCAGTAGTGGTGGTCGTAACCGTGCTTACGACTTCAGATCCGGCTACGCTTCCAGCTTCCCGCACGCCGACGGCGTATACCTTGCCTGAGTAGTCGCCGTCACCGCCCACGGCGGCGTAGAAGTCATCCGCACTGACTCTCGCCGTATAGGTCCATTTGCCGCCACTCTCGCGAGCGCTGTAATCCGGCACTGAAGCGATAAACCGGAGGTCCGTGTTCCCTTCATCCGCAGCGGCATAGAATAGCACACTCTCGAATGGGTTCTCTTCACGGGTCACTTCTGCCTTGATCTCGAGCGTGCTGGCTTCGTCATCGTCGTCTGGCGTGACCTTGAAGCCCAAGGCGCTGGTGAATTTGGAATCTTCTAGGTCCGCGGAGATATCGACGCCATCCTGATCCTTATCGGCGCCATCCGCCTGATCACGCACGGAGACCTGCAACTCTGTGACCTTGACTGGGTCGAGGATGCCTTTCTGCAAGCCTAGGAAGGGGAGCGTGATAGCCTCATCCACGGATACAGATGGCGTCGTCGGATCTGCATCGTATGCATCGACATCGACCAGCCCGCTCTCCAGCCCATAGTACACACCGTCGACTAGAGCGGCTATGGAGTAGTCCCGGATCGACAGGGCATCCGTTACGGTCCCGACCAGATTGTGGTCAAGGTCGCCGTCTTTACTGCCCGTCGTAGCAGCCACGCTCACGACCGGATCTTCGGTATCATGAACGGCCACGCGGCTGATCTCGTCGGATTTGTTGCCGGCCTTATCCTGCGCCAGCGCCGTAAACGTGTAGTAGCCATCAGCCAGATCTTCCACTTCATGCAGTTCCGCCAGAACCCGGTCATCGTCGAGTTCGCCAAGCCCTTCAGTACTGTTCTCGCACTCCTCCAGATCATTCTCATGCCCAGGCAGGCCGTCCTCGTCGTCTCCGCAAGTCGCCTTCTTCGCGTCACGGACCGCAACTCGCGCCAGTACGGGCATCGAGGAATGGAGGCCGGAACCGGCGTCCTTCACACGCAAATCGTATGCTCTATCGAGCGCGCGAGATTCGTCCTCCAAACTATTGGGTGTGAATTCAATTGTCGGCGCTTCCGTATCCACGCCAGCCGTTATGCTCGAGAACACCATCGCGTCTGCTGCATCTACTGGAGCCACGTAGTCATCATCCCCTTCGTCACCCATCCCCTCCACCGCCGTCACGGCGTCCATATAATCGCCGGGCCCAGAGCAGTCACCGTCTTCATCCGGCAGCTTAGAGCTGTTGCCGAGGTCATCAACGGCGGAAGCTACGAAGCAGTAGGCGTCGTTGTTGTCCTCCGATGCTGCCGGCAACGTCGGGCTCGAGGAAGCCGTTGCTGCGAGTGCCCCCTCCAAATCTTCGCCGACTTGCAATTGAACGGTGTTCCCGCCCACGCCCCCATCCGTTGCGCCGTAGATGAGCCACCCATCGTCGTTCTCCTCCACATCGTGCTTCGCCACTAGACCAACCGCATCATTGATCCAGCCGTCCTCACGGTCGTTGGGATTCGGCATGAAGACAGGCGCGCCTGGGCCCGCATAGTCCAGCTGGATCGAGAAGACCTCGTCCTCCGCATTTAGAGTCTGCACTGCTGCAGGCCCTATGCTGAAGCTATTGGGGTCTACTGATCCTTCGTATCCGTCACAGTCCGGAGTAAAGGTGTATGGAGCCGCGGCAAGAGCCTCACCATCGTTCTCGCCGCAGAATCCCTCCCGCAGCGTCACCGACGGGACGGGACTCCCTGAGTAGATGACTGGAACTGCCGTAAGGTCGAACCCAGCATCCGGGCCACCATACCAATAGCCCCCGTCCTGGCCTATCACGGGCAGCCGAGTCTGACCACTCACGGCCACGTGCACGCCGTCCGGGTTGTCGAATTCGACCTCCATCCGGTTCGAGAAGGCCTCCTCCGTGCTGCCCTGGACCGTGAGCCCCACAACTATGTCGTGGGCGCCGTTCGAGTAAGTAACGGCCCCCGTCTCATCGTATTCGTCCGAGTCGAACGACAGGCTGAACACGGTCTGCTGGGCAGCGAGGTCAGGGTCCTCGGCGGGCGCAGGTTCGAGGCCGAAGGACTGGCTGGCCACCTCCGCGGCATCCACGTACAGGGCGATCTTTTCGAACCGTGCGTCGCCTCGCTCTATGTCGACCGAGGCAGTCACCCGGCCCGAGTATGTGTCATCGTCGTCGGAGGCATCCGTGATCCCAGTGATGACGAGGAACGCGTCGGTGCCGCCGGTCGTCGGCTGGTCCTCGCCGGGGGCGTTGAAGCTGACGTTGGCGCTCAGGCCCACGCCCACCGTGACGTCCCGCGTGGTGACGGGAAATTCGATGTCGCCGAAGTCCGAGATCGTCACGTGGTAGGTGCCGGACCGTAGACCGGTCAGCTCGAAGTTGCCGTCCGTGTCCGAGCTGCCAATCGCAGGCTCCTCATTCATGAGCATGCCCGAACCGGCGGCGGTCACCGTCGCATTGATGGACACCTAGGATCTGTCAATGTTCAATTCGTCCTAATAATTCCATAACATCCCATAATTACAAGGCTTTATGCGGATTCACGACCGGCCTGACCGGACTATGGCATCTCCTTGTCATCCGCCTCCATCCCCTATATTATGAGGTAATGGATGACGTAACCCACAACCGCGCTCCGCCCCGGAAAACGAAGCCGAAGGGCCGCCATCCCGACAAGGCCCTGTCGGCCGCATTCGTGCGCTCGGCCCCTCCGGGCCGGCATTGCGACGGCAATGGGCTCTACCTCTTCGTTCAGCCGAGCGGAGCCCGGAGCTGGGTCCAACGCCTCGTCATCCGTGGGCGGCGACGTGACTTCGGACTCGGCAGCGTCGCATTGGTCACGCTGGCCGAGGCCCGAGAGAAGGCGCGGGCGAACCGCAAGCTGGCCCGCGAGGGCGGCGATCCGCTCGCAGAGAAGCGCCGCTCCGCGGGCGTCCCGACCTTCGCCGAAGCCGCCGCGAGAGTGGTGGAACAGCAGCAGACCGGTTGGCGCGATCCGAAATATGCGACGATCTGGCTCAGCAGCCTGGAACGCTACGCGTTTGCGCGTATCGGGAAGATACCGATCTCGGAGGTAACGAGCGCCGACTTGCTCGACGTCCTCGGGCCTATCTGGCATGTGAGGGCGCCCACGGCCCGGACCGTCCGCCAGCGCATGGGTGCGGTGCTGGAATGGGCCGTGGCGATGGAACTCCGGACCGACAACCCCTGCGACCGGATCGGGCGGGTGCTCGGCCTTCAGAACGACGTCGTGCAGCACTTCCGGGCGTTGCCGCATGGCAGGGTGGCATCTGCCATTGAGACGGTCCGGGCATCGACGGCACCGCCATTCCTCAAGCTGGTGTTCGAGTTCCTGGTGCTGACGGCGGCGAGATGGGGCGAGGTCCGTGGAGCCGTGTGGGCGGAGATCGATCCAACGGAGGGCGTTTGGACGGTTCCCGCGACTCGGATGAAGGCAAAGCGGGAGCATCGCGTCCCGATATGCCGCCGCGCCACCGAAATCCTCGACGAGGCCCGGAAGCTTGGCAATGGCAGTCCGATTGTCTTCACCCGCGGGGACGGACAGCAGGTTCTGGAGAAGCACCTGCGCAAATTGCTCGCGAGGCTCGGGGTCGCGGCGGTTCCGCACGGGTTTCGGTCGAGTTTCCGCGACTGGGCGGCCGAGGAAACGGATCATCCCCGAGAGGTCGTCGAGGCTGCGCTGGCCCATGTGGTCCGGAACAAGGTCGAGGCGGCCTACCGGCGCACGGACTTGTTCGAGCGCCGACGTCGGCTCATGGACGACTGGTCGGCCTACCTGGCCGGCGAGAGTCGAGAACCGTAGGCCGCTGCGCGAGCGCCGGTCGATTCCGTTGCCGAGAATCATTGGCGGCTCGGACCATGATCCCGCTCTCGCCCACGCTGGCGGGGATAAACAGCGGGAATCCGACCCGCCAAATCCCGTAAGTTCAATCGGGGCGCCCGGATTCGAACCGGGGACCTCCTGCTCCCAAGCGTCCGCCGCGGGATGTGATTCACGGCAAGAAAGTAGCGGCTGAAGCGTAGGAACTCGGGGTTCTCGACCAGTCGTCCTCCGTCGTCATGATCTTGCCGACATGTTCGTCAACCCATTGCGCGGAGGGCACCCGCCAGTGGCTCGGCCAATTATGGGCGGTCGACCATGGGTAGGCACGCGTCCCAATCAAGGGGGTCGAGGAGGCTGGCCGTTCACCGGCACCGTGGCGGAGATCGCCGTCCGATGTTGTCACATTGATGCCTGCGTCGGGCTGAGAGGGCCATCTGGAGTCCTGTGAGAACACAGAGACGATCCGGGAGGATTCCAGACTCGACCTGGGGTGGAGATTCCGGGACTTGAAGAAATCGGCCGGGCGCTCGCCCCGCCCAAAGCCCTACGTAGAAGGAAGCCGGATTAGCTCTATCGGCAACGGAACTATCTCGAGGACTATAGTCCTCGAGAGACGCGAAACCTGTCGCGGGTGATCGAGTCACGTCTCATCGGCGCATGCCCGCGGCCCGGATACGTGCCACCCCATCGATCCATCACGAATCGAAGAACCATGGAAGCCACACTGTATTCGAGGTCGCCGAACAGGACCCCTGTTAGCCGGGTGCACCGTTCGGGTGTGCCCGGAATCCGCCGGGACGGGTTCTCCGGGTCAAAACCGAAGAACCCCCTCCTGTCGGAGAACCAGGCGTTCCTGTACCACGTATCCTCTTACTGAATTCCGCCGCGTTTCCCAGATCGAGTCCTGACCCGTGCCCGAAGAGCCGATAGGAGCTGATAGGCGACCAATTGCTCGGCGAGACTGGCTCCGCCCTCTTTCTCCCAAGATGTCTTCCGGCCGCCTCTCCGCACTGGCGGGCATTCGCACCCGAGCTCGATTCGCTACGGGCTCGACCGCAACCATTCGACCTCGATTAATCGCTCGAACTCGTCCTCTGATCCTCTGACCTCTCCTACGGTCCAATGGATTCCCGTGCAGGAAGAGGGATTCGATGAGGTAACAGCTTCAGGCTGACAAAGGGTAACACTATTATTATCCACAAGTTACGCCAAATGAGGTCGGGTCAATTGGTGTGTAAACGTCTCAGGCGGCTGCCTTGGGCTGCTGAATTGAGACGGGCCTTCCGTCTTCGAACTTCCTTCCTTCAAACACATCCTCGAGCAGGTCGCTGAGCAGGCGGGGAGCGTTGAGCCCTTACAGGTCGCTGGTTTACCGCCCCCGATTTATCTGGACAGTAGATTGGCAAGAAGAGTTGGGGTCCAGAGAGAGGGGGAGAGGATATGTCGCGGGAGAGCAGGGAGAGGGAAGCGACCGAAGGTCGTGGAGGGGAGGAGCTGCCGGAGCGATGGAGTACGCGGCGGAAGGTGGAGGTGGTGCTGCGGCTGCTTCGGGGAGAAGACTTGGGCGAAGTGAGCCGTGAGCTTCAGGTCTCGCCGGTGGATCTGGAAGAGTGGCGCCGAGTGTTCTTGGAGAGAGGCCAGCAGGGGCTGAAGCGGCGGAGGGGTGATCCGGCGGAGCGGGAGCTGATGCGTACGCGGGCGAAGTTGGGTGAGCTGACGATGCGAATGGAGCTGGCGACAGAGCTCCTCGAAAAAAGGGGGCACGGGCAAGAGCTGAGGAAGCTCTTGAGGCGCGGAAGCGAGTGAGTCTGGGGACGGGACGACGCTATCCTCTGACGATGGTCTGCGAGGTGTGGCGGGTGGCACGATCGACGGTCTACACGATGCGGGCTCGAGGGCTGGGCTCTGAGGTTGGGGAGCCGAAGAAGCGGGGCCCGAAGACGGAGATCACGGACGAGGAGTTGGTGAGTGAGATCCGAGGCGTTCTTCGGGAGAGCGACTTCCTGGGCGAGGGTCACAGGAAGGTGAGAGCCCGCCTGAGGCCGAAAGGGATTGGTGTGGGCAAGAACCGTGTGCTGAGGCTGATGCGGGAGCACGGGCTGCTGGCGCCGGTGCGCCGCGGGCACCCGCGAGGAGACCGGAGCCATAGCGGCCGGATCACGACCGATGTGCCCAACGAACTGTGGGGCACCGATGCCACACGGTTCTACACGAAGGCGGACGGCTGGTGCTGGTTCTTCATGGCAGTCGATCACTGTGTCAGCGACGTCGTGGGATGGCATGTGGCCAAGAAGGGAGACCGCTGGGCGGCCCTCGAGCCGGTCCGCCAGGGCGTGCGGACCCATATGGCCGGCTACGCGCCCAGGATCGCGCTCGGACTCGGACTACGCCATGACTGGGGTCCGCAGTACACGGCCCACCAGTTCCAGGCCGAGCTCCGATGGCTCGGGATCCGGTCGACCGCGGCCTATGTGGGGGAGCCGGAGTGCAACGGTGTCGCGGAGCGCTTCATCCGCACGCTCAAGGAGGAGTGCCTCTACCTCCACGACTTCGAGAGCCTCGAGGAAGCCAGACACGAGATCGGCCAGTTCATCGAATCCTACAACCACGGGTGGCTCTTAGAGCGGCACGCCTACCGGACCCCGGCCCAGGCCCGCGAGGAGCTCACCCGCAAGGCGGCATGATTAGGCCGCCCCCTTGTCCAAGAAATCGGAACCGGTTCACTGGCGCGTTCCCGTATCTGATTCTTGATCTCACCATCTGGTGCCCACGCCATGGCCAGAGCCAAAGCGTCAATGCTGGCCTGCAAAGCGGACTGGTGCCCGTGCTTGAAGGTGAGGGTTTGTCTTCCCCATTGGTCATTTTTTTTGGCGCGCCTCCCACCCACCAATACATGCGGGCAGGGGGGAACAGCAAACGTGCCCTCCCCCCGAAGAGGGAGATGTGAACGGCTCGTTGCCGACCCCCCCCTTAAGCCGCCCTATGCGGCCCAGGAACACTCTTCAGATTGACATAAGCCGCTCGTCGATCATCCTCTTCAGCTTGTACAGACAGGCCATGATTCCACATTCCCTCGGCCTTTCTAGCTGTATGGAATAATGCTCTAGAGCGTGCATGGTCGCACTGCTGACGTCCTCGGGACTCATCTCCGGACGCCACGGGAGGAGAAGGTCACCCATCTCGTGTCCCACGTGGAGCGCCGTTTGCTCTTGACTCATTTGCCCACCCTCGCTCGCTCACGCCGCGATCTGGTAGCCCACGTCCATGCGCTCCGTCACCTCCAGCATCGTCCACACACGGTCTTTTCGGCCCCGCGGCCATGGCGTGGCGTGGTGCGCTGCCCGTAGCGGCGCGTCAGCGTGTCGTGCGGCAGGACGAAGTTGCTCACCATTGAAGTTTAGGTCCACGGCATCGGCGAGGGCCGCGGCCTTGCGGCTGTAGCCCGTGGTCTTCCGCGTGAACCGCCGCATGCGCGCCCGCATCGACAGGTTGCCCGTTCGACCATGGACGTGATATGAGCGCCGGGTCCGGGCGCCCGATGTTAGCGCCGCTTCCTGATGCGGCTGGGCTGGTCCAATTCAAAGTCCTTCATTCAACTGCGCATAGTCGATCCGGTAGCCGAGGGCCGCGCGGATAGCGCCCAGGTACATTTCGTGGCCGTCAATCGTCAGCTGGATGCGGCCAGCCACCGGCGCGGCTAGCTCTGCCATCACCATATGCACGGTCGCCGATTCGCGGCTGCCCACCACCCAGGCCACCATGAGCTCGGTGTCCGGGTCCAGCGCCGTGAACGTCCACAGGTCGCCCTACCCCGGGCTGGGTGACTGATGCCCACCCTTCGGTCAAGAGCGTCAGCACGTGGGTGCGCCGTTCGTTGGACAGCCGATTCGCCTTTTTGCCCCCTTCTGCCTTGGGTTCGATCTTCCTACCAGAAGAATCATAAAGTTGTCTGGCTGGGGTGCGACCACAGTCCGTGTGAGCAGGAACTGTATCGGGGCGGATTACTTCGTAGGATGGTGCGGTCGGTCTGCGAGGGCCAGGTCCAAGTTGACCTACTGGGGCGGACCTTGCCCCCCGTCAACCCCCACTCACACAATACCTTGACAGACGGCCATGGCCGCGCTAGCCGTGGTGCGCGCCCAAAGACCCAAAGGGAGGGCGTCGAGATGGCAGAAGGTCCCAAGCTCGTCATCCAAGGCGATGACGGCGATGGGCTCCGGTTTGATCAGTGGCTGGCGGACATCCTCACCAGCTGTGGAGGGTACGCCCACCCTGAACTCGCTCGTCTGATGATGGAGAGGATTGAGAGGCGTGAGGAGGTCCGAGCGAGGAATCTGGGAGTGAGAGTCACGCGGAACAACGTCACAGAGCCTACTCCCGGGACGATCGCTCACAGGGTTTGGGACATAATATCTACCGCTTGCGGAAGCCGAATGGCTCCGTCGATCGGCACAACGTTTTGAACACCGCTGCAAGGGAAGGGATCAATCTGGGCACGGTAACGGCACAGTGGAGCCGATGGAACAGGGTTTCATGGCATGAAGAGGGGGGAGCCGGAATGAATTGGGCAGCCCCCCCCCGACGTGGCGGCCGCTTTTTCCCGCCCTCTCTTTCGTGCTTCCGGGTGTTGGGATTACACTATGCGCTACGCCCCCCCCAAATCTCTATAGCGCGTCCCGCCGCATGGCGAGAGGTGTCCGAAAGGCCTGAAACGACGTCATTTGACCGTCGCAGTTACCGCCTAAACGGCGGGACCGCGCGGGGGGCTGACCTGATGCCAGGTGAAGGACCTGGCGAATGCCGAGAGCTTTCCGTAGAAATCCGATACCGATCCTCAGAAATCCGAAGATATAGGGGCCCAGGCATGGGAAAACCGGCTCAAATCGCTGGCCCCGTTCTTGCTCCTGTAGGCCCATCAGGTAGGTTTCGCGCTACGCACTCTTGAAAAGAGGGTCGAGCGCACTTTTCATCTAGATAGGGAGGGACCATGAAGAAGTTGCTTCGATTCGCATGTGTCGCGTTGCTCACAGGCGCCTTGGTGGTCGCTTGTGATGACGACGAGGCAGTCGTCGCCCCGGTCTTGCCGCCTACGCCTACTGCTCCGGCGCCCATCTTCGGAACCGTGAGTGGCACGGTGTCCGTCGAGGGTTCTGGGTTGTCGGGAGTGAGCGTCAACCTGTTGGGCGCTGCTTCGCAGTCGGCATCGACGGGAAGTAGCGGTGGCTACTCGTTCGGCAACGTCCCCGCTGGGACGCACGGCGTACAGATCAGCGGTGCTCCCGCTGAAGTGGCCTTCGTCACGACGGCCACGGTCGTGACCATCACCACGAGTGGCCAGACGGCCACCGCCGACTTCAGCGGAAACTACATCCGCACGTCGACCATCACGGGCAGCGTCACCGCCGGAAGTGAGGGCGTCGTTGCGACGGTGACCGCTACCGGCGCGGGCATGCTCATGAGTGAGCAGGCGGTGGTCGGCAGCTCCGACACGGACGGCAACTTCGAGCTGACCGGTCTACGGGCCGGCACCTACCACGTGGCGATCTCGGACTTCGGCGACATCGAATTCCCCGTCACCACGCGGGATGTCACGGTGGGCGTGGGCCTGAGCGCCAACGTCAGCTTCAACGCCCCCGGCGAGGACCAGCCGACGACCGGCGGCACCGGCGCGTTCCTCGTCATCACTGAGCTCGCGGATGGCAGCCCTGACAATGCCACATACTCGGGCCGCGTGACTGCCACGGTCGACATAGAGCGCGGCGACGCACGGTTCGAAACGATCAGCCTGTACGTGGATGGTGCAGCCGTGGCCAGCCAGTCCTTCGGCCTCGCGCCTGCGCCCGCCGAGGACCCTGAACTCGCTTCCCAGCAGGTTGAGTTCAGCCTGTCGTTCGACTCGCACGAATACGATGAGACAGGCGTCGTTACTTACTCGAACGGCGCCCACGACATAGTGATGGGGCTCACGGTCCAGGGCAGCACGGAGGAAGCCTTCTCGAACCGGATGGAGGTCGAATTCGACAACGCTGACGGCGTTCACGTCGCGGTGAGCGGTCTCGGTCCTGGTGCGACGAGCTCGGCGACGGGACAGATATGGTACGGTGGCCCGGCGGCGGCAATGATCGAGATCACCGCCGTGCCCGTCCTGTACTCGGGCGGCTCCGCTACTTCGGTGGGGATCGGAGCATTCTGCGGTGCTGAGGCTGCCACGGATGCTGAAACTCCCTTCGTGTTCACTCCGGAATGCAAGGGCACAAGCAACACGGACACGGAGAACATGGCTGACCCGGCCGGAGACACCCCTGAATTCACCATCGCGGCTGCAGATGTAGTGACTCTCAACGGTGACGACATCTTCCCGCTTTACCTGGACTTTGACGGCCCGTCGGCACCGGCCTTCTCTCCGAACCCCAATGGTCGTGAGGATGGCTGGGTCAATCTGACGGTGGATTTCCTTGGTGCACAAAAGTCCAGCAACAAGAACGGTTGGCTCACGTTCAATGATGACGATGCAGGAGTAGGCGGATACCAGCCGGTGCTGAGGTACGCCGAGGTACCCAAGGATGAGGCTGGCTTGGACGCGGCAATCGCAGCGCCGATTCTGACGCTCGCGAACCTTCCCAGCCCGTCGGATGATAAGGACGAATACTGCGCCGTAGCCTCTGCCGTTGACCTCCTCGGCAACCAGTCTGCTCTGCCGAATGCAGAAGACGACGATGACGCCCCCGGCACCTGCATGATCGCCGGAGTGGCTTCTGTCGAAGAAGACAACGCAAATAACATCGAAGCAGTTGAGGCCACCGGCTACATGGCGTTGCTCGAGGCCGCCAATGCCGAGATGCCTGAGGAAGGCGCAGCAGAAGCACTAGCAAACGCGGGACTCCTGGTTGGTGTGGATATCACGCCGCCGGCAGTGGAGTTCACGTCTGGCGGTCCGAAGGACGAGGCCACAGAGCTGGGGACCGGTTGGGTGCTGCATGTGACGGATGGCGGATCGGGGCTCGCGTCTGATCCCATCGATGCAAGCATTGAAGTCCGTGATGCGGATGGGACGGAGGATGTGGACGAAGCGGAAGACGCCGACGCTCCCGAAGACGGCGAGTTTGTGGTCACTGCAAACACAGCCAATACCCGATTCACTACAGCAATTACCACGCCGGCCGTGGGTTACCACACGTTCTCTGCAACGGCAACGGACAAGGCCGGCAACGAGACAGACTCAGGCAGTCGCGTGGCGCTCAATGACGTGACTCTCCCAACGCCCGTAAGGTTGTTTGTCGTACCAGGGGAAGACGACTTTACTTACAACAAGACCCTGCTGGCGTCGGATAATCTGTCGATTTCGAGCTACGCCATAAACGTACCGGTAGGAACTGTGGGCAGCGTGACCAATGCTGAAATCAAGCTGGAGAGCGTTGACGTCGATGCATACAACGCATCCTCTCTGACAGACGATTTGCTCGTGCGGGATCCGGTCGAGCTCCCATTCCTCGCAGTGCAGGATGGCACCGGCACGCCTGACGCCATAGAGACCATCAAGGCATACGTATCCGATCAGGTGGGGTCTGCCAACGGTGTATCATCAACGGCAGGCGACATCGCTACGCCAGATGCTGATGATATCTCTCAGGTAACGTTCAGGAGCGGCGGGGGTGGATTCGCCGTCACAGCCACCGACGGCAGCGACGCCGGTGCCACTACCATCGAAGATGGCGATGCTACGATCGAGATCGAGGCAACGGCGGACCTGGACGATACGAGCACCGACTTCCCGTTCTCGCGCGTAGACTTCTACGTAGTAGTCGAGGCCACGTTAGGCGACGCTACTGTTAACGAACTCCGGTTTATCGGATCGGTGGATGGTAACAGCGCTACTGTGAAGACTCTGGATCCCGATGGTCGTGAATGGACCTACGCGGCAGAGGTTGATGCGGAAGCCTTCCTCGCTGTTGTCGATGAAGACGACTACACGAGTGGTAATGTTGTCGCCTTCGGAGTGAGCACAGAAGACAAGGGCGCTGTAGCCGTGGCTGCCGTAAGCGCAGATCTCACCGTCGAAGAGCGGTAGGGTTTTATAGTCACTTCGAGTCTCCAGACTCGAAGGCAGGTGAGGGGAGGGTCCGGATCGCAAGGTCCGGGCCCTTCTCTTTTGTGGTGGGCCCGGCATGGGCGATGACTTGGAGGTGAAAGTCCTCCCGGAACCTGGTCGCAGGGACCGAAGGGAAGCGCAAGGCGTTCGTCGTGAGGCGTACGCTGAACGAAGCGTGAAACGAACCCGTGAGTCGACGAACAGGAACCGGATACGAGGCGCTGCGGACCGGGGCGAGCGGACCACTGACCGCGAAGCTCCTGCGACCAAGGGGAAGCGGCGTAGATCCGGCGATTGTGCGGGGAAGGTCATCGTTCTTACCCGGGGAGGTCTCGCCTGACGCCTGAAAGGGCGACGCCGGCACTGCGCTATCGTGCCTGCCGGCGGAGCGAGAAGTCAGCAGAGGCCATAGTAGGCCGACGAAGTGCATGATGCGCTTGGACCCAGCTTTGTCGGACGAAGGGCCGAACGGAGAGGAGAGCGTGACGACCGTGGACCTCGGCAAGGCCATGCGCCAGGAGTCCAGGCAACTGGAGCTCCCACTGGAGGATAGGGGTGAAGCCCCGAAGGTAGAGGGGAGTGGCGAAGCCGGAACGGTGGCCCATGGAGACGAGCGCTCAGGAAGCGAGCATCTCCTGATGCAGGAGGTGGTCGGGCGTGCCAACCTCGTAGGAGCGTTGAAACGCGTGCGGCAGAATAAGGGCAGTCCGGGCATCGACGGGATGAACGTGGAGGAGCTGCCAGAGTACTTGCGCAGGCACTGGGGGGAGATCCGACAGCGGTTGCTGGCGGGGACCTACCAACCGAAGCCGGTACGAAGGCAGGAGATACCGAAGAGTGGGGGAGGGGTCCGGGAGTTGGGGATTCCGACCGTGCTGGACCGGTTCATCCAACAAGCCATCCTGCAGGTGATGCAACCGAGGTTCGACCCGACGTTCAGTCGGCACAGCCACGGCTTCCGGCCTGGGCGCCGAGCGCACGATGCGGTGCGCGAAGCGCAGCACTACATCCAGGAGGGGAGACGATGGGTGGTGGATGTGGACCTGGAGAAGTTTTTCGACCGGGTGAACCACGACGTGCTGATGGGGCGGCTGGCAAAGCGGATCGAGGATAAGGCGATGCTGCGGATCCTCCGTCGCTACCTACAGGCCGGAGTCATGGCGAACGGGGTGGTGATGGAGCGGCACATGGGGACGCCTCAGGGCGGACCGTTGTCGCCGTTGCTGGCGAACGTGCTCCTGGACGAAGTGGACCAGGAGTTGGAGCTACGCGGACACGCGTTTGTCCGGTACGCCGATGACTGTGTGCCACGACGGCACGGGAGGGAGGCCGTGATGGCCAACTGAACGCAGCCTTGCTGCACAAGGGATGAGGGAGGGCCCCTCGGAGCCGGCCGGTAGGGGCAGGCTCCAAACCACCACGAGCTGCTCCGGTAAAGAGCCGGGGTGGTGAGCGTCGTTGGAAAAGGCGCGGCTAGACCGCGTCAGGTGAGGTTCAGGGAGACGAAGGGATGAACCACCGCGAACGTGTCGAAAGCGTAGAGACGATGTCAAAACCGGGACGAGTCGTTGACCCGGGACAAGTCCAGCGGGAGCCTGCAGCTTGGCTGGTCGGCATCCGGCATATAGGTGGCGTGAACCTGAACCAGGCCCTTGTGCGGAACGTGGGAACCTGTCGCCTCGATGACGCTAAGGGAGCCGGACTGAGGGCCGTGGCGAAAGCCGCGGAATTACCACCGGACCCTAACGTGAAGGGAGAAATCCAAGTGGAGGACCCACAAGGATGAGAGTACCGATGCGAGGCACAGGGGCGGAGCGACCCGTAGTAGCGGTGAAGTCAGGGAAACCTGACGGAGCAAAGGGGTCGCGTCATTCAGCTTGTTCTGTTCGTCAACCGCAAAAGCGGGAGGAGCGATCGGGTCAGGCAAAGCCGTTTTGTATTTCCAAGTGGGTGGTGTTGGACGCGTACAAGCGGGTAAGAGCGAAACGCGGAGCAGCTGGAGTGGACTCTGAATCCATAGAGGTGTTCGAGCGGGATTTGAAGAACAATCTCTACCGGATTTGGAACCGCATGTCGTCAGGGACCTACTTCCCCCCTCCGGTCAAAACGGTAGAGATACCGAAGAAGGACGGAGGAGTGAGGAGCCTGGGCATCCCAACGGTGTCGGATAGGGTGGCCCAGACGGTGGTCAAGCTGTACTTGGAGCCAGTGGTGGAGCCAAGTTTTCATCCAGACTCCTATGGCTACCGGCCAAAGAAGTCCGCGCTCGATGCGGTTGGAGTTGCCCGGCAGCGATGCTGGCAGTACGACTGGGTCATTGACCTGGACATCCGGGGCTTCTTTGACAACCTCGACCACGCGCTGGTCATGCGCGCGGTTAAGAAGTACACACGGTGCCGGTGGATCCTTCTCTACGTCAAGCGGTGGCTGGAAGCGCCTGCGATCCAAGAGGATGGGACCCTGGTGTCGCGCACGAAGGGGACGCCGCAAGGCGGAGTCATTAGCCCCTTGTTGGCCAACATCTTCCTACATCTCAGCTTCGACGATTGGATGCGTGCAACGCACCCGGAAGTACCGTTCGAGCGTTATGCAGATGATGTTGTGGCGCATTGCAAAACGGAAAAGCAAGCGAAGCGAATCCTGGACAGATGAGGTGGTCCCGGTTTTTTGGACAGGTCGTTAAGGTGGATTCCAGAGCGGAAGAGGAGGCACCGAGATGGCCAGGAAGAGACGGCGGTTCACGGCGGAGTTCAAGGCACGGGTAGCGCTCGAGGCGCTGCGCGAGCGGGACAGCGTGCAGGCGATCGCGGCGCGGCACGAGCTTCATGCGAACCAGGTGACCACATGGAAGCGGCAGCTGCTCGAAGGGCTGCCGGAGGTGTTTGCCGGGGGCGCGGGCCGCAAGGCCGCCCTGGAGCACGAGGCGAAGATCCGGGACCTGCACGCCAAGATCGGGGAGCTCACGGTCGAGCGGGATTTTTTTCGGCGCGGGCTCAAGCGCTGAGCCGGGCGGAGCGGGGGCGGATGATCGAGCGGGACGGACCGCTGAGTCTTTCGAGGCAGTGCGCGCTGCTGGGCGTGAGCCGGTCGTCGCAGTACTACCGGCCGAAGGGGGAGAGCGCCGAGGACCTGGCGCTCATGCGGCGCATGGACGGGCTCCACATGGCGTATCCGTTCTACGGGAGCCGGCAGCTGATGCGGCATCTGCGCCGCGAGGGCGTTGCCGCGGGCCGGCACCGGATCCGGCGGCTCATGCGCCTGATGGGGATGGAGGCGACCTACCGGCGGCCGCGCACGAGCGTGGCGAGTCCGGAGCACCGGGTCTTCCCCTATCTGCTGCGGGGCCTCACGATCTCGCGGGCGGACCACGTGTGGTGCGCGGACATCACCTATGTCCCGGTGACGCAAGGGTTTTTCTACCTGGTGGCCGTGATGGACTGGGCGACCCGGCACGTGCTCGCCTGGCGGCTGTCGAACACGATGGACGCGTCGTTCTGCGTCCAGGCGCTGGACGACGCGCTGGGCTGGAGGGCTCCGGAGATCCTCAATACGGATAGTGAGTGTTTAAGAGCCGGTTCCCTTCGGGTGATCTGACTCAAACACTGACAGACGCTTCTAAAGGTCGATGCAGGGGCGGCCGCGGCCGCCCCTGGGTGGCTTGACCCGCATTCTGACCGACCGAGCTGTCATGCCCTGGACTCGTCGGCCACCCAGGGGCAACCGGTCGAGGCTCCGACCTCGACCGACATCGTGACCTAATGAGAGCCTGGCCCAAGGCGTCCCTTCACTGTCGTGTCCGACATCGGCCGAGTTCGGTGCCAACCCGTTCACCCATCATGGACAGGGGGGGCCGACATGGCGAGTACGCCAGCTGAGGACACCGGGATCATCGGGGGCGTCGACACCCACCAGGATCTGCACACCGCCGCCATTGTGACGCTCGAAGGCGCGGTGCTCGGCACCGAATCGTTCTCCACGACACGAGCCGGATACCGGGCGATGCTTGCCTGGTTCCGGTCTCACGGCGAGCTGCTGCGCGTGGGGGTCGAATCCACCGGCAGCTACGGCGCCGGCATCGCCCGGCACGTGGCGCTGTCCGGAGTGCCCGTCCTCGAGGTGACCGGTCCCGACCGGGCCGCGCGAAGAGCCAGGGGAAAAGACGACGCACTCGATGCGGTCGCGGCGGCCGAGGCGGCTCGCACGGGATGTCGAGTCCAAGTGGCCAAGGCCCGCGGCGGCGCGGTGGAGGCCCTGCGGGTGCTGCGCACGACTCGCAAGACCGCGGTCAAGTGCCGCCGGGCGGCCCTGCAGCAGCTCCACAACACGATCGTCGCCGCGCCGGACGAGGTGCGCGACCAGGTCCGCAACCTCACCCGCATGCGGCGCTTGCGCATCTGCGCGGCTTGGAGGCCGGACGCCGCAGGATACCGGGATCCGACGGTCGCGACCAGGCTCTCGCTGAAGTCCCTCGCCCGCCGGATCCTGGACCTCAACGACGAGATTGCCGAACTCGACCGCTTCATCGCTCCGCTCGTCGAGGAACTCGCGCCCGATCTGCTCAAGCTCGAAGGCGTGGGAACCGCCAGTGCGGGCGAACTCCTGGTCACCGCAGGCGAGAATCCCGACCGGCTGCGCTCCGAAGCGAGCTTCGCGATGCTGTGCGGTGCCTGCCCACTGCCCGCATCGAGCGGGAAGACGCGACGCCACCGTCTCAATCGCGGCGGGAACCGCCAAGCCAACTCCGCCCTCCACATGATCGTCCTGTGCCGGATGCGCACCGACCAACGAACCCGAACCTACGTCGAGCGGCGCACCGGGGAGGGGCTGTCCAAACGCGAGGTGATGCGCTGCCTGAAGCGCTACGTGGCCCGCGAAATCCACCGCGTCCTCACCGCCCCATCACCCACTTGACAAACATGAGAGCGTCCAGGGCTCCCAGTTCACCAGCGAGGCGTTCGCCGACCGGGTGCTGGGTGCGGGCGTGCGCTTCTCGATGGACGGCCGGGGCCGCTTCCTCGACAACATCTTCATCGAGCGGCTGTGGCGGTCGCTGAAGTACGAGGCGGTGTACCTCTACGAGCTCCGGGACGGGCCCGACGCCCAACGCATCATCGGCTCGTGGATCGACTTCTACAACGAAGCGCGCCCGCACTCGTCGCTGGGCGGACGGACGCCGGGCGAGGCCTATCGCGAAGGCGCGGAGGTGTGGTGAGGACGATCCGGCGCGACGCCACCCAACCGGCGCAACGACGCCTGCGATCGTCGCGGGATCTACGCGCGGCCCTTCCCTCCGTCTTCCCATCGGGAACCAGTCCCGACGGGAAGGCGGAGGTTATATTCAAACCGGGCTCGAAGGAGAACACCCGGCCTCAAGCGGGACCCCGAGGGCTTTGGAGACCATCGGAATCCACCTTAAGATCGCCCTCGGACTGTCCAACGAAGTAGGACCACCTCAAGCATCCGGGAGCGCCTCCAACGTTGTCATCTTGAACTCCATCCTGTGAAGACGAAGGTGGTCTACTGCAAGGATGGCGACCGAAGGGGAAGGTACCTCGAAGAGAAGTTTGACTTCCTGGGGTACTCGTTTAGCCCTCGACGGTCGAAGAACCGACGGGGGAAGTTTTTCATCAACTTCAGCCCAGCGGTGAGCAACGAGGCTGCGAAAAAGATGCGGCAGGAGATGCGGAGCTGTAGTAACGACGGATTGGCAGTGGCCAGGACCGTCCGTGGAGTGCGCTCCCGGCTCGGAGGAGCCCGCGCGCAATCCGCAATCGACTTCGCGGGCCGGCCGGAGCGGAGCACTCACTGCGCTGAAGTCGCGGGACTTCGTACCCCCTGACCCAATAGTCGCAGGGAGCCACAAGTGAGCGGATTCAATCCGTTGTGCCGGGGCGGCCTACCGACCACCCCGCCCCACCCCACCCGGGTCATCCTCGTGTTGGCGGCCTTCGCAGGCTCGGCGTGGCTCGTGTCCTGCGGGGACAGCGCGGTCGGGCCAGCTCCCCCGCCTCCCCATCCCCCCAACCGGGCGCCGGAGCCGGCGGGCTCGATCCCGGCCCAGACCGTGGCCGTGGGCGAGACGGCTGCGGTGGATGTCTCCGCCTACTTCACCGACGCCGACGGGGACGGGCTGAGCTACGCAGCGTCTTCCTCGAACCCGTCGGTGGCTGTCGTTTCCACTTCAGGAGCGACGATGATGATCACCGCGGTGGCGAAGGGCTCCGTCACGGTAATGGTGACGGCCACCGATCCCGGCGGCCTCACTGCCATGCAGACTCTCGAGGCTACCGTCCCCAACCGGGTGCCGGAGCCGGTGGGCTCGCTCCCGGCCCAGACCGTCCAAGCCGGCCAGACGGCCACGCTCGACGTCTCGCCGTACTTTACCGACGCCGACGGGGACGCGCTGAGCTATGCAGCCGCGACGTCCAGCTCCTCCGTCTCGACCGCTTCCGTCTCCGGCGCCGTGGTCACGATTCAGGGTGTCGCGGTCGGTGAAACGACACTGACGGTAACCGCACGGGACCCCGACGGGGGCGGCGCAACCCAGCGAGTCAGCGTAACCGTCACACCCCCGGCACCGGACCTGGCATTCGCGGGCGTGTCGCCGGCCTCCGCCACGCTAACGCCGGGCAGTTCGGTGACGCTCACGTTCCATGTCCGGAACCAAGGCACCGTGGCTTCAAGCGCGACGACGATCCGCGCCATGAGGTCGGCGAATCCCATCGTCAGCACCCGCGACACCGAGCTCAAGTCATACTCGCTTTCATCGCTGGCCGCCTCGCAGGATCTCACTTTCCCGCTAACGATCTCAGTCGACGCGAGCACTGCGGCGGGAACGATCTACATCGGCATGTGCATTGATTCCGTGACGGACGAATCCAACACACGCAACAACTGTTCGGAGGGTGCTCGCCTGACCATCACCGCGTCCTCGAGTGTGCGGGAGTCGGCCAGCAGCATTTCGGCGGGCGGCGGGTCGGACATCCGGATCCGGGCGTCTCGCCCGCGCATCGAGGCGTCCGGCGGCGACTTGTAAGGATCCCAAGCCGACATGACCGAGATGACAAGTAAACGTCACGTGCACCGCCGGGCAACCACGGCTGCTTGGCACACGCGCGCCCGGGGGGCTGGGATCCTGGCGGTTGTGGTCGTTGCGGCCTGTGACGAGTCGGTAGTCGCTCCTCCGGCGGCCGTCGTGGCCGCCTCTCCGCCGAGCGCGTTGCTGTCGCCGGCACCAGCGAGCGACCGCGATATCCTCATCGCGCTCTATGAAACGACGGATGGGCCGAACTGGCTCAACTCCGACAACTGGCTGACCGACGCACCGCTCGGGGAGTGGTACGGGGTGGATACGGATGCTTTGGGACGCGTTGTACGGCTGGATCTTGCCGGCATGTGGGATAGCGAGAACTCCCAGCGGATCCGCCATGGACTATCGGGCGCTATCCCGGCGGAACTGGGGGGCCTGGCCAACCTGGAAACGCTGTCTCTCGGGAACAACGAGTTGACCGGCCCCATCCCGCCGGAACTGGGCGGGCTGGCCAACCTGCAGGACCTGAATCTCGAGGACAACCAACTGCAGGGCGCGATCCCGCCGGAACTGGGCAACTTGGCCCACCTCGACAGGCTGCAACTCGACCGCAACCAGCTGTCCGGCACCATCCCGGCGGAACTCGGTGGCCTGGGCAACCTGGGGACCCTGTGGCTCTTCGGCAACCAGCTGTCGGGCACCATCCCCCCCGAACTCGGCAATCTCGCCAACGTGTGGCAGATGAGCCTCGCCAGCAACGAACTTTCGGGCCCCATCCCGCCGGAACTAGGCGGGCTGGCCAACCTGGAAGGGCTATATCTCGGCTCCAACGAGCTGACGGGGACCGTGCCGTTGAGCTTCCTGCAACTCTCGCAGTTGCAGGGGTTCGGATTCGGGGGAAACGCGGGTCTCTGCCTTCCGGCGGACCTTGTCGCCTGGTACGAGGGCATCGAGGAGCGGGACGGTCCGGTCTGCGCGGACGCGGAGGTCCTGCGGGCGCTGTACGAGGCGGCGGGCGGGGGAGGCTGGACGAACACCGATGGGTGGCTTGGGGACGGTCCTCTCGGTGAGTGGTACGGGGTGGACGTCGATGCGTCTGGCCGCGTGTCCACCGTGGACCTTGAGGGAAACGGTCTCTCGGGCAGCCTGCCTGGCAGGCTCGGCGACTTGGCGGGCCTGACGACGCTAAGGATCGGAGACAACGCTCTGTCCGGACGGCTGCCGTCTTCGCTCGACCGGACACCGCTTCAGGAGCTCCGTTACGCGAACACGGACCTGTGCGTCCCGGTCGAAGTGTGGTTTCAGGAGTGGCTGGGCGCCATTCCGCAACACGAAGGCACGGAGGTGCAGTGCCCCCCGCTGTCCGACCGGGACATCCTCATCGCGCTTCATGAAGCGACCGGGGGCCCAAGCTGGACGAACAGCGGCAACTGGCTGACGGATGCGCCGCTGGGGGAATGGTATGCGGTGAGAGCGGATGCGGGCGGCCGGGTCGTGGGCCTGGAGCTGCAGTCGAACGGGCTGGAGGGGCCGATTCCGCGAGAGCTGGGCGGCTTGGCCGAGCTGGAGACACTGATCCTCTTCGAGAACGAGTTGACGGGTTCGATCCCTCCGGAGCTGGGCGCGTTGGCCAAGGCCAAACTCGTCGTTCTCGCGGCAAACCAGCTGTCGGGGCCGATCCCGGCGGAGTTGGGCGGGTTGGCCAGCGTGGAGCGATTGTGGCTCAATGCCAACCAGCTGACGTCCGTCCCGCCGGAACTCGGCGGGCTGGGCGAGCTGGCAGTGCTGTCGCTCGCGGTGAACGAGTTCACGTCCGTCCCGGGAGAGCTGGGCGAACTGGGCAACCTGCGGGTGCTGTTTCTCCAAGGGAACCAACTGGTGTCCGTCCCGCCGGAACTCGGCGGGCTGGCCAACCTGGAAGAACTGCACCTCTTCTTCAACGAGCTGACGTCCGTCCCGGGGGAGTTAGGCGAATTGGGCAGCTTGTTGTGGCTGGATCTCGAGGGGAACCAGCTGACGTCCGTCCCGGGGGAACTGGGCCGCTTGGCCGAGCTGCGGGTGCTGTGGCTCAATTCGAACGAGTTGACGTCCGTCCCGCGGGAGTTGGGCGAATTGGGCAGCTTGCAGTGGCTGTTTCTCCAGGGGAACCGGCTGGCGTCCGTCCCGCCGGAACTCGGCGGCCTGGCCGAGCTCGAGGTGCTGTCGCTTGCATCGAACGAGTTCACGTCTCTCCCGCGGGAGCTGGCCACATTGGAAAACTTGCAGGAGCTCTATCTCGACGGGAACCGGCTGACTGACGTTCCTGCGGGGCTCGGCGGCCTGGCGAGCTTGGAGATCCTGGATCTCTCGTCCAACGAGATGAGCGGTTCACTGCCCGCGGGGTTGGTCGAGCTCACGGGGCTGACGAGCTTGAGCGTCGCCGACAACGCCGGGCTGGCCGGCGCCCTGCCTTTGGACTTGACGGCGCTGGCGCGCGTCGAGGACCTGCACACGACCGGTACGGGGCTCTGCGCACCGGCGGACCCCACCTTCCTCGACTGGCTCGAAGGCGTGACCAGGCAGCGGGTGGCGCTCTGCGGCCGGGTTGGCGACGCGGCCGCCTATCTCACGCAGGTCGTCCAGTCCCGCGAGTTCCCGGTGCCGCTGGTCGCGGGCGAGCCGGCCTTGCTGCGGGTGTTCGTGACGGCGGAGCGCGCGACCAACGCGGGCATGCCCCCCGTCCGAGCCACGTTCTACCGGGACGGGGCCATGATCCACGAGGCGGACATTCCCGCGAAGTCCGATCCCATCCCGGCCGCGATCGATGAGAGTTCCCTGTCGAAGTCGGTGAACGCGGAGATCCCCGGTTGGGTCATCCAGCCTGGGCTGGAGGTCGTGATCGAACCGGACCCGGACGGGACGCTGGACCCGGCGCTGGGGGTGGCAGGGCGTATCCCCGCGACGGGCCGGATGGCGGTGGACGTGCACGCGATGCCGGTCTTCGAGCTGACGCTCGTGCCCTTCCTCTGGGAGGAGAGTCCGGATGCCTCCATTCTGGAGGTCACGGCCGCCATGGCCGGCGACCCGGAAGGCCACGAGCTGCTCGAACACACGCGCCTGCTCCTGCCGGTTTCGGGGATGGACGTGAAGGCGCACGAATCTGTCGCGACGAGAACGAACAACGGCTTTGCGATCATGGAGCAGACAGAGATGATCCGGATCGCGGAGGGCGGGCGCGGCCACTACCTGGGGGTAATGGCGGGACCCACGGGCCCGGGTGATCTCCTTGGCGTGGCGTACGACATCGGAAGCTGGTCGAGCTTCTCGGTCCTCGACTCCGAAACCATCGCGCACGAATTCGGCCACAACCGCAACCTGTACCATGCACCGTGCGGCGGTGCCGGCGGTCCGGACCGGTACTATCCCTATCGCTCAGGGAACATCGGCGCCTGGGGCTACGATTCTCGCACCGGTGATTTGGTGCCGCCGGGTCAACCGGACCTCATGTCCTATTGCGACCCGTATTGGATCAGCGACTACCAGTTCACGAACGCGCTCCGGTACCGCCTGGAAACCGAGAGCGGCTCCATCCTCGTCGCCGCCGCCTCCCCTCCGGCCGCCTCCGGCCGCGCCCTGCTGCTCTGGGGCGGGCTGGACGGCGAAGGCGGGCTGTACCTGCGGCCGGCCTTCTTCATTGACGCTCCGCCGACACTGCCACCGGCCGGCGGCGCGTATTCGCTCACCGGGCGGGACCCCGGCGGCGCCGAACTCTTCTCGCTGTCCTTCGCCATGGCGGAGTACACCGACGCGGAAGACGACCGCGCAGGGTTCTCCTTCGCCCTGCCGGTGACGTGGACGGAGGAGCTGGTGAGCATTACGCTGCAAGGCCCAGGAGGCTCTGCCAGCCTCGACCGCGACACCGACGACCCCGTCACCATCCTGCGCGACCCGGCGACAGGCCAGATCCGAGGCATCTTCGATGGTCCTCCGCCGGCCGCCCTGGCCCCAGGCCCCGCAGCGGCCCCGGGCCAGGGGTTCGAGGTCCTGTTCAGCCGGGGGATACCGAGCGGGGCGAACGAACAGCGCTGAACTCGGCCGTCAGTGCGAATCGGTTCCTCCAGACAAGGGCGCACTGGCCGTCTCGCGGCTCGCCACAGGCAGCACTTCTCGAATGCTTCGCATGGACAACCTCGGGCCAGTCGCGGACGTGTTTGTCTTTGGAACCGGTTGCCCCTCTGGGTGGCCGACGAGTCCAGGGAATGACAGCTCTGGTCGGTCGGAGTGCGGGTCAAGTCCTCAGAGCAACCGCGGTGATGAGGCGGAGTGCACTGGCTCGGTCGGGGAAGGCGCCGGCGCTCCGGATTCGACGCTTGATCTCGGTGTGCAGGCGCTCGAGGCTGTTCGTGGTGCGTAGCCTGGCCCAGTGGGGCTCGGGAAACGCGTAGAACTGGGTGGCGGCTGTGAAGCCCCGCTCGAGCACCCTCATTGCCTCGGGGAGTTCGTTGTGCCAGCGCGCCGTGATCTCGGCCAGGCGCTTCTTCGCCTTAGCGAGCCCGGGGGCCCGGAAGACGGCGGCAACCTCGCGCGCCACACGCTTGCGCAGGCGATGCGGGACCTTGGCCAGCACGTTGCGTTGCAGGTGCACGGTGCAGCGCTGACGGCGCACCTCAGGCAGGAAGCAGGCTGCGAGCTCGCCCGTGGCGGGGACGTTTCCGAGCATCGTTCTGCTCCCGGTTGGTGCGGATGTCGTTGTCCGTTAATTGCCATTAACGGACACAAAGGGTAACGCCTGGACCTTCCACCCGGATATCCGACAGGGGACCGATCGTGGACCGGATGGCGCTGCGTCAAGCGGGTGTCACCTCGGCCCCGGCGTACCGGCTCGCGATCTCGCTTTCGGCGGACTGGCACGACCCCGGCAAGACCCGCTATCCGGCGCCGGGGAAGGCGTCACACTTCCTACAGGTGAGGGACCCGAACCGCTACCCGATTGTGTCGGATGCACGGCTGGTTAGCCATGGCGTTCCCGGCTGGCAACGTGAGCGGTTCGGCGTACCGTATGCGGCTCCAACGGGGGAAGCGAGCCATTTGGTATGGCTGGTCGGGCAAGGCTTCGCTGAGGAAGTGCGGTTGCCGGACGGACGGCGGATCCTCCCCGGCTCGAAGTGGGCCGGATGGGAAGGGGGGATACTAGGTGACGCGGAGTCCGCCTAGCCCTGGGGGGCGCACGCCCAAGGCATGGCGAGACCGGCAGCACTGCGGATATCCGGGTGAAGGCTCGGTGCCGGTTCGTCGGATTTCTCAAGATGCCGTCGCCACTGCCGATCCTACCGGGAAGAGGGGTAAAGTGAAGGGTCAGAGTGGATCACTCCGCAGTCACGGGAGCCTTGTTGTGGGGCAGGTCGCTCCCGGACCATTCCTGGAATGCCCTCAGGCCGAACTCAGGCAGGATCGCAAAGAGGTGGTCAAAGAGTCGCGACTGGAAGGCTTCGTAGCCGTGCCACTGCGTGTCGTTCAAGAAGCAGTAGATCTCGATGGATGCGCCGTGCGGGCCGGGCTCAAGGTGACGCACCATGAGCGGCATCTCCTGGTGGGTCTTGGGATGCGCCCGCAGGTAACCCTCCACATAGGCGCGGAACATCTCCAGGTTCGTGACCGGCTCGACCTGCCCCGTGCTTCCGCAGCCGTCGGCTTCCGGAGCCCGGGACGCCGTGCCATCGAATTCGTGCCGCAAGTGACGGCGCAGGGATTCGCGCCGGGAGAGTTCGTGGATCTCCTCGTCCGACAGGAACCGCACCGTATTGACGTCGATGAGGACTGCACGCTTGATCCGCCTCCCTCCCGATTCGGACATGGCGCGCCAGTTCTTGAACGATTCGTTGATGAACTTGTGATTCGCGATCGTCGAGATCGTCTTGTCCCAGTTCTGCACCTTGACCTGATGCAGGTCGATGTCGACCACCGTTCCGTCCGCGCCGGCGTGCGGGATCTCCACCCAGTCGCCGATCCGGACCATGTCGTTGGAGGTGATCTGGATGCTCGCCGCCAGCGAGACGAGGGTGTTGCGGAAGATGAGCATGAGCGCCGCGGCCGCGGCCCCCACCCCGGAGAGGAAGACGACGGGAGCGCGGCCGAGAAGAATGGCCACGATAACGACCCCGGTGATCGAATAGACGATCAGGGTGACGATCTGCACGTAGCTCTTGATCGGCTTGACCATCGACGCCGGGGACGTTCGATGGTAGACGCCGCTGAACGAATCAGCCGCCGCGACGAAAGTTCTCGCGATGGTCAGCACGATGTAGGCGGCCGAGAGGCGGCGGACGACAGTCCAGAAGATAATCAGGACCTGGGCTTCCGCGCCGGCTGCCGCCTCCGATCGAGTCACGCCCAAAGCCGGAACGATGCCGTAGTAGACGACCAGGGCGGGCACGATCGGAGCAAGCCGAGCGAGCACCTTCTTGTCGAAGGGACCGCTGTCGAGGGAAATGCGCGTTTCGGCAGCCACCTTCCCGACCGCCTTGGCGAGGACCCGGGACTTCATCCAGTCGGCAACTACCGCCAGGATGGCCAGGACTCCCAGTCCGATCCCCAGCTGCCACCAGTTCAGGGAGATGGATTCTTCCATATCGCGGCGGCTCTACCCCAAGCAATGTCGGTCATGTACGAAGCAGCTCGTCGATTCGCCATAAACGTATCATGTATCGCCGTCCATCACCGCAATGGTCCTCCGCGGCGCTGCCGGGCATCGGCGAACAGTGTCGGCCGCTTCAGTTCCCGGTGGATGTACTCCCAGTCCGGCTCGGTGCGGGCAACCCGGGACGACGGCTGGGGCGGGAAGATCGCCGCCTCGAGTGCGGCATCGTCCATCCCCTCGGGGAGCGGCCACGAGCACCCGTGCCCGCCCGCCTCACGTATGCGCCGACCGTACCGTGGCCGATGCCCAGTGCCGCGGCGATCTTCTGGTGGCCGTCGCCTTGTCCTGGATGCTCGCGCGGTTCGCCGAGTCCTGGACTCTGAACCGGCCCCGCCCGTACCGCTCGAAGGTCGGGCCCAGGAAGACCAGCACCGGTACGCCTCCAGCCGGTAGGGCCGCCTTTGTTATGTGCGCCCGCCTGCAAACCGTCGTGGAGACCTCGGCGGCCAAGGGGCTTTTGTCTGACAGCGAGCGGGGCGAGGTCGTCAATATGGTGGCCGAGAATCCAGAGATGGGGCTCTGGGCCCGGCGGCTCGGCGACACTGGACGGCGATACAGATCTCCCCATGACCGTTCTGCTCGATCCGGTCAACGGACAGGTGAGGGCCATCCTGCGCGACCTGCCTTAAGCGGACGCGGCGGCTCTCGCCCCTCAAGCGGGTCTCGCCGTGCTCTTCAGCCGTGGGATTCCCGATGCCGCAGCCTGGAGTCGCTGACTTGGCGCTTAGCGGCCTGAGGGGATCCCCTGACCGGGGTCTCTACGTGCCGTAGCTGGCTAAGAGGAGCGGGCGGCGCGCCCGCTCGCCATCCAATCGCCCACTAGACCTAAAATAAGACATCATGGATTGACCTGCCCTGCCTCGAGGGCGTGGGTTACGCTCGAGGCAGAGCTACCTCAGCCGGGCTTCGACGGTCTCGAAGTGTTGTTTAGCCGGGGGATTCCGGATGTCGCAGCGGGGAATCGCTGAAAACTTGCGGCTAGCAACATGAACGGACCGGCCCCTCTCTGCCGCGCTCGATCACCGACAGGTGGCTCCCCCTTGGTGATCAGGAATGCCGCGAAGCCACGCTTGGAATTCCTGGTTGCCGAGGGCGCAAAGGTCTGTGCCATTCCAATGGAACAACTCAAGCGGCACACTGATGAGCTCCTTCGGAAGCGCACCCTCAAGCCTACCGCTCTGGCTGACATCCAGATGCCTGAGGTTGACGAGCTGGCCAAACTCGGGCGGGATCGGACCGGATAGCCAGGTCATGTCTACGAAATCCAGCCGCGCCAGGCTCTGAAGATCGCCGAGTTCTTTCGGAATCGCGCCGGATGCGCAGAACCTTCGGCACCGAAGCACACGTTAAGAAAGGGTGGGGGAGGGCAGCTGTGTCGGGTCCTCCGTCACATGACGTAGGGATGGGCAACTCTCCGGTGCCTCGGGCCAGCTCAACTCAAAAACAGCCCGGCCGCCGAGAACGACTGCATGATCTGGACGCCGCACGCCTGTCCGGCAACGGTGAGGCTGAGCAACGCGTCCGGATCGTCCACCGTCTCTATCCCGACATCCATCGTGCATGACCCGCTGCGACCGTCCTCCGTGGCCCAGCGAACCGTCCCGTCCACGGCGCCGCTGATCGCCAGCATGAACTCTGCCGAGAATGACAGCTCGATGCTCACCTTCAGCTCGGGTGCGCCGTCTAAGGTGAAGACGATCCCCGTCCCCTCGTGCCTTTCCGTGCAACCCGAGTGAACAAGGGTCACCGACAATTCCATACCGGCGCTTTCGGCGCTCTCGGCGCCCGGGTCTCCGATGAAGCTGGCCTGCGCGTCCACTGCCACCGTTCCGCCCATCGCGCACGGGGCCATGAACTGCAGCACGACGCCGTCAGGGGTCATGATCTCGCTTCCGGACACGTCGTCGGCCAGCACGAGGCCCTGGCCTATCGCTACCTCGAGGAGCGCGAGGGCCTCCTCCCCGGTCAGCGTGTCGTCGTCGGGCTCCGTCGAGCTCTCGCCGCCGCAAGAAGCCGAGGCCAGCGCGATACTCAGAATCGCCCCTGCTGGAATGCGTCGCATCGGAACGTACTCTCCTCTTGTCCATTCCTGGACCGGGAGCGTGATCTCCCGAATCGGTTCCGGCCGCTCCCAAGATAGCACTGCCGGAGCATGGCAGGACGACTCATCCTTTCCGGCCCGATCCTCCCGCGACTCGGCAACCTATCGACCCTGAACGTGACCCCGTACAACTCGGCTTTCCGCAGTGGCCCCTGCGCTCACAGACAGAACACGGCGCTCAGCTCCCCGGAGGACCGACCCACCTATGGGCGCCCGCCAAGTTGTTGGCTGGCCAGGAAGAGAGGATCTCAGAAACCCGTCCCGAGAGGTCCCAGGCGGCCCCAGGACATCCAAGAGGTGCCCAGGATGTCCGACACGAGGCCCTCAGAGTCCCGGAGAGGGGCGATCTCCGGAGCGGATGGGGTGTCGTCTAGGCCACCCGAAACCGGGGCAGATCCGGGGGCATCCCCCGGCGAGATCGAACTCGGACCCAGTGGCCGCAGGCCTTTCCGGCTGGAATGAAGAGTCGGGACCCGACTCTCCAGCGTGAATGGCATCCGCGGCCGAGCTCGCGGGCTCTCTCCTGGACGGCCGGTAGGCCCTCTTCGAAGCCTTCCCGTTTTTATCGCCGATACACCTCGCGGCGGTGGCCAATGGTGGCAATGAGCACGGTGCGAGTGGCGTCCTCGACGGTGTAGATGATTCGGTAGTCACCGGTGCGGATGCGCAACAGCCCGTCAGAACCCTGAATTCTCACGGCTTGGGGCGGCCGCACGGTCGTCGCGAGCCCGTCGATCGCTCGGACGATTCGACGGCGGGCGCTCCGATCGACGATCTTCTTGAGTGCCCGTTCTGCTGCGGGCTTCAGGTAAACGGTGTATCGCGGGATGTCGGTCAAACTGCGGTGTCGTCCTGCAGAGCGAGCTCAGCCCTTACCTCGTCCCACCTTCGGCTACCGGGTTCCCTCAGCGCTTTCTGGGCCGCCTCGAGGTCCATTCGGTTCTCGATTGCTTCGAGCAGCTCGAGGTCCTCCGAGCTGACAAGGGCGGCCACCGGCTTTCCGTACCGCTCAATCGCAACCCGCTCGCCATGATGGACCACACGGTCGAGGAGGTCGGAGATTGTGAATCGCAGTTTGGTGGCGGCAACTTTGATCATCGAGGTTCCCCCTTCACGCTAGTGATCCCGTGTTCATGACATATACAACATATACAAATTACCAAGTTTTCACCGCTCGAACCCGCCGCCGCGATCCGGACCACGCTTCGGGATCTGAGGGCTGGGGTGTTCGGGAGGAACGTTGGGAAAGGTCCGGCCGATGCCGCGCCCGCTCAATCCAGTGGTGCTGATCCCAGGTCCTCCCGCCCCTGTCACTAATCACCGCGGCCGCGGCGGCCGCCTGCTCTCCTACCGGACGCCCACCACCTGCCCCCGCCCCCCCGGGACCGTTCTTCGCGCCGGAACCCGACCAGCACCCGACCGGGGACGGCTGGTCCCCGAGCTTCGCGTAAAACCGGACGGTGGCGACGACCTGGCTGGCCGCGGCCGGGGAATGGCCCGCCTCGAAGCGGGCGGCCAGGTATTCGGCGAGGGTGGCGTCATCGAGCACGCGCCCGGCGAGCCAGTCCCGGAGGCGGCGGACCGCACCCTCGTAGGCGCGACGGGTGTTGGCACTGACCGAAGCGGCGGCGAGCTCGCGGGCCTTCTCCCGGCCGGACGGGACGTATCGGTGGCGATCCGAGGCTGAAAAGCGCTGCCGAGGGCGATGGCTTCCTAGCTAGGTTCGATCCGGGCCAAGGAATGGTGTTCAGGCGCATCTTGGCAGGTATGGGGTCGCCATACCGCCAGCCAGTGACACTTTATGATAGACCGTTAGGTGTGTGGTACGGGGAGGCTGCCTCTGTCACTGGGAATTTTTCCCGGAGGCTTGTTCGTGACGAAGTAGGACCACCTTACTAATGGCCACCCCTCCCTTCACACTTACCGCCCACTTCCGCTACCTTCCGTCCTGCAGGATCCCACCTAGACCCCTCGGTTCAGGGGGCAACACTCGCTCCAAGACTCTGCGCTAGCCTCTCGTGCCGGACTTCTCCGGCCGGCCTGCTGAGCGCCTCCGAAATCGGAATACCTTTGTCTTTCTCTGCCATCGAGTTGCATCCGACTCTCTTGAAGGGCGTCGACAACCTGGGGTTCACCACCCCGACACCCATTCAATCGCACGCGATCCCTCCGGCCCTCGAGGGGCGGGACCTTCTCGCCTGCGCCGTCACGGGAAGCGGTAAGACCGCCGCCTTCCTGCTCCCCATCCTGCACCGGCTCGTGGATCTGCCTCGGGGCACCACGCGGGCCCTGGTCCTGGCACCCACCCGAGAGTTGGCTCTACAGATCCTGGAGGATCTGCGGGCGTTGGCGCGCTATACAGGGATCAAGGCCGCGGCCGTCCACGGCGGGGTGGGAATGGGTCCGCAGGAGACGGCGTTTCGCCGAGGCGTCGACGTGATCGTCGCCACCCCGGGGCGCCTGCTCGATCACTTCCAACGGGGGCACTCACCCCTGTCGGGACTGGAGTACCTGGTTCTGGACGAAGCGGATCGCATGCTGGACATGGGCTTCCTGCCTGACATCCGGCGCGTGCTCCGGCACGTGCCGAAACCCAAGCAGACGCTCTTCTTCAGCGCCACCATGCCGCCGCCGATCGAGGTCCTCACCCGTGAGATCCTCCGGAATCCGGTGAAGATCTCCCTTCAGCGCAGAGCTGCTCCGGCCGCGGGCGTGTCTCAGGCCCTCTATCCGGTGCCCAGCACGCTCAAAGGAGCGCTTCTGGTGGAGCTCCTGAAGGGCGGCCGCATCGACGACGCGCTGATCTTCACCCGGACCAAGCACCGGGCGGATCGGCTGTGCAAGCTCCTGATCCGAAACGGCATCGCCGCCGAGCGCATCCATGGAAACCGGTCCCAGCCGCAGCGCACGAAGGCGCTCTCGGAATTCAAGGCGGGGGAGTACCGGGTGCTGGTGGCCACGGACATCGCTGCGCGGGGGATCGACGTCGAAGCCCTGGGGCATGTGGTGAACTTCGACGTTCCCGCCGTACCGGAGGACTACATCCACAGGGTGGGGCGCACCGGCCGTGCGGAGTTGACCGGAGACGCCATCACGCTCGTGGCTCCGGAGGAGGAGTCCGACATCGGCCAGATCGAGCGCGCTGTCAGATCCAAGATTCCAAGAGTGCGTCTGGATGGCTTCTCATACGCGGCCGCCACCGGCGAGGCGCCACTGGAGGTGCCTCTGGCCGAGCGCATCGCCGCGATTCGATCCAGAAAGGCCGAGGACCGGAAGCGCGCGGCGGCCAAAGCCGCGAAGAAGCCGCAGGGCGGGGCGGAGGCCGCGCGGTCCCCGGATCGCTCGCGCCGACGCCGGATCCGAGTCGGAGGGCCAGCCGGACGCTGACTGTCACTCCGGTACGCACGCCGGGTGTTCGGGGTGTCGACGTTGGCGAGCCACTCGGCCGCCGCGGGTACGTCGGCCAGCTGCTGGAACTCCGCTGCCGAGATCAGCCGCCGGCCGATGTCACCTCGGACCGTCAGTGGCGGATGGCTTTGGTCACGCAGCAGATGGAGCGGTCGAGACCGCCCGTGGGGATGTGGCCACGCTCCTTTCCGCAAAACACGAAGGCTCGTCCCCCTCCGCCAGTCGTCATATCATCAACCGGCGTTGACAGTTGCCGCAAGACTGCAACTCGACTTGAGGCCTGACGCCAGGATTGATCTGTTAATATATATCATATTGTCGGTCTGGAAGGAGACTGTGGCTGGCTTCGAGGTCAAGATCCACGATGTGGATCACATGCCTCCCCATTGTCACGCCGACCTTGGAAGAAAGGACGCGAAGGTGAATCTTCACACTTTGCAAGTCATGAATCCTCCTCCGCACGGGCTCCCGCCCAAACTCAGGAGCCGATTGCTCGATCTGCAGCCGGAGCTACTCGAGGCGTGGGGGTTGGTGAGGGTGGCTCCTCCGGGAAGTGGCCCTAGAGTTCGATAGAAAGGATTATAGACGCTGATGACTGCATCCTTGACGGTCTCCGTTGACTATTCCGGCATCGGTAGTCGGCGGGCTCAGGATCGAGTGCGGGCGTGCCTGGGAAGCCTTGGACTCGATGGCCGGGAACTCACGGGTTTTTGGGAAGAATTCTGCGGGTCCAGTCCGGAGCCGACGATTCCCGATCGAACCCTGGTGATGGGTGACCTCGCGAGAATCTGGCTTCACTTCAGTGCATGTGACCAATCCGCCTGGGTAGCATCGGTTCGGAGGGCTCGTCCCTACTTCTTGGCGTTCATCCGGACTAACAATGACAGGCGCTCAGCTTCGCTGATTGATGATCTCATGCGGAGCTGTGACCAGCGGCTCCTCGTCTGTGGTGACTTGGATGAGACCGGGCAGTTGGAGGCGTGCATCTACGAGGCCCTCGCTGCCCTCGATCCAGAGTCGCTCACTGACGTCAGATACTCCTCCGTGACCGACTCGTTTTGGATCCAATTTGGAGACGGCCTAAGTGGCAGCATTAGCCTCGCTGATCTTGGAATCGAGGACCTGCGAGACGTACTGGTACTAGAATCTGGGATCCCGGGTAACCATGGTGCCGTGATGATACTGACTCGCACAGATGGATCCCCGTTCGAGATTGACTCCTCCTCACTTCGATCCGTTCTTGACTCCGAGTTCCGCCGACGGCTGCAGGACGCTACGCTTGAGTCCAACGCCACCGTGGGTGCTCGCGTCAGGTCCGCTCGCAAAGCTGCGGGCATCACTCAGTACGAGCTCGGCCAAAGAACCGGGCTCGATCAAGCCGTGATTTCGAACCTTGAGACAGGCAAACACGATCCCAGGTCCGACACTCTTCGCCGCTTGGCCCAGGCGCTAAACCTGAGTCTAGCAGGACTCCTCATCGGCTCTAGCTGACGGGGAACCAGGGCAGCTCTCCTTCCATCACACGCCGTGATTGATCCAGCCCATTCGCTATCGTTCTCGATTCAGGCAAATCCTGGTATTTACGCTGTCCTTGTGGGATCGGGAGCTTCCAGGTCCTCGAAGATTCCAACGGGTTGGGACATAACAGTCGACTTAGTTCGCAAGCTGTCGACAATCCACGAAGAGACGTGCGATCCTACTCCCGAACACTGGTATCTAAACAAGTTTGGAAAAGAACTGAATTATTCAGACCTTCTTGACGAACTTGCCAAGACGCCGGCTGAACGACAACAGCTACTCCGTGGATATTGGGAACCGACTGACCAGGAGCGTGAGGAAGGGGAGAAGCAGCCTAGTGCGGCGCACCGGGCCATCGCGTCTCTGGCCGCCCGAGGATACATAAGAGTTATCCTCACGACGAATTGTGACCGTCTAATGGAAACCGCTCTCACCGACGAGGGCGTAGTACCGACAATCCTGAGTTCCCCTGATCAGGTTCAAGGTGCACTCCCGTTGATCCACACAGAATGCTGCGTCTTCAAGCTGCATGGCGATTATCTCGACACCCGTATTAGAAATACCCCTGCTGAACTCGATCAGTATCCGCCCGAGTTCGATCGTCTCTTGGGTCGCGTCTTTGATGAGTTCGGTCTGGTCGTATGCGGATGGTCAGCAGAGTGGGACGGAGCTTTGCGCAATGCACTTTATCGTGCGCCGTCGCGTCGGTTCACGACCTACTGGGCCGCACAGGGCAAACCAGGAGATCAGGCTCAACGTCTGATTGACCATCGCAGAGCCCAAGTGATTACCATCGAAGACGCCGATACATTCTTCCAAACTATCCAGCAATCCGTTCAGTCCATTGAGGAATTCTCCAGGCCTCATCCGCTCTCTACCGAAGCCGCTGTTGCAAGCCTGAAACGCTACATTTCCGAGCCCAGATACCGCATTAAACTGTCGGACCTAGTCGATACGAGCATTGACCGAGTGCTCGAGATCATCTCCGGAGACGCTTTCGCCGTGCATGGGGGTCCAGAGCCGACTACCGAATCGGTCACGGTGCGGGTGCGTAGCTACGAGGCTGCCTGTTCGACGTTATTTGCCATGTCGACAGTCGGGAGCTACTGGACAGAAGAGCATCATTATCCCGGGTGGCAGCGAGCGCTGGGGCGTCTCGGCTCCAGAACATCGAGCACTGGCCCAACTATGTGGGTTGAGTTGCAAAGATATCCGGCAACGCTCTTGCTCTATGCATTGGGACTCGGCGCAGTCGAAGCTGACCGGCTTCAGTTCCTCAAGTGCATATTGGATACCGCAATTCGTGGCGAACACCGGGAGGATGTCTCCGCTGTAGAGATATTTTCACCTTCCTGCCAATTTCAATCATTCCAACGTCCACATCAGGTGATGCAGTGTCTGGAAGGTATGGACAAACACTACACTCCGCTGAACGATTGGATACACACGACATTACGCCCATATTGTAAACGCATAATCCCCGACGACAATCGATACACGCTGGTCTTCGATAAACTCGAAATACTGATGGCACTCAGCTTCCGCGACAAGAAGAGTTGGGTGCCGGCTGGCTCTTTTGGATGGCGAGTTGCGAATAGGGATCGTATTCTTCAAGAGATCGAGGAATCGATTTCAACAAGACAAGACAGCTCTCCGTTTGTGATGTATGGAATTTGTGGCGATAACACACAGAATTGTAAGCAAGTACTTGCTTCTTTTAAGGACTCAGTCGAACGCTGGCCCTGGTACTAGTGACTACCCGTCGTAAGTTTAGCAGAAGCCGGTTGACTTGAATACTGCGAGCTGAGCCGGAAGCTTGATCTCCCTCGCGGATTGCGTTGCACTTCAGTGATTCAAGAAAGGTAGCGGGCGTCGGGTGTCACACGCCGCCTTCCTGGGGGAGTTGGACAGTAGATTGGCGAGGGCAGGGCCAGCGGAAAAGGGGGTTGTGAATGCTTTCGAGAGCTGGAGAGTGCCAAAACGAACCGAGGTCATGGGAACGGAGGAGTGGGCTCACCGCCGGGGCGGCGATGGACCATTCGCACGGCCACCCGCAGAGCATCACGGCGTCTTCGGCCAGATCATCGACCGGACCGACATTCCGCCTGGGCCAACGTCGGGGTTGCGAGGGCGAGCAGCAGAAACAAGGGGGTCATTTGGGCTGCGCGGACCATCCTCATCCTCCGGCCAGCAGAACGCGCCTTTGCGCCTGTGAAGAGCTCGGGGACAGAGCAAAAAGCTACCGGACTACAGACTTCCGGGCCAGTCTCCTGTGGATGCGCGGTGAGAGCGGCGCGCGGCTTATCGCAGACGCCACTGTCCCCTGAAGATCAGCGCCTGGGTCGCGGGTCCCGATGCGCCTTCCCGGCGGGACGCTTCGAGGTAGAGGCTGCCGCGCATGTCGGCCTGGTAGCGCACCCCGGTGTTGAAGGTCCGGGTTCCACGCTCCGCCAGACGGAAGCTTCCGTAGGGAGTACCGAACGACCGTAGCCCGTACTCGATTTCGGCGTTCAAGGAGCCTTGCCGGTCCCTGCCGAGGAAGCCGTTCCCCACGGCGCCCATCGCGCCGTGATCCCACAGTCGCTGCACACCGCCCGACGCGTCGCCCCAGGACGGAACCAGCCGCAGCGCCAAGCCTTCACCGAGGGTCTGTGGGTCGATCTGGATGCGGCCGCTGAAGCCCCACTCGCGGTAGCCGTCCTGGCGCGTGGCCATGATCCGCCCGCGTCCCTCCGCGACGAGTCCAAGGGACGGGCGCGCGTAGCGGACGACGCCGCCCAGCTCGAGGGCGCCGCTCTTCGCGCCGTCCCCGCCATCGTAGCGCAGGCCGGTTTCCAGTGCGAGCGAAAGTTCGTCGCCCGAGTCGAAGGAAAACGCGCGATTGCCCTCCACGGCCAGCCGGGCCCGCCTCATATCCACGTCCAAGGCGTCCATCTGGCTGTTTTCTTCGACATCGACCCTGGTCATCCAGGCTTCGCTCTTCGCCCGCAACGAGGCGGCTCCCGCAGAGAGCACTATGGCGCTTCCACCCGCGGCCGCGGTCAGGAATCGGGTGTCGCCGGAGCGCATGTCGCCGGTCGATTCCTCGATCGAAACCCCGCCTCCGCCGTAGCCGACGGTGGTCCAGACGGCCAGGCTGCGTTCACCGGCGAACCAGGCCGCGTAGGGATGCACGCTGGTGACATCGGCTTCGTAGTCGCCGGTGACCACCGATGGGCCGGTGCGGTTGGAGAACTCGAACGCGCTCGTGGACCGGGACAGCGCCACGCCGGTGAGAAGGTCTGGACGCACCCGGGTGTCTGCTCCGACGTGCAGGCTCAGGACGTCGCCGTCCCAGTCCGTGTCTCCGCGGCCGACAGGACCATCGAGCACGCGGTAATCGCCCACGCCCCACGCCATGGTGCGCGAAGTCCCGGTTTCCTGCGGAGTACCGTCGCCGACCGTGCCCAGCGGCATCAGGAAGGAGGTTCCACCTAGCGACTGCCGGAGATCCAGGCCGGCGAGGGCGCCGAGTCGGATTGCGGACGCGCCGCGGCCCCCGGTTCCGTCCTGTGCCGGGTCTCTCTCGGGGTGTCCGGCCCCTGCTGCGCTGCCGAGGGGCCGGGCGGCGGCAGAGAAGATGGATGCGGCTGGTGATGCGGCGCTGGAGAAGGCACCGGCAAACGGGCGGGAATCCGGCGCGAGGCTGCGCGCGGCCGCTCCCACGACCCCCGCCAGGGAGGAGAAGCCGCCCAGGTTGGTTTGCGGTCCCTGTACGTCGCTCGTCGCCGCGCCCTCGACCCGGTCTGTGATCGCCAGCACCGTGCTTGCCGTCATCGCGGCCGCTGCGTAGGGCAGGATGTTCAGGTTGAGCTGGTTGGCTCGTTCCTTCGGGTCGTCTGTGGTGGCACTCGCGACTCCCGACGGCGGGCCCGCCCCGACGGCGTTGACCGCCCGGACGCGATAGTGGCGGGTGGTTCCCGGCGTGACCAGGTCGGCGTAGCGGGCCGTCATCGACGTCGCCAGGGCGGTCCAACCCGACTGCCCGTCGTCCGAGGCTTCGATTTCATAGCTGGTGACGGCGGCACCTCCGTCGTAGGCGGGCGCGTTCCACGTCAGGTCGATGCGGGTGGTCGACGTGGCCGTGGCTCCGAGGTTTGTGGGCGCGTCGGGCACGGTCGCGTCGGTGGTGGCGCCCGCCACATTCGAGGGCGGTCCTGTCCCCTCGGCGTTGATGGCCAGGACCCGGTAGTACTGCCGAGTGGCCGGGTCGAGGTTGCCGTGGCTGTACTCGGTGGTCGTTGATCCGGTGTTGGCCACCAGCACGGTCCGCCCGCCATCCGGGCTCGACGCGACATCGATTCTGTAGCCGATGACCGGGGAGCCACCGTCAAAGGTCGGGGCGCTCCACGCCAAGTCGATCCGGGACGTGCCGTTGGCGACCGCGGCGAGGTTCTGTGGTGCGTCGGGCGTTGTGGAGTCGGTGGTGGCGGACGCCACGTTGGAAACCGGGCCAACACCTACGCGGTTGATCGCGGACACCCTGTATTGCCGCGTGGCGCCGGGGGGGAGCATCTGGTGTGCATAGCTGGTGGCCGTCGAGCCAGTGCTCTCCAGGAGTACGCTCCAGGTCGTCCCGCCATCCGAGGAGACCTCGATCCGGTAGCCTATCATCGGTGAGCCGCCGTCGAAGTCGGGCGGGTTCCAGGAGAGGTCGATCCGCGACGTTCCGATTGCAGTTGCGTCCAGCACGAGGGGGGCGCCGGGCAGAACGGCATCGGTGGTCGCTGAAGCCACATTCGAGGGAGTTCCCGGGCCAACCGAGTTGATCGCCAGGACGCGATAGTAGCGCGTTGTTCCGGGAGCCAGGTCCACGTCCGAGTATGTGGTCTCGGTGGACCCCGTGTTGACTACCAGAACGGACCAGGAAAGACCCTGATCTGCCGAAAACTGGATTTGATAGCCAGCAATCATATTGCCGCCGTCGTCGCGGGGCGCACTCCAGGACAGGTCGATCCGGCTGGAATCCACAGCTTCGGCAACCAGGCGGCCACCAGGGGCTCCGGGAGGGGTGGCCACGGTCGTCGCGGAAGCCACGTTCGAGGGCAGACCGGTGCCTATCGAGTTGATCGAGTAGACGCGGTAGTGGCGGGTCGTCTGCGGGTCCAGGCCGGTGTGCTCGAAGGTCGTGACCGTCGATTCCGTATTCGCGAGCGCGCGCCAGCTGCTACCCCCGTCCTCGGATACTTCGATCAGGTAGCCGGTGATCGCGCTCCCTCCGTCGTCGGTGGGCGGGCTCCAGGACAGATCCACTTGCCGGGTCCCAGGGGAGGCGGACAGGTTCCTCGGTGGACCGGGGACCGAGCCTTGGGCCCCACCCCCGCCGCCTCCGCCTCCTCCGCTGCGGCCCCCGGTGCCGCCGGAAGCGGACGGAGTGGCGGTTGTCGTCGCAGCCGGACCCACATCGACGGAGTTCTTGGCGCGCACGTAGAATGTGTAGGTGGCGTCGTTATTGAGATCTGTGGCGGTGACTCGGAGGGTTGCCGCGTTGACGACGTTCCAAGTGACCTGGTCCTGGCTCCACTGGTACTCGATGATCTCACTTCCGCCATTGCTCGTTGGAGGACTCCAGAAGAGTGTCACGCGGGCATTTCCGGGACTGGCCCGGAAGTTGGTGGGCGCGCCCGGGGCGGTGGGTTCGGCGGGTGTTGAGGTGACCGAGGCCGGATCGCCCGGGCCCTCGGAGTTGCGGGCGCGCACATAGAACGTATAGGCGGTGCCGTTGTTCAGGTTGGTGATGGTGACGGTCCGCGTAGTCGTTGTTTGGTTGGTCAGCCAATTGTTAGGGTCCTGGCTCCACTCGTAGCTGGTAATCGTGGCGCCGCCGTTGCTGGCGGGCGGATCCCATGTGAGCGTGACTTGCTCGTCGCCGGCTTGGGCTTTCAGGTTTCTGGGCGGCCCGGGCGCCTCGGGAGTGGCGATGGGTCGGCCCGTGACACTGGCGTGCGTACCATATCGAACGTCGTTTATGGCGCGCACCTGGAAAGTGTAGGTGGTGCCGTTGGTGAGGCTGCCGACGGTCTTGGTGGAAATCAGTCCGATGTCCATCCAACTCCCACTCGTGCCCTGCCGCCACTCGTAGCGGGTGACGTCTTCACCACCATCGTCGTCGGGCGCGTCCCAGAACAGCGTTACCATTTCGTTGCCGGGTTCTACCCTCAGGTTCTCGGGCATTCCCGGGAAGGTTGCCGGCTTGGCAGGCACGCTGGCGCCTGGGCCTGGACCGCTTGAGTTCCTGGCGCGGACCTCGAAGGTATAGGGGTTGCCGTTTTCCAGGTCTCCCACGGTGACGCGCCTGGATGTCCCCACTGAGGTCCAATTGTCGGCGCCCTCTCGCCATTCGTAGGTGAGAGGCAACCCGCCGGTATTGGCGGGCGCGTCCCAGGAGAGCGTCACCTGCTGGTTGCCGCGCTGTGCCATGAGGTTCTGTGGCGCGCCCGGACGGCCAGCTGGCCGTCCCGTGGTGCTGGCGGCCGGTCCTGCGCCCGCGGAGTTCACGGCCTGCACGTAGAAGGTATAGGTGGTGCCGTTGCCGAGGCCGGTGACGGTCTTGGTCGTCTGGGTGCCGGTGGACTTCCAGTCGCCGGTGCTGCCCTGCCGCCACTGGTAGGTGAGGGCTTCCGTCCCTCCGGTGTTGGTCGGAGGATCCCAGTTGAGGGTTACCTGCCCGTCGTCGGGCTCCGCCATCAGGTTGTTGGGTCGGCCGGGCTTGGTCGTAGGCGTCTGGCCGGTTCTGTTGTCCAGCATATCAACCGTGAACGTCGCCGCATTCTGGCCCTTCAGGTCCTGAATCGGCGTATTGACGCTCATGTTGCGGTAGGTGAGCCTCGCCATGTCCCCCGGCTGGACGCCCTCGGGGAACGTCAGGGTCACCGTGTTTCCACGAACGACGACGCCTCCCACGATCGGACAAGCCTCCTTCCCAAAACTCGTCTCCCCTGCCTTCTTGATCTCCATCTTGAAGTAGAGGTCCGGCCGGGTATTCGTGTTTGACAGATCTTCAAGCAGCGGCCGGTCGAAGACCAGCTTCACCACCGTTCCGTCGATCCACGAATTCACGAGCACGGGCCGGCGGTCGCTCCCGGTTATCATGAACCGGCCCTCAGCCGTCATGGAGGTTCCGCTCAGGCTGGCCGTGAGGTAGGCGTACTCACCCGCTTCGTCCTCTTCGTCATCCAGGATCGTGATCAGCCCCGACACCGAGTTGGACCCGGCTGTGGGAGTTAACCGGTACGGGAGGGACAGCGTGGCGCCGTCCTGGGACATCGTGAAGTCGGCGCCCGGGACAGGATCTCCACGGAAAGAGAAATCGATGGCTTCACCCGCGACAAACGTCTGTCCGTCGATCTTGACCGTAACCGTCGTGGTGGACGGATTGTCAAAGGACGAGCCTCCTGACTCCCCAAGATAGTATTCCCCAACCGTCACGGTCAGGCTTTGCGCGGAGGCGGCCGCCGGAAGGCCGAAGAGGACGGTTAGAACAAGCGTGCGAACGAGTTGTTGGGATCTTCGACAGGCCACCGCAGACCTAGGGAAGCTCTGAGCAAGGCCTTTCTGGGGGCGGTGCGGGACGGAGGGAGCCGGTTTCAGGGGTCTTGGGGGCGATGACGGGCTGAAAACGCGCCAAGCCGGCATGCTCTGGCCGATGATCCCGTCGTTGGGCCCTGCGTGGGCAGATGTTTCCCGCGCCGGCTGCTCACGCCGTCGAATAGCGGCCCGCCACGAGCAGGTTCGCGAAGCCCAGGAGCAATGCGATCCGTTCGGTGTTCTTGGCCAGCCCACGGTAGCGAACCTTCCGGTAACCGAAGTGCCGCTTCACATACAGGAACGGGTGCTCCACCTTGGCCCGCACCGAGGCCTTGTCCCGCTCACGTAGCCACCGCGCCCCGTCCTGCTCCAGGAGCCTCCGCCGCCCCGGTCTCATCGCCACATGCCACTGCACCGGACGGCCTCCCGTGTCCACCCGCTTCTCGATCCCCTGGTAGCCCGCGTCCGCCCACACCTCCTCCTCCCCCCCGTGAAGCAACACCCCCGCCTCCCGAAGATCGTGCGTGTTCGCCGGCGTCGTCCGCACGCCATGCACCAGTCCTGTCTCCGCGTCCACCCCGATGTGCGCCTTCATCCCGAAGTGCCACTCGTTGCCCTTCTTCGTCTGATGCATCTCTGGATCCCGCACCCCCTCCCGATTCTTCGTCGATGACGGCGCCGCGATGATGCTCGCATCCACGATCGTCCCCGCCCGCACCCGGTAGCCCCGCTCCGCCAGGTACGCATTGATCTCCTCAAACAAACCACGCCCCAGCCCGTGCCGCTCCAACAAGTGGCGAAAGTTCAGAATCGTCGTCTCGTCCGGCAGCGGACCCGCCAAACGCAGCCCCGCGAACCGCCGCACCGACTCGATCTCGTACAGCATGTCCTCCATCCCCGGGTCGCTCAGGTTGTAGCACAGCTGCACGCAGTGAATCCTCAGCATCGCCGCCAACGGGTACGGCTGCCGCCCCCGGCCCGCCTTCGGATAGAACGGCCGAATCCGTTCCTCCAGGCGCTCCCACGGAACCAGCGCCTCCATCCGCTCCAGAAACAGCTCCCGCCGCGTCCGCCGCTTCTTCCCCTCGTACTCCACGTCCGCAAATGTCACCTGTTCCATCCTTCGTCTCCCCCGATCGACCCGCTTAGCCCGCGTACTCCCCTCCCCCTAAATTTAACGTCCCGAGGATGACTTGTTCAGAGTATTCCTAGTTCCGCGGGCCCGTCGGATCGATGTCATCAACTCTTCTACCTCACAAGTCTTCCGTCACATCGGTGGTCTGCCCGAAGGGCATCGTGTTGTCGCAGGCAGCATAAGGAGGTCTCTCAATAAAATGAGGTGGTCCCGGTTTTTTGGACAGGTCGTTAAGGTGGATTCCAGAGCGGAAGAGGAGGCACCGAGATGGCCAGGAAGAGACGGCGGTTCACGGCGGAGTTCAAGGCACGGGTAGCGCTCGAGGCGCTGCGCGAGCGGGACAGCGTGCAGGCGATCGCGGCGCGGCACGAGCTTCATGCGAACCAGGTGACCACATGGAAGCGGCAGCTGCTCGAAGGGCTGCCGGAGGTGTTTGCCGGGGGCGCGGGCCGCAAGGCCGCCCTGGAGCACGAGGCGAAGATCCGGGACCTGCACGCCAAGATCGGGGAGCTCACGGTCGAGCGGGATTTTTTTCGGCGCGGGCTCAAGCGCTGAGCCGGGCGGAGCGGGGGCGGATGATCGAGCGGGACGGACCGCTGAGTCTTTCGAGGCAGTGCGCGCTGCTGGGCGTGAGCCGGTCGTCGCAGTACTACCGGCCGAAGGGGGAGAGCGCCGAGGACCTGGCGCTCATGCGGCGCATGGACGGGCTCCACATGGCGTATCCGTTCTACGGGAGCCGGCAGCTGATGCGGCATCTGCGCCGCGAGGGCGTTGCCGCGGGCCGGCACCGGATCCGGCGGCTCATGCGCCTGATGGGGATGGAGGCGACCTACCGGCGGCCGCGCACGAGCGTGGCGAGTCCGGAGCACCGGGTCTTCCCCTATCTGCTGCGGGGCCTCACGATCTCGCGGGCGGACCACGTGTGGTGCGCGGACATCACCTATGTCCCGGTGACGCAAGGGTTTTTCTACCTGGTGGCCGTGATGGACTGGGCGACCCGGCACGTGCTCGCCTGGCGGCTGTCGAACACGATGGACGCGTCGTTCTGCGTCCAGGCGCTGGACGACGCGCTGGGCTGGAGGGCTCCGGAGATCCTCAATACGGATCAGGGCTCCCAGTTCACCAGCGAGGCGTTCGCCGACCGGGTGCTGGGTGCGGGCGTGCGCTTCTCGATGGACGGCCGGGGCCGCTTCCTCGACAACATCTTCATCGAGCGGCTGTGGCGGTCGCTGAAGTACGAGGCGGTGTACCTCTACGAGCTCCGGGACGGGCCCGACGCCCAACGCATCATCGGCTCGTGGATCGACTTCTACAACGAAGCGCGCCCGCACTCGTCGCTGGGCGGACGGACGCCGGGCGAGGCCTATCGCGAAGGCGCGGAGGTGTGGTGAGGACGATCCGGCGCGACGCCACCCAACCGGCGCAACGACGCCTGCGATCGTCGCGGGATCTACGCGCGGCCCTTCCCTCCGTCTTCCCATCGGGAACCAGTCCCGACGGGAAGGCGGAGGTTATATTCAAACCGGGCTCGAAGGAGAACACCCGGCCTCAAGCGGGACCCCGAGGGCTTTGGAGACCATCGGAATCCACCTTAAGATCGCCCTCGGACTGTCCAACGAAGTAGGACCACCTCAAAACACCGTATGCGGTTTCAGGGTATACCCGCAAGCACTAGATATGGACCGAGCCCCGAACAGGAGAATGTCCGTGCGGAGCGGCGGCATTCCATCTACCGACTCACAACCGCGCGGGCTACTAGCAAGAATCGGGCCCTCCATAGGGATGAGGTTGGCGGCGAGAGCGGTGGTGGTGGTGCTCGTCGAAGTCCAGGTGCCGCCGCTGCCCTGCTTCCACTCGTAGCGTCGGATGGGCGAACCGTCGTCGTTGGCCGGCGGGCTCCAGCGGATCCGGACCTGCTGGTTGCCTGGCTCCACCATGAGGTTTTGCGGCGCACCCGGCCGGCCGGCCGGCCGAACCGTGGTGTTGGCTGCGGGGCCCGCGCCCGCGGAGTTCCGGGCCTGCACATAAAAGGTGTAGTTGGTACCGTTTTCAAGGTTGGGAATGGTGACGGTCGTGGCGGTGCCGACGGAGGGCCAGGTGCCGGTGATCCCCTGACGCCACTCGTAGGTAAGGGTTTCCGTCCCCCCGGTGTTAGTCGGAGGTTCCCAGCTAAGGGTCGCCCGCTTGTCGTCGGGTTTCCCTTGCAGGCTGTTGGGCCGACCGGGTTGAGTAGGCGGGGTGAGGCCGGTCCTGTTGGTGACCTGCTTCACGAACGTACCGGGATTCACCCCGTTGAGGTCTCTGATCGGGGGATTGATGCTCAGGTTGTGGAAGTACACCCAGACAAGGACCATCGGCTCCACCGCCCTCTCGAGCGTCAACGTTACCGAATTGCCGCGAACCCGGACCCCGTCAACCACCGGGAATATCCGGCCTGCTGGGTCCGGCTCGTTCGGGAGGAAGACCGGCTCCTTCCTTTCCCACACTCCGAAGTAGAAGCGTGGGAAGTACTCAACATTCTCCCCCGACAAGTCCTCCATCAGGGCCCTATCGAAAGTCATCGTCAGGGTATTTCCGTCCACCGAGCCGTCGACGAACTGCGGCCTGCTTTGGGCGAGGGCGGCCGCGGGAAGGTCAACAAAGAGGGTGACGGTGAGAACAAAAAGGAGTGCAAACGGCCGGTGCTTTCGATCTGTTGCAAGTGTCCCGTGCCGTTGGTCCGGACGCATGTAGAAGGGAGTCATGTTGATTCGTCCCAAGTTGGCGTTCTGGAGGCACTGAGGTGGTCCTACTTCGTCGGACAGGTCCAAGGCAAGGTTAAGGTGGACTCTCGATACAGGGCCACGCGTCGGGGACAGCCGGTGCCGGAGGGCGGGTGCCGGGCTTGTGGCTCATGCGCGTGCGCTCGTCCTTCATCTTCGATTCGCGCGTCCCCGTCGTGCAGGTGCCGCCACTCGTCGTTCGACCCCTCCTTCGGCCGCTCCCGGTCCAACTTGTCATCCCCTGTTAACCGAGTCGCGTGCACAAATATGTTGGGTCTCCGGTCCAAAACCGGGGCTAAACCGTTCTGCGGCGCAGGCTCCTAGGCTAGGCTAAGGCTAAGAACACATCCCGCCCCTGGCGGGGACATCATCCCGCCGGGGGCGGGGGAGGGAAGAAGCATGGACGCGCTCCCCATCTACAATCGTGCTGGCACTGATCGGCCTGGCGGTGCAACCTCCCGTGAACAGGATCGCAGTCAATGCCGGTCCGCACTTCTCGCACTACGACGAGGAACGGACCCGGGCCATGACGGCCGGCGTCTCGGTCACCACGGATTGGGGCTTGGAGCTGGGTGTCGGCTACGCGAGTAGAGGCTACGACGACACGATCTGCGCGCCCGGGTCTAAGGTTGCCCCGGACTCCGGCATGGACTTCGGGAGAGTTCCGCCCTGCTTCAACGGTGTCCAGCACTTCCACAGGCGGGTGGACTACATCGACGCGAAGGTGCTCTCGCAAGAGGAGGTCGTGGCGGATGCTCGGTTTGCCGTGCATCTCTTGTTCGGCGGACTCGCTGGGTACGCGAGAAACTGCCTCAATGAGCCCCTCGACCACTATCCTTTCGGCGAATGCCTCACGGACGATGACGACCTGATCGTAACCGACTTGACATGCAACCAATTAGTTGCATGATGAAGTCATGTCCGATGTATTTGCAGCCGTGTCCGACCCGACCCGCCGCGCAATCCTCGGTCGCCTTTGTGACGAAGGGGAGAGTTCCCTCACCACGCTGGCGCGTGGTCTTCCCATGAGCCGGCAAGCCGTCTCGAAGCACCTCGACATCCTGGTTGCGGCCGGCCTGGTCGAAAAGCGCGTGCTGGGCCGGCAGAGGCTTCACGCGCTCCGGCCGGAGCCGCTGAAGGAGGTCGAGGACTGGTTGGCGCCCTACGCCGCGGCTTGGGACGAGCGTCTGGAGCGGTTGCGATGCCACCTGCTGGGAGAGTGAAGATGAGCGAACGAACGGTCGAGAAGGTGCTGGAACTGGATGTCACCGTGGAGAACGTGTGGAGCGCGATCACCGACCCGGCGGAGCTGGCGCTCTGGTTCGGGGACGAGGCCGAGTTGGACCTCAGGCCGGGCGGGGACGCCGCCATGACGTGGGAAGACCATGGGCGCTACGCGATGCGGGTCGAGGACGTCGATCCTCCGCGCCGACTCGTGTGGAGCTGGGTGCACGAGCCCGGGGTTGCCTTCGAGGATGCCCCCGCGACCCGCGTCGAGTGGACGCTGACCCCGCGGGACGATGGAGGCACCACCTTGCGCCTCCGCGAGACGGGGTTCAGGACCGACCTGCATCACCGCCAGAACACGGAGGGGTGGGACGAGGAGCTGGCCGAGTTGACGACGCTGCTTGGATAGGTAGGCCACTGGGCCTGTGATGCACTACATCGCGAGCGCAATCGAGGCGGGCGCCGGCACGTCGTGGGGCGGACCGCCCGTGCAGCGGTTGTACTACCTGGGTGGCGGGAGCACGGTCCGGGGATTCCACGAGTCGGCGCTGGTGGGCGACGCGTTCTGGTACGGGCGGGCCGAAGTCGCCACGGCCTCCCCAGCCTTCCGGCTCTCCCTCTTCGGCGATGCCGGGTGGGCCGGCCCGAAGCGGGCGTTCACCTTCGAGGACCCCTGGATAGGCGTGGGGGCGGGCGTGTCGCTGATGGACGGCGTGGTGCGCCTGGATCTGGCGCGGGGGGTGCGTCGCGGCAAGATCTGGCGGCTGTACCTCTACCTCGACGGAGTCCTCTGACGTCGAGGACGCGAGAAGGCGGTTCGGCTCGCCCGGCGCGGGGATCGGGACCCCGCAGGATCGTCAGCATCCCGTCAGTCGGTCGATGAAAGGTCCCGGGGAAGCCCGAAGTGCTGCCTCAGCGAAGCCTAGCGCAGCAGCGAGCGCGCGATCGACCCCGAAGCGGACTCGTTTCAAGCCGGGTACAACTCTCTTTCCTCCTTGACGCCGGCTCCTTGCCAATCTACGCTCGGGAACGCCACAAGAGCGTGCTATCGCGAACGGCTATTCTTGGGGCTTTCCCGGGCGATGAAAGCCATTACCTGAATAGACGGAAACGGTGAAGCACGGTCATGGGCTCGATAACGCCCAGATCGCACATCACATCTTATCGCGTGGTTCAATCTCTATCTTCGGTAGTGTTCGATGGAAGGGAATTCTGTCCGTTGAGGGAAGAGCTGAGTCGGCTCCAAGCCATAGCCCGGCTCCGGTGCCCGCGTTGTCTGCATGGTGCGGTATTCGAGAGCCTTTGGAAGGTGCATCGACTTTGCCCTTCTTGCCGGTTGAAATACGAGAGAGAGCAGGGTTACTTCGTTGGGGCAATGTATATCAGCTACGGTATGGGCTTGGCCTTATACACGCCACTGGTTGTGGTTCTGGTGGTAGTTGGGGGCTTTTCGGCGAATAAGTGCCTCTTGACGATTGGGGTGACGCTCCCCTTTCTTGCTCCGCTGCTGTTCCGTTACTCTCGAGTCCTTTGGATGCATTTCGACCAATTCTTGGACCCCAGGTAGGGTTGATCCCGCTCTAGACCGATTCCTTGGAGGGGGATGAAGTACATGTGGCTAGCCAGAGGCCATGTGCTTCCGTTTGTCTTGAGTCTTCGTTGACTTCACTGAAGGGAGGAAGAGGAACATCCAGAAGCTTCCTGTTCGAATCCGAGGTGGGGCCGCCTCACCGTCCTGGCTCTCCGCCTGGATGTCTCGATTCGGTGGACCTTCATAGGAGACGGGATCGTCCGCGTAGACCTTCCCGCCATCCTTGATGTTGTAGTCCTGAAGCCAGATTGTGAGCTGTCTCTGAGCGGGAGCGCCACCGCATCCCGGGGTGTGCTGCTTTATCCCGCGGCAAGCGGGTGTTCTTGCGTTGTCCCCGTCTTCGACAGAACTGGTGCCCCTCCTCCGCCCTCCAGAAAGGAGACCGGTCATGCGCGACAGAATGAAGCCGATCCTCGGCGCCCTCGTCGTTGGATACGTCGTCAACCTTGCAGGAATCATCTACTTCTTCGGCCCCATCGCCGCGAATGACATGCCGACCGGGCCGATCGCACCTGGCTGGCTCTCCCTGCTGATCGCGGCGGTCCTCCTGGTCCTCCTGCTGGATTGGGTGGTCCAGGCGGTGGGGAGTCCCGTACGATCCGCCATGATCATCGCAGTTTCCCAGATCCTGCTGGTAGATGTCTATTACGTACTGATGGGAGACCGCGGAGTGGCCGCCGCATTCGCGAGCGCCGTCCAACTCCTGGTCAGCTGGGCGATCATCGGGGCAGTCTACGGCAAACTGTCGCCCGCGCCGGGATTCACGAAGCGTCTCTAGAGCTGGAAAGTAGGACTTCGATTTCGGCATCAACGCCGGAGACGGTTTCGACCGTCCATGTCATGTCGGCGGTATAGCGGATCCGCTATACCGCTTCAAGCGATACCGCGAGTCCGTGGAGTCGTGGTCTTGGGGTGTTGCGGGAGCTGAGGGCCAGGGGCATCGGGGCTCCCCAGCTCCTGGTTGCCGACGGCAACGCGGCGATCTGGGGCGCGGCGCGACAGATTTGGCCCGAAGCCGGTGAGCAGCGGTGCTGGAACCACAAGCTGAGGAATGTGCTCGACCGGTTGCCGCAGCGCGAGCAGGCCGAGGCGAAGCATCTTCTGCGCAACGTCGCCTATGCTCCGACGAGAGCGGACGCCGTGAAGGCTCGCCGGGCGTTCGGCCGGCGCTATGAGCCCTGGTACCTGAAGGCGGTGAAGGTGCGCGGAGGACGACTGGGATCGCATGGTCGCGTTCTACGGATTCCCCGAAGCCCACTGGAAGCATCTGAGCACCACGAACGTCGTCGAAAGCCCGTGTTGAACGCCCTCAAGAGCCGGCGGTCGGCGCACGCGCGGCAGGTCGCCCGCAAGAGGCGACGCCCTGAGGATCCCGTCGGGTAAGGTGAGGCATCAGGAAGGATCGAGTGCCGACCTCAGCATCTTGAGGTCGAGGCGGCCCCCCGCGGAGTGCATTGGGATCCCGCAGGAGCTGCACCAGAGATCGATGGCTTAGGATCCCGAGACCACGCGCTTGAGATCCCTTCAACAGCCTGTCTGCCTTACAATCTGCCGGAAGCGATCACTAATCACCAGATTTTTCCTTAAATTATATTTTGTTCGCAAGAAAGCCATATTAATATTATATTATTCGTATAGCCATTGTTGTTTGCGCATCCAGCAACTATTATTATTGAGTAGATCGCAAAATGGGAGCACAAAAGCTCAATAGATCGCGCTCCAACAGTTATCTGGGGAGATTATTGACGAGATGTTCGAGCGATTCTTCTTAGGAACAGCTCACAACAAGGACGCGGTAAGTCGGGCGCTGGCACGTGGGGAAATCCGACGCATCCGTCGTGGGCTCTATACAACCGATTTGATCACGCCGCTTCCCACCCTGGTTCGCCAACACATCTGGGAAATCGTGCGGCTCATTGCTCCCGGCCGTGTTATCGGATACCGCACAGCCCTGGAGCTGAGTCCGTCCCCCGAGGGCGTCATTCACCTCGTGGGTCAGACCGAATGGCGCTCTGAGATCCACGGGACCAAGATCTGGATTCACGAGGGACCCGGCCCGCTGGAGGGCGATCAGCCCTTCATGGAGTCTTTGTACCTTGCCTCCCGCGCGCGAGCCTTTCTTGAGGCCCTGACGCCGAGTCGCTCCGGCCGCAAATTCGGCAACAAGGGACTCCCCGGTGAAGAGATCGAAGAGCGACTGGAACAACGTCTGCGCGTGCGTGGCGAGGATGAGTTGAACGAACTGAGGGATCATGCTCGGTCGCTGAAAGCGGATCTCCAAGCCGACGCACAGTTTCAGTCGATGGATGCCACCATCGGGGCCCTTTTGCGGACCCGGGACGTCCGCCTCGCTTCGCGCTCAGGCCAAGCGCGCGCCGCAGGGCACTCGTACGACCCCGACCGTCTACGACTGTTTCAAGAACTCCATCGGGTACTTATGGCCGATCCGCACCCGGATCGTAACGAGCGTTACCCGCCGGGGACTGAGGGCTTCGGTGCCGCAGCGTTCTTCGACGCGTACTTCTCGAACTGGATTGAGGGGACGGAGTTCGACCTCGGCGAGGCATGGGAGATCGTTACACAGGGTGCTGTACCCGAGTCGCGGCCCGCGGACGGGCATGATGTGTTGGGCACGTTTTCGCTGGTGAGCGATCCGAGCTTCATGACTGGTGCTCTTACGAGAATCTTGTCGAGTCCAGACGCCTTCATCGAAGTGCTACACGCAGCTCATCGCCGCATTATGTCGGGTCGCCCCGAACACGATCCTGGGATGTTCAAGACACAACCGAACCGGGCGGGAACCACGGTCTTCGTGGCACCCGAACTGGTCCGTGGCACACTCCGGGAAGCTCACGGCTTGCTCGGCACGCTTCCAGACGGATTCGCAAAGGCGGCCTACCTCATGTTTGTGGTTACCGAGGTTCACCCGTACTCAGACGGCAATGGGCGTGTGGCGCGCGTCCTCATGAACGCAGCCCTCGTAGCGACCGGCCATACTCGCGTGATTGTTGTGACGGGCTATCGAGACGACTACCTGCGGGCACTCAAGGCCTTCTCACGCCAAGCGAAGCCGGGCCCGTTCATTCAGATGCTCGATCGCGCGCATCAGTTTGTGTCTGAACTGCCCTTCCACGAGTACGATCGGACCGTCGAGCTCTTGGGTGAGACCGGAGCACTGGACGACACTGGTGATCGGCGGCTGCGACTCCCGAGTGAACTTCGTGGGGAGATATCCACCGTCGTACCTCCCGCCTAGCGGCCGAGCACGACCGCCCGAGGTCCTTTGGATCATCCGTTCGCAGCAGCACGGACCGTGAAACGCTCTCTGGCCGTCTCCTCGAGCCTGCCAGACCGATGGATCGAAGAGAGATACTGAAGCGTCACGTCGATCTACTGCCCTCGCCCGCCCGGCCGGGACCGAGCCCAGCCCGCATGTCCGATCCGGCTGGTCTCTGAAAGACCCGCAGATCGAACTCGGGAACGATGGCCAGAAGGTGATCGAAGAGGTCGGACTGAAGGCCCTCATAATTCAGCCACCGGGTGTCCGCCGCGAATACACAGATCTCGATCGGAAGACCTTCCGGCCCGGGGGCAAGCTGTCGAACTAAGAGCGTCATGTCCCGTTGTATCCCCGGGTGCTGTTTCAGGTACTCGACCACGTACGCCCGGAACGTGCCGAGGTTCGTCAGCCGCCGAAGATGCGGCGTGCGGGTGTCGCCTTGGCCGGCGTGCTCCCGGTTGTGGGCTTGCATACGACAGTACCTGACCAGGCTGCCACGGACTCGGTTCTGAAGCCGGACTTCCCCACCAGGAGGCGTCCACATACGGACTTGCCCACCAGGGGGCGTCCACATCCGCTATTTGATGCTGTTTTTCCGCTATTATGGTACTGCAAGATTCGACGCAGACTGACGGCAAGGATGGCAGATCGTGCAGTCCTAGTTGAACTTAGACGATTTTTTTGCGTGCGCCGTGGAAAGGCGCGCGTTCCTAGTGGGTGCGAATCCCACCCGGCAACTGTCGCTCCTGCCGGTAGCAGCCAGAGCGGTTTGTGGAGGCAACGACATGGGCTGAAGCACTCTGGCAGAAGGGCCTCGCACGATATGCGACATCCTAAACGGGCACGCAGCCGGAAACGGCGGAGACGGCCAAGGGGGGAGCTAAGTCGGTAGGAGGCTCAGCGACCACGCGGGCCGAAACGTGAGTGAACGCCGAGCAGGCCTCGAAACGTCAAATGCGGGAGCCGACCCTCCGCAAGAAAGGGGAAGGCCGCCGACTGGCCGGGAGAGAGCGACGGGACAACCGGCTGGTTCCCGCCGGGGTAGTGGCGTCGGCACGTGTGGAGGATGGGATGCGTGGCAACACGGGAAGCCCCGTCGGTGCCGTGCACGCGGCAACCGGAACCCCGCGAGGGGCAGGCCGGGCCGGCGGGGTGGCGGATGGGCCCGTAGTACCGGGGACGCGGGGTAATGCTCGTCGAGGGAAGGGGCCCTGAGTTGGGAGCGGTACGGAAAGGGGGCAGGGACATGACCACTGGCGCGAGCCTAACAGGGTCGGTGAGCGTTCGGAAACTCCAGACCGTGCTACATGCGAAAGCGAAGGAAGAACCCGGACGGCGCTTCCACGCCCTTGTCGACAAGGTATGGCGGGAGGACTTCCTGCTGGCGGCATGGGGGATGGTGCGGCGCAACGGCGGAGCGGCTGGAGTGGATGGTGAGACGGTCGCGGATGTCGAGGCGCACGGAGTGGAGCGCTGGGTCGGGGAACTGTCGCGGGATCTGAAGGATGGCACCTACGCGCCGAGTTCGGTGCGACAGGTGCTCATCCCGAAGAAGCAGCCGGGGAAGTTCCGTCCCCTGGGCATCCCATGCCTGAGGGACCGGGTTGCGCAGACGTCGGCGATGCTGGTGCTGGGGCCGATCTTCGAGGCGGACCTGGAGCCGGAGCAGTACGGATACCGGCCGGGACGAAGCGCAAAGGACGCGGTGCAGCGGATCCACAGGTTGCTGTACCGGGGCCACAACGAAGTGGTCGATGCGGACCTCTCCAACTACTTCGGTGAGATACCGCACGCCGAACTGATGAAGAGCATCGCGCGCCGGGTCAGTGACGGACGGATGCTTCGGCTCATCAAGGCGTGGCTGGAGATGCCGGTGGTAGAGGAGGACGGGGACGGCGGCACACGCCGCACGAACCGGGCGCGGAAGGAGAGAAAGGGGACTCCGCAAGGAGCTCCGATCTCGCCGCTGTTGAGCAACATCTACATGCGGCGGTTCATCCTTGGCTGGAAGGCGCTGGGCCATGCCCGGCGCTTCAGTGCGGAGATCGTGAACTATGCGGACGACTTCTGTGTGCTCGGCAAGGCCCCGGCGGCGGAGATGCTGGCGGTGGTCAACCGGCTTATGGAACGACTGAAGCTACCGGTCAACGCGCACAAGACCCGATGCCTCCGATGCCCCGAGGAGCCTCTCGAGTTCCTTGGATATCGCATCGGCTGGAACTATCGTCCCAAAGGCGGAGACCGGTATATCGGCACACGCCCGAGCAAGGCGAGCGTCCAAAGCATACGCCGCAGGATCCGCGCGCAAACGGACCCACGGTACGAGGGCTGGCCAGCAGAGGAGGTCGTAGGGCGCCTCAATCGGATGATATCCGGATGGGCGAACTACTTCACACTCGGCCAGGTCAGTCCGGCCTACGCGGTTGTGGATGCGTACGCGGCCCTGCGGCTGCGACAGTGGTTCTGCCGGAAGCACAAGGTGAAATCAGGAAAATACGTGCGATTTTCCCACCGATGGCTGTGGGAGCAATGCGGCCTCACGCGCCTTGCGCTGACGACACGACACCTTCCGTGGGCGAAGGCGTGATCCCAACTGAGAGCCGGATGCGGGAAATCCGCATGTCCGGTTCGATGAGCAGGGGGTGGAAACGGACCTACGGGAGCCGGACTTGCACCGCGCGAAAGCAAGCGGAACAAATACACACCGGACCCTAACGGCACCGCGCCACCCCTTGACTCCACCGTGATTCACGTCTGGCTTGGTACGACTCCTGAGCGGTAGCTCGCAGGTTTCGAATCCTGCCGGGGACGCTTCCATTGCGGGTGCTGTCCTCGCTCTCCGCGGGGGGCGGGGGGGGGGGGGGCGCGGGGCGGGGGCCTCACTACAGGGATCGGTTTCGGCTCCCTTGATGAGGCCTCTCGGGCCTTCTCAAGGGCGTTGCCGGTCTAGTCTGGGACGCGATTCCTATTGTGGTCCTCAATCAAGCGGTGTTCTGCTGCGGGGAGGACCGCCCCGCAACGACAGGATCCTCGTCGATCGCGTCTTGGGGCAGGTCCGGCGGGGGCGGCAGCTCGGTGGCAGCGGTGGTGGACAGTGTATCTGCCGCGCTCTGGCCCAACCGGACGCTCGGGTGCAGCAGCCCCGCCGCGAAGGCCAGCCTCAATTTCGTAGGGAGAACGACCGAACAAAGTCCGCCAACCAACGGAACGCTCCATCCTTGTTCTTCCACCTGCCCGGTCTCATCTTGGAGGCAACGTCGTAACACTCTCCGCTGCAGGGAGGACTCAGCATGGGGACCAGTTCCGCACGCGCGGCAGCTCCCGTTCGTTGGCCGGTGACGCTGTTTCTGGCCTTGTTGGCGCTGCCCGCCGTCTCACTTTCTGGGCAGGAGCAGCACGACGGGGCGGTCACGTTCTCGAGGGACGTGGCGCCGATCGTGCAGGAGAACTGCCAGATCTGCCACCGGCCGGGGTCGGTCGGGCCGTTCTCGCTGCTCAGCTATGAGACGGCGAGGCCCTTCGCGCCGCTGATCAAGCAGAAGGTGTCCGCGCGGCAGATGCCTCCGTATCACCTGGATATGGGAGTGGGGATCCAGGACATCAAGGACGACTGGAGGCTGAGCGAGGAGGAGATCGCGACGATCGTGGCGTGGGTCGACCAGGGAGCGCTCGAGGGTGACCCGGTGGACCTACCGCCGGCGATCGAGTGGCCCGACCGCCAGCTGTGGCAGCTTGAGGACATCTTGGGTCCGCCCGATCACGTGATCAAGTCGAAGCCGTTCGACGTTGCGGGAGAGGGGGGCGACACGTGGTGGCGTCCGAGGGTGCCGACGGGACTGACCGAGGAGCGGCTGGTCCGGGCGGTCGAGACGCGGCCGTCCTTCCCTGCGGGGCGTCAGGTCGTGCACCACGCGATTCCGAGGCTCTTGCGGCTGAATGAGGAGGGCGAGTACGAGCGGTTGGGCAACCTCTCGGAATACGCGATGGGCAAGGTTGGCGAGATCGTGCCTGCAGATGCGGGGCGTCTGCTGAGGCCGGACGACATGATCGAGTGGGACGCCCACTACTACCCGATGGGCTACGACGTGCCGGGCGACCAGGTCGAGCTCGGCCTGTGGTTCCACCCCGAGGGACACGAGGCGGAGTTCGCGCAGGATCTGCAGCTCTACCGCCTGGATGGTGACATCGACCTGCCGCCCTACGGGACAGCAATGACGCAGGGCTTTCATCGGTGGGACCATCCGGTCCGGATCGACAGCTTCCAGCCCCACGGGCACGTGCACCTGCATGCGATGTCGATTCAGGCGATCTACCCGGACGGGGAGGTGGAGCTGATCAACATGGTGACTGGCTTCGACGCGAGGTGGCACCACAGCTACATCTACGAGGACGATGCGGCGCCGCTGCTTCCTGCGGGCACGGTGGTGGTGCTCACCGGGTGGTACGACAACACGCCCGAGCACTCGCTCACGCCGGATCCGGAGGTGTGGTACGCTCGGGGCAGCCGGACGATGGACGAGATGTCGCATGCCTGGATCGCCGTCACGCACTTGGATCAGGAGGGCTTCGAGCGGCTCGTGTCCGAGAGAGAAGCGAAGGGGAAGCTGGTCAGCGACGGAGGAGGTTAAGGGCTGTAGACTTGCTGTTGCTGCATTGCATCACGACGTAGCATAGACGAGAACGATCGAAGGAGCCCTCGGCGGGGGCTCCTTCGACACATCTGGGGGGAAGGAAAAACCATGAAGAGTCGTCTGCTCGGCGGCAGCCTGCTCGCCGTGTTCGCCGTGCTGACCGCAGCACCGCTTGTGGCACAGCCGGCACAGAGGCTTCCGCTCGCGCCGAACAAACCGAAGGGTGAGCCGATAGCGCCTTTCTTCGAGGGCTGGTTCGCGAACCCTGACGGCACGTTCACGTTCTCGTTCGGCTACTTCAACCTGAACACCGAGCAGGTCCTCGATGTCCCCCTCGGGCCGAACAACTTTATCGAACCTGCCGAGTTCGACGGCGACCAGCCGACGCACTTTCCGGTCGAACCGCGCAGGGACAGGGGCGTCTTCTCCGTGACCGTTCCGGCCTCCTTCTCCGACCGACAACAGCGGCTCGTGTGGACGATCACGGCCAACGGCGTGACCCAGGCGGTGCCGGCAAGGGTGGGGGTGGCTGCACTGCAACTTGACTATAATCCCAAGGCGATGGGCTCGGTGCCGCCCCTGGTAAGGCTCGACCCGGGGGCCCCGGAGGGGCAATATATCCAGGGTGTCCGGGCCGAGCCGCGCACGGCGACGGTCGGCACTCCGCTGGAGCTCACGGTCTGGGCGTCTGAGGTGTCAGAGCGTTCCGAGGACGACCTCGTCAACCGTGCGGGAGTCGCGCTTGAACTCACTTGGTTCAAGCATCAAGGCCCCGGCGGCGTGGTCGAGTTCGACCCTTGGCAGATCCAAATCGAGGAAGGAACGGGCGAGGCGACGACAATGGCCACCTTCAGCGAGCCCGGCGAGTATCTGCTTCGTGTCCGGGTGGACAACTGGTCGGCTAACGACAGTACTGGTGGAGACCAGTGCTGTTGGACGAACGGATACGTGCCGGTGACAGTCAGGCCCGGAAGCTAAGCGGGGCCCTGGGGCTACGATCGCACGTAGGGCCCTCAGCACGCTCGGACCTGCCATCACCGAGCGGACCCGGCTACGGCGATCCACCGATTCTCCTCTCGGACCGCGAGGTAGAGCCGGGCGTGTTCGAACAACAGTGTGTCGTGCGGATGCCCCGTCTCGCTCGGGCATCCGCCCACGGCCTTGAGCGGATTGCTCCCGCAGCTGGATTGCCGGCCCCGTTGGGATCAACCGTTGATGCTGCCCCACTGCGCCGGGGATGGGTTGGCGGAGAGACGCGGGCGGTCGACGAGGGAGGCCCCCGCGGGTGATCGCGTCCACGATCGCAGGAATCGCGAGCAAGCGACGCGGGGCGTTGGACCTTCAGGGGTCTTCCTCGGCGCCGCGTCCCAGAAACAACGAGGGCCCCTCCCGAGGGGGGGCCCCTTGCTGTCCCGACACAGAGTCCGTGATCGACGCGCCTAGAGCGGCCGATCCGGATCGGCGATGCTGCGCCACATGTGGGCAGACGGGCTGGTGTCGTTGCCGAGGCCTTCTTTCGGCTGCTTGAAGTGGCGTCGGATGATGTCGATGAAGGGATCGATCGCGACCTCGACGCCCTCCTGGAAAGCGTACGTGTCGTTTACCGTGATCAGGCGCGACTCCATATACCACTTGTGGTTCCGGGCGAATTCGTACGCCTTCTTGATATAGGGCTCCGGCTCGTAGTCCACCCCGAAGATCCGATTGTACATCTCCGGGTACTCGTAGCCCACCGACTCGTCCGGATAGAAGCGGAGCGCCTGGTGATAGCGGATTCCCCAGCTGATTCGCTCGTCGACGTACGGCTCGAAGAGCTGAGCTCCCCAGTAGCCGTGGTCCACCCTGACCAGGGCCTGTACGGTGTCGTGGAGCAGGCACGCCAGGATCGTCCGCTCGGGTTGTCCGGTTTGCATGGCGTGGGCGGCACTCTGCAGCACGTGATTGGCCGGCGCGAAGCGGAGCCGGAAAAAGTCCTCGAGGGTGGCGTTCTCCGGCATCGGCTCGAGAGGTTGGCCGTTGAGGAGGAACAGCCGGCCGACGCCGCGACGGGTCGTGCGCTCCTGCATTTCCGCGACCTCTTCGGGCGCGTACTTGGGCCTGGGTGGGATGCTGTCGTCCAGCCTGTGGATCATAAAGTGCTCAAGCTCTTCGGCCTTGTCCTCGTCGGACATGGCTGCGAGCGTACCGACGCCCACCGAAGCGAGAAATTCTCTGCGATCGACTTCCATGATCTGCCTCCGACTTTCGGTCGCGGACCTTGGCCGCACTCTATGAGGGCCCCAACATTGCGAGCATAACCTGTGGGGGGTGCTGAAGCAATTTTTGCGCATGCCAGCTCGCGCACCGGCTCGGCATGGGGCTCGCCACCCCCAAGCACCCGACCCACAGGCTCGTCCGCGGGAATCAGGACCTCGCTGGCTTCGGCCGCCTCGAGCTGCTCGAACCGGCGGGTCAGGTCGTCCGCCGCGTGCCTGGTCTTTTCGAGATAGCTCCGCCGGCCACTCCGATCGCTTCGAGGAACTGGGCGGAAAAGCGCCGGGTGTGGGCGAGCTCGTTGGGGCGTGTGTGCACGAGCTGGAGGACCCCCCCGGGCCCCTCTCATGGATCTCGCGGAAGTGGTCCAGCCGGCCCTCCGGGCCGTCCGAGCCTTCGATGCCGGGGAGGAGCGCCACCATGCCTCGCTCGCGAGCCCCGTACACGTCTGCGGGACTCCCCTGGCCGGGGGGCCGCCGCGCAGGACCTAGCCGCCCGTGCAGGGATATAGGGAGCGTCCGGCGCTCACCTCGGCCGCCACGAGGTCCATGATGCCGCGATCGAAACGGCTCGCGTGGGCCTGGGCGTCGGCGAAGACCGTGGTCTGGTGGATCTCGGCGGTCCGTTCGGCCCACCGGGGCGACGTCGGGAAGCGCGGAAGGGGCAGAGGGCGGGGATTCGGCCGAGTCCCCGTCCTCGATTACTCCGCTATCCGTGGATGTGCAGCCAGGCGCCTCCAAGATGAAGGCGCCCGCCAGCCCCGACCACCAGGTAGCTGGGGCTCATGACAAGGCGTGTGCAGCTACCCCTACGCCGCATCTGCCGCCGTGGCGGGGAAGATCTCCTTCCACACCGTCATGAAGGCCTGCATCTCTTCATCGGTGCCCACCGACACGCGCAGGTGATCAAGCATCGGCGGGAAGTTCCGGCCGACCAAGATCCCTTTGCTCCTGAACTCGTCGCGAACCTCCTCGATCGGCTTGCCGATCTTCACCATGAAGAAGTTCGTCTGCGACGGGATCACCTCATGGCCCAAGGCCCGCAGCTCGGCGATCACCTTGTCCCGAAGCTCGTTGTTGGTCCGCCGGGCCCAAGCCTCCGTTTCCAGGTCCTGGAGGGCGGCCATCCCGCCCCACTCGGACGACACGCTGATGCTGCCGGTCATGTGGGGGCGCATGCGCTCGATGATCTCGGGCGTGGCGATGGCGTATCCGAGGCGGACCCCCGCCATCCCGTAGATCTTCGAGAACGTTCGGGTGACGATGACCGGGCGACCCTCGAGAACGTAGGGGATCGAGGTGGCGTACTCGGGATCCTCGATGAAGTGGTGGTAGGCTTCGTCGATGAGCACGGGCACGTCCTCGGGAATCCCATCGAGAAGGTCCTGGATCTCGCCCTTGGTGACGATCAAGCCTGTGGGGTTATTCGGGTTGACCACGTACACCAAGCCGACTTCGCGGTAGTGCCTCCGGGTGGCCTCAATCATCGACGGGATGTGCTGGCGGTGGTCCTCGAGGAGCGGGAGCAGGACGGCATCCGCGTCGAGGCCGCTGGCGTGGCGGTACACGGAGCTGTAGGAGGGCTCCACGCCGACGACCTTCTTACCGACTGAGAGGTAGGTTGCACCGATCACCCTGAGCGCCTCGCCCGAGCCCGCCGTCATGAGGATGTTCTCCCGCGCGACGCCGTCGCGCTCCGCTATGGCCGCCTGGAGGTCCTCTCCGGGATCGCCGTAGGTGTGCGCGTACTTGAAGGCCTTCGTCATGGCATCGATCACGGCCTCCGACGGGCCGTACGGGTTCTCGTTGCTGCTGAGTCGGACGTACGAGTCGAAGTCGAACTCCTGAGCGGCGAGGGGAGGCAGGCGCCAGTCCCCAAGCCCCTGGGCCCACAGGTCGGCACGCGGCTTGACGCCCAGGTAGCCCAAGGCGGCGGCCGCACTCCCCATGAAATTCCGACGTGAAACTCTGTTCCTCGCGATCATACGACCTCCGCTGGCAACGTCCCGTACATCTGGTGGCGGCGAATGAAACACCCAACCCCGCAGTCTTGATCACGGATCCGGTGTGCGCAAGCTTCGGGGGGCCCGAGCGCTCACCTCCGATGCGCGCAGGTATGCGCCCGCGCACCCCATGTCGAAGACAAATCCCTCGGTGTCTGCCGGCTGCGAGAGGAACCGGGGGCCCCGTTCCGGGTGGTTCTTCACAGACGGAATCGAGCGTCTCACGATCGGAGAGCCGTGACTAGCGAGCCCCAACTACGGCAGGCAGCCGCCCTGGCGACGGTTCTCGCCACCCTGGCCTGCGGCTCGGGCGACGCACCCGCCGGTGTCACGGACCCGGACGATCCTCCGGCCGGCCGGTCCCTGGAGTGCAGCATCCCACATGAGATGATCATCGCCACCGGCGGGCAACGCGACGGCATTCCCGCCCTCACAGACCCACCCCTCGTATCGGTCGGGGGCTCGGGCACCTCGTACCTTCGCGACGACGACCGCGTCATCGGGATCGAGGTGGACGGCACCTACATCGCTGTACCGCACAACATCTTGTGGTGGCACGAGATCGTGAACTTCGACTCCTTCGAGCATCGGCTGGCCGTGACCTACAGTCCTTTGACCGGATCGAGCTTGGTCTTCGATCGGCTGGACGTGGCTGGAGCCGAGTTCGGCGTCTCGGGCCTGGTGTTCAACAACAACCTGATCATGTATGAGCGCGTCTCCAATTCGTCCCTTTGGCCACAGATGATGCGAAGGGCCCGTTGCGGGCCTCACAACGGCACCGACCTCACCATGTATCCGGCCACGGAGATGCGTTGGGGTGCCTGGCGCGAGCTCCATCCGGAGACGCTCGTGGTGAGCGACGAGACCGGGCACGAACGGGACTATCGTCGGCATCGGTATCCGGGGTACGACACCCCCGCCAACTCGGCGACGCCCTATCCGCAAGGCCCCCTCGACGGCCGGCGCCCGCCGAAGGAGCGGGTGTTCGGAATCCCGCCCGTAATCTACGACGAGGACTTGATCGGGGGCGCCGTAGCGTTTCCGTTCGGTGCCATGGACAACGGCGAGCCGATACGTGTCATCCACCAAAGGGCCCGCGGCCGACCCGCGGTCATCTTCTGGGATTCCGATGCACAGGGGGCCGCGGCCTATCGGCCGACATACGGCGCGTCGAACCTGACGCTCGAGGTGCGCGGCGATGTGATTGTGGACGTCGAGACCGAGAGCGTGTGGAACTTCGAGGGGTGGGCCGTATCGGGCGAGCTGGCGGGAAAGAGGCTCGAGGGGATCGCCGAGGCATACGTCGCCTTCTGGTTCGCCTGGGCCGCCTTCGTGCCGTCTGCCAAGCTCTGGGAGGGCTGAGGCCGACCACCCGGCTCGGGAGGCGCGCGCTTCTCGCCGTCCGCTCTCCTGCTCCCTATCTTCGGGCGCTATGCAAGCCGTGCTTTTCTGGGTCTTGAGTGCGTTGGGCATCACCTACGCGGCGCATTGGGTGAAGAGCGCTCGGGAGGGAGGCCACACTCAAAAGGGCGCCGAGAAGCTCCCGTCGCCGCTTCTGACCTCGGTCGGATTCGTCACGAATTTCTTCGACACGCTCGGGATCGGGTCGTTCGCCCCGACGACATCCTGGTACAAGATCCAAGACCTCGTTCCGGACGAGCGCATTCCGGGAACGATGCACGTCGGGCACACCCTGCCGGTCGTCGCCCAGGCCTTCATCTTCATCGCCATCGTCGAGGTCGACATGACGACCTTGACCAGCCTGATCGGCTCCTCGGTGTTGGGCGCGTGGCTAGGGGCGGGCTTCGTGGCCCGCTGGCCCCGGCAGCGCATTCAGATCGGCATGGGCATCGCGCTGCTGCTGGCCGGGCTCACCTTTGTCATGGCCAACCTCGGCTACGCGCCGGTCGGGGGTGAGTCGACCGGGCTGGCTGGAATCGCACTGGTCGTTGCAGCGGTTAGCTTCTTCATCCTGGGCGCCCTCATGACGCTGGGCATCGGCATGTACGCGCCGGCGATGATCGTCATCAGCCTGATGGGGATGAGCCCGGTGGTGGCCTTCCCGATCATGATGGGCTCGTCCGCGTTTCTGATGCCGGTCGCTTCCGTCCGATTCCTGAAGGCCAACGCGTACAGGCACCTTCCAGCCCTGGGCCTGGTCCTCGGCGGCTTGCCTGCGGTGCTCATCGCGGCGTTCCTGGTGAGGTCGCTTCCGCTGACCACCTTGCGTTGGCTGGTCGTCGTGGTTGTGACGTACGCGGCCGTCGCCATGCTCCGCTCCGCCTGGTTGGAGCGGGAGGGCCCGGTCTCGGCAGCCGAGGCCGCCTGAGGAGCGGTGGTGGACTCCGAGTGAACGGCCGCGGAGACGCTGCGCTGGGAGGTCCGAGGCGACCAAGACCGACGCTCACTTACCTCACGCGCTCGAAAGGACGTCACCGCCGGTCGCTATGCGCACCGGACGGCCCGGGTCGCCGGCGAGGGCGGGCGCGTCGGCCAGGATCCGAACTCCTTGGCGCGACCGCGAGGAGCGGCCGGCCTCCTTGTCGCACGGCTTGGACGATGCTCCTATGTTGAAGCCCTTGCGGCGTGATACGGAGGCGCGATTTCCAGATGAACGGAGGTTAGTCCAGTGTTTAGTAGACGGCATTGGTGGGTAGAGGCGTGGGTCTTCGCGGCGCTGGGCGTCTTTGCCGTCGGCACGTCGGCTCAGACGTCGGGGGGCAGGACCTCGGCGACGCACCCCAGGCCCCTGGGCATGCAGGGGAGTCCGAACGTGCACGTGCTTTCTCACATCGCCCTCGGCGGGAAGTACACGACCGGCGACATCGAGCTGGAGCAGGATCCAGAGAGACCCTATGCGTACGTCTCCCGCCTCTTCGAGACCGGCTTCGACATCGTCAACCTCGAGGACCCCGACAACGCAGAGGTCATCTACGAGTGGCGGATCGAGAGCTCGGAGCTGCACCAGGGCAGGGGAGCCGTAGACGGGAAGTACTTCAAGATCGACGACCGATACTACTACCTCCAGTCCACCCAGTTCGGCAGCGGAGGTCCAGACTCCGAGGTGGCTGGGGTGGTCTTCGACGTCACTGACCTGCCCGACGTGTCACGCGTCCGGGAGGTGCGGCGCTTCCGCGTAACGGACGCCCCCGGGGGCTTCCACAACATCTTCATCTACAAGCACTCGGACGGGCGGGTGATCCTCTTCGCCACCTCGAGGGGCACGAAGCTTTACGACCTCGGCGAGTTCGTCTCCGGCGCCGACGACCAGGGGCTGATCGGGACCATCGGCGTGCCGGCGAACCCGGGCGATCTGTCGACGGGCTACCACGACCTCTACGCGATGTTCGACCCGACCACGCAGCAGGATCGGTTCTACGGGGCGGGTGGCGGCGGCTACTACGTCTGGGACATCTCCTCGCCGGAGGACCCCGAGATCCTGTTCACGATCACGGGCGTGGCGGGCTTCAACTGGGGACACACCTTCACACCGACGCCCGACGGGCGATACGCCATCGGTGAGGCCGAGTGGCAATACCAGCCGCTCCGGGTCTTCGACCTGGGCCCCGGCAACGAAGCGGCCGCCCGGGGCGAGATGACCAACATCAATCGGGCCATCGGCGCCTGGACGGCCGACTGGGAGACGGTGGCGCACAACCACGAGGTCCGCTGGCCCTACGTGTTCGTCTCCGGCTACGAGACCGGGCTCTCGGTCTTCAACATGATGGATCCCACCAACCCCTACACGGTCGGCTACTTCGACACCTTCGACGGCCCTCACAACGCCGGCAGCCTGGGCAACCCCGCGGGCGGCGGGAACTTCACGTGGGGCATCTACGACGGCGCCTGGGGCGTGGACGTGCGCAACCACGACGGCCTCCTCGTCATCAGCGACATGACAACCGGCTTTTGGGCCATGCGCCTGGACGGCTTCGAGGGTTGGAACGGCCACGACTGGGGCATGCCGAACAGTTCGAGCGTGCAGGATTACGACAACGGACCCGATGGGGTGCAGAGACCGATCTCGTAGTTCTTCACTCAGGAGCCCGGCCCCGAACCCGGCCGCGGCGGCGCCCTGGTAAGGCGCCTGCGCGTCACCGAGGGGACCCGTGCTGCCCGGAGTCCTCGCGGTCGAGCCCGCCCGCTCGGGATCTTTGTAGACTCCGCCGCCTATGGTCGGGCGTGCCAGGCGGCGAGGACCTCGGCCTCGCGGTCGAGCGTCAGCCCAGAGTTTTGCCGGGTCTCCCACGCGTCCTCCCAAGTGAGGAACCAGTCCAGCGTATCCTTCGCCGTCACCGCGAGCGGGCGGAACCTGAGACCGGCGGCGACGGAGCGCTCTCGGCTGATGAGGCCGAATCCGGTTCCGCCTCCGATACTCATCCCCGGTGGGCCGGTGTAGTCCTCACGAGGAGGCCACCAGAGGGGGAGGTCCCTCCACGGATACACCTTGTGCTCGGCCAGGAAGTCGGCGTCGACCCAGGTGAAGCGTGTGGGCGTGTTCGAAATCGCGCGAATCCCGTAGAGGAATTCGGCGATGGAGAGCTCGGCCTCCGGCCCGACAGCGTTGTAGGTCCCGAACGTTCTCGTCTCGAGAAGGTGCACCACGAAGTCCGCCAGATCCCGGGCGTCGATGATCTGGACCGGATCGGTGGGGTCGCCGGGCGCGAGCACCTCGCCACCCCGGTGAATGCGCTGGAGCCAATAAGTGAAGCGGGTCGATCGATCGCCGGGACCCACGATCCATGTCGGGCGCACCACGGTTGCGCGCCTTGGGAAGACGGCCCGGACCTCTCGCTCGCACTGCGCCTTGAGGGGCCCGTAGTAGGAGCTCACGTCTTCGGTGCTGGGATCCTCAAGGACGGCCGTGGCTGCGTCCTCGCCGATGTCGATGATGTTGTAGGTGCGGTACGCGTCGGTCGTCGAGATGTACAGATACTGGCCCACGGCCTCCCTCAGGAGCTCGGCCGAGTCCCTGACGAGGCGTGGCACGTATCCGGACGTGTCGATGACGGCGTCCCACTGACGGCCCTCCAGCACGCCCAAACCGCCGTCCCGATCTCCCGTGAGCTTCTCAACCTCGGGGAAGAGGTGCGGGTTCGTGCGGCCCCGGTTGAAGAGCGTGGGCGTGTGCCCCCTCTCAAGCGCCCTCCGCACCATGTGCGGGCCGATGAATCCCGTACCGCCGATGAACAGGATTCGCAGAGCCGCCCCGGGCCGTGGGCGGGTTGGCGCGGGGACCCGGCCGAGCGGCGCAGCCGGAGGGCTGAGGGCAAGCGCCCCCCAGGCCGCGGCAGACTGCCCCAGAAAATCCCGCCTCGTCCTGGTCATGCGGATGCCTCCTGATCCAAGGCTGAGTCGATGGTCTGCGGACGCGTCAGAGTATGAGGGGTGCTCCCTCGAAATGACAACCACTCCTCCTCCCAGAAGTCGCCGCCGGCGCCGCTGACGAATACACTGGCAGGGTAGGACCCCGAGTCGTTGGGTCGAATCGGGAGCGAATGGGAGGCCTCGTGAGGGAACCATTGAAGCCTGAGTGGGAGGTCGCGGTGATCGGCGGCGGGCCGGCGGGTGCGGCCGCCGGGGGGCTCCTCGCCCGGTGGGGCCATTCCGTCGTCGTGCTCACGCGGCCGGGGTCGCCGTCGTCCCTCCTGGGGGAGTCCCTGCCGCCGAGCACTCGGAAGATCCTCGATCGGGTCGGCGCCCTGGAGGTCGTGGAGGCCGAGGGGTTTGTCCGGAGCACCGGACACACGGTGTGGTGGGGCGAATCGGAGGGGCGGGTCGAGGAGTTCTCCGACGGAGAGGAGGGCTTCCAGGTGCTGCGCTCCGATCTGGACCGCATCCTGCTCGCCCTGGCCTCGGACGCCGGCGCCCACGTGGAGGCGGAGGCCACGGTCAGGGACGTGAAGCTCGACGGGGAGGCCCATCGCATCGAGTACACGGCGAGCGATGCCCGCACCCAAGGCGGCCGCGACGTGTTGCGAGCCCGTTGGGTGCTGGACTGTTCGGGCCGCTCCGGTGTCGTGGCGCGGGACTTCCGACGGCCAGAAGAGGGCCAGGCCACCCTCGCGCTGCTGGGAGTTTGGCGGCGTCCGGAGGGGTGGCCCGTACCCGACCCCACCCACACGCTGGTCGAGAGCTTTGCCGACGGTTGGGCGTGGTCCGTCCCCATCGACAGGCAGGTTCGCTACTTCACGGTCATGGTCGACCCGCGGCTGAGCGAGATGGAGCGGGGCGGGGAACTCGCATCGATCTACCGCTCCGAGATGGCTAAGGCGAAGCGGATGGCGGCGCTGCTTGACGGCGCGACGATGGAGGGTGAGGTGTGGGCGTGCAGCGCCTCCATGTACTCCGCGTCGCGCTACGTGGACGGGCGGCTGCTCCTCGTGGGCGACGCCGCGTCCTTCCTTGACCCCGTGTCGTCCTTCGGCGTCAAGAAGGCGCTCGCATCGGCGTGGAGAGGGGCTGTGGTGGCACACACAGCGTTGGGGAAGCCCGACATGGAGCGGGCGGCGCAGGAGTTTCACGAGGTGCGCGAGCGCCGCGTCTATGCCAGCTACGTCGGACAGGCTGCGGAGGTGTTCCGTGCAGCGGGAGAGGACCACCGTCACGCCTTCTGGGCACGGCGCGCGCGGCTCGACGAAGGCCAGGAGGAGGTCGACGAAGACGGGGAACCGAACGTGGAGCGCCTCAAGCGGGATCCGGCGGTTCTCACGGCCTTCGACCAGCTGCGCCGCAGTCCCTCGATCGATCTCGTCCCCGGAAACGAGCTCGAGCTGCTGAAGCGGCCGACGATCATCGAGAACGAGGTGGCGGCTGAGGAGCGCCTCTCTACGCCGGCAGTGCCCTCTGGACTGCGCTACTTGAGGGGAGTCGACGTGAAACGGCTCCTGGAGATCTCGGGGGAGCATTCGCAGGTGCCGGACCTCTTCGCGGCCTACTGCCGGATCGACAAGCCGGTCATCCTCCCCGACTTCATCGGCGCTCTGTCCGTGCTCCTGGCCCGCGGCATCTTGGTGAATCGCGCACGCCCAAGTTGAGCCGTTGCCAACAAGAGGGTCGCGTCACCTGCTTCTCGCCCCTATCTTTCCGGCAACGCCTTGGGGGGGGATCCCCAAACACGGTGCGGACGCCAACGGACAGGGCCGAGCATGATGGGAGTCGCAAAGATGCGCCCATCCGCCATTCTGAGCACGATCAGTGGGCTGTCCTTGCTGGCGCTACCCGTCGCGGGCCAGGGGGGGGGAGACTCGGCGTCCAACGGCGAGGAGTCCGGGATCCCCATCAACAACCAAGCCGTGATCCAGAGCTGCTCGGCGTGCCACGAAAGAGACGACTCAGGTCGTATGAGCCGGCTCTCCTACATGCGGAAGACCCCCGAGGGTTGGCAGACGTCCCTCCGGAGGATGATCGCGCTGAACGGGCTCCAGATCGATCCGGCAACGGCTCGAGAGGTCGTGCGTTACCTCTCCGACAACCACGGTCTGGCTCCCGAGGAGCTACGCCCGGGGATGTTCGAGGTCACGCAGCGTATGGTGGACTTCGTGTACGACAACGAAGACACGTACGAGGCGTGTGTCCCGTGCCACTCCCTGGGTAGGGTCATTACACAGCGTCGGACGGAGGAGGAGTGGAACCTTCTGATGTCCACGCACCGGGGATACTACCCTCTCAGTGAAGCGACACTGCTGTACCGCGGTCCGCCGCCCGGGAGCCCGGGCGCGCCGCGCGATACGCGCCATCCCATGGACAAGGCGATCAGCCATTTGGCCGAGGCCTATCCTCTCGAAACACCCGAATGGAGCGACTGGTCCACCACCATGCGACCGGCGCGCCTAGCAGGCACGTGGACGCTCACGGCCAACCAGCCAGGGTACGGCCGCGTATTCGGTGAGGTGGTCATCGAGGCCACGCCTGGCACGGACGACGAGTTCACGACCCGCGCCACCCTCACCTACGCCCGAGCGGGTGAGACCGTGACCCGCCAGGGAAGTACTTCGATCTACACGGGCCACCAGTGGCGCGGCCGTTCGACGTTGACCAACGGTCTGGACCCCCTTCGGGAGGTCCTGCTGGTGGAGCGGGACTGGGAGCAGATGTCCGGTCGCTGGTTCACCGGCGACTACACCGAGTTCGGCTTCGACGTCACGCTGGATCGCGTGCGCAACGACCCGATCGTGGTGGGCATGGAGCCCCGGGCCCTGAAGCAGGGAGCCGCCGGCCAGGAAGTGCGAATCTTCGGAGCCAATCTCCCCTCGCCGCTGGACGCCGCTGCCGTCGATCTGGGACCGGGGATTGCCGTGCGGCGGGTCGATCAATCAGCCGCCGGATCGGCCGCGGTGACCGTGGACGTGGAGGCTGACGCGTCGGTGGGCTCCCGCGACATCTTCGTCGCCGGTGCGCGCCGGCCCGCGGCCGGATTCGTCTACGACGAGGTGCACTCCATCCGCGTGAGCCCGGAATGGGGGATGGCGCGCGTGGGCGGATCCGTGATGCCGAAGGGTTACGTGCAGTTCGAAGCGAGGGCCCACCATGACGGCCCGGACGGGGAGACCGAAACCGACGACGACGTCGATCTCGGAATGATCGACGCCGAGTGGTCGCTCGACGAGTACGCGGCGACCTTCGACGACGACGACATCGACTTCGTCGGCGAGATCGACCAGACCGGCCTCTTCACCCCGGCGCTGGACGGCCCCAACCTGGAGCGCAGCGGGGATCGCAACAACATCGGGGACGTGTGGGTCGTGGCGAGCTATGCGGCCGACGGCACGTCTCCAAATCGGCCGCTGAGGGCGCGAGCCCACCTGATCGTCACCGTGCCCCTCTACATGCGGTGGGACCCCTGGGGAGATATTCGATGAGCGTACTTGGGCTTCGAGAGTTCCATCCGTTCGAGTCAGCGGGCGAGCACTTCCTCTACATGGTGCCCAGCGCCGGCGTGTTCCATGTAGACAAGGCGTCGTGGGACGTGCTGCGGACGTTAGAAGGGCGGCCCATGTCCCCCGAAGAGCTTACGGAGGGTTTGGAGGGGCAATACGGCCCCGAGCAGGTCGCTCACGCCCTCGAGGAGCTAAGGGAAATCCAGGCCATCGGCGACGTCCGGCTGCCTCCGACCAAGTCGCTGCCGGTCATCCCCCCACAGGACTTCCCGCTCACGACGATGGTTCTCAACGTCACCAACAAGTGCAACCTGGCGTGCACGTACTGCTATGAGTACGGCGAGGACAAGATCGTCGACACGCAGTTCGGCGAGAAGCCGAAGTTCATGAGCGAAGAGACGGCCCGGGAGTCGGTCGACTTCATGTTCGACGAGTCGGGCAGCAACCGGGTCGCGAACCTGACGTTCTTCGGCGGGGAGACCCTCCTCAACTTCAAGGTACTGAAGAAGACGCTCGCCTACGCGCGCCAGAGGGCGGCAATTCTGGGCAAGGAGGTTCAGTTCAGCCTCACGACCAACGCGACGCTGTTGCGCCCCGAGGTGATCGAGTGGCTCGTCGAGAACGAGGTGGGCGTGACGATCTCGATCGACGGCCCCAAGGAGGCGCAGGACAAGTTCCGGGTCTTCAACAACGGGATGGGGAGCTACGAGCTGATCCAGCCCAAGATCAAGGAGCTGCTGAAGCGCCACACCACGCGCCCAATCGGCGCCCGGGTCACGCTGACCCGGCAGAACATGAACGTGAAGAAGATCTTCCGGCACCTGACGGAGGAGATGGGCTTCTGGTCCGTGGGATTTGCTCCGGTGACGACGGCGGACGGCCGCGACTACGCCATCGAGGGCGAACAGTACGACGACATGCTGGCTCAGTTCCAGGAGCTGGCAGAGGAGTACAAGGAGGCGGCGCTCGAGAATCGACACCACGGGTTCTCGAACCTGAACGAGACGCTCGAGGAGATCCATAAGGGCATGAGCAAGGCGTTCCCGTGCGGTGCGGGCCTGGGTCTGGTCGGTGTGGCCACGGACGGCGACGTGGCGCTGTGCCACCGCTTCGCGGGATCGGATGAGCACAACATCGGCTCCGTGCAGGCTGGGGTGGATCGCACGAAGCAGTCCCGCTTCCTCGAGACACATCACATCGCGCACAAGACGGATTGCCACAGTTGTTGGGCGCGTCCATTGTGCGCCGGAGGCTGCTATCACGAGGCGCACACCCGCTACGGCACGACGACGAAGCCCAACCTGCACTACTGTGACTGGATACGAAGCTGGACGGACACCTGTCTCCGGGTTTATGGTGAGATTGCGGCCCACAACTCGGATTTCCTGAGACAGTTCGAGAGCCCGGTCCCAATCTCCGCATGAGGAGGAGAGCGACGTGAAACACATCAGGGCAATCAACCAGAAAGCCACCCGAATCGAGAGCCAAGCGCGACAGGAGCGTGAAGCCGTTGCAGGTCCGAACGGCGACCACGATGTCGTCGCTCTCGAGAGCAGCCAGCCGCAGGGCCCTCATATCCCGCTCGGGTGCTCGCTGCTGTTCTCACCGGGGTGGGAGGTCGACTCGAGCGGCGGCACGGCCGGCCTGTGCCAGCCCGTGGAGCGCGACCTCTTCGACTGCTATCACGGCTGCTTCTGGCCGGTACAGGTACCGGACCATCTCAACCACGCGCCCGACTGGACCTCCAAGTGTGCCACGGCGCAGCAGGATTGGCGGAAGATCGACCTGATCTTCCCGTAGCCGAGGAACCGAGAATGAGGAGACGGTCTGTTAGTGCGCTCTTCGCCGCGGTCCTTTTCGGCCTTGCACTAGCGGCTTCGACGCCGCTGGTGGCCCAGCGGGTGGCCCAGCGCTCGGACGCCGCGCTGTCGGGCGGGAACGGGACGTTCTACACGGGTGGTTACACCGGAGACATCCACGTCATCGACGAGCGAACGCTGGAGCTTGTCGATCGGATCGAGACACAGCACGAGATCATCGGCCGCTTCAGCATCTCGCCGAACCGCGAGCGCCTCTACGTTTGGGACGGACACGGCATCAACGTCGAGGTCATCGACCTGGCGGAGCGACGGTCCGTCGACAGCTTCAACCTGACGGACATGGACCCGGCGTTCCGGATCCGCAGCCTCTCCGTCAATCCGCAGGAGACCTATGCCCTGATCGTTGGGAAGTCGAGGACTAAGCTGCTCGACCGCTTCGAGATCGGCCCCAACACGATCATCCGCTACGACCTCCAGCGCCACGAGGTGCGAGATACCATTCCGTGGCCGGACGGGTACGTGCGCGAGCGAGGGGCGTCGTTCATGTTCTCGCCCGACGGGGGCCTGGTGTACTACCAGGCCGAAGACATGATCGTGCTGGAGTCTGAGAACTTCACCGAGGTGGATCGCTGGAGGATTTCCGACGAGGCGGAGCCCGGTCTGGGAACCCTCCGGCCCCCCTTTTCCGCGAGTTACTACGAGGAGCCCGGATTCTTCACCGGGCTCGTCCGGATGACCGATCCCATCAACAACCGCCGGATGATGGGGATCGCTCGCGTGAACCTCACCGAAAAGGAGATGGACTTCTATACGCTCGGCCCGAACAAACCGCTCTCACGGTTCGCCTTGGCCCCCGGCGGCAAGAAGGCATGGGCGCTCTACACTGAGATCGGCCGCTACGAGTTCTGGGCCATCGACCTCGAAGAGGGCAGGGTGACCGAGCAGGCCGCATTCGATGGCCGCTCGCGCATGGGACTCACGGTGAGCACCAACGGCGAGCTCCTCTACATCCACGTGGCGGGCAACACGATCGACGTCTACGACTCCGAGACCTACGAGCGTCTGAAGACCGTGGACGTCGGTACGGATATGATCGGCTGGGCCCTGGTCCCAGGAACCGGAGGCCCGTAGGGGAGGCGTCTCCGTCATCCCCGAGCCCGAGGAGGTCGCGCTCCGGGACACACTCATGGACCAGGACCGTAGCGATCTGAGCCGGGTCCTGGCGTACGTCGCTCCGTACTGGAAGCGGCTCGTCCTGGTGCTGGTGCTCAGCCTGGCCAGCACCGTCCTCTCGCTCTTCATCCCCTACCTTTCGAAGCTCCTCGTCGATTCGGCGCTCCTGGGTGGCGACATGGACGCGCTCTTCCGCATTATCGGGCTCTTCGTAGGGATCACGGCCGCGTCGTTCGCCATGAATGTGATCAGTGGCCTGCGCTACACGCGCGTCTCGGCCGACATCCTCTTCGACATGCGGCGGAAGGTGTACCGCCATCTCCAGGAGCTCTCTCCGCGCTTCTACGCAGAGACACCGCTGGGCGAGATCGTCTCCCGCATCAACAGCGACATCAGCGAAATCCAGCGCGTGGCCTCGGAGACGGCTCTCGCCTGGCTGGGCAATGTGATCTTCCTCGTCGGGACGGTGGTCATGCTGATCTGGCTGGATGCCCGGCTGTTCCTGGCGAGCCTGATCATGATGCCGCCCAGCCTATGGGCCCTCGTGCGCTATCGGAGGAAGCTCGAGGTGAGCGTCGCAGAGCTCCGCCAACGGAGCGCCGACATCGGAACCTTCCTGATCGAAACGCTCCAGGGCATGAAGTTGGTCGTGGCCTCCAACGCGCAGGAGCGTGAGGTGTCCCGCTTCCGCGTGAAGAACGACTCGTTCGTGGACTCCCTCATGTCGATGCGGCTGCTGACCTATCTGGCGGGGGGACTGCCCGGGCTCCTGCTCTCGGCCGGCACGGCGGTCGTCTTCCTCTACGGAGGAGCGAGAGTGATCGGGGGCGCCATCTCGCTGGGCACCTTCGTGGCGTTCATGGCCTACCAGATGCGACTCCTCTCTCCCGTGCAGGGCCTCATGGGCCTCTGGGCCAACTTTGCCACGGCCAAGGTGTCGCTTCGGCGGGTGCACGAGATTCTCGACGCCGAGCCGGCGGTGGTGGAGGCCGAGGCGCCGATCCCGCTGGATGTGGCCAGGGGCGACGTCTCGTTCGAATCCGTCACGTTCTCCTTCGAGCGCGGCGGTCCGGTGCTGGACAACGTCACGTTCCAGGTGGGCCGAGGCGAGATCCTAGCCATTGTAGGACCGAGCGGGAGCGGTAAGTCCACGGTCTCGGATCTCCTGGCCCGCCACTTGGACCCCAACTCGGGACGGGTCCTTCTCGACGGCCATGATCTCCGGGACCTGGCGCTGTCGGACACACGGCGACACGTGGTTGCGGTCGAGCAGCAGCCGTTCGTCTTCAACGCCCCCATCGCCGAGAACATCGCGTACGCCCAGCCGGGGGCGTCGCGCTCCGACATCGCGGCAGCGGCGCATGCAGCCGGGTTGACGGACTTCATTGACCGACTGCCCGAGGGTCTGGATACGGCGGTCGGGGACCGCGGACTCGCCATCTCCGCCGGAGAGCTCCAGCGAATCGCCGTGGCCAGGGCACTCCTCGCCGATCCTGCAGTACTCGTCCTGGACGAGGCCACGGCCTCCCTCGACCCGGTGTCTCAGGCGCAGGTCATTCGCGGCTATGAGGCAGTGATGCGCAGCCGCACGACGGTCCTGATCACTCACCGGCTCGAGCTGGCGCAGCGCGCCGACCGCGTGCTCGTGATCGACGGCGCGCGCGTGGTCGAAGAGGGGTCCCCTCGGGCCCTCCAGGACCGGGCCGGGCCGTTCCAGGATCTCTTCAGCACCGAGACGGCTCTACCGGAAGCCCTGACCGGTGACGCGCCGTGATGAGCCGATCCGAGGCCGGCTCGGCCGCGGAAGTCCGGATTTCACCAGAGCATCCGGCGCGGCGGCACCGGACGGGCCGGGGCGTCTTCGTGGCCGTCATCGACAGCGGAGTTCACACGGACCATCCACACGTCGAGGGCGTCGTGGGCGGCATGGCCATCGAGGAGGATGGGGAGCGCCACGACGACTACGTCGATCGGCTCGGACACGGCACCGCAGTCACAGCGGCCATTCGGGAAAAGGCACCCGACGCACAGATCTACTCGATCAAGGTCTTCGCGCGGACCCTCTCGACCTCGACCGGAGCTCTGATCCGGGCCATCGGTGAGGCGGTAGAGCGGGGGGCCCGCATCGTGAATCTCAGCCTCGGGACGGCCAGGGCGGAGCACGAGCTGGTCTTGTGGGCGTGCCTGCATCGGGCCCGCGAGCGGGGCGCCCTGGTGGTGTCCCCCAGAGAGCACGAGGGCCAGACTTGGCTGCCGGGCAGCCTGGAAGGGGCGGTGGGAGTGGCACTTGACTGGTCGTGCCCCCGAGACGAGCTCCGTGTGATCCGATCCGGAGACGAGGAACCGCTCTTCATCGCGTCCGGCTATCCGCGGCCCATCCCGGGGGTCCCGCCGGAGCGCAATCTGAAGGGGGTCAGCTTCGCCGCGGCGAACACGTCGGGTATCCTCGCGTGCCTGCTCGAGGACCGTGCGGAGATCGACTCCGTTCCGGCCGTCCTTGGTCTGTTGGAGAACGGAGCCTAGCGGTCAAGGGTCCCGGCGGTGGGCGATCGAGAGCAGGTCCCCAAGAACCCGTGGCGAGGAGCGAGGCGGCCGAGAGTCTCTCATTCAAGGATGGCCACGGTCGGTGGAGTCCGGAAGCGTGGCTTGTGGTGACGCTCTTCCCGTGCCTGGCGGGTTGCCCCGCCCGGGCCCCTGGGCCTCCCGGAGGAGGGCGCGGGCTGCAGGACCCTGTGGGGACGCCTTGAAGCGGAAGGGTCGCTTCCGGTAAACTTGGGACTCACTCACCGACTTCGAAATGACCGTTCCCACGCCCCCTGCCTCACGAGAGCAGCCGCCTCGCGTCCAACCTGGCATTCCGTGGGTCCCGCTCATCGTCATCGGCGCCCTTCTCATTGCCGCCGTGCTGTTCGTGGTGTCGAGCCTGCAGAGCCCGGAGCTCGCATGGTATCCGCTCTCGCCCGTGGAGCCCCGGGAGGCTGGGGACAGCCTGGTGGGTCCGGTGACCTACACGGTGGACGGACGAACCAAAGGCCTCACCTACTTCGACTTCTCCCGGGGATCCGTGATCGAGGGCGATCCGTCGTCTCTTGGCTGGGACCTGGCCTTCCACCGCTTCACGGTCCTCGCCAACGGGGGCGCGGGCCTTTCCGGACAGGGCGGCCTCCTCGACCTCGGCGAGACGTCGCTGGATTCGGTCACCAGCGTGCCCGAGGCCGGATATGCGGTGAACCAGGGCATGCCGGAGCCGGCCAATCCGGCCATGACTCAGTGGTACGACTACAGCTGGACGAGCCACGTCCTCAAGCCCAAGCCCAAGGTCTTCGCGGTGCGCACGGCCGATGGCCGGTACGCGATATTCGAGATTCTCAGCTACTACTGCCCCCCAGCTCAGGCCGGTTGCATCACCATGCGTTACATGTACCAGGGGGCCGGCGGCACCCGCTTCGAGCGCTGAAGACCGCCCTTGCGGCGTTGATTCGTATCTTCGATGTCCATACCCGTTGCCCCCCTGCACACGGCGATGACAGGTGCGGATGAGAAATGGCCTGGCCGCACGGCCAGAACTTGCCTCCCGCGCACCGCGAGTTGCATGGGACCCCAGCACGGATTCTGCATGACTCAGGATTTCCTCCGCGCCCTCTCAACGGCGAGATCGGCGAAGGCGGCGAGGCTCTCCGGATTGGCCATCGCTCCCGCCTGCGCCACCGACTCCGCCGGCTCGCCCGCGAGCAAGCGCTTAACGGGGAGCTCCATCTTCTTTCCCGAGATCGTGCGTGGTACTCCGTTCACCCGTTCGATGGTGTTGGGAACGTGGCGTGGTGAAAGCTTGCGCTCGAGCGCGCTCCGGATGGTGTCCCGCAGTCCGTCGTCGAACTCGACCCACGCAGCCGGAACCACGAACAGAACGACTTCGCCGGCGCCGTCTCGCGCCGTCTCGTCGTGCACGACGAGGCTGTCGTCGACGCCGGGGATGGCTTCCACGACTGCGTAGATCTCCGCCGTCCCGATGCGGATGCCCGCACGATTGAGCGTCGCATCGGAGCGGCCGGAGAGGATCAGGCTTCCTCGCGAAGTGATCTCAGCCCAGTCGCCGTGGCGCCAGATGTTCGGCGGAAAACCGGGATGGTCGAAATATGCTTGGCGGTAGTGCTCACCGTCGGGGTCGTTCCAGAACCCCACCGGCATGGACGGCATGGGCGCCGTGAGGACGAGCTCGCCTCGTTGGCGCGTTACGGAGCGGCCGTGCTCGTCGTAGGCTTCCACCTTCGCCCCGAGGCAGCGGCATTGGATCTCACCGGCGTGGACCGGGAGCAAGGGACAGGGTCCGACGAAGGCCGTGCAGACGTCGGTTCCCCCGCTAAGCGAGCAGACTGGGATGTCGCTCGACACGTGGTCGCGTACCCAGGTGAATCCCTCGGCTGGCAGTGGCGATCCCGTCGAGCAAACCGAGCGGAGCCGGGACAGGTCCAGCTCCGAACCGGGCGAGAGTCCGAGCTTCCGGCAACGTAGCAGGTACGGCGCGCTCACCCCGAAGACGGTCACGCGCTCCTCGGCGGCCAGCCTCCAGAGCGCTGTCGCGTCCGGCCAGCCGGGGTCGCCGTCAAAGAGCACGACCGTGGCGCCGACCAGCAGCCCCGAGATGAGGTAGTTCCACATCATCCACCCGGTCGTCGTGAACCAGAAGAACCGGCCGTCGGATCCAAGATCGTGATGCAGGCTGAGCAGCTTGAGGTGCTCGAGGGCAATCCCCCCGTGTCCGTGCACGATTGCCTTCGGCAGCCCGGTCGTGCCGGACGTATACAGCACGTAGAGGGGGTGATCGAACGGAACTGCTACGAAGTCTAGCACTTCACCCTCGGCCACAAGCTTGTGCCAAGCAAGCACGTCCCGTGTCGGATCGATGGATAGCGAGAGCGCGAGCCGGCCCGAAGGATCGAGGTAGGGCAGGAGGACCGTTGCCTCGAGGGACGGCAGCCCGTGGCGGATCGCCGCCACTTCGGCGACACGAGCGATCATCCGATCTCCGTACCGGTAACCATCCACGGCGATCAGCACCTTGGGCTCTATCTGGCGTACTCGGTCAATCACGCTCTTCACGCCGAACTCGGGGGCGCACGACGACCAGACCGCACCTAGCGATGCGCACGCGAGGAACGCGATCACCGCTTCGGGGACGTTGGGCAGGTAGCCGACGACCCGGTCGCCACGTCCCACGCCGAGACGGCGAAGCCCAGCCGCGGCGCGTGCGACCTGATCGCGTAGAGCGCTCCGCGTGAGGGTGACGTAGGGCCGCGTCTGTGAGCGCGCGATCAGTGCGGGCGCTTGGTCGAGCGCGGGATCCGGCGTGCGGCCCCAAGCGCCAGGGGCCCGGAGGGCGAGCTCAGCGTAGTTGAGCGTGGCGCCAGGAAACCAGCGGGCCTGGGGCATCGCCCCCGACAGCGAACGCGCGGGCGGCGTGTGAAAGGGGACATTGAACCAGCGCGCGACGCTACCCCAGTAGACTTCGATGTCCCGGACAGACCATTCCCAAGCCTCCTGGTAGCTGCGAAGCGAGACGCCGTGGGCGCGCTCTGCCCAATCGAGAAACGCGCCCATCCGAGTTCGCGCCCGCGCACTCGCATCGGGCGCCCAGAGCCGCTCTCCCGGTCGACGCCTGCTCACCGAAGGCCTCGCCCTCGGGCGGATGGTCCGATCGGAGCCGGTCCCGACGCTTCCGGCTTCTGGCTCCGCACGTAGAGGGTCTGCGTCGGGTAGGCCAATTCGATGCCCTCGGTCTCGAAACCGCCGACCAGCTCGACGTTGATGGCCTTCTGCACGTGCATGCAGGCGTCGTGGTCGGGCACGAGCACGTAGTAGGCGGTCTCGAAGTCTAGCGACGAGGCGCCGTAGCAGCCGTCTCCCGCTCGCCACCGCTTGGCCGGCGATCGATGCATCCCCGATTCATAGTTGCACCGCACCGTCAGTCCAACAGGGGTATGAGCAGGCTCCTATTTGGTGCGCACCAGCCAGACTTGGATGTCCGAGCCGAGGGTCCCGCCCCCGGCACCCTCGACCTTGAGCGAGAACTGGGGCGCGATCGAGCCTCCCACGAGAAGGTAGGCGATCGACGGGTCCCGGACCTTCACTTCCTCGGTGAAGTCGGCGTAGTCCTGCCCTTTCGGCTCGAGCCACGCCTGCGTCTTGAGGCCGTCGAACGCGGTAGAGTAATCCCAGCTGGCCACCGAGTGCCTCGGGTCGGACTGTCCCGGACGATCATCCATGTAAAACGCTGCAGCCCACTGGGCCAGGAGGTCCTCGAGGAGGCCGAACTGGCCCAGGATCTCTCTAAGGTTGTCGAAGCCGGAGGTGTTGTTGAGGATGAGCGACTGATGGAATATGGGCTCTCCCCCGAGCTCTTCGCCGAACTGATCGGCGGCCCAACGCAGGAACGACCACGTCACGCCGTACCAGAGGGGTCGGCTGCCGCACGGGTCGTCGTCACCTTCGTCCGTCCAGGTGCACTCCTCGGGCGCCCCCTCGATTCGCGGGGTGTCTTCGGTCACTTCCTCCCCTCCCGGCCATCCGAAGTAGTGGACAAGATCGAACCACGGGTTCAGGTACCAGGGGAAGGGCTGAAGGTCCTCGAAGTCGAACGCTACGCTGACGGTCAGGTTCTGGCCGGTGTCGTAGCCGAGCACGGAGTGGCCGACGATCTCCTCGGCGAGCGTCGCCTGCCCCTCGGCCATGTAGCGGGCCATGAGGTCGCCCGTCTGCGTGAAGCGGTGGCTGAACTGGATGATGTGCGCGAACTCATGCGCGATGACCAACGGGATGAGGTTGAAGAGCCGGTCCGTATCCCGCGCTCGCCCCGCCGACCCCTCGGGGTCGGGCGCGATGGCGTAGAAGAACTCTCCCTCGTTGCTCGTGTAGATGCGGCCGTCCAACTCGCCCCTCGTGATCAAGTCGCAGGGGTTCACGAAGCCGATGAGCTGAGGCCCCTCCTCGCCGTTGTCCTTGTTGATCTGCTGGGTGATGAGGATGCCGACCCGCCCGTTGCCGTCCTTGTCGTTCTCCACCCCGAGGTAAGCGGTCTCGGTCGCGTAGATGTGGTCGTCGAAAAGGTCGGCCATCTCCTGGAGCTGCTCGTCGGTGAACCCACCGGCCGGGTTCTCCACGTCCACGAACCACATGGACCGCTCGTTCTTTACCCTCAGCTCGCCCAGGACGTCCACACTGGCGGTCTCCTCGCAGTTACGTGAATTTCCCCGGCGGAAGCGGAACTCAACCTGGTCCCCGACCTCCTCCTCTCCCGTCACCACGACGCTCTGCGGCCCGGGGCTACGCTGGGCGTCACGCTGTACACCGCGACGAACACGCTTGCGAAGGAGAGCGTCACGCAGCGGCTCAACCCAGCGGTCCAGCCGGGCGCGGTGGGCGGCACGGTGTTGTCTAAGAAGCTGGAACTCTGGGTTCGCAAGGAACGGAGGGGACAGCCTTGTGGCCTCGGCCAGCTCGGGCGCCTCGGCCGGAGCGCTCGCGCCCGAAGCTTGCTGAGCCGTTGCCGTCACCCGCTGCCCGCTGACGTTGATAGTCCTCACCGCAACTCCTGCCTCACCGACCGATTGCACCCCGACGAGGTACTCGGTGACGGAGCTGGACGCGGCAAAGTTGAAGCAGTAGCTGCTCTGGTTCCGTAGGATGACCTGCTCTCCGACGGCCAGGCCGAGCTCGGCGCCTGGGGGGCACAGCACGGCCGAAGTGGGTGGGGGAGGGGGGGGCGTCGTTGGCGTGGTGGGCGTCGTGGGCGTCGGAGTCGGGGTCGGGGGAGCCGTCGGGATGTCCCTGTCCGCACCGTCGCCGCATGCGGTGGGCAGGGCGAGTACCAAGAGCAAGAACGGAAGAGCTGATCTACGCATGGGCCTGTGAGCCTCCGGGGGTTCGTGCGCCATCGAAGGAGGCGCAGGCTCGACCCGCGCGACCCCCCCCCACTGCACGTCCGGAATGAGGAAAGTCGTGCATATTATATAACAAGATCCAGAGGAGTGCCCCGGTTCCCCGCACCGCACCTTCATACGTACGCTCCAGAGTCCCTCAGCTGTCAGCGCCGTCCCGTAGGCGCCCCGGAAGCCCCCCTCCGGGCTACAGGCCCAAGAGGCGCGGGACGACCTCGGCGGCTCCTGCCCGGAAGCCGAATCGAGCGATTCCGGAGAGCGGGGTCGGCTCTGGGTTGACCTCCACGACGACGCCTCCGGCCTGATGCGCGGCGCGCGGGATCGAAGCGGCCGGGTGGACCACGGCGCTCGTGCCTACGACTAGGCAGACCCGGGCCGACTCAGCGGCCGTGAACGCGTCGTCGAGCGTCACGCGATCCAAGGCTTCCCCAAACCACACCACGTCCGGCCGAAGCAGGTCTCCACATTCTGGGCAGCGGGGCAGGGAGGCCTCGTCGCTGGCGTCGATCGGGTCGCGGTGCGTGGCCCCGAACGGGCACGCGACGCACCGCACACGGAAGAGAGAGCCGTGCAGCGCGAGGGGGAGGGTACCTCCGGGCGGCGGCGTGACACCCTCCTCGGCCGACACCTCCTCGAGAGCCCGCTCGTGCAGGCCGTCGACGTTCTGGGTTACGATCCGGCAGCGTGGGTTTCTGAGCGTCAGGCGGGCCAGTGCTTCGTGGGCGGGGTTCGGGCGGCAGGCGCCCACCCGCTGTCGGCGCAAGCCGTACCACTCCCAAACGAGGCGCGGATCGGCCTGGAAGGCCTGGGGCGTCGCGAGCTCCTCGGGCCGGCGGTTCTTCCACAGACCGTCCGGCCCGCGGAATGTCGGCACGCCCGATTCGGCGCTCACCCCTGCGCCCGTGAGGACGAGCGTGCTCTCGGCCGACTCGAGGAGCTGGCGCGCCTCGTCGAGGGTGCGGTCGGCATCGGTCACGGAGGGGCTCAGCCCCGGAATACGGCCCACGCCAGGCTCGCCCACCCGCAGATCATCATCAGCCCCCCGAAGGGCGTGACGGCTCCAAGCCAGCGCTGTCCCGTCAGTACGAGCACGTACAAGCTTCCGGAGAAGACGAGCACGCCGGCGACGAACAGCCACCCCGCGGCCGTGGTCGCGCCCGAGGGCCACCGCGAGACGGCCCAGGCTACCACGAAGAGTCCGAGGGCGTGGTACATCTGATAGCGCACGCCCGTCTCGAAGATGAGCAGGTCCTCGGGGCCCAGGCGGCCTCTCAGGGCGTGCGCCCCGAAGGCTCCGAAGATCACGGCCGCCATGGCCAGGAGAGACGCGATGAGGGCGAATGTCCGATCCATGCTCTCCTCGACCAAGAAATGAGCACCACCCGAGGCGCTCGGGAAGCCGAACGTGCGGCTTCCGGCCCCCGGAGCTCAGCATAGGGCTCTGCGGGGCGCTCAGCCAGCCTTCGGGGGCGGGCGAGAGAAGGTCTGGGGACCGGTGGCGCACATCAACTCTGATCTGTAAGCTCCCAGATGCACGTCACCGGCATGGAGCAAACTCACCGGGTCCAGGGCTTCGGACGTGGGGCGGGAGGTGTGGCCCTGGCGGTTGGTGTCGCTCACTTCTTGAACGACGCATACGCCTCCTTCCTGCACCCTCTGCTCCCCAGAGTGATGGAGAACCTGGGCCTCTCCATCGCAAAGGCCGCATCACTGGTCATGGTGCTCTCCTTGGCCTCATCGCTCCTTCAGCCGCTCATCGGCTACTGGGCCGATCGCTACGGTCGCAAGCTGCTCGTCATCGCCGGTCCACTCATGTCGGGTGTGTTTCTCTCTCTGATGGGCTTCGCACCGACCTTCAACACGCTGATGGGGCTCCTCATCCTCGGAGGCATGGGAAGCGCCGTCTTTCATCCGCCCGCGGCGGCAATGTCGGCGAGGATATCGGAGGGGCAGGGGAGTGGCCTCAGGCTCTCTCTGTTCTCGTTCGGAGGCACGATGGGGTTCGCCTTCGGTCCTCTGGTCGCCGTGGGTCTCGTCGCCTTCGGAGGGATGAGGGGCTTGTGGATCGCAATGGTGCCCGTCCTCCTCGTGGCGGTGATCCTCTTCCGCCTGCTGCCTCCCGACCGACCGCATCGCGACGCCGCGTCCCTGCCCACTCCCGGCGAGGTGCTGCGCAGCCTGAGGGGTCCGCTCGGAGTGATCTTCGCCATCAGCGCTCTGGGAGCGTTCGTGCAACGCGGGTTCATGACCATGGCGCCCATTGTCGCGGCGGAGGCCGGAGTCTCCGAAGCAATCGGTGCTCTGACGCTGAGCGTCTACCTCGGCGCTCAGGGGGCGGGTACCCTCGTCGGAGGCGTGCTCACGGATCGGGTGGACCGGGTCCGGCTCTTGGCATGGATCACCGGCCTCGCCGTGCCTTTCCACATGTTGGCGTTTTGGGTCCCAGCCGGATCGTCGTCGGCTCTCCTCTTTGCGGCCGGCTCAGGATTCCTGTATATGGCTCTTCTGCCACCTGTGGTGGTGATGGCCCAGGAGATCGTTCCCAACAGCGCCGCAGTCGGCTCGGGGGTCGTGATGGGGCTGGCCTGGGCGGGCGGATCGGTGGGAGTCCTGGGCACGGGCGTCCTAGGAGACCTGATCGGAGCTCAGGCCGCTGCCCTGGTCTCGATCCCCGCCCTTTTCCTGGGCACCGCGTTGGCCTTCCATCCCGCTCTTCGGGCCTATCGCCAGGCTCGTCACCCGTGACAGGGGGAGTATGCCACTCAAAGTGATTCCGAAGCGGGATCGAAAGCTCAACAGGCTGATCAAGGCCGCCACAGCCGTGCAATACCGGAAAGGGCGCGCCATCTTCGGCCGTGGCGAAGAGGCCGACGTCATGTACCTCGTACGGGAGGGTCACGTCCGCATGACGCTCCCACGCGCGGGGGACGGGGCCGAGCGCACGGTGGCGATCGCCGGCCCAGGAGAGGTGTTCGGGGAGGAGGCCGCCACGACGCACGTGCCGCGCCGGTACGGGGCCGTGGCAGGATCGGCATGCCTCGTCCTTCCGCTGAGCGGCGTCGCGGTGTTCAAGGCCGTCAGAGGATCGCCCAAGACTCTCGGGACGTTGCTGTCGAGCTACGACCGTGACCTCGCGGAGGCGCGGAGGGTCACACGCTTCTCCGGCGCCTCGTCCAGAGCCCGCATCGCCGACGTCCTCCTTGATCTGGCGGACCGGCTCGGCGACGACGACGGACGGCGGATCCGCCTACAGCACTGGTTCACGCACCAGGAGCTCGCCGACTTGGCCGGAGCGCACCGCTCCACGGTGACGACCGCCATCAACGACTGGATCTACGAAGGCGTCCTGCGCCAGCGGTTCCGGACCCTGATCATCGAGAAGCCCGGTGCCCTCCGAAAGGCCGGGCCAGAGCCGTCTCGGCGACGTCGCCGAAAGCCGTCAACCCGTTGACCGGCAATTCCCGTAACGCTAGGTTTTTCAGTCCTTTAGCGGAATCTAGCAGAGAGTCGAAGAGACACGATGGCGAAGCGTCCCCACCCCGCCTCACGGCGTAGCCCACACGCCCCCGAACAACAAGACGACGCCTTTGTGGCAGGCGTCATGGACGTCTCTCGGTGGGGGAGCGAGAACCGTCCGCTCCTAGTGCTCGCTGCCGTCGTGGTGGTGCTGCTCGTCGCGGGCGGGATCTACTACGTGAGCTTCCAACGTTCGCTGGTCAATCAAGCCGTGAACCAGCTCGAGACGATCCACCAGTCGATCTCAATCGCGGCTTACGAAGATGCGAAGGCACAGCTCAGCACCTTCGTGGAGCGCTTCGAGGCAACCGAGCAGGCCCGGGAGGCCGTGGTGCTTCTCGGACGGCTGCACCTTGAGGCCGGAGACGCGGCCGTCGCGATCAGCGTGCTCGAGAGAGGCGACCTAGGCCTGGGGGACGCCCTGGGCATTCAGGGGAGCTTTTTGCTCGCCCGCGCCTACGAGGACCAGGGACGCTGGGCCGATGCCGAGTCGCTCTACCTAGAGACCGCGGACCGTGCGGAGCTCGACTTCCAGATCCGCGAGGCGCTGGACGGCGCCGCACGCACGCGGCATCGGCAGCAGAACATCGCGGGAGCCGCGGAATTGTACGAGCGGATCCTCGAAACCTTCGAGGACAGCGACCCCGGTCGGGGGGTCTACGAACTCCGACTTGGCGAAATGCGGCAGCTGTCGGAGAACGTCAGCTAGACGGCTTCAGCTAGATGGCTTCTCAAAGGCCGCCACCGGGTCCGGCTCAAGTGTATTGGAGAAAGTTCGTATAATATATATTATGTTAAGTTATTTACTCTTGACCACACTCCACGCCGTCTCCTAGGGGGCTCTTCCCTATCCTTCAGTCGGACGGATCCCGAGCGGGCGGATCGAGGGCCACCACCTCGACTTGGGCGGTTCCGCGGCCGAAGATCCCCAGCCGAATGGCCGCCACAAGCGACACGTCGATGATGCGGCCGTCCACAAACGGACCCCGGTCGTTGACGCGGAGCACCACGCTGCGACCGCTCTCCCTGTTTGTGACGCGCACATAGGTGGGCAGCGGCAGCGTTTTGTGGGCCGCCGTCATTCGGTACATGTTGTAGACGTCTCCGGATGACGTCCTCTTGCCGTGGAACGCCCACCCGTACCAGGACGCGATGCCTGTTTGCCGGTATCCTGCGCTGGTCTTGAGGACGTGGTACTCCTTGCCGTCAACCTCGTAAGACTTGGGATTCCCTAACCGGCTCTTCACCTCAGCTCTGGGCACCGCGTCGGGTACGTTCGCGGCGGGGATGCCGCTGCCCTCCTCGCCTGGGCTCGGTACAGCCGGAGCCGTCCCAACGAGCGTACACGCCTGCAAGAGCAGACCCAGGACAGCCGCTGCAAGGAGCCGACCGCGCGTGGAAGGCCCGGTTGGTCGAGCCGATGAGCACCTGTCACTTCTCTCGATCACCGAGCGAAAGCGTCGATTCAACGGACCCTCAGCAGCAGAGAGCTTCGGCCGCCTTCCGCGAGATCCCTACGATCGGCCGACCGGAGCGGTTACGGGCGGCGGCCACCACGAGCCACTGTGTCCCGCTTCACGAGCAAGAAGGCGGTGGCTGCCACCAATCCCCCTGCTGCGGGACAGGATGCGCTGACCCTCGTGGTCAATTGCCGTCGGCAGTTGGTTCATGTAACTCACTGACTAATAATGCCTTAAATGCTCTGACATTAGAAATCTTCTTAAGATCTCTACCTGGTTGAATCCGAACTCCGGATGGGCTGCTGAGCCGAACCGGATCGAGCCCTTCGGTCCGAACGGGAAGTCCTCCTCCCCCCACTCTTGCATTTGTCAGTCTCGACTGAGACGGACCCCGCCCCCTTCCCTGCCGCGCCTCTGTCCGGGAAATCCGCGCCGGGCACCCTGCACCGGCAAGAGGAGCACAGAGTGCCACGATCAAGGCTTTTGAGCCAGCATGGCGATGCGCCGTCGGAGGAAGGGTACGTGGGCCAGGAGAGTCCTTTCTGCTGCGCGGAGGCACGGCACGTGGGATTCAGCGTAGTAGGCGGCCTTTTCGACGACAAACCCGGCATCCGTGAGCATTTCCTTAAGGCGTTCCCTGGACTTGTAGTCGACGTGGCTCACGTCTCGCTTGAGAATCAGATTCCGGGCCCTCAACCGCTCGAGGAAGTGGCCGCGGTGGGGGGTCCAAAGGCTGAGGCGCCCCCCCTTCCGTAGCAGTCGAAACGCTTCCGTGATCACTGCCCGACTGTCGTCGGGATAGAGGTGTTCCATCAGGTCGGCCGCGATGACGAGGTGGAAGCCCTCCGTCTCCAGACCCGTGTTGCGCGCGTCCGCGCAGACGAAGGACACGTTCTCTAGCCCCGACTCCGCGAGCCGGGCTTCACAGAGGTCGATGCTCTTCTGGCTGAAGTCCAGGCCCACGATTTCACCCACGCGGTCGGCTAGGGCCCAACAGAAGGTGCCCCAGCCACAGCCGAGGTCGAGAACCCGCTCTTCCCTTCCCGGCGCGTAGATCTGTAGGACCTTGTCCACACGGTAGCGTTGGAACGGGCTCTCGAGGTCGAGGAGGTGCGCAGTTCCCTCCTCGAAGTAATCCGTTCGGTCGTAGAACTCTTGGCCGATCCGCTCTTTGCTCATGGCGCGGGCGCCGGGTGGTCGGCCGTAAGGCTGCGGGGAATCATCGCTCACGGAACCATGAGGGCCAGGAGTGCCTCCTCGACTTTCCGGGTGGCCTCCGGCAGGGCCTCCTCGCGAAGGGCCCGAGTGTCGTGCTTGCCGAAGTGGATCGGCGACCCGAAGCGGATTCTGACGGGAGGGCGCCCCGGGCCGATCTTGAACCAGTTCATCTTCCCCCACCGGGGCCACAGCTCGTACGTGCCGCTGATCCCACATGGGATGACCGGAACCCCCGCCTTCAGAAGGAGCCGTATCGTGCCCTCGCGCAGCTTCTGCAACGTGGCGTCCCAGGAGCGCGACCCCTCTGGAAAGACGCCAACGGCCTTCCCCTCTTCGAGGTACCGGAGGGCGATGCGTACGGTCTGGGGGTCCACTTGGTACCGGCGGGTGGGGAATGCGCCGACGCGGGGCTCGATCCAACGCATGATCGGGTTCCGAAACACGGAACTCTTGGCCATCGTGAAGAGAAGGCGCGGGCAGTAGGTGTGCACGAGAAGCGGGTCCAGGTGGCTCTGGTGATTCATCAATAAGAGGAACGGCCCTTTCTCAGGTATGTTCCCAGCCCCCTCCACTCGGAGCTTCATGATCGTGGGAAAGTAGAGCCGCGCGATCGTCCGGACGGTGCGATAGAGGATCACGACCGAGGCCTCGTCACGATTCGAGGCTGGAACTCGACCACCGTCTGGCCCTGCTCTGCGTAGTACCGCCGTAGGGCCCCTTCCAACAACTCCTCCCATCGTTTGGGGGAGTCGACCAGAAAGTCAATCTGGTAGAGTCCGTCCCCTCGAATGTCGAGCTGAATGGACCTGGAGCTGACTTGGATAGCCAAGATGCTTGCCCAGAGCCAGACGAGGGGCTCGCGCCCCGTCGAGGTGAGGGCCAGGCCGGCATCGCCCAGTCTTAGCGTCGCGTTGCGTCTCTTGGCGAACTTCTCCCAGAAGCCCAGGAGCGCACCCTTCCAGCGTATCGCCTCGTAGTGCTTTGCCCTCGCCGCGACCACCGACGTCTCGTAGGACAGCTCGCCGCCCTGTTCTTGAGCCGCGGGCGAGGGCCCGCCCCACCGATCGATCGCATCCATCAAGGCGCGGGCGGAGGTCTCCTCCACGGTCCCGTCAGCCGAGCGGACCAGGATCACGGAGAGCCTTCCCTGCTCGAAGGTCGTCCCGCAGGAGTCGCAGCGGACGCCCTTGCGTGTTGTCGTCGGATCCTGTCCGCACTGCGGGCAGCGGTAGAGGAGGTGCTGGATCGGCATGGGCAGACCCTACAGGCGTCCGAAGATGTGCAGCAGGCGGAGCTTCCAGAGCTTCCAGATCGCCTCTCCGAGGATCTTCTTCGACATCTTGGACTCTCCCGAATCGCGCTCCGCAAAGATGATCGGGATCTCCGTCATCGAGAAGCCCCGGCTCCAAGCCCGCAACTTGAGTTCGATCTGGAAGGAGTATCCGTTCGACTCGATCCGATCGAACTCGAGCGACTCCAGCACCTCGCGCCTCCAGCAATTGTAGCCTCCCGTGGCATCCCGCACCGGAAGACCCGTGATGATCCGGGCGTAGCGGCTGCCGAAGTAGCTGATGATGAGGCGGCTCATCGGCCAGTTGATGACCGTGACACGCCCACCCAGGTAGCGCGAGCCGAGGACAACCTCGAACTCCTTCGCCTTCTCGATGAATCTGGGGAGCTCGTCGGGGTCATGAGAGAAGTCGGCGTCCATCTCGAACAGAACGTCATAGTCGCGCTCGAGGCCCCACCGGAACCCATCGAGGTAGGCGCGTCCGAGCCCCTGCTTGCCCGCTCGGTGCAGCACGTGCATCCGATCGAACTCCTCGGCGAGATCGTCGGCCAGGTCCCCTGTGCCGTCCGGCGAGTTGTCGTCGACAACAAGCACCTCGATTCTCGGATCCTGGTGCAGCACGAGAGGCACGATCCTGGGCAGGTTGTCCCGTTCGTTGAAGGTCGGGATTATCACGAGGATCTGTGCGATCGGGTCGGTCACGAAGCGGTCTGTCAGGAGCTTGAGGATCGGGTGTGCACCACGGCGAAGAGGGCCGCCGGCAGGAGCTCCACGGCGGTAGTCCAGACGCGTGCTACGAGCGCAAGGACCAGCGCGGCTTCCCCGCTCATGGTCGACCGCAGCAGCAGGACCAGGAAGCCCTCACGGATGCCGGCTCCGGCAGGGGCGAAGGCCGCCAGGTATCCCGCGACGTACGCAAGCGCGAAGGCGGGACCCACCTCAATGAACGTCTTCCATTCACCGAAGCTCAGGTATAGTAACCAAAACGCCGTCGTGTAGATGCCCCAGTTGACCACATACAGAGCCAACCAACGTGCGCCGACGCTCCTCTGGCGGCCGAGGCTCTCTGGCGGTGCCGTGCGCGTCAACCGGCACCAAAGTCCAACGGCACGCTGAAAGAGCGACGGCACAGTCACCAGGGAGGTGATGGCCACCGCGATGGCGATGCCGCCAACGAGGCCCGTCCATCCGAATCGCCGCCACAACTCCTCGGGCCCGAAGAGGGCGCCGACGCCCAGGAGCGAGGCGGCCAGGATGGCGACCCCCTGCCCCAGGACCGCGGCGCCCGTGGCAATGCCTCCCGAGACCCCCTCCCGCTTTGCTAGGTAGGTGAGTCCGGCAATCTGCCAGACCTTGCCCGGCAGGTACCGTCCCAGGTTGGCCACCATGAAGAGGCGCATCGATGTCGGGAGGGGAAGAGCGGGACCTCCCAGATCGCGCACAATGAGCCCCCAGAGTGCCGCCGAAACCAGGTATCCGGCGAGCAGTACGAGGCACGAAGCGATGAGAGCGAAGGGGTTCGGCCTCCACTCGGCCAGATCCTGGGCCCGGAGGGCCGCCAGATCCACACCCACGCGGTCGAAGATGAACCACGTGACGGCGATCGTCAGGGCGACCTGCACAAGACGCAGAGCCCATTTCTTCACCGGCGGATCTCCCGGACCGGGTGCCTGGGGGGAGTGTGGGCTCTCATGCGGCCGCTCGTGCGCGGCCCCAGATGGTGGTGTCCCGACGGCACTCATCTCGCGGCCCGTGCAGGGCGGTCACCTGGCCGCTTCCCGGCGCCGGCTCATGAGCCAGTCCACCCCGGTAAGCAAGGATACCAGCGCCAGGCTCAGGATCGTGAGCCGCAAGCTCCAGGCGAGTTGTGGCGAGCGGTAGTAGAGCTCGACATCGTGCTCGCCGGCGGGCACCGGCACGGCGCGCAACGTGTGGTTCGCTCGAAGCACGGCCACGTCCTCGTCGCCCACCCGGGCCTTCCAGGCGGGGAACCAGTTGTCGGCGATCACCAGAAGCCCTGCACTCGACGTGGTCACACGGAGCTTCAGGCGGTTGTTGCCGCGCTTGAGCCACTCGACCGACCCCTCGATTGGCTCGCCCGGGAGCGCAAGGGGCGGAGCGGTGTCGAGGACGACCTGCGTTGCCGGGTCGAAGTCGTCACTGAGGATGAAGGGCACGGCCTCGCCGTCGGGAAGAACCACGGCGTCGCCGACAAGCCGGGCCCGAGGAAGGTCGGTGAACCGGTACAGGGTCTCGTAGGGTTGGCCTCCCATTGTGGTCTGGCTTACCCTCTCGAGGTTGTCTGTGACAGCGGCCGGCAGACCCTGGTCCTCTGGCGTGCCGATCCGATCCGGCCACAGGATGTAGCGCACGTTGAGGATGCGCAGGACGTTCGCGGAACTCACCAGGTTTACGGGAAGGCTGCTCCCCACCATCCCGATGACGTCGCGGTACCGGGCTAAGTCGTTGGGGTGGTGTCCCCCCGCGAGCTCGAGGCCGAACATCCCGGGGCGCACGTCCTGGCCGTTGAGGCCTTGGAGGGAGAAGACGCGGAACGGATCCTCGGTCAGTTGCCGTTCGAGCAGCAGCTCGATATTGGGATCCGCCCCGCGGAACGCGTCGAAGTCCGCGGTCCGAATGAAGCCGGTGTCGATCCGGACGAGGTCACCGGTGATCAAGACCGCCAACAGGGCGATGGCCGCGCCCGGGGCGATGCGGCGGGTGCGGAGCGCCCATGCCATGCCCGACGTGGCTGCGGCGAACAGAACCGCCACTGTGAAGCCCCGCAAGATGAGGGGCTGGGCCGCGCCGAGGATCTCGAGGGACCGGCCCGGAATGTCCCGATATACGACCGTCGTCCAGAGACTCGTGAGCATACCCGAGGCCGTAAGCAGGAGGCCGAGGAGAAGAGCTCCGGTCATGAGCCACAGGAAGCGGCCGGGCGGCGTCCATTGGGCCTCGCTTCCCCGGCTCGACAGGGTGAGCATGCGCTCTACCCCGAACGCCATGAGGGTCACCGTGCTGAAGCCGAAGAGGAAGATGGCCAAGGAGGGTGCCCGAAACAGCGATATCCCGGGGATGAGCTCGTAGGTGACCCGCCACACGGGGGTGTGGACGCCCAGACAGAAGAGCAGTGCGAAGCCCCCGAGGCCCGCCAGGAAGTAGCGCAGAGGCCGACGGGCCCCACCAAAGAACGACACTCCAGCCAACAGCAGGACCACGAGGCCCACGTACTCGTGGTTGCCCTTGAACGTGTTCCGCCCCCAGTAGGTGTTCCGGCCCCAATCAACGTCGAGCCTCGACACCCCCACGAACTCTGGAACCGCGAGCCCTGCGATCTCCTCGGGATGGAGAGACCACGAGCTCGAGTAGGCGACAGCCTCCCCGCCGTCGGCCCGGGTAGTCGTAGAGGTGCGGCGGGAGTGGTCCACCACGTACGAGGCGGCCGGGAGGAGCTGAACCGCAGCGACGCCCGCGCCGAGCACGGCCGCGAGCAGGAAGCAGCCGAAGAGCCCGAGGGCCCGCCTGTGTCCGCCCTTCCGGGTCGCCACCGCCTCCGCGGCCTCATCCCCCGCACCCAGCTGGCCGTCTCCGGCCCCCTCGGCTCCGGTCCGTCTCCACATCTGAACGGTGCGGAACAGGGCGTAGGCACCCACGCCGCCGAAGAGGAAGTAGGCGGTCTGGAAGTGCGTGGTCAGGATGATTCCGCCGACGACAAGGCCCAGCAGCGCGAAGCGGGTCGGGGTGGGCCGGAGGAAGAACCGCTCGGTCACCCAAAACATGAGCGGAGTGAGCGACATGACGAAGATCTTCCCGTCCTGTCCCCCGTGGACCAGAGAGACGAGAAAGGGCGCCAAGCCGTACGCTAGGCCAGCGAGCAGCGCGGAGGCCCGAGAAAGGCCCAGGCATCGGATCCACCCGTACATGAAGAGGCCCGCGAGGAAGACGTGCCAGACCAGCTTCCAGCCCAAGGCTCGGTGGGGGCTCAGGAGGAAGAGCAAGATGGCGCTCGGCGGGTAGAGGGAGTCCCCCCCGGCGAGTGACTCGAGGAAGGGCGTTCCCCCGAGAATGATCGGATTCCAGAGTGGAAGCCCCTCCCCTGCCCTCACGGCGTTCACGTAGAACTCCCGTGCCATGTAGCCGAGGCTTACCGTATCGGATCCGTACAGCATGTCCTCTGAGAAGACGAAAGCACGGAAGAGAACGATCGTGGTCACGCCATAGAGAACCGGCGGCAGCCAGGCCGGGATCGCCGGGAAAATCGCGCTGCTGTTGGCATCCCTCGAGGGCGGCTTGGGTCCTCCGGATCGTTCTTTCTTGCGCAATGTTCCCTCTTACGGAGACGGCGAGCCCGTCGCCGACCGCCCTCCCTCGACCAGGCTCTCGTAGATTTCCAGGTGCCGGTCCACCAAACGAGCGTTGCTCCAGTTCTCCACCACCCGCGCTCTCGCCCGGGTCCCTAGCGCGGGCAGGTCGTTCCGGCGGAGCAGGGAGACGATGACTCCCGCCAGGGACACGGGGTTGCCAGGCTCGAAGAGGCCACCGACCTCGTCGTCGATGAGTTCGGGGAGACCGCCGACGGCGGAGGCCGCCACGGGAAGCTCGCACGCCATGCACTCGAGGGCCGCGACCGAAGTGGCCTCCATGAGCGACGGAAAGACCGCAAGCTCGGCGGAGCTGAGGAGCCCCGGCATGTCCGCGTGCGCTTGGGCGCCGAGAAACTGGATCCGGTCGCTCACTCCCAGCTGCCCGGCCAGGGCCGTGAGGCTCGAGCGCTCCGGTCCGTCGCCTATGATGACGGCCTCCGCGTCCACCGCCTCCGCGATCAGAGGCATCGCCTTCACGAGGAACTCCACGCCGTTCTTGTGGAAGAGGCGACGGGGAACGACGATGCGCCTGCGCTCGGATTCGGGTAGGCTCCTCGCAACCCGTTTGAAGAGGTCGGTCTCCACGCCGTTGGCGAGCGCCTCCACCTCTACGCCGGGTGCTACGCTCTCGGCCACTTCCGCTATTTCCACGCTCGCCGCCAGGTTTCGGTCCGACCCCCGGAGCATGCGCTTGAAGACGGGCCGCCAGAAAGGGCTTCCGGCACGCTTGAGGAAGTGCGAGGTGTGCCAGCTCGACACCAGCGGGACGTTCGCAGCCCTCTTGGCCAGCCACGCCGACGGTACGGACTGAAACGCCTGAGCGTGGACGACGTCGGCGTGCTGCGCCAGCCGGCCCAACCTGGGAGTGGAGCTCGCGCCGTGCAGAAGCCACCCCACCGTGTTCCGGCCCGGTAGCCAGGTTCTCCAGATCTCGATGCCGTCCATCACCTCGTGATGCGGAAGGCCCTCACGGGACCGGGAGGTGACGATGGAGACAGTGCATCCTTGCTCGACGAGTCCCCGACAGAGGTAATAGACGTGGCTCTCCAGGCCGCCCACCTCCGGCGGGAAGTAGACGCAGTGCATCGCCACGTTCACGGCCCCCCCCAATCCGACGTCGAGCGAACCGAGCCGGTCAGCGTGGAGACGACAATGTCGGCGATACGCTCGCCCGCCCTGCCGTCCCCGTAAGGATTGGGGATGTCCTCGAAAGAGTCCGCGCCTCTGTCCGAGGCGGACGCCCTCTTCGTCAAGATCTCGGTGGACTCCGACAGGATCCGCTCTCCATCCGTGCCGACGAGGCGCGCCGCATCAGCCTCGATACCCTCCGGCCTCTCAGTGACCTGCCGCAGCACCAGTACAGGCGTGCCGAAGGTTGGGGCCTCCTCCTGAATGCCTCCGGAGTCGGTGAGGATCAGGTCGGCATGTCGGAGGGCCGCCACGAGGTCGAAGTAAGTGAGGGGCTCGACAAGATGCACGCGCGGATGATCGCTCAGATGCTCCCCTGCCGGCTCGACGACGTTGGGGTTGGGATGCACGGGGTACAGGATCTGGACGTCCGGGTGCTCGTCGGCTATTCGGCGGACCCCCGTGAACACGTCCCGGAGAGGCTGTCCGAACGACTCCCGGCGATGGGCGGTCAGAAGCACGAGGCGGCTCTGGGGGTCGGAGAGAATCGCGGCCAGCGTGGGATCCAGCGGCTGACGCTCGAGGGCGGCGATCTGGAGTAGCGCGTCTACGACGGTGTTGCCCGTGACGTGCAGGTGCTCGGGCGCCACGCCCTCCTTCAAGAGACGTTTGGCGGCGCGCGCCGTGGGGGCGAAGTGCAGGTCCGCAAGGACGTCGGTGAGGCGCCGGAGCACCTCCTCGGGGAACGGGGCCCATTTGTCCCCGGAGCGTAAGCCCGCCTCGACGTGGCCGATGCGGATTTTTTCGACGAACGCAACGAGGGAGGCGAAGAACACCGTGGCGGTGTCACCCTGAACCAGCACCATGTCCGGGCCGTACTCCTGGACGACGTCCCTGAGTCCATCCAGACAGCCGCGACCGACGTCGTAGAGGGTTTGTCCTTCCCTCATGATCTCCAGGTCGTAGTCGGGCTCCAGGCTGAACACCTCGAGCGCCTGGTCGAGGAGATCGCTGTGCTGGCCCGTGAGCGCGAGGCGCGCGTCCACCGCGTCTCTCGTTCCAAGGGCCTGGAGTACGGGGGCCATCTTGATGGCCTCGGGTCGAGTGCCGACAACGGCAAGGACCCGCGGACGCCGGACGGGCGACGCGGTCAACGAGCGCCGCGCCTGAGCGAATCGACCTCTTCCCGAAGCTGTGCCACCATTTCGGCGATGAGGCCGAAGCCGACCAGGAGGAAGCCCAAGGTCTCGAACAGGATGACCAGGTAGAGGAGCGGACGAAAGCCGAGACCCTCCACGAAGCGAAGGTAGAAGGCGATGGCAGCCACTAGTGCACCGATCGCGATCAACGCCAGGCCGCTGAAGCCGAAGAGGATGAGGGGCTTCCGTGAGAAGAGGGTCAAGAACCAGACGGACAGCAAGTCCATGACCCCACCGAGGACCCGAAAGAACCCCGTGTATTTGGATACGCCCGCTCGCCTGGGGTGGAGCTCGATGTCGATCTCGCTCACCGTGTACCCCCGGGCGTAGGCCAGAACCACGAAGAAGCGATGCCAGTCGCGACGCAGATGAAGCTCTTCGGGAATCTCCCTCCGGAACGCCTTCATCGAGTTGAGGTCGCTAACGGGCACTCGGAAGATGCGTCGGCTGAGCGCGTTGTAGAGCGACGAGACAACCTGCTTCTCGTAATGGCCCACCTTTCGGCCGGTCACGATGTCGAACCCGTCGTAAAGCCGTTCCAGGAAGCGCGGGATCTCATCCGGGACGTGCTGCAGGTCTGCGTCGAAGAGCACGAGAAACGTGCGGTCGGTCGATCGCGCGGCGGTGAGCATGGCCTCGGTCTTCCCAAGGTTGGCACGGTGCCGCAGCACGCGCACGGCGCCCCATCCTCCGGCCTCCTTCTCGACGAGATCTCCCGTACGGTCGGTGGAACCGTCATCCACCACGAGGATCTCTCCGTCCAGATCATATCGCTCGAACGTGTCGCGGAGCTCGGCGATGAGGTCGGGAACGACCAGAGCCTCGTTGAAGGCAGGGATGACGACCGCGAAGTCGCGGCGGGCTTCAGGAGAAAGCCGACACGTGGGCTCGTTGGCCTGCACGCCCCGCTCCATCAGACGCGCCTCCTCATGCGAGCCGGCAGAATCCCGAGCTGGTCCCGATACTTGGCCACGGTCCGCCGAGCGATCTTCACGCCGTCGCTCCTGAGGAGCTCCACGATTCTCTGGTCGGTGAGTGGCTGCCGGAGGTCCTCGTCGGAGACGAACTTCTGGATTTTGTCTTTCACCCCCCTGGCCGAAATCTCCTCGCCGCTGGTGGTGGAGAGCCCGCTCGAGAAGAAGAACTTCAGCGAAAACACCCCTCGAGGCGTCTGGACGTACTTCTCGTTGGTGACCCTCGAGACGGTCGATTCGTGCATCTGGATGTGGTCGGCGACCTCACGAAGTGTGAGCGGCTTGAGGCGCTGGACGCCGCTCTCGAAGAAGTCACGCTGCCGGTCCGCGATGAAGCCCATCACCTTGAGCATCGTCTGCCGTCGCTGCTCAATCGCCTGGATCATCCAGTTTGCCGAGTTCAGCTTTCGCGAGATAAACTCTTTGTTCTCGCCTTCGAACCGGCCTTTGTCGCGCGCGACGTCTCGGTAGGACTGAGCAAGCCGCAGCCGCGGGAGGCTGGTGTCGTTGACGAAGACCATGTACTCGCCGTCGATCTTCTCCACGATGAGATCGGGAATAATGTAGCGCTCTGGGTCGGTCGAGTACTTGAGCCCGGGCTTGGGGTCGAGCTTGGCGATCTCGTCGGCCACGTTCTGGACCTCACGGGGCGTGATGCCCAGATCACGGGCGACATCGGCCCAGCGATGGCTGATGAGATCCTCGAAGTGTCCCACGACCAAGCGGTAGGCTTGGGTGTCGCCCTTCCCGAGCAGGCGGAGCTGGATCAGGATCGACTCGCGCAGATCCCTCGCGGCTATACCCGGCGGATCGAAGTGCTGCACGGCCGAGAGCATCGCCTCGGCCTCCCCCATGTGATAGTGCCGGAAGAGCCCGTCCAGCTCGATCTGCCCGGCCTCCCGCTCCTCGTCGTCTTCGATGGCGTCGACCTCCGCCTGCGCGGTGGGGCGAACGTCCATGAGCCAGTCGTTCACGCCTCTGAGCACGTCGTCGAGATCGCACGTCAGCGTGCCCGCGTCGTTCACGTTCCCGATGATCTCTTCTCCGAGACGCATCTCCCGCTCGTCGATGTCGAGCATGCGGAGCTGGTCGTGAAGGTGGTCCCGCAGGTCCGTCGCCTCGACCGGGACTCGCTGGAAGAGCTCTCTCGCCTCGTACTGCTCTCGACGCCCTCCGGCGTCGAAACCGTCCAGCAGGATCTCCTCCCAGTCGATCTCGTCGTCGGGCGAGTCTTCCTTTCCGTCCTCCTCAAGCTCGCACTCGTCTTGAACGTCGGCCTCGGTCATCTCGAGGAACGGGTTCTCTTCTAGCTCCGCTTCGACGTGCTGTTGGACGTCCAACAGCGGCATGTACAGCAACTCCATCGCCTGGTAGAGGCGAGGGTTGATCTTCATCTCCTGACGGAGCTGCTGGCTCTGGAAGAGCCTCATGCCGTACGCGCTCATGGAAATCCGGTGCAGGCCCCTAAACTCTCGTCTCGTCGCCGTTCTTCTGCTCCGCCACGCCGCCGCCCTCTTCCGCAGGCCGATCATATCGGCCCCGCATGCGCTGTGTGAGGGTCGGTCCCAGGTAGATGTCCGCCACTTCTTCATTCCAGACCAACTCGGAAACGGTGCCGCTCACCTGAATTCGGCCCTCATACATGATGTATGCGCGGTCCACGATCTCGAGGGTTTGTTCTACGTTGTGATCGGAGATGATGATGCCGATGCCCCGTTCTTTCAGGCTGCCCACGATGACTTGGATGTCGTTGACCGCAATGGGATCGATGCCCGCGAAGGGCTCGTCGAGCAGCATGAACTTCGGGCTTTGGACGAGCGCACGGGTGATCTCGAGCCGTCGGCGCTCCCCACCGGAGAGCGAGTAGGCTTTGTTCCCCCGAAGCTGACCGAGAGAAAGCTCGGCGAGAAGCTCCTCCATCCGGGCCTCTTCCTCGGCCCTGGGGAGCTTCAGGGTCTCGAGGATGGCTCTGACGTTCTGCTCGACGGTGAGCTTGCGGAAGACCGACGGCTCCTGTGCCAGGTAGCCCACGCCCATGCGGGCGCGGCGAAACATGGGGATGTCGGTAAGTTCCTGCCTGTCGAGGTAGACCTTTCCACCGTCGGGAGGAATGAGGCCCACGATCATGTAGAAGGTAGTGGTCTTTCCCGCTCCGTTCGGACCGAGCAGCCCCACGATCTCGCCCTGCTGGACCGATATGTCGATGTCATCCACGACGCGCCGCCTCCGGTAGATCTTGGTCAGCCCTTCGCCGCGGAGGCGGCTCCCAAGGACGGTCGCTATCGAGTCTCCCTCGGTCGGCCGGCCGGCCGAGGAGCCCGGAGTAGAGTCGCTCATCGGCGTCGACTCCCGATCGGCCGGTTGCCACCCGCCGTGCCACCCGATGTGGTGTCAGGGGGTGGGGGCGGCACCGTGTCGCCGACGGGCGCTGTGGGGCTGGGCTGGGGCTGGAAGTACGCCCCCGTAGCGTTGTCCACTTCCATGCGGTCTACTTGTCCGTCCTTCATGAACAGCCTGATTTCGTCTCCGAGCACGTAGTTGAGCTCTACGGGGCGTTGGCCTTCTCCGGGCTCTGCGGTCGAGGTCTGCAGCGAGCGGTAGAAGCTCCGGGCCTCGCCTTGGGCCACGAGCATGTCCAAGCGGTAGTGACGCTCGTCTTCCGCTTCCGGCGCGCTCGGTGAGCCAGTGGAGTCCTGCTCGGCCGTAACGAAGGTAGCCGTAATCGTCTGCCCTTCGATCCAGTCCTGCCTGGTCAGTTCCGGCACATCCTCGGCATTCAGCCAGTCTTGGGCGCTGGAGATCCCGCGGGCGTTCCCGGAGGCGAAGATGCTCTCCAGCTCGCCGCCGGGCGCCTTCACCTCGACGGAGTCTCCCGTCAGGAAGAAGTCCTCGGCCGTAGCCTGGGGCCGTGCAAACGGATCTTCGATCACGATGTCGGAGGAGTCGGCCGGCTCTTCGGCTGGCAGCTGAGGCTCGGGCGCCTCCTCCTGAGGCGGTTCGCCCACTACCGAGACGATGCGGTCAAGGCTCTCCTGAACGAAGAAAATCCGCAAGATCGGACCCTTCATGTCCACCGCACCCCGTAGCAGATGGGCACGTCCGCGGGCCTCGAGCTCATCGATGCGATTGCTGGGGAGGCGCATGTCGATCGTGTCCCCGGTCAAGTCGAGGGTGTCGCCCGATTCGGGGTCGGGTGAGAGGATCCGTGCATTCCGGTAGAGCGTCAGCACGCCCAGATCCTGCTGGTATTGCATGGAGTCTCCGTACGAGCGAAGGGAGTCCTGCCGGATCTCGACGCGCCCCCGGGCCTGGAAGAGCCGATCCCCTACCAGTCGGATCAGATCGGCGTCCACGTCAAAGGGCTGCGGTGGCCCCGGCGGCGGAGGGGGCTCCACGGGCTCGTCTTCGAGAGCGTCCGGATCAACCGGCTTCACTTCCTCAAGCTCTGCCTCCTCGGGCTCCACTTCCCCAGGCTCTGCTTCCTCGGGGCCCGCCTCCTCAGGCTCCGCTTCCACGGGCTCTGCTTCCTCGGGGCCCGCCTCCTCAGGCTCCGCTTCCCCGGGCTCTGCTTCCTCGGGGCCCGCATCCTCGGGCTCCGCTCCCCCGGGGCCCGCATCCTCGGGCTCCGCTTCCCCGGGCTCTGCTTCCTCGGGGCCCGCATCCTCGGGCTCCGCTCCCCCGGGGCCCGCATCCTCGGGCTCCGCTTCCACGGGCTCTGCTTCCTCGGGGCCCGCATCCTCGGGCTCCGCTTCCCCGGGCTCTGCTTCCTCGGGGCCCGCATCCTCGGGGCCCGCATCCTCGGGCTCCGCTTCCCCGGGCTCTGCTTCCTCGGGGCCCGCATCCTCGGGGCCCGCATCCTCGGGCTCCGCTTCCCCGGGCTCCGCTTCCCCGGGCTCTGCATCCTCGGGGCCCGCATCCTCGGGCTCCGCTTCCCCGGGCTCTGCTTCCTCGGGGCCCGCATCCTCGGGCTCCGCTTCCCCGGGCTCTGCTTCCTCGGGGCCCGCATCCTCGGGCTCCACTTCCCCGGGCTCTGCTTCCTCGGGCTCCGCTTCCTCGGGGTTCAGCTCCACCGAGTCGGACGGCTCCTCGGGCACGCTCGTAGTGTCTGCCAGAGCCGGCGGCATGACCGTCGTTTCGGGAGGCGCAGCTTCCAAAGCGACGCTGTCGAGCTGGATCTCCGCCGTGGGAGGCTCTCGGGCGGCCGGCACCGCCCTCGAGTGGAACCGAGCGTGGGGCCGGCCCCCGCGGATCGTCAAATCGTCTTCGAGCCGCTCTTCTCCTGCCTGCAGCATGACCAGGTTGTCCCCCGCCACGGTCGAGCGATCATCGAGGTCCGTAAGCCGGACCGAGCCCTGCGCCTGCAACCTCCCGGCGTCGCTAAAGTACTGAGCCCGCTCGGACAGCAGCTCCCGTGTGCCGTCGCGGAAGCGGATGTTGCCGAACAGCTGAGTGAAGGAGTTGGCTTCGAAGGTCACCGAGGAGTCCGCCTCGATGCGGGTGCCGTCCGTGCACTGGAAGCGCGGCTGGGACACGTGGCTCACCCGCTCCCCCGATTGCGTTATGGAGCGGATCTGGCTGGAGTCGACGAGGTCACAGGTACGCTGCTGCGCCGCGAGGCCGGTTACCATGAGGGGAAACAGGACCGGGACGACGACGGAAGACGACGGCGGACACCACATCAGAAGCGGACGGTGCCGCCTCGTGTGCGGGCATTCCGCACCAGCACCTGGTCGAAGTTGAGATCCGCATCGAAGCCGCTTCCCTCCACGATGCTCTGACCCTGGTACATCACGGTGGCCGAGTCGCTCCAGATCCGATCCCGAGCGGGATGGTAGTTGAGCTCTGCGCTCTCGATTCTGCGACCGCCGTCTGCGATGAGAAGGGTGGCGTTGCCGCGGGCTACCATCGAGTTGTCGTTCGTGTTCAGCCGGCCCCGCTCGGACGTCACCACGGCCTTTTCCGTGCCCAGGTCCTCGTGATATGCGGTGAGCATCACGTCGCCCCTGAGGAGCACCACCGTGGAGTCGTTGAAGAAGTAGGCGGTATCCGCGACGACCAGCGCCTCCCGGATTCCCTCGCGCGTCAGGTAGTGGGTGTTGCCGAAGATGATGTAGTCCGCTTCGATGCTCTCAAGCTCGGGATCGACGACCGTTTCCGGACGAGGGCTCTGACAAGCCGCCAGGCCTCCGGACAGCGCAAGGATCATTGTCACTAAACCACTGTGTGGCATAGTCATAGAGTCCCTGATCTCATCAGATCATGAAGGTGCACGACCCCCTTGAGACCGCGGTTGTCATCGACGACGGGAAGGGCCATGACGCCGTGGGACTCCATCCGGTGGATCGCCGCGGAGCCAAGCTCGTCAACGCGGGCCACCTTCGGAGACGTGTTCATTGCCTCCCTGACCGGCACATCCAGAAAATCCTCCCGGTGCTCCATGAGCCGGGTGAGGTCGCCGGCCGTGATCACGCCGACGACCCTCTCCTCTTCGTCGACGATGGGCACGGTTCCGCGCTGCTCGGCCAACGGCACGATGCAGTCGCGCATGACGGCTCCGCTGTCGAGACGTGGATACCCTTCTGCGATCATCACGTCTTCTACCCGCACGGCGAGCTTTCGTCCCAGAGACCCACCGGGATGGAGCAGGGCAAAATCCTCCTTGCGGAAGCCCTTCTGCTGGAGGAGCACGACCGCCATGGCGTCGCCCATCGCGAGGGTGGCGGTCGTCGACGACGTAGGCGCCAGGTCCATGGGGCAGGCCTCCTCGTCCACTGAACAGTCGAGCGCTACGGCGGAGAGGGAGGCCAGCGGAGAGTCCGCCTTACCGGTCAACGCGATGATTGGCACTCCGGTCCGCAGGAGATAGTCCACCAGCCCAGACAGCTCCGACGTCTCGCCGCTCTTGGAGATCAGGATGGCGACGTCCTCCTTCCCCACGATCCCGAGGTCGCCGTGGAGACCCTCAACAGGGTGAAGGAAGTTCGCCGGCGTGCCCGTGGACGTGAACGTCGCCGCCATCTTCCGGCCGATGATCCCGCTCTTGCCGATCCCCGAGACGATGACCCGCCCGTCGCACCCGGCGAGGAGCATCACGGCCGCCTGGAAGTCCTCGCCCACACGCTCCGCCAGGCGCTCGACGGATCGAGCCTCGACCTGGAGGACCCGCCGGGCCTCTCCGAGGAGGGAGTCGGAGCGGGGCTGGGCTGCCGGCCCGGTCACGAGGTCAGGGTCCGGTGCGGGTGTGGAGGTACTCCTCGACCAGCTTCTCCCACTGACCTCTCGCCGTCAGCAGGGCCCGCGCGAATTCCCGCACGGCTCCGGCCCCGCCGTTGGCGGTCGTGCTCCATCCGGATACGGCGTGCACCTCGGGGACAGCGTTCGGCACCGCCACCGCCAGGCCGACCCGCTCAAGCACGGGAAGGTCCGCCAGGTCGTCTCCCACCATGGCCGTCTCCTCCCATCCCAACCCGTGTTCCTCGAGGAGCGCACGCACCACCGGCAGCTTGGCCGCGCTGGGATCCTGGCGGCATTCGGTGACTCCGAGTTCGTGCGCACGCCGAGCGGTGGCCTCCGACACCCGCCCCGATACGATGACCACCTCGATTCCGGCCCAGCCGAGCATCTTCACGCCTAGTCCGTCCTGGATGTCGAAACGCTTCAACTCGAGGGTCTCCCCCCCTTCTTCGGCTCCGATGTAGATCCCTCCGTCGGTGAGCACGCCGTCGACGTCCAGGATGACCATCCGGATCGCCTGAGCCACGTCCGGGGCGATTCCGTCGCGGAGCTTCGCCATCTACGCTCAGGCCGTCGGCGAGGGAGCAGGGTGCCCTTTGGCGGCGAGCGCGGAGCGCACGGCGAGGGCCCCTTCCAGAAGGGCCCTCAATTCGTTGAGAGGAAGCATGTTGGAGCCGTCCGAAGGCGCCCTCGCCGGATTCGGGTGGGTCTCGAGGAACAGCCCGTCACACCCCGCCGCTACGGCCGCCCGCACGAGGGGTGCGATAAACTCGAGGTCGCCACCACTCGATCCGCCGGCCTGACCGGGCCGCTGCACCGAGTGGGTCCCGTCGAAGAGGACGGGGGTCCCGCAGGTCTTTCGAGTACGCTGGAACGAGCGCATATCGACGACCAGATTGCCGTACCCGAAGAACGTGCCCCTTTCGGTGACCGCGACCTCCGAAGCGCCCGCTCGCCGCGCCTTCTCGACTGCTCCTCGCATATCGTCGGGCGACATCCACTGACCCTTCTTCACGTTTACCACCTTCCCCGTGGCGCCGGCCGCCTGGAGTAGATCGGTCTGTCGACAGAGGAAGGCAGGGATCTGCAGCACGTCTGCCACCTGTGCTGCTGTTGCGGCCTGGGCGGCCTCGTGGACATCGGTGAGGATCGGAAGCCCCGTCTCGCTCTTCACCCGCTCAAGAAGCGGCAGACCCGCGTCCAGGCCCGGTCCCCGCGCCGAGTCCGCCCGCGATCGATTGGCCTTGTCGAAGGACGCCTTGAAGACCACCGGAAGGCCCAGCATTGACGAGAGGAGCGCGAGTCGGCGGCCGACCTCGAGGTTGAGCTCCTCGTCCTCCAGGACGCACGGACCCGAGACGAGCGTAAACGACTCGAACATCATTCCCCGGCGGCCAGCACGGCTTCCTTCTGAGCGGCCGACCCCGGGCGGCGCATGTGGGCGGCGGCAGCTTCGATGAACGACGCGAAGAGAGGGTGGGGCTGCGTGGGACGGCTCTTGAGCTCCGGGTGGAACTGGCATCCGACGAACCAGGGATGCTCGGGGAGCTCGATCATCTCGACCAGACTCTCGTCCAGCGAAGTCCCCGACATCACGAGGCCGTGCTGCTCGAGGAGCTCCCGGTAGTCGTTGTTGACCTCGTACCTGTGGCGGTGCCGCTCGCTGATCTCACTCGCACCGTAAATCTCGCGTACGCGCGACTCGGGGCGTAGCTGAGCCGGATACTGGCCCAGCCGCATGGTACCGCCCTTCTTGGTGACGTTGAGCTGGGAGTCCATGAGGCAGATGACAGGATCTGCGACGTCATCGACGAACTCGACGGAGTGGGCGTCGGAAAGGCCGCAGACGTTGCGTGCGAACTCGATGATGGCGCACTGAAGGCCCAGGCAGATTCCAAAGAACGGCAGGCCCTTCTCACGGGCCCGCCGGATGGCCATGAGCATGCCCTCGATGCCCCGCTCCCCGAAGCCCCCGGGAATGAGCAGCCCGTTGAAGCCCTCGAGATGGTACAGGTCTCCGGCGGCGTAGCGCTCGGACGGCACCCACTCGACTTCGACCTTCACGTCGTTGGCGATGCCACCGTGGACAAGCCCTTGCTGCACGGACTTGTAGGCGTCTACCAGCTCGGTATACTTGCCCACCACGGCGATCCTCACGGTGCCCGCCGAGGGCTTGGTGGCCCGTTCGACGATCGTTCTCCACTCCGTGAGGTCGGCGGGCGGAGCCTCGATGCCGAGCAGGTCCAGGAGGACGTCGTCGAGCCCCTGCCGCCACAGCTCCAGGGGAACTGCGTAGATCGTGCTGAGGTCACGGGTCTCGATGACGCCGCTCAGCGGCACGTTCGTGAAGAGCGCGATCTTCTTCTTGATGCTCTCGTCCAGCGGGTGCTCGGAGCGGCAGACGAGGATGTCGGGCTGAATCCCGATCTGCATGAGCTCCCGTACGGAGTGCTGGGTGGGCTTGGTCTTCAGCTCACCGACGGCCGCAATGTAAGGAACGAGGGTCAGGTGGATGAAGATGACGTTTTCGCGCCCTTCATCCTGCCGGAACTGCCGAAACGCCTCCAGGAACGGCAGGCTCTCGATGTCACCGACCGTGCCGCCGATCTCGGTGATGACCACGTCGTGCCCGTCGGCCAAGAGTCGCAAGCGCCTCTTGATCTCGTCGGTGATGTGCGGGATGACCTGGACGGTGGAGCCCAGGTATTCCCCCTTGCGCTCCCTGGCGATGACCTCCTGGTAGATCCGGCCCGTTGTGACGTTGTTCGCCTGAGAGAGCGACTCGTCGATGAACCGCTCGTAGTGCCCCAGGTCGAGATCCGTCTCAGCCCCGTCGTCGGTGACGTAGACCTCTCCGTGCTGGAACGGTGACATCGTTCCGGGATCGACGTTGATGTAGGGATCGAACTTCTGGATCGTCACTCGAAGTCCGCGATCCTTCAGGATGCGGCCCAGCGATGCCGCCGTGATGCCCTTACCGAGCGAAGAGACCACTCCGCCGGTCACGAGGATGTACTTGGTCCTCCGAACGTCAGGTTCCGTCATCGCTCATCTCGTGAATTGGAGGTTGTCGATTCTGGCCAACTTCTCCTCCATCCGAACCGCGTCGGCTGGCGTGTCGACTCCCGGGTCCGCCTGACCCACGATGGCTACGCCAATGCGCAGGCCCGCCTCGAGTGGCCTCAGCTGTTCCAGCTTCTCCAACTGTTCGAGGGGAGATGGCGCCAGCGCCACCCATCGTGCCAGCGCGTCCCGCGCGTACGCGTAAATTCCGATGTGCCGTAGAAAGGGCTCCCGCTCGAGGTCTTCGGGGCCCGGCTTGCCGGCCCGCATATAGGGGATGGAAGCGCGCGAGAAATAGAGCGCCCTCCCACCTCCGGCCCGGACCACCTTCACGGCCGAGGGATCCTTGCGTGCGTCCTCGTCCATGAGCGGCGTGGCGCACGTCCCAATCTCCCACGCGTCGTCGCGCACGAGGGAGATGGCGGCCGCCAGGTGGAGCTCCTTGAGGAGCGGCTCGTCGCCCTGGATGTTGGCGACAACGTCGTAGTCCTCGAACGCCGGCCGTCGCGCCACCTCGGCTACGCGATCGGTTCCCGAGGGGTTTGCGACCGAGGTCATCTCAACCGGAGCGCCCATGGCACGGCACACGTCGGCGACCTCCCCGCTGTCGGTGGCCACCACAGCGTAATCGAGCACATTCATCGTCTCCACCCGGCGCCAAACCCACTCGATCAGGGGCTTTCCGAGGAGAGGATAGAGGGGTTTGTTGGGGAGGCGGGTAGAGGCAAGCCGCGCTGGCACGACGCCGAGAACGCGGCCGCTCATCGGTCCCTTCCAGGACTCGAGGCGAGGCCGGGTGCTGCAAGTATCACGCCAGTCAAGTTACCCGAGCCCGCCGGGGGTGGCAACGGCTTCGAGAGCGAATTCCGTCCCATGCCGCCGTCTTGACGCCTGACGCTTACAGGGTCAGAAAACTGCCGAGCAGCACCTTGCCGTGCTCGGAGAAGAGAGATTCTGGATGGAACTGCACGCCCCACAGCGGATACTTCCGGTGCCGGATGGCCTGGACCTCAGACGCGTCACCGTCGGCGTCACTCCAGGCCACAGGAACGAGCTCCTCGGGCAGGGCGGACTGATCCGTGACGAGCGAGTGGTAGCGGGCCACGGTGAAGGGAGACGGGATTCCCTCGAAGATTCCCGCTCCTGTGTGCCTTACCGGCGCCGTTTTTCCGTGCATGACACGGTCGGCCCGCACCGTGACTCCTCCGAACGCTTCGCCCAGCGCCTGGTGCCCCAGGCAAACCCCCAGCATCGGGATGGAAGGCCCGAGGCTCCTGAACAGCTCGATGCTGACGCCGGCCTCCCGCGGGGTGCAGGGGCCGGGCGATACGACCACCCGGTCCGGGGAGAGATCGGCGATCTCCTCCACCGACCGTTCGTCGTTGCGGATCACGAGAACCTCCGCCCCCAGCTCACCCAGGTACTGGACCAAGTTGAAGGTGAAGGAGTCGTAGTTGTCGAGGACGAGCAGCATATCTGGTGCGCTGGCCAACCGTCAGGGGTGTTCCAGCCTTGGGCGCGGTGCGTCGGTTTCTGGAGACAAGATACCGAAATAGGGCAGCCCGTCGACTTGTAGCCTTGTGCATGATGATCGGTGTACTGAGGATAGGCCTCCAATCCACGCGCGACCGATGGAGCGCTCCCCTGTTCACGCAATGCCTGATCTGCCGCGCGCCGTTCCCTGCCAACGAGGAGCTCGAGCACTTTCCGACCTCCACGCGGGTGGCGTATGACCCCCAGCGCGGCCGGCTGTGGGCGATCTGCAGGTCGTGCAAGCGCTGGTCCTTGGCACCCATCGAGGAGCGCTGGGAAGCCCTCGAAGAGCTTGAGAAGCTCGTCACGGACGGCTCGCGCCTACTGTCCCAGACCGACAACGTGGCACTGCTTCGCGCAGGGAACCTCGACGTGGTGCGCGTGGGTCGAGCCGACCTCACCGAAGAGGCGTGGTGGCGGTACGGTCGTGAGCTGACCGAACGGGCAACCAGGCACAGGAAGCTCATGTTCATCGGCACGGCGGCGGCGGGCGCGGCCATCGTCGGAGGATGGACCAGCGGCGGAATCGGGTGGCTGGGTGCCTGGTTTCTCTGGGAGAACGCACCGGACAAGGTGGCGGAGACCGCTCGATGGCTACGCTTTGGGAGCAGTGCCTGGCGCGGTCGGGACCAGTGCGCCGGCTGTGGCCACCGGTTTCGGTCGTTGGCGTACAGGGACCGAGGCCGCGTGGTCCTCACGGCGGGGGGCGAATCCGGTGTGTCCCTCGCCGTAACCCAGCGATGTCCCGCCTGCGGCGACATCCCTGAAGGAGGCCTGCAGCTGGAGGGCAAGGAGGGCGCACAGGTGTCGCGCCGGCTCCTGGCCTATCACCATCATGCGGGTGCCACGGAGCGCCGAGTGCGCTCCGCGACTCGGCTGATCCAGGAGGCCGGGAGTCCCCAGCACCTGACACGTGTGGTGATCAAGGACGGGCGCCGCCTGGGCGACCTGAGGAGGACCGGCGCAATCGCCCTGGAGATCGCCGCGAACGAGTCGGTGGAGCAGCAGCTCCTCGAGCTCGAGCTGGCGGAGTTGGAGGCGCGCTGGCAGGAAGAGGAAGAGCTGGCGTCCATCATCGACGGTGAACTCACGCCCCTGCCCTTCCTCGAGAGCCTCCGGAGGAAGGTGATCGGCGTCGGTTAGTCTCCGGCCGCGGTGGGTTGGGGCCGAGGCACCGGGCTGGCGTGCGCAGGCGCTCGCGAGCACTGCTCGGGCTAGGACTCTAGCTAGAAGTCCACCGGACGGAGGTAGAATTCCCCGATGGCGCTGGAGGAGAGCATGGCCACCGTGGGCAGCTCCCTCTTCCAGTGCGTCGACGACAGGAGCCGCCACACCCGGTCCACCTCCACCTCCGAAAAACCGTAGTGCTTGAGTTCGTCGGGGCGATGCCCCTTCAGCAGCCAGTGAAGGATCGGGTCCGCCCGGTGGTAGGAGATGCCCAGCTCGTCTTCATCGTGCACGCCTCGCACCAGGTCGGCGGACGCGGGTTTGTCGACGATCAGGTCGGGAACGCCGAGATGCCGGGCAAGGGCCCATACCTGGGTCTTGAAGAGGTCCCCGAGAGGGTTGATGGGCGGAGAGTCGTCCGCGTGCCAAGTATAGTAGCCGAGCAACCGCTCCGATTTGTTGCCCGTCCCGAGCGGCAGCGCCCGCAACTTGGCCGACTGGTCGAACAGGATGACCGAGCGGAGACGCGCCGCCAGGTTCCCCCTTCGGAGGGGCGAGACGTCCAGTTCGTACTTCTGCACGTAGGCGTCCACCGGCCCGGTGATGTCAATCGTGCGGCCCTCCGCGCCGGTAGCCTCCAGCATGAGCGCCGCATGTTCCAGGCTCTCCGAGCTCGAGGTGGAGTAGGGCATCCTGAAGCCCACCACGTTCTCGGAGCCGAGCGCGCGCGCAGCCAGGGAGAGTGCGACGCTGGAGTCTACGCCTCCCGAGAGTCCGATCACGACCCTCTCGAACCCGCGCCGGCTCACCACTTCCTCCCGGATGAACTCGAGAAGAACCCTCTCGACCAACTCCATGTCGAGGTCGAGGACCGAGGTGTCGTCCGGGTTGACGGGAGGATGGCCCGCGTTGCCGGAGAGCTGCGTGGCCGGAGCCTCGCCAAGCTCCTCAACGGCTTCGCCGATTATGACCTCGGGCTCCTGAGAGCGAGCCACCGCCTTCTGAAGGTGAGGCAGCACCTGCTCGAGGTCGGCCAACAGCGGCGACTTGACCCGAGCCCGGTCGATCGCAGCCGACTCGAGCGACACGACCGTGACACCCTCCTCGAGCAGAGGTCCGCGGGCGAGGACTTCCCCGTCGGGTCCTACGGCCATGGATCCGCCGGGAAAGACCTTGCCGCCCTCCGACCCCAGAAGCTGACTGACGACGACGAAGACCCCGTGCTCCACCGCCGCTGCAGGCGCGAGCGCATCCCAGCGGCGCAGGTTGCCGGGGCGTCCCTCGCTACTGGGAGTGAAGTCCCTGGCCGGAGACGCGCTCACGGCAATGATCAGCTCCGCGCCCCCCAGAGCCAGAATCGTCGCCGGAAGGGAGTGCCACATCTCTTCGCAGATCAACATGCCGGCACGGAGGAGCCGCGTGTCGAATGCGTGCACCTCTCGACCGGGCTCTACGAATCGGGCTTCGTCGAAGACGCCGTACGTGGGGACGAACACCTTGCGGTGGACGTGGACGGGCTCGTACCCCACCCCTTGGGGGCTGAAGTACCCGACGCTGTTGTGCAGGCTTCTCCGGTATCGTTCGTAGAAGCCGAGAACCACGTCGGGCGCGCCGGGAGCCGGCGTGCCGAGGCCCTCGGCAACCTCCCTGGCGGACCGGGCCGCCTCGGCCACCCCTCCCTCCAAGAAGTATCCGCTCGTAGCCGCTTCCGGGAAGATGAGCAGGTCGACCTTGCCGGCATAGCCACTCACCACCTCACGAATCCCCGCCAGGTTCCGATCCACGGCGGCTTTCGTGGGTTTGAACTGGGCCAGTCCTACGCTAAGATGGGCTCGTCCTACCGGTCGCGTCATCATCGGCGTCTCCTTGGACGTCGACAAAGAGAAGGCTTTTTTTCAAGCTAAGGACTCCGGCGTGCAAGTCGTAGGCCTCCCCGGATTCGGGGGGGAACGAGGTTCTACGGGCCGGGGTTAGAAATCCGGCCAGGCAAGAGTCGCATTCACTGAAAGAACATCGATGAATCGGAAGATCTTCGTCTGCTTGTCGGCGATCGTCCTCATAGCGCTTCCCGCCGCCGGCCAGTCCTCTGGCGATACGGGGTCTCGCGGGGGCGGGCAGCAGGGTTCGGTCTCCGATGGGGCGCAGACGTTCTTGGGCGCCCTCCAAGCCATCCGTGACTACGGCCTCCAGATCCTGGGCGACTCAGCCCTGTGGGAGAGGGCCTTGGATGGCCTGATCAACGAGCTGGACGATCCCTACGCTCAGGTCTTCACTCCCGAGCAGTTCGCCGAGTTTCGCGAGAGCAACACCGGGAACTACGCCGGTATCGGCGTGCAGATCACGAACCTGAACGAGGCCATCACGATCACTGCAGTCTTTCGGGGGACTCCGGCGGAACGAGCCGGACTTCAGGTCGGTGACCTCATCATCGGCGTGAACGACGTGAACACGGAGGGCTGGACCACGGGCGTGGTCTCGGACTCCATCCGCGGCAAGGTCGGCACGTCGGTGAGGCTGGCCATCGCCCGGCAGGGCCTGATGGCGCCCCTGACCCCGAGCATCCGCCGTGACAGTGTCCACGTCACTGCGGTGGTATCGGGCCTCGTGGGCACAGGCATCGCCTACATCGGGCTCGGCCGTGTGGCTCGGGCATCCTCTCAGGAGGTCGAGGCGGCCCTCCAGGAGTTCGGGACGGCTCGCGGAGTGATCCTCGACCTGAGAGGCAACCCGGGAGGCTATCTCGACGAGTCGCTCAGGATCGGCGATCTCTTCCTTGATGAGGGCTCCCGGCTTGCGAGCGCCGAGAGCCGCGTGCCCGGCCAAACCGGGAGAAACCAGGACGAGGTCTGGGAGTCCCGCATGCCAGACAAGATCCCGGGGACGCCGGTCGTCGTCCTCGTTAACCGGTTCTCCGCATCGGCCTCGGAGATCGTGGCGGGAGCGCTTCAGGACCACGATCGGGCTCTCGTCCTCGGCGAGCGAACCTTCGGAAAGGGTGTCTTCCAGAACGTCTTCCGCCTTACCGAGGACCGGCATCTGCGGCTCACCACCGGCGAGTGGTACACGCCTTTGGGCCGGTCGCTCCACCGTCCCCGGACCGGGCAAGGACGCCCCCTCCCAGAGGATCCGGACACCTTTCCGGTGGTAACGACTGGAGCCGGGCGTGAGCTCATCGCAGGCGGCGGAGTCTTCCCGGATGTTCAGATCGCCAATGACACGCTGACCCTGGCCGAGCGCGAGCTGCAAACGCAGGCGGCCCGAGATCAGGTGCCGCTCGCCCTCCGGATCGAGGAGTTCGCCTTCGCCCAGGCCGAGGCCCGACGGACCGCCGGCGACGAGCCCGGGATCGATGCAGCGGCGATGCAAGCGTTCCTCACCGCGCTCGTGGAGGAGGGCGTCGAGGCCCGGTACGTCGAGGATCCGGGGATCATCGACTACCTGGAGTGGCGGGTGTCGCAGCGGGTTGCCGAACGGATGGATCGGATGGGCCTCGGCACGGAAATCCGGTCCCAGCGCGACCCAGTCCTCGCCCATGCGATTCGGCTCTTGGAGGAGGCGGACACGCAGTCCGAGCTCTATGCGGCCGCCGATCGGCTGAAGCAGAGCATGGCGGGCGCCGGCGAGAGTTCAGACACGAGGTAGTCGCACCGTCGGTCCGCACGCCACGTCAGGACCGAGGGTGGTACTTCCTGTGCACACTGCGCAGGTACTCGCGATCCAGGTGCGTGTAGATCTGAGTGGTCGAGATGTCGGCATGGCCGAGCAGCTCCTGTACGGCCACGAGGTCGGCGCCCCCCTCCAGCAGGTGCGTGGCGAAGGTGTGTCGGAGCGTGTGCGGCGACACCCTCTTTCTGAGGCCCGCGGCCCTCGCGGCGTCTCGGACCAAGCTCCAGATGGCGGTTCGGGAAAGGGGCCGACCCTTCCTGCTGAGAAACACGTGGCCTCCGCTTGCTCCCCGGTCGAGGTCGGTCCGAACGTCGTTCAGATAGCGGCGCAAGGCGACGCGGGCTGGTCCCCCGAGGGGCACCATGCGCTCCTTGGCTCCCTTCCCCGACACCGTGCACAGGCCGAGCTTGAGATCGAGCCCCGTCAGCTTCAGTCCGACGAGCTCCGACACCCGCACGCCGGTTGCGTAAAGGACTTCGAGGATGGCCCTATCGCGCCAGTACACCGAAGAATCGAGGCGGGGCGCCTCGAGGAGCTTCAAGACCTCCTCGGAGCTGAGCACGTCGGGGAGCGGGCGACCGACCCTGGGGCTCTCGAGCCCTTCGGTCGGGTCCTGTTCCGAGACACCCTCCTCTAGGAGGAAGCCGAAGTAGGTCCGGAGCGCCGATTGGGCCCGGCGCACCGTGGTGGGGGCCAACCCCGACCCACTGAGGTGGAACACATAGGTTCGAACATCGGCCGCCGTGACGCTCTCCGGATCTCGCCTCCCTTCCCGATCCACGAACTCGACGAACCGCAGGAGATCGCGGCGGTAGGCATCCACTGTGCGCGGCGAGAGGCCCCTCTCGAAGTTCAGGTGGTCGAGGTACTGCTCGACCCGAAAAGCGCCGCCGGGATCCACAGGCCTCTACGCCCCCTCGGATCCCTCGTCCCGTCCCGACGTCGGGAATGGGGCGTCACCTCGTTTGCCGCGCCGGCGCCGGGATCGGCGCCACCACAGCGCGATGCCCGCGAAGAGGACGGCAGCGACGCCAGCGAGCGTCAGGTTCACTCGGGATTGGAGCTCCAGAACATGCTCGAGGTTCTGCCCGGCGAAGTAGCCCATCCACACGATGATTCCGTACCAGATACCGGAAGCCGCGAAGAGGAGGACGGCCACCGAAAAGGGCCTGTGACGGGATACTCCGGCAAAGACGGGGACCACCGCCCTCAAGCCGGGCAGGAAACGCGTGTAGAAGATTGCGGGCGCGCCCCATCGGCCGTAAAACCTCCGGACCGTCCGTAGCTGGTCCGGATCCAGAACGTACCTGCCGAGCCGGGTCCGGAAGAAGGCGGAGCCGTAGCGATACCCCGCCGTGTAGACTGCCAACGCCGAGAGCACGTTCGAGATCCAGGTGACCAGAAAGACGACGCCCCCGTCCGCCTGTCCGCGAGCCGCCAAGAACCCTCCCAGAAGCACGAAGGTGTCGGCCGGCACCGGTGGCACGAGGTTCTCGACGGCCGCCCCGATCCCGAGCAGGGCGTAGATGATGAACGGGGAGGCTTCATCCAGGAGGCCTAGGATGTGATCCACTTGATCAAGGCACGTGCGGAGGTCGGGTGAAGGCGTACGGCGGGTCTATGACCTACCCCCTTCTTTCTATCTATTGATCGTCGAGCTCTCCGAGGGACGCCAAGAGCGCCACGGCGTGTACGGCCATGCCTTCCCCACGCCCGATCCATCCCATGCCCTCGTTGGTCTTGCCCTTGATCGAGACCGCCCCAAGGGGTAGCCCGAGGACATCCCCCAGACGCTGGCGCATTGCGTCGGAGAGAGGCCCGATCTTGGGCTGCTCACAGATGACGGTGACGTCGATGTTGATAATCCGGTACTCGCGCTCGTCGAGAATGTTGACGGCCCTGGCGAGCAGGTCCATCGAGTTGGCATCCTTCCACTCGGACCGATCGGGGGGAAAGTGACGCCCAATATCGCCCGCTGCCGCAGCGCCCAGCAGGGCGTCTATGATCGCGTGCGCTACGGCGTCCCCATCGGAGTGCCCCGCGAGGCCGGGATGATCCGGGAGCTCGACACCACCCAACACCAGCCGGCGGCCCTCGTCGAAGCGATGCGAGTCGTATCCGTGGCCGATCTTCATGGCGCCTCCCGATCCTCGAACCGGCCCGGCTTACTCTCCGTTCCAGGCCCGGATCGCGAGGCAGACGTTGTGTCCGCCGAATCCGAAAGAGTTCGTAAGGGCCACCGAGACCTCACGCTCGACGACGCCGTGCTGGGCGTAGTCAAGGTCGCAGTCGGGGTCGGGGTCGGAATAGTTGATGGTCGGGGGGATCAGCCCCTTCTGGCACACGCGCGCGCAGATCACGGCCTCCGTCCCCCCCGCGGCTCCAAGAAGGTGCCCGGTCATCGACTTGGTCGACCCCACCACGACCGAATACGCCGCATCGCCGAAAACCTCCTTGATGGCTGCCGTCTCGTTTCGGTCGTTGGCGGGGGTCGAGGTTCCGTGGGCGTTGATGTAGTCCACGTCCTCGGGCGCCAGGCCACCGTCCTCGAGCGCCATGCGCATGGCGTATTGTGCGCCGGCACCCTCGGGTGCCGGCAGGGTGATATGGTAGGCATCGGCAGACACGCCGTATCCGATTACCTCCGCCACGATCGGCGCGCCTCTCCCCAGAGCCGTCTCCAGCGCCTCAAGAACCACGCAACCGGCGCCTTCCCCGATCACGAAGCCGTCGCGCCCGGCGTCGAAGGGACGGGAGGCGCCAGCCGGGTCGTCGTTTCTTGTGGAGAGGGCCTTCATGTTGGCGAATCCGGATACGGCCAACGGAGTCAGGGTCGCCTCCGACCCTCCGGCGATCATCACGTCGGCGTCACCTCGCTCGATGAACCGAAAGGCGTCACCGATGGCGTGCGCGCTCGAGGCGCATGCCGAGACCGTCGCGTAGTTGGCCCCCTTCGCTCCGTGGCGGATGGAAATCAGACCGGCGGCGATATCCGGGATGAACATCGGAATGAAGAACGGGCTCACCCTCTTGGGCCCCTTCTGGTTGATGACGTCGTGCTGAGCTTCCAGCGTCGCGATGCCGCCGATGCCGCTGCCGAAGATCACTCCGAACCGCTCAGGCTCGATCCGGGCTGCCTCGATGTCGAGCTCGGACGACCGGACCGCTTGGTCTGCGACCGAAATGGCGAATTGTGCGAACCGGTCGAAGCGCCTCACCTCCTTGGTGTCTAGGAGATGGGACGCGTCGAAGTCCTTGACCTCGCAGGCGAAACGCGTCGGAAACTCGTCTGTGGTCTCGAAGCGAGTTATCGGAGCGCTGCCGCTCCTTCCGGCGAGGAGGGCGTCCCACATCGACCCTACGTCGTTGCCCACGGGAGTGACTGCGCCGAGGCCCGTGATGACGACCCTCCGACCGCCTCCTCGCGTGTCCCGCAAGGGGGGTCTGTGGGAGTACTTACTCAGCGTTTTCCGCAATGTAGGCAATCGCGTCGCCGACCGTCCTCATCTGCTCTGCGTCTTCGTCGGGGATGTCGATTGTGAACTCTTCCTCGAACGCCATCACCAGCTCTACCGTGTCCAGGGAATCCGCCCCGAGGTCGTCCACAAAGGACGCCTCCGGCGTGACCCTTTCTGGATCAACGCCCAGCTCGTTGATGATGATCTCCTTGACCTTCGCTGCCGTGTTGTCTGCCATAGTGTCTCCGCAAGGGTGAGTTCCTGCTGCAATGAGTATCGTTGGGGGATATTGGGAGCCGGCCTCCCTACATCACCATTCCACCGTCGACTGAAATCGTCTGGCCGGTAATGTAGCGGGCTGCGGGTCCGGCGAGAAAGCGCACAAGTCCGGCCACATCGGACGGCTCACCAAGATGTCCGAGGGGAATCCTGGCATGAAGCTCCTCGATGGCCGCCTCGGGGAGCTCGGCGGTCATGTCCGTGGAGATGAAGCCGGGGGCGATGGCGTTGCATCGTACGCCGCGGGACGCCAGCTCCCTGGCGATGCTCAGGGTGAACCCGATGAGCCCGGCCTTGGACGCCGCATAGTTCGCCTGACCGGCATTCCCCGTCAGCCCGACCACCGACGTAACGTTGAGGATCACACCGCTGCGTCGCCTCATCATGGCCCGGGCCAGAGCCTTCGTCATGTTGAAGGCACCCTTGAGGTTCACGGCTAGGACGTCGTCCCACTCCTCTTCTGTCATCCGCAGGAAGAGATTGTCCCGGGTGATGCCCGCGTTGTTCACCAGGATGTCGACCCGACCCAGATCCTCCGCGATGCGGTCCACGACCGACCGCACGCCGTCGGCGTCGCTCACGTCGCATCCGTACCCTTGGTGCCCTTCCCCCTCAAACCCCGCAGCCGCCGCTTTGGCCGCCTCTTCATTCCGTCCGATCACGGCGACCCTACAGCCAGCCCGCGCCAGCTCCTGCGAAATCGCGAGCCCGATTCCTCGAGACCCGCCGGTAACCAGAGCGATCTGTGCACTCAGCTCACTCATCGTCGTTTCTCAGCCTTCCCAGTTGTCCAGGTCCTCCGGCTCCCCGAGGGAGCTGCAGGGGATTCCCTTGGCGTTTCGGCGGTTCAGTCCTCGGAGGACCGAGCCGGGGCCCAGCTCGAGGAATGCGTCTACCCCCGCGGCGACCATATGCCCCACCGACTCGGACCAGCGTACGGGTGACGTGACCTGCTTGACGAGCAGGTCGCGCGCTCCGGGCCCGGAGGTCACGGGCTCGGCCGTGACATTCGCGATCACTGGACAGGTCGGATCGCTGAACTCGGTCTCCTCAAGATGCTCCTGGAGGCTGCTTTGGGCTGGCTCCATGAGCGGCGAGTGGAAAGCGCCAGAGACGCTGAGCCTCATCACCCTCTTCGCGCCCTCGTCCGTCGCCAGCTCCATAGCTCGTTCGACTCCGGCCACGTCCCCGCTGACCACAACCTGGCCGCGCGAGTTGAAGTTCGCCGGTACGCAGGTGCCCGCCTCGGCAGTGGCCCTCTCACACAGCGCGAGCACGGCGATGTCATCCAGCCCGATCAGAGCGGCCATGGTCCCCGGTCGATCCTCTCCGGCCGAGTGCATGAGCTCGCCCCGGAGCCGTACGGTCTGGACGGCGACGGCGAAGCGGAGCGTGCCGGCGGCCACGTGCGCCGAGAACTCGCCCAGCGAGTGCCCGGCCGCCATGACAACGTCGCTGAGGCGGTCGGAGACGACGCGGTGGATCGCCGTGGAGTGGGTGAGCACAGCGGGCTGTGCATTCATCGTGAGGACCAGCTCCTCTTCGGGGCCCTCCCATGCGATCCGCGAGAGGCCGAACCCCAACACGTCGTCGGCTTCCTGGAAGGTCTGCCGAGCGACGGGATATGCCTGGGCCAACGCTTTGCCCATTCCCACATGCTGGGACCCCTGTCCGGGGAAGAGAAGGGTCAAGGACACGGTTAGGGGTGGCTCTCGGGCTCGTGGGCCGGTCTACCAGCGGAGGGCGATGGCGCCCCAGGTTAGGCCGGCACCAAAGGCGACTGTCAGCACATTCATCCCCGGGCGCAACCGGCCCTCGTCGACGGCCTCGTCCAGGGCTATGGGAATGGTCGCAGAGCTCATATTCCCGTAACGGTGCACGTTTACGAAGACCTTCTCCAGCGGGATTCCCGAATAGCGGGCCGTGGCTTCGATAATCCGGACGTTGGCCTGATGCGGGATCATCAAGTCGATATCTTCCGGGGTGAGCCCCGACCGCTTGAGGGCCAGGTTCGCGCCCTCGGACATGAACCGAACCGCGTTCTTGAAGACCTCCCGGCCTGCCATTCGCAAGGGATCGTCGTGCCTCTCGAGCGCGCCCTCGTCCATGGGGATCACGGCCCCGCCTCCTGGGCGGTAGAGGAGCTCCGCCAGATTGCCGTCCGAACCGTGGTGGGTTCCCAGGATGCCTCTCGCTCCGTCGGATCTCCTCATCACCGCGGCTCCGGCTCCGTCCCCAAAGAGCACGCAGGTTGAACGGTCTCGCCAGTCGACGATCGCGCTCATCTTCTCGGCCGCCACGATCAGCGCGATCTCGCCCCGGCCCGCCGTCAGATACCCTTCCGCAAGTGTGAGCCCATAGAGCCAGCCGGAGCAGGCCGCGGACACGTCGAGGGCAACCGCGTTGCCGGCCCCCAGCAGGGCCTGAATGTCGCAAGCCGTGGACGGAAGCAGCCGGTCGGGGGTGGCCGTGGAAACCAGGAGGAGGTCGACCTCGCCCGGCTCGACGCCTGCCCGCTCCATGGCAACGCGAGCTGCCGATGCCCCCATGCCTGCGGCTGAAGTGTGCTCGCAGGCGATACGACGCTCCTTGATGCCGGTGCGCTCGGTGATCCACTCGTCGCTGGTATTCACCATGCCTTCGAGATCACGATTGGTGAGCACGCGATCGGGAAGGTAGCGCCCCGTCGATACGATCTCGACCTGAGCCCTCGGCGTCTTCAAGCTGGCCCACCTTGAACGACCGGCAAAGAGAGCTCCCTCCTGAAGTGGGACACCATCGACGCGCGAGCGGCTCTGTCCGCTACGCCAATTGCGTTCCGGATCGCCTTGTACGGAGAGCCACCATGGCAGATGATCGGAATGCCGTTCACGCCAAGGAGAGGCGCGCCGCCCGTTTCCGTATAGTCGAGTAGGCGGAACACTTCGTCCAGATCGTGGCCGGACTCGACGTCGCCGATTGCGTTCGTGAGAAGGCCGACGATGAAGCTGGTGACAGACTCGTAGAACTTGAGGAGCACGTTGCCCACGAAGCCGTCACACACGAGAACGTCGCAGGCTCCCTCGACGATCCTCCTGCCTTCGATATTTCCGACGAAGTTCAGCCCGCTTTCGACCAGGCGCTCGTACGTCGCCACGGCCAGCTCGTCGCCCTTCTTCGGCTCCTCGCCGATGTTCAACAGGCCCACACGCGGGCAGGCGATGTCCATGAGGTCCTGGGCATAGACCTTCCCCAAGCGAGCAAACTGCACAAGCTGGTGCGCTTTGCAGTCGACGTTGGCCCCGGCGTCGAGAAGAAGAAGCGGCCCGTCCGCCGTGGGCACCACAGTTCCGATGGCCGGTCGATCCACCCCCTGGAGAGGTCGGAGGATGAGGAGCGAGGCCGTCATGACGGCTCCCGTCGATCCGGCACTGATGAAGGCGTCGGCCTCTCCGTCACGGTGGAGCTCCAGGCCGACGGCAATTGAAGATTGGGGCTTGCGCCGAAGGACGGTGGAGGGTGGGTCACCCGGCAACACCCGATCGGGTGCGTGGACGATCCTCAGCCGGTCTTCAGGAAAGTTCTTGTGCCGCGCCACCTCGCCTTCGAGCGTACTGCGGTCTCCGACGAGGAGGATCTCAAAGTCGGACTCGGGATCCTGGAGCGCACTCACAGCCCCGGCGACTTCCGTGGCCGGGGCCTGATCGGTGCCCATGGCATCGAGGGCGATCCGCACCGCGATTGATCCTATCTCGGCAGGTCAGTCTTGCTCGTCCGGCTCGATTACCTGCCGATTCCCGTAATACCCGCAGCTCGGGCAGACCCGGTGCGGGAGCTTGGGATCACCACACCGGGAACAGGCGTTGGTCAGCACCGGCTCGGCCTTGTAGTGCGTGCGGCGCTTGCGCTGGCGCTGCTTCGAGGTCCTCTTCTTCGGAACAGCCATCGATCTCTTTCACTCGCTCTTGAGTGCTCGCAGGGCATCCCACCTCGGGTCCACCTCCCGCATCGAGCACTGGCAGTCAGCCTCGTTCAGATTAGCTCCGCACCCGGCGCACAAACCTCTGCAATCGGGTCGGCACTCGATATACATCGGCACCGACAGGATCAGCTCATCGCGAAGATGCGACTCTAGGTCGATCTCACGGTCGCTCGGCTCGATGCGGCGGGTTTTCTCGTCGTCTTCGCCCATCAGATCCGACGGCGCGAAGACCATCATAATCTCCTGGTCCACCGGCCGCCCGACGGGTTCAAGGCAGCGGCGGCAGTCCTGCGAAACCGAGCCTGTCAAACTCCCGTGGACGACGACCTCGCCCGAGCCGGCCCGAGCCGCTGAAAGCAGCGCGTGGAGGGGCTTCTCGGGCACGAATGCGCACTCCTCGAAGGAGTGCTGATCCGGCTCGAGGAGTCCCTCTACGTGCAGCGATTTCGTTCGCTCCAATTGAGCCAGTTTGACTCTGAGCATAGAAAAAAAAGCTATCCCAAGCGCATATGGGAGTCAACGCAGACCGGGTCCGTCGGTCATGGGCTAGTTTCCAAACTGGCCCACTACCGGGTCCGCCGAAGCCGTGCGGGGGGCGGCTGTTTCTTAGGCGCTTCGCCTGGAGCACTCGGCCACGAACGCGCCTTAGGCCCCTGGAGGGCTGAGGCACCCAGATCCCACGACGTGCGAAGAGGTGCAGGATTAGCACGACTTCCGTGACGAGCGACGCCCGAGGGGTGATGGAGCGGTCCTCGAATGCAGACGGATTCGGGTCCAGATGCTCTACATCGCGAGCCGCTCGTGCGACGAGAAGAAGAAGGCGATCTCAATCGCGGCATTCTCGTCCGAATCCGAGGCGTGGATGGCGTTTCTCTCCTTGGAGTCCGCATAGAGCCGGCGGACCGTGCCTACCTCGGCCTCGGCCGGGTCCGTCGCGCCGATGACCTCTCGCAGCCTGCCCACCGCGTCCTCGGCTTCGAGGACCATGGGCACGACCACGCCCGAGGTCATGAAGCTCATCAGAGAGTCATAGAAGGGTCTCTCGCGATGGACCGCGTAGAACGCTCCCACCTGCTCGACGTTCAAGCGCGTCATCTTCATCGCGCGCACGATGAATCCTGCATCCTCCAGGTGTGCCAGGATCTTCCCCGCCAGGCCGGATCCGACGGCATCCGGCTTGATCATCGCGAGTGTCAGGCTCATGTGATCTCTTCCCTATCGGTATCGATGTTTCAGCTTCCTGCGGGCTCGAACAGAAGACGCAGCACGTCCCCTCGGGTCAGGAAGCCGACCATTTCGCCCCTCCGTATGACGGGGAGCTCCTCCACGTTCCGGTTCATCATGATGGACGCGGCCTCCATGAGGCTTAGGTCCTCAGACACGCACATCACGCTCCGGGTCATGATCTCGCGGGCTGTTGGCTCCACCGGCGGGGTCACCGCGTGCTCCGCGACCTCCTCGGTTTGTGTCGTGGTGACCACGTGCTTGATGGCGTCGCAGGTCGTGATGATGCCCAGGAACTCGTAGTCCTCTCCAACGACCGGCACGGACGTCAGTCCCCGACGCACCATAAGGTCCACGACCTCCGTGCACGGGGTGTGGGGGTACACACGGTATTGGGCCGGCGAAATGACGTCTTCCACCAGCAGGCTCTCGCGGAGTTCGATCTCCATGAGGCTCTTGAGGCTCTTCACGTTGGCGACCGACTCGACGACAAGGAGCGGGGCAATCCGTGCGTCCTCACGGAAGAAGCGAGTCAGTGCCGGAAGCATCTGGTGCTTTAGAGTCGCGTGGTGGCGAGGGGTCACGAGGAGCACCAGGACAAGGGCCTCTCTCAGTCTCTCCTCCCCGGCCCCTGCGTTGACCCAGAACGGCCGCGGGGCCACTCCGAGAACGGCGCGCACAGACTCCAGCCCGGCTTCTTGCGCGAGGGCAACGACGATCTGGTCGTGGACTTGGGCCACCTCGCCAGCCGCTCCAGCGGCGAGGTCGGCGGCTCGGCGACCGGCCCTTTCAGGGGTGAAGCCGTCGACGGCCTGAAGTGCAGCCGCGAGCGCGCCCTCAAGGTCAGCGGCCTCCAGGGGCACGAGGATCCCAGCCTCACCCAGTAGGTCCGTGAACTTCATTTCGTCCTCCGCTAAGGACTGAAACGGTTCGTCGCCCCTATGGCGTCTTGGATCAGAGCCACGATATCGGCGGGCCGCTGGGCGACCCTGATGCCGTGATCCTCGAACGCCTTCATCTTTTCCTCCGCCGTGCCTGCGGAACCGCTGATGATTGCGCCGGCATGACCCATCCGTCGACCCGGGGGCGCGGTCTGACCGGCGATGAAGCCGACCACCGGAACCTGCAGATTCTCGGCTACCCAGGTGGCGGCCTCCTGCTCGTCGGTGCCACCGATCTCGCCGATCATCACAATGGCTTCGGTATCGGCATCCCGGGCGAACGCCCGCAGTGCGTCCACGAAGTTGGTGCCGATGAGCGGATCGCCTCCGATGCCGACGCACGTCGTCTGCCCGATCCCCGCGTTGGTGAGCTGAACGATCGCCTCGTAGGTGAGTGTGCCTGATCGAGAGACCACGCCCACCGGACCCGGCGTGACGATCTGATCCGGGATGATTCCGATCTTTGCCTTCCCCGGCGAAATGGCGCCGGGACAGTTCGGCCCGAGGACCCGGGCACCACAATCCCGTGCGAACGCCTGGGCGCGGGCCATGTCCAGGACCGGAATCCCCTCCGTGATAACCACGATGAGATCGACGCCCGAGTCAGCGGCCTCCTCGACCGCCCCGGCCGCGAACGCCGGCGGCACGTAGACGATCGACGTGTTGGCTCCCGTTTCGGAGACGGCACGGTCCATCGAGTTGAAGATGGGGACGCGGACTCCACCGGGCCCCTCGAAGCTCTGACCTCCCTTGCCGGGCGTGACCCCGGCCACCACCTCCGTGCCGTATTCGATCATCTGGGCCGTGTGGAAGGATCCATCCCTTCCCGTGATGCCCTGAACCACCAGCCTCGTATTCTCGTCGACAAGAATCGCCATCTATCGTCTCGCGCGCTCGGCTTCCATCGTCTCCTGAGTCATGCCTCCGTGGCCGTCTGCACGGCACGCTCGACAACCTCATCCATGGAGGTGAACGCCGAGAAGCCGGCTTCGGACAAGATCTTCAGGCCCTCCTCCTCGTTGGTCCCGGTCAGGCGGATCAGGATCGGAGGCTCGATATCGATGCGCGCGGTGGCCTCCACGATGCCGCGCGCCACGTCGTCACAGCGTGTGATCCCGCCGAAGATGTTGAAGAGGATCACGTCCACGTTGGGATCCGAGGCGATGATCTCCAACGCCGATACGACCTTGTCAGGGTTCGACGAGCCCCCGATGTCGAGGAAGTTCGCCGGCTCCCCACCGTGATATTTCACCAGGTCCATGGTCGCCATCGCCAGACCGGCACCGTTCACACAGCAGCCCACGTTGCCCTCGAGCTTTACGTAGCTGAGGCTGGCCTCGCGCGCCTTGGTCTCCGCCCAGGGCTCTGCCGAACGATCCCGGTACTCAGCGATCTCGGGCTGCCTGAAGAGCCCGCTGTCGTCGATGCTCATCTTGGCGTCGATGGCTTTCACCTCGCCGTCGGTGGTGGTGATCAGAGGGTTGATCTCCACCATCGATGCGCTGCTCGACGTGAACGCATCATAGAGTTGCCTGATGATCTTGGCGGTCTGCCGGATCAACGAGGGGTCGTCGTAGAGCGCGTTCGCCAACCAGAAGGCCTGGTGGTCCATGAGGCCGTAGCGCGGGTCTACCCTCAGCCTCCGGATCGCGTCCGGGTGCGTGCGCGCCACCTCCTCGATGTCGATCCCGCCCTCGGAAGACACCATGAACGTGGCGGCCTGCGAGCCTCGATCAACGAGGACCCCCACGTAGGCTTCGGTCGCGATGTCCTCCGCGGGGGTGATCAAGATCGTATTCACCGCAAGCCCCGAGATGGTCATGCCGAGGATGTTCCGAGCGTGCGCTCTCACCTCGTCAGCACCCTCCGCGAGCTTTACGCCCCCAGCCTTGCCCCGCCCACCGGAGTGCACCTGGGCCTTAACGACCACCGTACCGCCGTACTTCTCGGCGATCCTGACGGCCTCGTCGGGCGTCGTGGCCACTTCTCCGGGCGGCACGGGAATGCCCTTGGAGCGAAGGATCTCCTTCGCTTGATACTCGTGGATATCCATAGCGTCGGGACTAGTTGCCGCCCTCCTCGACAAAGCTCTCGAGGAGGGACTTGAGTTCATCCAGAGCGACCCCGAATCCCTGGAAGTCTCCGGCGCGGAGCGCGGCCTGAGCCCCCTCCAGAAGGGTGAGGGCCTCCGAGGGCCATCCGCTTTGGTCCGCAGAAGGCACGTGGGTGCCGAGCTCCGCTGCTGTGATCGCCGGCAGAGCGTCGTCGGAGATGGACGCCAACGCTTGGATGGACTGCTCGAGCGTCTCCTCCATCGACACGCGCCGTCCGTCGCTGACGACGAATCGGCGGAGCTCGGGGATGGCGTCCGCCTCGGCCGCGAGGAAAACCGGTTCCATATACAGGAGCGTCTCACCAACGGGAACGAGGTGTAGGTGCCCGGTCCACACCTCGCTTCCTCCCGTTCGCCAGAGCGAGAACTGCTGGGAGATGAGCGGATCCTGCTCGATCAGCGCCTCGATCTGGCGGGGGCCGGGAACCTGATCTTCGACGGGGACGTCGAAGAGGACCAGCTCTCCGTACCGCTCCGGATCACTCGCGGCGGCCAGGATGGCGGTGAGGTTCTGACGCCCCCGTGGGACGAACACCGCCGTGAGCAGGAAGCCCTCCGCGTCCTCACCGGGCAGGCGGTAGATCGCGTACTCGGGCTGGTAGGGCACCGGCGTCGTGCCTTCCGCGAGCTCTTGCGGCTGCTCCCAAACGTCCTGTTGGCCGTGGAAGACCGGCGCGCTGTCCTGGTGGTACCGGTTGAGCACCCTGGCCTGCAGGTCCAGCATCGTCCGCGAGTACCGGATATGGCGACGAATGCCTTCGGGCATCTGGTCGATGGGCTTGAAGAGTGTGGGGAAGCCTCGCTGATAGATCTGCAGGAGCCGGTCGGCGTCGTCGACAGCGTAAAAGGTCACGTCCCCGGTGACTCCGTCCACGGTGACCTTGACGCTGTTGCGCGCGTATTTGACAGGCCGGCCCGCCTCGAGGTTGTGTGTGGAGGAGAGGGGGAACCAGCGCGTGGCCGTGAACCCCTCAAGGATCCACACGATGCGTCCGTCGTGGATGACGGGATACGGGTCGTCGGGATAGCGCAGGAGCGGCCCCGAGATCCTGAGCACGCGCTCCAGGACGTTGCGCCGGAAGAGGAACCGACTGGTGTCCGTTACCTCGGACGCGAAGAGGAGGTTGGCGTCCCGCGCCTGCCATGCGAGGGCGAGAGTTCTCAGAGGCGAGCTGAGCTCGATCCCCCTTGGGAAGTCGATCCCCGGGAGAGCGGCGCTGCCATCCGGCGCCGTCCGTCCGGCGGGATCCACGATTGCGAAGCTCTGTCTCCGCGCTCCCACGTAGACCTGCGGTCGCGTCAAGCGCAGACCTTCGGGCGCGACCCCGCTCTCTGCGAACTCGGGCGGGATACCGGATACGAACATGGGAGGCCGGCCTTCAGGCGTCCGAGCACCTGCGGCACTCGCCACGGCACCCATGCCCTGGATGTAGAGGTCGCGAAGGTGGATGTTCTGCCAGTTCGGATCCTGAATGCCGCGCGGGAGGATCTCGCGGACCGAGAGAGCGACCGGGATCATGCCCTCGGCCGTCTCGTAGCGGTCCACGGTGACGCCTGAGAAGTCGTAGTAGGGGAACCGCGCCTCGAGTTCTCGGAACGTGGTGAGCAGGGCCTGCGAACTCCACACCGGGAGCCCGGCGAACTGTGCGGCCGCCTCCCGCCAATTCACCTCGGGCGGCGGCTCGTATTCGAACTCCCTTATCTCGAGCTCGGTGAGGTCGAAGCCGATTCGTGTGAAGCGGATGTTGTGCTCGATGAACGGGGTTTCGCGCTCGAGCTCGTTGGGCTCGACCTGGAATCGTTGGACGAGCGACGGGTAGACCTGGCCGACCACGATGCCCCCGACGAGCAACGCCCCGACCGCGGCAGCGGCCGGGAGGATGCGTCCCTTCAGGCCGCTCCACAGGATGCCGATGGCGGCGAAAGCGGACAGCAGGGTGAGGATGCTCAAGGACGCTAGCCGGGCCTTCGCATCCCCGAACCCGAAGATCCCCTGCACCCCCGAGCTCCCGTCGAGGAGCAACAGGTATCGGCCCAGCCAGAACCGGACGGCCAGGAGCATGAAGAACGTGGCGACGATGACCGTGAGATGGGTGCGGGGGGGATCCCCGATGTCAACGCGCCCGCGTCCCCACTGGAGTGCTCCGGTGGCGGCATAACCCGCCGCCGCTAGCGCGAAAACGAGAAACACCACGGTCATCGCGAACGTCACGAGCGCGCCCGCCACGGGCAGGAAGATCACGTAGAAGTTCACATCCTTGCCGAGGACGGGATCGACCAAGCCCCAGACGGGCGCCTTGAGAAGAAAGAGGGTCTCGAGGCCGATTGCCCTCGGAATGGACGCACCGAACCACGCACCCATGAGCAGCGCAGTCAGCATGATCCCCAAAGACACATAGGCTTCGGGAACCTGCTCGGAGAACACGAGATCGCCGACTCTCCGCTTGATGCGGATGCCGCCCAACGTCCGTGCCACGAACCGCAGATTGGCGATGATCGCGACAGCCACCACCGTGGCCCCCGCGACCCGTGCCCCCCACTCCCAGAGGACCCGGGTCCAAAAGACGGAGGAGTAGCGCACCGCGTCAAACCAAAGGATCTCCACGTAGGCGCTGGACGCGATCCGGCCGAAGAGCACCAGTGCGAGGACGCCCAGGCCCAAGACGACCAGAAGGCGTCCACCTCGAAGCTCGTTGAGCTTCACGTCAGACCCCTACACCCTGTGCTCTCAGCCACGATTCGACCTCTTGCCTGATGGAGCATAAGCCGTCCTCCGTTCGGGCTTCGTAGCGAGCGACGATGGCCGGCTGGGTGTTGGAGGCCCGTAGAAGCCCCCAGCCGTCATCGAACAGGATACGTGCCCCGTCGACGTCTATCACCTCCCGGCTCTTCTTGAAGTGGTCCTGCGCGGCCCTCATGAGCCCGAACTTCGATTCCTCGGAGACCTCGATGCGGAGCTCGGGAGTCGAGACGTACGCGGGGAAGTCAGCGACCATCTCCGAGAGGCTGCGCCCTGAGCGTGCGATGAGATCCACGAGTCGGCAAGCATCGTAGGGCCCGTCGTCGAACCCCAGGTAGTCGTCGGCGAGACAGATATGGCCGGACAGCTCCCCGCCGATGGGTGCCTCCGTCTCACGCATCTTCTCCTTGATGGGGGAGTGCCCGGTCTTCCACATGATGGGCTCGCCGCCCGCCTTGGCAAACTCGTCGGGAAGGACTTGAGAGCACTTTACGTCGAAGACGAGCCTCTGTCCCGGCCCGCGCCGACGCAGCACGTCGAGCCCCAGGAGGAGGAGCAGGATGTCGCCGCGCACGATTCGTCCGGTCTCGTCCACGGCTCCGATGCGGTCGGCGTCGCCGTCGAACCCGATTCCGATGTCCGCCCGCTCACCTCGAACCGTGTCGATCAGGTCGACCAGATACTCATCTACGGTGGGGTCGGGATGATGGTTCGGGAAGGTTCCGTCGGACTCACAGTAGAGGGGGATGACCTGAGCTCCGATCTGCTCCAAGAGGGCCACGCCCACGAGTGAGCCCGTGCCGTTCCCGCAGTCCAGCACGACCTTGACGGGGCCGGCGAGACTGAATCGGCCGGCCAAGTCGTCGATGTAGCGATCGAGGATGTCCACCCGCTCCGAGCGGTTCTCGTCCTCCGTCCCTTCCCCCTCGACTCCGTGTCCGATGCGGCGCTTCAGGTCCTGGATCGCCTCGCCGTACACGGAGGCGCCCCGCAGCGTCATCTTGATGCCGTTCCACTCAGGCGGATTGTGGGATCCGGTGACCTGAATGCCCCCGTCGGTGGCCAGCGTGTGCTCCGCCCAGTAGAGGGTGGGCGTGGGCACCGTCCCGACGTCCGTCACAGCGGCTCCGGCTGCGGTGAGGCCGCGGATCAGCCCTTCCGCCAGACCAGGGGACGAGGGCCGATTGTCATGACCCACGGCGATCCTCGGAGACCGGCCCAGACGCTCCCGGGCCACGGCCACGTAGGCCCCGCCGATCCCCTCGGCGACATCCGGCGTGAGCTCAGTGCCTACGAGGCCCCTGACGTCGTACTGCCGAAAGATGTGATCGGGAATGGCCAAGGGCGTATCGGGCGACCGGGATGGCGGCGGAAGAATGCCGGAGTCGGACGTGGCGGAAATTAGAGTCAGAGGGGCTATGGTGCCACGCCCAGGACGTCCTGTCCTACGCTCACGAGCCCCTGCGCGCTCGAGAGGGCAAAATCGAGCGCACCTCCCGGGAAAACGCCCAGGTACACCACCACGAACACCCCGACGACCAGGGCCATGCGCATCGCCAGCGGGACGGCGATTCCCGCGTGAGCGTCCTCGGACGGCGCTTCCCGCATCCACATGAACCACACCACCCGCAGGTAATACCAATACGACACCAGGGTCGTCAGCACGAGGATGACCGACAGGTAGACCAGATCGGCCTCCATGGCCCCTTGCAGGAGGTAGATCTTGCCCATGAAGCCGCCCGTGCCGGGAAAGCCGGCGAGCGACAGAAGGAAGATGGACAGGAACACCCCGAGAACGGGTTGTTTCCAGCCGAATCCGGCGTATTCCTCGATCCGCTGGCGCTCTTCGCTCTGCCGAGAGACTAGGATGACGACCCCGAACGCGCCGATGTTCATGAGAGTGTAAATGAGCAGGTAGAAGAGGAGACTCGCGGCGGCCGTCTCGTTGGCGGCCACGATCGCCACCATGAGGTAGCCTGCGTGCGCGATTCCCGAGTACGCCAGCATGCGCTTCACGCTCACCTGCACGAGGGCGATGAAGTTGGCGACGACCATGGTGATGCCCGCCAACCCCCAGAGGATGGCCCACCAGCTCTCATAGGCTCCCTCGAACGCGACGGAGAACACCCTCAAGAACGCCACGAACGCCCCCGCCTTGACGGAGACGGCCATGAACGCGGTGACGGGCGTGGGAGCCCCTTCGTAAACGTCAGGAGTCCACATGTGGAACGGGACCGCGGAGACCTTGAAGGCGAAGCCCACCGCCAAGAGGGCGATCCCAGAGCCGAGGAGAGCGCCCTGCGCGCTTCCGGCTGCCACGGCCTCCGCGATGCCGGCGATGTGAGCGCTTCCGGCCGCGCCGTATACGAGAGCGATCCCGTACAGGAAGAAGCCGGTGGAGAAGGCGCCCAACATAAAGTACTTCAGCCCCGCTTCGGCTGATTTGTGATCGCGCCGGTTAATGGCCGTCAGCACATACACGGCGATCGACATGATCTCCAGGCCCAGGAAGAGCACGATCAGATCCCGGGCCGCCGCCATCACCATCAGGCCGACAGTCGAGTAGATGAGAAGGCCGTAGAACTCGCCGGCCGGCAGCTTCTGACTCTGGACGTAGGCCAGCGAGATGAGGATGCCGAGCGCGAGGGCGGCGAGGAAGATCCAGTTGGCGAAGAGCGCGAAGCGGTCCACGGCGACCATCGAGCCCGTGCCCACTTCGGTGATCCCGTAGAGCCAACCGTTCGCCAAGGCGGCCACCAGCACACCGATGAGCGACGTCCACCCCAGATCCGTGGACGCTTCGGGGTTCTCGCGCTGGTGCCGACTCACACCCAGGATGAGGATCACCATGCCCCACACCGAGAGCGCGAGCTCGGGGGCGAGGGCGATCAGGAAGTGGGCCTGATGGGTGAAGTCGAGCTGCATGATCTAGTCCACCGCGCCAGTCGCGTCATCGGAGTCCAGCGCCTCGGGATCTTCGGCCTCGCTCCCCAGCACGCCCGCTCCGGCAGCGGCGGCGGACTCCACGCGCTCGAGAACCTCCTGCACGCTTGGCTCCATGCGCCGCAGGAACGGAGTGGGATACACACCGATCCAGATCATGAGCGCGATCATGGGTGCCAGGATCGTGATCTCACGGCGTGAGAGGTCCTCAATCTTGCGGTTCTCTTCTTGGTCGAGCGCATTAAAGAAGACGCGCTGGACCATGGGCAGCATGTAGTACGCCGCGAAGATGACTCCCGTGGCGGCGAGCACCCCGATGACGGGGTGGCGCTCGAATGCGCCGAGGAGCGCCAGAAACTCCCCGATGAAGCCGCTCGTCCCCGGAAGGCCGATAGAGGCCAGCGCCGTGATCACGAAAGCGGTGGCGAACCACGGGGCGACACGTCCCAGTCCGCCGAAGTCCTCGATCTCACGTGTGTGTCGGCGTTCGTAGAGCATCCCGAGCAACAGGAAGAGGGTGCCGGTCGAAATCCCGTGGGAGATCATCACAACCATTCCGCCCTGCAGGCCGTTGACGCTCAGGGCGAAGATTCCGATCACAACAAAGCCCATGTGGGCCACAGAGGTGTACGCGACGAGCTTCTTGGCGTCCGGCTGCACCGCCGCCACCCAGGCCGCGTAGATGATCCCCACGACGCCCAGCACCAGCATGGTCATGACCACGGCGGGGTGCTGGGAGGCCAAGGGGAAGAAGGGCAGCAGGAACCGCACAAACCCGTAGGTCCCCATCTTCAGAAGGACCGCGGCCAACACGACCGACCCGGGAGTCGGTGCCTCGACGTGTGCGTCGGGCAGCCAGGTGTGGAACGGGAAGAGAGGGACCTTGATCGCGAAGGCGAGCGCGAACGCCGTGAAGAGCCAGAGCTGCTCCACTGGGGAGAGAGGCGCCTGCATCAGGTCCAGGAACGCGAAGGAAGCCACCCCCGTCAGCGTCCTTGCCCGGAAGTACAGGTAGAGGACGGCCACCAGCATGAGCAGGGACCCGAACGCGGTGTAGAGGAAGAACTTCACCGCAGCGTAGATCCTGCGCTCCCCACCCCAAATGCCCACGATGAAGTACATCGGGACCAACGTGAGCTCGAAGAACACGTAGAAGAGAAAGAGATCGACCGTGGCGAAGACGCCCACGACGCCGACCTCAAGGAGGAGCATCAGGGCATAGAATGCCTTTTCCTTCTTCGTGATGTAGTTGAAGGATCCCAAGATGGCGAGCGGAGTCGTCAGGGTCGTGAGCAGCACCATGAACAGGCTGATGCCGTCGAGTCCGACCGCGTAGCTCACACCCCACTGGCCGATCCAAGGCCGGCTGCTCAAGAGCTGATAGCCGCCGCCGAGGCCGGGATCGTAGGCCCACCAAAGACCCAGGCTGAGCACAAACGTCGAGGCGCTCCAGCGGAGCGCGAGGTGCTTGGCGCGCTCCTCGCGCGCCCACAGCACGTGGACCATGCCCGCCAGTGGCAGCCAGATGATGGCGTGCAGCGCCCAGGCGTCGTAGGCGATCAGGTCCAGCATCTTAGAAGGCCACGACGGCAAGGATGACTAGAACGCCCACGGTCAAGAAGAACGCATAAGTGGTCACCTGACCGGTCTGGGCGAGGCTGCCGACCCACCCGACCGCTCGAACCCCATTGCCTACCAGGTTCACGAGTCCGTCGATGATGCCTGCGTCGACCACGCGCCACGAGAAGCGGGACAGAGCCTGGAGGGGGCGGACCACTATGCGGTCGTAGAGCTCATCCACGTACCACTTGTTGTACAGGATGCCGCCGAAGCCTGTGGGCGCCGGGTCATCGGCGGCGACCGTCACGTCCCTGGGGGTCAGCGTACGCATCGTGAGAGCGACCACAACCAGGGCGGCCACCGTGGAGACCAGACCCCACATCACCTCGCCGCCCCCGAAGGGCGCAGCGTGCCCGACCTCACCCAGATGCGTCTCCTGCACGTGGTGGGCGGCCTCCGTCACCGGCTCGAGCCAGTGGTGCAGCCATTCGGACATTGGCAGCAGGCCGAAGCCGCCCAAGAAGGACTCCTGGAGGTCTTCGGTCACGTTGAGCCAGCCGCCGAACACCGAGAGGGCCGCCAGGATCGCGAGCGGGATCCACATTGTCTTGGGGGCTTCGTGCAGATGGCGCGCCTCTTGCGCGCCTGTCCTGTTCGAGCCGTGGAAGGTCATGATCATGAGACGCGTCATGTAGAATGCCGTGAGCATCGCCGCCACGAGCGCCATCACCCAGTAGACGGTGTAGAGGCCGGAGTACGGCGCGTTCTCGGCCCCACCCATCGCCCCGGTCATCCAGATGATCTCGTCCTTGCTGAAGAAGCCGGCGAAGGGCCAGATCCCGGCGATGGCCAAGGTGGCGAGCCACATGGTGACCCATGTGATGGGCATGTACTTCCTGAGCCCACCCATGTTGCGCATGTCCTGCGCGTCCCAGTCCTTGTGCGTGTGATGGAGGGCGTGGTGCATCGCGTGGATCACCGCACCCGATCCCAGGAAGAGGAGGGCCTTGAAGAACGCGTGCGTCATCAGATGAAAGATGCCTGCGGTGTACGCTCCGACCCCGACTCCCAGGAACATGTAGCCGAGCTGAGAGACCGTGGAGTACGCCAGCACGCGTTTGATATCGTACTGCTTGAGCGCGATCGTCGCGGCGAAGAGCGCGGTCAGGACGCCGATTCCCGCCACCGCGGCGCTGCTCACGGGTGCCATGGCGAAGAGCACGGACGAGCGCGCCACGAGGTAGACGCCTGCGGTTACCATGGTGGCGGCGTGAATCAGCGCCGAGACGGGCGTCGGTCCGGCCATGGCGTCCGGCAACCAGATGTACAGGGGGAGTTGCGCACTCTTGCCGGTGGCTGCGAGCAGGAAGAGGAGCGTGACGGCCGTCACGATCGGTCCTCCGTATACGAGGATATCCTCCGCCCCTCCGAGCACGCCGACGTAGTCCAGCGAGCCGAAGCCCACGAACAGCAGGAAGATGGCCAACAGGAAGCCCAGGTCTCCGATCCGGTTGACGATGAAGGCCTTCTTGCCGGCTGACGCCTTTTCCTCGTCGCTGAACCAGTAGCCGATCAGCAGATAGGAACAGAGCCCCACCCCTTCCCAGCCTACGAACATCACCGGATAGCTCGCCCCCATGACGAGGACGAGCATAAAGAAGACGAACAGGTTGAGGTAGGCGAAATACCGTGGATAGCCGGGGTCATCCTGCATGTAGCCGACGCTGAAGACGTGGATCAGGAAGCCCACGCCGGTGACGACCAGCATCATGACCATGGAGAGCTGATCGATCTGGATCGCCGCGGCGACCTCGAAGCTGCCCGTGGCCATCCACGTCCAGTAGCTGCGCACGACGGGGTTGTGGAGCTCGGCACCCGCCATCCCGGCAAAGTTGACGAGAGTGATCAGGAAGGCGAGCCCCAAGACGCCGGGACCGATCCAGGTCGGCCACCTGTGCGTTCCCGCGCGTCCGCCCTCGAAGAAGTCGTGCTCTCCGCCCCTCCGGATCGCTGATGCGGAGAGCCGGGCCGCCGCGAGAGCCAAGGCGCCGTTGATCAGGAATCCCAGAAGCGGTAGCAGCACGATGAGCCCAGGCAGGACGGGCTCCCACGTATCCTGCGTCGCGACCCCTTCGGCAGCCTGGATCAGGTAGAGCCCGAGGTTCGTCACCCAGCTACCACTTCAGCAGGTTGAAGTTGTCCACGTTCACGGTCTCGTAGTGCCGAAAGATCGAGATGATGATGGCCAACCCGACCGCTGCCTCGGCCGCCGCCACCGTCATTGCGAAGAACACAAAGAGCTGTCCCTCGATACCGACGTATCGGGAAAGCGCCACGAAGCTGAGGTTCACTGCGTTGAGCTGCAGCTCGATGGAGAGGAATATGATGATGGCGTTGCGGCGCACGATCACGCCCATCGTCCCGATGACGAAGATGAGGGCCGACACGACTAGCGACTCGACGAGCATCAGCCGCCCTTCTTGGCCAGCACGATGGCACCGACGATCGCCACCAGAAGCAGGATTCCCGTGAGCTCGAAGGGGACCACGTAGTCGGTGAAGAGGGGCCGGGCGATGGCACCCACCGCTCCGTGCTCCGCCAGGGCCGCATCGATCGCGTCGGCCGCTCCCAGACCGCTCTCCAACCCTCCCGACCCGACCCCGATCTGCCTGGCCAGGAGGCCTCCCAGGCCCCCCGCTAGGGCGAAGCCGAGGACCATGCCGATGCCACCCCGGATGTCGCGATGATAGTCGTGGCCGAGGTTCAGGAGCATGATGACGAAGAGGAAGAGCACCATGATCGCCCCGGCGTACACCATGATCTGGATGGCCGCGAGGAAGTGGGCCTCCAGAAGCACGAAGATGCCGGCGCTGCTCGCCAGGCTGGCCACCATGAAGAGAAGGCTCGCGACGGGGCTGCGCCCCATGACGACGCCGAATGCGCCCCCTATCGCGACGGCCGCGAATACATGAAAGAGCAGATCAGCCATCGGTATCGTCGTCGCGAAGAACGCGAGTCACGAGTCACTCACTCACTCTTCGGATCCTCGGGATCCCACAAGAGGGCCACCGGGTGGGACACCTCCATGAGGCGGTCCAAGTCGTACACGAAGCGGTCGCGCGTGTATTCCGCGTTCTCGAAGTCGAGACCTACGTAGATCGCCTCCACGGGGCACACCTCTTGGCACATTCCGCAAAAGATGCAGCGGAACTCGTCGATCTCGAAAACAATCGGATAGCGGTTTCCTTGATCGTCTTCCCCCCCCACGAGGCGGATGCAGTTCGCCGGGCAGACCGTCGGGCATAGCCCGCACGCCACGCACTTCGGACGGCCGTCGGTGTGGACCGCCATACGGTGGGTTCCCCGCCACCGTGGACTGAGCTCCGTCTGCTCTTCCGGGTACTGCTGGGTCACCTTGTCGGGGTTCACCATGTGCCGGAGAGTGAGCGACATGCCCTTGAGCGCCGCACGGAGGTACGAAGTGCGCCCCGGATCGGGCCTCTGGAGGACCTTGACGGTTACGGTCATGTCATTGTTCCAAAAGGAATTGCAGTTGGACGTCTACGGTACATTCTAGTCTCCTGCCGCCGGGGCCTCGATGAGCCTCCTGGCGCCCTTGGCTGCGGCACCCTTGATGATGCGACCCCGGTCGAGGAAAAAGACGAAGCCCACCGTGCATGCGGCACTCACCAGCGTGAGCGCGACGCCGTAGGTGAACCCGTACGTCACGCCGACCTGGTCGAGGATCAGCATCGTGGCGGCCACGACCATGATGTAGGCCAGAGCCGTGGGCAGTAGGACCTTCCACCCGAGCTGCATCACCTGATCGTACCGGAAGCGAGGCAAGGTCCATCGGACCCAGATGTAGAGGAGAAGGAAGAAGGCTGTCTTGCCCGCGAAGGCGCCGAAGGTGAGGAGCGTCTTCCATACGGCCGGGACGGCCGCGACCGGCGTACCGTCCGCCGCGAATCCGCTGATGAGCGAGCCCCCGTACCAGAACGCGTCGTCCCACGTGCCCGGAAGGTCCCAACCCCCGAAGAAGAGCGTAGCCATCAAGGCCGAAGCCGTCACCATGTGCGAGTACTCGGCGATGAAGAACATGGAGAACTTCATGGCCGAGTACTCGGTGTGGAACCCGCTGATGAGTTCCGACTCCGCCTCGGGCATGTCGAAGGGGAGCCGGTTCGTCTCGGCAAAGGCCGAGATCACGAAGAGGATGAACCCGAGCGACAAAGGCAGCACGTACCAAAGATCGAGCTGCTGCTGCTGCCACACGATCTCGGTGAGGGTGACGTTGCCCGCGAGCATGAGCACCGCGATGAGGCTCATTCCCAGCGCTACCTCGTAGCTCACCATCTGGGCTGAAGCCCGCAGGCCGCCCAGAAACGCATATTTGTTGTTCGAGGCCCACGCCCCAATGACGATGCCGTACACCGCGAGCGAGCTCAGAGCCAAGATGTAGAGGATCCCGACCGGGACGTCGGCGATGATCATGTCCACGACTCCCCAAGGAGTCGGAAGAGGCGCCGCGAAGGGCACGACGGCGAACGTCACCAAGGCCGGTACCATCGCCAGCATGGGCCCCAGGATGAAGTGGAGCCGTGAAGCAGCCGCTGGCAGGGCCTCTTCCTTGACCAGGTTCTTGAGGCCGTCCGCGATGGGCTGAAGGAGGCCGAAGGGACCCACCCGGTTCGGGCCCATGCGGTCCTGGATGAACGCCGACACGCGGCGTTCGGCCAGGGTGGTGTAGGCCACGGTCAGCATCACCACACCGAACATGATGGCCACCTTGAGGGACCACGCCACCCAGAGTGCTGTGCCGGAGATGGGCTGAATCGCGTCCACGTCAGTCCCCCGCCGGAACCGTGGGGTTGGACGTGGCGCTTGAGATGCCCAGATCCTCGTAGGCGATCCCCTCGTAGGATGGGACGCGCTCCACCAGGCGCCGAAACGCCTGCTCGGCCGTGCGCGGTGCTTCGTGTCCCTCCAGGGCTGCTACGAGCGCTCCGAGTACCAGCCACGCGGGTCTTGCCGCGCCAGGACCCTCCAACGCGGGCCAGAACCTCTGGACCCGGTCGGCGTGGTTGGTGAAGGTGCCCTCCTGCTCGGCGAAGGTGGTGGTCGGAAGCGCGAAGTCGGCCGAGGCGAGCGCTCTCGACTCGTAGGCGCCAAGGTAGACGACGGCTTCCGATTGAGCACCGAAATCCTCCGGGGCGTCGTCGAGAGAGTCTCCCAAGACCACGATGACGCCCGTGTGATCGGCGATTTCGTCCAGACCGCCCTGCCCCGCGTCGTTGCCGACGCGAGTCAAGACGAGGAGCTCCGCGCCCCGTACATTCGCGGCGAGGTCCGCGCGGCGGCCGAGGCCTTCGTAGCCAGCGAGCGGGACCTCCCGATCGCTCCGGGGCGAGCGGTAAGCCACTTCGCCGCCGCCCAAGGCGTCCACGAGATCGGCTACCGCAGCCAGGTCTTCGTTCGACCAGAGGGGTGACACGACCGCCCTTACGCCTCCCCTCCGGCCGGCGAGACGCTCCTGGAGGGCCGACAGGGCCTGCTTCCACCCCATGGCCGTGCTCTGGCCCTCGCTCCGGACTACGGGCGCTTCGAGCCGGTCGCTGCGATTGAGCCACTCGTATCGGCTGCGGCCATAGTCACAGATCCAGTGTCCGTTCACGTCGCGGTTGTAGCGCGGCTTCATGCGGTGAACCAGGTTGTCGCGGGTGTGGAGCTCGATGTTGCAGCCCTGGCTGCAGTTCGGGCAGACGGACGGGGTATGCTCAAGGTCCCAAGCGCGGGCCTTGTGCAGGAAGTCCTTGGAGACCAGCGCACCTACCGGGCAGATGTCGACGACGTTGCCCGCCCAGTCCGCCTCTTCCAGGCCGCTCTCGAAGAAGGTGTCGATGACCGAGCGGCTCCCGCGCTCGACCACGGCGAGCAGCGGGCTCTGCTCCATTTCGTTCATGAAGCGGACGCAGCGCGTGCACATGACGCAGCGGTCCCCATAGAAGAGTACGTCTCCGCCGAAGTCGTCTCGTCCGAAAACTCGCTTCGGCTCGCGGCCCCGCCCGCGCTCTCTTCCCTCCGCGAAGACGTAGTCTTGGAGGTCGCACTCGCCGGACTGGTCGCAGATGGGGCAGTCCAGGGGATGGTTCACGAGGTAGAACTCCAGCACCCCCGTGCGCATCCGGCGCGCCGACTCGCTGTCGGTGTACACGACCTGGCCTTCGGCGACCTGCGTGATGCATGAGGGAAGGAGCTTGGGCGCGCCCTCGACCTCGACCAGGCAGAGGCGGCACATCGCCGGGGAGGAGAGTCCGGGGTGATAGCAGTAGTGCGGGACCTCGGTCCCCATCCCTTGGGCGGCCTGAAGAATCATCGTGCCCTCGGGGACCGTCATTTCCTGCCCATCGATGGTCAGCGTGACGCCCCCGACCCTGTTTCCATTCTCGGCCATGCGGCTACGCCACCCCCACTCTCTCGCCACGGCGGATCAGCGCGAGGTAGTCGTCCTTGAATTTTGCGATGGAGGACTGGACCGGAGCCGCCAGCGAGTCCGAGAGCACGCAGATCGTCGTACCGGTCATTTGGTCTGAGAGCTCAACCAGGGTGTCAAGATCCTTTTCGGTTCCGCGACCCTTTTCGATGCGCTGGAGGATCTTCGTGACCCACGCCGTGCCTTCACGGCAGGGGGTGCACTGCCCACACGACTCGTGCGCGTAGAAGGACGCCATGCGCATGACTTGGTACACGATGTCCGTCGACTCGTCCATGACGATGACCGACGCGCAGCCGAGCAGGGATCCCGCAGCCTCGACTCCCTCGTAGGAAAGCTCACACGTCTCGCACTCCTCGGCCGAGAGGATGGGCACGGAGCTCCCTCCGGGGATGACCGCCTTGAGGGCGCGGCCCCCCGGGATGCCTCCGCAGACGTCGTGGATGAGTTCATGCAGGGGGAAGCCCATGGGGAGCTCGTAGTTCCCCGGGCGGTTCACGTGACCGCTCACGCAAAACAGCTTGGTTCCCGGGCTCTTCTCCGTGCCCCACTGCCTGTACCACTCGGCTCCCTTGTCGACGATGGGAGGCACGGCACAGAGCGTCTCCACGTTGTTGATCGTCGTCGGCATCCCGAAGACTCCGACGGCCGCTGGGAAGGGAGGCTTGACCCGGGGTTCTCCTCGACGCCCCTCGAGCGAGTTCATCAGGCCGGTCTCTTCCCCGCAGATGTAGGCGCCCGCGCCGACGTGCACCGTGACGTCGATCTTCTGGCCTGAGCCCATGACGTCCGCGCCGAGGATCCCCGCCTCGTAAGCGTCCTCCACGGCGCGAGCGAGCACCTCCGTCGCCTCGAAGAACTCTCCCCGGCAGTAGATGTAGATGTGCTCGGCGCCCATAGCGTACGCCGCGATGACGCACCCCTCGATCAGCAGGTGCGGCACCCAGCGAAGGAGCTCGCGGTCCTTGAAGGTACCGGGCTCCGACTCGTCCGCGTTGCACAACAGATAGTGGGCGCGGGACCTGTCCTTGGGCATGAAGCTCCACTTGAGCCCGGTGGGGAACCCGGCTCCCCCGCGGCCGCGGAGGCCCGATTCCTTCACCACCCCCACGACGTCGGCGGGGCTCATCTTCAGAGCCTTCTTCACGGCCTCGTAGCCGCCCCTGGCCCTCCATCCCTCGAGACTCCGCGCCTCGGGGTCACCAAAGTGCTTCGAGAGGACTTGGACTTCCTTCTCGTGACTGAAAGGGTAGCCCATCGCTAGCGCTCATTCCCGTCGCGGGCGGGAGCTCCGTCGTACTCGCTCTTGAGGCGCTCGAGAATGTGAGGCACGTCGGCGGGCGTCACGTTCTCGAAGTACCTGGAGTTGATCTGTACGCAAGTGGGGAACCCGCAGCCCGCCAGGCACTCCGCTTCCATCGTCGTGAACCACCCGTCGAACGAAGTCTCACCCGGCTCGGTGCCGGTGTGCTTGAGGAAGGCCGCGAGCACGTCCTCTCCGCCGCACAGGTTGCAGCTGATGTTCGTGCAGACCTGGATCAAGTACCGCCCCACCGGCTCCTTGTTGTACATGGTGTAGAAGGTCACCACGCCCCGCACGTACGCGGCGGACAGTCCGAGGAGCTCGGCGACTCGATCCATCGTCTCGGGAGAGACGTGACCTCTGATCTCCTGGGCCAGGTTCAGGGTCGGGAGCAGCGCGGCCAGCCGCTCAGGGTAGCGCGTCAGGATCTTCTCGAAGCGCTCCTGATAAGGTCCCTCGAAGAGGGGCTCGTCGGGGCGCTTCTCCTCGAGCATGAACCGGTAGCTCGCAGAGCCCGACGGGTGGCCGCCCTCGAGCGGGCGCACGCCGACGAAGTCGGCGCCCCGCACCTGTTCTTCGGTGAGGTCGTACTCCCCGGTGTTCCCAGCCCACCCGGCGTTCTTGAACGGAATTTCGCTCATCGGTCGATTTCGCCCAAGACGATGTCGAGGCTGGCGTTGATCATGATCAGGTCGGAGACCAGATGGCCTTCGGCCAGCTTCGAGATCACCGAGAGGTTGACGAAGGACGGCGGACGGATCCTCCACCGTACCGGCTTCTCGCCTCCGTCGCTCACCACGTACATGCCCAACTCACCCTTCGAGCCCTCGACCGCGAAATAGCAGTCTCCTGCCGGCACCTTGATGCCCTCGGTGATCAGCTTGAAGTGGTGGATCATCGACTCCATATCGCTCATGCAGTCGGTCTTGCTCGGCAGCGACACCCGAGGATCGTCCACGTTGATGGGTCCGTCGGGGAGCCGATCGAGCGCCTGCTGGAGGATGCGCACGCTCTGGCGCATCTCCTCCATACGGACGAGGTAGCGGTCGTAGCAGTCCCCGTTCTCGCCGATCGGTACTTCGAAGTCGTACGTCTCGTAGTCGTAGTAAGGCTGGTCCTTGCGGATATCGTAGGGCACACTCGACGCCCTGAGGTTGGGACCCGTAAAGCCGTAGTTGATCGCGTCCTCCGCCGAGATGACCCCCACGTCGAGTGTTCGACCGAGGTGAATTCCGTTGGTGGTCAGGAGGGCATCGATCTCGTCCAAGGTGTGCGGAAACGTCGCCAGGAAGTCCCTAAGCGACTCGATCCAGCCGTCAGGCAGATCGGCCATCATCCCGCCGACGCGAGTGGCGGACGTGGTGATGCGGGCTCCCGTAAAGGATTCGTGGAGCTTGTAGATGCGCTCCCGCTCCTGGAAGGCATACAAGAAGGGAGTGAAGGCTCCGACGTCGATCGCCGTGGTCCCGAGCCACAGGAGATGGCTGAAGATCCGGTCCATCTCCATGCAGATAAGCCGCACGACCTTGCACCGCTCGGTGACCTCAAGGCCCATGAGCTTCTCGACGGCCATCACGTACACGCAGTTGTAGATGAGCGGCGCCAGATAGTCCATCCGATCCGTCAGAGGGACAATCTGGTTCCACGTTCGGTACTCCCCGAGCTTCTCGAACGAGGAGTGCAGAAAGCCGATGTCGGGCATGACCCTGACGACGGTCTCGCCGTCCAGCTCGCAGATCAGGCGCAGCACTCCGTGCGTCGCAGGGTGCTGGGGCCCGATGTTGATGAGCATGCGCTCGGAGCCGATATCGGGCTCTGCCGACGAGATGGGGATCACGAGGCGTCCTCCACGTCATTGGCGCCCGGAGCAGGAGGGAGAATTGCCGGCTCGCCGCCCATCTCCAGCACCTCTTCGGTGTACCAGTCGTGGTGGTCCTGCGAGAGCGCCCGCCTCGTCTGCTCCGCTCGGGAGAATCGTCCTCGGAGCGGGAAGTCCTTCCTCAGGGGATACCCTTCGGCGTAGTTCTGCGGCATGAGGATCCGCCGCAGGTCAGGGTGTCCCCGAAAATCCACGCCGAACAGGTCGTAGACCTCGCGCTCCAGCCAATTGGCCGAGTGCCAGATCGGCGTGACGCTCTCGATCGTCAGTTGGTCAAGAGCCAGCTCGCACTTGACCCTGAGCGCGCGCCGATGGGTCACGGACCACAGCTGGTAGACGACCTGGATCGCCCTTCCGCCGCCGTAGTCGACGGCCGTGACATCAACGAGCAGATCGTAGTGCTGGTCGGGATCCTCCTTCAGCCAACCGAGGATCTCGGTGTTCCGGGGAGGCTCGATGAAGACGACGTGCTGGTCGCCGGCCTGGAGCTCTTGGCGCAGAACGGCTTCTCCGAAGCGGTCCTCGATGGCGGCCACCGACGGATGCGCGAGGCTCCGGTCGGCGGATCCCCGCGGCGATTCGGTCTGGGCGTCGGAGGGCTCAGGACCCTCCTCCACAACGTCGAACGCGGAGCCGTTGTCTTGTGCCATGCCCGGCGCGCCTACGGTAGCAGGTCCTCAGACCGGTCCGGGCGCGTGGTCTGAGCCAGGCCGGAAAGGTGCTCCTGTTGCGTGGAGTTACCGAAGGGACCGGACAGGGCCGCGACCTCTTCGTCGGTCGCCTCGGGCCTTCCGACCGCCTCGGGATCTTCGGAGCGCAGCGCATAGTGCTCGGCCAGGGTCTCGCCGCGGATCTTCTCCTGGATCATCATGAGGCCGTAGATGAGGCCCTCGGGGCGGGGCGGGCATCCGGGCACGTAGACGTCGACGGGAACGATCGTGTCGATCCCCTGCACCATCGAGTAGGCGTCGAAGACACCCCCGGAGCTGGCGCAGGCCCCCATGGAGACCACCCACTTGGGTTGTAGCATCTGGTCGTAGATCCTGCGGAGGACCGGAGCGAGCTTGTAGGGGACGCGCCCCGCGCAGATGAGGACGTCGGCCTGCCGGGGGCTGAACGACATGCGCTCCATGCCGAAGCGCGCCAGATCGAAGTCGGAGGCGGCTGAAGCCATCATCTCGATGGCGCAACACGCCGTGCCGAAGGGCATGGGCCACAGGGAGTTCCGGCGCGCCCAGTTCACAACGAAGTCGACCTTCGTCGTGAGAAACGTGGGGCCGCCTGCACCCATGAGGCCCCCCCTGTCGCCTCCGGCGTGGCCCAGCGCTCTGGCCTTGGCCACGAGCGCAGCTTCCGAATCGCCTTCCTTCAATCCCATTCGAGTCCTCCCTTTTTCCATTCGTAGACCAGCCCTAGAGCCAGCACCGCCACGAACATACTGACCGCTACGAATGCCTCCCAGCCGAGCTCCCGCATTTCCACCGCCCAGGGGATGAGAAAAATGGTCTCCAGATCGAAGACGATGAAGCTGATGGCCACCAGATAGAACTTGATCGAGAAGCGCGCTCGGGTGTCACCCAGCGGAATCATACCCGACTCGTACGGCATCTCCTTCTGTGGAGTCGGCCGCCTCGGGTTGAGGATGTGAGAGGTGATGCCCATGCCGAGCGCGTTGATGACCGACACGCCGAAGAGGATCAACAGCGGGATGTATGATCCTGACATGGCAGCCTTGTGCGTTAGCTTGTGAAATCGTTCACTTGTCGGGTAATCAGAAAGTATTCCAACGCTCGAAGGGGTGTCAAGCCACATTCTGGGCGCCTCAGGGCCCAGTTTGCTGTACGGTCCCGGGCGGTCGTATTTTGAGCGCCCGGTACCCTGGCAAGATGGGGTCCGTTCCACCTCACACGCCTGCGTCGACATGCCAGTCAAAAGCGACAACTGGATCCGCAAGATGGCCGAGGAGCACGGGATGATCGAGCCCTTCGAAGCCAGCCAGATCAAGGACGGCAAGATCTCCTTCGGGCTCTCCTCCTACGGCTATGACATCCGGGTCGCCCGCGAATTCAAGGTCTTCACGAACGTTCACAACGTGATCGTCGATCCGAAGCACTTCGACGATCGCTCCTTCGTGGACGTGAATGGGCCCGAGTGCATCATTCCTCCAAACTCCTTCGCGCTCGCACGCACGGAGGAGTACTTCCGAATTCCGCGCGATGTCCTGGTGGTGTGCGTAGGAAAAAGCACGTACGCACGCTGCGGGATCATCGTGAACGTGACTCCGCTGGAGCCGACGTGGTGTGGGTACCTGACCCTGGAGATCTCCAATACGACCCCACTCCCTGCGAAGATCTACGGGGGCGAGGGCATCGCTCAGCTCCTCTTCTTCGAGGGGGATGAGGAGCCGAGCGTGGCCTACGCAGATCGGAATGGGAAGTACCAGGATCAGGTCGGGGTGACGCTCCCCAAGCTGTAGGGGTCGGGGAGGGGGTCTGCGGATCCTCCGGGAGGCTCTGGTGTGAGCCGAGTCGCGCTCCTAGCGGCTGATCCGTCGCGTCCCCCCTGAGGATTCCGCCCGGATCGATTGTTCGGCGCTAGCCCGTCCCTGGACGACGCTCGCGCCCATTCCCGAGGAGGAGAGCACGTCGTTTTCCGCGAAGTTGGGTCTACGCGCCTCCCACGGCGCCATGGCGCGTCCATTCCCGCGGGAGATCCTCCGCTCGCATGATCTGGTCACGGCCCCCTGCCGTCGCCGCACCGGTAGCGTCTCGGCGTCAGCCGAGGGGGTGCAGGGCCCGGCGTCTCCTCAGGGACCGCTTGACCCGCACATCGAAACCCGGTAGAGTGGCGCCGTCCTAGTAGGACAAAGGGGCGGTCGCAAGGTGCGCTGCCCGCTTGAACGATTGAGAGGGAGCAGGTGCATGGCCCAGGGGACCGTAAAGTGGTTCAACGACAGCAAGGGGTTCGGTTTCATAACCCCGGACGAGGGTGATCGTGATTGTTTTGTACACTACTCGGCGATCCAGGGGGAGGGCTTCAAGAGCCTTTCCGAGGGGGACCGCGTAGAGTTCGACATGGGAGAGGGTCCCAAGGGCCCCGCCGCTGAAAACGTGACACGGATCGCGTAGTCCGATTCTGCGGGGCTGCTTGCCGGCCCCGTGTACGGGATGAGCGCCTCGGCCACTGGCCGAGGCGCTTTTTCTTTCCCATTACTTCGACCGTCGCGATCCACACATTGCAAGGAGCTCCGATCTCGGAGCTCCAGGAGGTCGAACCATGAAGCTCCGCACGGCAGTTGCCGGATTGACGCTCGCCCTGGCGGTGACAGCCCCGCTTCTCACCGCGCAAGCACAGAGACCGCTCGACCACTCCGACTACGACGTGTGGAATCGCATCGAGGGAGAGCGGCTGACGCCCGACGGCAACTGGGTCGCGTATTCGCTGGTGCCCGGAGACGGCGATCGCACCCTCGTGCTTCGCGAGACGCGCGGGTCGGGCGAGTGGATCCGCCCCCGCGGTGCCGGGGCACGCTTCACGGCCAACTCCCGGTGGGCGGTCTTCTCCGTCGAGCCCTCGCAGGAGGCGGTGGATGCAGCGAAGGACGAAGGGAAAGAGGGAGAGGCGCTGCCGAAGGACTCGCTCGCTGTGGTCGATCTGCAAGCGCTCGTGCCCGGGGTCGACCCCGGCGGCTTCGTTGCCGAGCGGGTGCGGTCTTTCGATGTGCCCGCCGCCGCCGGCGAGTGGGTCGCCTATCTGCTCGAGGCGCTGCCGCGGGACGACGAGGCGGAGGAGGAAGCTGAAGCCGATGACGAAGGGACGGGCAAGGCCGAGGGCACGCAGCTCGTGCTCCGGCACCTCCCCTCGGACCGCGAGTTCCGCTTCCGAGACGTGACGGACTATCACTTCGCCCCCGACGGCCTGGGCCTCTTCTATGCCGCCGGCAACGAGGAAGGCACGGCCGACGGGGTGTACCGGGTGGAAGTCGAGTCCGGCACGGTCACCCCGCTCATCACGGGCGAGGGCGAATACGCACAATTGGTTCTGGACGAGACCGGCACGAGAGCCGCCTTCGTCACCAACCGAGACGACTGGGGGGCCGATCCACCCTCGTTCGCTCTCTACGTGGACGATGCACGCGTGGCCAAGGAGGGAGATCCCGGCATCCCCGAGGGGTGGTGGGTGAACCAAAAGGGCGACGTCACCTTCTCCGAAGATGGCACGAAGGTCTTCTTTGGGACCGCACCCCGTCCCGCACCGGAGCCCGACAAGAAGGCCGACGAGAAGGACGAAGTCGCGCTGGACGTCTGGAACTGGCAGGACCCCTATATCATGTCGATGCAGCTCGTGCAGGCCGACCAAGAGCGTGACCGGGCGTACACGGCCGTCGTTTCGGCGGACGGCGGTCCGGTGGTGCAGCTCGGCACGCCGGGGGTGCCGAACGTGACCCTGGGGAGCGGCGGCGACGCCGCCGTGGCTCTGGGCACGACGGACGTCCCCTATCGGCAGCTCCTCTCTTGGGACGGTGGCTACTCCGACAGCTACACGATCGATGTGGCCGACGGCTCCCGGACGCTTGTCGCTGAGCGCGTTCGGAGTGGCCAGCCGGCCCTTTCCCCCGGCAGCCGCTACGTCCACTGGTGGGACGGGTTCGAGCGGGCCTGGTTCGCGAAGTCTGTCGACACCGGTGAAGTGCGGGACCTGAGCGAGGCGATCCCCTTCCCCGTCCACGACCTCTTCGACGACCGGCCTGAGCCGCCGGGGCCCGTCGGGCCACTCCTGTGGACCGAGGACGACGCTGGAGTCGTGGTGCCCGACTGGCACGACCTCTGGCTGATCGATCCCGCAGGCCGCGAGCCCGCGCGGAACGTCACCGAGGGGGTCGGGCGGAGGGAAGGGCTCCGATTCCGCTACGTCCGCCTCGACCCGGAGGCAGAGGCGGTTCCCGCAAACGAGGACGTGCTGCTGTCCGCGTTCCATCTGGCCGACAAGTCTGACGGATTCTACCGCGACCGCTTCGACCGGGACCGCGAGCCGGAGCGGCTCGTGAGGGAGGACGTCGACTTCTCGACCTCGGCCCGCGCCGAGGACGCGGATGTCGTGCTCTTGACGCGCCAGACGTTCCGGGAGTTCCCGGACCTGTGGGTTGCGGATGGAGCTCTGAGAGGACTCACGAAGATCTCGAACGCGAATCCCCAGCAAGACAACTACTCCTGGGGAACGGCGGAGCTCGTCCGGTGGAGCTCCAACGACGGCATCCCGCTCCAGGGGATCCTCTACAAGCCCGACGACTTCGATCCCATCCGGAAGTACCCCATGATGGTGTACTTCTACGAGCGCAGCTCCGACGGCCTGCACGGTTACGCGGTCCCCTCGGCCGGGAGCTCATCCATCAACCGGAGCTTCTACGTGAGCCGCGGCTACGTCGTTTTCGTGCCTGACATCGCCTACGAGGTTGGGCATCCGGGGGAGAGCGCGCTGGACGCGGTCGTGCCGGGCGTCCTGTCGATCTTGGAGCAGGGCTTCGTAGACCCGGATCGGATCGGGATTCAGGGACACAGTTGGGGCGGGTACCAGATCGCCTGGATGATCACTAGAACGAACCTCTTTGCGGCAGCCGAGGCCGGTGCGCCGGTGGTGAACATGACCAGCGCATACGGGGGAATCCGCTGGGGCAGCGGGCGGGTCCGTCAATTCCAGTACGAGAAGACCCAGAGCCGCATCGGCGGGACGCTCTGGGAGCGCCCCCTCGAGTACCTCGACAACTCGCCGCTCTTGCAGGCGGACAAGATCGAGACGCCACTCCTCATGCTCCACAACGATGAGGACGGCGCAGTGCCGTGGTATCAGGGAATCGAGATGTTCGCGGCGATGCGGAGGCTCGGAAAGCCGGCCTGGCTTCTGAACTACAACGGCGAAGGCCACGGCCTCCGCCGTGAGGCGAGCCGCAGGGACTTCGCCGTCCGCATGCAGCAGTTCTTCGATCACTACCTCATGGATGCGAAGCCGCCCGTTTGGATGGTCGAGGGCATTCCAGCCGTTATGAAGGGCAAGACTCTGGGACTGGAGCTGGTGACGGAAGGGGAAGGATCGGGCGGCAGTCCCTGACCGCGCTGCGGCCGAGGCGAGCTGAAGCCTAGTCGAGGTCCCGGAAGAACACCTTGCGATGCCAACCCGCGCGAGCGGGTCGCTCCCAGCGGCCCGCTCGCTCTTCGGTCAGACGTGTGACGGTGTTGTCGAAGACTACGGTATCTGGGCCGACCACACCCTGGGCGACCAGCTCCTTGAAGTCCGACCGCGAGGCACGCCGCACTGCGCCGCCGTGAAGGAACCAGACGGGGGAGCTGTCCACGATCGGGACCCCGAACACTCCCTCATATGCCTTCAGCACGCGTACCATGGCGTCGATGGAGCATCCCGAGGGAGGCTCGGACGCTTCGTCCACGCCGATGAGCAAGAATCGCCCGCGTCGCCAGTCCCGGCCGCATCGCAGCGCCATCCCATGCGCAGCCCAGGTGTCGAGAAAGCGGTCCACGGCCGCGAGGAGGGCCTCCTCCTCCTCCTCCTCGAGTTCCCGGCCCACGCCGAAGACCCAAAGACGTGACTGGTCGGGGAGAGTCTCGTAGGGCACCCTCGGCATCAGACCACTCCCACCTCGCCGTCACTCGCCGGACCGCCGGGATTGGCGGACGCGCGTGGAGTGATGGCCTCAAGTGCCTTGGGCGGCGACTTGTCCAGGAGGATCGCGATCCAACGAAGATCTTCCGTGTTTTCCAGCATAATCTTGACAACCATAGTCAGGGGAACCGCCAACAGCGCTCCGACGGGTCCCCACAGCCATGCCCAGAACAAGAGCGACAGGATCACCACGAGCGTGGAGAGGCCCAGTCGCCTACCCATCAAGCTCGGCTCGATGATGTTGCCGAACACCGTATTGATGACCCCGTAGGCGATGACGACAGCAAGGAGATGGCCGGCGGTCCCAAATTGGAGAAGACTGAGCACGAGAGCCGGCACGGCGGCCAGGATCGAGCCCACTGTGGGGATGTAGTTCAGTACGAACCCGATGAGTCCCAAGAGGATGGGGAGGTCCAGCCCCAGGAGCCACGCCAGCAGACCGATGAGCAGCCCGGTGGTGAGGCTCACAGCCGTCTTGATGCCGAGATACTCCTGCACCTCGCCGATCACCTTCGTCATCCGGCGCCCGTCCCCGGGCCTGTGGCCCTAGGATCGCCCGGAACTTGAAGGGGAAGACCGTCGCCTCAGCGAGGATGAACGCCATGACCAGAAGGACCACGAAGGTATTGCCCAAAAAGCCCACGACCTGTGCCGCCGTCTGTCCGAAGAGGCCAATGGCGGCTCCGGGGTCGATGCGGCTCAGGCTCAGGAACTCATCAAGAGGGATCTCGAACCTCTGCGTGAGTGCTTCGACCCACGACGTGTAGAGTGCCGTCAGGCGGTCGCGGTAACTAGGGAGCTGCGCCTGGAATTCCGCCACGGACTGTGTTCCGAGCAGGATGATGCCCCCGAAGAGCGCTCCGATGAACAGCATGGTGAGCAGCACCGCGAGGGGTGCCGGAACGCGGCGGAGCTGCAGCCAGAACATGAGCGGCATGCTCAGTACAGCGAGAAACAACGCCAGCGCGAAGGGCAACAGCATGCTGGCGCCCAGCCTTAGGCCGGCCACCACGACGACGAAGCAGGCTCCCAACAAGAGGAAGCGCGCTCCCGGGGTGTCCGTGCGCTCGAAGATCATCTAAGGTTCGCTGGAGAAGGTGTGTGCCGGTCGGGTACATCGGGGTCCTGCTCCGACGACTGCCGTGTCAAAGATGGCTACAGCCGGCGTGCCCTCCAAGGACTGCAGATGGCTGAACACCGTTGGGATCGCACGGTTCCGATCCCGAAGTCGGATGAGGAGCTCCTCCGACAGTGCCGGCTCGAGACGTTCCGGTCTGGCGGCAAGGGCGGACAACACCAGAACGCGACCGATAGCGGTGTACGGCTCACGCACCTTCCAAGTGGGATCGTGGCGTCGGGCCGCCGGCTTCGAAGCCAGCACGGCAACAAGAAGGCCGCGCTGCGCACTCTCCGTCGAAAGCTCGCAGCCGCGCAGGCACGCCCGAGGCGTCGCATCCCGACGCGTGTCCCACGGAGCGCTCGCGAACGTCGGCTTCGGACCAAGCGGCACCGGTCCGCCCGAAAGGCGCTCCGGAGGAAGCCCCTGGACGAGACCCCCTAGAGCGCTTCGCCTCCGACCACCGATTCGGCTCACCGCGTTCCTCCCGCAAACAACGAGGCCCTCTTGACCCAAGATGTGATCCGTGCGCTGCTGGAGGACCCACGCGCTGAAGAAGGCCCCGGAGATTCGCTCCAGAGCCCACTTCAACGCGCCCGGCAGGGCTCGAACCTGCGACCTACGGATTAGAAGTCCGTTGCTCTATCCAACTGAGCTACGGGCGCCGGAGGCAGCCGTTTTCCGGCCGAAACCTGGTGGAAGCTAACAGAGCGGGGTAGCTCGTCAACGAGCGTGGCGCGGCGCGAATGTGACGGTGCCGGCCACGCCGCGGGTGCGGTCGGAGGCGGTGATGTCGTCGACATGACGTCGGCTCTCCGGCTTGATCCGGCCCCTCATCGCGACGTGGAATCGCCACCGATGCCAGGATCGGTCCGGTGGGCGAGTACGGGGCCAGCGCGGGACGGGCGGAAGCAGAGCGACGCTTCGACGACGCCGAACCCTACGGACCTTCCACCCCGCCGGCAGGTACGTACTCGGACCGGGGGGCGGGTGGACCTGCTCCCCGGCCAAGGGAGAGACTCATGTCCGTCCGGCCCTGGAGCGTGGCGCTCCCAATCCTCGCGCTCGTGCTTGCCGCTTGCCACACCCGCCAATTCCCCGATGACGAAGCGCGCCCGGGCGGCGGCATCGAGACACGCGACGGAGCGTTCATCCTATCGGGCGCGGCCCTGACCGACGGGCGCGGCTCCGTGCTCGGCGCCATGGAGGGCAAGATCCCCAACTTCAGGGTTCGACGGAATGCCCGTGCGTGTCCCGAGGTCAATATCCGGCAGCAGATCTCGTTCCAGCGGACCATAGCGCCCCACGTGTACGTGGACGGCACGCTGTCCGCCGATACCTGCATCCTCGACTCCCTCCGCAGCCATGACGTGAGCTCGGTGGAGGTGTACCCGCAGGGCTTCACCAAGCGTCCCGGATACGCGAGTCACGCGCATGGACTGATTCTGGTCTTCATGCGCGGGATCGGGTAGCCGAGCGAAGCGCGCGCGAACGCTCGACCGAGTGGCATGGCATACGCCCCCCGTCCAAGGGGGCGCTCCGTTACCGGAGAGGCCGGGAATCGCCGCCTAGTTCACGTCCCACCAGACCGGCGTGGTCAGCTCGAGCCCCCCACCCTGGCGGGAGATGGCCGCCTGGAGGTTGGCATTGTTCAGCGACTGCTCACTGTCCGGGTAGGAGAATCGAATCGGGATGCGGTTGATCAGGAGGTCCGGACCCGGAACCAGCACGGGCGAATCCGTACGACGCCAGTTGGACCAGGCCTCCATCCCGTTCATCCAAAGCGCGATCCACTTCTGGAGATGGATGTCATCCACTCCGGTGTACGCGATCTCCGGCTGCGCCAGGTACGCCTCGATCTCGGCGTCCGACGGATTGTTGGCCGACGCGTACGCGTCGTACAGGTTCATGTTCGCCTCGATGGCGTCCATGTAGAGCCGTGCCGGATCCCCGCTGATCCAGCCTCGCGCAGCAGCTTCGGCCTGCAGGAAGAGGACCTCGGCGTACGTCATGAGAGCGCTCGGGGTCGCGGCCCCGTCGGCGCGCCAGAAGTTGCCGATACGGGAGAACGAAGCCAGCGACTGCCCAAAGGGCAGATCGTCGGTGCCGTTCCGATGGCCCCGATACTCATCGTCCCGGGCGGCGCGTTCAGCGTACAGCGCAAGACGCGGATCGTTGAGGCTCACCAGCATGCCGATCATCGTCCCGCTCACGCCGTTGTCGTCGCGCGTGAGGAAATTCTCGTAGAAGGGGTTCTCGTAGGGAGAGCCCGGGTAGTCGAGGAACGCGTTGTCGGCGTTGCTCGTGAGGCCACCCGCGGCATGGGCGGCCGCGAACTCCGACCGAGCCTTGCCCGGGTCCACGTCGGAGAGCCGCATGGCGAGGCGCATGCGGAGCGAGTTCGCGAACTTCCTCCAGAGAGCGAAGTCGTTGCTGTAGAGCAGGTCACCGGCGCCGAAGTCCGCGCCGCCGGACCCTACCATCGAAGCGCCAGCCGTCAGATCCGCGAACAAGCCGTCGTAGATGTCGGACTGCGCATCGTAGGCCGGCCCGGTGTTCTCTCCACCGTCAAGGGCCTCTCTGTAGGGCACGTCGCCCCACAGGTCCGTCACGATGTGGAAGATCCACGACTTCCAGATGCGACCCACACCCTCGATGTCCGCTTCGCCGGCCTCGATCCCCTTCTCCATCACCAGCTGGATGTCGTTGAGGCCTCCGGCGTAGTAGCCGGTCCAGTAGGACTCCATGCTGGAAGCGCGAACCTGGCCCTGCTCTTCATCGGGGTACTGGATCTGGACAAAGTGCTGCGGCCAGATGCCCGTGTGCTGCAGCATCTGCCCGGTGCCGAACGCCGCCTGGACCGTGTTCTGGATTGCCTGCGGAAGCAGGAACTGCGCCGGAACGTCGGTCGGAGCGTTGGGGTTCGTGTTGATATCCGTCAGCCCCTCCGTGCACGCGGCACCGGCCCACACGAGGCCGACGAGCACCGCCGCTCGGGCAAGTCGCTTTCCAGGCATTGTATTCACGTTTCTGCCGGAGCCGTCATGGACGCAACGAGAGGGAGAACCCCATGCTCCTGGCCGTGGGGAATTGGCCGAACTCGATGCCCTGAACGTTGCTCGCGTCGAACGCCGTCTCCGGATCGATGTTCTCGACCCAGGACCATAGGAGCAAGTTCCTTCCGATCAAGCCGATGTTTCCGCCCGTGAAGCCAGCGGCGCTCAGCCACGCGCTGGGGAGCTCGTACCCGATGCGAACCTCGCGCAGCTTGACATAGCTGGCGTCGTCGATCGACGCCTCGTTGATACCGAAGTTCCGGCCGAAAAACTCCTGTGGGCAGAGGCTGACCTCGTTGGTCCCGTCACCGTTCCGCGAGCCGTCGGGCAGAATCCCCTGAACGACGAGCCCCGGATCGCAGAAGTCGTTCTCACGGCCGCGAAGCGAGGAGTCGAGCACGCCAGCGTATTCACCCCACCAGTTCGTGGCGGAGAAGATGTCGCCGCCCGACTGGCCATCGACCAGCACGCTCACGTCCACGGGACCCCAGCTGAACCGATTCTGCACACCGCCAATCCAGTCGGGGTTGTAGTTGCCCAGCACGCGGCGCACCGGGTCTGGCTGTGGCATGCCGCTGGCGCTCAGAAGCAAGTCCCCGTCCTCGTTCCGCAGGTAACCGGTGCCGAAGAACGCCCCATAGGGCTCCCCTAGGCGCGCCTCGATGTTCAGGCTCCAATAGGACCCGAGGACCAGGGTCTCCAGATCGCCGAACAGCTCCGTGACCTCGGAGCGGTTGTGGCTCCAGTTGACCGTCATGTCCCAGGCGAATCCGTTGTCGAGTTCGACAGGCGTGGCCCGGAGCAGTAGCTCCCACCCCCTGTTCCGGACCTTACCGGCGTTCAGGACCTGCTTCAGGTAGCCGCTGGCCCTCGAAATCTCCACGCCCAGAATCTGGTCCGAGGTCGCACGCTCGTAGTAGGTGAGCACGAAGCCCAGGCGCTCGTCGAAGAAGCCGAGGTCGGCTCCGACCTCCCAAGCCGTCGTCTCCTCGGGCTTGAGGGCCGTGTTGGGCAGCTGGTTGGGAACCGCAAACATCGGGGTCCCACTCCAGGGGTCCTGCGCGCTGAAGACCGAAGTGAGCTGGTAGGGGGCTGCGTCGTTTCCGACCCGCGTCCAGCTTCCGCGCACCTTCCCGGAACTCAGAACGCTGTTCTGCAGTGGGAACGCGTCGGTGAAGACGAGCGCGGTCGAGACCGAGGGGTAGAAATACGAGTTGTTGCCGTCTGGAAGCGTGGAAGACCAGTCGTTGCGGCCGGTCAGATCGATGTTCCAGTATCCGCCGTAGTTGAGGCTGGCGGAGCCGTACACGCTCCGCACCTCCTTCTTGCTGATCAGGTCCCACGGGCTCGGGGTCGAGGCGGCGTTGTCGATGGTGTAGATGCCCGGAACCGTCAGCTTGTCGACGTCCACGCCGTTCGCCTCGAGTTGGTTCGTCCGGTTGTTCGCTCCGGCTGTCACGTCGAGCGTGAGGTCGCTGGCGAGCTCCCGAATGGCGCTGACCAGCACGTCAATGTTGGTCTCGGACCGGTAGATCGTGTGCTCACCGAAGGAGCCCTCTCCGGTGTCATCCAGGCTGTGAGGGGCCGTGACACGCTTTCGGTGATCGCGGTACCAGTCGCGGCCGGCGCGCGCTAGGGCGGTCACCCAGTTGTTCAGTTGGTAGTTCACGCTCAGGTGGCCCATGACGCGATCGCGCTCGTCGCCATTCGTGTTGACCAGGGCCTCCCAGAACGGGTTGTTGTGGTAGTTGTAGTTCCAGTTATACTGGCCGCCATCCACTATGCACGGCGTCGGCTCCTCGCCCCGGCACCTGAAGTTGCGTAACGCCTCCGTGTCGACCTGCCGCCCGAACCAGACGAAGGACTGCATCGGGTTGTCCTCGTCGTACCCGGTGCCGGGCCGGTTCTCGGTGTTCTGATCGATGTAGTTCAGGGAAGCCTCGGCGGAGAGACGATCGGTGAGGCTGGCCCCACCCTTCAGAGCCACGGTGATCCGCTGCTGGTGGTTCCCCGGCGACATCCCACGCAGCTCCATGTCCGCGATCGACAGGCGCACGCTGGAACGCTCACCGGCCCGGGAGATCGCCACGTTGGCGTTGAACGTGGTGCCCGTGCGGAAGAAGTTCCGCACGTTGTCCGGGTGCGCGACCCAGGGCTGCTGGGGACCGGTGAACTGATCGATGAGTTGGCCGTCGAGCTTCGGTCCCCAACTCTCGTCCACGTGGTCCCAGAGCCCGCCCCCCTTGCCGTCGACGAACTGGAACTCGCCGAAGAGGCCCTGGCCGTACTCGTTCTGGTAGTTCGGGAGCCGGAGAGGCTCTTCGGCGGTGAGGCTCATGGACGCCGTGACGCCCAGGCCACCTCCCGGAGCGCCCGTGCCGGACTTGGTGGTGATGACCACTGCGCCGGCCGCCGCGCGCGAGCCATAGAGCGCCGCCGCGTTAGGGCCCTTGAGAACGCTGATCGCCTCGATGTTCGCGGGATCGATGTTACCGGCGGAGTTGCCGTAGTCGATGCCCCCGAAACCCGAATTCCCCAGGGAGCTGTTGCTGATCGGTATGCCGTCGACCACGAAGAGCGGCTGGTTGCTGCCCGAAATCGAACTCGCGCCCCGGATCACGATGCGGGCCGATCCTCCGGTCGGGCCCGCGTCGGTAATCCGGACGCCCGCCACGTTGCCCTTGAGGGAGTTCACGATGTTGACCTCGGGCACTTCCGAGATTTCGGCGCCCGTGACGTCCTGCACCGAGTAGCCGAGCGACCGCTTCTCGCGCTTCACCCCGAGAGCGGTGACCGTGAGGCCCTCGATTCCGATGGCTTCCTGGAACATCTCAACGTCGACGCGGGCCGCTACGGGCATCTCCTGGGTGCGGTATCCGAGGTAGCTGAAGACCAGCGTCTCGGCGTCCGCCGGCACACGCAGAGTGTAGAGGCCCTGTGCGCCGGTGACCGCCACGATCCGGGTCCCTTTGACGGCTACTTCGACGCCGGGAAACGATTGGAGGTTCTCCTGCTGGGTGACGGTCCCCGTGACCGTCCGCTCTTGGGCGCTCAGCGGCAGGGGAACCATGAGGACAGCCAGCAGGAGTAGCCTTGTCATACCGAGACTCTTCATGGGTCATTCCTATGGCGAATGGAGCGAGAGGGCCTTTCTGCCCCACACCACCCCCGTTCCATACCGATCGGTTCGCCTGCTCGCCTCCACGCCCCTCCGCGACGCTCGCTTTCGCTCGTCGGAGAGAAGAAATCCAGAGCGCCTACTCCTTGATGGGAGCTACTTTTGTCGGGAAATCCTGTCAACCCGTCCAGACTTCGTGTTGAAGTCCTAGAAGGTCTTCGGGGTCCTTGACCTGCAATTGGAATGGTCCGATGGAGCGAACGCCTTGAGAGCGGGGGCGGGAGACGGTGGCCGCGAAGCCGAGGATGTGCACTCCGGGCGAGCTCTTCACGCTCAAGCGTGCCGGTCATCGCCGCCATTCGCACCGCCGTCGAAGCTGTAAGGGAGAGCCTGAAAGGACGTCAGCAGGTCCTTGATCTCCGACCGGATCCGCTCGGGAGGAACCCCGTCGGCGGCTTGTCGAATGAGGTGGGCCATCCGCTTCATGTCCGGCTCCCTCATGCCCTGTCTCGTGATCTCGTGACTGGCGATCCGTGACGCGGTCCTGAAGCCACGCGCCTCATCGTCGAGCACGTGGGTCAGCGTCAGCAGGATGTTGCTCGCGAGGGCCCGATGCTCGAACGCAACGGGGTCGGCATCGCGAAGGTCGAGCATGAGCTGGTGGGTGCGGGTGTAGCCGTCGTCCGATCCGTAGAGGGCGAACCCCTCGCTGCTCAGCGCCCCTCCCAGCGCTTGGGCGTTGGCGACCATCTGCCGTCTATGGACGCCCCCGATAACGCAAGCATTTCTTCGAACGGTTCGGTGCATGTGGTCAGGTGCTGTCGTCTATCCGGCCTGTTGGTGCAGCCTGTCGTGTCCGAGGCTGCTGGCCCGTGTGGAGATACGCGGATCAGGTCCATATGGGCTGTGCAAGCTTGAGAGCTTTGCGGCAATTCCTGGTTTTCCCGATCCCGTCTCATTGACCGCCTGCCCTTACCCGTCCTCCGTCCTGCCCACATCCCCGACAGCTTCTCTCCTTTCGCCGCCCTTCAGCCGGCTGCGTGTGCCCGGTAGATCTCCTTCTTCGTCTTCAGCGCCCAGACGATGCGCGCCATCCTGTTGGCCAGCGCCACCGCGACCAACATTTTCGGCTTACGTGCCAACATCCTGGCCAGCCACGGGTCCGTGGTCTGACCGCGTCGGTTTGCTTGTCTGGCAACCGCCATCGCACCCGTGATCAAGAGTCGCCTGAGGTCGCGCTGGCCCATCTTCGATATCTTGCCAAGCCTCGGCTTGCCTCCGGTCGTGTGTTGTCTCGGCACGAGGCCGATCCAAGCCGAGAAGTCGCGCCCACGCCGGAGGCTCTCCATCGGTGGCGCGAAGGCCCGGAGGGCCAGCGCAGTGATCGGTCCGATTCCCGGGATCGTCATCAGGCGCGCCGCCTCTTCCAGTCCTGGCGTGCGCACGCATGGAGCTTCCTGTCCAGTCCGTCGATCTTCTCATCGAGCTCATCGATGTGCTCGAGCAATAGCCTGCCCAGCTCGAGGACCGGCTCCGCCATGGCGGCGTTCGGATCCTCGAGTACCCGGGCCAGCCGCCTGACCTGGGCGGTGCCCTGCGGAGCCACGACACCGAACTCTGCCAGGTGACCCCAAGGCGCATTGATCGACTGGGTCCGCTGGCGCACCAAAAGGTCTCGCGTGCGAAAGAGCATCCCCCGCGCCTGCTGCTCTTCTGTCTTGACCGCCACGAAGCGCGTGGTCGGACGCTGCGCCGCTTCCGAGATCGCCTCCGCGTCCACTCCATCGTTCTTGTGCTCTTGAAGAATGGCAGCGACGCCCGAGACGCGGGAAACCGGTGCGGAGCGCATAGTCCAGGCCCCGGCGCGGCGCGTGCGACAACGTACGCCAAGTGATGCCGGCCAACAGCCCGGCGGAGGGTTGCGACGACACGGCGCAGGGGACCCTCCCCCTCCGCACCACAGCCGACTCTCGGGGATCGAGGGCGCCGATTGGGAGGGAGGCAGGACTCCACCGGAGGGGGCGTCCGGGTGTGCGGCGGCCCAACCGGCCGCTATAGTTGGGTCGATAGCGAGCGTTGGGCATTCTTGTGAGAGAGCTCTCGTGATGCGTGCCTTGGTCATCTGGTCCCTCGCCCTCCTCTCCGCAGGACCGCCCGGCGGTCGGCTTGCCGCTCAAGAGCCGTTGGTGGTGCAGCCTACGACCGCGGAAGATCGTCCGCCCGCGCACTCTCCCGATGTGGCGGCGGCGGATGGCCTGTCCTGGCAGTCGCGCTTCTGGAACGCGATCGGCGGGGCAGCGCTCGGTGCGGGAATGGGGTATTTCGCGTCTCAGCTCGCCAGCGGGGACTGGGACGATGGACGGATCAACCGACACCGTCGGGAGTGGGCCTTCGTGGGCGGATCCGTCGGTTTGGCGGCCGGCTTCACGTTCCCCTTTCTCGGCCGGGGCGTATCGATAGCACCGCATGTCAGCTCCAATCCTCGGATGACGATCACGGCCCGGGAGATGGCCGAGTCAGCGGCGAACACGGCCTATGAGGCCGTCCGTCTGCTCCGTCCGAATTGGCTTGCCACCCGTCGACCGGACCTCTTCGCCGACCCGACGTGCGCACCGCTGGAGCGCGTGTGCGAGCCCATTCAGGTGGAGGTCCTGAAGGTCTATCTCGATGGCCACCGGCTGGGGGGGACCGAGACCCTCACAGAGATCAACGCGCGAAACATCGAGGCGATTCGGTACTTCAACCCGGCCGAAGCGGTGGCCCGATGGGGCGCGGGGCACGGTCACGGGGCCATTCTCGTCACGACGATCGGGTAACCGGACGCGGTGCCCCGGGCCTGACCTGATTGGGCTGTCGAGCGCCCGGTGACTTGGCCGGGCCCTTCGTCCTGGGTCGTCGCCCCTCGGCTGCCCGCGATCTAGGGGCCGGCCGCTTCCTCCCTCACTACATGGGCCCGGCTGCGAAGCCAGATCCAGACGCCGTAGGCCCCGGCGTTGAATACGCCCAGCCCGATCCCCAGCGCTGTCTGCGTAGCCGGCGTGAGACCGGAAGGATAGATGATCGGTCCCAGATAGTGATCGATGAAGCCCTCAGGGTATCCGGCCGCGCCGCCCAACCTCCGAAAGCGATTCTCAAGAGGGGTGAGGGGACAGACCCCCCGCCCAATCTCGATCCACACGCCCCAGAGGACACAAGGCACGTGCATCCACGCCAGCCCGGGCCACCGAAACAGGAGGACGACGCCGAGCGTGACGAAGAGGATGAACGCGAAGTGCAGGAGGAGAACGAGGTCGGCCACGACGAGGTAGATCATGCAGTCGCCGGCGGTTCGGTCATTCTTGCTGAGAGCTCCAGATGTCTCCCACGGTGAAGCCGTTGGGAAAAGGATCTTCGGGATCGACGACGTACTGGGCAAATCCGGTGATCCAGGCAGTGCCCGTGAGCGACGGCACCACGGCTGCGTAGTCTCCGACCTTGGTCTCCCGCAAGAGCCGGCCGGTGAAGATCGTGCCGAGAATGCCCTCGTGCCGGAAGTCTCGTTCCAGAGACAGCTCACCCTTCGCGTACAGCGCAGCCATCTTCGCACACGTCCCCGTCCCGCAGGGGGACCGGTCCAGCACTCCCTTCCACGTCGACGGGCGATCCCAATCGAGACGTCCCGTTGATACGATCACGGTGTTCCGCCGGTCCGCTTGGGGGCCCAGGGGCGGAGCCGAGAGCTGGGCGATCGTGACTCCGCGGATCTCCGGGTTCTCCGGATGGACGCAGTCGAGCTGTTCCTGGGTTGCCGCCTTGATCATCTCGCCTACCCTTACGGCGTCGCCGGCCTCGTCGGGCGCCAACCGGAGCCCGAGCGGCTCGGCATCGGCGATCACGTAGAACATGCCTCCGTAGGCCACGTCCACAGTGACAGTCCCGAGCTCGGGGACCTCCACCGGGGCGTCGAGGTGCACCGCGAACGAGGGAACGTTCTCGAAGGTCACGGCCCTGACCTTCCCGCCGTGCACCTCGGCCTCCACTCCGATGAGTCCGGCCGGCGCCTCGAGCACCAGCTCGGTGATGGGCTCGGAGGCCTCGACCATGCCCGTCTCGATCAGCACCGTGGTGACGGCGATCGTGTTCGTGCCCGACATGCCCGGGTACTCCACCTGCTCCATGATCACGTAGCCAGCGTCGGCCTCCGGCCGCGTGGGCGGAAGAATCAGGTTGCAGTTGGCGGCCGGATAGCCGCGTGGCTCCCTCAGCATCCGCAGCCGAAGGGCGTCGGCTTTGGTCTGGAGGTAGAGCATCTTCTCGAACATGGTGGTACCCGGTACGTCCCGAACGCCGCCGACAATCACACGTCCGGGCTCTCCGCAAGCGTGGGTGTCGACGGCATGGACCACGTTCGTGACACGCATTCTCCCTCCGGACGCGACGGGCAAGGATTGGCGAGGAAGCCCTAGGTTATCCAACGGCCTCGGGAGAAGGCAATCGCGTAGCGTCTGCGGACCGATTCCCGCTCGGCCGCGATTCCCCGTTCCGGGTTGCACGAGGCGTGCTCGGGCTGTAGAAGCAAGCACGCATCGGGGAGTCTTCATGTCACGCGCACGGCAACGCCGTACAGCCAAGCAGAAGCGAGAGAAGGCCGCTTCGAGGACGAGGGCGCTACACGACCGGGCGTCGACAGCCTCGAGGCTCCGGGTATTCCTGCTGCCATTGACCCTGACCCTGGCGCTGCTCTCGTTGTCGTTCCTGCCGCGCGTCCAGGGCAGCCCGGTGCTCATGCGCTCCTTCTGGGGCGCCGCGAGCGTGCTGCTTGTGTGGCAGACCGCGCTCTTCCTCGAGTTGCGGCGCGCCTCTGCGAGGCGGGTGCTCGCCGTAGTGCTGCGTCCTCAGCACTGGCTTCAGGCCCTGGTTCAGGTGGCAGTATTCACCTACTGGGGTTGGTATTGGCGACCGGTATATGACTTAGCCTGGCTCCTCGTTGCGCAGCTCACCTTCGCCTACGCGTTCGACATTCTGCTGGCTTGGACTCGGCGCGAGGCGTACACGGTCGGGTTCGGCCCCTTCCCCGTCATCTTCAGCATCAACCTCTTTCTGTGGTTCAAGGACGATTGGTTCTATCTGCAATTCCTGATGATCGCTGTCGGGTTTCTGGGGAAGGAGTTCGTGCGCTGGCATCGTGAAGGCCGCACGATGCACATCTTCAATCCTTCCGCCTTCTCGCTGGGACTCTTCTCGTTCGCGCTAATCGCCACGGACACAAGCCACCTGACGTGGGGGCAGGAGATCGCTTCCACGCTGACCCTCGCTCCCAGGATCTACCTCTTCCTTTTCCTGCTCGGGCTGATCGTCATGTACTTCTTCTCGATCACGCTGATCGCCGGCTGCGCTGCGGCCGTGCTCTTCGCCCTGAGCGCACTCTACTCGGCGTGGACCGGAGTACCCTACTTTCTCGACTCCGAGATTCCCGCTGCGGTGTTCCTCGGCCTCCACCTCCTTGTCACGGACCCCTCGACCTCCCCGAGGACCCCGCTCGGCAAGAGCGTGTTCGGGGCGCTGTACGGCGCGGGGGTGTTCGTCCTGTACTTTCTGCTCGGAGCCGTCGGCGCGCCCACTTTCTACGACAAGCTCCTAGCGGTGCCGCTCCTGAACTTGAGCGTGCGGGGCATCGACAGCCTGGTCGGAAGGATTCAGGCGAGCCCCGGCTGGAGTCGCTGGCGGCCCGACTGGGCTCCCTTTCACCCGAATCCGGCTCACATGGCCGTTTGGATCGCGTTCTTCAGTGCGATGGCCGCTATGGGCAAGACCGACAAGATGCACATCGGTGACAGCGTTCCGTTCTGGGAGCAGACGTGCGAGGAAGGGCGTCGCAACGCGTGCGAACGTCTGCTCCAGCTCGAGATCACGTATTGCGGGGATAACTCGGGCTGGGCGTGTAACGAGCTGGGCAGACACCATGCGGAGGGGGTAATCACGGACCATGACCCCCAAGCCGCCCGCCGGTACTTCTCCCGCGCCTGCGAGGCCAGGTTCCAGGCTGGCTGCTTGAACCTCTTGGGCGACCGCGCGCCGAGCCGGGCCGTCCCTCGTGCGCTCGACCTCCGGCTGCTCCTGCGCGAGGGAGGGCTCAACCTGATGGAGATGCCGGACGAGGAGCTGTACGCTCGGGCCTGCGAGCACCGCTGGGCCTTCGCGTGCGAGAGGGTCGCGCGGGCGGGGCGTATGGGTGCGGGGAGCTTGGCGCAATCGTGAGCCCTCCGCGCGCGATCCGCACTTCCGATGCGAACTCCGACCCCGCACCCTCAGGGCCTGGCCGAACCGCTGCGGCGGCGGCCCTAGCCGCCCTTCTCGCGGTGCTCGCGGCGTGGATCGCCTACCCTGTCGGGCCGGGTGGGGGACCCGCGAGTGAGGAGGCTCCATCCGTGGCCGCGTCCGATCTCCCGGAGCTGTCCGGATTTCGCTCGGACGCCTGGTTCCTGCCCGACGACGACCTGCTCGGCTTCGTGGAGGTCCCGGCGGGAGGGTTCCGGATGGGGAGTGATCCGGAAGCCGACCCCTTGGCCTTTGACAACGAGAGCTGGCCCGGCGCGGAGACCCAGCGGACCGTGGAGGTCGAGGCGTTCTACATCGGACGCTACGAGGTGACCGTCGCCCAACTCCGGGCTTTCGTGACGGAGACGGGATACTCCGAGGACGGCCGGGCTCTTCAGGGCCCGCCCGACCACCCGGTGGTGGCAGTCTCGTGGACGGATGCCCTCGCCTACTCGGCCTGGCTTGAGACGACACTGCGGGATTGGCCAGGGACGCCGAGGCGGCTCTCCGAGCGGCTCCACAATGGATGGCGTGTCAGCCTGCCCACTGAGACCCAGTGGGAAAAGGCGGCTCGGGGCACGGACGGTCGCACCTATCCGTGGGGCAACGTTCCCTCGGAGCTCCGGCGGGCTAACTACGGCGGGACGGGCACGACGCCCGTCGGGAGCTTCGACTGTGGTGAGTGCCCCTTCGGGCTCTCCGACATGAGCGGCAACGTCTGGGAGCTGACGAGGAGTCCCTATCAGCCCTACGTGTCTGACCCCGCGGACGATCGCGGGGGTCTCGACGCCAACGCGCTCTGGGTGATGCGCGGCGGATCCTTCACCGACCCTGCCAGGAACGTGCGTACGGCCGTACGGGGTGCAGTCGACCCGGGCGCACGCCGCCCGTTCATCGGGTTCAGGGTAGTCCTCGCGCGGTTCTAGCGCCCACCTGAAGGGGTGACCCGGACCGGATCCCCCGCGACGAGCGCGAGAGAGCCATGCGCTCGAGTGAGCGTGGACTTACTCCTCCGAGCAGACGACCCCGCTTGGGCTGCCCCTGTAGTCCGCTGCGGCTTCGCTTCGCTCCGACGCCGGGGTCCGTACACGGGCGCGGGGATGCCATAACGATCGGCCTGTGACGACAAGGCGGTCACAGGCCGTCTTCCCTCGAGCGTCCCGGGCCGGCGAGAGAGCCGGGGGTAGGTACCCTTACCGCGTCAGCTCGAAGAGCCGGGAGTACTTGAGCACCAGCTGGCGCTGCTTCGGGCCGTGAGCAAAGCCCGTGCGATCGAGGTACCCCAGGTGCTCCGTGTCATTGTAGACGATGAAGAGGCCGGTGCCCGCCGTGTCGAGGAAGCCGATTCGGATGTTCGTGCCCAAGTCCTCCGTGTCGTCGTTGTATTGGAAGTTCGCCTGGAGGTAGATCCGCGGCGTGAACGAATACGCGGCCTTCAAGGCTAAGACTGACGTCGTGAAGCCCCCCTCATCGAGCTGGACCTCGAAGTAGCGTGCGGTGAACTGAGTGGTGAAGCGGTCCTGGTATCGATAGGCGATGGTCGCGTTCGGTCCGAACCGCGTCCCCGAGTAGAACCCACCCCACTCCCAACCGCCCGAGATCGACAGGGGTGCGCTCCGGTTGGTGTTCGCCCGGAATTGCATGTCTAGGTTGTTGTAGCTGCCCTCGGGGATCACGATGCCGGGGCGGATCTCGAAGGCCTCCTCAAGTCCCTCTCCCGTGAGATTGAAGCCCGGGAACTGGAAGAAGGCGCCGTTCTCGAAGGCGAAGTGGTTGTCGATGTGGACCAAATACGTCTCGCTAAACCCCTCGAGCGACCAGAAGTGACTCCACGAGACGTGCGGACGGAACTCGCGGAACCAGGGTACGCTCTCAGTACGAAGATGCCGCAGCACGCGGGTGTTGATGTGACGGTACGCACGCCGATTCACGAACCCGACCTCAGGGTTGAATTCCTCACCGATCTCCCGATAGCCGGCCGAGATCTGCCAGTTTCGGGTCGTGTACTCGGCATCCCCGGCGAAGCCGTACTCCCCGTTGTTGAAGCCCTTCCGCGTGTCGACCTCGCCGGCTGGGAGAGGCGTGGTCGTCGTGGCAGCCCATCCTCTCAGGGTCAGTGCCTGCCCGATTCCGAGACTCGCATCTAGGCCGAGAGTGAGGTTGTAGTCGTCCGAGTTGCTCGTGTTCATGCGCGAGACGAACATGGCGCCGAGCTGTGTGCGATTCTCGAACTCCCGGTACAGCCTTGCGACTCCGAAGTTGTTGGTCGGGGCGATCTGGCTCGTGACTCCGGTTTCCGAGTCGGTGCGGCTCAGATCGTCCGCCTGGATGTTCAGGATGCCCAACCGCAGGCCCCCAACCTGCCCGGTAAGCCTCGCTCCGGCCTGAATAGGTACCTCGTGTCCCGACGCGAGCCCGATGCGCCGGCTGAAGAACAGCTCTGCCGACCGGCCGGCGCCCACCGAGAAGATCCCCGCGTTCTCCAGGAAGAACGCTCGCTTTTCGGGGAAGAAGAGGGAGAAGCGGGTGAGGTTGACCTGCTGGTCGTCGACCTCGACCTGTGCGAAGTCGGTGTTGACGGTCAGGTCGAGCGTCAGGCCCTGGTTGATGCCCACCTTGGCGTCGCCGCCGATCCCCGTGCCGTACTGCGCCTCCGGGCCCACGAGGGTGTAGTCCTTGAAGGCGTCCCCGAGCATGTAAGGGCTGACCGTTACGATCCGCTGGGTCGGCGCCTCAAGCGTGAACGTACCCGCAAGCGAAAGGCGATAGAGGTTGAACTGGCGCGGGATCGGCACCCATACAGACTGCTCGTTCTTCCGTCGTATCTTGCGCTCGAAGTTAAGGCCCCACGTCTGCGCCCCTCCCTCACCGTAGCGCATTGTGGAGAACGGGATACGCATCTCAGCGTACCAGCCCTCTGCGTCCGTGGTTGTTGCGACCTCCCAGCTCCCGTCCCAATTCAGGTTGAAGCCGCCACCCGATCCTCGCTGAAATCGGCCGCCTCCGGGCCCGCCGCCGCCGCCGCCCTGACCCTCGTTCGCGACCTGTCCGTCATATTCGATTCCGGCCGGAGTGGTGCCGAACACGAAGCCGTTCTGACGATCTAGGTAGGTGTCGACCACCATCACGAAGGCGTCCGAGTCGTTCAACGACGCGTCCCGGAGCGTCTGGCCCACGACGATGCGTGACGGATCGGAATCGAACATCCACGCCCCGACGTACAGGGCGTCGGCGTCGTAGACCATGCGCACTTCGGTTCGCTCGGAGACGGGTCGGCCTTCGACCGGCTCACGCTGAACGAATCCGCCCAAGACCTGGGCGCTTGCCCACGCTGCGTCGTCCAACCGTCCATCGATGGCCGGGGGGAGAGGAACCGGGATCGCTCCCGCCTGTCTAGCCTCCTCGGAAGCGAGGGAGCTGAGTTCCTGGGCCTCGAGCCCGCCTGCGAACGCCAGCATCGTAAGCGCAGCGAGTCTAGGCGCGTCTATCATGAACCCTCGTGTCGGATCGGTGAGCCGTCCTGGCAGGCGGCCGACGGGACCTCCGGCTGATGCCGCCTGTCCCTTGGGCCCGCTAGCCTAGTTTGCCTGGAATGCTCCCCGGTGCCAAGGGGAGCACTTCGTCCTATGACACGCGGTATGGCTGGAGCGTTGGTCGAAGCTGAGGTTGTCGGCTGGCTAGTTGGTGGCCATGGCTCCCATGGCGTCCAGAACCGTGTGCACGACTTCCGTGAAGGCATCCCCCCGGATCCAGCGGCAGACGATGACGAGTTCGTTTGCGGGATCGACGTAGACTAGGTTCGAGCCCGCTCCGACATGCGTCCACGTGTACTCGGGTGCGTTCGGATACCGCCGCTTGCCCGTGTTGAGCGAGAAATTCATGAAGCCGTACGGCTCGTTGACCTCATCGGGTGTCGTGGCCATGTCGATCCACTCCTCCGACACGAGCTGTTTGCCGTTCCACCTGCCCTTGTGCATCGTGAGAAGCCCGAAACGGGCCTGATCGAAGGCATTGATGAGCATACCACCACCCCAGTGGGCGCCGCCGCTCACGGCCTGCATGCGCTGACCGTCGAGGGTGATCCAGGAGTTGTCGTAGCCATGCCACCGCCACGTGGGCGAGGCGCCGATTCGATCCATGACGTACTCACGGAGCACCTCGGGGAGCGGTCGCCGCCAGACACTCATGGCGGCCAGAGCCAACAGGTTGACTCGCGTATCGTTGTACTCGTAGACGGTCCCCGGCTCGTGGCGCTGACGGGTTCCCCACGTGCTCCGGTCTTCGTCCGGGCGATCGGCCCACTCGGGCTTGCCCCACAACGTCCCTTCCCAGTCACTCGTCTGCCGCAGCAGGTGCTTCCAAGTGACCTTCCGGTTGTGCTCGGACTCGAAGAGCAGCTTGGGCCTACGCCCCGCCTCGTCGCCCGGCCCCCCGTCCCCGCTCTCCAGTACGATCGGCGGCATGTAGTGTCGGACCAAGTCGTCGACGCTCCCGATCAGGCTGCGGTCGTAGGCAAGCCCGACCGTGGTGGACAGGAAGCTCTTCGAGACGCTGAAGGTGTTGTCGACCTTATGCGGATCGCCCCACTCGGCGATGATATAGCCCTTATGGACGATCAGGCCCGTCTGTGGCGCTCGCACGGTGAAGGGCCCCATCGCCTCGCCACGGGGCTCACGCCCGAAGGTCATGTCGTGGTTGAAGGCGAGATCGTTGGGCGCCGTCGATTCCCCGTCCATGGCGATCTGTACCGCCTGCCGAATCTTGGCCGGGTCGAAACCGGCTTCAGCGGGGCTCCTTCTCAGCCAGTCGAGGTGCGTGCCCGGCCAGTAGGTTTGGGCCGAGAGGGACTCCGTCGCGAACAGGACCGTCACGACGGCGAGCAGCACGACTCGGGGCAGCGACCAAATCTGGCACATGGGTGGACCTCCGGCGTACGTAAGTGGCGATGCTAACCCGGCCCTCAGCTTCCTGTTGAGGGAGCTTGGCGCCCAGGGTACGCACACGTCAATCGCCAGAGCCTCGATCTCGCGCCAATCGTTCGCGGAATCCCTTCGGTCGCCTCAAGGAGAACCTCCGCCTAACGCGAAGTCGCCCGATCGGCTCCAGCCCTTCGGGGCAGCGTACTCCGCGCGCAGGAGGCGTCGCCGATCCTCTCCCCGCGACTCGATTCCCTCTCTGCCAACTTAGGTGAGACACGGAGCGAGTAAAGAATTAGAGTAGGGCGAAGGCAGAGAAACCGAGGATGCCGAGACACCGAGAGAGAATGGAAGAGAATGGAATCGCCCCACTAACCTGGGAGGGTAAGCGAAGCGCGGCAGCTGCTCCGGACGCGGAGGTGGTAGATAAGCCGACGCGCCGACGGTTTAGTCCGTCGTACAAGCTGCGGGTCGTCGAAGAAGCGGACCGGTGCACGGAGCCGGGAGAGGTAGGGCGACTCCTGCGACGGGAGGGCTTGTACTCGTCGCACCTGACGACATGGCGCAAGGCGGTGCGGAGCGGGTCGCTGAGAGCGCTGTCGAAGAGACGAGGTCGAAAGCCGAGCGAACGGAATCCGCTGGAGGGGAAAGTGCGCAAGCTGGAGCGCGAGAACACTCGCCTGGAGAAGGAACTCGAGAAGGCGCGCCTGATCATCGACGTCCAGGGAAAAGTTGCCGGGCTGCTGGGATTGAGCCTCGAGGACGGGACGAACTCGTGAAGGCGGCCGAGGCGCTGGCCACGTACGTAGGGGTAAGGCCCGCGTGCACTGCGCTCAGGGTCGCCCGAGCCACGTTCTATCGTCGTCGGAGGCCATCGACCGGGCATCAGCAGCCCCGCCCGACCCCAGCCCGTGCCCAGCCCGTGCCCAGCCCGTGCCTTGAGCGAGAAGGAACGAGACAAGGTCTTCGACACGCTGTGTTCGGAGCGATTCGTGGACCGGTCCCCGGCCGAGGTTGTGGCGACCCTGCTCGACGAAGACGTCTACCTGTGCAGCGAACGTACGATGTATCGCGTTCTGGCCTCCCAAGTGCCAGTTCGAGAGCGCCGAGCGCAGCGGAGTCATCCCGAATACCAGAAACCCGAGTTGATGGCGACGGGCCCGGGCCAGGTCTGGTCCTGGGATATCACACGGCTGCTGGGGCCGAGGAAGTGGAGCTACTTCTACCTCTACGTCATCATGGACATCTTCAGCCGCTACATCGTGGGATGGATGGTGGCGGATCGGGAGAGCTCGGCCTTGGCCGGGCGCCTGATCCAGCAGAGTTGCCTGAAGCATGGCGTCCAGCCCCAGGTCCTGACCTTGCACTCGGATCGAGGAGCTCCGATGACGAGCCAATGCACGGCTCAGCTCCTCGCCGATCTCGGGGTGACCCGCTCGCTGAGCCGACCTCAGGTGTCGGATGACAATCCGTTCTCCGAGGCCCAGTTCAAGACCTTGAAGTACCATCCCTCGTTTCCCGGACGGTTCCAGGATCAGGGCCAGGCCAAGACCTTCTGTCGCTCGTTCTTCCGCTGCTACAACGCCGAGCACCGCCATGGTGGTATCTCGATGCTGACCCCCGAACAGGTCCACTTCGGGAATGCAGATCAGGTCATCGCCGGCAGGCAGGCCGTGCTACGCGAGGCCTGGGCCGCTCATCCCGACCGCTTCGTCTCCGGTGAGCCGAAGCCCAAACGCTCCCGGAGGCCGTCTGGATCAATCCTCCAACCCCCTCCCTCACGACACAGGAGAGATTGCTCTCTAATTAATTCCCAAGAGTGTCTCACTGGCGTTGACAGGCTCCGATTCGCCCCTCGCGCTGCGGAGGATGCGGACGCCCGACTTCGATTCACCCGCCCAAGGTCGGGAGCTGCGAAGAGCCGGAGGGCTCCACCGCTTCTTCTTCACCGTGTGGCCGGTCCAATCCACGAGCCGACCGCGGGAGCCGGCCGGCTAGCGGACCGCGTGCTTCGGCCCTACTCTCAAGCGGCTCCGCCATCACCGAAACGGAGGCTCACATGTCCCTTCGAGAGAGAGCGTTGGTAGGATTCGGCGTCGCAGGCCTTGCCCTCGTGTTGGCGGCGGGTGGCGGTCGAACGCCGTCCCCCGCCGAGCAGCTTCCTACGGTTGACGTGTGGCACGATCCCACCTGAGGCTGCTGCGCCGAGTGGGTGGGCCACCTACAAGAGAACGGTTTTCGAGTCAACGCGACCCAGGTCGACGACATCGTGGCCTTGCAGGGCGAGCATGGAATCCCCTGGTCCGTCAGAGGGTGTCATTCGGCCCGGATCGGTGGCTATATGGTCGAGGGACACGTACCGGCGGGCGCGCTCAGGCGCTTCCTTGAGGAGCACCCGGACGCGGCTGGCATCGCCGTGCCCGGCATGGTCGTCGGTCCCCCGGGAATGGAGGGAGCCCGGCCTGTGCCCTACGTAGTGGTGACCTTCGACGAAGCAGGCAACGAGACGCTCTACGAGTCGCGGCCTGGTCAAGTGCGGAGCAGGCCGGACTGACGGCAGCGTAAGTTCGCGGTCCAGAGCCGACCTCGCCGTCAGCTGAGGGCGTTCAGGAAGGCGTCCAGGTCGTCGTCGTTGTTGTACACCGACACACCGATTCGGAGGCCGCCGACCGTTCTCGGCCCGCCGTCTTCGTAGATCTGCCACCGGCGAGACGACACGACCCGCTCGCCGAACGCGCGCTCCAGCTTGGCGTCGACGGCGTCCTGATCCGGCGTGTGGAAGCTGACGATGGGTGTCGGGTTGTCCCTAGGCGTAAGCGCCGCGAACCCCAGCGTCGGCATCTCCTTCTGGAGCCGGTCCGTCAGCCGCTTGGCGTGTGCCCGGACTTGGTCCACACCCAGCTTCGTCACGTAGCGAAGGCCCTCGCGAGCGACCAGCCCACCGACGCTCGACAGGCTCGTGGTCCCCTCGTACATCGCTGCACCCGGCCGCGGCTCGAACCCGTCGGGCGTCTCACGCACCTGGCGCAGCCCGTAGCGTGTGGGCCGGATCACGGTGCCCTGCAGATCCTCGCGCACATAGAGGAGCCCAAACCCGAAATCGCCCATCAGCCACTTGTAGGCGCTGCACGCCGCGGCATCGATCCCCATCGCCCGCACGTCGATGGGCGTGCAGCCAGCGGCCTGGATGATGTCGGCGTATACGTATGCCCCGTGGGCGTGCGCCGCGTCGGCGATCGGCCTGATGTCGTGCAGGAAGCCGTTGATGTTGTTGACGAGGGCCACCGACACGAGCCGCGTATTGCCGTCGATCGCTCGAGCCATGTCCGCGGGATCGATCGTCCAATCCCTGTGGCGAATCAACCGCATCTCGACGCCGTGGTCACGCTCCAGCGCCTCGTAGAGGTACCGCGAGGCCGTGAAGTGGAGGTCGTCGAGGACGACGTTCCCGCCCTGGCGGGCCAGATCCATGCCGGCCACGACCACGTTCTCGCCGTCCGTCGTGCTCAGACAAAAGGCCACCTCCTCGGGCTTGGCGTTGATCAGATCGCCAAAGAGTTGCTTGGTCTCGGCCTGGGCGTCAGCGCCGAAATGGTGCTGCTGGCCGCCGGTTGAGAGCGCCCGCTGCCGCGCATGCTCCTCCACGACCCTGATCGCATGTACGCTGAACGGATGGACCTCGGCGGCGGCGAGCCACAGCTTGCGCGCGGCGCGTGGGAAGTCGTTGCGCACCTTCGAGAAGTCCGGCGCAGCCACCTGCGCCCCTCCCATCTCCAGGGAGTCCGCGTGGACCCTGTCCAAGCGGAGGGCCTCGAGCCCGGTCCCGCGTCCCACCAACAGGCCGGCGCCAACGGTCTTGAGCATTCCGCGTCTGGACAGGGTCATGGGTCGCTCCTTGCGCTCGATGTTGCGATGGCCCTCCGGCGCACCCTTGAGGCGTCGACGGGGCCGGACACGGCCGCAAAGATGCGGCCACGGGGCGTCAGGCCACAAGCAAGGTTCCTGGCTCCCTTCGGGCGGCTCATCCTGGCAGGAAGCCTTGAAGCGGATGCGGGCACGCCTCCGGGGCCGCACTTCGTCCGGCGGTTTTCGACCGTGTACCGCTCTTGTAGCTTCGCTCAAGCTAAGCCGTGCGCTTCGCCGATACCTCCGGTGGCACCCCGAGCGGCCGCCACCTTGCCGCTCGTGCGCGTCACAGAGCTCCGGGGGGATCCGCCTCACACCCACTCGTCGAGTCCCGAGCCATCGAACATTCGTTCGAACCCCTCGCGCTGCTCGTCCCTGTTGCCAACTGAGAGCCTCGTTGAGGAAGACGGCCCGTGCGGCGGCGCCCGCAGACTTGTCTCGCTCCCTCCGGCGCTCCACAATTGCACTCTTATCGTGGAGGCAGTCCCCTGGCTTCCCATGTTCTGAGTGGATGTCCCGACAGAAACGACTTCGAGAGGCGAGTGAGTTCACCTGCACGGCCACCTTCGACGCTCTGGAAACGGCGCTGAAGGGCAGCTTTCGCCACGACGTTCTCGACGCCGCTTGGAAGTCCGGAAGCTTCAGGAAGGCCTTCAGATCGCTGCGCGCAGATTTCGGCCATCATTCCTTCCAAACAGCTTCTCGGAAACTCGTCTTGCGCGACCTCATCCGAAGGCTCGACGACCTGACGCGGGAGGAGGGCTTCGAGGTCTTTCATACGTGGGACCACAGTAGGCATCAATTCTGCGAAGAGCACGCTCCGGTCCTTACGCTTGACTACTTCGCGAACCTCAGGTCGACACCCCGCTCGGATCGGATTGCGCTCTCCATTCTCCTGGACTTCTACTTCCTGCACGTGCTGATGCTTCTTGCTGTGCGGGTGTGGGACGAGGACGATCCCGACGGTGCGCTCGAGCGAGTGACGAGCCTCCTTCGCCTTCTCCAGGGACCCGACGGCAGCGGCCACCACTTCGCCGAAGACGGCGAAACCCTCATGATGCTCGCCATCTCGCAGTTTCACCCGCACGAGCTGGCGTACGACCAGTTGATCGAGAAGATCTGGAGGTTGAACCAAAAGCACGTGAGGCGCTTTGCCCTGATCAGCACGGCGGTGCTCGGCGCCCACCTGCGGTGGGGACTTGGGGTCATGTACCGCAGGGACACGATGCGGATGCGCGACGACAACCGAGCCGATTACCCCTGGCTCTTGTTCGCGATGCACACCTTGTTGCGGGAGTACGCGCGTCTGCGCGGCGCGGGCATCCGGGGTACGGAGCGGGAGGAGGTCGTCGAGGGACTGCTGAACGGGATGACCCCCGATCCGTGGGCCTTCACGGGGAGGCTGCCCGACGGGCTCGGAGACTATCCCGAGAAATACAGCAGCTTCTGCGAGCTCCTTGTTCGCCATGGCAAGAACCTCGTGGAGGAGTGTACGCGCCATCAGCCTTCAGCCGAGCGCTTCTCGCCGATGGCGGTCCACTTCAACTTCCCCCACAACGTCCTCATGGCCCATCTCATGACCGCGCTGCAGGAAGGAGTCCCGCGGAGTCTACCGGTGAACGCCGCCCTGCTCGGCCGCCACGGCGAGCCCGCCCGAGGACAGGCGGAGGACCAATTGGCGAGAAGCCTCACGGCCTTTGCGGCGAGTCCCGAGAGGCTGGGTTCCCACGGAGCCAGGTTGGTCATCCATGACTGGCGCTCGGGGCATGCTTATTGCGACATGGCCCTCAGGGTGATCGGACAATACGTGTCGGGGATGGGGAAGGAGCCCGCGAAGTGATCCATCGAATTCGGTGGAGCTCCTCTCGCGGTGCAGACGGGTCGCAGGCCGCCCGTGGCGCCTCCGCCGAGGAGCTCGACATCACGGAGATCATCGACTTGAATCGGAACCGCGCGGAGTTCGAGCTCCCTCCACGGTCGTCGTAGTCTCCGTCCGAACGGCGTCCAACCTCAGCGACCGCAGTGCTCACCGAGGGCCGGTCGCGACCGGCCCTCCCTCCCAGTCTTGTTCCGTCGAGATGTTGGGCATCTTCCAGTTCGCACCGTTCCAGCCGTTGAACCCTTCGAGGCGGAAGACCCAGAGTCCGGTGGTGTAATCAGTCATTACGATAAGTCCGTCGGCGTTGCGCACGTCGATGTCCGCTGCGCCATTGAGCACGCTCGAGCCGCCCCAACCTTGCTGGTGAAAGCACGCACAGGTGTAATACCATCCCTCAGTACTGGGGTGCCTGGGATCGTAGATGTTGAAGATCTGCAAGCCGTCTTCGAAGGCGGCCACGAAGACGTACGGCCAACGGACATCGACAATGTGCGAAGCGTCGCGCCAGTCGGCAGTCCATGCCCCGACCGGTTCCGTAATCAGCTCCGTTTCCCCCGTTAACCCTGGCTCGAGGTCGTACACCATCACGGGCCAGTACTGCCGCTCTACTACGCCGATCGCATATCGTGCATCGGATGTGGGGATCATCGTATGGCCTGATGCGACCACACCTCTACCGCCTGACATCGAGAACAGGTGCTCGGGCTCGGCTGGCTGAGTAATGTCAAAAACGTGGAACCCTGCGGCGCCGGCACCGTACAGCTTGTCCTGCTGCGTCGCGGGATCGTACGCCACGAAAGTGTCGTGATATCCCCTCTGCACCGACTTCAGGGGAATGTCGGGGATGGGCACGACACCCACCAGCGCCTCGGTGGCGGCGCCGCGCAGGAGCTTCGCCGCATCGTAGATGTGCGCGTACGGTCCGGTGGTGGGTGTCGTGACAAGCAGCGTGCGACCGTCAGAGTGCCTGTAAGGGAATACGTGCACGACCCTGGCTCCGTCCCCGCCGATCCGCGCAACCTCCCTCACCGTCGTGGGATCCGGTAGCCCCGTCACATCGAAGATGATCAAGCCCTGGTCATCGTCTGGCGTGCCGGCGTTGTACTGGACCGTCTTCGCATAGTAGTAGCGACCATCTAGCTTGAAGTACCGGCCGTTCTCCCCAGCCAGGCCAACGCGGTTTTCCCGATCAGGATACTCCCATTCGTAGATCACTTCGGGATGCTCGGGATCCGCAACGCTGATCACGGTGAACCCAGCATTCTCGGCGAAGCCGGACACATAGACGTAGGGGCGCGACAACTCCTGCTCGATGTCGACGCCCCCGATCGTGAAGAACCCCTTCATCGCAAGGTGTGCGACCACCTCGACGTTGTCGCTCCCTCCTGCCTTTCCGGTCGGCGTCCCGTATTGGGCAGCGGCCGACCGTGCGAGCAGCAACATGAGGGCCAGGGTGGGCGCCCCGACGTTCACGTCGAATCTCATGGTGAACCTCCTGGATGGAGAATCGAGTTGTCGCGGTGGATTCCACCGACAGGACCACCTGAGGGCCCAGCCACACGTTCCTCGCACGACATTGCCCCCCCCCTACATCACCAAACGCCTGTACTGCAGCACCTTCGTCATATACTTCTCAAAGAACCACTTCTGGATGTCCATCATGTCGATCTCACGGCCCTGGACATAGGCCTGCTCGATCTCGGACGTCATGTCGAGCGGAGTGCCGGTGGTGATGAGGAGCGTCGCCTGCTTTCCGGGCTCCAGGGAGCCGACCCGGTCGTCGATCCCCATGAGCTCTGCCGCGTTGATCGTCACCGCCTTGAGGGCCTCCCCCTCGGGAAGCCCGAACGCTACGGCGACGCCCGCTTCCCAGGGCAATCGGTTGCTGTAGAGGGCACCCGAGCCGCCGGAAATGGCGAACCTCACCCCCGCCTCGTGCAGACGCGCGGGTCTGGAATAGGCGCCGTCGTACCCTTCATAGTCGCGGCCCGGCGCGGCCATGGTGGATGTGAGGATCACCGGGATGTCGTTCGCCACGAGCCGGTCCGCAACGTGCATGGCGTCGGCCCCTCCTCGGATCACGAGCCTGAGGTCTTCTTGCCGGGCCCAGGTGATGGCGTCGTTGATCTGGGACGCGCCGTCGGCGTTCACGACGACCGGGATCACCCGGTCGAGGGCCGGGACCATGGCAGCGTAGCGTGAGTCACTGCGCACTGCCTCACCGGCGGCGATCGCATCGCGGTACGCTCGCGCCTCGGCGAAGAAGTCCTTGAGCCGCTGGACCTGCTCCGCGTAGGGGACTGGCCCCTCCCGCGGCCCGCCAAAGCCGCGACGCCGGCCGGGATTGGGGTCGGGCCAGTTGACATTGAGTGCCGCCGCTGGCTCCATCGACATCTCCTCCCAGCTCCACCCCTCGAGGCTAATGGCCGACGACATGCCAGAGACGAGGCCGCCCCCTGGAGTGCTCAAGGTCACGAGCACGCCGGCGGAGCGCGTGGTGCCGATGTGGCGGCTCTCCGCGTTCACCGCCACCTCCGCCCTTACATTGGGATTGAAGTCTCCCAGCTCGTTGACGTCGTTCGAGACGCCCACAGCGCCGATCTCGCTGATCCCCACGGTGCTGTAGGCATCGATAAGGCCGGGGTAGATGTGCTTGCCCGAGACGTCCACGACCCGAGTCCCTCGGGGGACTTGCACGTTGGTGCCAAGGGCCGCGATCACTCCGTTCTCGAAGAGGATCGTGCCGTTCTCGATGACGCCGTTCGTCACGGTATGGATGGTGGCTCCCCGCAGCGCCACCGGCTCGGACTGGGGCGGCACGGTCATCCGCACCTGCGGGCTCGCCGAAGAGGGGGACAGAAGGACGGCGGCAGCGGCTATGGCCATCCATGCGGTCAAGGTCAGGGCGCTGATGCCCCCGGCCCGGGGCAGCACTCGGGTCATGGCCTCTCGCTTCGTAGTGGTCATAGTCAGTTCCCCCCTCTCTCTTCCTCCGCTTCCGCGTCGTCCTGTGGGGAGAGGATGGCTTGGATGAGCTGTGCGCGCTCCCGATTGATTTGTTCCCGCAGGGCCGCGTCCTCCTCCAGGGAGAAGTAGCGGCGGCCGTCGATCCAAGTCTGCTCGGCCCGGGTGAACTGCGACAGGGGATTTCCGCTCCAGATGACGAAATCGGCGTCTTTGCCCGGCTCGAGCGACCCCACCCGGGCGTCGATGGCCACCGCCTCCGCAGACCCGTTGGTCACCGTCGAGAGCGCCTGCTCCTCGGTAAGCCCGGTACGGAGCAGCTTGCCCGCCTCCCAGTTCATGCGGCTGGCGATCTCGTTGTTGTCGGAGTGCAGTGACGTCGTCACGCCGGCCTCGATCAGAATGCGGGCGTTGTACACGGTGGCGTCGTATGCCTCCAGCTTGAAGGCGCCCCAGTCACTCCACACGACTGCCGCGACGCCCGACGCGGCCAGTTCGGGAGCGATCTTGTAGGCCTCCACTCCGTGCTGCAGCGTCTGCACCCGGAAACCGAACTCCTCGGCCAGGCGCACCAGAGCCAGGAACTCATCCGCCCGGTAGCCGTGCGACGAGATGAGCAGCTCCTGGTTCAGGATGTCCAGAATCGCCTCCATGCGCAGGTCGCGCCGCGGGGGAAGCCCCTCACCGCTGGCTTCCCAGAGCTGCCACTCCCGCTTGTAGTCACGCGCGGCCAGGAAATGGTCGCGGATGATCTCCTGCGTGCCCATGCGCGTGTCGGGATAGCGCTCCTGCCGCCGCTTGGGGTTCTCTCCCAGGGCGAATTTCACCGTCCGCGGCGCGTCCTCCAGCTTGAGCTCTTCGGGCAGCGCGCCCCACCGCATCTTTACGAAGACGTTCTCACCCCCGATGGGGTTCGCCGACCCGTGCTTGATGTGGGCCGTCGTCAGCCCGCCGGCGAGCTGGCGGTACATCCAAATGTTGTTGTGCGTCACCACGTCGCCCATCCGCACCTCCGGAACGATCGCAAAGCCGCTCTCGTTCACCGCGCTGACCCCGGAATGGATGTGAGGATCGATGAGCCCGGGCGTCACGTGCTTGCCGGTGGCGTCGATCTCTACGGCTCCTCGAGGGGCGTCGAGGTCGACGCCCACCTCTGCCACCCTCCCGGCCCGGATCAACAAGTCGGCGTCGTCCACGCGCCCCGGGAGACCCTGGGTCCACACGGTGGCGTTCCGCACGACCAAAGCTTCGGGCTGTTCAGGCAAAGCGCTTCGCCCGTACTCCATCATGGGGCGGATGAAGGGGAGATCGATCTCAGGGACCTCCATGGCCACGGTCCCCCGATCGGCCCCCTCGTACGCCCCCGTACGGGTCCCCCGGAAGGACGGGGCCGCCCCGTTTGGGAGCGAGGTCCAGCCATAGAACTCGTCGCCCCGCACCGACCCTGCCATCAGGGCCACGCCCTCATATCCCAGGTCTTCACCGTCGAAGCGCACTTGGATGCGACCTGTCTCGGCCACGACGTCCGCCGAGGCAAGCTGGATGCTGGCCCCCTCGGGGCCGCTGACGTCGATGGAGCCACGCAGACGGTTCAGCGGGCCCTCGAGACGAAGCACCGCATCGAAACCCCAGCGGTCATCGGATGCGATACGCCAGGTACCCCGCGGGTCGATCTGGGGCGGGCGGGTCACGGCGTACACCCTCCCATTCACCCATACGTCGCGGACCGTTGCCTCCTCGGTGAAAAGGTCGCCTTCGCTCACGACCAGGTTGGCGACCTTGCCCCGCTCGATCGTCCCGTGCGTGCGCTCGATTCCGAGCCACGCTGCTGGGGCCGTGGTGAGCGCTGCCAGAGCGTCGGCAGCGGCGAGGCCCCGGGCGACGGCGATCCGCAGATTGGGCAGGAACTCGTTCAGCGAGGAGAGTCCGTCGGACGTGATGGCGAAGGCGACCCGCGCCTCGGCCAACTGGGCTGGGCTCGTGGGGGCCAGGTACCAGTGGCGCAGGTCCGCCAGGGCGGCGTCCAGCGCCGACTCCGGATCAGCGACGTCGGGCGCGTCGGGAAAATCCAAAGGAACGATGAGCGGGTCGGTGCGTCCCCGAAGCACGTCGAGGATGCGGTACTCCTGCCCGCTCCCCCGGAACCAGGCATCCACGCCGAACTCCGCCGCGAGCTTATGAGCTCGAAGGTACTCCTCCTCACTGCGGGTCTCGAAGAGCACCGTCTGATTTCCCTGGACCGCCGCCTCGAGAGCCGCCAGAGCCTGGCTGGTCTCCGGCGGGAGGAACGCACGGCCGCTGGTCTCGTAGGCTTCCCAAGCCCGGATATACCAGTCTGCATCCAGAAGTGTCTGCTTCATGAGGGCGATGGTTCCCATGGGAGAGTTGGGGTACGACCCACCCAGCTCGAGCGAGGACCGGAAGCCCACAGTCTGGACCAGGTCGGGGCGGAGCACACGGTCGCGGACCCCCTCCTCACCCAGATTGATCACCGAAGCGGTCCCCCGGAAGATCCCCTGCTTGGGCACGACCAGAGCGGCTCCGAACCCTTGGGATCGGAGTGCGGCGCGGCGCTCGGCGTCACCGCGCAGGTTCATGGTGGTGCTGAACCACGCCCGAACCTGGGGATTCCAGTGAGTGGGGCCCGCATCGCCCCCCTCGGGCACGTCATCCATTCCGAGCTCGGCGTGGGCGTCGATGAAGCCCGGATAGACGGTGAGGCCGTCCAGGTTCCATAGGCGGGCACCCGCCGGGGCCTCAACACTCTGTCCCACCTGCCGGATGAGCCCGTCGCGGATCACGATCGTGGCGTCGTCAAGAACCCGCCCCGGAGCCGTCACCACCCGCCCCCCCACCAGCGCGTGGAATCCGGTGCTGTTGTCCCGCATGCCCGTCACCGGTTCGGTCCGGGTCGCCTGTTGAGCCCCGACTCCGCCGGCAAGCAGCAGGGTGAGGCCCAGGATCGAGAGGATGGTTCTCATGACGTCTCCCAAGGAAAGCCAGAAGCAACACGACCCGCACGTCCTACTCCCCCGAGCACAGGACCCGGCAGAGAATGGAGCGTAATTTTGATGGCTATCCTCCGGCCGCCGCTTCGTCAAATGCCCGTGAGTATGTGACGCTTGGAAAGGAGAGGCGGCTGCGCCATGTTGACGCGAAGAAGGGATGGCGCCCAGCGCTCCACGGGCGTCTTGATCCCTTGAGAGGCACGTCACCCCAAATAGGTTGACGAACAGTTGAGTCGCGGACCGTCGAAGACGCACGGGCGGGAGCTCGGCTCCGCGTCGGTCAGGTCCGGATAGAGACGATGCAGAAATGTGAGGCAGGTGGCGGTGGTGGTGGCTCGGTCTAGGTTCATGCATGTCGCCCAGGAACTACTGCGAGGCTCGTGGGTTGCGGGCATCGCACTCATGGCCGCATGCGACAAGAGCCCTACCGATCCAGCGGTCCCAGTGGACCCAGGGAGTCCACCGGTTCCGGCTCTTTCAGGCGCCATCCTGGGATCGCCCGTCCCCTGCGAGGGCGGCGTCGCAGCCGGATACCCATGTTCCGGGGTCGATCTCGTGTCATTCCTTCCTCTCGAGGATCTGGGGGGAGTCCGGAGCTCGGTGCCGGGCGCCGGCATCACGGCGAACGACATCTGGGGCTGGACCGATCCCCTGACCGGCATCGAGTACGCTCTCGTGGGCCGCATGGACGGCGTGGCCTTTGTCAGCCTCGAGGATCCCGAGAGACCTGTGTACGTGGGCCAGCTCCTCCGGCCGCATCTGGCCCCCGTCAGCGTGTGGCGCGACGTCAAGGTGTACGCCAATCACGCCTTCATCGTGGCCGACGCTGCCATGCAGCACGGTCTCCAGGTGTTTGACCTTCGTCAGCTCCGGGACGTCCAGGAGCAACCGGTGACCTTCGAGGAAACGGCCAGGTACGATCGGATCGCCAGCGCCCACAACATCGTCATCAACGAAGAGTCGGGGTTCGCATACACAGTGGGCAACAATGCAGGTGGCGAGACATGCGGCGGTGGGCTCCACATGATCGACATCCACGATCCCTTGAACCCGACGTTCGCGGGGTGCTTCGCCGACAATTCCACCGGCTTGGTGGGAACAGGGTACACCCACGACGCGCAGTGCATCCTGTACGCCGGGCCGGACGACGACTACCAGGGCCGTGAGATTTGCCTCAGCTCCAATGAGACAGCGCTCAGCATCGCTGACGTGACGGACAAGGCCAGTCCCTATGCGATCTCCACGGCGGTCTATCCGAATTTCGGCTACGTGCATCAAGGCTGGATCTCCGACGATCATCGCTACTTCTTCATCGATGACGAGTACGACGAGCTTGTGGGATCCGCCGCGCGTACGCGCACGCTGGTCTGGGACATCGGCGACCTTGACGATCCGGTGCTCGTCACGGAATACCTCGGCGTGACGGGCTCCTCGGACCACAATCTCTACATCCGGGGCAACCTGATGTATCAGTCGAACTACATGAGTGGCCTCAGGATCGTGGATGTGTCGGACCCGGCGCATCCCAGCGAGGTCGGGTTCTTCGACAGCGTGCCCTCGCGCGACGAACCGGGCTTCGAAGGCTCCTGGAGCAACTACCCGTTCTTCGAAAGCGGTGTCATCGCTTTCTCGAGCATGAACGAGGGGCTCTTCGTCGTCCGGAGCCGCGTCAGCCCCAGTCTCAGTCCCATTCGGCCAGCCGCTCCGTGACTTCAGCCAAGAGATAGGTTGTTGACGCCGATGCGCTCGTCTCGGCCGCTCCCGGAATCCTGAGACATCACCAGTCGTGGACACAAGTTGGAGTGCAATCTTGGACGGCCACCAACACTCTAGGGACTTATCGCAGTCCCTGAAGAGTGAACCCTATGACTGGAGTGCCTCTCCGGGCTCGTTAGGCCGATCGCCTCTTGGCGAGAAGGTTGTCAAGAGCAAGTCTGCCGGGGCCGACGAGAGAAATGAGCAAGAAAACAAAGCAGAACAGAATCGCTCGTTCTCCGTCGTTGAGGACTGGCCAGAAGCCTCTTGGGACATGCGCGAGAAAGTAGGCCGCTGCCATCTGTCCCGAACAGAGGAATGCAACCGGGCGGGTAAACAACCCGGCACCGATCAAGAGACCTCCAAGAAACTCAATGATGCCAGCAAACCAAAGGAGTTCCGGAAACGCCGGCGGATTCCCTTCCAACACTCCCAGCAACTTCTGAGCGCCATGTTGCCAGTAGAGAAAAGCGCTAACGATTCTCAGAGCAGTAAGTGCCCAGATTCTGTTGGTGCTTAGCAACTCAGTCAACGCAATCCCTCGTTTGGAGATAGCCACACGGTTGTTTCAAGAAAATGTCATGATGCCGGAGCTCGAGAGCTCTAGAGACCCTTTGGTCCGACCTGCGTCCAATTCCCCCCTACGAGTCTCCCTAGCCCCTTAATCCGAACTCAATCAAGGCTCACTAATCCTGCAAACCTCCCAACTTCAGTCGGGGCGCCCGGATTCGAACCGGGGACCTCCTGCTCCCAAAGCAGGCGCGCTACCGGCCTGCGCCACGCCCCGTATTTTATAATACATTCATATAATTGCAGTTACAGTACAAGAGACAAGGGGTATCACCTCACCAGTGTCTCTCCTGAGGCCCATATGGGGTCCAGGAGGCCATGCGTACTCTCCTGCCCGGATCCTCTAGGCGGACGCGTCGTGAAAGGCCCCGCTGGCCGGGAGCGCTTTGACTGATACCGGCTCTTGCAGGCGGTCCAGTGTCCTTCCGGTATCTGCGAGCTCATCCACGTATTCCCTAAACTCACGGTACTCCTCGAACAACTCTTGTATACCTAAAGTAGCGCGCCCAGGCATACCTTCCATTCTGGTATCCCTGAAGTAAGCTGCCGGGCCCGTGAACTGCGGCTGCAGCTCGCTTGACCGCATCCGTCCGGGAATTCGTCCTCCCCGCCCACATCAGGGCCGGGGAAAGCCACCAAAGCGCAAGCGTGGCCCACACCCACGCTGGTCCAATTCTCGACGAAGGTTGGATCGTCTTCTCCTTGTCTCCTTTTGAACGTGCACCGGTCACTGAGCTTCGCCACGGCCTGCCGTGGTCTGCTGCTGGATCCACGCGTCCACCTCCGCCTCGACCCGACGGCACACACCGGCATGTGGAAGCTCCCCTCGGTCACCTGCAGGTAGATCGTGCTCGGCGACAGCCCCGTGCGGGCTTGCACGCCTCTCGTCACCGCTCTGTCGCTGTTGTCTCTACGGGAAGCCTCCCCGAGCGGGCGGCTACGGGCTGAGACGCGATCCCGATCAGCCCGGTCGTAGTCGTCCATGAAGGCCAGGACGCGGTCGGCAAGGGCCAGCGTGGGTGAGCGGCCACGGCGTAGCTGCCGCATCAGGTTCGGATCGCCCGTTGCCCGCAGGCCGAACATCGACGGCTTCAGGCCCGTGCGCTCAAGGAACCCATCCACTCGCGATTCGAAGTGTTTCGTCAGCGTCTCCATGGCGGCTACCGGTCGAGGCACGGCCTCGCGGGCCGGCTGGGCAGCCTGTCCCGGGCGGCCAAGGAGCTGGGGACCTCGCAGCCCACCATCAGCATCAAGGGGGCGAACCTCGAAAAGCACCTCTCGACCTAGCTGTTCGAACGGTCGCGGACCGGGTGACCCTGACCGATGCCGGTGAACGCTTCCATGAGGGCGTAAGCACCGGCCTTGTCATCATCCGGGCGGCGGTCGCCCAACTCGCCGCTTGGCCGGGCGGAGAACAGGTCGTGATCGCCTGCTCGGACAAGGCATCGCACTTCTGGCTGCTGCCGCGATACGAGTCGCTACGCGAAGCGCTTGGCGAGCAGGTCAGCATGCGCATCCTGACCTACCACTACGACAAGCAGAACCTGCCTCCCGGGCCGGCCGCACGTGGTCATGGCCTGGGAAGCGAATCTCGGTGCCGAAGACCGCGTGGTGATCCTCGAGGAAGCGGTGAGGCCGCTCTGCTCGCCCGGCTGCCCGGCTATGCCGCATCCCACGCCGAGGTCCTCCGCGGACCGGTGAGCGGCTGGAGCGGGCTCACCGAGCTCGCATCCACCGGCGCTTACACCATTGACTCGCGTGAGGTGGTCCTGACCAGGGCGGTCTTGTGTCCGCGCGGATGCGGCTCCAAGCTCACTCGGTGGCGTCCTTTTCGCGTCGCGAGGTTTACGACGACCATCAGGACCGGAGAATCAGATGAGGCACGCAAGGATGAGTGCGGCCCTGCTTTCGTTCGTGGTTGTGGCGCTAACCGCATGCGCGGCGCCAGCTACGCAGAACCAGGACTACAGCAACCTGAACATGGCGCCGATCAACAGCGTCCCAAGTCCCTACTCGACGAAGCAGGTGATGCCGCTGCCCGACGGACGCAAGTGGGGTTCCACGGCGGGCGTTGATGCCGCCAAAGGCCGTGACGACATTTGGGCCATCGATCGGTGTGGGAGCAACAGTTGCGTGGGCTCCAACGTCGATCCCCTGTTGCATTACGACGCAGACGGGAACTTGATCGGCCAGATGGGGGCTGGCCTGTTTGCGTTTCCGCACGGAATCCACGTGGATCAGGAGGGCAATGTCTGGGTGACCGACCCGCTGCCGCCCGACGGCCGCGGCGCGGGCGGCAGCGTTGGACAGCAGGTCACGAAACTCAGCCCCGAGGGCGAGATTCTCATGCAGCTCGGGACCCGCATGGTAACCGGGGACGGTCCCGACGAGTTCAGCTCTCCGTCCGACGTCGTCGTCGCGAGCAATGGCGACGTCTTCGTGGCGGACGGCCATGGAGAGGGCACCAACGAACGCATCATGAAATTCGACCGGAGCGGGAGGCTTATCCTGCAGTGGGGCAGGTCGGGCAACGGGGCGTGCGGCACGGGCGAGTTCTCCAGCCTGCACGCGCTGGAGATGGACTCGCAAGGCCGCCTGTTCATCGGCGACCGTGACAACAACCGCATTCAGATTTACGACCAAGACGGCAACTACCTGGATTGCTGGCACCAGTTCAGTCGACCGAGCGGAATCTACATCGACGCAGACGACAACATGTTCGTCACCGACTCCGAATCAAGGGACGGCTCCGACAACGGCATGGACCTGTCTCACCCCGGCTGGGAGCGCGGCATCCGGATCGGCAGCGCCAGGGATGGCTCCGTGAGGTACTTCATCCCGGATCCCGATCCCCAGGGCGGTAGCAGCACCTCGGAGGGCGTCGCCGCGATCAGGGGTGGAGCGGTCGTATACGGTGCCGAGGTGGGTCCGAGGCTCTTCGTCCGCTACGACAGGAACTAAGAAAAACCCCGGAACGGGTCCTCGGCGGTGAGGGAGAGCTCGTCCGCAGGCTCGGGCCTCGATCGGGTAGAACGTCGCACCGCCGCGGGAGGCGCCGATGGGGTCGAATCACGAGTCGAATCAGCCGTCGGGTGGCGTGGTGGGCAGAGCCATAGGAGCGAGAGCGACTCGACCCACACTCCGATTCCGGTGATCGGGCTGGCAGTCGGTGTTCGCCCAACCCGATGACCGCTGCTTGGTCGTAAGAGCATGACGACCCGGTCGCCCATCCGGGCGTCGACTCGGGCCGGGCAGGTGTTCGGAGAAAGGACAGGGGTCACTCAGCGATACGGGTCTTCGGTGGACAGGTAACTCTTCACATAATCCCCTATGCCCTCCTCCAGAGACAGGAAGGGCTGGTGGTAGCCCGCAGCCCGCAGCCTTCCCATCTCGGCTTGCGTGAAGTACTGATACCGGTCCCGGATCTCTGCGGGGGTGTCGACCCACTTCACCGCCGTCTCGCGATCCAGAGCCCTGAAGAGGCCCCCCACCACGTCGAGGAAAGTGCGGGCCGTGCCCGTGCCCAGGTTGAACAGCCCCGACGTTTCCGGATGGTCCAGGAGCCAGAGCATAACCGACACGCAGTCCCGAACGGACACGAAGTCCCGCATCTGCCCGCCGTCCGGGTAGTCTGGGTTGTGAGATCGGAACAGGGTCACCGGCCCCCCAGCGAATGCCACCGGAAACGCCCTGGCGACAAGGCTCCGCATGGCTGCCTTGTGGTACTCGTTGGGCCCGTAGACGTTGAAGAACTTCAGCCCGGCCCACTGCGGTGGTGCTGGACGGCAGTCCGCCACCCATCGCGCGACCATCCGATCGAAGAGGTGCTTGCTCCAGCCATAGGGGTTCATCGGCCGGAGGCGCGCCAGACCCTCGACGGATCCGTCGTCGTCGAACCCTTCCACTCCGCTCCCGTAGGTGGCAGCGGAGGACGCATAGATGAACGGCACCTCGTGCTCCGCGCACCAGCGCCAGAGGTCCCTCGACAGCTGGACGTTCGTGCGGAGGATCAGATCGGCGTCGGTCTCGGTGGTGGAAGAGACGGCGCCCATGTGGAAGAGGGCCCGCACCTCGGAATCCCGCTCCGCTAGGAAGGCGGGCAGGTCTTCGGGGAGGATCACATCCGCCAACTCGCGCTTGGCGATGTTCCGCCACTTATCCCCGTCCCGCAGCCGGTCGCAGACGGCGACACCCGTCTCGCCGTGCTCTTCGAGTCCCGCAACGAGGTTCGATCCGATGAAGCCGGCGCCCCCGGTAACGAGGATCATCCGGCGGTCCCCGGATCCGAGGTCTCGCCCGCCCGGGAGCAGGCTTCACAGCCGCACGAGCGCCGAAGGGAGTCGTAGGGGTAGATGCCCGTATCGTGGCCGTCGCTCCACAGGAATTGGAGAGCGTAGCGTCCCACGTAGTGGATGGCGGTGGGATACACGCCGGGCTGGATCATCGCACTGGTCAGCATGCGTCGGCCCGTGAGCTCGTCGACGCATCCCGCGCAGGGGCAGGCAAGCCGCAGGTCGTAGGGCAGATACGTGGAGGCGTGGCCATCTTGCCACGTGATCCTCAAGGCGGTGCCATCTGCGGTCGGTCCGATGTCGACGGGCGTCGTCTCAGGTGTCGGCACGGGCGTCCCTCGGCGCGAGTGTCAATTGCCGGGCCAGGGCGCGGAAGGCCCGTCCACGGTGGCTCCGGGCATGCTTCTCCGCAGGGGAGATCTGGCCGAAGGTGCGGTCGAGCTCGGGATCGAAGAAGAGGGAGTCGTAGCCGAAGCCCTCCTCGCCTGTGGGGCTCATTGCGATAAAGCCGTGCGCCTCACCTCGGACGGTCGTGACGTTTTCACCCCGAGCGAGCGCGGCCACGCACACGTAACGCGCCGTGCGCTCGGAGAGCGGTTGGTGACCGAGGAGCCTCAGGAGATAGGTGTTGTTCGCTCGGTCCCGATCCTCGCCCGAGAGCCCCTGGTCGGGCGCAAACCGCTTGGAGCGGACCCCGGGGGCCCCGTCGAGGGCGTCCACTTCGATCCCCGAGTCGTCCGCCAGCGTGGGCATCGCGCTGATGTCGTGGAAGTACTCGGCCTTGGACAGTGCATTCTCCTCGAACGTCTCGTAGGGCTCGAGCGTCTCTTCCGCCGCGCCGTACGGGATCCCCATCTCATCCAGGTCGAGGACGCGGAGAGCTGGCACCGAGCTCAAGATGTCTCGGATCTCCGCCATCTTGTGGGGGCTGCGCGTCGCCACGAGCAGCTCCATGAAGCGGGGTCCTCGGAGGCGCCAGCCGACACTACCGCACCGCTTCCATCTGCGTCTTGACCAGCCGTCCGATGCCGGGCAGGGCGAGGTCAAGGAGCACGCCCAAGTCCTCCCTGCTGAACGGATGGCCTTCCGCGGTGCCCTGCACCTCCACGAGCTGACCCTGCCCCGTCGCGACGACGTTGCAGTCCACCTGGGCGGACGAGTCCTCGGGGTAATCGAGATCGAGAAGCGCCGCGCCGGCGACGATTCCGACGCTCACGGCCGCCACCATCTCGCGCATGGGACTGCGCTCGATCACGCCTTCGCCCACGAGTCCGTCCAACGCGCTCCAAAGGGCTACGGCTGCACCGGTGATCGCCGCCGTGCGGGTGCCTCCATCGGCCTGGAGTACGTCACAGTCGACGATCACTGTGCGGGGGCCCAGCTCCTGCAGGTCCACGACGGACCGGAGCGAGCGGCCGATGAGGCGCTGGATTTCCTGCGTGCGGCCGCCCACCCGAGCTCGTTCACGAGGTGACCTCGTGTGTGTGGAGCGGGGGAGCATTCCGTACTCGGCCGTCACCCAACCCGCCTCGCTCCCCTTCCTCCATGGCGGTACCCCCTCCTGGACGGTGGCGGTGCACAGCACGCTGGTCTGTCCCGTTGAGATGAGACAGGACCCCTCGGCGTACGCCGTCGAGCCCAGCACCATCTCGAGCGGCCTTAGCTCGCCCCTGCCGCGGCCATCGGTCCGGAGCGTCATGCGTTCGCGCGCAGCCGCTCGAGGAGGGCCGAGGTCGAATAGTCCCTGATGAGGCGCGTGACCACCACGGTCCCCCCTGCCCCCTCGACCACCTCGCGCCCCACGACGTCTTTGACGTTGTAGTCGCCGCCCTTCACCAGGACGTCAGGAAGCAGCAGCGAGATGAGCTCGAGGGGGGTGTCCTCGTCAAAGAGGGTTACCGCGTTGACGCTGGCGAGGCCCGCCAAGACTCGGCTCCGATCTCCTTCCGCCACCAGCGGGCGCCCGGGACCCTTCAGCCGTCTGACGGAGTTGTCCGTGTTGAGCCCGATCACCAGTGCGTCACCGAGGCACCGCGCTTCCTCCAGGTATTCCACATGCCCGCGATGGAGCAGGTCGAAGCACCCATTGGTAAGGACGAGCCGGCCTTCCCGGGGTCGCGCGTGCCGGGCGAGAAGCTCCTCCCTGTCGAGCACCTTGTCCTCCAGCCGGGCCGTCAGAAGCCACCCTCCCTCTCGGTCATCCCCCCCGGGACGGTGTCGGAGAGCTCGTTGAGCACGACCTCGGCTCCTCGTTGTCTGAGAAGCTCCGCCAGACAGTAGCCGAGTACGTCCGGCTCGCCCGAGCCTCCAGTGACGTCTCCGCGAACGACCCGTCGGCCATCGAGGCTGGCCACGAGCCCCCAGAGGCGAAGACCATCAGCGCACGGCACCCCCAGGGCGCCGAGCGGTAGCTGGCATCCGCCTCCGAGACGCCCCAACAGTGCGCGTTCGGCCCTCACGGCGGACTGGGTCTGCGGATCGTTCAGCGGCTCGACCAGTGAGCGCGTCGTCTCGTCGTCGGTGCGAGTCACGACGCCCAGCGCCCCCTGCCCTGGCGCGGGCAACCAGGCCGTCTCCTCCAACCACTCCGCCGCCCGATCCTCCAGGCCCAGCCGGAGCAAGCCCGCTCCGGCCAGGATCACGGCGTCGTATTCGCTGTTGTCCAATTTCCGCAGTCGGGTGTCCACGTTGCCCCGGATGCTCCGGGGCTCGACGTCTCGCCGGAAGGCCTTCAAGAGCGCTGCTCGGCGGAGCGAGCTCGTGCCGACCACGGCCCCTTTCTTCAGCGAGGCGAGAGTCGTGCGCTCCTCTCGGGGCCCGGCGAGAACGTCTCGAGGGTCGAGCCGAGGAGGGATCGCGGCCAGGCAGAGGCCGTCGGGCAGCTCGACCGGGAGGTCCTTCAGAGAGTGGACGGCGAGGTCGATCGTCCCCTGCAGCAGAGCACTGTCCAGCTCTTCGGTGAAGAGTCCCTTCCCGCCGATTTCCGGAAGGGGTCGGTCGATACGCGCGTCCCCTGTCGTGCGGATGACTTCGAGCTCGATCCGAACGGAGCCGTCGACCTCGAGCTCCGCCTGTGTCGTCCGGCTCTGTGCGAGTGCCAGCTGCGAGCCCCGCGTTCCAAGCCGGAGTAGGGACATTGGTCAGATTGCAGATAGAACAGCGGGTAGGCGGAGGCATGCCCAGGCTGATCCTGGCCGCCAAACCTACCAATTTGACTGAGCGCCGTCCACAATGCGCTGAACGAGCAGCTCGATCGCCTCGGCCCGTGCCACCTCTTCGGTCTCGCTTTCCTCCAGATACTGCCCTTCGGTGGTGAGACCGAGGTTGTCCCAGAGGATCAGGTTCTGGTCGATGTCGATAAGCTCGACCTCCACCCGGATGCTCACCTGGCGCTGGAGAACGTCGACCTGGTCCCTCTGTTCGCCGGGTCGGAAGAGAGGGGTCGTGAGGTCGTAGCGGACAATGCGGCCCTGCACGATGGCGTCTGCCACTCCTTCGCCGGCGTTCGTGACCCCGAGGGCTCGAGGCAGCTCGCGCAGCAGCTGCTCGTGGATCTCCTGGGTCAGCTCGAAACGGTTGGTGTCGTTCTCGAAGGGGAGGATGGCAATGGTGCGGATGTGGTCCGGGAAGCTCCCCGATTGGAAGCTGTAGTTGCACCCTGTCGTGGCCAGGCACGCGATGGCCAGCCACCGCCCGGCTCCTCTCCTCATCGAGGCCCTCGGCTCTCCGAAGTCTCTCTGCACACCTCACCTCTGTCCAATTGGGTACCAAATGTCAGCGGGATACGACTCCACGTTGACGACGGATTCGACCCTCACCTGTAGCTCCCTGAAGGAAGCCAGATTGCGATACCTAGCCCCTCGGGGCAATTCCCACTCGGCGTCGCGATCGAGAGAGACCTCATGGAGCGCGTTCCCGTCCTGGTACAGCTCGACGCCGGTCAGCTTCCCTTCGTGAATCTGGTAACGCAGCTCGTCGCCGTTGCTGAGCCCGTAACGTAGCTGGAGCCGCTCGCCCCTCGCCTCGCCCCCCAGGAAGGTGGCGTCGTGCCCCGGCCTGAAGACTCCGAGGGACGCCCACAGAAGAGGCGGGGATGGGACCACCTGCATCGGAGTGCCTTCGGGAGCGTGCAGAGTCTCGTCCACCAGCGCGACGGCGAGGATCGACTGCCCGTCTTCGAGGAACAGATCGAGCCGGGCCCGATCGGGCGGCTCGATGCGCGCTACCCCCCGGCCACCGGCTCGCAGGTTGGGTTCCCTGACGTTCCAGCGGAAGACTGCCCGGGCGGTATGCGGGAAACGGTTGTCTTCGGCCGCCACGGCCACGGCCCGCTCCAGGTCCACCGTAGGAGCCGGAAGCTCCGGAGCAGCACCTCCACAGGCCGCTCCGGCCAGGATCAGGATCCCGAGCAGGAACGTCGGCAGCGTCCTCAGCACGCGACTCCTCTGCGCTTCTTCATCGTCTCGACATGCACTTCCCCAGGATATTACCCGGAGCCTACCTTGCGGTCCCCATGCCAGAGAAAGCTATCCATCTCGCAAGCGACGTTCACCTCGGGATCGTCCCTGAAGAAACCGAACAGGCGTTTCTGCGCTGGCTCGAACACACGGGCGCCGCGGCGTCGCAGCTTATCATCAACGGAGACCTCTTCGACTTTTGGTTTGAATACCGGTCGGCGGTGCCCCGGGGGCACACGCGCGTGCTCGCGGCTCTCGCCCGCATCGTGGACGGTGGAGTGCCGGTCACGCTCATGGGAGGCAACCACGACTGGTGGGGTGGTGCGTTTCTTACGGACGAAATCGGCGTGACCTTCCTTCAGGATCCCGTTCTGCTGGACCTCGCAGGTCTCCGCACCTTCCTCGCTCACGGAGACGGGCTCGGACCCGGCGACCTCGGGTACCGGATCCTCCGTAGGGTCCTCCGCAGCCGCCTGACCCGTTGGTGCTTCGGTTGGCTCCACCCCGACGCGGGGTCGGTCGTGGCCGGTCGCGTCTCGAGGACCGAGCACCGCATGACGGGTCCCTCCGAGCGAGAACGTGCCCGATCCTTGGCGCTTCGGGAGTGGGGTCGAGAGAAGCTCAGGGACGACCCTGAGCTGGACCTCGTGGTGCTGGGCCACACTCATATTCCCGTCCTTGAGGAGGTCGAGCCCGGGCGCTACTACGTGAACGCGGGCGACTGGGTCAACCACCGGAGCTACCTGGTGCTCGCTGAGGGAGAGGCACCCAGGCTCCGCGAGTGGGAGGGCTAGTTCAAAAGGGATCGAACGGCACCGAGAACTCCAGCTCCACGCCCATGTTCGGCAGGGGTCGGATCCCGGCTTCCAGTGGATCCGGAAAGTCGGCCAAGTGCGCCGCCACAAACGCGTCGGCGCCCCCCAGAAAGAGGAAGAAGAGCGCGAAAGCCACCCAGTCTTCCTGCTGCTGCGAGCGGATCTCGACGAGCTCGACGCCCTCCTGAACCATTTCGTCTTCGTCGAGCAGGTTCGCGATCTCCGCCGGATCGGTCTCACCGCCGGCGATGAGGCGGGCCTCAGCTTCGGCCCGTCGGAGAGCCGCGATCTCCTCGGCGCTCCTGAGGGTCCTCGACGTCTTCAGGATCATCCAGAGACTGATCGACTCCACTCCGAAGTAGAAGCCACCCCGGTTGGGCGAGCCCACGGCGGCTTGGCCCCAACCCGGGACCAGCAGCGAGCGTAGGAACGCTCCACCGGCGTTGTGCCGCCGCGGAGCGTCCACGGTATCCGCTGCCGCTGCCTCCGCTTGCGCTGGCACGACCGATGGATCTTGCGCACGAGCCGAAGCCGGAGCCAGCACGAGGCCGGCCCCGATGAGGCCCGCCCCCAGGGGCCGGCAAGACACGACTCTGGCAAGAACCCTCAATCACACCCCTCGAGTGCCCGGGAGGGATCTGGACTACGTCGGACCGCGAAATCTACCGTCGCCGATCCAGCGGACAAGACGCGGCCCGAACGCCTTGTCGGGAGTAGCGGCGGCCCTTCCCGAGCCCGCATCACCAGGCGGATCCGACGCGCAACATGAACGACCGGCTCGTCGCTGTGATGATGAATCGACACGGAACGGTGGAGGACGTCAGGCCGTTCCCAAGGCTGGCCAGCTGAAGACCCATGAAACCCCAAGCAGCGCTCGGCGTAGAAATGACCATACTCGGCTGAACGGCGAGGCTTGATGGCCGCTCCACGAATGATCCCGTCGCTCCTGGCGGCGCTGGCCCCTCTTCTCCTGTCCGCACCACCCGCCTGGGCACAGAGGATCCAAGGCATCATCCGGGACGACCTGACCGGGCTCCCCGTGGAGGACATCGTCGTGGACCTGATCGACGAGCGGGAGCGCATCGTCGGCCAGGACGTGACCGACGTGAACGGTTGGTTCCAGATCGACGTCCCGGACGGGGAGACGCACCAGCTCCGCAGCGGAGGCCTCGGCTACGCCACCACGCTCTCGACCAAGTTCGAGCTCTCGCCGAGGCAGACCGTGGGAGCGGAGATCCGCATGAGGGCCAACCCGGTCAGCCTCGACCCGGTCGAAGCGGTCGTCGAGGGCCGCCTGCCGGGACTCGATCGAGCCGGCTTCTACGAGCGCCAGAGCATGGGGTTCAACCAGGTTCGCACTCCGGAGGACCTCCAGCGGAACCCGCCGCTCGATGTCGGAGACCTACTCAGAGGCTTCAACGGGATCCGGCTGATCCGACCGACGGCGCTGAGCGACTGGGAGGTCTTGTCGGCGCGGGAAGCCTTCGGAACCGTGTGCCGTCCCAGCGTCAGCATCGACCGCGTGGTCGTGCAGAGAGGCGAGAGGTTCCGGCCGACGCTCGATCCAGAGGTCGCCCTGCTGGACCGGTCGGTCGGCGACTACGGCATGAGGGCCTCGCACTGGCAGGATCTCGTCACCGCGCAGGCAATCGCGGCCATGGAGGTCTTTCCGGGCCAGGGCGGCCTGCCCGCCTGGGTGTCCGGAGACGTCAGCCCTTGCGGCGCCATCCTCCTCTGGACGAAGGGGCACGTCGAGAGGCCCAGGGGACGCAGCCCGCGAGAGTAGGAGCGCCTCCACTAGGGCAAGGGATTCTCGAACCACCCCCAGAACACGACCATGAGCACGGTCGCCACCACCAGGGTGAGCAACATCACCGGCGAGCCCTTTCTGATCCACAGGCCCGGCGTGATCGCCAAGCTCGGGTCGTTTTCCTCCCGCGCCAGGCGCTCGGAGACCGTGACGATGAACACGTTCGCCGTGGAACCGATGTGGGTCCCGTTCCCGCCGAGCCCCACGCCCATGGCCAGGCCCCACCATATCGGTGTCACGTTGATCCCCTGCGTCTCCATACCGAGGATGATGGGGATCATCGCCGCGGTGAACGGAATGTTGTCGATGGCCGCCGATAGAAACGCGGCGACCCACATTAGCACGATCGTCGCCGTCATCAGATCCCGCTCGGCGAACGGCTGGACGAACTGACCGACGTAGACGAGGAACTGGCTGTGCTCCACACCGCCAACCACCATGAAGAGGCCGAGGAAGAAGATCAGCAACGGAACCTCGACGTGCTCCAAGGCGTCATCCATCAGGAGGTCCCGGGACACGAACACCAAGGCGGTCATGCCAAGGGCCGCAACGAACCACGGCTGCCAGTGCAAGGCATCGTGAAGGATGAAGAGGACGACCATCGCAATGAGGACGATGATGGAGGCTTTCCAGAGCTTCGGATCCTTGATTTCCCCCTTTTCCTGGAAGGTGTCGGCCGGCTTTTCGGCGAGTTCTTTGCGGAACAGGTACTTGAGGAAAAAGACGACCGCGAGCCAGCACACGGCAACCGGTGGGCCCATGCGGATCGCGAAGTCATTGAATGAAATGTCCGCCGCCGAGCCGATCATGAGGTTCGGGGGATCGCCGACGAGCGTTCCGATTCCACCCGTATCGGACAGCAGAGCCGCGGCCAAGAGGTAGGGGACCGGACTGACCTTGAGCGCCTGCGCTATGAGGATGATCAGCGGTCCGAAGATCACGACGGTCGTCACGTTGTCGAGCAAGAGCGACAGTACTGTCACAGCGGTGCCCAGCAGCACCAGCATCAGGTAGAGCCGTCCCTTGCTTAAGGCGGCGAGCTTGTACGCCATCCAACCGAAACCTCCGGTCGGTATCATGATCGAGACGATCGTCATCATTGCGGCGAGCAGGAAGATCACGTTCCAGTCCACTGCCTCGATCGCTTCCATCGGCGAGTAGAAGCCGTAGATCTGGCCCACGATCACCATCGCAATGGTGCCCCCGGCAGCGACTTTCGCACGCTCCATCCCGTGCAGCTGCTCGGTGAAGATGGCGATGAACGTCACCGCCAAAACGATACCCGAGACGATCATCGATTGCGAAAGTGCTAGCTGCTCCATCCCTATGGTCTCCCGTGTGGCCTTCGGAGGTGAGTCGGAAAGCGTGCGAATCCCCGGCCTCGGCGCAGTTCGCGATCTCCCTCGAACCGCGGCACTGGGTTATCCGCCTGTTGGATGTAGAGGGTGGACCCGCAGCGTCACGCCTCACGCAGGAAGACAGGTATATATCGGGCCGCACGCGAGTGCGTCAAGCGGGCCTCTGCCGGTCTCTCCGCAGTATTCGCCGGAGCACAATCTTGATGTGGCGGCACTTCTCATACGCGGCGCAATCCTGACCTCCTGGCCCGCCCCCAACCGACAAGAGGGGCTCCGGCCTGGTACACAGGGAACGCCGGAGCCCCTCGGTCGCTGCCCCTTGGGCAACTTCGCACTGGCGGGAGCGTGTGGGAATCGAACCCACCAGCCCGGGGTTCAGCCGGGCGAGCTGGTTTTGAAGACCAGTGGGGCCACCAGACCCCATCCGCCCCCTCGTCGATCGAGGCGGGAAAGCTCGGAGGCCCATCATAAGTGCCACGGGCGCCTCGGCAAGTCCCACGCCGACCAACCCCATCCCACTCCTAGACTACGTCGGCTCCCGCACGCCCGCCGCCCGCCCCGCCGGAGGGACCCAGCAGCCCCCACGTGGCCTGGACGTCTGGGAGTCCGCGGCCCCGGGGCTCCGTTTCAGTTCGACGGGATGCGGCCGATGCGGCTGAATCGGAGTCCCGTCGAGGGGCGGGCAGCGACGGTGGAGGCTCGCCGCAGCGGGGGTAGGGAGCGGCAAGCGGCATCGCTTGCACCCACGGTGCGCGCCTCGACCGGTGGAGCGCCTATTGCGAAGACCGTGAAGAGAGTTCCTGCGAGAGGCACCCGAACCAAGCACCCCCGGGCCGCTCTATAGGATAACAGCGCACACCGGGCGGGGCTTCGAAGGTTGATCTCGCCGCCGAGGAACCCCGGCCGTACACCCTTACACGGCCACTCATGTGATCTGGAGCTCGACGTGGTCCCCCGGAGCCACGAGCTTGGGGTTGGTCGTGAAGCCGCGTTCGCCGAGGATGCGCACCCGAAAGCGCATGTCGTCCGACCTTCGCCACGGGATCGTGAACGCCTTCATGAGCTTGCCGTCCACCATTCCCAGTCTCCGCACGCCCGCGCTTGATAGAATCCAGATCGTGGCCCGGTTGAAGCTCCGGTTGTCGACTTCGATGACCACGTGTGACTTCGCCGGCCCGGAGAACGGGTCACTGCTAGGCAGAGAACAGCCCGAGGTGGTCACCAGGACGATCATGGTGGCGAACCAAACGCTCCGTCCTCTCCGCGTGCGCTCCATGGCCGGCCTCCCTTCCTACGTGACGCTCTTCTCCGCTTCGACGGGCTCCATGTCGAACGACCGGAGACGCACGCTCAGCCTCACGACATCGCGTTGAACGATCCACATGAGCTGCTCGAGCCTTGTGGGGGCCCGCTCCGAGAGCACGTCGAAGACCTGAGATGTCCGCTGCGTGCGGCCCACTTGTGCGCGAGTTATCTGTCCGATTTGCGCAGAAAGCTTGTTGTCGAGCTTGATCAGTACGGCGATCGGATCCCGACTGTCCTCCGGGTTCCGCACCTGGCAGGTCTCCTGCTCCACAGCACCGAGGTGGTTCTTCACCGACGTCGCTCGAGACCCATGCTCCAGGACCTCCGAACCGTCGTTCGCGCCGGCATACGGGTCGGCATCGTTGGGAGCCATCGGGAGGCCGCGATTGTGGGTGTAGGGTACAGGCCCCCCCCCCCCCCGCCGGTGCTCCGATACAGGCCGACGGCGAGGGCGTCCACTCTCTCCCTGGTCCATAGGGTCGACGCAGATGTGGGTGCAGGAGGACGCCCGCTCTCGGAGCTTGCCTCGGTCCTTGACCTGCTCCCGCGTCTCCACCCTTCGTCGGTACGGAACACGGCGCGCCAGCCCCCTGCTCGGGTCACGGCCCACCTGGGGACTGGGTTCGCCAGGGAGACGGAAACGCCAATCTTGCAGATGATGCCCCCCCGAAGCCCTTCCTCGTGCCCGTGCAGATCTTCCCGGGGGCTCACCGTCATATCTGCTTCGCAAGTGGCGGCCGACCTCCGCGCCTAGGCGACATGGTGCGCGACTGCCGCCACGCGCCTCCCACCATCCGGCGTACAGGGTGTCCGCATGGCCGGGGTGGAAGGGAGGCACCGGTCCCCTCGCTGCCCGTCTGTTGCAGGATCCGGCGCTAGCTCTCCGAACAGTCCTCGGGATGGAAGTGGAAGTCGTGCGAACCTCTGAACCTCCCCGGGACCCATTCGGCTCCAAGTGGCTCCGCCGTCCGCACCTCTCCGCAGGGGCTACCCCCTGCTGGATGCCGCCTTCGAGCCGGGCTCAGGTATCAGTGTAGACGACTCCGGGGGACAGCTTCCGGAGCCCGCCCCGCCATCGTCCGTACTTTTCCCCGCTGAGCTGTCGACGGTCAGCCTCGGCGTGCGATCACGTCGATCTCCACGTCCACAGACTTCGGGAGCCCGGCGGCCTGCACCGTAGCACGTGCCGGCCGGTGAGCGCCGAAGTGCTCCGCGTAGACCGCGTTCATCTCCGTAAAGGCATCCATGTCCGCCAGGTAGACCGTTGTCTTCACGACATCGTCGAGGGAGCTTCCCGCCTCGCCAAGGACCGCCGCCAGGTTCGTCAGGACCCGGTGCGTCTGTGCGGCTACGCCCCCTTCGATGACCTGGCCGGTCGCCGGGTTGATGGCGATCTGTCCTGATGCGAACACCCATTCGTCGACCACCACGGCTTGCGAGTAGGGGCCGATGGCTTCGGGCGCGTCCGGGGTGTGAATGATCTTCAAGTCACTCATCAAGTAATGCTCCGTAATAGGTTGTCACATAAATAATTCCATGGGGCCTACCATCATCCTGTGAAGACCTCTTTCGCGTGCGCGAGGATCTCCGCCGGACTCACGGTAGCCACTCCGGCTTTCGCCACTTCTAGGGCCGCCGCGTGGTTCGCCAAGATCGCCGATTCCATCACCGTTGCGCCTGCCGCCAGGCACACGCCGAGCGTCGCGGCCACCGTATCCCCCGCCCCCGAGACGTCGTACACGGAGCGGGCGGACGTCGGGAGGAGCACCGGGTCCTCTCCCTCCGAGTGCAGGGCCATGCCCCGCTCGCCGAGCGTAAGCAGCAGGTGACGGCATCGCAGGCGGTGCCTAACGGCCTCCATCCACGGGCCATCCTCGGGTCGCGGGGGCTCGCCCAGCCCATCCTCAAGCTCCTGGGCGTTGGGCTTGAAGACCGTGACCCCGGGATACCCGAAGAAACGCTGTCGCTTGGGATCGACAACTGAAGGGATGCCCGCATCCCTGGCTGAGCTCAGGACGGCTCCGACCACGGAGGGCACGAGAACGCCCTTGTTGTAGTCCTCGATCGTGACCGCCTCGCATTGGGCCGTCAGGGCGCGGACAGCGTCCGTCAGCCGACCTGCGGTCTCCGCATCGATGTCGCCGACTTGTTCACGATCGATCCGCACAACCTGTTGATGGCGTGCCATGACGCGGGTCTTCACGGTCGTCGGGCGCTCCGGAGTCGTCATGAGTCCCTCGAGGTCGACACCCAGGGCTGCGAGCTCCTCTTGGAGCTCTCGTCCCTCCTTGTCGTCGCCCACGCACCCCACCACGGTGCATGCGGCCCCCAGGGCGACCACGTTCGCCGCCACGTTCGCCGCGCCGCCCACGGCGCACGAGTCCTCCTCGACGTGCACCACGGGAACGGGGGCTTCGGGTGAGATTCGGGCCACTCGACCGGTGATATACCGGTCAAGCATCACGTCGCCCACCACCAAGACGCGCACTGCCCGCACCGCATCCAAGAGTTCGGCGATACGGTTGACTCCGAGTGGGTTCAAGACACCTGCTCCGCGGCCGCCCCATGGTCCGCGGCGGCGAACAACTGCCGGCCGCGAGCCTCCAGGGGCCACCGCTCGACTGCTCCGTCGACCAGCACCAGCAGCTCGTCCTGAAGATTGACGGAGACACACACGTGGTTGGGAAGAACCCGCACCCTCTCCCCCACCTTCGGCCGCCATTCGCTCTCGCTGAGGTCCAGGACGCCGTGCTCCTCGGAGACCGCCTTCACCACGACCTCGGGGCGGTCGAGAAGAACGGCAAAGCCCGCGTTGCCGTCCTCCTTGGAGATGGCCTTGGATCCGGCGTCGACGACAGCTTGGCCCCGTATCGACGTGCTCACCACGGTGGCGTGCACCGTGTAGGCCATGTCGTCGGGATCGGCAACGCCGGTCGTCAGGCCCTCACGATCGAAGAAGATGGCCGTGCCGCTCCGGATTTCCGTGAGGCCTGGCAGTTCGTGACTACGCCACAAGGTGGGCGTCGAGCCGCCGCTCACGACCTCCGGCTGGAGACCGGCGGCCTCAAGCGCCTCGTATAGACGGCGCAGATCGGAAGCCAGGGCTTCCAACTCGGGACCCTGCTCCTGCTGGGGCCTCCGGATGTGTCCAGGGTAGAACATGAGCCCCGCATACTCGACCTCCGCGAGGTCGCGCGCCGCACGCGCGAGCCGCACGACCTCTTCCGGGGTCTCCAGCCCGACACGATTCATGCCCAGATCCGCCTCGACCAGAATCCGCACCGTTCTCCCGGCGCGTCCGGCTGCGCCGGCCACGGCCTCGAGCGCGGACTCCGAATCGAGGCCGACGGTGAGTCGCACGTGCTCCGGAATGTCCATCACGCGATCGAGCTTCGAGTCACCCATGACGGGATAAGCGAGGAGTATGTCGTCACACACGGTCGACATGACTTCGGCTTCCCTGGGGGTGGCTACGGTTAGCCCGGCGACACCGGCCTTGAGCTGAACGCTCGCCAGACGGGTGCACTTGTGGGTCTTGATGTGCGGGCGCCACGAGAGTCCATGCTCGCGACAGTACGAGATCACACGCTCGACGTTGGTTCTGACTCTCGCGAGGTCGGCGACCCCGGCCGGGGTCTCGATGCCTTCCAGTGAGGTGTGAGGGGCCATAGGCGTTGGCGGGGGTCCCGTCAGTCCAGGGCGTCCTCGAGAGCAGCCAGGAACGCCGGGTCGTCTTCGAGTATCGGTCCCAAGCGATCGAAGAGGATCACTCCGTCCGTGCCGATGAGGAAGGACGCGGGCAACCCGATCGCGCCGAAGGCGTCCGTGGAGATCATGTCCGGATCGAGCAGGATGTCGTAGGTGACGCCGTTGTCTGCCACGAACTGCCGGACGGCGTCGAGTGAGGAGCGGGAGTCCACCGACACTCCCGCGATGTGGAGGCCCCGATCCTGATGCTCCTTGTAGACCGACTCCAAATAGGGAGTCTCGAAGCGGCATGGGCCGCACCAAGTGGCCCACAGGTTGACGAGAAGCGCACTTCCGCGGAAGTCGGACAGCGAAACGGGCCGAAGATCCTCGAGGGCCAAGGCTTGGAAGTCCGGCGCCATATCGCCCGCGCGCGAGGGCTCGAGGTCCGCACCCGCGCCGACGCAGGCCGCGGCGAGGAGTGGGGCCGCCAGGGTGCTGCAGTGCGATCTTCTCATTCCAAGCCTCGGTTGTCCTTGCCATGCGTATAGTGCGGCTTTCCGTCGGATCGGTCCAGGTGAACTGACCTGGCCCCCCGTCCCGATGACGGGGTGGTCACCGCCGACGCCTCAGCCGGAGGACCTGCTGGCGGCATACGCCCGACGCGCACCTCCGCGACCTCCGGATCGTACTCCCCATGCCGGCAGCCCAGGCCGCCCTGTCGTCGAGCAGGACAGCGTCCGCGCCACCCAGGGTTCCCATTGTCGGTCCATCCACGCCGCCGCGACGGATCTCCGCCGCACCTCGTCCGGGAAACGCGAGCCGTGACGGGCGCTCGTCCTGAGCCCCCGTGAACCACGTCGCGGCCACCGCCGCGTCAGGGGCCCGGATCACGGGCCCGTCCACAGGACCCCCGGCAACGGCCAACCGGTGGACAGACCAGGCCGCCCGTTGACCCGTGCTCGGGCGCGAGTCGAGGGACTCGGGCTCAACGAGGTCGCTCGACAGCGGCCTGCCCGACGCACACGGACCGAAGAACCAACGAAACACGAGCACCCTCTAACGAAAGAACGGCATGAGTACTCCGTAAGAATCCGTAGTGAGGAGGAATCGGTCCCGCCGGACAGCAATCTCCTCCCGGCCCCGGACCGCCGTTGAAGAGCACCCGTTGGAACCTGCTGGGCCGCCTGGGGCATTCTGTCCTGAGAAGCCTGCTTCGTACGCCTGCGAGGAGAAGCACGGGGATCACGGCTGCGAACGGCCGAAGTTGAGCGATAGAGCGGTGAGGCAGTACCTTGCCTTTGGCTTGTGTTAGTCCGTCAAGTATCGAGGTGTCACATGAAGTGCTCCAACCAAGTCCGGGCCGAACGCTCTACGACGGGTCTGGTCGTCGTCCTTGCGGCGCTGTCAGCCGTCTGGGCCTTCCCCCTCCCCGCGTCGGCCCAGTACTTCGGGCGGAACAAGGTCCAGTACGAGACCTTCGACTTCAAGATCCTCAAGACCCCCCACTTCGACATCCACTTCTACCCCGAAGAGGCCGAGGCCGTCGAAGACGCAGCTCGGATGGGTGAGCGCTGGTATGAGCGTCTCGCGCGTGTGTTTCAACACGAATTCGAGGAGCCCAAGCCCATCATCCTGTACGCGGATCATCCCGACTTTCAGCAGACCAACACGCTCCGGGGCAGGCTGAGCGAAGGCACCGGAGGCGTCACGGAATCGCTCAAGAACCGCGTGATCATGCCGCTCACCGGTTCGTACGCAGACACCGACCACGTCCTTGGCCACGAGCTGGTTCACGCGTTCCAGTACAATGTAGCCCAGGGCCGGTCGGGGGCCGGGATCCGGGGCCTGTCGCTGCTCCCGCTCTGGCTGATCGAGGGGATGGCCGAGTACTTGTCGGTCGGTCGAGAAGACCCGCTCACCGCGATGTGGCTGAGGGACGCCATCCAACGAGACGACCTCCCGACCATCAAGCAGATGACCACGGAGCGCCGCTTCTTCCCCTATCGGTTCGGCCAGGCACTGTGGGCCTATGTCGGTGGGACATACGGGGACGAGCGCGTGGTAGACCTCTATAGGAGATCGCTGCGCGTGGGGTGGGAGCCAGCGCTGGAGCAGGTCCTGGGCACGTCCTCGGACAGCCTGTCCGTCGAGTGGCGGGACGCGGTCGAGAACGAGTACCTGCCGCTCATGGCCGGGCGACAGGCTCCGGGAGAGGCGGGAGCGCTGCTCCTCGCACCCTCGACGGGAGCGGGCCGGCAGAACGTCTCGCCCTCGGTGAGCCCCGACGGGCGCTACGTCGCGTTCCTGTCGGAGAAGGATCTCTTCGGCATCGATCTATTCGTCGCCGACGCCCGCACGGGTGAGATCCAGCGCAAGCTCGTCAGCGCGAACGCGGATCCGCACTTCGACGCTCTCCGCTTCATCGACTCGGCGGGAGACTGGTCCCCTGACGGAGAGAAGTTCGTGTTCACCGTCTTCGCGGAAGGTGACAACGAGCTGGCGATCGTCGATGCGAACGACGGCGATGTGGAGAGGAAGATTGACCTAGAGGAGGTCGGTGCGATCTCCAGCCCGGCGTGGTCGCCTGATGGGCAGTACATCGCCTTCTCGGGCCTGAACGGCGGGGTCAGCGACATCTACGTCTGGGACGTCGAGACGGGCGCACTACGCCAGCTCACGAACGACAAGTTCGCCGATTTTCAGCCCACCTGGTCGCCCGACGGAGCCACGATCGCGTTCGTTTCGGACCGCAGCTCCACCACCGATTTCGAGGTCCTCCAGTACAGCAAGCCGCAGATCGCCCTGCTTGAGGTCGGCACGGGCGACGTGGAGGGGCTCGAACTCTTCGGAAACGTGAAGCACATCAGCCCGCAGTACGCACCGGATGGCCGGAGCCTCTATTTCGTGTCGGATCAGGACGGCTTCAGCGACATCTACCAATACGAGTTCGAGACCACCGACATCCGCCGCATCACACGCCTGTCCACGGCGGTGAGCGGGATCACTGGCATGTCGCCCACTCTCTCCGTGGCTCGCAGGGCAGGGACGATTCTCTTCACGGTCTTCGACGCCTTTGAATTCCATGTCTACAGCCTGCAGGCCGCCGAGGCCGACGCGGGCGGCGAGATCGTGACGGCCTTGGCCGAGCGCCAGCCGGGCCGCCTCCTGCCGCCGACCTTGCCCAGCCGCGTGAGCCGGGTGGCGAGCTACCTGGCGGACAAGCAGACTGGCCTCGAGCCCACAGGCACGTTCCTGGCCGAGAACGCCGTCGATTACGACTCGTCGCTCACCCTCGACTTCGTGGGGCAGCCGGCCATAGGCGTGGGCACGGACCGCTTCGGGAATTACGTGGGCGGCGGAGCCTCGGCGTTCTTCAGCGACATGCTGGGGAATCGGTCGCTGGGCCTTTGGGTCCAGGCGAACGGAACGTACAAGGACATCGGCGGCCAGGCCTTCTACGTCAATCAGGAGCGGCGCCTGAACTGGGGCGCCTCGGCAGGACGCATCCCCTTCATCCAGGGATTCCAGACGTTCGGCGAGGACGACGTCGGTCCGTACATCGGGCTCATCCGGCACCGGATCTTCCTGACGCAGACCAGCTTGATGCTGACGTATCCCTTTTCGACGACGCGTCGGATCGAGAGCAACATCGGAGTCCAACGTTGGTCCTTCGACCTCGAGGAGGATCGGTACTACGTGAGCTCGTTCGGCGCCTTCGGCGCCGCCGTGCAGCGCGTTCCACTTCCGTCGCGCGACGCCCTCAACCTGGCATCGGCCAGCATTGCGCTCGTAGGCGACAACTCGATTACCGGCTTCACGTCGCCGATCGACGGCGGCCGCTTTCGGCTCGAGGTGGGCGAGACGCTCGGAACTCTGAACTTCACGTCGCTCGTAGCGGATTTCCGGCGCTATCTGAGCCCGAACAGGCACATCACATTCGCGGCGCGAGGTATGCACTTCGGGCGCTATGGGAAGAACCTCGACCCGAACCGAAACACGGCGACGATCCAGCCGTATTTCCTCGGCTTCGAAAACCTGATTCGAGGGTATTCCTACGAGAGCTTCAATGTCGAGGAATGCAGCCTAACCTCGTTGGAGCACGGCGCCGTCGCGGGCAGCTGCGCCGGCTTCGATCGGCTCTTCGGACATCGGCTAGTGGTAGCGAACCTCGAGATGCGCGTGCCGGTCCTCGGGACTCCGCAGTTCGGCCTCGTCAACTTCCCGTACCTGCCCACCGAGCTCGTCCTCTTCGCCGATGCGGGTCTGGCCTGGAACAACCTGGACGACGTGGAGTTCGATTTCGTTCGGTCCGGCGGCAAGCGGGTGCCGGTGTTCTCGACCGGCGCGAGCGCTCGCTTCAACATCCTCGGATTCCTGATCCTCGAGGCCTACTACGCACGCCCCTTCCAGCGGCCCGATAAGGGCGCCCACTGGGGCTTCCTGCTCTCGCCCGGCTGGTAGGGCGGGGATCCCGCGCGCCGAACCCTCGACCGGCATGAACAGAACCAGACGTCGGAGGGCTGACCACGCACCTGCGGAAACCCAGAGGCCGATCGAGCTAGAAGATCGACAAGTTGATGTACCGTCCCGGATTCGCCCTCAGATCGTCGAGGAGGAGGCGAGCGCTTTCGACGGCCTCGGTCAGGCTCACGTACAGCGAATCGTTGACGGAGAGCTGTCCCAGGGTGCCCTCTCCACGCTCCATCCTGCCGAGCACGGTCTCGAGGGAGCTGGCCGCACGGTCGAAGCGGGCCGAGGTCTCGGTCAGGCTGGCCATAAGCGAGTCGGCCTGTGACACCGTGCTGTTGATGTCGTCTCGGAGCTGCGGGCCGGTCACGTCGGCGAACCCCTCGGCGGCTCGGTGCAAGGCGCCGATCAGGTTCTCGAGCTCCTCGCGCTGTGAGCCGATGATGTCCGAGAGCTCCTCCAGGATGGTCTCGAGGTCCTGAGCGCTTCCTCCGACCGCTGCGATCGTGGAGTCCGAGAGAAGCGCCGTCATTTGGTCAAGGAACCGCTCCCCCTTCGCTCCCAGCGCCTCAGTGTCATCCAGGAGCCCCTTGAGGGCAACCCCGGCGAGGTTGGCGCCCTCCGCAATCTCCCCGACGCCGCTGCCCGGCACGATCATCACTGTCTTGGGCGACATAATTCCCGGGCTCACGATCTCCGTCCGCGACCCCTCGGGGATGCGCCACTGGCCTTCGATCTCCAGGATGACGAGGACATCGTCCGAGTCCCGTGTCAGGCCGAAGTCGTGCACCCGCCCGATGTTGACGCCCCGCATCTGGACCGGATCTCCCTTGCGCAGCCCCATCACCTCCTCAACGGTCGTCGTGATCTTGTAGCGGCCCCGGAACGTTGCGGGATCGGTGAGGAGGTAGAGCAGCCACACGGCGGCGGCCGCGCCGATCAGCACGAACAGGCCAACCCGGACGTCCCGGCGGCCCGCCTGCCGAGGGACGGCCTGCTCGAGCTTCGCTTCGACGGGCCCCTGTCTACTCCGTATCTCCAATGGACGCTCCTCTGGTGTGCCCGCTCGTGTCCCTAGGTTACTTCCAACACATCGAGAGCCGCCGTCGCCGCGGCCCGATCTCCGAAGGCCTTCACCACCGGGTCGTCGCTCACCCTAAAGGCGTCGGACGTTCCGACGAAGCGAAGCCTTCCACCCTCCAGCATGGCGACCCGATCGCACATCTCGAGGCCACCCTCGACGTCGTGGGTGACGAGGAGCGACGTCGTATGCAGCTCGCGGGAGAGTCGATGGATCAGTCTCTCGATCGCCGCCGTATTAAGGGGGTCGAGGCCAGTCGTAGGCTCATCCCACAACAGAATTTCCGGACGCCCCGCAATCGCTCTCGCGATCCCCACTCTCTTCTTCATGCCCCCTGACAGCTCTGCCGGAAGCTTTCCGAGAACCTGACTCGGCTCGAGGTTGACGAGCTCGAGGGACTCCCAGGCCCGGCGCCTCATCTCGGAGCTGCTCATCCTGCGAAGAACCGTTTCGGCGATCCCCATCTCGACGTTCTCGAAGACCGTGAGCGAGTCGAAGAGAGCCGCGTACTGGAATACATATCCGACCTTCTCCCGGATCCGCTCCAGCGTGCGGCGATCCCCAAAGTAGACCGACTCACCACCCACCCATACGTCGCCCTGATCGGGAGTGATCAACGCCACCGTGGTCTTGAGGAGCACGCTCTTTCCCGTCCCCGAGGGTCCGAATAGGGCGAACATTTCCCCCTTCTCGACCGAGAGGTTGACGCCGGAGAGCACCGGCGCGTCGAACGACTTGAAGACGTTTCTGTACTCGATCACGGGCTCCGATCCGTGGCCCTGGTGCGGCACCGTCAACTCCTACTGCAGGAAGAGTGGTGGGAACATGGCGTCGAGGATCAGGACGGTCAGGGTCATGAAGACGACGGACTGAGTCGTGGTCCGACCCACACCCTCCGCTCCACCCGTCGTCCGCAATCCCATGTGGACCGCGATGATGGGGATGGCCGCACCGAATACGAACGCCTTCAGAAGCGAGTAGAACAGGTCGTAGGAGTGCCAGAAAAGGCGCGCTCCGTAGAAGAATGTCTCCGGACCCAGGCCCAGCGTGAATTGGGCCGAGTACATCCCCGTCACGATTCCGACGGCGTTCGCCATCGCCACGAGAGCGGGCATGGAGATCATGACCGCCAAGACCCTGGGAGCCGCAAGGATCTCCACTGGATCACGACCCACGGAGTACAGGGCGTCGATCTGCTCCGAGACCTTCATGGTCCCGAGCTCCGCGGTGATGCGAGCGCCTACGCGGCCGATCATGACAATGGCGGTGAGCACAGGGCCCATCTCGAGGATCACACTCTGGACGACAACGGAGCCCATGACGTAGAGCGGCAGGTTGCTCTGCATCTGGTAGCCGCCCTGCTGGCTCGTGACGATCCCGATGAGGCCGGCGGCCACCAGAACGATGGGGATGCTCTGGATTCCGACGATCACGGTCTGCCGGAGAATCTCCCTGCCCCGCACGCGGAAGCGCGCGAAGGCGACGCCCATGTTCCAAACGAGGAGCCAAAGCTGTCCCGTATGTTCGGCCACCAGCCTAGAGGTGCGGCCCACGCCGCCGAGCATCCGCATGACTCGCTGGCGCCATCGGGCAAGCAATGAGGACTTGTGGCTAGACAATGCTTCCGAAATCTCAGGATGAAGGGCAGCTTCCCGCCCAGGAAGAAGCGGAAAGCTTCGAACTTTTGCGGCCGAAAATCAAGGAGTTACGCGCCGAAGTGCTCGCCAACGGGGAGCGGGACGTTACCGCACCCGACCCTCTCAATTCCACCTCTAGAGACCGCTGAGACCTCAGGGAACTCGATTCCGTTCGAGGTTTCGAGGCGGATGGGCGTGGGTTCAGGGAGCCAAGCACGGCTCGTGCCGATCGACCAGTCCCTGCGCCCGGGCCATCCGCCGATGGTGGTGGCCGGAGCCATCGAGGCCGGCGGATCGCGTGGCGGCTCCCTCGCTCAAGCCGGACTTGCCCAGTTAGCCGGGACGTTTACCATGAGCCATGCGGCCAGGCCCGGATCGACCCGCCTTAGGATATCGACCATGACACGGATAAAGAAGCGCCAAGACATCGACGTTCGCTGGTATCTCGCCCTGTCGACTCTCATGGTCCTGGGGTGCGGGGCTCCGGGCGATGACTCCGGAGATCCGGCCGACACGCCGGCCCCGGCTCAACCGTCCGACACACTCCCGTCGGCCATATGGGGACGCGCGGCCCCTCCCAGCGGCGAGACGATCTCCTACTTCGCGGGTGACGAAGCCGCCCAAGGGTACCTGGCAGTGCCCGAGGGTGAGGGCCCCTTCCCCGCCGTAATCCTCATCCACGAGTGGAACGGGCTGGTCGACCGGATCCGCCAGATGGCAGACGCGATGGCGGCCGAGGGCTACGTGGCCCTGGCGGCCGACCTCTACTCGGGACGCACGGGAAGCAACCGGGAGGAGAACGTGGCCCCTCGTCCAAGAGGTCCAGAGCAACCCGGACCTCATAGTCGCCAACCTGGGACGCGGCGGCAGGCTTTCTCCGCTCAAGGAACGACGTGACCGGACGCATCGCGGCGATGGGGTGGTGCTTCGGAGGCGGGGTCGCCCTCAGCTATGCGCTCGGCGGGGAGGAGCACGAGGGCACAGCAATCTTCTATGGAGGCCTCGTCACCGATCCCGAGATCCTCGCATCGGTGCAACACGAGATCTACGGGACCTTTGCCGAGATGGACGGCGGGATCCCCCCACAGAACGTGAACCAATTCGTGGAGGCTCTGCGCTCAGCAGGGGTCGAGAACGACGTGCATATCTACGATGCCGTAGATCACGGCTTCTGGCTTCGCGTGGAGGATGACCCGGAGCTTCGGGAGGAACCGGCTCTCGACGCCTGGCGCCGCCTTCGGGCATACCTGCAGCGTACGCTGGGCGACTGACGGTCCCATGGGGCCATGGGGCCCGCCGGAGACCATGCGCATTCGGGTCGAGGGGGCATCCGCCGGTCACTGTGGACGGCTCAGGAAACGAGGACCATCGCAGCGTACCACAGCGACGACCACCACCACCACCACCACCTCGCCCTCCGGGCCTCCCGCAGAGCCGCACGGGTGAACTTGAGGCCCATGAACGGAGCCTGTGAGGGCGGCCTAGACAGGCGACGGCGTCAGTCTCGCCACGCCCCTCCCTCGCTCCGCCGAAGCGGAAGCACCGGGACGGAGTCACCGGGCGCCACGAGCCAGTCCTCGAAGCGCTGGTATCGCTGCAGATACTGGCCGCCCGGCACTTCACGCCAGACGATCGCCTCGCTCGGCAACATGTAGGTCAGCCGATCGCCCAGGAGGGGCGGTGGGAACACGGCACGGCCCCCTGCGTGCTCGACGGGCTCCGGAGTCTGGAACAGCCACTCGATGGCCCTGAAGGTCGTGTCACGGGCGACGGTGATGGTCCCCTTGATGCTCGGCTTATCGTCCTTCTTCGGGCAGTATGCCAAGGTCCAACCGTCCTCTCCTTCGTGCTCCACGACGATGCGATGCCGCTCTCCGAAGACGTCGTCCACGAAGTGAGGTGCGAAGTCGGCGTCCAGGGGTGCGTAGACCCATGAGTCGTAGGGGCGGGTCCCATCGACTCGCCGCACCTTAAACGCGTAGCCATCGCGCTCCAAAACGCCGGGTCCAGCTGAAGCGCAGCAACGACGACGATCCACGCTGGCTTAACGCAAGGGCCGGCAAGTCCAAGGGTCCGAGCTTGGAGAGTGGCACGATGGTGTCGGCCTCGGCCAGGTATGTCGCCACCCCCAGCGTGTCCATGAGCCCGTGGTACTTGAACCGGGCAAGCTGCCACAGCTGCCTGGCCTTGGGGTCCTCCCGTCCCTGCTCACAGATGGCCGTCTCCGTCGTAACCACGAGACCCTCGAGTACCAGAGGGTCTTCCCGCAGCTCGATCGCGTACTCGTCCACTCCCTCCAGCACCCTCACCTCCTGGGTCACGAAGCCCAGGGCACCCACCTCGAGCGTGACAGCCTGAAACGCGATGCTCTCGGGAAAGAAGAACCGCCCGTCGGAGTCCGTAAGATCCGCGGCGATCCGCGCATTGGCGGTCCAGACCTCCACGGCAACGCCCTCCAGTGGTATTCCGCCCCTCCCCGTTACCACGCCCGTGATTTGGGCGGAGGTCCCGTCCGCCCACACCGCCGGCGACAGGACTAGGAGCATCAGGATCTTTCCGGTGGTTCGACTCACCATGACTCTCCGGGCCTGCGTCGGCCGAGCCCCACTCCAATCGGTGCGCTTCGGCTCATCGATCTCTTCTTTCTATCGACCGGTGGTCGACAGGTTTCCCCCGCGGCGTTCCGACGAAGCAGCGCTGCGAATGAGAGAGGGGATGGCCTCACGCAGACGACTCATCTTCGGTCTTCGTTAAGCCGGGTGCTTCTGTCCCTTCCTCTTCCTCGAGCTGGGCTTCCTGCTCCCAGATCCGATCCTGCCTCTCCTTCAGGCGTTCGTTGATCCGGTCGACGTCAGCCCTGCGGAGCTGAACAAGCTCGTCCCCCCGCTTCGGGTAGACCCGAGGAGGCCGGTCGGGGTCGGGCCTTCTTCCTCTTCCCTCCCATCGAGGATCCACTGGGTGAGTCCGGCGGCGGGGGCGGCGAATAGGTGTCTCATCAGGCAGCTTCACTGAGGTGGTCCTACTTCGTTGGACAGTCCGAGGGCAAAGTTAAGGTGGACTCCGACTGGTTGTGAGAGCCCTCGGGAGCTTTCTGTCCGCGTTCTCCTGGGGTGGATCCTCGACCCTGAGATCGTCCCCCGGCAGGGGAAGGACGGGGTGCAATATGAGCCCCGTCCACCGGGAGGGGAACCCGGCCGGCGACCGGGGCTTGCCAGCGGCCGGAACGAGACGCGCGGGATGGGGAGATCCCACGCATCTCCCGCGCCCGGCTGTTTCACGACGGGGCCCGCCGGCGCGTGCGGAGAGCCGCCGTTCACACCGCCCCCGTGCCGTTGCGGTAGGCATCGCCCGGCGTGCTCCGGCCGAGGGACGAATGCGGGCGCACCTCGTTGTAGAAGTCGATCCACGAGCCGATGATCCGTTCGGCGTCCAGCCCGTCGCGGAGTTCGTGGAGGTACACGGCCTCGTACTTCAGCGACCGCCACAGCCGCTCGATGAAGATGTTGTCCAGAAAGCGGCCCCGGCCGTCCATCGAGAACATGACGCCCGCACCCAGCACCCGGGGTCCGCGAACGCCTCGCTGGTGAACTGGGAGCCCTGATCGGTATTCAAGATCTCCGGAGCCCGCCAGCCCAGCGCAGCGTCCAGGGCTTCGACGCAGAACGACGCGTCCATCGTGTTCGACAGCCGCCACGCGAGCACGTGCCGGGTCGCCCAGTCCATCACGGCCACAAGGTAGAAAAAGCCTTGCGTCACGGGGACATAGGTGATGTCCGCGCACCACACGTGGTCCGCCCGCGAGATCGCGAGGCCGCGCAGCAGGTAGGGGAAGACCCGGTGCTCCGCGTTCGCCACGCTCGTGCGCGGCCGCCGGTAGAGGGCCTCCATCCCCATCAGGCGCATGAGCCGCCCCCGATCCGGTGCCGACCCGCGGTGACGCCCTCGCGGCGCAGATGCCGCACCATCTGCCGGCTTCCGTAGAACGGATACGCCATGTGCAGTTCGTCCAGGCGCCGCATGAGCGCCAGGTTCTCCGCGCGCTCCCCCTTCGGCCGGTAGTACTGCGACGACCGGCTCACGCCCAGCAGCGCACACTGCCTCGAAAGACTCAGCGCTCCGCCCCGCTCGATCATCCGCACCCGCTCCGCCCGGCTCAGCGCTTGAGCCCGCGCCGAAAAAAATCCCGCTCGACCGTGAGCTCCCCGATCTTGGCGTGCAGGTCCCGGATCTTCGCCTCGTGCTCCTAGGCGACCTTGCGCCCCGGGGTCCCCGCGAACACCTCCGGCAGCCCCTCGAGCAGCTGCCGCTTCCATGTGCTCACCTGGTTCGGATGAAGCTCGTGCCGCCTCGCGATCGCCTGCACGCTGTCCCGCTCCCGCAGCGCCTCCGGCCCTACCCGCGCCTTGAACTCCGGCGTGAACCGCCGTCTCCTCCTGGCCATCTCGGTGCCTCCTGTTCAATACTGGAGTCCACCTTAACGACCTGTCCAAAAAACTGGGGCCACCTCACCTGACCGTGGCCATCAACCACGCTCAGTTTCAGGGCCTGCGCATCTCACCCAGTGTGTATTCGACCATGGAGGAAGTCGACCGCTTCGTGGAGGCCATGGAAGAGGTTTTGAGAAACGGGCTGCCTGCGTGAGTGAGAAAGCCGCTCACGCTCACTTGATAAAGACCTCCATGATCTCCACCGCCGTGGAGCTGCTGTTGTGGAACCCGTGTCGCGTGCCCTCCTGGAGGAAGTAGGGGTGCAACGGTCGGACCTGCAGGGACCGTTCTCCGTCCAGGTTTAGCTCCATGGAGCCCGAGATTGGAACGAACAAATGGAACTGGACCCCCGCATGCGCGTGGATAGGGCGTGTACCGCCGGGTTCTACGACGACCCGCAGGACGCGAACCTCAGGCTGATCGCGAAGGACGGCATTGCTGACTCCCACGTTGCCTTCGCCCGTGAGCGGGCGTAGAGGGGACGAGCGATCGCCGGTGACCGGCGGTGTCTGTGCCACCAGGGCGACGGCGAGCATCGCGAGCCCAACCGCGTACAGGGCGTACCTCTTAGTTTTGGTTTCCTCCGGTCTAGGCCGGAAGAGGCGGGAGCCAAGCGTCGGGCCTCGGGGGCCAGCCACCTCAGCTCAGTTCTCCACCGACCAACTCGTTTAGGTTCGCTCGGCCCAGGGATACTGGAACTCGGGCCGGATGACATCGGTGATCAGCTCCTGGACCGCACGGTGCGCCTGGTCGAAGGCCGCCTGCGTCAGGCACGTCGCGGCCGCGTCGGAGTTCGCGATGGCGATCCGCCCGAACCGCTTGCGGCCCAACACCCAGGGAGCCTCGTCGTACCCCCAGTCGGGGTCGTAGAGGTCGTTCCCCCCTCCCGCGTACCCGTGCGGCCAGCGATTGACGAAGATCGCCTCGATGTCCCGCGCCGGATCGAAGCCTCCCTCCCCCAGGGCACGAGCCAGCTGATCCCTGATGTTGCGCTCGAACGTCTCGAACGAGGTGGTCAGGAGCTCCTCCCGTCCTGCCCGCCACTGATCCCGCACGGGAAGGCCCGGAGCGATCGGAGATGCCCAGAGCGTCACGACGACCGGTTCGTCGGGCGACTGGCCGGTCTGGTATTCCCCGAAGCTGTTGGTGTAACTGTCAAGTCTGAAATCTTCGAAGTAAAAGCCCGGGCAATGGATCTTCGCCACACCGAGCCGCTCGAACGCTTGCCAGTCGCGAACCACGACGTTGGTCGCAACGAAGGGTCTGCGCACCGCCATGTGCAGGTGTTCCTTCTGGTCCTCCGGCAGGTCGGGACACAGATACGGAATCACTGAGTTGTAGCACGCCATCACGCAGGTGCCTCCTCGCACGCGATGCGCCTGACCGTCCCGTACGTAGGTGACCTCCACCTCGTTCGCCCGTCCCCGCTCGCCCATGTGGCGAGCGCTCACGACCGTGCTGTTGAGGCGGATGCGCACGTCGTTTTCCGCCCGGTCGAGGGTCGAATACCGGACCCGCGTCGGCACCGAATCGTTCATCGTGTGGCCCGGTAGTGAACCGGGAATCAGCCAGCGCACGAGCAGCCGCGCAATGCCGGCATTTCCGTCCGGAAAGTGCATGCCGTCGAACGGGTTCTCCAGGCCGACGAACCCGTCTCTCGGTGGTGGATCGCCGAGCCCGAGGCCCTGCAGCCCAGGTAAACTGCTGTAGCGGAACGCAGCCCATCCGCTCAACGTATCGATACCTGCCGCGCCATTGGCATCCGGTCCGCGGCGCATGAAGTAGGCGATCACGTCCGGGTGGACGCCGACGACGTTCAGCAGATAGTCCTGATAGCTCATCTTCCGGAGCCGGGCGATCTTCTTCTCCACCGACAATCCGGGGAAGTAGTCCTCCTGCGTCTCGTAAAGCCTCGCGACATCCCTGCGCACCCGGTCCGAGAGCGGCGTCTTCCGAAGCCACTGCGTCCACCCCTTCGACTCGTCCGATCCGGGTTCTCCTACCACCAGCCGGTCGACACCGAACGTCTCCTTGTCGAAGAAGACCGCCCTTCCCAAACCCCCCTTGTTCGCATCGTAGTCGCTTCCCTTGTTCGTGCGCCCGTACTCTTCCGCGTCGAGACCGATGTCGTGGAGTAGCTCCAAGCCTTCGTACGTATAGGCTCCCGTGATGTACGTCGTGCCTCCGTAGCCGATGATCTGGCGCCCGTCGACCACGTGCTCGTTTCGCTTCGCATGCCCCCCGAAGTCGTCGTGGTTGTCCAGGACCAGGACGCGAGCCTCAGGCATCGCCTTCCGGAAGTAGTAGGCCGCCCCGAGACCACTCAGCCCGCCGCCCACCACGATCAGGTCGTACGCTTCCCCCGTCTCCTGCGCCTCCTCGTCCCACGTCTTGCCGAACCGCATCTCATGAGCCACCTCGAACGACCCCGGATGGCTGCCCCGCATCCCCGTGCTTGTTGGCGGATAGTACGTCTCCTGGCTCGGAGACGGTTCGATGAATGGAGACGCAGCCGCAGCCGGTGAGGCTTCCCGCCCCTGCGCCTCCGAAGCCCCCGGCGCCAGGACCGCTCCCGCGATCGCGATGCTCGCGCCGTTCAGGAAGTCGCGACGGTTGATCTCCCGGTCCATGCCCAACTCACGGTCGCTCTTCTTCATCTCATGTCTCCTCGAGCATCAAGGTGTACGCCCGGGGTCCAGCCACCGGACGACGCATAGAGTCTTAGGGTTGTTCATCCCACCACCACAATCGAGGCAGAGTTTTCTGCTGCGGCCAGATCTGGTCCAGCGTGTCCCCTTCGAACAACTCTCCATTCTTCATCACGTACCTGATGGTGTTGGAGTTCCGAATGTCCTCCAGAGGGTTCTCGGCGAGCACGATCAAGTCGGCGAGCTTTCCCACGTCGATGCTCCCCAAATCTTGGGCATAGCCAATCGCTTCTGCACCGTGCAGGGTCGCTGCCCGCAGAATTTCGAAATTCGTCATTCCTCCACTGTGCATCGCCCACATATCCCAATGACACGAAATTCCTTGCATCGCTCCGTGTCCTCCAATGCAGACCCGTCCTCCAGCACGGACGATCTTGGCGGCCGCGGCGGCAGCTCTCGGGTAGACGTACTCTTCAAGCTCTGATCATAGATGGCACGCACCCCTAATGCCATGCCGCCTTCGCCTCGCTTCGGCCACCATCCGCAGCTTCAGAATCGACATCCGAGCCGGTCATGCGTCCACACGAAGAACGGGAGGCTCGGCGCGGACGGACCTCACGCCGCGCCGGATCCCGTGACGAAGTCCTCCGAGAGAACCTGACCCATCACGTCCGCGACGCGGTCGGCGTCCTGTTCGGTGAACGTCAACGGTGGCTTGATCTTGATGACGTTGTGATCCGGTCCGTCCGTGCTGAGCAAGATCCCGTGCTGCTTCATGCGCTCCACGACGTAACGGGCGACGTCCGGTGCGGGCTGGCGGCGCTCGGGGTCCGAGACCAGCTCGACACCGAGAAACAGACCACGCCCCCGCACGTCGCCGAGAGAGGGGTGGAGGTCCATCAGAGTGCGGAGTCGACTCAACAAGTGCTCGCCCACGCGCTGGGCATGCCGCTGCAGGTCCTCCTCTTCGATCAGGTCCAGAACGGCGAGACCGACAGCGCACGAGACGGGATTGCCGCCGAACGTGTTGAAGTACTCCATTCCGTTGTCAAAGGCCTGAGCGATCTCCGGGGTGGTCACGACCGCGGCGAGGGGATGTCCGTTCCCGATGGGCTTTCCCATCGTGACGATGTCGGGCACGACGCTTTGGGTCTCGAATCCCCAGAAATGGCTTCCCACGCGACCGAACCCCACCTGGACCTCGTCGGCGATGCACACGCCCCCCGCCTCACGAACGAATCCGTAGGCAGCAGCCAGGTATCCTGGTGGCAGCTCGATCTGGCCACCGCAGCTGAGGAGACTCTCGCAGATGAAGGCGGAGGGACCGGAACCACGGTCCTGAATGGTCTGCACAGTCTCGGCCACGGCCCCGGCGTACCGACGTCCACGCTCCGGATCGGATCGACGGTGGGCGCCACGATAGTCGTCCGGCATTGGCACCGTGTGCACGTACGGAGCCGGCCCCTCACCGCCGGGGCCGTCGAATTTGTACGGACTCGCCGCCATGACCGCCGCAGTATTCCCGTGGTAGGCGCCCTCCACGACGATGAGGTCCTCGCGGCCCGTGTACGCGTGAGCCATCCGGAGCGCGAGCTCGTTGGCTTCGCTTCCTGAATTGACCAGAAAGCACACGCCGAGCGGTTCGGGAAGTGTCGCCGCCAGGCGATCCGCGTACTCCACGATGTTGGCGTGCAGGTAGCGTGTATTGGTATTCGGCACACTGACCTGACCCCCTGAAACGAGACCAGGTGCAATGTTAGGATCGACCTGGTCTTGAAGCTTTTCAGCGAGGAGGTCAGGATGGGAAGGAAGCGACACACTCCGGAGCAGATCATCACTGCACTACGGGAGGCAGAGGTCGGTCTGGCCCGCGGCAAATCCGTGAAGCTGATCAGCCGGGAGCTCGGCATCACCGAGCAAACGTACTACCGGTGGAGGCGGGAGTACGGCGGGATGAAAGTGAGCCAGGCACGGCGCCTGAAGGAGCTCGAGCGCGAGAACGGGCGCCTGAAGCGAGCAGTGGCGGACTTGACACTGGACAAGCTGATCTTGGAGGAAGCGGCCAAGGGGAACTTCTGAGCCCCGAGCGCCGACGACGTTGTGTGGTGCGTGTAGGTCAGCAGCTCGGGGCGTCGGAGAGGAGAGCGTGCCGGGTGCTCGGGCAGCCACGCACGACCCAGCGCCGGGCGAGGAAAGTGGCGAGTGACGAGGGGGCGCTCCGAGGTGATATCGTGCGACTCGCGAGTCGATTCGGCCGCTACGGCTACCGACGCGTCACGGACATGCTGCGCATCGAGGGCTGGGGGGTGAACCACAAGCGGGTGGAGCGGATCTGGAGGCAGGAGGGGCTGAAGGTCCCGCAGCGGCAGCCGAAGCGAGGTCGGCTGTGGCTCAACGACGGATCGTGCATCCGGCTGAGGCCGCTGTATCGGGGCCACGTCTGGTCGTACGACTTCGTGGCCTCGAGGACGCACGACGGGCGTGCGCTGAAGCTGCTGACAGTGCTGGACGAGCACACGAGGGAGTGCCTGGCGATCGTGGTGGCTCGCAAGATCCGCTCGCACGACGTGCTCGAGATGCTGGCCGATCTGTTCGTCCGACACGGGCCTCCCGAGTATCTGAGGTCGGACAACGGACCGGAGTTCACCGCGAAGCTCGTGCGGCGGTGGTTGGGGCGCGTGGGCGTCGAGACGCTCTTTATCGAGCCGGGCAGCCCGTGGGAAAACGGCTACAACGAGAGCTTCAACGGCAAGCTCAGGGACGAGCTGTTGAACGGGGAGATCTTCTACTCGTTGGCGGAGGCGGCCGTGCTGGTCGAGCAATGGAGGCGCGAGTACAATACCGTCCGACTCCACAGCGCCTGCGGCGGCTGGCCACCGTCCTCTCTCGTGGTCAACTGTCAGGTGAATACCGTCTCAGCACACCCATGCAGCCCCCAGCCCTGATATGCCTCCGCCGACAATGGCTATGCGCCGTGGTATTGCCCCTCTCTCCGCGCGTCCCGTGCCGCGGTTCCATGAGGCCCTGGCTCGTCAGGCGGGTGCTTCACGCTTCTGCTCGGCGACGTGGAACTGCAGCGTTTTGCTCGGTTTCATCGACGGAAGCGGGCTGAATCGGAGCTCATAGTTCGCTGGCGACACCTCAAGCGTAAAGTAGTGCGCGATCATCAGCACGTTGATAGCCATTCGCAGTGCCATCCACCGTGAGCCGAGACACTCCTCGTAGCGCGCGACAGCTCGCCGCCGAACGTCGAATACCTCGAAGAAATCGTTGTAGAAGCTCCGCGTCTCACCCTTCTCGTATGCCGCGTCTCGCCACTCATGTGCGAAGGATGCGGCCAGGGCGGGAGCCTCGCTCTAGCAGCCCGTGGAAAAACTCCTACCCGCAGCGTCGATAAGAAGTGATTTAGATTACAGGCGAACCGGGGTCTCAGCCATGGAGGGCGGGGATGGCGATAGGCAAGCGGGGCAAGGGGCGGCAACAGGAGTTGTTCGTGGCGGCGAGCGAGATTCGCGCGCTGGGCAACCCCTTCTACCGTGCACTGAACAGGCTGCTTGAGGAGGAGGGTTTCGACGAGTTCGCGGAGGAGACGTGCCGCGAGTTCTATGCGGAGAAGCGGGGTCGGCCGGGCATACCGCCCGGGGTGTATTTTCGGATGCTGGTGGTGGGGTATCTGGAAGGGATCGGCTCGGAGCGGGGGATTGCGTGGCGGTGTGGGGACTCGATTTCACTGCGTGAGTTTCTCGGATACGGGCTGGAGAGGAACCCGCCGGAGCATTCGGGCCTGTCGAAGACGAGGAAGCGGCTGAGCGTGGAAGCGCACGCGGCGGTGTTCAGCCGGGTACTGGAGGTGGTGCAGGCGTCGGGTCTTCTGAGCGGCAAGACGCTGGGCGTGGACTCGACGACGCTGGAGGCGAACGCGGCGATGCGCTCGATCGTGCGGCGCGACGACGGGAAGGGCTACGAGGAGTGGCTGGAGGAGGTGGCGCGGGCGTCCGGGATCGAGACGCCGACGCGGCAAGACCTCGCGAAGCTGGACCGGAAGCGTCCGAAGAAGGGCTCGAACCGGGAGTGGGCGCATCCGCACGACCCGGAGGCGCGGATCACGAAGATGAAGGACGGAAGGACCGGCCTGGCGCACAAGTTCGAGCAGGCGGTCGACATGGAGACCGGCGCGGTCGTGGCCGTGACGGTGCAGACGATGGAGGGGGGAGACACCGCCTCGCTGCCGAACACGCTGGACGAGGCGCAGCGGCAACTGGCGGAGATAGAGGTGGAGCCCAGGGAAGTGGTGGCCGACAAGGGATACCACTCGAACCAGACGATGACGGGTGTGCAGGACCGCGGGCTGCGGAGCTACGTGAGCGAGCCCAACCGCGGCCGCCGGAAGTGGAAGCGGAACCGGGACGCGCAGAAGCCGACCTATGACAACCGCCGGCGGATCCAGGGCAACCGGGGGAAGGAGCTGCTGCGCCAGCGGGGCGAGAAGGTGGAGCGGGGATTCGCGCACCTGCTCCTGACCGGAGGGCTGCGCCGCGTCCACGTCCGCGGGCGGGAGGAGATTCGAAAACGGATCCTGATTCAGGCCGCCGCCTTCAACCTCGGGCTTCTCATGCGCAAGCGGTACGGCTTTGGCACCCCGCGCGGTCTGCAGGGCCTCGCCACGGCGCAAGCGGCGCTCGCATGCCACGTCAGCACCGCCGTCCTGCACATGATTCGCCTCTCTTGCCGTCCGTTTGGCCTTCTTGGCCCCATTGTCGCCTCTTCAGGCCGCAACACCCGCCGTAGCCACAAGGTCAGCCCGGCCTCCGTGCTGATCCCCCTCACCCACCCGGCGGCCTGCAACCCCCCTTCTTCCACGGTCTGCTAGGGGACAGGCGCATCAGTCCGCGCCGCTCTTGCACCCATCGCAAGCCTTGGCCCGTCGGTAGGCGGATCAACGGTGAGCATCGGCAGGGCCTCCCGTTTCGCAGCACCAGCGCGAAACTGGATCACGCGACCTCATATCCTTGCTCCAGAGAAGCACCGCCGCGGCAGATCCTCAGGGCAAATCACCATGACCGCCACCGGAGGATCGAGCGAAGCGGAGATCAGTTTCGGTGGGCTGGGGAGTCAGGACACGAGCCGGTGAGCTCCGAGAGGGCGACGACGTTCCCCCTGGAGGCCCACCGTGCCAGGGTCGTCTCCTCCTCTTCGAGGCCCAGGCCCCAGGTCGCATCGCGGACCGCAGTGACCGCGTAGCCTCGCTCCTGCATCCCGTCCACGGCCTGCGTGACGCACACGTCGCGGGCCACCCCGATGACTACGAGCTCTATGGCGCCGCCCACCTCCGAGCTGAGCGTGGAGAGGAAAGTCTCGGTCGCCCCGTTGCCCTGAAAAACGTCGAACCGGTTCTTTTCGATGAAGACCGGGCGCCGGGAGCGCAGCGCCGCCCGCGCAATGTCGGCGGCGCCCGCTGCGGTTGCTCCGAGTGCGAGGATTAACGGGTCGTTCGGTCGGACGGCCGCGATGAGTTCAGCTCCCGATCGCTCCACCGGATCGCGGGAACGCCCCATGCAGTGAGGCGGATAGGTGCCCGCTTCCGGGTCCGGCCCTTCGGGCTCGATCTCCTCGTCGTCGAGCCCATGCCAATCTCCCGTATAGACGACGGCGGCGCAGTGGTCGTGCATCCATGCCACCGCGCTCTTCAGCGTTTCTACGATCGAAGCAGCGCCAAGGTCGAAGTCGTCGCCCAGGTCTCGGACATACAGGCGTCCGTCAGGCTCCATGAAGTCCCGCTGGACATCCACTACCCATCCGATTCGGGCTGCACGGCCGGGGTCCGCACTCATAAGACGATCTCCATCCGTGGGTTGGGGCGATACCATCGGCCGGTCTTCGCCGTCGGCCTGCCCCCGACCAAGACCACGTCGGCCGTGAAGTCGTAGCTGCCCCGGACCAGGGCCGAGCCGACACCATAGGAGTCCACCGGCACCTCCGCTTCCTTGAAGCGTCGGATCTTCTCCGCGCCGAAGCCGCCCGACACCACGATCTTCACGTGTCGGAATCCCTCGCGGTCGAGAGCCTCCCGTACCTTCTCCACCAGCCTCGGGTTCACCCCGCGGGGGTCGAAGTCTCCCATCTCGCCCTGAAGGGACTTATCCACCAAGTCCGCGCCGGTATCGAGGCGTACGCCCCAGAGCCGCTCGCCGAGGGCACGCGCCACGGCCAGGGACGTTGCAACGCAGTCGTTCTCGAAGTCGACGAGCGAGATAATGTTCACGTCGTCGGACATGTGTCGCACGAGGGCCTCGGTGGCCTTCACGGTATCCCCCCCGTAGGCGGCGATGAGCGCGTGAGGCACCGTCCCGGCGCCCTCATTGCCCCACCAGGAAGCCTGCGCGTCGGTAGAGACGCCGATCGCACCGGCCACGTGGGCCGCCCACCCGTCACCCGTCTGCACCATCCAGTGGTCGTGGCGTGCGGGAAAGAACAAGACAGGCTGCGGCCACGCGGCCTCGACCACCTCGCGGGTACGCGTCGCGATCTTCGTGCGCCGGCTCAGCACGCCCACGTAGAGGGTCTCGAGGTGGGCAAAGGCCGCATAGGGCCCCCGGATCAACATGACCGTCTCCCACGGCTCGACCTGATCCCCGTCTCTCAGAGCCGACACCTCAAGATCGGAGAAGGTGTATCCGTCGGTCAGGCAGAGCTTCAGAATGGCGACGGCTTCGTCGGTGCCGGCAACCCACACTCGGTGCTTTTGGAACACCTGCATCGTCACGATGGGGTCGTGGCCGTCAGCGATCAAGATGTCGCGGGCTCGCACGAAGTACTTGTCTGAGTAGTAGCCCGCCTTCATCCTCTCCACTGGGAACTGGAAGATCTCGGGATCGAGCCGGTCCCCATCGCGAAGGGGATCCGGAGGACCCGCCGGGGCGCTGCTCACCAGGCCTCCCTCCTCGGCTGCGTGGTGTAGAAGATGATCCGCTCCTTCACGGGTTCATCCGTGAGGCGGCTCCAACAGGCGGCGTAGAGTTCCACCTGCCGCCGGTAGGCTTCCGCGCGCGCCGGGAAGTCCGGATCGGTGCCCACATCCGTCTTGTAGTCGGCGATGGTCCATCCGTCGGCCTCCCGAAATGCGAGATCAATCACGCCTTCGATGTACCGCGAAGTCTCCGCCCTGCCAGACTTGTCTGTGTCTTCGAGCTCCGGAACTCTCGTCGAAAACGGCACCTCGACCAGGGTCCGCTCCGCTGCCCGTGCGCGCTTCCAGAGTGAAGAGGCGTGCACCGTGTGCACCAGCGCGACGAGCTCGGCAAGCTCAGTGGGCTCGCCCGCAGCGTCAAGCGGCCGCTCGTTCTGGAGGAGGAGCCCGTGGCAGACTCCTTCCAGCTCCTCCTCCGACAGGCCACCGGCGGCTGATGCGAGCGCCCCATGCACCACTGTGCCCCAACTGAATCCCCTGGACCGTTTGTCGGCGTCCGAGGGAGCGGGACCACCTTCGGACGTCCGGGATCCCACGCCGTCCCGCGGACCTTCCCCGGGTTCTGTACCGACGGGCTCTCCTTCGAGACCCTTGAGATCCAGAGCGAGCTGTGCTTCCCCGGGCCCGGTCTTCTTCGTCACGGAGGTGACCGACTGAAAGAGGTATCGGGGCCGAGCTTTCTTGTCACGTCTCACCCTCACGCCCGCGGCACGGTCGCGAATCGACCGCGAGTCCTCCTCAAGGGCGGCCCGGGGCGGAGGAGGCTCGGCGACCATGGGGTCGAGGGAGACGCCGTGGTCCGACAGCCAGGCGTCCAGCAGCGCCCACGGAGATCGGCCGGCCTGCTCGTCCCTGCGCGCCACGACAAGCTCATCCTCTGCCCGAGTGGCCGCTACGTACATGAGCCGCACGTCCTCAGCCTCCTCGAAGCGCACCTCCTCGGCCTTTCGCTCGAACCAATCAGGAGGCATCGCGTGGATCTTGGTATCCCACCTGTCACGCGTCTGGACCACCAGATACCCCGCCGCCCGTCCGTCGTCTAGCCTGGCGATGTGACGGTCGGGCTCCCGCTTAGTCTCACCGACAGGGGCAGCGAGCACGACGATGGGAGCCTGGAGGCCCTTGGCCTTGTGGATATTCATGACCCGGACCGCGTCGGAGCGACCGGGCTGTAGGGGAGCCTCAGGTTCCTTGGCGTCAAGCGCGAGGCGGACGGCCTCCAGAGCACCCACCATCGACGTACTTCCCTCCAAGGCGGACGATCCTACCGCGTCCAGAGCGTAGAGAAGCGCCCCCGTCCGGATTTGCCCGAGCGGGCCCGCAGCCGCATGCGGCAGAAGCCCGATCTCGTCGACGATGGATGCCAGCACGCCGTCGGCCGGAGCCCGGCGGCCAGCCTCCCACCAGCGGTTCAGCCGCCGGAGCGCCCTGGTCACCTCCGTCTCGGGATGATGGTGGAGAGACGTCAGCGAGAAGCGGCGGCCCCTTACTTGGTGATCCAGCAACTGCTCGAAGTCCAGACCGAAGAAGGGCCCCACCAACACGGCCGCCAGCTTCACCGGATCACCCGGGTCCGCAAGGCACTCGAGGAGACAGATCAGCTCGGAGAGCTCCTCCTCCTCACCCACGGACACCCCCGACAGGGCGACCGGCACGCCTCTCGCTTCGAGCTCCCTGGCATACGGCTCGAGATCCCGCCGGTACCGGGTCAGGATCAAGAAGTCCCCCGGCTCGCGATCGCCCCCTCGACCGCACCGCCGACTGACCCAGGTCGCGAGCTTGGCGGCATCCTCCGCGACCATCGCGTCGCGAGGGGCGCTCTCGATCTGGTAGTGGAAGACGCCGCGGGGCTTGTCGGGTCGCGCCGGCCGGTGCGGAATAAGCGGCGTGAACTCCGCCTGATACGCCGTCGAGCCGGAGGGGAAGCCCTCCTCACCCCCGAAGACACCGTTGACCAGCTCCGCCACCGCCGGCACGGAGCGGAAGTTCGTCTCCAGAGACAGCACCCTGCCGAATGCCTTGAAACGATCCTTGACCGCGTTGTAGACGGTGATATCGGCCCGCCGGAAGCGGTAGATGCTCTGCTTGGGGTCCCCGACGACGAATAGCGCGCCCTCGCGTGGCTGCAAGTTCAACCAGAACTCCGGAGAGGCCTCGCCACCGTGTGGCAGCCGGGGCTCCGGCGAGCCTGCCTCCACGGGTCCGGCGGCGTCTGTGCCGGCAGGCTCCGCCGCGAGCAGCATGAGGATCTCAGCCTGGGCGGGATCCGTGTCCTGAAACTCGTCTACGAGGACGCGACGGTACCGGCGGCCGAGCTGGCGCCGGGCTTCGGGGCTGGACCGCAGGAGCTTGGCCGTCAAGACCAAGAGGTCTTGGAAGTCGAGCCTTCCTGTGTGCTGCCTCTCCACCGCCCATGCCTTGGCCGCTCCGGTCACCATTCGGATGGCGACCGCGTACCGGTGCCTGCGCCATTGGCGCAAGAGCAGCCTGGGGGGAGCCCCTTCCGCGACAAACGCGGAAAAGGCTTCCCCCAGCTCCTTCGCCCGCGCCTTGATGGCGGGCTGGTCCGACCACCTGATCTGAGTCGCCCGGTACTTCGTGCGGCGGGCGATCAGCGAGAGGGCGCGGAGAAACTCCACGTCCGAGTCCCACCCGATCACACGGAGCGAGTAGCGGAGGTCGTTCACCCTCTTCTGTACATCGTCCCATCCCTGCTCGGGCTCTCTCTCGGGCATGATCTCCTCCGCCCGATCCATGAGTTCCGCAAGCTGCTTCCGGACGACGGCGATCTCCGCGGCATCGGGCCCGGCGATGTCGTCGGCTGGAAACTCCACGTCAGGGTGCACGCAGACCTCCCTGAAGAGACTCTCGAGCTGCCTCGGGTGCAGGCCGACGTCGGAGAGCTCGGCGAGTATCGGTGCGGAATCCGCGGCGAGCCTATCCAGATGCGCCGCCCAGAAGGCCGCCGAGAGCTTGGCTGAGGCCTCCTCGGTCAGCTCGTGGAAGCCGGGGTCGAGGCCGACCTCCAACGGCCACTCGCGGAGGAGCCGGGCACAGAACGCGTGGATCGTCCCGATGAAGAGCTGGTCCAGCGAAGAGAACGCCTCGCGCAGCCGGACGGCCTCGCCCGATCCGGGTGCCTCGGTGGCGGCGGCTAGCGCTTGTTCGAGCTGCACCTGGAAGCGCTCGCGAAGCTCGCCTGCGGCCTTGCGCGTGAAGGTCACGGCAGCGATCTGGGACGGAGCGGCGCTTCCGGTTCGGATGAGGGCCAGCATCCTCCGGATCAGCGACCTTGTCTTCCCCGAGCCGGCGCCGGCTTCGACCAGGCTGTTCGTCTCTAGATCCGTCTCGATAGCCGTCCTCGCAGCTTCGTCCGCGAGACGCGGCTCCGGGCCGCCGTCCGGGCCGCGCGTCACGTACCGTCCTCCCAGCGCCTGATCCGGCGTAGGCCTCGGTACTCCGCCAAGAGCAGCAGATTCCGCGCACCCCAGTCGGCCATGGGGGATGAAACCCTCCAGCCGTCGGCCGAGACCCGGCACACGGCCTGGAAGTCGCAGATCCTGCAGTCCTTGGGGTCGTCTGTCGGAAGGAGCCGCCCAGACGCCACCTGATCGAGCATCACACCGAGCAGCTCCAGGCCGGGCTTCACCGATGCGCGAGCGAACTTCCGCTCCTCGTTCTGCCCCCGACCCGTGGGAAAGACATACGAGATATCGGCGACGCTCTCGCCCAGCAGCTGCTCCGCGGCCTCGGCGTAGATCACGTGCTGCATCCTCCGGCCCCCGTCAAAGACGGCCGACAGAGGCGTGAACCTGTATGCCGACCCCGTCTTGTAATCCAGGATGTGGAGTCCCGCCTCGTCGCGATCGACCCGGTCCACGGCGCCCTGCACGGAGATCGAGCTCTCTCCGACCGGGATCTGGACGGGTGGAGCGTCGTCACGGCCGAACTTCATCTCCAGCCGGATCCAAGGCGCTCCTCGGTCCCGGACGAAGTCGACGAAGGAGCGGACGTCGTCGGCGAGGAGCCTCAGGTCGCTGGAGTACACGGCTTGGTTGGGAACCGGGACCTTCGCCCGGAGTCGGCCGGCCTCCGCCTCCAAGATGTCCAGAGCTGTGTCGAGGAGCCCGGGCTCGGAGGTCTCCACGCCTTCCTCGCGTGTTTGCGCAAGAGTTCGTTCGAAGACCCGGTGGAGCAGCGCTCCCCGTTGCAGGTGATCCAGCCATCGGTCCGGATCGAGGACCGGATCGTCAGGCGGGCGCAACCGGATCCCGTACCGCAGCAGGTAGCGAAGGGGGCAGGCACCCAGGGTTTCCAGACGCGTGGCCGAGGCGACGGTGAAGGGGTCGGCTCGCGGGTCCATGAGCCCGACGCGAGGAGCCACGAGGCCGTGGTGAGCGGACGCTCGATCTCTCTCACGCATGCTCTTGGCGACCAATCCCCGGCCGAGTCCCGGAAACGCTTCCCGGAGCGCCTCCTGCGCGTGTCGGAACACACCATCGCCGCTCAGTGCGTCGAGCCAGACATCGGTTCCGTCCAACAGCCCCGAGCGCGGGAGGGCGCACACCGGCTCCCCAAGCGCACCGTGCAGGTCGTCGAAGGTGGCCTCGGGCCTTCCCTTCCACAGCCTGAACATCGCCAGGAGAACGGAGGCCGGCTGCACGACGCGTGCCTCGGCCGAGTCCCAAGCCATGTAACTCGCCGTCACCCGACCGCGGATCCGAGCGAGCAGCGCGGCCAGCTGAAAGCGCCGCTCTTGGAGGAGCTCCGCCGCCGTGGCCAGGCCCGAGGCCAGCTCCATCCGGTCTACGTCCAGCAGCACCGGGTCCTGGATCCCGGCTCCGGGGAAGCGATCGGCGTCGAGCCCGACGATGAACGTGGCCTTCCGCCCAGTATAGCCCCCGTGTGCAAGGCCAGTGAGGTGGACGTGGCCCCCCGTGGACTTCCATGGCGGTGACCCTTGGTCCCAGGCCGCCCGGACGCGGATATCGAGGTGACTTCGCAATGCGGCCATGGCCGCTTCAAAGGACGTTCTTCGGGTGAGCGTCTCGACGATGCGGGAAAGGCGCGCAAGTAGGTCTTCTCGGCCAATCGCGTCGCCCCCTTCCCCTTCAGGCACCAGCTGGAGGAATGCTTGCACTCCCTTCGCCATCTCGGCCGCCGACACGCTGCCCCGCTCCAGCACGAAAGGCGTGGGAGTCCAGGGGGCGGCTTCGTCGAGGACGTGGAGGAGGGACTCCAGTGCCTTCAGCTCCCGCACCTGTCTCTCGCCACGGATCTGGGCCTCTTCGGCCGACTCGTCCCTGAAGGGCTTCACCTTGCGCTCGGCGACGTCCTCCTCGGCGAGCCTCAGGGCCACGCGGATTGCGGGAAGGTACCGGGCGCGGCCCCACCCGACGCGGAGCCGACGAAGCCGCCGGGCCAGCGCTGTCGAAGACACATCCTCGAATCCGGACGGCGCCATGACGTCGCCGGCTTCCATGAGTCCCCGAAGCACCTCGGACGGAAATCCGCTCTCGATCCACCGCAGGTAGCCGTCCAGGGCCCTGCCGGGCCGGGTGCGGCGGATCGCCAGACCCACGCCGAAGCTGCAGGGCACCCCCAGCTGTTCGGACAGAGCGTGGAGCGCCGAGCCGTAGGTGTTCGGATCGGGGGTGACGATCTCGACGTCGTCCCAACGGGCGCCGCTCGCCATGATGCGCCGCAGCACCTCTCGCAGTTCGTCGCGGACGCTGGCCGCCGCGAACATGTCCACGTCGGGCGCAGCGCCCCCCCCGCGGGCCTGATCGACGGCGTGCAGGAAGGAGAACGGGCTCCGGGCCGGGACGGTCTTCCAGAGCATGGACCTCGGAGCCCCTATCCCGATGACCGGATCGGTGGCCAGCACGGCCGCTCCCCGCTCTTGCAGGGCGTCTATGAAATCGCCGCCGATCCCCCTGGTGCTCAGCCCCGGAACGAGCAAGACCGCGGGATCGTCGATCTCGAGGGGGCCGCCCTCGACTAGGACCGCTGTCGCTTCGCGGATCACCTCGGCGCGATCTGCCAACCGTCTCTCGGTCAGCGCCGCCTCGTACGACGAGAGGAGCTCTGCCAAGAAGGCCTTCCGACGCTGCCCCGAGGCCAGAGACCGGGGGACGACGCCCGTCAACCGCAGGGCCGAGACCGCGCCAAGCACAGCCTCGCGGAATCCCGCGCCGTGCTCGAGGATCCTCAGCTCGGGCCACTCCCCGCTCTCGAACACCCGGTCCATGGCGTGATCGACCAGGGCCCTCTGCCCGAACTGGTCCAGCGTGGTGAGTCTCCGTCCGGCGAGCCTCGGACCGGCGATCTGACCCGCCAGACGTCCTGGGGTCGTCACCTCGAATCCGGCCCAGCCTCCCTCGTTCAGCGCGAGTGCTCGGAGCAGCTCGCTTCCCTCACCGAAGGTCGCAACAACCAAGACCTTCCGTGATAGCGGATTGGACTTGGCCACACGGCCAAGCGAGTGGAGGAGCGCGAACCGGGGTCCGAGTCGCTCAGGCACCGGTGCGGAACGCCGGGTCCTCGGTCCGCCCGAGGTCGTCCCCAACGACGAGGATGTCTGGGATGAAGACCGCCAAGGCGAATCCTTCGCCGAAGGTGCTCCCGGCGGAGAGCTCCATGCTCATGCGCGCGGACAGAGACCGAGACAAGGCCACGCCGAGGCGGGCACCGCGTTGCGCGCGCGAGTGCCTCCGTCGGCCTGCCCGAGAGCGTCAAGAATGGTGGACAAGCGATCCGATGCGATGCAGTACAGATCGAGAGGGGTGACGAGCGGAAGGTGAGTCTCGAAGGCGATCAGGTTGTGGATCGTACCGGCGAGCAGGAGCACGCTGGAGCCGATCGGACGACAGATCGGGGCCCGGACCGTGCTGAGGCAATGGAGCCCGGGGAGGTTGCGGTCCGCCTCTTCCAGGTCCAACGCCCGCTCCACCTCCCGGACCAGGCGGAGCTGGAAGGAAGAGTTGGTCGTGGCATCCAAACTCATGGATGGCTAGGCATTCCCGGCGCGGAGGCGTCTTCGGTTCTCGAAGGAACTCGGGCCGTTCGGGTCCGTACCGGCGAACAGTAGGCGCGCCCGTCACCTGACGCCAGGCCTTTGGCGGCCTTGACCGCTCTTGTCTCCGGACCGCCGCTTCTCCAATACTGTCCTCGTATGGCCACGCTGCTATGGGTCCTCGGGGTATCCCTCTCCATCTCCTTTCTGTGTTCCGTCCTGGAGGCCGTTCTGCTCTCGGCTACGCACTCCTATGTGGAGGTGCTACGCGAGCGGGGCTCCAAGGCCGGAGCCTACCTGAGGATGATGCAGGAGAAGATCGACGAGCCCATCGCGGCGATCCTCACCCTCAACACCATCGCCCACACAGCCGGGGCCGCGCTCGGAGGCTCGATCGCCGCCCGGGTGTTCGGCGAGGCGTGGATCGGAGTCTTCACCGGTGTTCTCACGCTAATCATCCTCCTCTTCTCCGAGATCGTCCCGAAGACGATTGGCGCCGTGTTTTGGCAGAAGCTCGGGGCGCCATCCGCATACATCCTGCGCTGGATGATCCTTCTGATGAAGCCTATCCTCGTGCCGCTCAACCTCTTCAGCCAAGTGCTTCGGGGGTCGCACGGCTCGACCGTCAGCCGGCAAGAGTTGGAGGCCCTGGCCCAGATTGGCTTCAGCGAGGGCGCGATCGACGAGGACGAGTGGAAGGTCGTGACGAACGTGATTCGCCTCGACGAGGTCACCGTAGGCGAAGTCATGACGCCCCGGACGGACATCGTCGCCGTGCCCAGCGATGCTACGGTCCCGGAAGCCATGGCGATCATGCTCGACGAGGGCCACCTCCGTCTGCCCGTCTACGAGGAGTCCCTCGACAAGATCGATGGGCTGCTCCTAGCTCGGGACCTCTGGAGCGCGGATCGAGAAGGGCTGAAGGACATCAAGAGCGTCGTCCGTTCGATCCAGTTCATCCCGACCACCAAGCTCGTCGAAGACCTCATCCCCGAGATGCGCATGAACCGGACGAAGATGGCCATCGTCGTGGACGAGTTCGGGGGCACGGCAGGCCTCGTGACGCTCGAGGACCTCATCGAAGAGATCATCGGAGAGATCCAGGACGAACACGAGGCGGACGAGCCGGTGAGCTTCGAGGAGCTGCCGGGCGGCTACGTCCGGATCTGGGGCGGAGTGCCCGTCCGGGAAGTCAACGACTATCTGGACCTTAAGCTGCCCGCGGACGTGCACGACACCCTGGGCGGCTTCGTCTTCGGAGCCTTGAACCGGGTCGGGCGAGTGGGGGACATCGTCGAGATCGAGGACGGTCGTCTCCGCATCACGAAGATGCAGGGACGCCGGGTCGAATACCTGATGTTCATGCCCGCCCCAGCCGGAGACCGCTAGCCCGCTCCTCTCCCCGTGCGCCGGAGTCGTGTCCCGAGCACTCACGAGGTCCGAAGAGCGCCGAAGCGCCGGAGCCAAGAGGGTCGGCCGCGACGAGAATGAATCGAGGCGCTGTTTCGGGGGAGACCAACCGGCCTAGCTGAAGGCCGAAGGCACCGGGGTCGGATGGGACGGATCAGGGCTCGACTCGCCACTGCGTTCCCGGGACGCGGCACTGGGTTCGGGCGCCGGCCCCACGGCAAGCGCCTCCCACTCAGGCTCTCGCCGTCTCGCCTACGCCCTCCAAGTAGACCGTCTGCGTCGGGTAGGCGAACTCGATCCCTTCTTCCGCGAAGCGCCCGAAGATCTCGAGGTTGATCGCGTGGTGCGTGGCGGCGTAGGTGGGGTAGTCGGGCACCTGCAAATGGTAGACGGTCTCGAAGTTCAGGGACGAGTCGGCGAAGGCCATGAAGCAGCACCGATCGAAGCGCGTGTGCCCGTGGCGCTCGACGATCTCCTGGATCAACCCCGGGACCTGTGCGAGCCGTGCGGGAGGCGTGTCGTACGTGACGCCCAGAGTAAAGACGACGCGACGCTCCTCTCTGCGCTGGAAGTTCTGAATGCGGCTTCCCAGCAGATCCGAGTTGGAGAAGACGAGCTGCTCTCCGGTGAGAGACCGCACACGAGTGGTCTTCAGCCCCACGTGCTCGACCGTGCCGGTCAGCGCGTCCACTTGAATGTAGTCCCCCACCGTGAACGGCCGATCGAACACGATCGAGAAGGACGCGAAGAGATCGGAGAGCGTGCCTTGGAGGGCGAGCCCGAGAGCTAGGCCGCCGATCCCCAAGCCCGCGATCATGGGACCCACGTCGATGCCCAGGTTGTCCAGGGCCAGCATGACGAAGGTCGCCCAGACCCCGAAGCGGAGGAGGAAACCCACCGAGCCCAACGCCGTGGCGATGGTCGGGTCCGCCTCCAACTTCCTGCGGGCCCAGCTCTCCAGAATGTAGTTGACGATGCCGTTGGCCCAGAAGGCTCCCTGTATGAGGAAGCCGAGCACGAGGAGCCGGGCCAGGAGGACATCGACGTCAGGCGGAAGGTTGAGGTATCGCGCTCCCGCGTAGACGGCGACAAGCCCCACGAAGAGGCCCTTGGTCTTGTCAAGGAGCTCGGTGACCAGGTCGTCGACGTCCGTTTCCGTCTTCGCGGCCAGCGCCCTCATCCGGTTCAAGAGAACACGCACGAGGAGACGGACAGCGACCCAAACGACGCTGGCGACGCCCAGGGCGATGATCCCATCGAGCACGGTGTTTCCGAGGAACGCCCTGCTCAGAAAATCTCCCATGAAGTCTCCGACAAGCTGTTCGGGTGAAGGCGGCTTTGGGGCGGACGCCCACGAAAACTGCCAGTGCGAGAGTGGGGGGGCAACCATCCCGCTCACCTCCCGCCGAGCCCCTCGAGACGACCCGGACGGCGAGGTTGACACATCCTTAGGTCTACCCTATCATCGGGCGTGCCGCACATGACTTCTGCCGTCGGTGGGGTCCCACGAGGGCCCTCGACCCTCGGTCGGAATTCTCCGACCAGGCCATGGAGGAGGTGTCTCCTCCGGCCTGGTTTTTGCCCTTGGGGGCATTGAGCCCCCCTCGCGCAGACCTCTTTCCCACCCAGGACCCGGAGGAGTTGTACCTATGAGCCTCGATTCCCTCCTGTACGACGTCGAAGCCTTTCGCGAGGAGATGGAGGAACACGTCGACGAGCTGGACTCCCGCAACGGTCTCTCGCTGAGCACCCCCGACGACGTGCTTAACTACGTCAACGAGTATGGCATTTCGTCGGTCCGCATCTGGTTCACCGACATGATCGGATACCTCAAGTCGTTCTCGATCACCCCTAAGGAGCTGAAGGGAGCGTTCGAGGAAGGGATGGGCTTCGACGGCTCGTCGATCGAGGGGTATCAGCGGATCCAAGAGAGTGACATGGTGGCCGTGCCCATCGCCTCCACGGCACAGGTACTTCCGTTCCGACCGGGTGGATCGCGCTCGCTACGCATGTTCGCCGAGATCCGCACTCCGGACGGAAATCCATATCCGTCGGATCCGCGAGTCATTCTCTCGCAGAACCTCCAACGCCTGAGCCAGTATGGCTTCTCGCACATGAATGTCGGGCCCGAGGCCGAGTACTTCTACTTCAAGGACGAGTCCGGCCCGACGCTCGTGGACCAGGCCGGGTACTTCGACATCAACCCCGTCGATGTCGGGGACGACATTCGAGAGGCCACGGTTTTCGCTCTCGAAGCGATGGGAGTGACCGTCGAGTACCATCACTCCGAAGTCGGGCCGTCACAGCACGAAATCGACGTCCGCTATCAGGAAGCGCTCCACATGGCGGACAACCTCCAGACTTACAAATACCTGGTCAAGGAGGTCGCCCGGCGCTCCGGGGTCTTCGCCACCTTCATGCCCAAGCCGCTTGCCACTGAAAACGGCAGCGGCATGCACGTCCATCTGTCGATCTTCAAGGACGAGTCCACCAACGCGTTCTACGACAAGGGAGACCCCCACCACCTAAGTGCTACGGCAAAGCACTTCATCGCCGGCGTCTTAGACCACGCCCGGGAGATCACGCTAATAACAAATCAGATGTTCAACTCGTACAAGCGTCTGGTCCCCGGCTATGAGGCCCCCGTCTACATCGCCTGGGCCGAGCGCAACCGTTCCGCCCTCGTGCGCATCCCGGTGTACAAGCCGGGCAAGGAGGTGGCCACCCGGATCGAGCTCCGCTTCCCCGATCCGACCTGCAACCCCTACCTGGCTTTCAGCGCCATGTTGTCCGCGGGACTCGACGGCTTGGACAACAAGACGGAGTGCCCCGAGCCCATGGCGATAGATCTCTACGAGCTCACCACGATCGAGCGAGAGCGGATGGGCATCGCAGCGCTCCCCCATGACTTGTTCGAGGCGGTTCGCGTGGCCGAGAAGAGCGAATTCCTGCGATCGGCTCTGGGCGAGGACGTACACAAGAAGTTGGTGGAGACGAAGCTCGTCGAAGCCGACAAGTTCAGGCTACACGTCTCGGATATGGACCTCCAAGAGCACCTGAAGCTCTGATCCTTCGAGCCGGCAGCTGGGATCCTCGAGCGCCCTACTGCGATCGAGGTCGGCTCAGGTAATCGGAGAGGCGGGCCCCGGGATCACGTTTCGGGGCCCGCCTCTTAGGTGAGCAGCTTCGGGGACTCACCCATTGGGCTCAGGGGGCCGTCGCCGACTTCCCCGCCGGGGGGGGCGACTCTCTGGCGGGAGTCGGGGGCTCGCCGGCCGACACGGGGACCGTCCCCTCCCTCCGTTCCTCCTGCCAGAACGACATGGCGAGCAGCACCGCCCCGCACGAGATCGCCATGTCTGCGACGTTGAAGATCGGCCAGAGCATCACGCCGAGATCGATGGGCCCGATGAAGTCCACGACCCCGCGATCCCAGCGGATCCGATCGTAGAGATTCCCGACCGCTCCCGATATGACCAGTGAGACCGACACCACCCGGAGCCAATCCTTCGCCTCGGCTTGCTTCAGGAGGACGAGAAGCAGAATCAGCGCCAACAGCGTAATGAGTATGAAGAACCACCGGGGATCGCTGCCCAGGGAGAGTCCGAAGGCCGCTCCCCGATTGAACGCGAGCGTCAACGGGACATGTCCGAAGAAGAGCTCCATCCGCCGACCCCCGTCGAGGGCAGTGAGCGCCCAGCTCTTCGTGATCAGGTCCGACGCGACAACGATCGGGAAAATGGTGCAGAATACGAACAGCTTCTGTCTCACGAGCCTTCGATTTCAGTGTAAGCCCTGCTTCGGGGGGCCCGAATCTCGCCGCATGTCTCACTGTACGCCAGGGTGACGCGACCGCTTCCGCGAGCCGAACAGGGTCCCTCTCTATTGAGAGGCGTGCTTCGGCCGTCTTGGTATTCTTGGCGGTGAACCCTCAAGGAGTTCCGTCGTAGGCGAGCTCAGAACCGCTTCACTCTCCATTGCATCCTTTCCGCCCCGGGCCCTGGCAGCCAGGGCTCCGCGGGCAGAGGCCCCCTCCGGGAGATCGGGATTGGGCCAGCCGGCTCCTGCAGAGGGATCCCGACGGTCTCCGCCTACAGGATTTCGACGCCGTGCTCGCAACCGGATCGATACCGGCTGGGACCCGCAAGCCGCATCCCGGCAAGCCGTGACCGTGCGCCGGCTCCTGCCTCGGGCCGACCCGCTGGCGGTCGGGCCGGCTCCGGTGCAGCTTATTGAGGCTGATCGGGAACACGCCCGGTCCACCAGGAGAGGCCGCCATGTCGTCACGCGCATCTTGTGTCGTTGTCTCCATCGCTCTGGCTGTCGGTGCCGGGACGGTGGGTCCAGCTTCGGGCCAGGCGTCCCACGCGAGCTCCGGGGAGGATCTGTGGCCTCCCGTCGCCACTTTTTCGATCCTCGGATACGACCCGGCCACCGGAGACGTCGGTGTAGCGGTCCAGTCTCGCGTCTTCTCGGTGGGCAACGGCGTCATCTGGGGCGAGGCCGGAGTGGGCGTCGTGGCCACACAAGCGGTTGTGGATGTGAGCTACGGTCCTCAGGCCCTCGACCTCCTGAGGCAAGGCCTTTCCCCAGCCGCAGTCGTGGAGCGTGTGCTCGCGAACGACCCCGACCCGCGTCCCGATCGCTGGACGAAGCAGGGGCGCCAATTCTCGGTCATGAACGCCCAGGGGGACGTCGCCACCCACACTGGGCCTGGCGCGAGTGAGTGGGCGGGCCACAGGATCACCCGCTACGCCTCGGCCCAAGGCAACATCCTCGCGGGGTCGGAGGTCGTCGTCGAGATGATCCGGGGCTTCGAGGAGACCGACGGGCACCTGTCGCTCAAGCTCCTCGCGGCTTTGGAGCATGGGCAGGCGGCTGGGGGCGACCGAAGGGGCATGCAGTCGGCGGCGATGCTCATTGTGAGGGAAGACGGGGGCGTGTGGCTGAACAACGACGTCGTGCTGCGGCTGCAGGTCGACGATCACGCCGAGCCGATCCAGGAGCTGCGGCGTCTTGTGGAGCTGGCTGCGGCCCAGCGGGAGCGGAGGCGGAGGTAGGACCGCTCAAACTCTTTGAAAATAATAGGTTATAGAACGCACGTCTCCCCAGGGGATCACCCCGGAGAGACGTGTTGCGTTGTGAAGAATGATGGACGTGGCGGGAGTCGGGTCACTGCCATAGAGTATTGTATGACTTGTCCATTCACCGACAGGATACTGTCTTCGAGAAGGCATGATCCAATGACGAAGAACCACAGCACCCCGATCGTTTTCGGTATCGGCTCCAGCATTTCGTGCATCGCCGCCGCTGTTGTTCTCTTCGCCGTTGCCACGCCTGCCCATGGTCAATGGGTCGAACCGGGTGGCCAAGGTTGGGCCTCGTTCTCGATGTTTTATCAGGACACCGACGAGCAATACGGACGGACCGGAGACCGCACCAAGCTCCCGAGGGGCGGCAAGGTGCAAACGGCATCCGCCTTCCTCACAGTCGCCATGGGGATCGCTCCCGGCGTGGACGTCTGGATCCAGCCGTCGTTTCGCCGGCTGCAGTTCACGGACCAGGGCCGGACGCGCACGTCGACGGGACTTGGGGATATGCGCTTCTACCTGAGGGCATCCCCGGCGGCCCTGCTTGGAGGCGATTTCCCCTTCGCCATTCGCGCCGGCCTCAAGACTCCGGTTTCCGACGGCCTGATCGGAACCAACCTGGTCCCGCTGGGAGACAATCAGCGCGACTGGGAGATCGCTGTCGAACTGGGGCATTCCTTCTGGCCGCAGCCTTTCTACATCGCCGCTTGGGCTGGATACCGCTGGCGGGAAGCTGGCGACTTCACCTCCTCCGGAATCTGGGAGGAGATGCTGCGGTCCGTGGCAATGGCCGGTGCGGAGCGCTTCGACTTCGGCAACGAGAGTTCTTCAACGTGAGCCTCGGAGGCGGTGGCGACCGGGTCGGGTTCAAAGCCCAGTTGGAAGGATGGTTCGGCGCGGAGCCCGCTCTGGAAGGCATGATGCTCGACGACCACGTCCGCGAGATGGTGCGGTTCATTCCCTCGCTTCTGGTCACGGCGGGCCCGGGACAGATCGAAGTCGGGAGCCGCCTCCCGCTGTCCGGCAAGAACCTCGTCACCGGTCCAGAGTTCGTCCTAGGCTACTTCACCCGCTTCTCTCTGTAGGGTTGCAAGTGGCCAGACCGAAGTGTCCGCAGCCCCACGGAACTTGTCAACGGTTGTGAGACACAAGTGTACGAGGCCGGTGCATTCGACCGATGAGGTGGTGCGAGAGGATCTGTTGGCGCGTTACGAAGCGCGGATCGCGGAGCTCGAGCGCACGGCGGAGCAGCCCAGCCTTCCATCAGCTGACTAGCGGAGCAGTGGCGGGCGCGAGATCATGCTCATCCGCTTGGCAGTCCGCGTATGATCAGCACGTCACTGCGGCGTATTCGGTGAACCTGTAGGTTGAGGTGGTCCTACTTCGTTGGACAGTCCGAGGGCGATCTTAAGGTGGATTCCGATGGTCTCCAAAGCCCTCGGGGTCCCGCTTGAGGCCGGGTGTTCTCCTTCGAGCCCGGTTTGAATATAACCTCCGCCTTCCCGTCGGGACTGGTTCCCGATGGGAAGACGGAGGGAAGGGCCGCGCGTAGATCCCGCGACGATCGCAGGCGTCGTTGCGCCGGTTGGGTGGCGTCGCGCCGGATCGTCCTCACCACACCTCCGCGCCTTCGCGATAGGCCTCGCCCGGCGTCCGTCCGCCCAGCGACGAGTGCGGGCGCGCTTCGTTGTAGAAGTCGATCCACGAGCCGATGATGCGTTGGGCGTCGGGCCCGTCCCGGAGCTCGTAGAGGTACACCGCCTCGTACTTCAGCGACCGCCACAGCCGCTCGATGAAGATGTTGTCGAGGAAGCGGCCCCGGCCGTCCATCGAGAAGCGCACGCCCGCACCCAGCACCCGGTCGGCGAACGCCTCGCTGGTGAACTGGGAGCCCTGATCCGTATTGAGGATCTCCGGAGCCCTCCAGCCCAGCGCGTCGTCCAGCGCCTGGACGCAGAACGACGCGTCCATCGTGTTCGACAGCCGCCAGGCGAGCACGTGCCGGGTCGCCCAGTCCATCACGGCCACCAGGTAGAAAAACCCTTGCGTCACCGGGACATAGGTGATGTCCGCGCACCACACGTGGTCCGCCCGCGAGATCGTGAGGCCCCGCAGCAGATAGGGGAAGACCCGGTGCTCCGGACTCGCCACGCTCGTGCGCGGCCGCCGGTAGGTCGCCTCCATCCCCATCAGGCGCATGAGCCGCCGGATCCGGTGCCGGCCCGCGGCAACGCCCTCGCGGCGCAGATGCCGCATCAGCTGCCGGCTCCCGTAGAACGGATACGCCATGTGGAGCCCGTCCATGCGCCGCATGAGCGCCAGGTCCTCGGCGCTCTCCCCCTTCGGCCGGTAGTACTGCGACGACCGGCTCACGCCCAGCAGCGCGCACTGCCTCGAAAGACTCAGCGGTCCGTCCCGCTCGATCATCCGCCCCCGCTCCGCCCGGCTCAGCGCTTGAGCCCGCGCCGAAAAAAATCCCGCTCGACCGTGAGCTCCCCGATCTTGGCGTGCAGGTCCCGGATCTTCGCCTCGTGCTCCAGGGCGGCCTTGCGGCCCGCGCCCCCGGCAAACACCTCCGGCAGCCCTTCGAGCAGCTGCCGCTTCCATGTGGTCACCTGGTTCGCATGAAGCTCGTGCCGCGCCGCGATCGCCTGCACGCTGTCCCGCTCGCGCAGCGCCTCGAGCGCTACCCGTGCCTTGAACTCCGCCGTGAACCGCCGTCTCTTCCTGGCCATCTCGGTGCCTCCTCTTCCGCTCTGGAATCCACCTTAACGACCTGTCCAAAAAACCGGGACCACCTCAGGTCGCCGGTTGACGGGGAGGGCGTGACGCTCCGAGGACTGCCACCACGTCCTGGTGTGTTTGCCGTTGCGCCATCGAGGCAGATGCGCCTCGTGGACCCGTTGCGCCGCTTCCCGGAATGTCTAGACATTCGCTCGACGGCGTTCGGCCAGCGGATCGCGCCCGGCGATAACCAGCGCTTTGCTAGAGAGTGCGTGCTCGCGCGCTTCAGCCAACCCGGCCGCCGGATAAGTGCCGAGCCCCGGGTCGAGACGGCGCCCACCAATCACGATTCTTTGAATCCACGATCGAGGGCCCGGGGCGGTCACCCGCTTCTCAAGACAAATCCCCTATTCACAGGGACTTGTGGGATTGTACGCATACCGGTGGGAACCGGTAAATAGTGGAGGCGGCGGGAGTCGAACCCGCGTCCGCGAATGGATCCTACAGAGCTTCTACGTGCGTAGCCTCACTCGAGAGTTCGCCTTGGGGCAGTGAGCGAGCAACCCGCTCCCAAGCTAGCTGTCGGAGCATCTCATCTCGCACCAGGACAGCGCTGGCGTGAGACCAGCCCGACTCATCGACGTCTCGGAGACCCGCCTCGGGCAGGCAGATCAGGAAACGGACTGCGAACCGTGGTTACGCAGCCAATGCCAGATCAGTGTTGGCAATTGTGCTTTCCCCGGGGGTTTAACGAGGTCCCAGGAAACCTCGGCACGCTGCTCCATGTTCACCAAACGCGTCGAAGCCGTGACGCCCCCGGTGTTCCTACCAAGCCCCTTGGCCGGGTCTTCAGTATCGGTCACCCGATGTTTACAGGTACCCCACTCCGGCGAGTCGAGGTCCCCGTCAGGCCGCCTCGGCACCCTCCAAATGGCGATCGAGATACCGGTGCAGCAGGGCCTCCACCTGTTCGAGCGTGGTGACCCGAAAGAGCTCCGAGCGGAGCGTCCGCCCATCCGGAAGCCCCTTCGTATACCACCCTAGGTGCTTTCGGAAGTCGATCAAGGTTCGGTCGGCGTCCCTCCCGAACTTGATGCCGTTCCGGATGTGCTCCAAGCAGATCTCGAAGCGTGCCTCCACGCTCGGATCGGCCGGCACCGGGAGCCCGTCGAGGCCGGCCCTGGCCTGTCGGAAGATCCAAGGACTGCCATGTGACCCCCGCGCGATCATCACACCGGCGCAGTTCGTCTTCTCCTTCATGCGACGGGCATCCATCCCCGTTCGCACGTCTCCGTTCCCAACGACCGGCACCTCAAGGGCGTCGACCAGTGCACCGATCTCCTCCCATCGAGCCTCACCCGAGTACATGTCGGTCCGGGTTCGCGCATGGAGCGTCACCATGCGGGAGCCGGCCGCCTGACAGCGTAGTCCGATCCCCACCGGATCACGAGACGGCTCGTCGTACCCGCTTCGGACCTTGGTTGTCACGGGCAGGTGGGTGTTGGCCGCGACGGCCTTGATGATGCGCTCCACCAGATCGAGATCACGCAGGCAGCCCGAGCCCCCGTTCCGCTTCACGATCTTCTTCACCGGGCAACCGAAGTTGATGTCGACGTAGTCCGGCTGGAACAGGTCCGTCACCAGAGCCGAGGCCTCCCCCATGGTCTTGGGGTCTGAGCCGAAGATTTGAATGCCGATGGGCCGTTCATCGTCGGCGAAGCGCAGATGATCGCGCGTTCGCCTGTTGCCCTGCACGATCCCGTCCGCACTCACGAATTCCGTGGACACCACGTCCGCACCAAATCGGCGACAGAGCCGCCGAAATGGCGATTCGCTCACGCCCGCCTGAGGCGCGAGGAAGAGCGGAGTCCGGTGTCTCGCGAAAAGTTCGAATAGATCGTCGGCCATGGCCGAAAGGTACGATCCGGCACGAAGAGCGTGAAGGGTGCCGCTTTGACAGCCCAGACCCTCCTGGGAGATATTCGTCCTCGCAGAACCGATCAAACATGCTCGCGAAGGCGTAACCTTCGGAGGATCTGGATATGAGGCTCAGTGAGCTGTTCACAGCCGGAGCCGTGGACCTCAATCTCACGTCCGAGTCCAAGGATGAGACACTCAAGCGGCTCCTCTCCCTCCTCAAACTCGACGAAGAATCCGAAGAGATCCTCTACAAGGCCCTGAAACGCCGGGAGAGCCTCGGCTCAACTGGCATCGGCCGTGGTATCGCCATCCCCCACTGCCGCTCGCTCGTGGTGAGTCGCCTCCGCCTCGCGTACGGACGCAAGCCCGGCGGGATCGAGTTCAAGGCCATCGACGATCAGCCGGTGCGCAACTTCTTCCTGATCGTCGCCCCGCCGCTCGAAGTCTCCAACCAATACCTCCCCGCGCTCGGCAAGATCGCCCAGTTCGCCAAAGACGACGACCTTCCCAAGCTCCTGAAGGAACTCGAGGAGCCGGAAGATTTCTTGAGGCTGCTCGAAGAGCGGGCATCCTAGCCGCGGCGGTGCCCGAGAGGTCTACTTGGTGACGTACATCCTGATGACGGCTCGCTCGCCGTTCACCGTCAGTTGAACGAAGTAGATCCCGGAAGCGACCTTCCGGCCCGCCTGGTCGAGTCCGTCCCAGTAGGCTTCGTAGCGGCCGGGCGCTACGTGCTCCAGATCGACGAGCGGCGTCTGACCGCTGGGGTGGTTGAGTGCGGTGGGAGCGGCCACGAACTGCTGCAGCACGTTGTAGATGCGCACGGACACCATCGCCGTTCTCCCATCGACGAACAGCCCTTCGTTGAGCTCGAAGGGGATTCTCGTCTCGGGGTTGAACGGATTCGGGTAGTTCTGTCCTAGTGTGAACCCGCTCTCCGGCGGTTCAGGGGGGGCCTGGGCGGAAAGGTCAGCCTCAGTTACCAGAGCCGCTAGAAGCAGGAAGACGCAAAAGGCGCGCCCCATGTGCACCACCAATTCCGTAGCAGTTGAACTAAATACCCCTCCCGAGCTTTGGTGCTTGTGAATCCGTCGCTTCTTTCCCCCACTATAGGTACCGGGGAAAGCCGCTGCAAGCATCTGTTTCGCCTGCCTTCATATAGGTCGTAAGCGGATCGTTGGTTCCCCAAGAACCCTGATGCCGCTCACCTTCACCCGTGCCTGCCGGGCCGCGGGCGCGGCTCCTTAACGCCCGGTCGGTTCGGTCCGGCCTTGGGGGACGACCTCCCGGCCAGCATCCCGTCTCAGGGTCAGCCCGGTCTGGTCAAAGTAGCTCAGTATCGGGATCAGGTGTTTCCGCGTCACCGGAAGTATCTTGCGAAAATCACTTGGTCCCAATGACTTAGCACCATCGAACTTACTGGCTACTTGAGATGCGGCTTCGGAGATTGCCGCCGAGTCCACGAAGAAGTCGTCGTCGAGGTTCACGAGCTCTCCCTCCCGCTCCAGCAGCTTGAGCACGGGCCAAAGATCGGAGTTGCCTCGCATCTCCTCGGGCAACTCGGCGACCGTCGGAGGCGCCAGTCCCGCTCTTCGGTACCTTTCCAGGAGGTCTTCCCGGAAAGCAGCTTGGCTGGGGCTAAGGGACGGCTCGAAGCCGGTTCGCGACACGAGGCCGCGCTGGACCCGGATCCGTCCCGCGGAAGCAGCCTCATTCAAGAGACGATCGGCCAGACGGGCCTCCTCGCCCATAGGGAGCTGTTGACGAAGGAGCTCGACCGCGATGCCGAGCCTCAGCGGCTCGTCGCGATGAAAACTGTCTACGGCTTCCTCCAGAAGGCTCCTCGCCATCTCTACCGTGGCGGCGCCGTAGATTTCACCGCCCGCCTCGCGGGCTCCGGCCTCCAGCACTGCGGCTTCCGCCGTGCGTGTCGCGTCGGGGGAGAGGCCCGTGTGGACGGGGGTCTCCCGCGCCGGAACGCCTCTCCATGAGGCAAGGGTGAGCAGCGAAGCCAGCGACTCGGGGCCAGCGCCATGAATGATCGCATGGAAGGCCTCCCCTTCCCCCGGGCGGAGCTTCTTACGCTTAGGTGCCACCGCCTCTGCCACGATCCCGCCGCCGATCGTGGTCACTGGCGAGTAGGAGCGGATGACGAGGCGGTCTCTGGTGCGCGCGAGAAGCGGCTTCTCGAGCCTCAGCTGCACCCATCCTGGCTCACCGGGCGGCACCTCACGACCCTCTAACGTGACGACCCGGGCCATGACTTCGCTCGTTCCCAGGTGCACCCGAACACGCTGGCCGTGCTTGACCCTCCATCCGGTCTGGGGAAGTACTATGAGCCCTACCGTGAGCATCGAGGTCGGTGACCAATGGGGCTCCCGCACCATCGCTTGCCCTCGTCCCACGCTCTCCAAGCCGATGTCGGCTCCCGTAATCGCCACCGCCGCTCGCTCGCCCGCCCCCACCCGCTCCATTTGAGCGCCGTGCACCTGCAGGCCTCGAATCCGCCCGCTGATGCCCGAGGGCTGCAGGATGACGGCCTGGCCCAGGGAGAGGCTGCCGCTCCACAACGTCCCCGTGACCACCGTGCCGGTCCCCTTCACGGTGAAGGCCCGATCGATGGGAAGACGGGCGATGTCCCGCCTGGAGCGCCCTCCAACGCCCTGCGCGACGGTGGCCAGCGCATCGACCAGCTCGTCGAGGCCCTCTCCTGTGAGCGTCGACGTCCTCAAGACGGGAGCTCCCGCAAAGGGGGTCTCGCTCAACGCCTCGGCTACCTCTTCCTCGACGAGCTCGAACCACTCGTCCTCGACCAGGTCGGACTTGGTGAGCGCTACGACCATCTGATCGACGCCCAGCAGGCGGACGATGTCCAGGTGCTCGCGGGTCTGCGGCATGATGCCCTCGTCGGCGGCAACCACCATAAGGACGAGGTCCATGCCCGTGGCGCCGGCCAACATGTTCCGGATGAAGCCTTCGTGTCCCGGGACGTCCACGATCCCCAGGCGGAGACCTTCGCGGGGGACGAGGTCGGCGAAGCCGAGGTCGATTGTGATGCCTCGGGCCTTTTCCTCCTGGAGCCTGTCCGTATCCACGCCCGTGATGGCCTTGACGAGCGCCGTTTTTCCGTGGTCGATGTGGCCCGCGGTCCCGAGAATGAGCCTCTTGTCCGTCACGGCTCGGCCTCGGTGGGTATGGCGTCAGGCGAGGGTCCACGGTCTGCAGGAATCTCGATTTCCAGGTTTGTCACCGACGCCAGGAAGCGGAAGGACTGAAGAGCCTTCGAGCCTGAGACGTGATACACCGCGAAGTCGTTCAGCAAATGGAGATGGGCCTTGGGTCTCGTGATCGTCACGTCCCTGGGCCCGGCTAGGAGCGTCTTGAGCTGATCCCTGGCTCCCGGTCCAAGCAACGGGCCTGACACCTCAACCGAGCATTCGGGGCAGCGGACGCCACCCGCGCCGAAGTCGAACCGACCGAGGTCCTCCGTGGTGAGGGATCTTCCGCACTCGACGCAAGGGTCCAGCTGCGGCTGGTACCCCAACGCCGAGATGAGCATCCATCCCTCGTTCAGGAGCACCGCCACGACGTCCCTTTGCCCCGCGAGCTCCACACGCTTCAGTCCCTCCGTCAGACGCTCGTAGACCTCCGGACTTGGCTCCGAGCCCGCATGGGCCAACACCAGGTCGGCAAGCACCGACGCCGCCGCGAATCGAAGCACATCTCGGCCGAGCCCCTGCCCACTCTCTCGGAGGGCGAACTCCTTGAAGGTCTGAAGATCGCGCGTCGGCCTCACGTAGAGGGTCACGTCGCCCCGCGCGAATGTCCCGAGACCGCCATCTCCCTCGGTGGCCCTCCTCCGGACCCCCTTGGCCATCACCCCCACGAGCCCGAGATCCAGAGTGTAGAGCCGCAGGATCCGACTCGTCTCGCTGTAGTTGAACGAGCGGAGCAGGACGGCAGGCGTTGTCACGACAGACACGATACCGTCAGCTCTGGGCCCGAAGCCGGGCGATGAGCGCCGTCCGCTCCTCCAACATCGCCCGACGTGCCTCGGGATCTGTGGTCGCCTCCAAAGACTCATCGAGACGCACTACGCGGAGGATGAGCCCTTCCCGGTCCGGTCCGGCTGGCGCGCCGGCCGTCGGAGCCGCCGAACCTCCCGGACCGAGAGCCCCGCTGGCCGCAGCCCGTCTACGTGGGTGGAGATAAGCGAGAAGTCCGGCCGCGCAGAGGAGCGCCGCTAGGACGGCCGCGAAGATCCCCATGGAGGGCGGCCCTCCTTCGCTCGCCTCCTCCAGTGAAACGAGCGCGTCACGGAGGTCGATGCCGGAATATCGACGGTAGGCGCTCTCGGAGTCGAGGGCGACGACGTCGATGGCCTGCAAGCCCACGACGTCGAGTGAAGGGGTCGGTTCCTTCACAAAGAGGTTGAGCCTGTCAGTTCTCCCAGGGGCTGGGATTTCCGCCTCGAGCATCGGAAGCTCATAACGAATGGAGAGCATCCGCTCCCCGGGTGGGAGGGGAGCGCGCACGGAAACCCTACCTCCCTCGAACGTCACCGCATCGGGTGGGAGGTCGCCCTGGCCCAGCTGCGGCGAGGTGGCTTCGGGGGGTAGCGGATAGCGCCAAACGACCCCGTCCTCGGGCGCAACGAGCGTGCGCTCTCCGCCGTTGAGAATCTGCAGGAGGTCTGTCGCTCGCCATCCCTCTCCCGACTGCTCGAGAAACAGGTTGCGGACACTCACCGGAAGCAGGAGGCCTTGCCGGGGCGTCTCCTCCGAATCGAAGACGGTGATGACGTAGAGGCTATCGAGCTGATCCGAGTCCGAGACCGCCGATCCGAAGTAGAGGACTCCTCCGTGGCGGACGGACGCGAAGAGGACCTCGGCCCCACCGACAAGTCGCCACTCTTGCGGAATCGCGAATTCGAAGCTCCCGTCGGCGACGACGCTCACCGAGTCAACCTCTCCCGCCGCTTCTGCAGTCACACGGTGCAGCATGACGGTCGCGGAATCGACCGCCACCTCCCCGAGCATCACGCGGCCGCGCAGACGAAGCGCACCCTCCTGCCCTCCGGCGTCGGAGGCGCCGAGGAGCAGCTGTCTGCTCGCGAGGGTCAGGCAGAGAACGAGAGCGCGGAGGCGGAACGGCCCCGGACGGCGCCCCCACGACTGCGGTTCGTCAGGGGGTGAAGCGACCAAAATCCTCTGGAGCCAGCTTGCGCAGGTAGTCCTTGAGCTGCTCTGCTGCCAACTCCTGATCCGACTTCAGCTCGGGCTCCGACAGCTCGAGCTCGACCACCGATTGCTCTTCGGAGACCTCGATGGAGGTCCGCTCGAGGAGCTCCTCGAGCGCGAAGATCTGGGCTTCCATACGGAGGGCCACGGCGATGGAGTCGGAGGGACGCGCATCAATGGAGATAACTTCACCGTTTCGCCGGATGATCATCTCTGCGAAGTAGGTGTTCTCCTCGAGGCGGCTGATGATCACCTTCTGGAGCGCGCCGCCCAGGCCGCCGAGCACCGACACAAGCAGGTCATGGGTGAGCGGGCGGGAGAACTTCATTCGGGCGAGCTCCATCGCGATGGCGCTCGCCTCGCCGGGCCCAATCCAGATCGGGAGCACCCTCTCCCCGTCGCTCTCCTGGAGGATGACGACGGGTGCGTTGGATGCCCGGTCCAACCCGAGACTCTGTACGCAGACCTGAACCAACACGGGCAATCGCTCTGGTCGAGGAGCGGAAACGTATCCGCTATGGTGGTAGGATACTCCGAAGGCTCTCGCCGGTTCTTCCTTCGTATGCGATCACAGGCATGTCCCGTAAGACACCCGGCCCCTCACGGATCGTTCCCATCCGAGAAAGGCTCTGTCGCGCGCTGCCCGTTCAGAGCCCAACCGCCGTCCGGATGTCGTCGGCTCGGTCCGATCGTTCCCACGGAAAGAGCGCCACCGCCCGACCTCCCTCCAGGGTCTTCCGGTGGGGTGTGCGACCGAAGTGCCCGTAGGTGGCCGTCGGCAGGAAGATAGGCTCGCGGAGCCCCAGGCACTCGATAATGGCCTGTGGCCGAAAGTCGAAGACCTGCTGAACGGCCGCCGCCAACTGACCGTCGGGACACCGGCCTGTACCGAAGGTATCGACGTGGATGGAGACCGGCTGGGCGACGCCGATCGCGTACGCCAGCTGGATCTCGCAACGGGAGGCCAGGCCGGCGTCAACGAGGTTTCGGGCCGCCCATCGGGCGGCGTACGCCCCGCACCGATCGACCTTGGTGGCGTCCTTCCCGCTGAAGGCTCCGCCGCCGTGCCCCCCCATGCCGCCGTACGTGTCGACGACGATCTTGCGGCCGGTGAGTCCAGCGTCGCCGTGGGGGCCGCCCCTGACGAATTGCCCCGTGGGGTTGATGTGGAAGGTACAGTGGCCGGGGTCCAGGAGCTCGGACGGGATCACCGGCAGAATCACCTCCTGGATCACCGCCTCCCGGATGGCGTCGTTGTGCACGTCCGGCGCGTGCTGCGTGCTCACCACGATTGTCTCAACCGAGATCGGACGGTCATCCTCGTACGCCACGCTCACCTGGGCCTTTCCGTCGGGACGCACCCATGGGAGAATGCCACACCGCCGGACTTCCGCTAGACGCTGGGTCAGCGCGTGCGCGTACCGGATGGGAACAGGTAAGCGCTCGGGCGTCTCGTCCGTAGCGTACCCGAACATCATGCCCTGGTCGCCCGCCCCACCCGTGTCCACGCCCATTGCGATGTCCGGAGATTGGCGGCCGATGCTCGTGAGAACGGCACAGTGATGTCCGTCGATCCCGTAGCGGGCATCGTCGTAGCCGATGTCGACAATGGTCCGCCGGATCAGCTTCGGGAGATCGACTACGGACGTGGTCGTGACCTCCCCGGCGACGACGGCCATTCCCGTGGTTACGAGCGTCTCGCACGCCACGCGGGCCATGGGATCGTCGAGGAGCATGGCGTCCAACACGGCGTCCGAGATCTGGTCCGCGATCTTGTCCGGATGACCCTCGGTGACGGACTCAGACGTGAAGAGATGACGGCTCACTGGCGTACCTGAAGTTCGGTGTTCGCCGGGAGGAAAACGCTCTTCGGGCCCGCCGAAGCTATTCCTTCATTCCGGAGGCGACAAGTTCCACCGCCCGGAGAAGGCCGCAAGATCGACTGTGCCGCCGATCCCCCCTACCAGACATTCCACCACGTCGCGGCTTGACGGAGCGTTCACGGCCTGCTTCGTGGCCCGCCGTGCGTCTTCGATGCGAAAGGCCCGAACGAACTTCTTCACCTCCGGCACGGAGGGCCAAGCAACGGAGAACGTGGTGATATCCAACCCAAGCAAGAGAAAGGCGCCGAGCGGGTTGGCCGCCATTTCCCCGCATACGCTCACCTCGATTCCCGCCCTTTGGGCCACCCTCGAAACCTGGGCGAGCTGCCTCACGACGGCCGGATGGAAGGGGTTGAAGAGCTTGGCCAGGCGGGCGCTGGTGCGGTCCACGGCCAGGGTGTATTGCGTGAGGTCGTTCGTTCCGATCGAAAAGAAATCGCTGTGGCGGGCGAGCTCCACGGCCTCCAAGGCCGCGGCCGGCGTCTCCACAAGGATGCCGAGCTTATAGCCCGAGTTGTAGGGGATGCCCTCGCGACGTAGGCGGTCTTCCTCCTCCTCGACCAAGCTGCGCACCTGACGCATCTCCTCCACATCGTTGACGAGGGGCACCATGATGCGGATGTCACCGTGGGCCGACGCGCGCAGGATGGCGCGGAGCTGGGTCCGGAACAGCTCGGGCTCATCGAGGCACACTCGAATGCCCCGCCATCCGAGGAACGGGTTCTCCTCGGCCGGCATGTCGAGGAACATCGGGAACTTGTCTCCCCCGAGGTCGAAGGTCCGGACCGTTACAACCTGTTTGGGAAACGCCGCTGCGACCTGCCGATACGCCTCGTACTGGTCGTCCTCGTCAGGCATCTGGTTGCGGCCCACCACCAGAAACTCGGTCCGGAACAGGCCGACGCCCATGGCCCCGTGGTCCCGGGCCCTCTCCGCTTCGCCCGGAAGGTCGAGGTTCGCCCGCAGCGTGACGGGTTGCTCATCCGATGTCACTGATTCGAGCCGGGCGACGATCTCGATCTCCTCTTGCCACTCCTGGATCTGCGTCTCCCGGATCTTGAAGACCTCTCGATCATGTACATCCGGATCCAGAACGACCCGCCCGATGCGACCGTCAACGATCGCCTGCTGCCCGGCGCGAGCCTGACGCGACACGGAGCCCAGCCGACACACGGTCGGTATGCCCAACGACCGCGCCAGCATCACCCAGTGGGCTGTCCGCGTGCCTTGGTCAGCAGCGATGCCGAGCACCAGGCTCGGGTCCATCTGCACCGTGAGGCTTGGGGAGAGGTTCCGGGTGACGACGATAGCGCCCTCCGGGAGGCCCGACACGTCCGTGGGATCCGGGAGGCCGAGGAGCTGGTGGAGAAGCCGAACCTGCAGGTCCTGGAGGTCGTTGATGCGATCTAGAACCATGGGGTGCGCCGTCCGGCTCCACAGCGCCTGGAGTTCGAGCATCCGCCAGTCGAGGGCTCTCGCCGCCGAGAGGCGGTTTTCGCGGATGTAGCGCGCCGCTCCCTCGATGAGGGTGTCGTCGCCCAACATGAGAAGCTGGGGCCCGAAGATCCTCGCCTCCACGCTCCCCAGACGCTGTTCCGTGGACTCCTCCAACCGGCGGAGCTTGTCCTTCGCCCACGCGACCACTTCGTAGAGCTTCTCGACCTCCGCTTCGACAGCGGCGGGCTCCACGGACCGGTGAGGCACATCGGGCACGCCCCACGTCAGGATGTGGACGCGACCCGCGCCGATCCCCTCCGACGCTCCGATGCCGTCAAATACCTTCGACACCACGTATCTCTTCGAAGCCGCGGGCGATCAGGTCGGCCAGCACATCCAGCGCCTCCTCGGCATCGTCTCCCTGCGCTCGAATCGCGAGCTGAGAGCCCTTTTCGGCGGCCAACATGAGCACGCCCATGATGCTTTTCGCGTTCACCTCGATCCCTTCCTTCTCGAGCCAGATCTCACAGTTGAAGGACCCGGCCAGCCGCACGAACTCAGCGGCCGGGCGCGCATGGAACCCGAGGAGGCTCACGACCTCGACCGTGCGCGCGAGCCGCTCGTCAGTCATGCCGCGCCCAAGGCTGCAATCACCGCAATGGCCAGCACCAAGGCGACGGTCGCGAGCCGGAGCGCTCTCCGGCCCAGCCGCAATCCGATCGCGAAGCCCGCCATGCCTCCGAGCGACCACAGCCACCCGTTCCCGGCCATCGCCAGCCGACTCGCCAGCAGACCTCCGACGAGGACGCCGAGCAGCAGGGCGCCGGCGCGGAAGATGCGCTCCGCAATCCGGGGCAGTCCGGCCGCCTCGAGCCGGGCGGCCACCTCCCGCCCTTCTTCGAGCCCGACCCTGAATCCCCACCAACGGATCGTGAGATGGCCCCCGTTGTAGAGACCCAGAAACAGCAACGCGGGAACCCACGGCGTGGTAGCGGACCATGCCAGCGCCAGCGCGAGCAGAAGCGTCGCCGGACGCCACGCGCCCCAAATCAAGCTATCACCCAATCCTCCGAGCGACCCCTGAATGGCCGTCTTGAACCGGCGGATGGTCTCCGCATCCACGTCTTCCGACTCCATGCGCGCGACCGCCCCTAGGGCGACCCCGGAGAGGTACGGATGCGCGTTGAAGGGCTCCAGGTGCCGCCGGGTCGCGCTGGCAAGCTCCTCTCCGACGAGGCCGCTCTGCCGAAGAAAGGGCACCAGAGCGAACGCGAAGCCCGAGCCGAGCATGGACCGATAGTTCCAGGAGCCCTGGATCGCGAAGGAGCGCAGGAAGCTCCCCATCCAGCCTGCCGGCCAATGCATGGTCGAGCTCACGCCCAATAGGCCCCGATGATCCCGGCCACGACCCCCACCATGAATACCACCCGCCGAGAGCTCCACCCTCCGAAGCCCCTGAGGAGCGCCCCGAGGTGAATGGACGCACCGATCAGGAGGATCGACATCGTCGGTCCCGACCCGAGGGCCCAGAACGAGCCGAAATGCCTAGCCAGCCAGGTGCCGGCCACCAAGGCGACCGCGGTGATCGCGGCTCCCCGGACAAAGTCCAGGGACATCACGGCGAGGTGCGCTGCATCGAGGTGGCCGGGTGTGGGCGAACCTTCCTCGATCCAGCCGATCAGCCTAGAGCTCACGCGCCGCTGAGGACCGACGGTCATGCCCCCCAGCTCTGACGTCACGAGGCCGACCAGCAAGCCGAGCACGATACCGGAGCTGCCAGCTGTCGATGTCGCAACCACGACCGACGCGACGGACGCCGGCCCCGGCTCGGGAACGCGTGATCCTCCGGCGGGCATGCCTGCGATGTGAAATAGCTCGAGGATCGCGCCCATCTCCGCTCCGAGGGCGGGGTCTCCAAGGAACCAGCCGGTGAGGGCTCCCGCGACCAGCGGCCGGGAAATCATGACCTGGCCCAACGAGGTCGCGTCAAGGGCCAACACACCCCCGAGGGCTGACAAGAGCAGCGTCACCACGTCAGCCGATCAGAGACGCCAAGCCGACGGCCCGGCTACCCGGGAGGTCGCGAGCGAACACGACCGCGCCTGCATCCTCCAGGGTCTTCAGGCCCTCCTCCTCCTCCCTGTTGAGGAAAACGTACGACAAGCGCTCGGTCCGGCCCGCAGCGTAGTGCACACCTCCCACGTTGACTTCCTTGCCCCGGAGGAGGCCTTGCTCGGCCAGGCTCGCCATCGCGGAGACCGAACGGGTGAGGACCACCGTGTTCCGGGGGTCAGTCTCAAGGCCCTCGACGTGAGCTACGGCCTCTGCCGCGCAAAGGAACGCGGCTGTCACCCCCTCGGGGAGCCCCAGCCGGGACAGGTCCTGCTCCCACTCACTGTTGCTCAGCTCGTCGTCGATGACCACGTAACGCTCCGGCTGCAACTCGGGCCCCCACCCCATGACCACTTGGCCGTGGATGAGACGCTCGTCGATTCGGTAGAGAACGACGGGCATTCTACGGCTGCGCCGGGACGCTCCTGACGCTGTCCTTCCCCTTCTGGAGGAGGCGGCATACCAGCTCGTCCAGAGAGAGATCCCGATGAAAAACGAAGTCAAGGAGCATGGGAAGGTTCATCCCGAACACCACGGCCCTCCGTCCGTCCTCCTTACAGGTGAGCTGAGCAGTCAGGGCACAGCTCCCCGTGCAGAGGTCTGTGAACACGATGGTCGGCGCGTCACCCACAAGTTGATCGACCTGCTCGGCGAGGCCCCGAGGGCTGGATCCTTCGTTGCTGAGTCCGACAAGGGCGCCCTCCTCCAGGCCCGTGATCTTTTGCACCGCGTCGACCATGCCCTCGGCCATCTTGCCGTGGCTTAGGAGTACGCCGCGAATCCGTGCGCCTTCATTCATAGTCCATCTCGAGGTACTCGCGAACTGGTCGCATCACCTCCTGGATCCGAAGGTTGAAGGCGGCTGCCGAATCCACGCCCAGGCACTTGAGGAGGTGGTTCATCGCCACCACTTCCGAGATAACGGTGATGTTCTTCCCGGGGTTCAAAGGAATCGTCACCTTCGGCACCGGAACGCCGAGAATCTCCATCTCCTCCGGCTCCAGCCCGGCGCGGCTGTACGAGGTTTGCTCGTCCCACGTCTCAAGCTGGACGACTACCTCGATTCGCTTCTGTTGGCGGGTAGCCCGAATGCCGAAGAGGGCCCGGATGTCGATGATGCCGAGCCCGCGGATTTCCATGTGGTGGGCCTGAAGCGCATGGCCTTCGCCGAGGAGCACGTCGGGCGCGCGCCGCGACACAATGATGAGGTCGTCGGCCACCAACCCGTGGCCACGCTCCACCAGGTCGAGCACACACTCGCTCTTGCCCACGCCGCTCTTGCCAATGAACAGGAGGCCCACACCATAGACGTCCGCTAGCGAACCGTGGAGGTGCGCGCGCGGCGCCAGCACAGAATCGAGGTAGGGCTTGATCCGCCAGTAGAACTCCTTCGTGGAGAGGCCGGAGCGCAGAACGGGAATGCCGTTTTCGGTCGCCACGTCGAGGAATCCGTCGGAGACCGGAAGGCCTTTGGTCACGAAGGCTGCCGGAATCTCGAACCGGAAGACGCCCGCGACTCGCTCGCGGACCTCGTCGTCGGTCAGTGACTCGAGGTAGGAGATCTCCATCTCCCCGAAGACCTGCATGCGTCCTTCGGCGAAGCGCCGGGTGAACCCGGCTAGCGCCACACCCGGGCTCGAGAGGTCCGAATCGTGCACCTCGCGGTCAAGCGAGACGCTCGGATTCAGCACGTTCAGCCGAAGCGATTCCTGCCTGTCCTCGAGGAGTCGCTCAACGGTGAGGCCGGACGTATTCTCCGGGAGCTTGGCCGAATTTCTGCTCAAAGCCAGGCTACTCCTGGACGAGGGTCTCGGAGAGCTTCCGGGCCTGGTGATTCCTGTGTTGCTGATGGCCCCGTCTGAGCTGACGGCTCAGGCGGTCGATCATCTGATGGAGGGCCGCACGAAACTCGTCCGCCTCGGCCGACGCTACGATCGGATCGCCACGGTCGATGCGGACGATCCCTTCCACTCTCTTCGATCGCCTCTCTTCTACGAAGACGATCTCGGCGGTGGAGAGCCGAGGTTCGTACTTGCTCAGCTTGTTCAATGCCTCTTCCGCCCGCTCCTTGAGCCCGTCTGAAAGATCGGTGTGACGTGACGTGATTTGGATGTCCATGCCCCCTCCCTGACGTGTGACAGCGCTCGGGGCGAAGTACGCCGAGGGCGCCAGGCCGCGGGAACAAGGTACCCGCGGCCTCATCTCTCAGCTACCCGAGCCTCGAGGAATTGCTTCATGGCCCGGGCGGATGCATCCCAACTGAATCCTTCGGCGAATTCCCTGCTGTTCTTGCCCATCCGGACCCGCGCCGCCTCGTCCTCGAGGAGCTCCTGCATCCGGTCGGCCAGACGATCGGCCGATCCGTGCGGGACGAGGTAACCGGTATGCCCGTCGACCACGGAATCACGCAGCCCGGGCGAGTCGCTCGCCACCGTGGGCGTCGCGCAGGCGGCGGCTTCGAGGTTCGCGATGCCCCATCCCTCCTTGGGCGAGGTCAACACGTGTACCCAGCTCCTCCGGAGTAGCTCCAGTTTGTTGGCCTCGGACACGAAGCCGAGGAACTCCACCCGCTTCTCCAGCCCGAGGCGCGCCGCAAGCGCCTCGAGCCGGGCTCTGTGGTCCCCCTTCCCGGCGACGAGTAGTCGGCAGGGCACGTCACGATTCGCGAGGAGCGCCACAGCCCCAAGGATCAGATCGATTCGCTTGTAGCGCTTGAGACGCCCCAGGTACAGTAGCGTGGGCTCTCGGTACCGGTCTTCCGGTCTCCCGGGGGTCAGCGTCTCCAGGTCCACGCCGTTGGGAATCACCTCGATGAGTTCCTTGGCGAGTCCCCTCCGGATCAGATCCCGGGCCGTGCTCTTAGACACCGCCACGGTGGGGGCGTCCCTGAAGACCCGCGCTATCGGCATCTCCAGCAGCCAGGTGGCCGCTGCGACGGGAAGCGAGGCCTCGCGGAAGGCCGTGGCGCCGAAGAGATGGTGCACCAGAAGCGCAACGGGGACGTCGGTCCACAGCGGAGAGAAGAAGGGCACCTTGTTGAGGTCCTCCACTACCACGTCGAACCTCCGGTCGCGCAGGTGACGCTCGTGATATCGGGGGGCGGCCAGGGAGAGGCTGTGCCGGCCGCCCGTCCTATGGACCTCGATCCCATCGAGGCTGGCTGTGCCGGGGGCTCCTGGCCACCCCGAGCACAGAAGCGTGACAGCATGTCCCCACTCCACGAACCGTCGGAAGATCTCGAGGAGGTGGACTTCGGCGCCGCCGGCCTGTGGGTTCTCGGGGTCGAGCCAGTTCAGGACGAGGACATTCACGCGCCGGGGCCCCGACTCAGCCGACCGTTCGCTTGTGCAGGGCGTCGAGGACGCCGTTCACGAACCGCGGGGAGTCGGCGCCACCGTAGCTCTCGACCAACCGCACGGCCTCTTGGATCGAGACCTTGGGTGGGACGTCGTCGAAGTGGAGGATCTCCACTGCGGCAATTCGAAGCACAGCGCGATCCAGTAGGGAGAGGCGGTCCATACGCCAGTTGTCCAACGCCTCGGCGAGCAGCGAGTCGACCTCGGAGCCGTGCTCGTCCAGCGCCGTCAGCAGCCGCCGGAGGTAGGGCAGGCGGGCGGGTGAGATGCGGCGCGTAGACACCGTCTCGCCGAGCGCCTGCACAAGGGTCCCTCTCTTGTCGCCGACGTCCCACTTGTAGTGGATCTGGAGTGCCCACGCCCGGGCCCGTGTCCGGTCGATCCGCCGAGGCCGATCGCGGGTGTGGGCCCGGCCCACTATTCCTCCAGGGCAGCATACAGCGCCACCATATGAAGAGCGCTCAGCGCGACCTCACGTCCCTTGTCGTCTTCGTCTCTGGACGCACGCACCCAGGCCTGCTCGAGTGTCTCGGTGGTCAGCACGCCGAAGAGGAGCGGCACGTCGAGGGTTCTCGCAACGGCACCGAGCCCCGTGCTGGCTTCGCCCGCCACGAAGTCGAAGTGAGCCGTCTCGCCGCGTATGACGCACCCCAGCGCGATCAGGGCGTCGTAGCGGCCGAGGGCGGCCACATGGCGGGCGGTCTGGGGGAGCTCCCAAGCACCCGGTACCCAGTAGACGTCGACGTCTTGGCGCCGCACGCCGAAGTCCGAAAGGCCGGAGCGGCAGCCCTCCACGAGCTCCGCCGTAATGTCTCCGTTGAAACAGGCGGCGATGATGCCTACGCGCCGCCCGGGCGCTCGAGGGGGGTTAGGAAGGTAGCTCCCGGACTCGCTGCTCTGCACCGGGTGGCCCGGGTCCGGTGAGGGTCGCGTACCGGGGGCTTTTCGGCGCCGCATCTACAGCATGTGCCCCAGCTTGGAGCGCTTGGTGGTGAGGTATTCCTCGTTGTGCCGGCCGGGATCGACGCAGAGCGGCTCGCGACCCGTGACCTCCAAGTTGTAGCCCTCCAACCCGACGATCTTGCGCGGGTTGTTGGTCAGCAGGCAGATCTTGTTGAGGCCCAGGTCCAGGAGAATCTGTGCGCCGATCCCGTACTCGCGCAGGTCGGGCTTGAAGCCGAGCGCCTGGTTCGCCTCCACCGTGTCATGGCCCTGATCCTGGAGCTCGTAGGCCCGGATCTTGTTGTGGAGCCCGATGCCTCGGCCCTCCTGCTTGAGGTAGACGATGGCGCCCCGGTCGGCTTCGGAGATCTGCCGCATGGCGGCTTCGAGCTGCTGACCACAGTCACAGCGGACGGAGCCGAACACATCGCCGGTGAGGCACTCCGAGTGCATGCGCACGAGGACGTCCTCCTTCCCTTCGATCTCACCCTTCACGAGGGCGACGTGCTCCCGATCGTCGAGGGGGCTCTGGAAGGCGATGATGCGGAAGGGGCCGAACCCGGTCGGCAGCTCCGCCTCCGCGACCCTCTTGACGAGGCGCTCCTTGGCCAGCCGGTAGGAGACGAGCTGGGCCACGGTGATGAACCTGAGGCCGTGCTCCTGCGCGTAGATCTCGAGCTGGGGGCGGCGGGCCATGGTCCCGTCTGGGTTGAGGATCTCACAGATCACCCCTACCGGCGGCAGACCCGCCATTCGCGCGAGGTCGACGGCCGCTTCGGTCTGGCCGACCCGGCGGAGCACGCCGCCCGGACGCGCCTTGAGGGGGAAGATGTGGCCGGGACGCCTCAGGTCCCCGGGACGGGTGTCGGGATCCACGAGCACGTGGATGGTCTTCGCCCGATCGTGCGCGCTAATGCCCGTGGTGACACCGAAGCGCTGATGGGCGTCCACGGAGACGGTGAAGGCCGTGCCCTGCGGGTCGCTGCTCTCATCCGTCATGAGCGGAAGGCCCAGCTCCTCCGCACGTGCAGGCGTGAGCGCCGCGCAGATCAGACCCCGCCCAAACTGTGTCATGAAGTTCACGGTCTGGGGCGAGATCAGAGACGCCGCACAAACCAGATCTCCCTCGTTCTCGCGGTCTTCGTCATCGGCGACGATGACAAGCCTTCCCTGCCGGATGTCCTCCAGGGCTGCTTCGACGGAATCGAACGGCATCCCGCGCACTCCTCCCTTGCTGTCGCGATCCGGTGCACCCGTTGGGCGATTCACCCGCGGAGGCGGGGTGCCAACGCATAGATAGAAAGTATAGCTCTACTCGCCGTCGGGAAGCATCTTGCGCACGTACTTGCCGATCACGTCGCCTTCGACGTTGACGGGGTCTCCCACGGCCACAGCACCGAGGTTGGTGTGCTCCCAGGTGAACGGAATGACGGCAACCTGACACACGTCATCGTCCGAAAGTGCGTGCACCGTCAGGCTCACGCCGTTGATCGCGATCGATCCGCGAAGAAGGGTCTGGCGTGCGACGTCGGGCGGAATGTGGAAGTCGAGCACGTGGTATTGTCCTTCCTCGGAGACGGCCGTCAGCTCCCCCACGCCGTCCACGTGCCCCTGGACAAGGTGTCCATCCAGGCGCGCCCCGATCGCCAGCGACCTCTCAAGGTTGACGAAGCTACCCTCCCGATAGCTTCCCGAGACGGTGCGGCCCAGCGTCGTCCCTATGCTGTGGACCGTGAACCCGTCCTCCTCGACGGATACGGCCGTGTGACACGCCCCGTCGAGTGAGATGGAGGCTCCGGGCTCGAGGTCGTCGAGGACCTCCGTCGCCGCGATCCGGATCTCCCGGACACCGTCGAGCTCCCGGACGGATCGGACCACGCCGACTTCTTTGACGATCCCGCTGAACATCACACGTCGCGATCGAAGATGGAAAGCACGTCTGCACCCAGCCGCCGAGGCGTTCCCACGGCCAGCCAGCCCGGACTCGCGGGAGTGTTAGGTGCGTTCGGGAACGCCGGAACCCCCTGGTCTCCGAGCGTGAGGGGTGCTTCGAAAAGGTAAAGCCGTTGAACCAGTCCTTCACGTATGAAGGCGCTCGCCAGCTTTCCGCCACCCTCGCAGAGTACTGCCGTCAGTCCAAGGTCCCAGCAGCCGGCCATCGCGTCCTCCGGTCGCACGCGTCCCTCTTCCTCTCCGACCACCGTCACGCTTGCCCCAGCTTCCTCCACCTCCCGGACTCGGTCTCGTGGGGCAGCCGACGTAACCAGCACCAGCACGGGCGCTTCTTCGACGGTGCGAAAAAGCCGCGCCTGAGGCGAGATCCGGCACCTGGAATCAACCACCACGCGCGTCGGTCTTGTCCGCGGCTCGATCCCGTGTCGAACGGTGAGGAGGGGGTCGTCCACCAAGGCGGTCTCGGAGCCAATCATGATGGCGTCGAAGCCACTCCTGAGGCGGTGCACCTCCGCGTTCGCCCCTGCTCCGGTGATCGGGGTCCTCTCGCCTACCTTGGCCGCGATCCGTCCGTCTCGACTCACGGCAAGCTTCACGGCCAAGTAAGTCCGGTGGTGCTCCATCGTGAAGAAGAACGCGGGATCGACCCCTCGGCCGAGCGCCGGCTCGGGCGAGCCGCCCGCAACCTCCACTCCTGCGCTCGAGAGCCGATGACGACCCCCGGCCGCCTCCACGCCCGGATCCGCGGCACCGAACACCACGCGGCTCACCCCGGCGCCCACCAGGGCGTGCGTACACGGCGGTGTCTTTCCGTGGTGGTTGCACGGCTCCAGCGTCACGTAGGCGGTGGCGTCGCGGGCGTCGGCCCCCGCTGCCCGCAACGCGTTCAGCTCGGCGTGGGGCCCTCCGAACTCCTCGTGCCAGCCCTCCCCTACGACGACGCCGTCCCGGACCAGAACACACCCCACCATGGGGTTCGGACGAACCCTCCCCCAGCCCTTCGCAGCCAGGGCAGCGGCTCGGGCAAGCCATACCTGGTCCGGGTCCGGGGAGTGGGCGCTCCAGTCAGCGCTCTCCGTCATCGAATCGAATTCGCCATGCAGTGGTGTCGTTCCCGCGCCACGTGCGCGTCAAATCGTAAGCCTGGCCGCTAGGCTGGCGAACGGCGTGGCAGCCATCGGATCGTACTCTCCTTGGTAGCCCGGCAGATCGTCGAATCCGCGGGCCCAGCCCGCCTCGAGCGAGAGTTGGTAGATGAGGCGAGTGAACGACGCCCCGCCGTAGAAGACTTGGCGCCGAGTCGACAGGCCGCGGGCGACCAGCTCGACCCGGCCCTCCGTGGCCGGGTCGGCGGCACGGACCGTGAAGTCGCCCCCCTGCCAGTCCGCGCCGCCCCCCACCAGAAGGGCGAGCCCGAAGACGTCTTTGCCGATCGTCACGCGGAACGAGGTCGCCGAGACATCCGCGTCGACCTCCGCACCGGTCACGCCCGAGCCTCCCCAGGAGAGCTCCTGACCGTAGACCCTCATGAGGGAAGCCGTGACCCCCGGCATCGTGAACGACTCGCGGAGGAGCCCCAACCGTCCGCCCACCGAGAGCACGCCCCTGTCCTCCATGAACCCGTCACCCTCCTCCAAGAACAAGAGGCCTAGGGAACCCAGCACGTCAAGCGAGAGGAATCCTCCCACGGACGGCACGACCGAGAAGCCGTCCAAGACCCCGATTCCCACGGTGCCTTTCATCCCATACGCGAGAATCGTGGTCCGGCCGGGCAGCGCGGTGCCGCCGGAGAGGATGTCCGGCATGCGGAAGGCCACTGCGTCGAAACGCGCTCCCAGGCTGACACGCGGAGTCCGTCCCAGTCGTCGCCCCAGCGTGCTGGAGGTTCCCGCCAGCTCGTTTCCCATCGCTCCCGCCACCGCGATACCGCCGCGTATGGCCTGGGCCGCGAGGATCGTGCTCTGGCACGGTGCCCGGACGGCCGCTGAGCCTTGCGCCGCGCACGCCTGGGCCAGAGAGCTCAGGTTCTGCGCGGCCGCCGCGTGCGAGCCCGACAGGGTCCAGGCCAACCCGAGGGCGCACAGTCCCCGGGTCGGCTTCACGCCCACCGTACGCCAGCTCCCGCCTCCACCTCACCCATGACCCACGCCCCGCATCCTTCTGCACCCAAGCTCGAGAGCACGCCGTCGGCATCCCCGGGCGACGCCACGACGATCATACCGACGCCCATGTTGAAGGCCCGGAACATCTCGTCTCGCTCGACGCCCCCGGCTTCTCCAAGGATGCGGAAGACGTGAGGCACGTCCCAAGTGGACAGCTCCACGCGAGCGCCTAGCCCCGCGCCCAGGATGCGCGGAAGGTTCCCGGGGATCCCCCCTCCCGTGACGTGGGCGAGGCCCCGCACCAAGCCAGCTTCGAGGATCGGTCGGAGCGCGTCCAGGTAGCTCCGGTGTACCTCGAGAAGCACGTCCGCGACGCTGCACTCCGCTTCGGGGAAGGGGTCGTCCACCGAAAGGCCCATCACATCGAAGATGATCTTGCGGGCCAACGTGTACCCGTTCGTGTGCAGCCCCGAAGACTCGAGTCCGATCAGCACATCACCGTCCCCCACACGCGACCCGTCCAGGAGCTCGTCCTGCCCGACGATGCCCACGATGAAGCCCGCCAAGTCGTACTCGGCGGGAGCGTAGAAGTCGGGCATCTCCGCCGTCTCACCTCCAAGCAGCGCGCAGTCGTTCTCCCTGCACGCCCGGGCTACCCCGGCAACCACCTCGGTGACGACTGCCTCGTCCATCTTTCCCGAAGCAAGGTAGTCGAGGAAGAAGAGGGGCCGGGCGCCCTGTACGAGGATGTCGTTCACGCAGTGGTTGACCAGATCTTGCCCGACGGTGTCGTGGCGGCCGGCCAGAAAGGCCACCTTGAGCTTGGTTCCCACTCCGTCGGCGCTGGAAACCAGCACCGGGCGCTCGACGCTCTCCGGTACCGCGTACAGCCCGCCGAACAGCCCGAGCTCGGAGAGCGTGTGCTCGTCACGCGTGGAGGCCAACAGCGCCTTGAGCCCTTCCTTCGCGCGCTCGGCGGCGTCGAGGTCGACACCTGCGGCACGGTAATCCCAAGCGGTGACCTCAGACATACGGCTCCCGTAGCTGATGCTCGAACGCAGTCATTTCCTTGAACTCCATGATCCGTCTCAAGATCTCACCGTTGTCCAGCATCCGGAAGCGATCCACGCTGAAGCTCTCGACGGCGAAGGAACCCATGGCCGATCCGTACACCATGGCCCTTCGATAGTCGTCCGGGGCGAGGGATCGAATCGACCCCAGATACCCCAAGAAGCCCCCGGCAAAGGCGTCGCCGGCTCCCGTGGGATCGAAGATCACCTCGAGGGGAAAGCCCGGCACGAAGAAGACCCCCTGTGGCCCGTACAGGACGGCCCCGTGCTCCCCCCTCTTCACCACGACGAGCTCCGGGCCGCGCTGCTGGATCCAGCGGGCGGCGCGGAGGAGGTTGTGATCGTTGGCGAGCTCCCGCGCCTCCTCCTCATTCACCATCAGAATATCGACCCTCTTCAGAAGCTCAAGCAGCGCCTCACGGCTGTCTTCGATCCAGTAGTTCATCGTGTCGCAGGCGACGATCTCCGGAGAACGAACCTGATCGAGCACGTCGAGCTGCAGCACCGGGTCGATGTTGCCCAGGAAGACGAAGCGGGAGTCTGTGAACGCGTCCGGGATCTGCGGCTTGAAGTCCGCAAACACCCCGAGTCGTGTCTCCAGCGTGTTCCTGGAGTTGAGGTCGTGGGAGTACCGTGCGGCCCAGAAGAAGCTCTCGCCCGGCTGGCGCTCGATGCCAGCCAAGTCCGCCTCCCGCTCCACCAGAAAGTCCAGCTGCTCCAGAGGATAGTCGTCGCCCACCACGCCCACGATCCGAACTCGAGAAAACAGGCTGGCTGCCGCGCTGAAGAAGACGGCGGAGCCGCCGAGCACTCGCTCCGCCGCACCGAACGGTGTCTCCACGGAATCCAGAGCCACGCTCCCCGCGACGAGGATCGACATCAGCCCTCGAGGTTGGGGGTGGCCTCCTGCGTCTCTCGGACCATCCGCTCGGGAGCGGAGATGCCGAGGATCGACAAGCCGTTGCGGAGCACGATCTGAATCGCACGCGCCAGGAGGAGGCGGGCGCTCCGGAGAGCCGGGTCGTCGACCAGCACGGCCAGCTGCGGGTCCCGGCTGGGATTGCCCGCATGATACCAGGAATTCACCGCGCCCGCCGTCTGCTCGAGGTAATCGCAGACGAGGTGCGGGCCGCGCAGCTTGGCAGCGCGCCGCACCAGCTCGGGAAACTGCCTGAGCTGCCTGATGATCTCTCGCTCGGCCTCGGTCTCGAGCAGGGACAGGTCGACTCCTTCGGCCCTCACGCTCCCGCGCTCCACTCCGGCCTTTCTGAAGATGCTGCACATCCGGGCGTGGGCGTATTGGACCTTGTAGACGGGGTTCTTGTCCGACTGGTCGAGGGCCAGGTTCATGTCGAACACCAGATGTCCGTCCGGCTTCCGCATCTGGAAGAAGTAGCGGGTCACCTCCACACCGACCTCGGTCATGAGTTCGCGGAGCGTGACGTAGGAGCCGGAGCGCTTCGAGAACTTCACCTCCGTCCCGTCGCGCTCCACCCGAACCATCTGATGCAGCACGTACTCCGGATACTCGGCTGGCAGGCCCAGAGCCCGAACGCCGGCCTGGACCCGGATCATCGATCCGTGGTGGTCCGACCCCTGCACGTTGATGACATGGTGGAAGCCACGGCCCCACTTGTCCATGTGGTACGCCACATCCGGGAGAAAATACGTTGGCGTACCGTCACTCTTGATCATCACACGGTCCTTTTGGTCTCCGAACTCCGTGGTTCGGAGCCACACCGCCCCCTCTCGGTCGTAGACATAGCCGGTCTTTCGCAGCCCTTCGACTGTGGTGTCGACTCGACCGTTCTCGTAAAGGGACGACTCGAGGAAGTGCACGTCGAAGTCGATGCGGAAGTCGGCCAGGTCCCGGTCTTGTTCCTCCTGCAACATGCGAACGGCCGTGCCGCGCATGAGGGCCAGAGTCTCGTCGCTGTCGTCGCCCCTGAAGCGGTCCCCGTACTCCCTAGCGATCTGTTCGGCAATCTCTACGACGTAGTCGCCCTGGTATCCGCCCTCGGGGATCTCCGGGTCGGCCCCGAAGTACTGCTGGTAGCGCGCCCACACGCTCTCGCCGAGGCGGTCGATTTGGGCGCCGGCGTCGTTGTAGTAGTACTCGCGTCCGACCGACCAGCCGGTCCACTCGAGAAGGCCCGCGATGGCATCTCCGAGCGCCCCCTGGCGCCCGTGGCCCAAGTGGAGAGGACCTGTTGGGTTGGCCGAGACGAACTCCACCATGAACCGTCGCCCCTGGCCGTCGTCGGAGCGTCCGTAGTCGAGGTCCTGCGCAAGCACCTCCGCCAGCTCGGTCGCCACTTCGCCGGCACTCAGCCGGAAGTTGAGGAAGCCCGGCCCGGCCACGGCGACGGCATCGATGCCGGCCGCGCCGCCGTCGATGCGCGAGGCAATCTCCTCGGCGATCGTGCGGGGCGGCCTCGAGAGCTTCGAGGCAAGCGTGAGGGCAACGTTGGTGGCGATGTCGCCGTGACTCGGGTCCTTGGGTTGCTCGAGCCGAACGGCGGCGCCCTCCACACCCATCTCCCGGAGTGCAGCCTCAAGGGCCTTTCGAATGGCTTCCTGGGACATACGGTCCCCTCTAGCCTCGGGACTGGGTTCAGTCCGCGGAGTCTTTCGAGTCGGAGGGGCTCGAGGAATCGCCGCTCGAAGCTGCCCCGTCCTTGGAAGCGGTCGATTCCTCGCTCGAAGCCGCCCTCTCCGTGTCCGACGACATGGCCTTCTTGTACTCCTCGCTCCGGTAGTCGGTAGCGTAGAAGCCCTCGCCCTTGAAGATGAAGCCTGCCCCGCCCGACAGGAGGCGCTCGCCCCTCTCGCCGCACTGGGGACATTCAGCGTCAGGCTCGTCGGACATGCTTTGAAAGAGGTCGAATTTGTGTCCGCTCAGGCAGCGGTACTCGTACGTCGGCATCTGCGGATCGGATCTCGTTTCAGCATCTGTGGCGACAGGCCACGCCATCTTCCAACAGCCTGGAAAACTAACGGGTTGAGGCGGTGTGACCAGTGTCGCGCCCGGCGCCGCCAGCGTGCGTCCCCGAGCCCTCCCCGTCAAACTATGGGTCGTACGTGCCCCACTCCTTCCTGAGCACGTCGCTGACCTCTCCCAGGGTCACCGACGCCTTTGTCGCGTCGATGATGTGGGGGATGAGGTTGTCGGTCCCTCGCGCCGCGGACCGGACGGCCTCCCGAGCCCGTGCGGCGCGGTCGGCGTCCCGCTCCGCCTTCAGGCGCGCGAGTCGCGATTTCTGGGCGGCCTCAAGTGCAGTGAAGTCGGGGCTCACGATCCGGGGAGGCCGATCGTCTTCCTCCAACACGTTGACGCCCACCACGAGCCGCTCTCGGGCCTCCACCGCCAACTGATGCGCGTAAGCGGAGCGTTCAATCGCGTCCTGCATGAAGGCGATGGCTTCGGCCGCACTGCCCATCTCGGCGATCTGGTCGACGTATGCCCTGGCGGCGGCTTCGATCGCGTCGGTGAGGGCCTCGACGTAGTAGCTCCCCCCCAGGGGATCCGCAGTGCGAGTCACCCCCGACTCGTGCGCTACGATCTGCTGCGTACGCAGCGCGATCTTCGCCGCCTCCTCGGTGGGAAGCGCCAGCGCCTCGTCAAAGCCGTTGGTATGGAGCGACTGAGTCCCCCCGAGGGTCGCCGCGAGGGTCTGTATCGTCACCCGGACCACGTTGTTCATCGGCTGCTGGGCGGTGAGGGTCGAGCCACCCGTCTGCGTGTGGAACCGGAGCCGGCATGCTTTATCCGAAGCGTCGTAGCGCTCGCGCATCAGCCGGGCCCACAGGCGCCGGGCGGCGCGGAATTTCGAGACCTCTTCGAACAAGTCGTTGTGGGCCGCGAAGAAGAACGAGAGCCGGGGGGCAAAGTCCTCCAGGGAGATGCCCGCGGCCAACGCCCGCTCCACGTACTCGAGCCCGTTTGCGAGGGTGAACGCCACCTCCTGCGGAGCCGTCGAGCCGGCCTCCCGGATGTGGTAGCCGGAGATGGACACGGGATGCCACCGCGGCACCTCGCTCGTGCAGAACGCAATCACGTCCGACACGAGCCGCAAGCTGGCCTCGATGGGGTAGACGTACGTCCCCCGCGCCACGTACTCCTTCAGAACGTCGTTCTGGACGGTCCCTGCCAGAGCACGCCGGGCCACACCCCGCTCGTCGCCGACGGCCACGTAGAGGGCCAAGAGGACGGCGGCGGTGGAGTTGATTGTCATGGAGGTGGAGACCTGATCCAACGAGATGCGGTCGAAGAGCACTCTCATGTCCTCGATCGAGTCGATGGCCACGCCTACCCGGCCCACCTCGCCGTCGGCCATCGGGTGGTCCGAGTCGTAACCCATCTGGGTCGGCAGGTCGAAGGCCACCGACAGCCCCGTGGTGCCTTGTTCGAGGAGGTAGTGATAGCGGCGGTTCGTCTCCTCGGCGGTGCCGAAGCCGGCATACTGTCGCATGGTCCAGAGGCGATGGCGGTACATCTCGGGATAGACGCCCCTCGTGAAGGGAAATTCCCCGGGTCGCCCGATCCGTTCTCCGGACTCGGCAGCGGGATCCGGCCCCCGGCCCTCGTACAGGGCGTCCACCCCGATGCCGCTCTCCGTACGAACGCGCGCCTCTTCTGCGTCGCGGCTCACTCGGTCTCCTCGCCGTCTTCCGCATCCGCTGGAAGCATTTCAATGAGGATCTGGTCCTTCTTCACCGGCTGCCCGTCGTTGACCAGAATGGTTCCCACGCGAGCTCGGGCCTCCGCCAAGAGCTCGTTCTCCATCTTCATGGCCTCGACGATCACTAGGCCCGTGCCCGCCTCCACCACTTCGCCCTCTTCGACCTCCACCTTGACCACCAGACCCGGCATGGGAGCGCGCACCGACTTGGGCCCGAGCGCTCCGTCGCGTGGCACTGACATCTCGCGCATGTTCCTTGTCCGCTCGTCGATCACCTCAACTCGCTCGCGACGTCCTCGAAGGTGGAGATCCCACTCTCCCTTGCCGGATGGGCGGGCCACGACGCGATGCGATTCGCCGCCGATCAGAAACGAATGGACGTCCGTGCCGACGATCTGCGACGCCGTGACTTCGACCGGCTGTCCGTCGACCTCTACGGCGTTCTCCTCGATCTCGACGTCGAAGGTCGTGTCGCATACGGTGACGTAGTAGCGCATGAAGCCTATGCCGAATCCTGCGGAAGCGCCCGGCGCCGTAGTACGGCAACGGTCTCCACATGAGCCGTCTGGGGAAAGAGGTCGAAGCCGCGCACCTCGGTGATGGCGTAGGTCGAGGAGAGCCGGGTCAGATCGCGGGCGAGCGTGGCCGGATGACAGCTCACATAGATGAGCCGCGGCGGTCCCGAGTTTGCAAGAACCTCCGCCACGCGGGACGCCACGCCCGCTCTCGGCGGATTGAGGATCACCACGTCGGCCGGCAGCGCCTCTCCGAGCCGATCCTCCACAGTGCCAGCGAGCACAGTGAACCCTTCGGGGGCATCCCTCGCGGCCGTCTTCGCCGCGCGGGGGTCCTGCTCGATCCCCACGGCACGGCCTCCCGCCCGTGCGACGCGCCTCCCGCAGAGGCCCACCCCGCAGTACGCGTCTACGATGCGTAGACCCGGTGCCGGTGCCGCGAGCTGCAAGACCCAGCGCTCCAAGAGATCAGCCGCCGGCTCGTTGACTTGAAGGAAATCGGTAGGGCTGGTACGGATCGCCTCGCCGGACCGCGTCTCGCGCACCACGGCTTGACCCCCGAGGAGGCGGCTGGCACCTCGCGGATCCACGCTCCAGACGGCCAGGAGGTCGTCGACCTCCCTGAGCAGCAGATCCGGACGACCCGGACCCTTGCCCCCCTCCACGATCAGGATGACCCCTTCATCGACTTTGCGCAGCGTCAAACGGAGGCGCCGCCCTGCCGGGAGCCTCCGTGCACCCTCACCCCACGCGGCTCTGAGCCGCCGCCACGCCGCCGCGACGGTCGGTTCCGGCAGAATGCACCCGTCCTGCACGTCGACGACGCGCCCCGGCACTGCCAAATGATGGAAGCCCGCCACCACGCGCTCCCCGGGCAAACGCAGCAGCGTGAAGGTGACTCGGGAGCGGTAGTCGCGGCACGCTGGACTAGGCTCCACGGATGGCACCGTGGCTTCGACCCCACCGATCCGCTCCAGGGCGTCCTCCACGAAGCGCGCCTTCCAAGCGAGCTGGTCCTCATAGGGGATGTGCTGCAGCGTGCAGCCCCCGCACACCGCATAGTGTGGGCAAGCCGGCACGGCTCTTCGAGGGTCGGCGTGCACGACGTCCACGACCTGTCCTCGCGCCCAGCGCGCCCCTTGCCGCGTGACCCGAACCTCGACCTCGTCACCCGGGCCCGTCCGGTGCACGAAGATCACGCGACCGTCGGGCAGATCCCCGACTCCTGCCCCGTCCGAGCCCAGGGCCCGGATGCGCACCGAGGTGACCCCTGGTTCTTCGCCACCGGCCGCCGCGTTGGGTCCCACCGCATCGTCTGTCGCCCCGTGGGCGCTCGGCTCGGCCGGGGCCGTCAGCTTGTCCACGGCCACCCGGAAGCTTGCCAAGGGGACAACCCCACCGCCCCGTCACCGTCGATCCGTGAGAGTCCGCGAGAGGGGCACGCACGGTGTTCGAGCACGGCAGCCGCGAGAGCCAAGACTCGGAGGTCCTCCTGAGGGTCCGCCAGCAGATCGGGATGATCCTCCAGGTACGACGTGCTCAGGCGACCACTTCGGAAGTCCGGCTCGTCCATCACGGCCCGGTGGAACGAGGCGCTCGTCTCGATGCCGGCGATCGTGAGCTCGTCGAGCGCCCGGCCCATCCGCCGGATCGCTTCCTCGCGCGTGCTCGCATGAACGATGAGCTTGGCCAGGAGTGGATCGTAGTACAAACCGACCTCGAAGCCCTCAAGGATGCCGCCGTCCCAGCGGACACCCGGGCCGTCGGGCAAGTCCAGCCGGTCCACCCGACCGGTGCACGGCAAGAACCCGTGCCGCGGATCTTCACTGGTGATTCGGCACTCGATGGCGTGTCCTGCAAGAGGCACCTCGTGCTGCGCGAACCCCAGCGCTTCCCCACGGGCGATGCGGATCTGCCACTGGACGAGGTCGATTCCCGTCACGAACTCCGTGACCGGATGCTCCACCTGCAGGCGCGTGTTCATCTCGAGGAAGAAGAATTGGCCCTCGCTGTAGAGGAACTCGACCGTGCCGGCCCCCCGATAACCCACGGCCTCCGCGGCCTGAACCGCGGCCTCCCCCATCGACGCCCGCTCTTCGGAAGTGAGAAGCGCCGAGGGCGCCTCCTCGATCAGCTTCTGGTGACGCCGCTGGATGGAGCACTCCCGCTCGCCAAGGTGGACGACCGATCCTGAGGCGTCTCCGAGGATCTGGATCTCGATGTGGCGCGGCGAGGCGAGGTACTTCTCCAAGTAGATGGAGCCGTCGCCAAAGGCCGCTCGCGCCTCCCGCGAGGCCGCTTCGAAGGCGCCCCGGACCGACTGCGGGGCCTCGACGATCCGCATCCCCTTTCCCCCTCCGCCGGCGACCGCTTTGAGGAGGAGCGGGAATCCCACTTCAGTCGCGGCCCTCGCCGCTTCCTCCGCGTCGGAGACCGGCTCGATGCCGCCGGGCACGATGGGAACGCCGGCGGCCTCCATCCTTCGACGTGCGTCGGTCTTGTTCCCCAATGCCGCGATGGTCTCCGGACGGGGCCCGATGAAGACCAACCCTGCCTCTTCCACTTGGTAGGCGAACGACGCGCGCTCGGCCAGGAATCCGTAGCCGGGATGGATCGCTCCCGCCCCGGCCCGCCGCCCGACCTCCACGATCCGGTCCCCGCGTAGATAGCTCTCGGCCGACGGCGCGGGGCCCACCGCGTACGCCTCGTCGGCCGCCAATACGTGCGGGGCGAGGCGGTCCGCTTCGGAATAGATCGCCACGGAGCGCAGCCCCATCTCCCGGCATGCTCGGATGATCCGGACTGCGATCTCGCCGCGATTTGCGATCAGGACGGTGTCGAACACGAGGTGATGCTTCGGCTTGTCGAGGAGGTTGAAGGGTGGCGTCCACAGTTTGGTGGAAGCTCTAGGGAGTGTAAACCCTTGCCCGAGCACGAACCGGCGAGTGGGAGCCGACGGTCCCGGCACGGAGCGGTCGCGATGGCCGCCGCCGGGAAGACGGAGCGGGCGTCAATGCGCCCGCCCCGAGCCGGGTGCGGGCCCGGGGTCGCCAGCACCCCCGCGCAGGCGCCTCGTTGGGGGATCAGGGCAGCGCCGATGACCTCCTCGACGCGCGTTCGTCGGCGCCCCAACGGAGCATCCACACACCCATGGCTGCGTCCTCTTTGTACGGCGAGAGCGGCCGCGGCCGGGATCGATGGTGTCGGCCTAGCGGCGGCCGACGTGGTCCGCAGCTCGAAAGGGCCCTCATCGATGTTGAGGCTCCAACCTCGGCCTTCCGGACCGAACTCCGTGCGCCAGGAGCAATCGAGCGGGACGCTCTAGAGAGGGATGTTCCCGTGCTTCTTGCGTGGGTTCTCGTCGCGCTTGTTGCGCAGCATGTCGAGAGAGCTGATGAGGCGAGGCCGGGTGTCGCGGGGATCGATAACATCGTCGATGTACCCGCGAGCCGCGGCGATGTAGGGGTGGGCGAATTGGTTCCGGTACTCTTCGATCCGCGCTTGGGTGGCGCCCTCGGGATCGTCGGATTCGGCGATCTCCTTCCGGAAGAGCACCTCCACGGCACCCTTCGGTCCCATGACCGCGATCTCGGCCGTTGGCCAGGCCAGGTTCACGTCCCCCCGGATGTGTTTGGAGTTCATCACGTCGTACGCACCCCCGTAGGCCTTCCGAGTGATGACGGTGAGCTTCGGAACCGTCGCTTCCGAGAAAGCATAGAGCAGCTTGGCCCCGTGTCTGATGATGCCGCCGTGCTCCTGTCCCAGCCCCGGCAAGAAGCCGGGCACGTCCTCGAAGACGATCAGGGGGATGTTGAACGTGTCGCAGAAGCGGACGAAGCGCGCGCCCTTCACCGACGCGTCAATGTCGAGCACCCCCGCCAGCACTACCGGCTGGTTCGCGATGACACCCACGGCGTGCCCTCCGAGGTGCGCGAAGCCGACCGTCAGGTTCTTCGCGAACAACGCATGGACCTCGTAGAACTCCCCGTCGTCGACGACGCGGGTAATCACGTCGTGCATGTCATAAGGTTTGTTGGGGTTATCCGGTACCACCGCAAGTAATTTCTTATCCCTGCGATCGTGAGGGTCAGACGTCTCGCGCACGGGGGGCCCCTGGGCGTTGTTCTGCGGGATGAAAGCCATGAGCTCACGCACAGCGGCGAGACACTCCGCTTCCGAATCATGGACAAAGTGTGCCACGCCGGAGGTGGAGCCGTGCACGTCGGCGCCACCAAGGCTCTCCATGTCCACGTTCTCGTGCGTGACGGTCTTCACGACGTTGGGGCCCGTCACGAACATGTAGCTCACGCCCCGAACCATGTACACGAAGTCCGTGATGGCAGGGGAGTAGACCGCTCCTCCGGCGCACGGTCCGAGGATCACGCTGATTTGCGGGATCACACCGGAGGCGAGGGTATTCCTCAGAAAGATGTCGGCGTAGCCACCCAGCGACACGACACCCTCCTGAATGCGTGCGCCCCCCGAGTCGTTGAGCCCTATGAGCGGCGCGCCGTTCTTGAGAGCCAGGCTCTGGAGCTTGACGATCTTCTCGGCGTGGGCCCCCGACAGGGAGCCGCCGAATACCGTGAAGTCCTGGGAGAAGACGTAGACCAGACGGCCGTGGATCGTCCCGTAGCCAGTGACCACCCCGTCGCCTAGGATCTTCTTGTCGGCGAGGCCGAAGTCGGTGGAACGGTGTGTGACGAAGCGGTCCAGCTCGACAAAGGAGTGCTCGTCCAGGAGCAGATCGAGCCTCTGGCGAGCGTTCAGCTTGCCTCGCCCCTTCTGGGCGGCGAGCCGAGCCTCCCCTCCCCCGAGCCGGGCCGCGCTCCCGAGCCTCTGCAGGTGCTGGAGCTTCTCCTCCATCGACATCCGTCTACTCCTCCTCCTACCCCCGTACTAGAAGGCCGCTGAAGGGCCTCTCCAACCGCCCCGCGAGGTACCGGGGCGCCGCGTTAGCCGCGTTAGCACCCGGGCGGAGCTGAAGGCGAGAAGCTGGGACAGCGAAACCCGACGATCCGGTCCGGGGCATCCTCCGGGATCGAGTCGGTCTCGGGGTCCGGAAGCGGCGGCATCAGAATGGGTTGTGCCCGAGCCCCGTCCGGCATGCTCTGGACCCGCCGGTCCTGGATGCAGATGACGAAGTGCTCCCGTACGACACGTCCGTCCTCGATCGAGAAGACGCCCGTCGCCCCCGGGAAGCCCCGGATGTCCTCCAAGTTGGCCAGGAGCCGCGAGGGTGTGTCGGCCCCGCGTCGGATCCCCTCGAGCAGCAGCGCCGCGGCGTCGTAACCCAGGGCGGGGACGGTGCTGGGCAGCGTCCGTTGGTGATAGGCCTCGTACGCCTCGACAAAGCGGCGGTACCCCTCCGACTCTCCGTCGGGCGGCTGAGGCGACGCCGCCACGACTCCGTTCGTGTGTCGCGTGGCCACCCTGGACAACACGTCCTCTTCCGTCCATCCCGCTGTACCGAGCACCCGGATCTCAAGTGAGTCGAGGCCGTAGAAGGTCACCTGGGGAGCCATGAGCTCCACGTCTCGCGCTGGAAGCGGCAGCACGAGAGCGTCGGGACGGAGCGAGTCCACTTCCTGGAGCTGCTCTCCGAAGAAGGTGGCACCCGTCGGATACGCGAACTCCCCTAGGACGGCACCCCCCATCGACTCGAACGCGTTGACGAAGGACCGGGCCTCGAAGGTGGCGTCTCGGCTCTCGGGGTACATCACGACCGCAGTCTGCAGATCGCTCTCCATCGCGTAGCGGGCCAGCGCCCGTGAGGCCCCCGGGTCCTCTCCAGCGAGAGAGTAGACTCCTTCCACGCCTTCCGGCACGACGGGCGCCGTGGGGGAGATGACCGCAAGGGGCCGGGGTCGCTGGCGCGCCACTTCCGACAGAGCGCCGTCTTGCAGAGGCCCGATGACCCCCAGAGCACTCGCCGAGTCGAGGGCCGCCAAGAGCTGCGCGGCGCCCCCGATGACTCCGCCGTTGTCCTGCATCACTAGCTCGGCCGCCGTCCGGCTTTCTTGCGGCTGGCCAAACTGTTCCAAGGCGATCCGGATACCCTCCTGGAGCAGGTCGGCAAACTGCCGCAGCCGGGGAGAGCCACTCGTGGGGAGGATCGCCCCGATGACCGGGGTGGTGAGGAATTCGCTTATGTCACCCGAAAGCACCCCCTCCGCTATGCGCCGCGTCCGTCCCGACGCTCCGGCCTCCAGAGCCCGTCGAGCCAGGTCCTCGGCGCCGTCTCCCCTCCCGTGTGCGTACCGCTTCAGGGCCAGCTCCGCCAGAACCGGCGAGACGAAAGGTCCATCCAACTCCGCCAGGCGGGTCAGCTCCGCTTCCGTGAGCTCGGCCACACGCTGGACGAGTCGCTCCAACACGCGGCCGCCGTCGCTCCCCGACGGCGCCGCCAGCCAGGCTTCCGTCGCCTCTACGATCCGGCCCTCCGCCTCGAGCACGTCGCCTTCCAGGATCGCCGCGGCCACCCGGCGCTCGTCGTCCTCATGAAGATACGTGCGGAAGCGGCGGACTGTCGAAAGAGTCTCTTCGGCCTTGCCGAGGGCATCCGCGGCCCGGGCGCGGATCCACAGAGCTCGGGAGCTTCCACGCGCAGCCGGGTAGGAGGCTTCGATCCGCAGAGACAGTTCCTCCGCCCGATTGAAGTCTCCAGAATCGAGGGCGGTCTCGGCTTCGGCAAGCAGGCGTTCCGATTCGGCCTGGCCCCGCGAGTCGATCAAGCCCTCCTCAAGCGCCGGATCCCTCGGTCCCGACTCCGGGTCGACCGGCGCTCCCACGGCGGTGCAAGCGAGCGAGCAGCAGGTGAGTCCAAGGAAAAGCCCGGACACCACGGGTGTCCGGGCTTTCACGGCGAGGCGGTCCATGGAAGGCTTTGCCTCAAGCCTCTTCTTCGGTCTCTTCCTCGGCCTTCTCGCCAGCGTGCCCGCCCTCTTCGGTGGAGTCACCCCCCTCGGGGGCCGTAGCCTCGGGCTCGTCAGCCGTGCCCTCGCCCTCTGGAGACTCATCGCCTTCCCCCGCAGCCGCTTTGGCCTCCGGCTCCTCCTCCGCAGGTGCGGGCAAGTCCATCCGCTCGGGGACCTCGGCGACCTGAAGGACAATCCGACGATTGCCGGCGTCGGACTCGAGCACCTTGAGCTTCAGCGGTTCGCCGGTCCTGAAGTACTCACCCAGCACCGCGCCTTCAGTCACTCTCGTATGAGACGTAGGGGCAAAGCCCTCGATGTTGTCGCCCAGATCCACGACCACGCCCTTGTCCTGCACGCGAGCCACCCTTCCCTCTGGCTCCACGCCAGGGGAGAAGCGCTCGGAGATAGCGGGCCAAGGGTCGTCCTGGAGCTGCTTGATTCCCAGGGATATGCGCTTCGCCTCGGCGTCGACGTCGAGCACCAACACCTTCACGTCGTCGCCCTTCTGCACGATCTCCGAGGGGTGCTCTACCCGCTTGGTCCAGCTCATGTCCGAGACGTGCACGAGACCGTCGATCCCGGGCTCGATCTCAACGAAGGCTCCGAACGACGTGAGGTTCCGGACCGTGCCGGAGAGATGGGTGCCAGTGGGATACTTCACCGGCAACGCTAACCACGGGTCTTCCTCGATCTGCTTCATGCCGAGCGAGATCTTCTCGTCCCGAGGATCCACCTTGAGCACGACCGCTTGGATCTCGTCTCCGATGGTCACGAGCTTCGAGGGGTGTCGGATGTTGCGGGTCCACGACATCTCGGAGATATGCACCAACCCCTCGACGCCCTTCTGGAGCTCGATGAAGGCCCCGTAGTTGGTGATCGAGACGACTTTCCCTCGGATGCGAGTTCCCACCGGGTACTTCTTGTCGATATCCGTCCAGGGGTAAGGAAGCAGCTGCTTCAGCCCCAGCGAGATACGCTCGCGGTCCCAGTCGATGTCCAAAACCTTGACGTCGAGGGTCGCCCCAATGTCTACGACCTCGCTCGGATGACCCACTCGACCCCACGACATGTCGGTAATGTGCAGGAGGCCGTCGAGCCCCCCCAGATCGATGAACGCGCCGAAGTTCGTGATGTTCTTGACGACGCCCTCTCGGACCTGCCCGACGATGAGCTCCTTGACCAGCGTCTCACGCTTCTTCTCGCGCTCGCCCTCGAGGATCACCCTGCGCGACACGACGATATTCCGCCGGCGCTTGTTGAGCTTGATGATCTTGAACTCGAAGGTCTGACCGAGGACATCGTCGATGTTGGGCACCCGGCGAAGGGCGATCTGCGAGCCGGGCAGGAACGCATCGACGCCCATGATGTCGACGGTGACGCCTCCCTTGATCTTACGCGTCAGTACACCCTCGACGGGCTCATCGGCTTCATGGGCCTCACGAATCCGCTCCCAAACGCGCAGGAAGTCGGCCTTCTTCTTGGAGAGCACGACGATGCCGTCATCGTCCTCGAGGCTCTCGAGAAGGACCTCGACCTCCTGGCCGGGCTGGATCCCGTCCCGATGCTTGAACTCGTCCAGGGGCACGGCCCCTTCGCTCTTGAATCCGAATTCCAGGATGACCATGGTGTCGGTCACCCGAAGAACGTTCGCCTTGACGATCTCTCCTTCGCGAATGTCGCCCATGACATCGGCATGCTCCGAGAGCAGAGCCTCGAAGTCCGCCGCGGAGACATCCATTCTCTCTTCACCGTAAGGATCGGCGACGAGTTCGGGGGAGATGCCTCCGGTCGGCGCGGCCGCCATGTCGAGAGCGGCCTCCGTGGACCCGCCATTGGGCTCTGACTCTGCCGCGTCGGCCCCGCCGCCGGGATCTTCGCCCGTGGCCTCGGGGCCGGCACTTTCGGAGGGTGCGTCTTCGGAGCCGACCTCAGGTGTTTCGTCCGGAGTTTCTCGGGGGGCGGCTGCGAGGAGTTCGGAGGAGGGGGTTTCGGGGTTCTGGGTTTCTTGGTCAGTCATTTGGCAATTCACCGACTCGGACAGCCGGTGCCCAAGCTAGCCGGACCCGCAGGAAAACGCCTCGGGCCGGGTTGAGGTGGCGGACAAGCGATCGGAGACCCCGGCGCTTGGGGCCTAGCAGACCTAAGGTACCGGGGCCTCATGGGGCAGTCAAGTTCTTAACCCGCTTTAAGATGAGCGACACTTGCTCCTCGAAGGAAAGGACCGTCGTGTCCACGTCGAAGGCGTCTTCGGGGCGACGCAGCGGGGACAGGTCGCGGCCGCTGTCGGTCCGGTCTCTATCCTTGAGCCTCTCCGCTTCGGCGACGATTTCGTCGGGTGTGGGGTCGGTTCCGCGATCCTGCAGAAGGCGACGGCGCGCCCTCGCTTCCAGACCCGCCACCAGGAAGACCTTGAGTTCCGCGTCGGGGAAGACGACGGTGCCCATGTCGCGTCCGTCCGCCACGAGGTGTCCGTGCTCGCCGAGCTCCCGCTGCGTTCCGAGCAGCCAGTGGCGCACAGTGGGTAGGCTCGCAGCCCAGGGCACGTGTTCGGTCACCTCCGAGGTGCGCAGCTCAGACCTGAGCACCTGGTCGTGACAGTAGACGTCGACCCCCGAATCACCCGGCTCCGCTCGGATGCCCAGCTCGTCGAGTTCCGTGAAGGTGAGCTCGCTCCATCTGGCCAGCGGGATCCCCTCCGCCAGCAGTGCGAAGGTCACCGCCCTGTAGAGTCCCCCCGAGTCAAGGTGGAGAAACCCCAGACGCCGAGCCAATTCCCGGGCTGTGGTCGTCTTGCCGGACCCCGCCGGGCCGTCGAGCGTGACGACGAGCCCACTACGGTGCTCCGGAAGCCCGCTCACGACGGCCACCTCATCCCCCGTCCCTACCCCCTACCGGACGACGGGCTCGATCCCGTGGATGAGAGATCCCTCAGCGTCTCCCAGAATCGCGGAAAGCTGACGTCGACGATGGATGCTCCTTCCACATGAATACGGTTTCCGGGCAGCGCTCCGAGAACACCGAACGCCATCGCAATGCGATGATCGTGGTGGCTCCTGACACGGCCCTTCAGAGGGCGGTTCGAACCGACGATCTCAAGGCCATCTTCCAGCTCTTCGACGTCCGCTCCCACGGCTCTGAGGTTCTCCGTGAGCGCGCGGATCCGGTCGGATTCCTTCACTCTGAGCTCGGAGGCGCCTGTGATGCGCGTGGCTCCCGAAGCTCGGACAGCCGCCACGCCGAGGATCGGGAACTCGTCGATCATCGCAGGCACCTCGACCTCCGTAACGTCCGTGGCAACCAGCCGCGAGGGTTGGAGTCGGATCTCTCCCACGGGCTCGCCCGCGGCCCGGCCAGCGGAATTCAAGCCTCCGTCCGCGGGAACGACCTCCGCCCGCCCGCCCATGCGGGCCAGCACCGAGAGGAGTCCGGTCCTCGTCGGGTTCAGCCCAACGTGCTCGATGCGAAGCCCGCCTGCCACGCCGCCGAGCAGGGCCAGGACCATGAAGAACGCTGCCGAGGAGAAGTCGCCGGGCACGTCCAGATCGAGGGGCTCGATGGCCGAAGGGGGGTCACGGACCTCGACCCGCCACCTCCCCCCACTCTGGTGCGAGATGACGGAGGCCCCAGCCGCGCTCAGCATGCGCTCTGTATGGTCTCGTGAAGGACGCGGTTCCGAGACTTGCACCGACGTCCGGCCGACGAGACCGGCCAACAACAACGCGCTCTTCACCTGCGCACTGGCCACCGGCGAGACGTAATCCAATGCGCGCAGGCGGGAGCCCGCTACCTCGAGCGGCAGCCGGTCTGGCTCTGCCAGCTCCCGGAACGTCGCCCCCATACGGGAGAGCGGACGGGTGATCCGGCTCATCGGTCGACTCCGTAGCGACTGATCGCCGGTGACCGTGGTCGTGAAGGGCTGGCCGGCGAGCACCCCTAGCATCAGCCGAGCTCCGGTCCCGCTGTTTTCGAAGTCGAGGACGCCGCCGGGCTCTCGCAAGCCCTGAGACCCACGGCCCTGGATGGTGATCTCGGCCCCGTCGTCGGGAAGGGGGGGAATGTCTGTGCCCAGAGCCCTGAGGACGGCCGTGGTCGCCTTCGGATCGTTTCCGGCCAGGAGCCCCCGCAGCCGGCTCTCTCCCTCCGAGAGCGATGCCAGAATCAGGGCTCGCTGGGAGATAGACTTGTCGCCCGGCACGCGGATAGTCCTCATCCGTCGCGCCTCCAGGCTTGGATCTCGTCCATCATCGAGCCCACGGACTCCATGTTGCGCGCTTCAAGCGCTGCGCGCATCACCTCGAGCTCTCGAGCCAGGGCTTGCAGCGCCGAGGCATCGAAGTCGGCCGACTCTCTCAACAGGTCGCGCCACATGTCGGAGGAACTCGCCGCGAGCCGGGTCATGTCCATCCCGCCTGGGCCGAGATCTGTGGTCTCGACGCCGTGGGCTGCCATGACCTTCGCAAGGGCCGTCGCCACGAGCTGTGGCAGGTGGCTCGCCCAGACCATGAGCCGGTCGTGCTCGGCGGCCCGAGCCGGTCGGAGCCGGGCGCCCATCGAGGTCCAGAAGGCGCTGATTCGGCCGACGTGGCGCGCTTCGGCGTCTCCTCGAACGATCCACACCGATCGACCGATGAAGGCGTCCTCGACCGAGGCGCCGAATCCGAAGCCGGTGCCTCCTACCATCGGGTGGGCACCGACGTAGCGCGCTGAGAACCCCCGCTCGCGGGCTTGACGGAGGAGAGGTTGCTTCAGGCTCACCACATCGGTGACGGAGGCGCCGCCCCACGAGCCCGCGTGGGCGGCCATCAGCTCCGGCGCGACGCCCAGAGGGGTAGCGTAGAGGACCACGTCCTGGTCGCGCACCGCTTCCTCCGACGTGGCCGCGACCGTGTCGACGACTCCGGCATCGAGCGCGTTCCGTGAGTCCTCCGGGTTCTGGGCGAAGGCTGTGACGCGAGGGGCCGGATGCAGCTTCGCCAGAGCGCGAGCGACCGACCCCCCCATCAGGCCCAGACCCACGATCCCGACGCGTCCGAGCGGGTCGGCCGAGCTCATCGCTGGCTCGCACCCTCCCGGGCCGCCGCCTTGAGATGCTCGTCCCGGGCCTGGTCGCCCTGCCCTCCGTCATCGTTGTAGGGAATCTCTACGACAAGGCCGTCCCGCGCGACGACGGCCCCGGGATACACCTCTCGAGCCTCCTCCTCCAGAGGGGCGGGGTCATCGGAGTACCGGGCGGACACGTGGGTAAGGCAGAGCCTGGCGACTCCGGCCTCGCGAGCCAGTGCGGCGGCGGCGCGCGCTGTGCTGTGGTACGTCTGGTGTGCCCGATCGGCCTCCTCCTCGCCGAAGGTCGCCTCATGGATGAGAAGGGTGGCTCCCCTTGCCATTTCCAGGGTGCTGTCGGCAGGGCGCGTGTCCCCCGTGTACACCACCACCCGGCCTGGACGGGGCGCGCCCACCACCTCAGCGGCTTCGATCCTCCGGCCGTCGACCTCGACCACTTCCCCCCGGTGAAGCTTGCTGAACAGCGGCCCTTCCGGAATGCCCAGGGCCCGAGCGCGCTCCACGTCGAAGCGTCCCAATCGTTCGTACTCCACCAGAGCGTAACCCAGAGCCTGCGTGCCGTGGTTCACGCCGTATGCCGCCACTTCGTATTCCTCGTGCGACACGCGCGCGCCCATCTCGAGCTCTTGGATGCTGAACGGGAACGGGACGCGATCCACACCCAACCCGACGGCACTGCGGAGCGTGGCTCTCGACCCCGGCGGACCGTAGATCTTGAGCGGGTCGGTCCGGCCCTGGAGGGCCATGGTCCGCAGCAAGCCGGTGATCCCCAGGAAGTGGTCCGCGTGCAGATGCGTGATGAAGATCTCACCGAGAGAGAACCCGGTCCCGTAGCGCATCATCTGGCGCTGCGTGCCCTCACCACAGTCGAACAGGCAGACCGCGCCCTCTCGCTGCACGGCGATGGAGCTCACGTTGCGACGGACCGTCGGACGGGAGGCCGCGGTCCCCAAGAAGGTGACTCGGATCATCTCTGTCGGAGGTGTCTCGACCTGACCACTGACTGTACGTACGTCAGTCGCCGCACGGAAGGTAGCGCCCGGTCGGACGGCTCAGAAGAGTCGGACCTGGAACCGGAGGGTTCGTCCCGGCTGCGGCAATCCGCACTGGTCGTATATGACGCGGTCTCCCACGTTCGCCAGGGAGACCAACGCATCGACGTTCGCGAAGGTCCTTCGTCCCTCCAGCCGGAAGAGCCGTCTGGCCTCGAGGTCGAGGCTGCCAGTCTCGTCGAGTCGCTCGAGGTCCCCGCTGTCCACGTTCAGACAGAACTGCCGGCCCACGTATCGATACTCGGCAGAGAGGGTCGCGGCGGACACCACAGGAAACGACAGGCTCAGCCTGGTCGCGAGGTTCGGTTCGTACTCGGGTCGCGTGCGGCCCTCGCGGCCTTCCTCGAACTGCCACGCACGCTGAAGCGTCACGTCTCCGGCGTAGTCGATGTGAGCCACCGAGCCCGTCGCCACGATCTCGAGGCCCGTGCTCCGGATGCGGTCCCGGTTGACCCTTTGGCGTCGGGGCCCCTCGGGCGTGCCCACGGCGACCCGCACGATGCCGTCGGAGAGCACCTGATGGAACCCCACGATCTGGAGATCGAACACGGGCAGATCCCAGGTCAGGCCCATCTCTGCCCCGGTGAGGGTTTCGGGCTTCAGATCTGGATTGGCCAGGAAGCGGCCCAGGGCGTCCGAGTAGAGCTCCCGAAGCGAGGGAAAGCGAGCCCGGCGGCTGACCCCTCCGTGGAAGAGCATCGTACTGCTGCCCGTAAGGGACGAGAAGCCGAGGCGCGCGCCCCAGTCCCACAGACGCCCCAGCGGCGGCTTGTCCGCCGATTGCGGCGTATCTGCGCCGTCGACCGCGAAGCCCACGTTCAGTCGTGTGGCCCCTAGGCTCTCCCACCCCGGCAGATCGTCGAACCGCCACTCCGCCTCGGTTCCCAGAGACCACAGGCGCTGTCGGAAATCCCTCTCCCGTTCGCCAGTCACGCGTTCCGTGTGCGAAACGTCGCCGTACGTGAACGCCGCACGCGCGTCGGCCCGATGGCTGATCGTATGGTCTCCGAGAAGCCGCAGCGTGATCGTGCGATCCTCGCCCTCTTCCTCACGGACCACGGTCCGATACTCGGGTGTGCCGAATTGTTCGATGCGGAACGAGCCGACGTCGACCCCGAGGCTCGCCTCGAGGTCGCCCTCGCCCCAAGCGGTCTCGCGAAGCCCCGTGCCGCCCGAGAAAGCGGCGACGAAGCGTGACAGATCCGGATACCGCCAAAGGCGCGGCTCGGCCTCGTGCGTTTCGGGTGGGACGCCACGCTCCACGTCGAACCCGGAGGCCGTTAGGGAAGCCCAGCCTCCGCCGATTCCCTGGTAGCGCGCGGAGAGGAAGCCGTCGACATGTCTGAAGTCGCTGTTGAGCCGCAAGCCCCCGTCCCGGGTGAGCAAGGCTCGCTGGTCGACCTCCAGGGAGCGTGTATCGGGGAGCGTCGTGCCCGACCGGTCCCTGAACCCAGCCCCCGCGTGCAGCAGCCACTGTCCGTCACTGGGCTCCACGAGGCGGCCGACCGTAGCTCCGACCGTCAACCCTCCCGTCTCGTCCGCCGCCACGCTGAAGGTCGCCGGCTGGGGCTGCTCGATCGGCTGGCTGCCCCGCGCCACGTCCACCTCCACGACCCCCCCGAGCACGTTCGGCCCATGGAGGACAGACGAGAGGCCTCGCAGGAGGTTGACCGAGCGGGCGGCCGTAAGCGGAATGATCGAGAGGTCGGTCCGATGATCCCAGCCCAACGTGAGAGGCACACCGTCGACCAGAACGGCGATCTGCCGGTCGGTAGCTCCCCGAAGGCTCGGCTGCGCCTCGCCTCGCGAATTCGACCGGACGCGCACGAAGGGCATCTCGCGCAGCGCCTGCTCGAGGGTGGGAATCGGCACCGAAGCGAGGGAGTCGAGGCGCATCTCCACGGCGCCCACGCCTCCGGTAGCCGTGAGCTTATGGCGTGCCAAGACCCGAATCTCGGTCATCAGAAAGCTCTCCGGAAACGCCTCGAGCGTGTCCGATTGGATTGAATCGCGGACCTGCGCCACGGAGCCGCCTGGGAGCGCGCAGACCGCAAGCAACAACCCGGATTGGCTCAAGATGGCCGATCTAACCACTTCGCCTTCGGATGATCGCGTGTCTCCGTGATCGATGTCCAAGGGGGGACCCGGTAGGCTGAAACGGCGGGCCGATGCCCTCGACACGGGCGGGGGATCGTGCGTCCGAGGCGGTATAGTCCGGTTCCTGCCTTTTGTTCCGGCGGATCCGGGTCCCCGGACTCAAGGCGAGTGGACACTCCCCGTGGCGATCCGTATTCTGGCTTCTGGCCGTCAAATACAGCTAACTCCTTCGGTGAGGCATACGATGTCGACGCGACGCGAATTCCTGGCGACGATGTCCCTTCCGGCCGCCGTCGCCACCCGCGGCCTGCCTGGTGCACCCATACTCTTCCGGCCCTCGGCCCCCGAGATCCTCGAGTCCCTCTCCCACTACTCGGGCACGCCCGAGGAGGTGGCGGCGAACGAGGATTTCTGGGCCCACGTGAGTGAGGCGTTCACGGTCGACCGCAGCCTGATCAACTTCAACAACGGCGGCGTAAGCCCCTCACCCGCGTTTGTCCAGGAGGCCATGAAACGCCACCTCGACTTCTCGAATCTCGCTCCCTCGTACACGATGTGGGACGTCCTGGAGCCGGGCCAGGAGACGGTTCGCCAGCGCATGGCCAGGGAATGGGGGGTCGACACGGAGGAGATCGCCATTACGAGGAACGCGTCGGAAGGCTTGCAGATCTGCCAGTTCGGATACGACCTGAAGCGTGGCGACGAGGTGCTCACCACAACGCAGGACTACGGGCGCATGCTCACCACGTTCCGGCAGCGTGAGCGTCGTGAGGGCATCGTGCTGAGGCAGTTCGAGCTCCCCGTTCCGGCCGAAGATCCGGCCGAGGTGGTGCGGCGCTTCGAGGAGGGGATCACCGACAAGACGCGCCTGATCCTCATGTGCCACATGATCAACCTCACCGGCCAGATCCTGCCGGTGAAGGACGTCGTCCAGATGGCCCGCCGCTACGACATCCCCGTGATCGTTGACGGCGCACACGCCCTCGCTCACTTCGACTTTAAGATCACCGACCTGGAGTGCGAAAACTACTCCACGAGCCTCCACAAGTGGCTGTTCGCGCCCCACGGCACGGGTCTCCTCTACGTGCGCCGCGAGGTCATCGGCGACATCTGGCCGCTCATGGCCGCTCGGGAGGAGATGAACGACAACATCCGCAAGTTCGAGGAGATCGGCACGCACCCGGCGGCGAACCACCTTGCGGTCGCCGAGGCTCTGACCTTCCACCAAGGGATCGGCTCGAAGCGCAAGGAGGAGCGACTCGTCTATCTGCGGAACCGGTGGGCCAAGCGCCTCCTAGAGCGCGACCGGATTCGAGTTCACACGAGCCTCGAGCCCGGGTTCGCCTGCGGCATCGGAAATGTCCAGATCATGGGAGAGGACACGGCCGCTCTGAGGAACTGGCTGTGGAACGAGAGGCGGATCCTCACCGTCTCCATCAATCACGACCAGTTCGAAGGCCTGCGGGTCTCGCCCAGTGTCTACTCGACGCTCGAGGAGGTCGACCGCTTCGTCGACGCCATGGAGCACGTCGTCAAGAACGGACTCCCGGCCTGAGCACGCCGGATCGAGGATCCGCCAACAGGCAGGAGCGCTGACGATGAGCCCGGCTCCCGCCCCCGTCGGCCCGTCGGACACCTCGCGCGCTCCGGATCCCGAAACGCGCACCACGCTCATGGCCCCGGGGGCCGTCGAGCAGACCAGGGGTCCGACGGCAGAAAACCTGGCGGGAACGATGGGCGGGCCTTGGCCTCCGGAGGGCGCACGGCTCGTCGAGGGCATGAACGGACTCGACCTGCGGGCCCTCGCCCGCAGGGGGAACGGACGAAGAGAACCGGAGACTATCATGAGGCGGCACCTGCGATATCGAGCGCACCGCTCCCCGCTCACGGCAGCCCCTCTATGGACGGCGGCGATCGTCATGTCGGGCCTCCCGGCCGTCGTCCCGCCCCAGCTCGAAGCCCAATCGAGCTGGGACGAGAGCATCGATGCCTTCTCAGCCTCCCTCGCGCGGGACGCCGAAGCCGACGGCATCGGTAGCATCACCGCGGCCGTCTTCGTGGGTGACGAGTTGGCGTGGTCCGGTGGCTTCGGCGTCACGGATCGGAACACGGACCAGCCTGCCGGGCCGAGAAACATTTATCGGACGGGGTCGATCTCGAAGTCGGTGACGGCGGTGCTCATGATGCTGATGGTCCAAGACGGCGCCCTCGGCCTAGACGATCCCGTCGCGGGGGTCCTGCCGGCCGTAGACCGGTTGGCCGAGCCCCGGCCGGGCCAGTCACCCCTGACCTTCCGCCACCTCGCCAGCCACACCGGCGGCCTCATCCGCGAACCAGAGCTGGAGGGCGCGGCCTCGGGACCGATCGCGAACTGGGAGTCGAAGATCCTCGAATCGATTCCGCATACCCGCTATCAGACGGAGCCCGGCGATGCCTACTCCTACTCGAATATCGGGTACGGCATCCTGGGCTTGGCGCTCGCGCGCGCTGCCCAGCGCCCCTTCATGGACCTCGTAGAAGAGCGCATCTTCAAGCCCCTCGGCATGTCCTCGTCCACGTTTGTGGTCGGCAGCTTGCTTCGGCCGCGCCTCGCTTCCGGCTATGTGAGCCGCGACGGTGAGATCGACGCGGCCCTCCCGGCCCGCGAGCACGCAGGCCGGGGTTACAAGGTCCCCAACGGGGGGGTGTACTCCACTGTGGGAGATCTCGCCCGCTTCGCCGCGGGTGTGACGGGCGCCATGGAGCTTCTCGACGAGGAGTCCCGGGCCGCCATGCTGTCGATCCAAACTCCCGAGAGCGAGACGAGGGGCTACGGCTTGGGCTTCAGCCTCCGCCGCGACGACGACGGCGCTTGGTGGGTCAGCCACGGCGGCTCGGTGGCCGGATACAACGCGCACCTGCTCTTCCAGCCGGAATCAGAGATTGGCGTGATCCTCTTGAGGAACTACAACGGGGGACGGACCAACCTCAGTGAGGCGGCGCTCGACCTAGCCCGGGAGCTCCTGCACAGCTTCTAAGAGGGGTGCCGCACGCTAGGGCCCGGCCCGAACGTCGAGCCCGAAGTCCACAGAGGGCGCCGAGTGGGTAATCCAGCCACTCGAGATGAAGTCGACACCGGTCTGGGCGATCTCCCTCACGCCGTCGACGGTGACCCTGCCCGAGGCCTCTAGCCTGGCTCGGCCGTGGGCTCTTCGAACCGCTTCCCGGATTGCCGGCAGCCCCATGTTGTCGAGCAGGATCATCCTCGCCCCGCCCGCTAGGGCCTCGTCCAGCTGTTCGAGGGTGTCCACCTCTATCTCGATCGGTGTAAGTGGCCCGACCGACGTCCGGGCGGCCTCCAGAGCTTGGGCCACGCCTCCGGCCGCCGCGACGTGATTGTCCTTGATGAGTATCGCTCCGTCGAGGGTGAGCCGGTGGTTCACGCCACCTCCCGCCCGCACCGCTTCCTTCTCCAGCGCCCGCAGCCCCGGGGTGGTCTTTCGGGTGCAGCTGATCTTCACGCCCGTTCCCTCTACAGCCCGGACGAGCAGGCGCGTGGCCGAGGCCACCCCCGAAAGGTGGCCGAGGAAGTTCAGGGCCGTGCGCTCTGCGGCCAGGATCGGCCGAGCAGCCCCTTCCACGACCGCCACCACGCCCCCCGGATTCACCTCCGATCCATCCTCTGCGCAAAAGCGGACCGCAAGGTCGTCCTCTAGGAGCTCGAACGTGAGCGCTGCCGGCTGCGCTCCGGCCAGGACCCCTTCTCCGCGAGCGACGATCTCGGCGGTGGCTCGAGCGGAGGGGGCGACCACGGCGCGAGTGGTGATGTCGCCTGCTTGCCCGAGATCCTCCCCGAGCGCACGGCGCACCACCTCCTCGGCCAGGACCCTCGGGAGCGAAGGAACGTGGCGTTCCGTCCCCCGCTCGGACTGAGAGGACATGGAGGTCAGGCCGGAACGCCCGCCGCCGCATCGACCGTCTCGCGATCTTCCACCACGACCTCGGGGGGACGGCGGCCGGAGAAGCCCCGTCCCGTGGTCTGGAGTTCGACCATGCGCTGGACCGACCTCCGCGCTCGCACCGCGATCTCGTGCGGGATCCTGACCTCGTAGCGCATCAGCTGGAGGCTCTCGAGGATGCCCTGAAGGGTGATCTGCTTCATGTGGGGACACATGTTGCAGGGCCGCACGAACTCCACGTCCGGAGTCTCCGCTGCCACGTTGTCGCTCATGGAGCACTCGGTGATCATCATGACCCGAGGCGGCCGGCGATCCTTCACGTAGCGGATCATGCCCGCGGTCGACCCGGCGTAGTCCACTTCACGAATCAGCTCAGGTGAGCACTCGGGGTGGGCCAGCACGACCAGACCCGGCGTGCTCTCGCGGTAGTGCCGGACCTCCTGGGGCGTGAAGCGCTCATGCACTTCACAGCGTCCCTGCCATGCGATCACCTCGATGTCCGTCTGAGCGGCCACATTCTTGGTGAGGTACTCGTCGGGCAGCAGGATCACCCGATCGGAGCCGAGGGACTCGACAATCTCGACGGCGTTCGACGACGTGCAGCAGATATCGGCCTCGGCCTTCACATCGGCGGACGTATTCACATACGTCACGACCGGCACACCCGGATACTTCTCCTTGAGGCGCCGCACGTCCTCACCGGTTACCGACGCCGCGAGCGAGCACCCGGCTTCGAGGCTCGGAATCAGGACGGTCTTCTCGGGGGAGAGGAGCTTCGACGTCTCCGCCATGAAGTGGACACCGGCCTGCACGATGATCTCGGCGCCGGTCTCCCGCGCTTGAATCGCGAGCTGGAGTGAGTCCCCGACAAAGTCGGCCACGCCGTGGTAGATGTCCGGAGTCTGATAGTTGTGGGCCAGGATCATGGCGTTCTTGGCCCTCTTGAGCTCGTTGATGGCGTGGATGTAAGGTGCCACCACCGGCCACTCGACCGGCGGAACGAACTCCTTCACCCGCTCCAACAGCGGCGCCGTCTGGCGCTCGACTTCGGGCGTGTATTCGAGCATGGTGTTTCTGCGTGGTGGAGCGGCCCGAGCGATCGGCTGCTAAAGACCGGTTCCGCTGTGATTGGAGTCCCTGTACCCCTGGGTTCGGGGGCGGAGACTCTTGTTAGGTGTACAAAGTATCCGCTTTCGGGGTTCGCCTTCAAGTGGGCTCGGAGCCCGTCGGCTCGCACCTATTTTCACTAGTGGGCGGGCAATTCAGCGTGGATGCGGAGGGGCTCCACAGGGAGGCGTCCTCAACGGGTGACGGAGAGAGGCGGGTCGTCTAGGAGTGCCCCTGGATGTGTTGGGGTCGATAAGGTGCCTCGAGGCGCTCGATCTCGGACCTCTCAAGCTCAAGCTCGACAGCGTGCACCGCTGTCTCGAGGTGTGCGAGCTTGGTCGCTCCGACGATGGGGGCCGCCACGGCGGGCTTCGAGAGCAGCCAGGCCAGGGACACCTCGGCCGGGGAGGCTCCGCGCTCTGCGGCCACCCCGCGGACCGCCGTCATGATGTCCCACCCCGACGGGTCGTTGTACATGTCGTGCCCGTAGGTGTCCGACTCGGCGCGGGTGGTGGACTCGCGATCGTCTAGCGACGCCCGTCCGCCCCCGAGCAAGCCACGGGCGAGGGGCGACCACGGGATCACGGCGATCCCCTCCGCCTCACAGAGCGGAATCATCTCCCGCTCCTCTTCCCGGTAGATCAGGTTGTAGTGGTTTTGCATCGACACGAAGCGCGTCCACCCGTTCATCTCCGCAGCCCCGAGCGCCAGGGCGAGCTGCCACGCCCATCCGGAGCTGGCGCCCAAGTAGCGCACCTTGCCAGACTCGACCAGGTGGTCGAGAGCGGCCATCGTCTCCTCGATGGGAGTGTGCGGGTCGAAGCGGTGAATCTGGTAGAGGTCGATGGCCTCCACGCCCAGGCGGCCCAGGCTCGCCTCACACGCTTCGACGATGTGTTTGCGCGACAGGCCTCCGAGGTTCGGGCCCTGTCCCATGGGAAAAAAGACCTTCGTGGCGATCACGAGTTCGCCCCTGATGCCGTAGTCCCGAAGAGCTCTTCCTGTGACTTCTTCGCTTACGCCCAGCGAGTACATGTCGGCCGTGTCGAAGAAGTTGATCCCCGAGTCGATCGCTTGCCGAAAGAACGGACGGGCGTCGTCCTCGTCGAGGACCCAGGGACGCCAGGCGGAAGTGCCGTAGCTCATGCAACCGAGGCAGATGCGTGACACCTCAAGGCCGGTGGAGCCGAGTCTCGTGTATTGCATTGTCTACGCGCAAGGGTGATAGGATGTAGGGGATCCGACGGATCGCATTGCCTTGGGGGCCCAGATGCATCGGTGGGGGACGGCGAGGTGCCTCAAGCGGAGCGCCGAGCACGTCGGCCTCGCTCGGTGATCTCTTCATCGCATCCCTCGCTGTGGGCGAAGCCACGCAGATCGACGGCACGCACACACCTGCACATCTGTGGTGGCGCCGCCAGCCGTGCCGAGCCCCCAAAGCGCGTGCCCGACGGAGGGCAGGTCCTAGCCGTGATGGCGGCGGCGCCAAGGCCAGCCTCAAGCACCACCCAACGTCGTCACCCTGAAGCGGGGCGACCGCCCGAGGCCCTAGTGCCGGGGGTGGGACTCGAACCCACACGGGATTGCTCCCAGGGGATTTTAAGTCCCCTGCGTCTACCCATTTCGCCACCCCGGCCGTACGTCCACTCCCCGCGCCGCAGCGCAGCGCTTCCTGGCCGACGCAATGCTGGGCCGCTTGGCGCGGTGGCGTAGAGCGCTCGCATACGACGCTGCCTGCCACGATTCCATCGCTGACGCCGACCTGGCCCGCATCGAGCCGGCCGGAGGTCCGCCACATCCTGGCGGCGGACCGTGGGATTCCGGAGGAGTGGCGCGTGGAGGGACCAGGACCAGGATGAAGCGAGCACAGCCTTCTTCACGACGACCACCTCCGAGCGACGGACTCGGCCACGCTGGCCCGTTAGCGCGCTCCGACCGATTCCCGAACCGACTCGAGCAGCCTGGCGGAGTCGTAGCCGACCCCGTCTTTGAAGACGATCGTCACGTTCCGTATCTCGGCCGGCCTGGCCACGGGGTCGCCGCGGATCACGACCATGTCCGCCAGCTTGCCTGGGGCGATCGATCCGAGGCGATCGAACTCGCCCAAGACCCTGGCCCCGTTGGCGGTGATGATCTCGATCGCCTGAACCGGCGTGAAGCCGGCTTCAATCAACAGCTCGAAGTTCCGCTGGTCGCCGAAGCCCGGAATGGCCCCTCCGTTTCCCGTGGGATCGACTCCCGCCACCAGAAGCCCGCCGGCCTCAACAAACGCCTTCTCGAAGGCGAGGGCGTTCTGCCACACGAGTCCCATCACCGAGGTCGCCGACCCTTCCTGCAGCATCCGGTGCCGCTCCAGGAACGCCTCCCGCACCTCGGGCGACATGATCTCCAGCACGCGGTCCTCCACGGGCCGGTCGGGCGTGAGCTGCTCCACGACCGCCAGGGTGGACGTGATCGCTACGCCGTTGTCGACGGCCTTCCGGATGAGCGCACGGACCTCGGGGCCATCGACGTCAAGGTCGACGAGGCTCTCCCTCTGACCGGACGGGCAGACGTCCGGCTCCTTGTCGGATACGAAGTCCGACGAGACGAAGACACCGTGTTCGAGATTGTCGATCCCCATGTCGATCGCCTCGGAATAGGTGACCGAACAGACGTGTCCCGTGAACTTGATCCCCTGCCTGTGCGCCTCGTCGATCGCCGCTGCGAGGTTGGCGCGGGTGATTCGGGAGTGGGCCTTGATCCAGCTCGCGCCCTCCTCCGCCCAATAGCGCACGATCCGCCGGGCCTGCTCCTCGCTGGTGGGAGAGTAGTTGGCCAGCCCTTCGGAGAGTCGAGGGCCCGTGATATACATGCGAGGACCCGGCGTCTCTCCCGCGTCGATCGATTGCTTGAGGTTCAGCTCGATGTAGGGCGACATGCTCCCGGTCGTACGCGTCGCCGTGACGCCGCTCGCCAGGTACATGCGAGGCGCGCTGAAGCCCAGCGTGAGCCTGCCCCTCGCTCCGGCGTAGTCCGTGTGGTCGTGCATCCCGATGATGCCCGGGATGACCGTGTGACCGGCGAGGTCGAGGATCCTGGCGCCCGCAGGCACCCGGACCTCCGCGCTCGGGCCCACCTCCGTGATCAGACCATCCGTCACCACGATCGTCTGGTCGTCCAGCGGGGCCACACCCGTCCCGTCGACGACGCGGACGCCCCTCAGCGCGAACGAGGGCTCGGAGACGCTCACGAACTCGAGGAGCTCGGCGGAGAGCGAAGCCGAGGACTGACTGCTCGCAGCTCCGGGGCGGAAGAACGAAGCGACGAGAACCAGGCAGAGGGCAGGCGTGGCCTTAAGCATGCTGGGCTCCTTCGAGTTCGCGCACCGGCTAGCCATACGCGTGGCGCTGCAAAGTGTGGCGCTCAAGGGTACGGAAGCTCGCTTGACACTGCTTCCCGCGACACCGTACGATTACGATACGATCAAAGTCACACGGGCGTAAGGGTTCCCGGTTCCGCCTTGTCGTCCACCCTGCCTGCCGGAGGGCTGCCCGATAGGGGGACGTCTGTCGCCATGCCCTACTTGGCACGCCCAACCCGTATCCTCGGACCCACGGGTCCAGCCGAGCGTTGCGTATGCGTCGAACGGCATAGAGAGAAGGAGGCCACCCTCATGAGACCATCTAAGTCTGTCCTTCTATTGGCTCTTCTGATGGCCAGCGTGCCGCCGAGCCTTGCCTCCCAGCAGGTCGGCGTGATCACCGGCCAGGTGACTGACGCCGCCACTGCTGGTCCCATTGCGTCGGCCCAAATCTTCGTCCTGGGGACCGGTCGAGGGACGCTCACGAACTCGGACGGCCGCTACCTCCTCGCTCAAGTGCCGGTCGGCGAACACGAGCTGCGGGCCGAGCTCATCGGATTCGCTCCGGCCGCCCAGCAGGTGACGGTGCAGGCCGGGGAAACCACCATAGTGGACTTCAGTCTCTCGGTCACCGCGCTCCAGCTCGACGAGCTCGTGGTCACGGGAACGGCGGGCGTTCGCCTCCGCCGCGAGCAGCCGGCGACCATCGCTCAGGTGGACGTCGCGACCCTGACGGAGCTCGCACCCATCTCCAACGTTGCCGACGTCCTCCAGTCCCGGATGCCCGGGGTGTCCATGAAGCAGGGGAACGGGCAGTCGGGAGCGGGGCAAGTGATCCACATCCGGGGGGTCTCGTCGATCTCTCTCTCCAACCAGCCCCTGATCTACATCGACGGCATCCGGATCGACGCTCGCAACGAAGTGGCACGCCCTGACGGGGCCGAGTCGAGCCCGGCGACGAGCTTTGACGCGACCGGGGGCGGGGCGGCGGGCCGGCTGAACGACCTCAACCCGGCGGACATCGAGAGTATCGAGATCGTGAAGGGGCCGGCGGCGGCCACCCTATACGGCGCCGATGCCTCGGCGGGAGTGATCCAGATCATCACAAAGCGGGGGAGGCAGGGCGACTTCCGCCAGAACATCCAGGTCGAGTTCAATTCCATTGACAAGTCCTTCGACCTCAAGCGGAACTGGAACACGTGCACCCAGGCCTCGATCGACGCGGGCGCGTACCTGTGCCGGGGTCAGGCCGTCGGCGCGCTCGTCTCCGACAACCCGCTCGAGCGCGCGGGAGCGTTCCGGAAGGGCAATCGCTGGAGCACTTCGTGGAGCGGTCGAGGTGGCGGGGAAGGCTACGGCTACTTCGCCTCGCTCAACTGGGTCGACGAGGACGGAACGATCTCGAACAACTACTACGAGAGCCTCAAGGGCCGACTGAACTTCGATTGGGAGCCCCATGAGACGGTCCGCTTCGAGGCGGGCTACGCGCTCGGCAAGGTCGACAACAACCTGCCGATGAGTAACCACAGCCCGCTCGGCATTCCCACGAGCGGGTATCTGGGGAACCCACTGAGCCTCATGACGCCCGAAGACGACGGGTGCGCGTTCGGCAAGTGCGAGGGGATCCTCAAGGCGGAGCACTATATCCGCACCATGCGGAACACGCTTTCGCTCACCACCCGGCACACTCCGCTGGAGTGGTTCAATCAGTGGCTCACGCTCGGGGGGGACTTCACGCGGACCGAGCGCAGGCAGTTCTTCCCGAAGAACGATCTGAGGTGGTACTTCGGGGAGATCAACGAAGGCTACGTCGACGAGAACCGCAACTCCTTCGAGAACGTGACACTCGACTACCTAGCCAACGCGGACTTCTCATTTGGAAGCGACGACCAGTGGTCGAGCGACATCTCCGCCGGGCTCCAGTTCATCCGGACGCGCGAAGAGTTCCTCGTCGCCACCGGCGTCGGGCTGACCACGAACACGGCACGCACGGTATCGGCGGCCACGGAGCGGGCAGGCGCCCAATGGTTCCGGGACAACCGGTCACTCGGCTACATAGCCCAGTATCAGCTCGGCTACCGTGATCGGCTCTTCATCCAGGTGGGTGCGAGGTGGGACCAGAACTCCTCGTTCGGTGAGGCTGCGCCGGTCTTCTTCCTCCCGAAGGTCGGGGTGTCCTACGTGCTCTCCGACGAGCCCTTCTGGCGCGACCGCTTCCCCTGGATGGACCAGTTCCGCCTGCGAGCGGCCCTTGGCACCACCGGGCGGGCGCCCGACGAGGGAGTGGCGCTCCGCACCTACGACCCGGCGCCATATGTCAGCGGGCCGGGCAACATCGCCCCGGGGGTTCGGCTCGCCAATCCAGGCAACCCAGACCTCACGGCCGAGCGAGGCACCGAGTTCGAGGCCGGATTCGATCTAGCCCTCTTGCAGAACCGGCTCGGGGTCGAGTTGACGTACTTCAAGAAGACCACCCAGGACCTCATTCTCGAGAAGCCCGTCTCTCCTTCGCTCGGATTCCTCCAGAACCCGCTCGTCAACATCGGGGAAGTCTTGAACCGAGGCGTAGAGCTGTCCGTCCGCAGCGACGTCGTCCGGCGGCGGAACCTGGCCTGGTCGGTCAACGTGGGGATGAACACGCTCTACAACGAGCTGGTCTCGCTCGGTGGGTTGGAGGCCTTCGGAAACCGTGGCAGACGGTTCGTCGAAGGGCTCCCCCTCGGATCGGCCTTCGTGCGCACGATCCGCCGCTTGGAGGCGGACCGCACGATCGTGTCCGACACGCTCGAATACGGGGGCGACGGGATCCCGGACTTCGAGGGCAGCTTCCAGTCGAATCTGACCCTCTTCGAGGTACTCGACGTGAGAGGCCAGCTCGACTGGAAGACCGGGTTCCAGATTCGGAATTCCACGGACGAGTTCCGGGAGACCAGCATCGTGCGGGCACGAGAGCGCCTTGACGAGAGTGTCCTCTCCCCGGAGGAGCGCCGCAGGCGGTACGGCCCCTTCTACAGCGAATCGGGGGCGTCCGTGCCCATCAGCCAGGCGGATGCCGTCTATCTTCAGGACGGGGATTTCCTCCGACTCCGCGAGCTCACGGTGAGCGTGACGCTGCCCGGAGCCGTCCTGTCTCGAATCGGGGCCCAAAGCGGGCGGCTCACCGTCGGCGGGCGCAACCTTGCACTCTGGACCGGCTACGGGGGCGTAGACCCGGAGACGACTCCCAACATCCTCAACAGCGAGAGGGCATCGTTCGGCTCATACTCCTTCTTTACTCTCCCGCCACCGAGGCGCCTGATCACCCGAATCAGCCTCGCGTTCTGAGGGGAGGATGAGAACAATGACAGATAGACTCACGACCCGGGGGACGGCGCTCATGGCAGCGGTCTTGCTGGCGGCCACGACCGGGTGCGATCTGCAGGACCGGATCCTCGACGTCGAGAACCCCAACGTGATCGACGCTCGGGAGATCGATCCCACGCGCGATTCCGAGCTTCTGGCCGGCTCCACCATGCAGGACTTCGCCGCGGCTTACCCGTGGCAGATCTTCTACACCTCGTACTTCACGGGCGAAATGGCCGGTGCCGGCATCGGAGGATCGATCAACCGGGCCGCCCGAAGGGACTTCCAGGGGGAGGAGGGAGGGCTCACCACCATCTTCGGCCGCATGAACATCTCCCGCACTTCCGCCGTGTCGCTGCTCGAGGTGTTGTCCGGTGTTGCCGGCCAGGAGCAGAACGCAGTCACAGCGTCGTTCGTGGCGGGCTACTCGTTTCTCATGCTGGCCGAGACGTTCTGCCGGGCCACAGTAGCCGAGGGGCCACCCATCGATTCGCCCGCGCTCCTCGATTCCGCGGTCGTGCATTTGACAAACGCGATCACCGTAGGCCGCTCCGCGGGAACAATGGTCGCGGACTCCTTCGCGAGCGCGGCTTTGGCGGGCCGGGCGCGAGCACACCTGCAAGCAGGCCGCGCCTCGGAGGCGCTCGCGGACGCTGCGGCGGTGCCGGCGGGCTTCAGCTTTGATGTGACCTACGTCTCCGACCTGGCCGACCGGAGCACCGAGGACCCCCGGGTGGGGAATCCCCTCTACGATCTCACCTACGACGGAGACAAGAACCTGTCCGTCGCGCCGGCCTTCCGTCTCGACGACCCGCGGGTCAGAGCGATACCGCCCGAGGAGCACGGCATCCCCGCGCGGGACGGCGTGACTCCCTACTGGTTGCAGACGAAGTACACGGAGTGGAATGCACCCATTCGCTTGGCCTCTAAGCTGCAGGCCGACTATATCGCAGCCGAAGCGCAGGGCACGTCGGCGATGCTCGATCTGATTCACGCCCGGCTGGCCGCGAACGATCAGCCCGCCTACGACGGCGCCACCGACCCTCAGAGCGTGCTGGCGGAGTTCCTTTGGCAGAAGTCGCTCGACTTCTACTTCGAGGGCACGCGCATGGCCGACTCGAGACGGCATCCGGGCGCGATGAGGGCCATGCCCGTGCCGGGCGCCGAGTACCACAAGCAGCCGTTCGATCCGATCCGCGACCAGACATGCTTCCCGCTTCCGGACAGCGAAATCGACAACAACCCGAACGTCTCGGGTTGACGACACACATCGCCTAGGGCAGCATGCCCTTGGGGGCTCGGTGGAGAGGGTCGCTCACCGAGCCCCCGGGGCGTTCGAGTCCTTCGCAGAAGGCGGGCTCGGGTTTTCTTCTCCTGGCCCCAGGGTCGAATGCAGTGATAGACGTGCGAGTCAAGCACCCCCGGCCGGGCGCGAGAGCACCCCTCCGCCGATCCTCTTGCAAGCTCGTCTTCCTTCCGCTCCTGGCGGCTCCGTTCGCGGCGAGTGGCCAGCCCGCCCCAACCCGGGAAGAGTGCATCCGAGTGGAGGTGCGGAACGATCAATTCCTCGACGTCAACATCCGCCCCTACATCAATGGAATCGCGGTTGGTGAGAAGCTCTACGTGCAGGGGCTTACCAAGGGGAGGTACACCCTCCGGGCGGGCATTTATCTCAACACCCAGCTGCAGTTCGCGATCGATCCCGTCGGGTCCGCCGAGGTCTACTTCGTGCCCAGCTACTCCGCTCTGCACATCGCCACCACTTCGACACTGGTGGAGATCAGAGTCGCCAGCCGCATTTGGCTCTCCACGATCTCCCTCGTCAACCTCGAGGACTCAGGGCCCAGCTGTCGCCTTGACGGTTAGGCCTCGAAAAAATTGAGACCGCGAAGATAAGCCGGCCCAGACGTGCTGGTCATGAGGCACGGGGCGAGCGAGAACAGCGAAGTGCCCCCGGGCGCTCCTCGAGGACTTCGTCGGAGCGGGGCTCTCAGCGTCCATACCACCCAGCGAAGCGAATAAGCCATCGTGTTCAGCCAATTCACACTTCAGGATCTCGGCAACTTGGGCGAGTTCGTCGGCGCCGCGGGCGTGGTCATCTCACTGGTCTATCTGGCCAAGCAGATGCAGCAGAACACCCGATCGGTCCGGGCCGCGTCGTTCAACTCCATGGTGCAGAACAGCATCAATCTGCTGGAGCATGCGTTCAGGGACTCGGAGTTCGCCGACTTCCTACATCGGGCGGAGAACGACCCGTCGACGCTCTCACCTGGGGAGGCGGTTCGCTGGGACGCGTACATGACGGCCGTCTACCGCCATTTCGGCAACCTCGTCTACCAGTACCGGGTGGGAGCCCTGGACCAGGAGATGTGGGAAAGCTACGAGCGCACGCTGAAGGACCACTTACGGGTGTCTTCCTGGAGCACGTGGTTCGAGCAGAACCAGGAACTCTTCAGCACTTCTCTCATCGAGCAGGTGGAGCGGACGCGGAGGGTGGTGGAGGCGGAGCGGGGCTAGGCGCAGCGGAGAACCGCGGCAGCCGAACGTCAAGCGGGGGGCGGCGCAGGGTCGGGTGCATCTCGCTTAGAAACGATTGCGCAAAGGCTACAGTGGATTCCGTCGACCCACAGCCATCCCCCGGGGGAGCCAGCCTGCGCTATTCCGTGGCATTGGTGAAGTACGTCTACGCATGCCTCGAGGCGCTCCAGCAGGACCCGGGGACCACTATGTCAAAGGAGTACAGGACGGTGAGGACCTGCACATGCACGTGGTGCTTCGGTAAGGCCCCGATGCAGACCTGCCGGACAGTCTCCCCCTAGCCAAGCAGAAGATGCTCGGGCTAGCCCAGCCATCGGACAATGGATGAACCACGACGAGACCCCTGTCTGTCGGATCGAGTCTTGCGAGTGGCGGGACCACGTGGGCCGGATAAACGGCGCGGTGAAGGGGCCGGGGTAACACGACGCAGGATCAGTGACAGTTGGAGGCCTCACTTCGCTAGGGCTGGTCCGGGCTCTCGAATCCGCCACAGCCCCGAACCGACACTACCACTACCGCGCCCGCGACGATCGACTTGGCGAGGCCGCTCAAGAGAAACGGAGCCACCCCAGTAGCGAATGCCTCCCAGGGTCCAAGCGTCCACACAAGCCGAAGCCAGCCTAGGCTCAGGATGACGACATGGCCCACGATCATCACGACCAGGGCCGTCCTCAAGCGGGCCACCTGCCCTCCGTCCGCGAACCAGCCCACAATCCCCGCAGCAAGCACGAACCCGACCAGATAGCCACCCGTGGGTCCTGCCAGATGTGGCCAGCCAGATGCACCATCGGCAAAGACTGGCGCTCCGACTCCGCCAGCCAACAGATAGAGCATCAACGCCAATGCTCCGCCGCGAGCGCCGAGGAAGGCGCCGACCAAGACAACGGCCAGCGTCTGCGCGCTCTGAGGCACTGAGGTTCCCGGGATAGTCGCCGACACCCTCGCCGACACGGCAATCAAGCAGACCGCCAAGCCCAATTTCCCAAGCCTCCGTGTCACGGATGAATGTCTCGAGACGCTTCTGTCCGTTTTGTACGTCAAGTCGTGCAAATCCGGATCATGGCCGAGGCCGTGCTGGTCGAGGCGGCCGTTCGCGACAAGTGGTTCTCCTGCTCCTTCAGGGAATCTATGTCAGGTAGCCGTGGTCTTCGAGCCGCCCCTCGCAGGGCTCGACGCACCGGGCATCACTTGGCCCCAAACGCCGCAAGAAGGGCCTCCTCGGACCCTGACGACCCTCACCTTCGCGCCTCAGAACCCAATCGCTCCTCCCAGCACCCAATCAGGAAGCCACGGGTGATGCCGGGTGGGCCTCCCTGGGCCAGGAAGCCCATCGTTACGGCACAAAGGTGGGGTCTCCGGGGCCTAGGCCGCCTTCCAGCCCGAGGGCGAGCCCTTGGAGAGCGCGAGGAAGCACGGCGCGCGGAGATCAGTATAGTGGAGGCCGACTTCCCATGACTCGTGAAGCTCGTGAAGGCCTGGTAGTGCCACGCGTGCGGATGACAATCGCAGGGAGCCGTTCACGCCTGATCGAGGTTGCTTTTGCTCGATTCTGAACACGGGTCTATTTTTCCCGAGAGGTGAGGGTGCCCCGAGGATCGGAGTTTCCCAGTCCACCTCGAGCGATGATCTGACAACCAATCGGAGCGCTTCAACGAGGGTGAACATGGGGTTCGAGGAGTCCATTCAGGAGGAGGCCAAGCGCTGCGGGAACTACCGGTGCAGTGCCTGCCAAAGGCATTTCGTCCACGTGCACTACATCGTGCCACCGAGCGAAGATGGCTCGGAGGATCTCGAGAACGCGATCCCGCTTTGTGCGTTCTGTCACCACCGCCACAGCGACGACCCCGGTCTACGCGACAAGCTTCGGGAGATGAGGGACGCATGGTGGGCACGCTGTCAGAGGGTTCGGGAGGGATCAGGGCTCATCGAGTTGAACAAGAAGCTGGACCGGCTGAGGGCCGACTACTTCACGGAGGCCGCTCCCGGGTCGGAGAGAGCGGTCGAGCTGCGGGACCTCGCCCGCCACACCCTCGGATATATCGAGGCCGAACTTAGCGCAGCAGCAACCGTCCCGGAGATCGTAGCGGCATCGGCGGCGGTTTCGGGATCGCTGGACTTCTTCCCGTGCCAGGCCTGTGGTTATTCGGTGCCCATCGGCGCAGACAGGTGCTCCAACTGTGGCAGTCATGGGGCACCGGTGATCTGAGACGGCCACATTCAGAGAATGGAGAGACGTAGGATGAACAGAAGCCTCTGCGGTGTGGTCGCCCTGCCGCTTCTGCTCAGTGCCTGCGTGCGGGAGCCCGACCAGACCGAGGAGGAGGGGCTTACACGCCGCGTGCCCCAGTTCGAAAACCAGCACGTCGAGGTGTGGAAGAGCATCATCCTCCCGAACCAACCGCTCAGCATGCACCGGCACGATCAACCGCGTGCTATCATCGCTCTGAAGGGCGGCACCCTCAGGGTGGTCACCGAAGCCGGGGACTCCAAGGAGCTCAACTGGGAGACGGGGAGTGCGTATTGGCTGGACGCCGACCCGCCCGGAGAGCTCCACGGAGATGTGAACGAGGGATCGGAGCCGGTGGAGGTTATCGTCGTCCAGCTGAAGGGTGTCGATCCGGACGAGGGCTGAAGCGTCGCCTCGGGTGTCCCCTTCCCCGGCATGGATACGGCCGGTGGCGAGCCCCCGGGTTCCCGCAAGTCGGTTGATCGCTAACGTCGGGCCTGAGCCCGCGCACCCACCGGCGACAGAAGATCCTCGCCACCTGAGCGCTGGGCACGCCCATCGGAACCTGTCAACAAGAGTGAGACACCCGGGGTCATAAATTAGTGAGCGGGCTGCGGTGTCGGAGCCGCAGCTGGTGGATTGATCCAGACCTCCGTTGGGAGAGGCTGGGGCGTGGGGATCCCCTGCACGAAGCGTTCAGGGTGTTGGGACCACGCCTGCTGGAGAGTGCGCTCACGCTGGGCGAGCACGTCACGGGCTCGGTCGTGATGGACATCAGCCGGGGTGAGCATCGCGATTCCGCCGTGGCGATGCTCATGGTTGTACCAAGGGAAGAAGGATCGGCAGAAGTCGATCGCCGCGCCGATGTCGGCGAAGCGTCCGGGGAAGTTGGGGTAGTATTTGACGGTCTTGAAGTGCGCCTCCGAGAAGGGGTTGTCGTCGCTGACCCGGGGACGGCCGAGCGAGCGGGTGATCCCGAGGTCGGCGAGCAGCTGGGCCGTGCACTTGCTGGTCATCGGGGCCCCGCGGTCGGAGTGCAGGGTCAGCGTCTCGGGCTGGACATCCTGCTTGAGGCAGCTCTCCTGGATGAGCCGGCTGGCGAGCGCGGAGTTCTCGCGGTCGGCGACCATCCATCCGACCACGTAGCGGCTGAAGATGTCGATGAGGACGTAGAGGTAGAAGTACGACCACTTCTCGGGTCCGAGAAGCCGGGTGATGTCCCACGACCAGGTCTGGTTCGGTGCCGTGGCCACGAGCTGGGGCTTCGTGTAGGGGGGATGCGTGAGCTGACTGCGCCGCTCACGCACGGGGTGATCCTCTTGGAGGATCCTGTACATCGTGCGTTCTGAGCAGAGGTACTCGCCCTCGTCGAGGAGGGTGGCCACAACCTCTGCGGGAGATCGGTCGACGAAGCGCGGGCAAGCGAGGGTCTCACGCACCTTCTCGCGCTCGGATTCATCAAGTGCCCGGGCGGGGCGCTGCCTGGGCTGCTGGTGCCCGGTCGTGGGCTTACGGCGCCGGTAGAACGTGGCACGCGCCACACCCAGTGCTCGGCACGCCGGCGCGGCGCCGACCTCCCGAGCCAGGGAGGCAGCGGCCATCAGGAGTTCTTTCCGCTGTCGAAGCTCAACCCCAGCAGCCCGGCAACTTTTCCCTGGACTTCCAGGATCGTTTCCGCCGTGGCAAGCTGCTTCTCGAGCCGGGCCACTTCGGCCTCGAGCTCATCCACCCTCTTCTGGAGGGAATTGCGGCGGGCCGGCTTGCGGCCCCGCCGCTTCGGCGTCAGGCCCTTCAGAGAGCCCTCGCGCCGTGCCTTTCGCCATGCCGTGAGATGAGAGCTGTACAGACCCTCCCGACGCACGATCCGCCCAACCTCGCCGGGCTCCGAGCACCGGTCGGTCTCTTCCAGGATCCTGAGCTTGTACTCCGCGGTGAACTGCCGGCGGGTCGGCTTGGCCACAACCTCCGGATCCCGTGCCCGATTCCGCTCGGCAACTTGGGCCCTGGCGGCCTCGTCGCTACGCTCCTCGCCCCCCAGGGCCCAAGCGCCCACACCCATACCAATCATCGTATCTCTCCCCTCTACCATCGCCATCCACCTCCGCCCCCTTCAGTAATCCCAAAGGTACCAGGTGTCTCACTGATATTGGCAGAGAGGGCCGCATCCCGCGTGGGACATTCCGAGCGACGTTGACACCACGGCGGATTCGAACCCGAGAGGACGAGCGTCCACTGCAGTCTTTCGTCGAGGCGAGCTTCCTGCGCGTGGACCCCACTCATCGCAGGGCTGGCGACCCACAGAGATCGAGCGGGAAGGGACCTTGACCGGTCCCTTCGTGCGAAGATCGGAGGAAGAGGCCCGCCCCACCTGAGCCTTCGCCTTTGTCGCTGCATCACGCGCGCACGCCCCTCTGTGTGCCGTGGCGGGGCAGTCTTGACCCCATCCGAGATGTGGACGGGGCAGGCGTGAGGCCGTCGCTGCCCGTGGTCAGGGCCTGGCCGAGTCGCCATTCTACGACGGAGCCCGAGAAGACTCCCGTGGGACGCCACGTCCGCCGCAAGGACACCGCGATCGATGAACCCCAAGCGCTTCTCCAAGCTTGCCTCGGCCCTCCGCCGTCGCCAGCCTGATCTGACCGTGCTGATGGAGCAGGTGCACAAGAGCCACAACCTCTCGGCAATCCTCCGCAACTGTGATGCCGTGGGTGTGTTGGAGGCTCATGCGGTACCGCCGGCGGGGGGCTTGGACATCCACGGACACGCCTCGGCCGGGACGTCCAAGTGGGTCAAAGTAGTCCGACACGCTACCACGCGAGACGCCGTGGAGGCCTTGAAGGCAAAGGGATTCTGTGTGCTGGCGGCCCACCCCGGCCCCAACGCCACCGACTTCCGCGCCGTCGACTACACCGAGCCCACCGCAATCATGGTGGGCGCGGAGCTCCTGGGGCTCAGCAAGGAAGGGATCTCGTGGGCCGACGAGCAGGTGGTGATCCCGATGATGGGGATGGTCCGCTCCTTCAACGTCTCGGTCGCGGCCGCGATCCTTCTTGTGGAAGCGTTCTGCCAGAGGCAGCGGGCTGGCATGTACGACGTGTCCCGCCTCGACCCCGAGGACTTCGAGCGCATCCTTTTCGAGTGGGCGTATCCGCGGGTAGCCCGGCTGTACCGGGAGCAGCGGACGCCCTATCCGTCCCTCAGTGCCGATGGCGGGTTCGTGCAGGTGAGCTCGACCCCGCCTGGCGCCTCCGAGGCCCGCCCCTCAGGGTCTGGGTCCATCGAGACCTAGCCACGCACAAGCATCCGACATCTCCCTGGAGACCCGCGGCTTCGCGGCGGAGTCTACCCCCTGGGGGCGACCTCACGCCCCAGCTGATGCCTCAGCGCCTCCTCGAGCCCGGGATACATGAAGTCGAAGCCGGTCTCCTCGGCCACGACCGGACGCGCCCTGGTGCTCGAGAGGAGCATTTCCGTTCCCATCTCGCCCAAGAGGGCCTTCACCCCGAGGCTGGGCAGAGGCACAAGCGTAGGGCGGTGGAGCACCCGGCCTAACGTTCCGGTGAAGGTCGAGTTCGGCACAGCGTATGGTGTGGTAGCGTTCACAGGCCCCCGGATCGCCTCAGTCCGGATCACGTGCAGGATGAGGCTGATCATGTCGTCGTGATCAATCCAGCTTACGTATTGGCGGCCGCTTCCCAACCGCCCACCGACCCCCACCTTGAATGGGAGGAGCATCGTGCCAAGCGCACCTCCCGCAGGTGAGAGCACCAGGCCGGTCCGGAGCGTTACGACGCGGACGGCCATCCGGGCCGCTGGCCGTGTGGCGTCTTCCCAGGCCTGGCAAAGCTCCGCAAGGAATCCCTTCCCCGGCTTGGAGGTCTCCGTGAGCACCTGATTGCCCCGATTTCCGTAGTACCCCACCGCAGAGGAGGCCACGAGCACACGAGGCGGTCGCCTGAGCTGAGCCAGCGTGCGGCAGAGCCACTCCGTCCCCTTCACCCGGCTCTGCCAGATGCACCTCTTCTTCTCTTCCGTCCATCGCAGACCCAACAGGGACTCAGCGGCCAAGTGTACCACGGCGTCCATTCCCTCCAGCTTCTCTATGTCGTCCGGCTTGCCCCGTGGATTCCAGAGCGCGTCGTCGGGACCCAGCGCCTTGGGGTCGCGTCTCAAGCGAACGACCCGGTGTCCTCCCGTGGTGAGCACCGCGCAGAGAGCCTGGCCGATGAAGCCGGTCGAGCCGGTCACACCGATCTTCAAAGGTCGATCGCCCCCGTAGCGGGCGATGCGGTCGAGGTCGTGCCCGAGCCTCCGGTGCCGGAACCTGAAGAGGCGCTCCAGCTCGTGGTCCACCGTCGAACCGCCGAGGAGCTGCCCCGCCAGACCCATGGGGAGCTCCCAGTCCACGTGATCGTCGACCGTACTTCCTCCCTTGTCGGAGGCCTCGAAGCGGTGGGTGTGGATCCATCGTGTGAACGGCCCCTGGACCTGCTCGTCGCGGAAGAGGACGCCGTCCTCGAAGTCGGTGTGCCTCACCTCCCACGTCATATCCGTGGGCCCCCGGCGCACGCGAAAGAGGATCCGGCCGCCGGCCGCCGGCGTGCCCGTGCGCTTCAGGATCCGTACGTTCCCCCAGGGAGGAATGAGACGTTCGAGGGCCCCTGGGCGCATGTGCCAGGCGAAGACCTTGCCGACCGGATGGCTCAGTGGGCTCCGCAGACGGAACTCAGGCAATCAAGCATCCTGTCCTAGAGGCGGATATCTAACGATGGCATAACTTATGAATCACAGTCTTACAACACTATTACTTTGACACACATACAATTTTCAACACAATCAGTGCTTGGCTTGACAGAGGACTGTTAAGGCGCCGTCCTCCCTGCGACGTGCAGCTAGCCGGAACCTGTCAACAAGAGTGAGACACCCGGGGTCATAAATTAGTGAGCGGGCTGCGGTGTCGGAGCCGCAGCTGGTGGATTGATCCAGACCTCCGTTGGGAGAGGCTGGGGCGTGGGGATCCCCTGCACGAAGCGTTCAGGGTGTTGGGACCACGCCTGCTGGAGAGTGCGCTCACGCTGGGCGAGCACGTCACGGGCTCGGTCGTGATGGACATCAGCCGGGGTGAGCATCGCGATTCCGCCGTGGCGATGCTCATGGTTGTACCAAGGGAAGAAGGATCGGCAGAAGTCGATCGCCGCGCCGATGTCGGCGAAGCGTCCGGGGAAGTTGGGGTAGTATTTGACGGTCTTGAAGTGCGCCTCCGAGAAGGGGTTGTCGTCGCTGACCCGGGGACGGCCGAGCGAGCGGGTGATCCCGAGGTCGGCGAGCAGCTGGGCCGTGCACTTGCTGGTCATCGGGGCCCCGCGGTCGGAGTGCAGGGTCAGCGTCTCGGGCTGGACATCCTGCTTGAGGCAGCTCTCCTGGATGAGCCGGCTGGCGAGCGCGGAGTTCTCGCGGTCGGCGACCATCCATCCGACCACGTAGCGGCTGAAGATGTCGATGAGGACGTAGAGGTAGAAGTACGACCACTTCTCGGGTCCGAGAAGCCGGGTGATGTCCCACGACCAGGTCTGGTTCGGTGCCGTGGCCACGAGCTGGGGCTTCGTGTAGGGGGGATGCGTGAGCTGACTGCGCCGCTCACGCACGGGGTGATCCTCTTGGAGGATCCTGTACATCGTGCGTTCTGAGCAGAGGTACTCGCCCTCGTCGAGGAGGGTGGCCACAACCTCTGCGGGAGATCGGTCGACGAAGCGCGGGCAAGCGAGGGTCTCACGCACCTTCTCGCGCTCGGATTCATCAAGTGCCCGGGCGGGGCGCTGCCTGGGCTGCTGGTGCCCGGTCGTGGGCTTACGGCGCCGGTAGAACGTGGCACGCGCCACACCCAGTGCTCGGCACGCCGGCGCGGCGCCGACCTCCCGAGCCAGGGAGGCAGCGGCCATCAGGAGTTCTTTCCGCTGTCGAAGCTCAACCCCAGCAGCCCGGCAACTTTTCCCTGGACTTCCAGGATCGTTTCCGCCGTGGCAAGCTGCTTCTCGAGCCGGGCCACTTCGGCCTCGAGCTCATCCACCCTCTTCTGGAGGGAATTGCGGCGGGCCGGCTTGCGGCCCCGCCGCTTCGGCGTCAGGCCCTTCAGAGAGCCCTCGCGCCGTGCCTTTCGCCATGCCGTGAGATGAGAGCTGTACAGACCCTCCCGACGCACGATCCGCCCAACCTCGCCGGGCTCCGAGCACCGGTCGGTCTCTTCCAGGATCCTGAGCTTGTACTCCGCGGTGAACTGCCGGCGGGTCGGCTTGGCCACAACCTCCGGATCCCGTGCCCGATTCCGCTCGGCGACTTGGGCCCTGGCGGCCTCGTCGCTACGCTCCTCGCCCCCCAGGGCCCAAGCGCCCACACCCATACCAATCATCGTATCTCTCCCCTCTACCATCGCCATCCACCTCCGCCCCCTTCAGTAATCCCAAAGGTACCAGGTGTCTCACTGATATTGGCAGAGAGGGAGCGTCTGGCACTGGCTGCCACCAGGGATCCCTGGGAGTCTGAACGTCTTGGCTTGCTTCTTCTTCTCCGTCTCCTACTGCTGCTCATTACCCAGCGGCCGAGCGGAGTGCTAGCCATGCGGCGTGACGACCTCAACCCGTCACGAGGGACGCTCCCCATCAGCGCGATCCAAGTCTGGCGCAAACCGGGTCCCTCTCTCCCTCCGGTTGCCCCGGCAGGTGCTGGAGACCGCCCCAAGAACGATCTCATGTCTGCTAAACGATTGATAAACCTGTAGTTATGCCTCACAGCCAACTCTCCTGTCGGCGAGATATGAGGTGGTCCTACTTCGTTGGACAGTCCGAGGGCGATCTTAAGGTGGATTCCGATGGTCTCCAAAGCCCTCGGGGTCCCGCTTGAGGCCGGGTGTTCTCCTTCGAGCCCGGTTTGAATATAACCTCCGCCTTCCCGTCGGGACTGGTTCCCGATGGGAAGACGGAGGGAAGGGCCGCGCGTAGATCCCGCGACGATCGCAGGCGTCGTTGCGCCGGTTGGGTGGCGTCGCGCCGGATCGTCCTCACCACACCTCCGCGCCTTCGCGATAGGCCTCGCCCGGCGTCCGTCCGCCCAGCGACGAGTGCGGGCGCGCTTCGTTGTAGAAGTCGATCCACGAGCCGATGATGCGTTGGGCGTCGGGCCCGTCCCGGAGCTCGTAGAGGTACACCGCCTCGTACTTCAGCGACCGCCACAGCCGCTCGATGAAGATGTTGTCGAGGAAGCGGCCCCGGCCGTCCATCGAGAAGCGCACGCCCGCACCCAGCACCCGGTCGGCGAACGCCTCGCTGGTGAACTGGGAGCCCTGATCCGTATTGAGGATCTCCGGAGCCCTCCAGCCCAGCGCGTCGTCCAGCGCCTGGACGCAGAACGACGCGTCCATCGTGTTCGACAGCCGCCAGGCGAGCACGTGCCGGGTCGCCCAGTCCATCACGGCCACCAGGTAGAAAAACCCTTGCGTCACCGGGACATAGGTGATGTCCGCGCACCACACGTGGTCCGCCCGCGAGATCGTGAGGCCCCGCAGCAGATAGGGGAAGACCCGGTGCTCCGGACTCGCCACGCTCGTGCGCGGCCGCCGGTAGGTCGCCTCCATCCCCATCAGGCGCATGAGCCGCCGGATCCGGTGCCGGCCCGCGGCAACGCCCTCGCGGCGCAGATGCCGCATCAGCTGCCGGCTCCCGTAGAACGGATACGCCATGTGGAGCCCGTCCATGCGCCGCATGAGCGCCAGGTCCTCGGCGCTCTCCCCCTTCGGCCGGTAGTACTGCGACGACCGGCTCACGCCCAGCAGCGCGCACTGCCTCGAAAGACTCAGCGGTCCGTCCCGCTCGATCATCCGCCCCCGCTCCGCCCGGCTCAGCGCTTGAGCCCGCGCCGAAAAAAATCCCGCTCGACCGTGAGCTCCCCGATCTTGGCGTGCAGGTCCCGGATCTTCGCCTCGTGCTCCAGGGCGGCCTTGCGGCCCGCGCCCCCGGCAAACACCTCCGGCAGCCCTTCGAGCAGCTGCCGCTTCCATGTGGTCACCTGGTTCGCATGAAGCTCGTGCCGCGCCGCGATCGCCTGCACGCTGTCCCGCTCGCGCAGCGCCTCGAGCGCTACCCGTGCCTTGAACTCCGCCGTGAACCGCCGTCTCTTCCTGGCCATCTCGGTGCCTCCTCTTCCGCTCTGGAATCCACCTTAACGACCTGTCCAAAAAACCGGGACCACCTCAATATGGTGGCTCAATGTAGACTGAAGTGGCTGGCCTATTCTGAGTACTCCCCTCTCTGCCAATATCAGTGAGACACCTGGTACCTTTGGGATTACTGAAGGGGGCGGAGGTGGATGGCGATGGTAGAGGGGAGAGATACGATGATTGGTATGGGTGTGGGTGCTCGGGCCCTGGGGGGCGAGGAGCGTAGCGACGAGGCCGCCAGGGCCCGAGTCGCCGAGCGGAATCGGGCTCGGGATCCGGAGGTTGTGGCCAAGCCGACCCGCCGGCAGTTCACCGCAGAGTACAAGCTCAGGATCCTGGAAGAGACCGACCGGTGCTCGGAGCCCGGCGAGGTTGGGCGGATCGTGGGTCGGGAGGGTCTGTACAGCTCTCATCTCACGGCATGGCGAAAGGCACGGCGCGAGGGCTCTCTGAAGGGCCTGACGCCGAGGCGGCGGGGCCGCAAGCCGGTCCGCCGCAACTCCCTCCAGAAGAGGGTGGATGAGCTCGAGGCCGAAGTGGCCCGGCTCGAGAAGCAGCTTGCCACGGCGGAAACGATCCTGGAAGTCCAGGGAAAAGTTGCCGGGCTGCTGGAGTTGAGCTTCGACAGCGGAAAGAACTCCTGATGGCCGCTGCCTCCCTGGCTCGGGAGGTCGGCGCCGCGCCGGCGTGCCGAGCACTGGGTGTGGCGCGTGCCACGTTCTACCGGCGCCGTAAGCCCACGACCGGGCACCAGCAGCCCAGGCAGCGCCCCGCCCGGGCACTTGATGAATCCGAGCGTGAGAAGGTGCGTGAGACCCTCGCTTGCCCGCGCTTCGTCGACCGATCTCCCGCAGAGGTTGTGGCCACCCTCCTCGACGAGGGCGAGTACCTCTGCTCAGAACGCACGATGTACAGGATCCTCCAAGAGGATCACCCCGTGCGTGAGCGGCGCAGTCAGCTCACGCATCCCCCCTACACGAAGCCCCAGCTCGTGGCCACGGCACCGAACCAGACCTGGTCGTGGGACATCACCCGGCTTCTCGGACCCGAGAAGTGGTCGTACTTCTACCTCTACGTCCTCATCGACATCTTCAGCCGCTACGTGGTCGGATGGATGGTCGCCGACCGCGAGAACTCCGCGCTCGCCAGCCGGCTCATCCAGGAGAGCTGCCTCAAGCAGGATGTCCAGCCCGAGACGCTGACCCTGCACTCCGACCGCGGGGCCCCGATGACCAGCAAGTGCACGGCCCAGCTGCTCGCCGACCTCGGGATCACCCGCTCGCTCGGCCGTCCCCGGGTCAGCGACGACAACCCCTTCTCGGAGGCGCACTTCAAGACCGTCAAATACTACCCCAACTTCCCCGGACGCTTCGCCGACATCGGCGCGGCGATCGACTTCTGCCGATCCTTCTTCCCTTGGTACAACCATGAGCATCGCCACGGCGGAATCGCGATGCTCACCCCGGCTGATGTCCATCACGACCGAGCCCGTGACGTGCTCGCCCAGCGTGAGCGCACTCTCCAGCAGGCGTGGTCCCAACACCCTGAACGCTTCGTGCAGGGGATCCCCACGCCCCAGCCTCTCCCAACGGAGGTCTGGATCAATCCACCAGCTGCGGCTCCGACACCGCAGCCCGCTCACTAATTTATGACCCCGGGTGTCTCACTCTTGTTGACAGGTTCCGCGCCTCTCGGGCGCGAGGTGCGCATCTTGCTACGAGTGGAAAAGTGCGCGCTACCCACGGCCCGGCCTCCGGTTGCGCCCGAGCGTTTTCGCGTCGTACCCTGCAGCCGCCACGCCCCGTTTGTCCCCCGCTCGAGCGAGATTCGATGAATCACAGCGAGTTTGTCGAAGTTGGAGGTCTGAGGATCGCGAGGCCGCTCCACGATCTGGTGCGGCTGGAGATCGCACCTGGCACGGAGTTGGATGGGGACGCGGTCTGGGAGGCCTTCGGCCTAATCGTGCGAGACTTGGGCCCGGAGAACCGGAAGCTTCTCGCGGTCCGGGGCGAGCACGAGGAGGGGCTGGACCGCTGGCATCGAGAGAGGCCCGGAGCGTCGCTGGATCCCCACGAGCACCTGGAGCACCTTCGGTCCACGGGCTATCTGGTCGCAGAGGGGGAGGAGTTTCGGGTCACGACCCGGGACGTGGATCCCGAGATCGCGTCCGTCTCGGGACCGCAGCTCGTCGTGCCGGTGGATAACGCCCGGTACGCCTTGAACGCGGCAAACGCGCGCTGGGGAAGCCTCTACGACGCCCTCTATGGGACGGACGTGATTCCCGAAGAGGGCGGTGCGGAAAAGGGCACCGTGCACAATGCCGTCCGCGGCGCGAAGGTAATCGCGTGGACGCAGGAGTTTCTGGACGAAGTCGTTCCCCTGGCCGAAGGCGGGCACGGGGACGTGGTCCGCTACAGGCTCTCGGACGGAGGGGACCGGAGAGCGCTTCGGGTGCGGCTCGCCAGCGGGATGGAAACCGGACTCGCGAACCCGGCCCAGTTCGTCGGCTTTCGGGAGGCGGACGGAAGCCTCAGCGCCGTCCTCTTCCGGAACCATGGCCTCCACGTCGAGCTTCGGATCGACCGCGAGCACCTCGTGGGCGCGGTGCATCCCGCGGGCGTGAGCGACCTGCAGCTGGAAGCCGCGGTCACGACGATCCAGGACTGTGAGGACTCCGTGTCGGCCGTGGACGCCGAGGACAAGGTCACGGTCTACCGCAACTGGCTCGGAATCATGAAGGGCTCTCTCGAGGTGACCTTCTCGAAGAAGCTCGAAACGATCACGCGACGGCTCAACCCCGACCGGGTCTATGAAGACGTGCGCGGAGGCGAGCTGACCCTGCCCGGAAGAAGCCTCCTCTTCGTTCGCAATGTGGGGATCCACATGTACACGGACGCCGTCACCACGAGCGCGGGGGAGGAGACGCCGGAGGGCTTCCTCGATGCGCTGTTCACCTCCTTCGCCGCCGTTCACGACCTCAGAGGCGACAGCGCGGTCCGAAACAGCCGGACCGGAAGCATCTACATCGTCAAGCCGAAGCTCCACGGCCCCGAGGAAGTGGCCTTCACCGTCCGGCTCTTCGAGAGAGTGGAGGAGGCGCTCGAGCTCCCGCCCCTCACCCTCAAGGTCGGGATCATGGACGAGGAGCGGCGCACAACGGTGAACCTGAAGGAGTGCATCAGGGCGGCGCAGGACCGGGTGGTCTTCATCAATACCGGGTTCCTGGACCGGACCGGAGACGAGATCCATACGAGCATGGAAGCAGGCCCGATGATCCCGAAGCCGGAGATCAAGAACGCCGCCTGGATGCTGGCCTACGAGGATTCAAACGTGGATGTGGGGATCGAGTGTGGCCTGCCGGGCACGGCCCAGATCGGCAAGGGAATGTGGGCGATCCCTGACCTGATGCGCTCGATGGTCGAGACGAAGGGGGCCCACCCCGCCGCAGGCGCCAATACGGCCTGGGTCCCCTCGCCGACCGCGGCCACCCTGCACGCGGTCCACTACCACCGGGTCGACGTCCGGGCCGTCCAGGAGGAGCTCGCAGGCCGGGAACGGGCCTCTCTGGGCGACATCCTCTCGCCCCCGTTCCTCGGGGCCCGCGAGCTGTCCGATGAGGAGATCCAGCAGGAGCTGGACAACAACGCCCAGGGAATCCTGGGCTATGTAGTGCGCTGGGTGGGCCAAGGTGTCGGCTGCTCGAAAGTCCCCGACATTCAGGATGTGGGGCTCATGGAGGACCGGGCCACGCTCCGGATCTCGAGTCAGCACCTGGCGAACTGGCTCCATCACCGAATCGTCACCGAGGTACGAGTGCGTGAGACCTTCGAGCGGATGGCGGTGGTCGTCGACAGACAGAACGCGGGCGACCCCTCCTACACGCCCATGGCCCCGACCTTCGAGCGGAGCATCGAGTTCCAGGCGGCCCTGGAGCTCGTCTTCCAGGGGCGGGCCGAGCCGAACGGGTACACGGAGAGGGTTCTCCATACCCGCCGCCGGGAGCTGAAGGCCAGAACCCGGGCCCAGCCGGAAGCTGAAAGGCTACTGTCATGAGCCATTGGATACGCGTCAGGCACGACGGCCGGGTCAAGGTCGGCACGCTCGAGGACGGCCAGATCGCGGTGTACTCGGGCGATCTCTTCGCCGCTCCCGAACCCACGGACGAGCGGATCCCCCTCGACGGATCCGAGGTGCTCACCCCCTGCGATCCGACGAAGATCATCGGGCTCTGGAACAACTTCCGGGCGGCCGCCGAGAAGAACGGCTGGAGCGAGCCGGAGGAGCCGCTCTACTTCCTCAAGTCCGCCTCCACCTCGCATCCGGCTGGCCGGCCCATCCGGAGGCCGCGCTCCTACGGAGGCCGGGTCTTCTTCGAGGGGGAGCTCGGCGTCGTGATCGGCCGGGAGTGCAGGGACGTCTCTGCCGCGGAGGTCGAGGCATGCGTCTTCGGCTACACCTGCATCAACGATGTCTCCGCCGTCCAGCTCGTTTTTCAGGACTCGGCCTTCCAGCAGTGGAGCCGCGCGAAGAGCTTCGACACTTTCTGTCCCTTCGGGCCCGTGATCGCCACGGGACTGGATCCGGGAGCGCTCCGCATCGTCACCCGAATGGGGGGCAGGGTCCGCCAGGACTTTCCCGTGAGCGACATGTTCTTCGACCCCCTGGAGCTGGTGCAGCGGATCTCTCGGGACATGACGCTCTTCCCGGGCGACCTTATCAGTTGCGGAACCTCCCTGGGCGCGCTCCCGATGCGGGACGGAGCCGAGGTCGAGGTCGAGATCGAGGGGATCGGAATGCTGGCAAACACGCTCTCGGACGATCCCGCCGGTACCGATCCTACTTGATGGCTTGGGGGATGGGGTTCGAGCACCCTCGTTGCCACGCGGAGCGCGGTGCCTCGAGTCGACCCTCCACTCGCCGCAGCCCTGGCCGCGTGCGGCGGCGGCTCCGAGGAGCGAGGGTGAGCTTCGTACCAGCAACGGGTAGTGTGATTGGCGGCATACGGAAGGAGAAGACGGCACGGATCACGGACGCAATGGCCGAACTACAGCTTGGAATCGACGGGTTGAGGCGTCGGCTGCCCGAGGTGGGTGACGGAGATCGGTGGGCGCATGCGCCAGGCTCATTGGGGGCCAGTCTAGTCTCTAGGTTCCGCCAATTCCAGGATTCGCGTTCATACGGGATCCGGCTTCTCGCTGACTGGCGAAGGTGCCGGGGCCGGGAAGCGCGTCGTCCGCGTCTGCCGAGACGGCGAGTAGAGTCGAGGCGGCCGAGGCCGGGGTCCTCAACCCGACGCCGAGCTCTCCGCCGCCGCTCGGATCAGCCGGATGGCCTCTGAGATTCCACCGGGGTGACCAAACACCGCCGACCCCGCCACCAGGACGGTGGCGCCGGCCCCCGCCGCGGTGCCCGCAGTATTCGGGTCCACACCGCCGTCTACCTCGAGCTCGGCGCCCTCGACGCCTCGCTCGTCCAGCATCGCGCGGAGGTCTGCGATCTTCTGGGTGCTAGACGGGATGTAGGACTGCCCACCGAAGCCGGGGTTCACCGACATCACGAGTGCCAGATCTACATGGGGAATAGTCTCGGCGAGCGCCTCGACCGGCGTGGTGGGGTTCAGCGTGACGCCGGGGCGCACGTTCAGCTCACGGATGCGCTCCACGGTGCGGTGGAGATGCCTGCACGCTTCCTCGTGCACGGTCAGATAGTCTGCGCCGGCCTCGGTGAAAGCTTCGAGGTACAGCTCCGGGCGCTCGATCATGAGGTGCACGTCGACCGGGAGGTCGGTGGCCGCCCGCACGGCCGCCGTGACGGCCGGCCCGATAGTGATGTTGGGGACGAAGTGGCCGTCCATGACGTCGACGTGGATCCAGTCCGCCCCCGCCTCGCTGGCTTCGGCCACCTGCTCCGCCAAACGACCGAAGTCGGCGGACAGAACCGAGGGTGCGATCTTGACGCTCACGACAACGCTTGGTCGGCGTAGAGATGGCGCACACCGTCCGGTGTGCCGACGACCACTTCCGTGGTCATGCCGAGGAAGAGTCCCGACTCGACGACGCCGGCCCTGGCCGCAAGCTCGGCCTCGAGGGCTTGGGGGTCGTCGATGCCGTCGGGAAAGTGACAGTCGATGATGTAGTTGCCGTTGTCCGTGGTCATCACCTGCCCGTCGGGGCGCTGGCGGATCACGGGTCGGGCGCCCTTGGATTCCAGGAATTTCTCGTGGACCTCCCAGCCGAACTGCACCACCTCTACCGGGAGCGGCGACGTCGATCCGAGCTTCCCCACCACTTTGGCATCGTCCACGATGATAGCGAGTCGGGAAGACGCCTGGGCGACCATTTTCTCCCGCACGAGCGCCCCACCCAGACCCTTGATAAGGTTCCGGTCCGGATCGACCTCGTCAGCGCCGTCCACGGTAAGGTCGAGAGAGGGATGTTCGGCCAGCGAAGTGAGTGGGATTCCGAGCTCCTTGGCTTCTCGAGCCGTCCAGAAAGACGTTGGAACGCCCAGGACGTTGCGGAGCCCGCCGTCGTGGAGCCGTTCAGAGAGCGACAGGAGGAAGTGAGCGACCGTCGATCCGGTACCCAGACCGATCCGCATGCCGGCCTCGACGAGTCCTGCGGCCTCCAAGCCGGCGGCTCGCTTTAGCGCCTCGGCGTCGGCCAAGCCCGTTTCCCGAGCGTGGAGGCGGTGGGATGCCTCAGGCCCCGAACTCCCTCATGACGCCGTGCACCCGCTCCGTGATGGCCAGTGCTTCGTCGAAGGGCCTCTGCCACATGTTGCGGCCGAAGATGAGTCCCGTTGCCCCGGACTCCATCGCCGTGCGGGCTTTGTGCATCAGGTCGTCGTCGTCGAGCTTGCTCCCGCCCGAGAAGAGAACCATGGTGCGGCCCGCTGATTGCACGACGCGGCGGGCACCCCCACCGTAGTCGAATTCGATCTCGGCGTAGTCCTTGGGCTGGTCCGCATCCTTTGGGCCGTGCTTGGGGATGTTTAGCTTGGCGATGTCGGCCCCCATCTCCAAGGCCACCCGAGCGGCGTAGTCCACCGCGTACAGGCTGCCCTGCCCTCCTTTCGCCTCGATGGCGGCACCGCGGGGATACGACCACACCACGAGAGGCATGTTGTACTTGTCGCAGGCTTCGCGGACCGTTTGAAGCTGCCGGATGTCCTCGTCTTGCCGAGGCGAGCCCACGTAGAGCGTGTATCCGACGGCGTCCGCGCCCAGGGCCACCGCATCCTCCACGCTGCCCGTCATCGTCGAGAGTGCGTCGGCATCGGAGGGGATGTTCGTCTTCCCGTTGATTTTCAGGAGGAGGGGCACTTCACCCGCGTACTTCGTCATGTACTTCCGCGCGAGCCCGTAGTGACACGCAACCGCGTTGTAATTCCCTTCCCGGGCGAGGCGCCACTGGAATTCCGGGTCCTGGGACGGCGGATTCGGGAAGAAGTCGACCGGTCCGTGCTCGAATCCCTGATCGATGGGCAGGACGAGGAGCGTGCCGTTCTTCAGTCCCCGGCCATAGAGGAGGCGCCGGAGACGGACGCGCTTGCCGAGCGGAAGGTCGAGCTGATCGAGCACGGGGCGGCGCACGGTATCGGTCATCGAGGTCTCGGGAGCCGCGGTGGCAGTGGACATGGGTTATCCCCCAAGAGTGTACGAAACGGCGATTCAGCGGCGGATTTCGTAGTGAAATGTACCGGTCGTTCAGAGTCGAGACCAGCCCGATCCTTGACTCGATCGCGACCCTGGGGCAGCTTTACGCTTCATGATCCGAGAGCACATGCACGCAGCCTATTTCTTTTCCTATCGGAGCCCCACGGGAGCCGGCGGCTGACGCGCGCGCACTGTACAGCAAGAGGCGCCCTGTCCCAAGGCTCCCGACTCAGTCGGGGGCCTTTCTGTTAGATGGCGCCTTGAACCCGAGAGAAGCCTCATGATCATCATCACCAGCCACGGCGTAACCGACGACGAGCTCGATCACATCCGGGAGCGCGTCGAAGCCCTGGGACTTCGCACCCACCTGTCCCGTGGCGAGCACCGCACTGTCATCGGATGTCTGGGTGACGAGCAGATCCTGGCGGAAGTGCCCCTGCTCTCCATTCCGGGAGTAGAAGCGGTTCACGCCGTGATGAAGCCCTACAAGCTCGCGAGCGCGCAGTTCAGCGCCGGTCCGACGCTCGTGCCGCTGGGAGGCGGCGCCGTCGGAGGCGAGGCGATCACGGTGATTGCCGGACCGTGCTCGGTCGAGAACCGGGAGATGCTGTCGCAGACGGCTCTTAGGGTGAAGGCGGCCGGTGCTGTGGGACTGCGGGGCGGAGCATTCAAGCCTAGGAGCTCTCCCTACAGCTTCGACGGCCTGGGCGAAGAAGGTCTCAAGATCCTGGCCGACGTGCGGGCCGCGACCGGACTCCCAGTCGTCACGGAGGTCATGGACACCCGGCAGGTAGAGTTGGTCGCGACCTACGCAGACGTGCTCCAGATCGGCGCTCGCAACATGCAGAATTTCTCGCTTCTCACCGAAGTGGGACGGCTCCACCGTCCCATCCTGCTGAAGCGGGGCATGTCAGCCAGGATCAAGGACCTGCTCTTGGCTGCGGAGTACGTCATGAAGCAAGGCAACATGAATGTGATGCTCTGCGAGCGCGGCATACGCACGTTCGAGGACGCGACCCGGAACACCTTCGATCTCGCGGCCATTCCGGTCCTCAAGAAGGAGACCCATCTGCCCGTCGTTGCGGACCCGAGCCATGCCGGGGGCAAGCGCGATCTCGTGCCCGCCCTCTCGTACGCCGCCATCGCCGCGGGGGCTGACGGCCTGCTCGTGGAGGTGCATCCCAACCCCGAGCTGGCCGTTTCCGACGGAGAGCAGTCGCTGGAGCTCGGAGAGTTCGACGCGCTCATGGAGGGGCTGGCCCCGGTCGCCACCGCCGTGGGAAGAAGTCTCGGGAGCGTCCCGGCGGGGGCGTAGCGCCCCTCGCCCCGGGCTCAACTCTGCTGACGCCCCCCCGTCCAAGGGCGCGCTCTACTGGTCGAGCTTCGCGGCCGCAGCTTCGATCTGCTCTTTGACGGCAGACCGCGCCGTACCGCCGGGGGCACTCCGCGCCTCCACGGAACGGTCCCATGAGAACAGCTGCAAGACGTCTGCGCCGAAGGCCGGGTGCGCCTCGCGGAAGTCGCCGAGTTCCAGGCCGTCCATTGCGACCCCCTTCTCTTCCGCCACCCGCACGACGGTCGCGACGGCCTCGTGGGCCTTCCTGAAGGGGATGCCCGCTCTCACCAGATAGTCGGCCAGGTCGGTGGCGAGGAGCTGCGTGCCCAAGGCGGCTTGGATGCGGTCGGGTCGGAACTCCGTGCTGCGGACCGCGCCCGCCACGGCCGGCAGCACCACAGCGAGCGTGTCGACCGAGTCGAAGACAAGTGCCTTGTCCTCCTGAAGGTCGCGGTTGTAGCCGGTCGGCAGGCCTTTTATGACCGTGAGCAGCGACATGAGGTTGCCCACCAGGCGACCCGCCTTCCCCCGGACGAGTTCCGCCACGTCCGGGTTGCGCTTTTGAGGCATGAGGCTCGATCCGGTGCTGAACCCGTCCGACAGGCGCACGAACCCGAACTCCTTGGATCCGAAGAGCACAAAATCCTCGGCGAGACGGGACAGGTGCACACCGATACGCGAGCCGGCGAAGCACAGCTCCACGGCCCAATCGCGGTCGCTCACCGCATCCATGCTATTCTCCGAGATCCGCTGAAAGCCCAGCTCCTGCGCAATCGACTCTCGATCGATAGGGAACGGACACCCGGCGATGGCTCCCGCACCGAGAGGGAGAACGCTCGCGTGCCGGCCCGCCGCTTCGAGCAGCTCTCCGTCCCGATCGAGCGGCCAGAAGTGGGAGAGGGCCCAGTGTGCCGCTCGCACCGGCTGCCCCTGTTGGAGGTGCGTGTAGCCGGGAAGGACGATGTCCATGGAGTCCCGTGCCCAGCTGAGCAGCGCGCTCTTCACGCCGCACACCCCCGCCCGCAGATCGCGGACCACCTCCATGCCCCAGAGCCGGAAGTCCGTGGCCACCTGGTCGTTGCGCGATCGTCCCGTATGCAGCTTCCCCGCCACGTCCCCTATCTCTTCCGTGAGGAGACGCTCGACGAGCGAATGGATGTCCTCGTCCCCTTCGCCGGAGTGGTCGCTCTTGGAGAGACGCTCCGCGACCTGGTCCAGTCCCGCGATCAGTGTACGGCCCTCGTCCGACGTGATGACCCCGGCGCCCACGAGCGCCCGAACCCAGGCGCGGCTCCCCTGGACGTCCTGCGGCCAGAGGCGGATGTCGACGTGCAGGCTTCGATTGAGCGCGACCATCTCCGGGGACATGGCGCCCTTGATCCTTCCGCTCCAGAGGGACGCCGGCGGTCCTTCGTGTGTGATCATGGACGTACCATAGGAACACGAAGGGGCCGCGACAAACCCTTGTCGCGGCCCCCCGTTCGTGCGTGGCCGGGGTCCTGGAGAGTGATCACGGTACCGGCATCGTGGGGACCATCGACTTGAGCATCTCGTTCACGGCCGCCTCTGGCTCGCGCCCGCCAGCGTCGCGCTCGGCGCCCACACGGGCCGGAAGCCCGAACAGCTTGATGAACCCGCCGGCGTCGGCGTGATCGTACGTCTCGTCCTCGCCGAACGAGGCCAGGCCCGCGTCATAGAGAGACTGCGGGCTCCAGCGTGAGGCCACGCCACAGGAGCCCTTGTAGAGCTTGAGGCGCACCACTCCGGTAACGCGCTGCATGAGGACGTCCATAAACGCGTCGATGGCTTCCCGCTCCGGCGTCCACCACCAACCCTCGTACACCAGGTCAGCGTAGCGCGCGGCGAGCTGGTCCTTGTACGCCAAGGCGCGCCGATCGAGGGTGAGCTGCTCGAGCTCCTGAAGAGCGGTGTGCAGGATCGTGCCCCCAGGCGTTTCGTAGACACCCCGCGACTTCATGCCGACCAGCCGGTCCTCCACGAGGTCGACACGTCCCACCCCGTGTCGGGAACCGATCTGGTTGAGGGTCTCCAGGAGAGTCACGGAGTCCATGGCGTCGCCGTTGAGCGACACCGGGAGTCCCTCTTCGAAGGCGAGCTCCACGGACTCCGGCGTGTCCGGCGCGAGCTCGGGCGACGCCGTCCACAGATAGATGGACTCGTCGGGCTCGAAGGCCGGATCCTCCAGAGGGCCACCCTCGTGGGAGATGTGCCACAGGTTCTCGTCCCTCGAGTACAGCTTGCCCTCATCCACGCGGTCCAGGGGAATGTTCCGGGCCCGAGCGTACTCGAAGGCGTCCTCCCTGGAGTGCAAATCCCACTCGCGCCAAGGAGCGATGACGCGGAGGTCGGGCGCAAGCGCAGTGAAGGTGAGCTCGAAGCGAACCTGGTCGTTCCCCTTGCCCGTGCATCCATGGGCCAGGGCGTCCGCCCCGACCTCGCGCGCGATCTCGACCATGCGCCGAGCGATGATCGGCCGCGCCATGGACGTTCCGAGAAGGTACTTGCGGCCGTACACGGCCCCGGAGCGGAGGGTCGGCCACACGAAGTCCTCGACGAAGCTCTTCCGGAGGTCCTCTCCGAAGAACTGTGAGGCACCTGTGGCCTTGGCCTTCTCCGCCAAGCCCTCGAGGCCACCCGGCTGACCGACATCGCCCGCTGCGCAGATTACCTCCGCGTCGTACTCCTCCCGGAGCCACGGCACGATCACGGAGGTATCCAAACCTCCCGAATATCCCAAGACGACCTTAAGAGCCACAGAACGCCTCGCTCGTTAGTTGAGGGCGAAGGAAGCGGGCCGGGAGCGGAACCGGCCGCTTCCCGCCAAGGGGCTGGTGCCGGCGAACCATCCTATCACCATTCCCGTACCCGAGAAAATTGTCACAAATATCCGTTAGATACGCATATTTATGACGGAATGATGGGGCACCGTTCGAGCGGTGTCAAGACCTACATTTATTGCAATCTCAGGGTTACGGAGGGGATTGATACCGCCGGAAGGGAGCGCCTCAGCCGGTCTCTCCGCCCGCAATTTCTATCAGTCGATCACGGACTGCGGGCATGAGCTCCCGGTCTCTGAGCACGACGATGATCGTGTCTTCGCCGGCCACCGTACCGATCACTTCTGGCCAGTCCTCCCAGTCGATCGCCGTCGCTACCGCAGCGGCTCCGGACAACAGCGTCCGGATGACGATCAAGTGTCCCGTCCCCTCGGCCGAGAGGAAGAGGATGGGGAGCAGGTCACGGAGCGGAGGCTTGTTCTCCCAGGATTCCGGGAGCCGATAGTGGGAAGCACCCTGCGCCCCAGGGATTTTGACGAGGCGCAGTTCCCGAATGTCGCGGGAAAGCGTGGCCTGGGTGACCTGGATTCCCTGTTCTCCGAGAAGCTCCCGCAGGGCCTCGTGGCTGGTGACGCGGTGTGACTTCACGACGTCGAGGATGATCGCTTGGCGCTCGTGCTTGCTACTCACCGCTCGACGCCGTTCCCACGGCTTGATCCACCATGTCCCGGACCTTCTCGGGCTCGATTCCGACGCTCCTCGCCCTCTCTTCGCCTCCCTTGAAGAGAATCAATGTCGGCACGCCTCGGATGCCCAGGCGCTGGACGAGCTCCGGGGCCCGGTCGGAGTCCACCTTGGCCACCAGCATCTCGCCCGCGTGCTCGCCCGCGATCTCGTCCAGGAGGGGGGCCACCATCTTGCACGGAGCGCACCAGTCCGCGTAGAAGTCGACGAGGACAGGGGCCGCCGAACCGAGCACCGTGCGCTCAAAGTCCTCGGCCGCCACCTTTACGGGACGGTCTAGGAGCATGGGCTTCCCGCAGCTTCCGCAGGCCGGTCTGTGCCCTGTTCTACTCGGGTCCACCCGGTTCAACTTCAGGCAGAACGGACAGCGCAGCGTGACCCCTGCCTTCGGATCGTTGTGCTTGAGGTCTCCAGCCACGTGCAGCCTCCTGTCGGGTTCGGACGTCGCTTCCACGGACGGGGGGCCTGTCGTTCCGGCCGACTGGGCCGAGTGGGGCCGGGAGACGCCATCCCGAGCCCCACCTGAAGCCGTCATCGACCGCCGTCTGCCCCGGCCGCGGCTCCATCCTAGTATAGCGCACGCACGCGCTAGAATAGGTCGTACTTGACCTGTGCCATGAGAAAGCGGCCGATCTCCGGCACGCCCACAAAGCTCCGGTAGGCCTCGTCGAAGACGTTCGACACTGTCACCTGAAGCGTCGCTCGAGTCTTCGGGATCTTGTAGCCAGCCGTGACGTCCACCAGCGCGTATCCGTCCACGCAATCCTCCTCGAACAGCACCCCCCTGGGACCGGTCTCGCAGCGGGTGGCCGCGAATCCGGCTGATTCGGCTGGAAAGCCTGAGGTGGCCCGGAGGCGTGCCTCCGCGTTGATACCCCTCCGGGCGTTCCGGTACGCGAGCGAGAGCGTGCCCTTCAGCTCAGGTGCGTTCAAGGCGATCGGTGCGACTCCGTTGTCGATCTCTCTCAGGTCGAAGTAGTCGTCGCTCACCCACGACCCTGTGGCCGCCAGCGTCCACTCGTCGGTCAAGAACGCCTTTACAGCGAGGTCGGCGCCCCACATGTCGAGGTCGCCCGCGTTCACGTAGGTGAGGAGCAGGTTCGCTGTGCTGGCCTCGACGCCGGGGGCCGAGACCACGCCCAGGGGGATCTCGGCCAGGCCCGGGGTCCCACCGGACCCATCGCCGCCGTCGGCAAGCCCGGTAGCCTCTGTCACCGCCATGGCCTGAGCGGTGGCCGGATCGAGCAGCCCCCCCGACCGGGCGATGATGTCCTGGGTGAGCGGCGGCACTAGGTAGGCGACCATCGACGGGCCGTCCAGCAGGATGAGCGGCGTCGAGACGATGAGCGGCGAGACGAAGTCCCTCCTCTGGGAGTACCAGACGTCGGCGACGACCAACACCCTGTTGTCGATCAGGCCCTGATAGCCGAGCTCGAAGGTGGCTGTCGTGGTCTCCTTGAGCTCGCCGATGTTGGGCACCGAAGTGCTGGTCACAGGCCCCACGGCACCGGTGCTCGGGTCGAAGAGGTTGATCCCGACCGCCCCGTTCGCGCCGCCTGCCAGGCTGTTCAGCAACGCCGCGGTGGGGGCGTCGACCGCGCCCTGCGCTTGGAGGAGGCCAACCCCGAGAGCCCAGAGAGTCGCGGCATCGGCCGGAAGCATCTGCCCCGGGCCTCCCGTGGCCGCCGGGTTGAACGGGGACCGCATGCCGACGAGGCTACCGTCGGTGTTCGTGAAGGTGAAGCCCTGGTTCGTGCCTTGAGCTCGGACCCGATACCCCAGGGCCCCGAGTGGTCCCGCCGGCCCTCCGGAGAGGTCCAGGAAGAGGTTGAGGGTGCTCGGCGTGGAGAACGCGCGGTTGTAGGTGAAGCGGAGGCTGTGGCTCTCCGCCACCTCGTAGACGAGAGCCGCACGAGGCGAGAAGACGTTGGCCTCAAGCTCGGAGTGGGTGTCGATGCGTCCGGCCAACACCAGGTCCAGCCGATCGGCCAGCTCGGCCTTGTTCTGGATGTATGCGCCGAACTCTGAGATCCTGTCGAGGAGCTCGTACTGGCCGTTGATCGTCCCGTCCGTGCGCGGATCCGTCCAGAAGAAGTCGACTCCGTAGGTGAAGTCGTACTTCCCGCTCGCGAGATCAGCGCCGTGCTGGATCTGCCCCACGAAGAGCCGCGACCTGTCGACGAGGGGCGCGCCATCTCTGAGCAGGAAGGTGTTACGCCCCGCGTCGCTGGTGTTCAGATACCACTGCGCAAAGAGCCGGCCCTTGTTGAGGCGAGTCTGAAAGAACTGGTACTTCCAGTCCTCCGTCTGCGCCCCGCCCAACCCGGTCAACTCGATCCCCGCGGAGTTGGTGAGCCCGTAGTTGAAGCTCAGCCGGCCATCTTCCGCAAACTGCCAATCGGCCCGGGCGTCCACCGACTGGCGCCTGAAGTCGTAGTCCCGATTTCCGACGTTCGCGAGGGCTTGGTTGGCCTCGGCTAGCGTCAGGCCACGAGCGACGCGCTCGGCCAAGAACGCGGCCGGGTTCGCGAGAGCCGCCGCCCTGGCAGTCCGCTCCTCGGGGTCCACGTAGATCCACTCGTTTCCTGCGACCGCATGTCCCGAGATCTTGAAGGCGACGTTGTCGGAGAGCTTGTGCGCGGTTCGGAAGGATCCCTGGAAGACGTCTTTTCGGGGGCCGGCGCCCAGAGTAAGCGTCGTCCCCTGACTCGTCAGGGGAGACTTGGTGATCATGTGGAGTACGCCGTTCGCCGTCTGGGGGCCGTAGAGGGCCGAACCGGGACCGAGGACCACCTCGATCCGCTCGATGTCGTCGCTGATCAACGGCACGAAGTGAAGCAGGTTCACGCGGAGGGACGGGACGCCCGCGAGCCGGTTGTCGGTCAGGACGTGAAGAGCCCCCGAGAAGAGGTTGTTGAACCCCCGCAGCACGATGTTGGCCGACTGGGTGCCGCTAGAGATGATGTCCACCCCGGGGACGGTCCTTACGTGGTCGGTGGGTGTCACGACCGGGCGCTCCGCCACCTCGACCTCGCTGACCACGTGGGTCGTGGCGGGCGCAGCCGTGTTCTTCTCCGCCTGCCTCGAGGCCGTGACGACGATCGCGTCGAGCTCGAGGGCCTGCGACACGATGGTCACGTCGAGGGTGGTCGTCGCCCCGGCACGAATCGACACCCCATCCTCGCGGTGGTCCCGGTAGCCGAGCGCGTCTAGGATGACCGCGTAGCTTCCGGCCGGCGCGGACATCGTGAACCGTCCGGAGCCATCGGTGAGCGAAGGAGAGGTAGCGCCGCCGAGGATCTCGACTCCGGCCCCGGCGACGGGCATCCCCGTTTCCGCGTCGGTGATGGTCCCGGAGAGGGTCCCGTTCTGCGCGGCGACCGAGACGGTACCGGCCAGGAAGGCCCCGGCCATCACGATGCACACCGTCAGCTTCGGGCGCATGAAGGGACCTCCCGAGACAGGGCGAGGGAGCGTCTGAAACCGTGTGCGATCCCAGCAGTGCGTACCGTGAGGCCTCGCGAAACGCACCCGGCACCGCCTCACGGGCGAGCGGGTCAGACCGTACCGGGTTGCGACGCCAAGGTACATCGGGGACAATAGGCGAGCAACGTCGCCATGCACCGCACCTTCGGCTGGATGAGGCAAGATCCTCCATGACCCCCATTCCCACCCCGGACCACCTGAACGCCGCCCGTCGGCGAGTGTCGGCGGCGGTGCACCGGACCCCGATTCTGTCGAGCCGGACGCTCTCGGAGATTGTGGGCGGAACCGTACTCCTCAAGTGCGAGAACCTGCAGAAGACGGGCTCGTTCAAGGTGCGGGGGGCGTTGAATCGCATCCTGGAGCTGGACGACGAAGCCCGGCGCCGGGGGGTCGTGACGATCTCCGCAGGGAATCACGCCCAGGCGGTGGCCTGGGCGGCGGCGCGGACCGGTGTTTCCGCCACCGTGGTCATGAACGCGAAGGCCTCGCCGACCAAGGCACGAGCCACCGAAGAGTACGGGGCGGAGGTGATCCTGCAAGGCACGGTATTCGAGGCCTTCGACTTGGCCTTCGAGGTCGCCGAGCAGCGAGGGCTCACCTTTCTCCACGCCTTCGACGATCCTCTGATCGTATCGGGAGCCGGGACGCTAGGGCTGGAGATCCTGGAGGACGTCCCCGACGTCGCCACCATCGTGGTGCCGATTGGGGGAGGCGGGCTCATCTCGGGGGTCGCCCTGGCCGGAGCGTACCTCAATTCGAGCGCTCGGGTCTTCGGTGTCGAGCCGGAGGGCGCTTCGGCCATGCGGAAAAGCCTGGACACAGGAGGGGCCGTCACGCTGGATCGGGTGGAGACCGTGGCCGACGGCCTCGGCGCGCCCATGGCCGGCGAGCTCAACTTCGAGATCGTGCGCCGCCACGTGCAGGAGGTGGTTCTGGTGAGCGACGCCGAGATCCGGGAGGCGATGTCTCTGATCCTCTCGCGCACGAAGCTGCTCGTCGAGCCGGCAGGTGCAGCGGGCGTGGCGGCGCTCCTTGCCGGACGCATTCCGACGGACGGGGGACCGGTGGTGGCCGTGCTCAGCGGTGGAAACCTGGACATGGAGCGCTTGCCGAGTCTCCTCTCCGGCACGGCCGTCTAGCCGACCATGTGCCGCCTCGTGACCTACGCGGGATCCGCGGTGGGGGCCGACACGCTGGTCTTCGGGGGCAGCCACTCCCTCTACGAGCAAAGCTACGCGCCGCGCGAGCTGATCCACGGGAGCGTGAACGCCGACGGCTACGGGGTCGTATGGTACCGAGACCGCAAACCGGTATGCGTAGGCAGGTCCCGGCCCATCTGGCAGGATGGAGAGCTGCGGTCCATCCTCGGGTCGACTGCCTCCCCCATGATGCTCGCGGCGGTCCGGAACGCGACGCCGGGGATTCCAGTGGACGAGAGCGGCAACCAGCCCCTCACTCACGAGCGCTGGACCTTCATCCTGAACGGCTTCGTCGAGGAGTTCCGCGCGAGCTACATGCGCACTCTGCGGGCCGGCCTGCCCGACGACCTCTACGGACACCTCCGGGGCTCGTCCGACAGTGAGACGCTCTTTCTCCTCGCGGTCTCGGCGGCGAGGGACGGCGCCTCGCTCGCCGAGGCGCTCCAGCATGCTCGCGATGAAGTCCTCGGTGTCTTGCGGACGGATCACGAGGCCCAGCTCACCATGGTGTTGGCTGACGGTGAGGGGCTCGCCGCGCTCCGTACCGCCTCGGCCGAAACCATGAACTCGCTCTATCTGGCATCGGGTCATCCGCTGGCGCCTGACGGCACCCTTCTCGCCTCCGAGCGGCTCGACCGTCACGCAGCGTGGCACTCCGTCGATCCCCATCAGGGCGTGCAGCTCACCCTGTGAGGCTCCCTTCAGGAACACGTCAAACGGGACCGCCCGCAACCATGGCGTAGAGGCCCCCTTCGTGCTCCCACCACCGCTCCACTCTGAGTCCGGCGCGAGCAAACAGTTCGTCTACGGTGGAGCGGTCATACTTGCAGCTGATCTCCGTGCGGATCGACTCTCCCTCGGCGATGCGGATCGGCTCCTCGCCGGGGATCGTCACCTGCTGTGCGCTCGTGGCGACGAGGTGCATCTCGACTCGCCCGAGCTCCTCGGAGTAGAACGCCCAGTGACGGAACGCGGAGAGATCGAAGTCCGTCCCCACCGAGCGGTTGAAGTTCGCCAGGATGTTGAGGTTGAATTCTCGCGTCACCCCCCGGGAGTCGTTGTAGGCGGCGTCGAGCAGCGCCACGCCCTTCTCGGGCCCGGGCCGCAGGTCAGCGCCCATTAGGAAAAGGTCACCCTCCTGCATCACCGCCCGGGCGTTGCGGAGCAGGGCCACGTCAGCCCCGGGCTCGAAGTTCCCGAGCGTGCTGCCCAGAAGCGCGAAGAGCACTGGGCGCCACAGGCTTTCCGCGAAGTCGAGCGGCGTCGTGATGTCCTTCACCTGGGGGTAGATGTCCAGCGAGGCGTACTCTGCGCTCAGCGCGCTCGCGGTCGCGTGCAGGAACTCAGCGGCGACGTCCACCGGCGCGTAGGCGCGACCCCGTCCGGCCTCCACCATGGCCGACAACAGGATGCGCGTCTTTTCTGCGTTTCCGGCCCCCAGCTCCGCGAGCGACGCAGGCGCAACATCTCTCACCCAGCCGGCCACCTCGTCCTCGAGAAGCCGACGCTCGGACCGGGTCAAATAGTATTCGGGAAGGCGCGTGATCTCCTCGAAGAGCTCCGAGCCCCGGGTGTCATAGAAGTACTTCGATGGGAGCTGCTTCTGGGGTTGAGTCAAGCCCCACCGAGCGGCCTCGAGCACGAGGGCGCGCGCGCCCTCGACGGTTCCGATCACCACAGCGTCTTCAAGCGTCTCGGGCGCACCGGACCCCGCTGAAGATCTGCCGACGAATGGGGGAGTCCCAGTTCCGGAACGTGCCTCGGATCGCCCCGGCGCGGGTCGCCCAGGCGCCACCGCGCAAGACCTTGTAGTCGTCCCCGAAGAACGCCTCCGAATACTCGGGATAGGGGAACGTCTGGTAGCCCGGATACGGCCGAAAACTCGAGGACGTCCACTCCCAGACATCTCCGATCATGCCGTAGCAGCCTATCGGTGACACGTTGCGCCGATAGCTCCCTATCGGGGCGGTTTGGAACGAGAGAGCGTCGATGTTGGCCAGGTCGGGGCTCGCCGGCTGCTCACCCCAGGGGTAGGAACGCTTCGATCCGGTCTCGGGATCCCACGTTGCTGCAGCCTCCCACTCGACCTCGGTCGGCAGCCTCTTGCCCACAAACCGCGCATACGCCTCGGCTTCGTAGAAGCACACGTGGCAGACGGGTCGGCAGGGATCAAGGGGTCGAGCCTGGTCCATGATCCTCACGGTCCACCCCCCGCCCTCTCGATGCCAGTGCTTCGGCGCGGTCGCGCCAGTCTCCTGGAGCCAGGCGCATCCTTCCTCAGACCAGCACGACAGATCCTCGTACCCCCCGGCGGCGACGAAGCGGCTGTACGCCGCCTCGGTCACCGGAGCGACATCGATGAAGAACGGAGCCAGGTTGACCTGATGCCGAGGTCTCTCGTTGTCGTAGGCCGCAGTCCGGTCGTCAGTGCCGATGTCGACACGTCCCCCCGCGAAACGCACCATGGCGTCGTCTCCGAAGGGATCGGACCCGGGCGGCTCGGGCAACGGCCAGCGCTCACGCGGTCGGTAGGGATGGCCGAGCTTGAGCTGAAGGGTCTGCAGCATCGTCTCGTTATGTTGATACTCGTGCTGCAGTACCATGCGGAAGACGTAACCGTCTCGGATAAGAGGATCACGGCAGTCGAGATCCAGCTTCCGAAGGCGCTGGAGCACGGCGCTGCGGATCCGCTCTAGGAGTTCCCGGCAGGCGGCGGCTCCGGGCAGCGGAAGATCGGCCCTCAGGCTCCGGGGGTTCCGGAAGGGATCGTAGACGCCGCGCAGCCCTTCAGAGCCGTTCCCGGACACGTCAAAGCTCTCCAGCAGCCAGCCCTCCTCGAAGTGCCCGATGTGTCCGAGATCCCAGACGAGGGGGCTCATCAACGGATCATGTTGAGCGCGCAGGTCTTCGTCGGAAAGGGGGCCTACGAGCACGAGCGTGCGGTGCCGAGCCTCCGTGAGGAGGTCGACGATCTCTTCGGTGCGCAGCCCACGACCAACGTGAAGATCCATCCGTCCGGCACCCGGTTCGCCCACCCCGCGGTTCGCTCGAAGGGCCTGAAGCTAACGCGGTCCCCTTTGTCGGGCGAACCCCGTCGATCCGCCGGCCCCCGCCCGGACGCTGCGGATCCGATCCTCCCGAGCTATCGTTGTGAAATGCCCGCCGACCCGCTACCCGACGACGCGCCAGCCCTCCGCGCCGACGCCGTCCAGAAACGATGGGGCACGGTGTCGGTCCTCAAAGGGATTTCCCTCGCGGTCGAGAGAGGTGAGGTCATGGCGCTGGTGGGCGAGAGCGGGGCCGGCAAGACTACATTGCTCCGCCTGTTCAACCGGATGGTCTCGGCGGACGCAGGCGAAGTGTCGATCGGGGGCCGGGAGATCGGAACCCTCGATCCCATCCGTCTCCGCCGCTCCATCGGCTATGTGCAGCAGGAAGGCGGCCTTATTCCGCACTGGACCGTCCTCCGGAATGCGGCCCTTGTCCCCTGGCTCCAGGCCATGAACTCGCCCGCCGAGCGCGCGATCAGGGCACTCGAGCTGGTCGGGCTGCCTCCCGAGGAGTTCGCCAAGCGTCGCCCGCGTGAGCTCTCGGGCGGCCAGCGTCAGCGCGTGGCGTTGGCCCGAGCGCTCGCGGCCGAACCGGAGATCGTTTTACTCGATGAACCGTGGGGGGCGCTGGATGCCATTGCGCGGGCAGAGCTCGTCGAGGCCGTTCAGAGGCTCTTCCATGAGATCGGGGTCACGGTCCTGATGGTCACGCACGATATCCGTAGCGCGGTCCGGATGGCGGACCGGATCGCCGTGCTTCGCGGCGGGAAGCTCGAGCAGGTCGCCGAGCCCCGTGTGATCCGCACGGCACCCGCGACCGAGTATGTGCGGGCCCTGGTGGAGCGCGCCGGAGCCGGGGGGACCGCATGATCCGGTGTCGCGCGCTCGTGCCCGCCCTCCTCGGGCTGTGCCTGATGGCGACGGTGTATCCTGGGAGAGCGACGGCCCAGCGCCCGCCGCCGGTGGTTGTTGCGTCGAAGCCCTTCGGCGAGTCGTACCTTCTTGCGGAGATGTTCGCTCAACTGCTCGAGAGCCGAGGCATCGCCGTGGAGCGTCGGCTGGGCCTGGGCGCTACGGAGATCGCTTTCCAAGCTCTCCGAAGTGGCGCGATCGACGTCTATCCGGAGTACACGGGCACGGGTCTGGTCGCGGTCCTCGACCAGACGCCGGAGGGGACGCCCGAGCAAGTCTTCCGAACCGTATCAAGCGGGTTCAGAGAGCGGTGGGGGATCCGCTGGTTGCCTCCCCTCGGATTCGAGAACACCTACGCCATCGCCGTTCGACCGGAATCGTCCGCGGCCGACAGCCTTCGTACGCTATCCGATCTCGCCGAGGTCGCCTCGCGCTACGTCGGAGGGTTCTCGCCCGACTTCATCGGACGGTCGGACGGGCTTCCGGGACTGCGGGGTGCGTACGACCTCCGTCTTCGCGACGTCCGCTCGTTGCTGCAGGCCGTAAAGTACGAGGCGCTGGCCCGGGGCGAGGTGGACGTCGTCGACGGGTACTCGACCGACGGCCTCATCAGTGGGCATGACCTGGTGGTCCTCGCGGACGATCTGGACTTCTTCCCGCCCTACGAGGCGGCTCCCGTGGTCGGCCGAGATCTCTGGAGCGGTAGGCCGGACGCCATTCGCGCCCTAGCCGAGCTCGGCGGGACGCTGGACGAGGAGCTGATGCGCAGACTAAACCGCCGCGTGGAGGTGGACGGCGACGAGTTGGCCGCCGTGGCCCGGGACGCGCTCACCGAGATCGGGCTTGTGGATGGTGCGTCGGTTCGCCTCGCGACGGACGAGGCCGAGATCGAGCAATCCTTGGGCGTCTACCTCTGGGTGAACCGGAGCCAGACGCTGGCACTGACGGCTCGGCACCTCCTCCTCGTGGTCGTGTCCCTTCTGGGGGCGTGCTTCGTGGCGATCCCCCTCGGCCTGATCCTAGACAAGACGGAGCCCCGCGCCGAAGTCGTGATCAGGAGTATCGGGCTTCTCCAGACCATCCCAAGTATCGCTCTCTTGGCGTTCATGATCCCGATGCTCGGCATCGGGGTGGTACCTGCGCTCGCGGCCCTGTTCCTCTACTCGCTCTTTCCTATTCTCCGGAACACCTACACGGGCATACGAGACGCCGACCCGGCCGCCGTGGATTCGGCTCGCTCGCTGGGAATGACCGACAGCCAGATCTTGCGCTACATCCGCCTTCCGCTTGCCGTGCCGGTCATCATGGCGGGAGTTCGAACGGCCGCGGTCATTACCGTCGGCACGGCGACGCTGGCCGCGTTCATCGGTGCGGGAGGTCTGGGCGACCCGATCGTCGCCGGGCTCGCGCTCAGCGATACGCACATGATTCTGTCAGGGGCCATCCCCGCAGCCATCCTCGCGTTCGTCGTCGACGGGGCGTTGGGCCTGCTGGAGCGCGTGGTGACGCCAATCGGCCTCACCATCAAAAGCCTCTAGTGATCCTCTCGGTAGCGCGGCGGAAGCCCAGGTAATCGAGCCGCAAGCAGCGCTGGAAGCGGGGCCGGACGGGGCCCACCCCGAAGTGCGGCGGAAGACGGCTCGGCTAGGCGCGGCCCTCTTCCACCCTCAGGGCCACCAATCTGCGGATCGAAGCGATCCCCAAGAGGGGCCCCAGGGCCAGGACCGGGAAGGCCCACGGCCAGCCCACGGAATCGGTGAGTGCCGGGACCCATTGGATCGTGACCATTGTGAGCAGAAAGCCCACCGAGGTCTGGAGCGTAAGGGCGGTGCCCACGGCCTCCTGAGGAGCGACCTCCGTGACAAGGGCGCTGAACTGGGCGGAGTCGGCAACGACGAAGAAGCCCCATACCAGGACTACGGGTAAGAGCAGCACATAGCTCTCACCGAACAGGAGGCCGACCACAAGGCAGCACGTCCCGCTCACGGCCATGGCGAAGTTGACGAGCCGCTCCCGCCCGATCTTGTCGGCGGCCATGCCGCCCCACACGCAGCCGAGGCCACCGGCGGCGATGGCACCGAAACCGACGAGGTCCACGAGCGTCGAAGAGGGCGCCACACCCAGACTCGCTCCGCGAGCCTCAGCGGAGGCGGCGAGAAAGGCCGGGACCCACGTCCACATGGCGTACAGCTCCCACATGTGACCGAGGTAGCCCCCCGTCGCGAGGCGTGTAGGGCGGTCGCGGACCACCTTCGCCACAAGCGACCACGAGAAGGGCACGCGCCGGAACGGGTAGGGTCCGTCGCGATATGCGCCGCCCACCAGTATGCCGCCCACCGCACCGCCCGCCGAGGCGCCCAGGATGACCGCCAAGAGAGGCGCGGTTTCGAACAGCTTGAGCAAGTAGGGCGTGGCCTTTCCAACCGTGAGGGCTCCCACCACCGTCCCGATCGCCAGGCCGCGAGCGCTTTGGAACCATGTCGCGATCATCTTCATGGCCGGCGGATAGACCCCCGCGAGGAAGAAGCCCGTGGCGAAGCGGCATACGAGCGCGAGCGCGTAGCCGGGCGCGACCACGAGCGCGGCGTTCGCCAGGGCGGCCGAAAGCGCCGAGGCCGCAAAGTACCAGCGGGACGGGACGACATCGGCGAGGTTCAAGAGAGCGGCTACGGCGGTTCCGACCACGAACCCGAGCTGCACCAGCGTCGTCAGCCAACCGACCTGGCTGGAGCTCAGCGCCCAGCGCTCCTGGAGCACGGGGGACACGGCGCTGGCCGTGAACCAGGCCGACATCCCCAAGAGCACGGCCATCGACACGAGAGCCAACATGCCCCAGCGCCGCCCATCGGTGTTGCCCTTCAGCGCGACACCATCTTTCGGATCACGAACCAGAGGTTCGCCGGTCGCTCGGCCAAGCGCCTCATGTACCATGGGAACCACGCGGTTCCATAGCTGATCAGCGCCCCCATCCTGTAGCCTTCGCTGGCCAGCCGTTCCTGCTCGCGGGCGTTGATTCCGTAGAGCATTTGGAACTCGACCTCCCCCCGCGGAACCCCCCGGGCCGCCGCCTCCTCTTGGATCCGCTCGATGAGAACCTCGTCGTGGGTAGCGAACGCGGCACGAGTGCCGCCCTCCGCCACCACGTCCAGGAGGCGGTGCGAGAGCTCAAGGAAGTTCTCGTCGACGTCCTTTTTCTTGGGGAACGCCAAGTCTGCGGGCTCGGCGTACGCTCCCTTCACGAGACGAATGGCCGGCCTCATGGGTAGGAGCGCCTCCAGGTCCTCAGCCGCTCGGTACAGATAGGCTTGCAGGCACAGCCCCGTGTGCTCGTATCGGGTCCGCGCCGACTTGTAGATGTCCAGGGTGACATCAACGTAGTCGCTCGCCTCCATGTCGATCCACACGAAGCGGTTCACCTCTCGGGAGAGGGAGAGGATCGCCTCGAGGTTCGCTGCCGCCAGCTCGCGTCCCAGATCGACGCCGAGCTGCGTGAGCTTCACCGAGATCTCGCTGGCGAGGTCACGGCGGTCGAGCTCCTCCAGCACCCCCCGGTAGTGCTCGACGACTTCGAGAGCCTCCGGTGGCTCCTCGATCTTCTCACCCAAGAGCGTGAAAACCGTGGTGATGCCCGACTCTCGGAGTCGGAGCGCCTCGGCCATGGCGTCCTCGGCGGTTTCCCCAGGCATAAACCGGCGCACGGCGCGCTGCACGAAGCGAAAGCGCGGCAGGCGCTCTGCAAGCAAGGAGTTCTGCGAGCCCCACAGCAGCAGTGATCGGAGCATGGTCAGCGCCGCTCCAGCGGGATCGTGAGGGGACTGGCTTCGGGGTAGGGTGAGTACCCCGCCTCCTTGAGCTGTCTACTGTACACCGATACCGGACCGTCGAAGATTGCGTTCACCTGATCCAGGATGCCCCGGAGCGCTTCCTCGGCCTGTGCCAGCATGAGCCGCTCGTTGGCGGTCGGCGCGTCCGGCGAGCCCGTGAGGCGCTGGAGCAGCCGACGGACCGCGTTGGCGGGCAGCCTGCTTCGCCCGCAGATGCCCTGACAAGGCGGCCCCGTCAAGAGGCGCTCGTGCAGCTCCTCGAGAGAGCCGTGGAGCTCTGCACCCTCCTCTCGCAGATCCTCCGCCCCCTCCCTCCCGAGGAGCGACTCCTGAACCGTCTCGGCCGCTCGAATTGCGCGCTCGACCCGTTGCTGCGCGTCGCTGAGCACGCTCGTCATGGACCGTGCGCGCTCGATGGCCTGGAGCTTGGCGGTCCGCCTCGCCGCCGGGATATCCTCGCGAGTGTCTTCGAGGACGGTGACCTCTGCCGTGGAGACGGCATCCTCCAGCGTGACGCGGACCTCATAAGCGCCTCCTAGAACCTCGGGGCCCTCACCGCCAAGCCCGCCGTCTCGGCTCCGGCGCAGGTCCCATACGACCCGATTGACCCCCACCGCCGAGCCGCTGAGGGTGCGCAGGGAGCTTCCGCCGCCGTCGAGGATGTCGATCGTGGCCCCTTCACCGCTCTCGACGTCCACCCAATAGCTGATGAGGGCCCCATAGGGGCGCATCTCTCCGAACATCATCGCGTGCCCGACCGAGCCGTACCCCATCGCCTCCGCCTCCGCGTACTTCTGTGCGGGCGCCACTGGGAGCACCCTGAGAGCCTCACCGGCGAGGGTCGGGTCCTGGGCAGCCGCTCGGAGCGGTCGGATGTTGTCGATGATGTACGCTCCCCGACCGTGTGTGCCCACGGCCACGTCTTGATCCCGAGGGTGGATGCGCAGATCCCGACCGGCGCCGGTGGAATCCCGTGGCTCCAGTGGATCCACGACTCACCGCCGTCGAAGCTGACGCGAAGCCCGAATTCGGTCCCCAAGAAGAGCAACTTCGGCTCTATAGGGTCCTCCCGTACGACATGGATGAAGCCGTCTATTCGGTTGTTGCTCAATCGGTTCCAGTTTTTTTCAAGTCCCCGGTCTTGTAGACGTACGGCTCCCAGTTGCCCCACCAATGATCGTCCAGCACAGCATACGCCGTGCTCGAGTCGTGGTGGGATGGCTCGACGTGAGGGACCCAAGTCCCCCGACGGACGTCGCGGATCCCCACCCCCGTATTCCTCCAGGTCGCGCCGTCGTCTGCGGTCACCTGCACTCAGAGCCCTCCAGGCCGACGTTGGTCCACGTGTCGCCACCGTCACGGCTGCGGAACACACCGCTTCCGACCTCGGCCGAGTTCCGTGGGTTGCCCTCACCCGTGCCCGCCCAGACGAAGTCTGGCGTGGCCTGCGAGGCCGTCACGGCTCCGATTCCCAGCAGCCTGTGGTCGTCGAAGATCGGCGACCACTCGAGGCCTCCGTCCACCGACCGCCACACCCTTCCCGTGGAGGACCCGACGAAGATGACGTTTGGGTTCGAGCGCACCACGTCCACATCCGCGACACGCCCGCTCATTCCGGCAGTCCCGACGCTCCGGCCTCTGATTTGAGCGAAGTGCTCCGCGCGAAACTGAGCCACGGCCGGTGGGGCCAAGCCAACCAGAACGCTGAGCGCGAAGACCACCGGAAGCCTGCGTCTGCAATGAGCCATCAATCTATCCCTGCTCGTTCGCCTGTTGAGCCGCTGCACACACCCTATCCGATCGGACGGACGGGAAGATGTCGAGGTCGGCGGCCTCGAGCCGCTCGAGGGAGTCGGACACCGTCGAGCAGCAGCGCCTCGTTCATCCGCCGCATCAGATCGTCCAGCGTCTCCTCCATCCGGATCAGATCGATCGGCTGGCCCCCGGTCGGCCACTCATGCGAGGACGCCGGGCCCGACACGACGGAGCGATACTGGTCCACGCGCTGGAAGTCGGCAACCTCCCCGAGGCGTTCTCGAGGCTCTCGGCCGAGGCCCCCAGCTCAAGGGGAAGCGCTCCACCGTCGGTCTCGAGCATGGTGAGGACCCCGTCACTGCCTCCCTGACATCGGCGGCGGCTCGCCTCAGCTGAGCGACCCGCACCTCGAACTCCTGTGCCTGCCGTAGGCCCTGAGGCGTGCCTCCTGGACGCCTGTCGCCGCCCGCGAGGGAAGCGGGGAGAGTCCTGGAGCAGGTTCGGGACATCCTCACGGAGGTCCCACGTGATGCGGGCGAGGCCTTCCTCCTTGGTCCCGTGGAGCGTCCGCACCACGGGATCCTCGAAGTCGAGGATCTCGACGGACACGAGCCCTCGGCAGCGCCGCTCCCGCCCAGCCAATAGGACAACATCGCTCCCCTCTCCCTCGCCTGGCCCTCAAACAGGAAATCCGCACCGAGGCGGTAGCCGTCCGATTGTGCCGGTGACGAGCCGCTGTTGCCCTCCGATCGGTGGGTGCCCTACCCTTGGCCTTCCTTTAACCGCCCCGTCGACCGCGAGCTTTCATGATTCCACCGCGCACGGCGAAAAGAACCCATGGCTTCACCGAGTCCGTGATTCGTGAAATGACCCGGGTTGCACGCGAGCACGACGCCATCAACTTGGCTCAAGGATTCCCCGATTTTTCAGCGCCACAGAGGCTGAAGGACGCGGCCTGCGACGCGATACAGGCCGACATCAACCAGTACGCCATCACATGGGGCTCGCCCCGCATGCGCGACGCCCTGGTGGCCAAGTATGAGCGCTGGTACGGGATGGCGGTGGACGGCGAGCGAGAGATTACGGTCACCTGCGGCGCCACGGAGGCCATGGCGTCGATCATGCTGGCCGTCATCGATCCCGGGGACGAGGTGGTCGTGCTGGAGCCGTTCTACGAGAACTACGGCCCCGACACGATCCTCTCGGCGGCGAAGCCGGCCTTCCTGCCTCTGGAGCCTCCGGACTTCCGTTTGAACCTGCAGCGCTTGCGCTCTCTGGTTACCGACCGCACCCGCGCCATCGTGGTCAATACCCCCAACAACCCCACCGGACGGGTCTTCGATCGGGGGGAGCTCCAAGCGATCGCCGACGTCTGTCGGGCGCACGACCTGCTGGCGATCACCGATGAGATCTACGAGCACATCTTCTACGAGGGTGAGCACATCCCGATGGCGACGCTGGACGGAATGCGCGACCGGACCATCACGGTGAGCGGCCTCTCGAAGACATTCAGCATCACAGGCTGGCGAATCGGGACGATCATTGCGCCGGCGGACCTCACCGACGCCATCCGCAAGGTGCATGACTTCTTGACGGTAGGCGCGCCCGCCCCTCTCCAGGAGGCCTGTGCCGCGGGGATGAGCGAGCTGGGCGGCGACTACTACGAGACCATGATCGAGGAGTACCGCGAGAGGCGTGACGTCCTCTACGACGGGCTGATCGCAGCGGGCTTCGCGTGCAACAAGCCCGAGGGTGCCTACTATGTGCTGGCTGACTTCTCCGCCCTCAGCGACGAGCCCGACGACGAGTTCTCGCGGCGGCTGACCCGGGAGGGGGGCGTCGCGCCCGTCCCCGGCTCGAGCTTCTACTCCGACCCCGAGCACGGTCGCTCGCTCGTGCGGTTCGCGTTCTGCAAGAGGGTGGAGACGCTCGAGGCCGCCGGAGAGCGGCTCGAAGCCTTCGTCCGAAACGGAGCATAAGCGCCTTCATCCGGAAACGCCCGGTGCGGCCGATCCCCCTCCGTCGGTCGGCCCAAGGGAGCGCGAAGGCCAAGCCACTCGCTCGGTCTCCCACGGTTCCGGTAGGGGCGATCGATCCCGCAGGGCCTCGAAGACGTCGCACACGGTGAACCAGAAGCTCCGTGAGCTCACGGGATAGGTTCCCGCTCTTCTAGATCCTCCGGCTTCTTCGATGTGCAGATCGATCTCCCCGGAAGGCCTGTCACCGGCTGGCTTCAGTATCCGGATTCCGCCGTGAGGATTCCGGTCAGTGGCTCCCTGCCCAAATCTGGAGCGCCGTTGTCCAAACAGGTTCTGAGGGAGTTCGGGCAGGGATCCGTGGACCAACGCCCTCTCCTCCCGCGCGGGAAAGCGCCCTCTCCGCGGCGGGGAATCGACTCAGCCCGCGACGTCGCGCAGCACCGCCAGAGGAGGCCTCCTCAGCACACCCCTGCTCCCGACGAAACCCACGGCCGACGTGGCGGCCGTGATCAGCACCCATACGGCTCCCATCCTCGAGGGGTTGAACATGAACGGCACCTCGAAGACCTGAATCGCGATCAGCCAACCTGCGGCCACGGCCAGCACCAGTCCTGCGATCGTCGCGAGCGACCCGATGGCGATGTACTCCACCATGAGGATCTTCAGAACGACGCCCTTTTGGGCGCCGAGGGTCTTGAGCAGGGCGCACTCGCGCATGCGCTGATAGCGGGAGGTCGCAAGCGAGCCCATGAGCACGAGCAGGCCGGCGATCGTGCTAAACACCCCGAGGAAGCGCACAGCCTGGTTCGCCCGCTCCAGGATCGTGTCGATGGCCTCCTGGAGGCGCGACAGGTCCAGGACGGAGATGTTCGCATGCGACCTCACGAGGTCCCGCTGAAACTCGGCTCGCTCCCGCTCACCGTCGACTCGAGCCATGACCACGGCCATCTGCGGGGCCTCCTCGATCGCTCCAGGCTCGAACACCACGAAGAAGTTGGGCTCGAAGCGGGTCCAGTCGACGGTGCGAAGGCTCGCGACCTGTGTCTCGAACGGTACGCCCGCGAAGTCCCAAGTGATCCTGTCTCCGATCGACACGCGCAAGCTCTCGGCCAAGTCGGCCTCCAGCGACACACGCGGGAGGTCGCTCTCGTCTCGAGGGGCCTTCCACCAGTCCCCGGCCACGAGCACCTCCGAGCCCGCGAGCGCGTCCCGGTAGGTGTGTCGGTACTCTCGCCGAAGAGCCCACCTCTCCGGGCGCTCTCCGGCGGGCAGGTCGCCGAGCTCCTCGCGTGTGCGCCCGTTGATCTCCAGCAGCCTTGAGGGCACGAGCGGAGTCACCTCGGCCGAGCCGGTGGCCCGGGCAGCCACGAACGACTCGACGGCCGACCGCTGGTCCACCTGCACGTCGAAGAGCAGGAGGTTGGGTCGTCCCTCTCCCACGTCCAGCGTGAACTCTCGGACCAGGCTGTCCTCCACCAGGCCGATGGTGCCGATGACGAACGCACCAAAGCCGAGCGCCAGCGTCACCGAGATCGTCTGATTCTGCGGACGGAAGACGTTGCTCACGCCCTGGCGAACCGGGTAGGACATTCCCTGAGGGAAGAAGCGTCGGGTCGCTGAGATCAGGACCCGCGCCGAACCCCACAGGACGAGGGCGACGATGCCCAGCCCGGTGGAGAACAGCAGCCCCTGGAAGGGGGTTGGGGCCTCGACCACTGTCAGTCCCACGATCGTGGCCCCCAAGAGGGCCAGCGCTCCTACCTTCCAGGGATCGGTGCCGCCGGGCGGCTCGACATCGTGCCTGAGTGCCAGAAGCGGAGGCACCCCCCGGACCTCGAGGAGCGGCCCCAGCACGAACATCAGAGCGACCCACACGCCGACAACCACGCCCGCGAGAGCGGCCAGCCACGAGATGTCGGTGGTCACACCGACGGGCAGCACCCCGACGAGAGCCAGCGGCAGCACGCTTTGGATCCCGATCCCGAGTGCAACCCCGACAAGAGACCCCACGAGCGCGAGCACCGCGGCCTGAAGCAGGTACGCTCCGAAGAGCCCCTCCTGCCGCGCCCCCAGACAGCGGAGCACTGCAACCGTGACCACCTTCTCACGCACGTAGACGTAGATGGCGCTGGCCACGCCGATCCCCCCGAGGAAGAGAGCCGCCAAACCGATGAGGCCCAGGTACCGTGCCAGGTCGTCGAGCGCCGAGCTCATCTCCTGAGCACGATAGGCCGCCGGAGTGTGCCGGAGCCCATGATCCCGGAACAGCTGGCGGTGGTCGTTCCAGAGTTGCTCTCGGTCTTGTTGCTCCGGCATGAGGAAGTTGGCATGATGGCGCGTGATGGACCCGAAGGCGAGGAGGCCCGTCTCGTCGAGTCGGTCGCGCGCGATGTACACGCGTGGCCCGATCGCCGTCTGGAAGCCCACGTCGGCCGGGAGGCCCGTCACCGTGCCCTTGAGCACGAACAGGCTGCGACCGATCGCCAGCGTGTCGCCGGGACGTGCATCCAGCTGCACCAACACCGCCGGATCGGCCACCGCCCACAGCCCGCTCTGGATCTCCGCCCATGCACCTTCCGGCTCCGACACCACGTCGCCGTAGAAGGGGAAGCCGGGATCCACGGCGCGGACCTGAACGAGCCGCACGCCTTGGCTCCGGGTGTCCAACACCATCGAGGCGAGCGTCGTCGTCCGGGCAATCTCCCTTCCGGCCCCGGTCATCGAGTCCAGGACCGCCTCGAATTCCTCGGGAAAGGCCCGATTTGACGAGACGCGCACGTCCGATCCGAGGAGGACGCGGGCCTGATCGCCGAGCGAGCGCTCGACGTCCGCCCGGAAGGAGTGGATTGCCACGAGCGCCCCGACTCCCAATGAGATCGATCCCATGAAGACGGAGAGGCGGCGGTAGCTGGCCCTGCCCTCCCGCCACGCCAAGCGCGCCGCGAAGGAGCGGATCATAAGGGCAGCTCGTCCCCCTCGGACACGATGCGTCCGTCGGAGAGCGAGATCGTGCGATGCGCCCTGGCCGCGAGGTCCATGTCATGAGTGACGAGGACGAGCGTGGTGTGGGACTCCCGGTTCAGCTCCTCAAGCAGCTCTACGACCCGAAGCCCGGTCTTCCGGTCGAGATTTCCGGTGGGTTCGTCGGCAAACAGCAGGCGCGGCTCATTGGCGAACGCCCGGGCCAGGGACACACGCTGCTGCTCACCCCCCGAGAGCTGGGCCGGATAGTGGTCCGTTCGGTCGCCGAGGCCGACCCTCTCGAGAAGCTCACGGCTCCGTTCCCGGATGGACCGACCGTTGCGATTTCGCCCGGGTCCCAGGAGCTCCAAGGGGACCATCACGTTCTCCAGCGCCGTAAGCGTGGGCAACAGGTGGAATGTCTGGAAGACGAAGCCTACGTTCTCTGCACGAAACCTGGCGCGACCGTCTTCGGTAAGACTGAAGAGATCTTCACCGGCGACGATTACCTTACCTTCGGTGGGCTGATCGAGCCCGGCCAGGAGCCCTAGGAGCGTGGTCTTTCCGCTCCCGGACGGTCCGGCGATGGCCACGAAGCTCTCCGGCTCGACATCGAGATCCACGCGGTCCAACACGCGAAGGGGTCGCCCTCCGCTCATGTACTCTTTTGACAGACCCTCGGCTCGAATCATCACTGCCGTCGCTCTCTCGGCACTGTGGCTGTCCATGGCCGCGTGCAGGCCCGGCGGCGCCGACTCGGACGTGGTACGCTCCGCCCGCCAGGAAGGTTCAACCCTCGGCGACTCGGACAGTACGCCCGCGGCTTTCGGGGCGGCTTCCGCGGACGCTCCGGAGCGGGTCGTCTTCGTCGGCACGAGCCTGACCGCCGGGTACGGGCTGAGCGACCAAACGACTCGTTTCACCGATCGGATACAGGCCAAGATCGACTCCGCGGGGCTTGCCTTCGAGATCGTCAACGCTGGCGTCAGCGGTGATACAAGCGCCGGAGGTCTCCGGAGAATCAGTTGGTTGTTGCGGGCGCCGGTAAGCGTGCTCGTGATCGAGCTGGGAGCAAATGACGGGCTCAGGGGCCTGTCCACGGAGTCCATGCGTCGCAACCTCCAGGCCGTCATGGACAGCACGAGGGCCCGCCATCCCGACGTCAAGCTCCTGCTCGCGGGCATGGAGGCGCCTCCGAACTTGGGGCCCGAGTACGGGTCCGAGTTCAGGTCGGTGCTCGTAGAGCTTGCCCGAGAGAACGAGGCGGTGCTGATTCCCTTCCTCTTGGAGGGAGTCGCCGGTGAGGCGGAGCTCAACCAGGTAGACGGCATTCACCCCACGGCGGAGGGACATCGGCTGGTGTCGGAGACGGTGTGGAGCGTTCTCGAGCCGGTCCTGCGCGACGTCGTCCAGGAGCGCCAGCCATAATGGGGAGGCTCGCAAAGATCTTCGGCTTCCTCGGCGCCCTGCTCGTGGCCTTCATGGCCGTGGGCTTCTGGCTGCCGGGAACATGGTCCGCCGAAGCGTCTGTCGAGATCCCGACCGCCCCCGAGTCGGTCTATCCAGTGCTCGCTGACCTCGCCCGGTGGGACGAGTGGACGCCGTGGGGCAACGTGGAGTCCGTGCTCAGCGATCCCTCGGCGGGACCCGGAGCCGTACGGAGTTGGGACGACGATCAGTACGGCGCCGGATCCGTGACCATCACGGAGAGCCGCCCGCCCGAGCTCGTGCGCTATCGGGTGAGGATCGGTGAGAGCGCCGAGGTCATCGGTGAGCTGCAGCTCCGGGCCTCAAGCGCCGGAAGCGTGGTCACGTGGCGCGAGGAGGGCAACTTCGGTCGGAATCCGCTGATGGGCTATGTGGCGAGGGGCATGTCCGACTCACAGGCAAGCCAGCTCTCGGAGAGCTTGGGTCGGCTGAGGGCGCTGTGGACGGAGGCGCAGGGACCGGCTCCTAGGAGCGGGAGCAGGACCGCTACCACCCCGTGATGAGCCGACCCTCAGATCCTTTGTTGCGCCAGCGCGACCAACCCCTCGTTCGTGCGGGTTCTGCGCATGACGCCCAGGAGCTCGCTCATGGCGTCCGGAGGCGACACGTCGGAAAGCTGGCGGCGCATCGCTCGCGAGACCGACAGGGTGTCCGGGTCGAGGAGTAGCTCTTCCTTCCGCGTGGCGGATCCGATCAGATCGATCGCAGGAAAGATCCTCTTGTCGGCGAGCTCCCGGCTCAGGACGAGCTCGCTGTTCCCCGTTCCCTTGAACTCCTCGAAGATGACCTGATCCATTCGAGATCCGGTGTCGACCAGCGCGGTTGCTACGATCGTGAGCGATCCACCCCCCTGCCTCGGATCGATCTTCCTCGCGCTGCCGATGAAACGCTTTGGCTTCTCCAGTGAGTTGGCGTCGAGCCCGCCCGAGAGCGTGCGTCCGCTTCCCTCTTCGACCGTGTTGTACGCCCGGGCCAGACGCGTGATGGAATCCAGGATGATCACCACGTCCTGGCCACCCTCCACCATGCGGCGGGCCCTCTCGAGGGTCATCTCGGCGACCTGGCAGTGGCGCTCGGCTGGCCGGTCGAAGCTGGAGGCGACCACCTCGCCGAATCCACACATCTCCATCTCGGTGATCTCCTCGGGCCTCTCGTCGCACAGGAGGACGAGGAGGAGGCACTCGGGGTGGTTGGTGACGATACCCTGGGCAACCGACTGCAGAATCGTGGTCTTCCCGGCCTTCGACGGAGCGACGATCATCGCCCGCTGCCCCTTGCCGAAGGGGCAGAAGAGGTCGATCACCCGATTCGTGTAGTCGGGCTGCCCGGCCACCACACGATCGCAGGCAAGGACGAGCTGGCTGTCGGGGTGGACGGCGCTCAACCTATTGAAGCCGGGACGCCGCTTCGCGTCTTCGGGCAGGCCGCCGTTGACCAGGGCGAGATGAGTGAGCGGCGGGCTCTTCCCGTTCCTCGGGCGCCGTCCCACGGAACCGCTGAGCTCATCGCCGGTGCGTAGGCCAAACTTGTGGATCAGCTTCGCCCCGACGTAGATGTCCTCCTTGCTGGCCGTATAGCCCGCGTCCCGCCGGCGTATGAAGCCGGAGCCGCGGCCGAGAACCTCCAAGACCCCGAGCGGCTCTCCCGGCGCCCGGAGCTCGTCCTGCTCACGAAATCCCTGATGCTCGGGGTCACCCGCTGTCTCCGAGCGATCTCGTCGGCGCCGTTGGCCTCGCCCTTCGGATCGCTGCTGCCGACGAGAAGGACTCTGACGCCCTCGAGCACGCTGATCGGACGGCTCCTTCTGCCGGGCCCCGTCTTCCTTCTTCGGCCCAGCTTCTTGCTCGAATCGGTCCTCCGGCTCGGACCGAACTCTCTGGTCGCCCCCAGCCTCCCCTTCGATCCGGCTCTTGCCTTCGAAGCGATCCTGGGGCGCGACCGGATGCTTAGGCTCGGTCCGGTCCTGTTCTTCGGTTCGGTCTTGTGGGCCGGGGTGTTCTTGCTCCCCGAGCGCTGGCTGGGCCTGTTCTACTTCGCTGTCAAGCCGATCGATGGGTGCGTTGCCGTCCACTGTTCTGGACTTCCTTGATAAAGGGCCGCGGAGTGACGGGCCGAACTACATTTTGCCGAGGAACGGCGAAACGAATCTCACGCCTCTTGTCATGCGCCTCCACCGTCTCTCGCGGTGGAGTCAAGTACCGAGATATTCAAGCTCGAAAGGGTCCGCTCCCCCGGACGATGCGGGAGCGCCTCGTCGAATGTGCCAGCCCGCGGTCGCAAGCCAAGGCGCTACGGCGATTCCGACGGTCTAAGCCACCGGAGACAGTACGTCCGAGATTGGAACGACTCGAGTTCGGCCTGAAGGATTGGACATTTGCGTTCCAGGCACCCGAATGGGTGGATCCTAATTTCCGTCGTTTCTTGCCCGATGGCAAGGGATGCGGTGACATCCAGGCGGCCCGCGCTTGTCCCGACGGTGGCCCGCGACTGTCCTCCGAGGGGGACAACGCGTGGCAACCACTTCGCGGATCGTGGCGGGACCTGGCGTAAGTAACGGGATTTCCGGGGGTCTTGGCCTTGGCACGCGCTGTGCACAGAGGTGAGGACGGGACCTCTCAAGGAGGCAGACGTGCAAAGGCTGATCGGAACAGCTCTGATACTCGGTTTCGTGCTGGTTGGGCGCCCCGAGGGGGCGGCTGCGCAGTATTCCTGGAGCAGCTTCTCCTTCTCGGCGGGATTCGGCGGTGCGGGTTTCGGGATTGGGCGATCGTACCAGGGCGTGGACCCGTGGTACGAGTTCAAGCACCACGACCCTTGCTGGGACTACGTCTACTACGACTGGTATCGGCACCCCTGCGGGGACACCTCCTACGATCCCTACTCCTACGACTACGGCCGCTCCCACAGCCACTACCACAGCCGTCACCTAGTGCAGCTCCACCACGGATACCTCCCCTGGCGCTTCCACTATCCGGCCTATTGGGGGGGGTACGGCTGGGGGTACGGATGGGGGTACAGCTGGGGGTACGGCTGGGGCGGGTACTGGAGCATCGGCGTGCGGTTCGGCGTGCTCTCCCCGTATGACTGGTTCGACTACGGCTATGAGAGCCGCCACTACGGACCGTACTACAATGGCGTCGTGGTGCCCATCTACGTGGCTACTCGTCCAACGGTGGTGAGCGGGAGACACGCCCGCACCAACTCTCGCTACAGGACAGGGCTGGGCTACAAGGAGAACGCTCGGGCCGTTCCCGCCACACGAGCCCTCGATCGCCGGGCGACTGCGCGGGTGCCCGCTGGAGCGACCGCGTCGAGCCGCGCGGCATCCGCGACCGCCGCCCGTTCGCCACAGCGGACTGCGGGGTCCGCCAGGGCGTCGGTGACTCGCACGGCCAAGCCCCGCTCGTCCCCGTCCGGAGTTCGCGCTACTGCCCCGCGGGATCGTCCATCGGACGTCGTGAGGCGCCGGACCAACGCGAGCCCCACGACGGTCCCCCGCGCCCGCGCACCCCGTCGGGCCGGGCCGGGCACGAGGGCTGCGGTTCCCTCTAGGCGCTCCCGGGAGACCCCGTCCGCACGGCCCTCGAGCCCAGGCTACAGGGCACCCTCCACACTTGCCCCGGCCAGGCGTGGGAGCAACGGGATCCGCTCGGAGGGGTCGAGAGCCACGACGCCCTCGACCCGGACCGCGCCGCACCTGCCCAGGGCGGACGCCAGTCGCCCGTCGACGAGCTCGCGTTCGAACCTCCAGCGCCCGGGACCGTCGACCAGGCAGGCTCCGCCGTCCCGAACGCGTCCCTTCACGCGGGCGGCTCCGTCGCGTGAACGCACACGATCGGCGGTTCCAAGCCGCACGCCGACCCGAGCTAGGCCGGCTCCGCCGACGCCTCCCAGCCGAGTGAGGAGTGCACGTTCGCCGGCGGCCACGCGCGCTCCGTCGCGACCATCGTCGGCCCGCACCGCGCCCCCACAGAGCGGCCCAGGTCGGTCGCGGGCCGCCGTCCGGCGCCCTAGGGACGGCTGAGCGAGGCGCGGGCTACGGACCGACCACGCGACCGTTCTTGACCACCGCACGGCAGGGGCTGGCGCCTATCCAATAGGCCAACTCCCGTGGGTGAGCCACATCCCACAGGGCCAGATCGGCACGCTTCCCTGCCTCGAGGGTTCCGACCTCCGCACCGATCCCTAGGGCGAGTGCCGCGTTCCTCGTTACACCCGTGAGCGCCTCCTCCGGAGTGAGCCCGAAGATCGTGCAGCCCATGTTCAGGATCGTGAGGAGCGATAGGATGGGAGAAGACCCGGGGTTAGCATCGGTCGCGATCGCCATGGGGACACCGTACTTCCTGAAGGCCTCCACTGGAGGCGTTCGGGTCTCGCCCAGATAGTAGAACGCACCGGGCAGAAGCACCGCGACGGTCTTCGCTCCGGCCATCGCCCGGACGCCATCCTCGGAGGCGTACTCGAGGTGATCGGCGGAAAGGGCCGAGAAGCGCGCCGCAAGCGCAGCGCCCCCCGAATCCGACAGCTGATCCGCATGGAGCCTGATCGGTAGGCCCCGCTCCCGGGCCGCTTCGAAGAACGAGGCGCACTCTTCTGGTGTGAACGCAATCCCTTCACAAAAGGCGTCGACCATGTCGGCCAAGCCCTCCTCCGCGGCAGCGGGCAACAGCTGGTCGGTCACCAGAGCCAGGAAATCCGCCCGTCGTGCCCGGTACTCATCCGGCAGCGCGTGCAGTCCGAGAAGGGTGGCCTTCACGGTGAGGGGGAGCCTGTCGCCTATCCGGCGCGCCACCCGCAGCATCCGCAGCTCGGCGGAGACGTCCATCCCGTAGCCCGACTTGATCTCGAGGGTCGTAACACCCTGTCGGAGAAGCGCCTCGGCCCTCGCCATCGTTGCGTCCTCCAGCGCATCGGTGTCAGCCCCGCGGGTGGCTCGCACCGTGGACCGGATCCCACCACCCGCCCTGGCGACCTCGGCGTAGGTGGAGCCCCGCAGTCGGGCCTCGAACTCGTCGGCCCTGTTGCCCCCGAAGACAAGATGGGTGTGGCAGTCGATGAGCCCCGGAGTCAGCAAGGCGCCCTGAGCCTCGTGGACCCGGGTCTTCGCGCCCACGCCTCCCTCGGGCAGGGCCGACCTCGGCCCCACCCAAACGATCCGCCCGTCGACGACCGCCACCGCGCCGTCGGGCAGCTCCCCGTACGCAGTGGGGCCCGCACGCATGGTGGCCAGCCGGCAGTCGAGCCAAACGCTGTCGAATGACAAGAAGAGTCCCCTTCGTCGGTGGTGGACGGCTGCCCGCTGGCCTCGCCGTCAGCCGTCCAAAGCCGCTGCTACGAGCTTCTCCACCGCCCGAGCCGCTTCGTCGGACTCCCGCAAGAGGCCGTCAAGCTTGCCCCGAACGTCGGTGCTGAACGCCTCATCCGCGATGTTGGCAAGGTTGATGCGGACGTTGTAGATCGCGGCCTTGAGGCCCGCGTGGGCCATGAGGGCTCCGGTACCCGCGTCGCTGATCATCTCCGCCGGGGCCATGGCCGCCATCTCCCGACAGAGCTGCATGGCCTCCAAGCATTTCTCGGCGGTGCCGAGGGGGACGAGCGTCGCGGTCTTGTAGCCCTCCTGAATGGCCGTGTCACGAAGGACCCGCTCCTCGTCGCTATCCTGCGGCATGCGCATCACCTGGAGAACCGAGTCGAAGGCCCCCGTGTCCTCATCCACTAGCCGGACGAGCTGGTCCTTCGCGGCCTGCACCCTCTCGGCGATGGAACAGAGCCGCTCGTAGCGATCGCCGAACTCGCCCTTCCCCACCGACAGATTCGCGACCATCGATGCCAGCGCACCGCCGAGGGCTCCGGCCAGAGCCGCGACCGAGCCTCCGCCCGGAGCCGGCGTCTCACGCGAGACCTCGTCGACGAAGTCGTAGGTCGGCCGAAGCATGAGCGGCCCGTCCACGGCGGGAAGCGCGAGAACCTTCTCCCGGACATCGAAGGGCGCGACGTCCCTCAGTCCCATCGACTGGATGGCCGTCTCCAGGAGATCAGGCACCGGAATGCCCGTCGATTTCATCGCCCGCCTGCGGTAGAACTCGCCGGCCTGGCGCAACGCCTCGAAGGGTATGAGTCCTACGAGTTCGGAGCCGGTGATGACGACTCCCCGCTTGCGGGCCTCTTCCCGGGCGGCCTCCAGAACCTCGTGGGGGGGGCTCACGTTGAAGTTCGTGAAGTTGATGCTGATCTGGGCCCGCTTGTAGTCGTCGATCACCCACCCGATCGCCTTCACGTCCCTGAAGAGCCCGTCGTCGAACACCGACCCCGAGGGCGCCTCGGGATCGATGTCCAGGGCCTCGTAACGGGCCCTGAGATCGCCTCCGTGCACGTCCCGGTAGTGTGCCTCCAACTCCTCGAAGCTCCCACCGACGAAGTCGCAGGGCCCGCATGGATACGTGCCGTCCTCGGGGAATCGCACCACCTCGCCCTTGTAGTAGAAGGGGTCGGTGTCGCCCACCCTCTTCCAACGCCCGCGCTCGCGGAGCACATAGGCGATGTCATTGGCGTAACGTCGATCGGTGGAGTTCAGGTTGATGTTGTAGGCGATCAGGAACTCCCGGGCTCCGACGCAGGTGACTCCCGCGCTCGGGCTCAGCTCCGCCGGGCCGAAGTCCGGTCGCCAGTCGGGGTCCTTCAGCTTTTCGGCCATGCCCTCGTACTCACCGGAACGGACCTGGGCGAGGTTGCGCCGCTCGGGGCGGGTGGCAGCGTGCTCGTAGAGGAAGACCGGAATCCGCAGCTCGTCTCCGATGCGTTGTCCCACACGCTGGGCGATCTCGACACAGTCCTGCATCGTCACTCCCGACACAGGTACGAAGGGGACCACGTCGGTAGCTCCCATCCGGGGGTGCTCACCCGTGTGCTCACGCATGTCGATGAGCCGCGCGGCACGGGCCACGCCCTGAAAGGCGGCCTCCTCCACGGCCTCGGGCGGGCCGATAAGGGTGACGACCGTCCTATTGGTGTTGGCTCCCGGATCCACGTCGAGAAGCCGGACGCCGGGCACCGCCTCGATGGCGTTGGCGATCTCCTTGAGGACCGCGGGATTCCGACCTTCGGAGAAGTTGGGGACACACTCGACGATCGGCTGTTCCATGGATACTCAGCACTCCCCCATTGGAATCCGGAGTCCCTCTCGCTCGGCCGTCTCGACCGCCTCCTCGTAGCCCGCATCCGCGTGCCGCACGACACCGATCCCGGGATCGTTCGTGAGAACTCGGCCGATCCGCTCCGCCATCTCCCGAGAGCCGTCCGCCACCAGGACTTGGCCGGCGTGGAGCGAGTTTCCGATGCCGACCCCGCCGCCGTGATGGAACGATACCCAGCTCGCCCCCGACGCCGTGTTCAGGAGCGCGTTCAGGACAGGCCAGTCGGCCACTGCGTCGCTCCCGTCGAGCATCGATTCGGTCTCTCGATAGGGTGAAGCCACCGACCCGGTGTCCAGGTGGTCGCGGCCGATGACGATCGGTGCCGAGATCTCGCCGCTGGCCACGAGCTCGTTCATCGCCACCCCAAAGCGGGCCCGCTCTCCCTGCCCCAGCCAACAGATCCTCGCCGGTAGGCCCTGGAAGTGGACCTTCTCCCGAGCCATGCCGATCCATCGCACGAGGTGCTCATCGTCGGGGAACATCTCCAGCACGAGATCGTCCGTCCTGTGGATGTCGGTCGGGTCCCCCGAGAGGGCCACCCACCGGAAGGGGCCCTTCCCCTCGCAGAAGAGGGGTCGCACGTAGGCCGGCACGAAGCCCGGAAAGGCGAACGCGTCCTCGAAGCCGGCGTCGAAGGCCTGGGCCCTGAGGCTGTTGCCGTAGTCGGTGGTGTGCGCCCCGGCTCGCATGAGCTCCACCATCGCTTCGCAGTGCACGCGCATCGAGTGCATCGAGCGACGGACGTACTCGTGAGGGTCGGACTCCCGGAGCGCGGCAGCCGCTTCGAGCGACAGCCCCTCCGGGATGTAGCCGTTGAGGGCGTCGTGAGCGGAGGTCTGGTCGGTGAGGAGATCCGGGATCACGCCGCGGGAGGCGATCTCGCGGATCACCTCCGCACAGTTACCCACCAGCCCCACGCTGACGGCCTCACCACGGTCGGCGGCACTACGGGTCCAGTCGAGCGCCTCGTCGAGATCCTCGGTCATCCGGTCGCAGTAGCCTGTATCGATCCTCCGCTGGATCCGCGCCGGATCGACCTCGACAACCAGGATGGCGCCTTCGTTCATGGTCGCTGCCAGCGGTTGAGCGCCCCCCATGCCTCCCATGCCGCCGGTGAGGACCCAGCGACCCTTCAGGCTCGCGCCGAAATGCTGCCGCGCCATGGCGCCGAAGGTCTCGTAGGTGCCTTGAAGGATCCCTTGGGTCCCGATGTAGATCCACGAGCCGGCGGTCATCTGACCGTACATCATGAGGCCCTTCCGCTCCAGCTCGTGGAAGTGGTCCCAGTTGGCCCAGCGGCCTACAAGGTTCGAGTTTGCAATCAGGACACGCGGTGCGTGCGGGTGCGTGGTGAACACCCCCACTGGCTTGCCGGATTGGACGAGGAGCGTCTCGTCATTCGCCAGCTCGCGCAGCGTCGCGACGATGCGATCGAACGCCTCCCAGCTCCGAGCCGCTCTTCCCGTCCCACCGTAGACCACAAGGTCGTCGGGGCGCTCGGCCACCTCCGGATCCAAATTGTTCATGAGCATCCGGAGTGCCGCCTCCTGTGTCCATCCCTTGCAGGAGCGGCGAGTGCCGCGGGGGGCATGGACGGTCCGCGGCTCGACTGGAACCCTCACAGCTCTATGCTCCTTCTCAATCGACGGCGCTCGCCCACCAACCGCTCCGGATCAGCTGCGTCGCGGCCTCGAAATCGTCGGCCAATGCGCGGTCGCCCTGGAGCGGCGGGACGTGCTCCCGGATGGCTTCGTACGCCCGTTCTACCCCGCTCCCCGCCTTCAGTGGCCGGTGATGCTCAAGGGCCTCGGCGGCCACGACCAGCTCGATGGCCAGAACGTACTGCAGGCAGTCCACGCTCCGTCTCGCCTTGCGAGCCGCCACCAGACCCATCGACACATGGTCCTCCTGATTTCCACTGGTGGGCACGGAGTCCACGCTCGCCGGATGGGCGAGGATCCGCATCTCGGCCAGCAAATCGACGACCGTGACCTGGGCGATCATGAACCCGGACTGAAGACCTGGCTCTCGCGCCAGAAACGCCGGCAGGCGCGAAAGGTCTGGGTTGAGAAGCCGTTCAGTGCGTCGCTCGCTGATCCCGGCCAGGTCGGTCACGGCAATGCACAGCAGATCGAGGGCCTGCGAGACGATCTGCGCATGGAAGTTCCCCGCACTCACCACGCTGCGCACTTCGGGAAAGACCAGAGGATTGTCGGTCGTGCTGTTCGCCTCGGTCTCCAGCACGCCGCGCACGTATCCGAGGGCGTCCCGCGCGGCTCCGTGCACCTGAGGCATGCACCGCAGGCAGTAGGCGTCCTGCAGGCGGGGATCGTGGTGACGATGCGACTCCCGGATTTCGGACCCGACCAGCAAGGCACGGAGACGCCGGGCCGACTCGATCTGTCCCGGATGAGGCCGTATCTCCTGCGCCTCGGCTCGAAACGCCTCGGGTGTGCCCTTAAGCCCCTCGAGGCTCATCGAGCCCGCCACCTCGGCCGTGTTCACGGCCCGCTCGGCCGCGAGCAGCGCCAGGATCCCGAGCCCCGTGGTGGCCTGCGTGCCGTTGATGAGGGCCAGACCCTCCTTCTCCCGAAGTCCCAGCGCATCGATCCCGAGCTCGCTGAGCACCTCACTGGTCTCTCGGGTTTGCCTCTCGTACTCGACCCTACCCTCCCCGATCAGGGCCAGGGCGATGTGCGCGAGGGGAGCGAGGTCACCGGAAGCACCCACCGACCCGATCCGCGGCACCAAAGGATGGACTCTGCGGTTCAGAAGCTCGAGAAGCAGGTCGATGACGTCTTCGCGGCACCCGGAGTTGCCACGAGAGAGGGCGTTGGCTCGGAGGACCATGATCGCCCGGACCTCTTCGGTGGACATGGTCTCACCGACCCCGGAGGCGTGGCTGCGCACCAGATTCCGCTGGAGCTGCTCCTGCTGCTCGGGAGAGATCACGGATTCCGCAAGGCGGCCGAATCCGGTGGTTACGCCGTAGATGCGCTCCCCGCTCTCAAGGAGCTCCTCGATGAACTCTCTTGCTCGACGGACGCGAGGGCGGGCGGTCTCGGCCAGCGAGACCGGTACCCGGCCGACTGCCACCTCCTCTATGGCCGTCAACGAGAGATCGCGACCTGTTAGCTCGATCATCAGGCTCCGCGAAACCACGGCCCCGCCTCAGCCGCGTGGTTTCGCCGAGAGGCACGGGCGGCGACCGATTGCCCCTTCACCGCCGGGTGGCCCTTCCGTGCGCTTCGAATTCGGGGACAGTGAGGGTCAGGTCGTCCGCCTTCCAACTGTCTTCCAGCTCGACGCCCAACCCATCCGCCAAGCGGTTGACGTAGTTGTAGTAGCAGACAACCTGGCAGATATCGAGGATTGCGACGTCGTCGAATCCCGCATCCCGGAGGCAGGCGACATCCCTCTCGCCCACCTCCCAGGGCGTCAGGGTCAGCTTGACCGCGTAGTCGAGCATCGCCCGATCCTTGGCCTCCAAAGCAGCCTCTCGATAGTCGAGCGCGAGCGCCCTTGAGAGCTCGGGGTCGTTCGTAAGCCGACGGAGTCCCGCTCCGTGGTGGTTGATTCAATAGAAGCAGTCGTTCACCGCCGAGACCGTCACCGCAATCATCTCGCGCTGAATCCGGCTCAGTGGCGACGGGCCCCGCATCAGGTGCCCATAGAGCTCTCCGTGGTGCTCCATAGAGGGCGGATTCAGGGAGTGGATCCGGATGATGTTGTCCACCGCCATTTCCGGGCCCCCGTAACGCCGGTAGAGATGGGCGAGCCGGCCCTCGGCCTCGTCGTAGGGGACGTAGGGAATGTGCGCCAATGCGTGGCCACCTTCCTCGCGGTAGATCAGTGGTAAGCTGTTGATGGCAATAGAGTGAATACCGATACCTACTATGATCCCCTCATTGTACCCCTCGTTCTCAGCGGGAATCCATTGGGCCGCCCCAGACGTCCGCCGGACAGGTTGTCGAGCGATCAAACCTGGAGTCCGTGAGTACGAAGCCGTCGAGCGCTCCGCTCCCCGGTCGTCCATCGCCGCGCGTGCGGAGGAAACGTCGCCATGCCTCCGGTCAGACCACGCGGGGTCGGTCCAACCCCGCGCGCACGGGGGAGCCCGGACCAACTGATACCAGCCTACCATCCACGGGGTCAATCCCCGCGTTTGGGGGGGGAAGCGATTTCGTATCGCAGATCGTCGCTCTCTCCAAGGGTCCATCAGGCGTGACAACCGAGGCCAGCCCCCTGGAGCGGCATGGGCATCGCACCCCAGCCCATGGTTGAGACGGAGTGCAACGGTGTCGTCGTCCTCACTAAAGCTACCGGGTAGGGTCAGGGGCTGGCGCGGTGCCCTTTAGGGTACGCGGCGTCTACCACCGCCCCGGCGGCGACTTCGGAGCGCATCATCAAGGAGACCTCGGTGAAGCGGGGGACGGCCATGAAGGTACTTGGCGACCGGCAAGGCGGCACTATCGCGCCATCCGGGCTGACGTGGTCCGTGGCCGCGAGGACGTACTTCTAGCGGACCGGCCGCGGGCGAGTAGTCCGCTCTCAGGGCCTCTGAGGGGGGCCCTGGTGCCAGTCGCGGCGTCCGACCCCAAACGGCTCGGCTGACGACGCGGACCTCCCCGGCGAGGCGTTCGTAGCTGGCGTACGCCGGACACGATTACCACCTCCGGCAGCTCGGAGTGGGGCACATGCTCGATCCGCTTGGCGACCAGCCCCATCTCGGACGGTCGAAGCATCCGGGAGGCCGGTTACCTCGAAGACCCCGGCTCCCAAGTCGAAGTCCGCCCCCCTCCCCCGTGCGAACTGACGGGAGATGATCAGGTAGTAGCGGCCGTCCGCCTTGGCGTACTTCGGATCGAGGCATCCTGAGCCCAGGTGCAGACCGGGGTCATCCACCGTGTACCGATAGAGGACCCTGGGATGCTTCTCGTCCTTGACGCTGATTGCGTAGAATCCCGAGGTGCCGAAGCGCTGGGAAACGTAGCCGAAAAGGCCCGATTGAGCTCCTGCTCGAGCTCGATGTCGGCGTGGCTGAATCGCTCCCCGGGCAGCGGCAGGTGCGAGACGGCCTCGATATTGGGCGTCCCGCGCTGGCCCACCGCGTAGCCCGTCCGTGGCCGGACGCAGGTCGGGTCACCGAAGCAGGTTACTTGGGCGCCGCCGCCTGCGGCCGTCAAGGCAACCGCCACGGGCGTACAGCACCGGAGAACAGATCGCAAGCCGTGCTCGGGAGCGCATCGTCTCTCCTGAGACCAATGCCGAGAGATACGGGAGTTGTCCGAGTCGCCTACACTCGACCAATGGCGCCGAACCGGTCGAGCGGGTCAGAGATCGGGAACGAAGCTCAACCCCACGTTGACGCTCGTGTCGAACTGCCGGCCCTGCCCAGTACTGGCTCGCTCGTAGGACCATCCCGAGCCCTCCAGGAAGGCCTCGATGGACGATCCGGGGAAGCGATACGCGAGACCCGCACCGATTCGGCCCGCGACCTCTGAGAACGCGTAGTTCCTGCTAGCAGCGGTCCGATCCACGCTCACCATTCCGCCGCCCACGAGGAGATAGGGCGTCACGCTCTCGAGCGGAAAGCGCAGCTCCACGGCCACCCCGTAGTAGACGCGGTTGAAGTTCACCGCCTCTCCCGCCAACACGGTCGTTTCCTCACCGCTGCTCCAAGCCTTCGCAATGTCGCCTCGAACGCCGGCGTTGCGGCCCAGGCGGAACGTGAGCGATCCGCCGACGTGGTAAGCCGCGCCGAAATCCGTGTCGCGAAATACGTCGAAACCGCCCGGGTCGGTCGTGATGCCGCCGAACCCGCTTATGGCGACTCCGCTCTCGGAGGTCTGAGCCGCGAGCAGTGACACGGGGGTGCTCACCGCGGCGAGGGCGAGGAGGGCAAGTCCGGCCTTGATTCTGTATGAGCAGTTCATCTTAGCGCACTCTGTCTCTCGGGGACGGAAGGTGGTCCGGCGATGGGCGGCGGCCGATCTCCAATGCACCGGCCGACCGCCCACGCCGTCATTCAGTTGACGTCCCACCAAAGGGGCACGGTGGGGTCATCCCCCCCTTGTCGGGCGATCGCGGCGGCTAGGTTTGCCTTGTTCAGATCCTCCTCGTTTGCAGGGTAGGGCGCGCGCAGTGGAACCATGGGCAAGACCGCAGCCGGCCCCGGCACCAGGTCCGGAACACCGGTCCGACGGTAGTTTGCCCACGCCTCCATCCCGTTGTCGTACAAGGAGATCCACTTCTGTAGACCGATCTGCTGGTCCCACCTTGCGGGATCGTATTGGATCACGGCCTGTTCGAGGTACGCGTCGATCGCCGCCTCGGGAACCTCAATTCGCGCCATGGCCGCACGGATCCCCTGGTGGTAGAAGTCGGCCGGATCGCCGCCGATCCACCCCCGGGCCGCCGCCTCGGCTTGGAGGAACAGCACCTCTTCCAAGGTGACGAGCCACGTCGGGCGGTCCGCCTGCTGATACCACAAGCCCATCCGAGAGAGGCTCTCGAACGGAAGCCCGTGCGTATCCGGCGTTCCGTTGCTCTTTCCGACGTAGTCACCGCTCTCGAAGGCGGGTTGATAGACCACCGAGAGTCTGGGGTCGTTGAGGCTCGTGAGCGAATCGACCATCGTTGTGCTGGCCCGGTAGTCGTTGACCCGCTCGCGGTAGTACTCGGACCAAGGTTGCTCGTTGGGCGGGGAACCGGGATAGTCGAGGGTCGGCACCTGGCTCGGGCCCTGGATCACGCCGTCCGCTACGGCCGAGGCCACCACGGCCCCCGCCTTCGCCGGATCGATCTGCGAGAGGCGCATGCCGGCCCGGAGACGCAGGGAGTTCGCAAAGCGTCGCCAACCCTCGAGGTCGCCTGCGTAGAGGATGTCGAAGGCCGGGTTGAGGAACAGCGGCTCCGACGGCTGAATCATATCCTGGGCCGCCTTCAGGTCGTTGATGATACCGTCGTAGATGTCGGCCTGGGGGTCGTAGACCGGCGCGAGGTCGCCACCAGAGCCCCGCGCCGCGCCGGAGTAGGGCAGGTCGCCCCAGGTGTCCGTCATCACGTGGAAGAGCCAGGCCCTGTAGATCAGACCCACGGCCTCCACATTGGGGCGTCCGCCCTCCCGGCCCTGGTCGACCACTTCTTGAATGTCGATCACCGGGCCGAGCCATAGCTCGCTCCAGCGTCCGTCCGCAAAGTCGGCGTCCATCTCGTACCGGTCGTCGTACCCGTAGTCGAGCGAGGCGTAGTGCTGGACCCAAGGGCCGGCCCAGTCCATGCTGACCGACCTCTGTCCCAGGATCGTGTTGACGCTCTGCTGCACCAGAGCGGGCATGAGATACTGAGCGTCAACCGCCTCGGGAGCGTTGGGGTTCTGATTGACGTCCGTCAGGCTCTCCGTGTCGCATCCCACCGCAAGCCCGACGACGAGGGCGAGTCCCGCCACCGTGGCTCTTCTCGTTCTATTCATCGGTGCCCTCCGTGGCTCGGGCCGAATCATGGTGTCGTAGGAGAAGGTCTCCATGCTCATCCTCCCCCCTCGTCCAAGGCGCTCATCGGAGGCTCACCGTGAAGCCAATGCTCCGGGGGCTCGGATTCAGGAACAGCTCCATCCCCTGGGCGTTTCCGGTGGTCGCGTTGAGCTCGGGGTCGATGTGAGGGACGTCGGTGAAGAGCAGGAGGTCCCGCCCGACGATCGCGATCCGCGCGCTTGATACGGGCAGTTTCTGCACGATGTTGTCGGGCACCGCAAAGTTCAGCGACACCTCTCGGAGCTTCACGAAGCTCGCGTCGTAGAGGAATCGCTCGTAGGCATTCGAATAGAGGTTGCGCCAGTACACGGGCAGCGGGAGCCCGATACCGTTCGGGCTCCCGTCGGACCTGACGCCTTCATGAACGAGCAAGAAGGTCTCACGCCCCGCCAGCGTCTCGATCAGCTGTCCGGTCCGCCGCTGGATCGCGCACGTCTGGCAGAAGACGTCCCCGCCCCTGCGGATGTCCAGCAGGACGCTGAGGTTCACGCCCTGGTAGCTGAAGGTGTTCCGCACGCCGGCCATCCAGTCCGGCTGGAAGTTGCCGATCACCTGCTTGGTCGCGGTGGGAATCACTCGCCCGTTGTCGTCGATCATGACCCGGCCCTGGGAGTCCTGCCTGGACACCTGGGCCATCATCGTCCCGTACGGCTCGCCGATCCGCGCCTCCACGGTGAGGCCGCGGCTCGTGCCGAGAACGATGGTCTCGAGTCCCTCCGTGAGGGAGATGACCTCGCTCTTGTTAGTCGACCAGTTCGTCTGGGTGGTCCAGGTCAGCCCCTCTGCATCCGCAGGATGTCGAGACCGAGCACGACCTCGAAGCCCTGATTCTGCACCTCACCGGCGTTCAGAATACGCTGCGAGTACCCGGTGGTGTGCGAGATGTCCACCGGGAGGATCTGGTCGCTCGTGTTCGTCTTGTAGTAGGTCAGGTCCACAGACCCGCGATCGTTCGCGAAGCGCATCTCGGTGCCGACCTCGATGGAGACCGTCTCCTCGGGCCTCAGCTCCTGATTCGCGAGCTGGTTCGGATGGGTGAAGCTCGGGGTGCTCTCCCAGAACGGGCCCTGGTTGAAGACGGAGCGGAGCTGATACGGCCTGGCGTCAGAGCCTACCTTCGCCCAACTCCCTCTCAGCTTGGAAAAGGAGATGAACTCGGGGAGCCGGAAGACTTCGCTCAGGATCACGCTGCTCGAGAATGAGGGGTAGAAGTAGGAGTTGTTCTCGCTCGGAAGAGTCGACGACCAGTCGTTCCGGCCCGTCACGTCTAAGAACGCGAGGTTCCGATACGAGACCGTGGTCAGCCCGTACACCGAGTTCACGTGCTGGTCGAGCAGCAGCTCGTTCAGGGCCGGCGGCCCGGCGGAGTTGCCGACGTTGTAGACGCCGGGCACGTTCAGGCGCCGAACGTGCGTAAAGTTCCGATCCTCGCTGTTCCGCCGGACGCTGCCCCCACCGCGGACGGTTACCTGCAGATCTTCGTTCACGGCGAGATCGGCCGTGACGAGGAGCTCGGCGTTGGTCTCCTGCTGGTAGATCTTGTTGTTGATGAACTCGCCCTCCGGATGGGCGAGGCTGCGAGCCGGGAACTGCTCGAACTGCCGATGCGCCGACCAGTCGGTGCCGATCCGCGCCATGGCGCTGAGCCATTCGTTGATCTCGTGCTCCATCCTGACGCTGCCGAGGAACCGGTCCCGCGTGTCGCTCGTCTGGCGCTCGTAGACCGTGTAGTAGGGGCTGTCGAAGAAGTTGTGGTTCCAGTTCGGAACCCGGCCGTCCGGATGGCCCGGGTGGGGGTATTCGCCCCCTTCCTTCCAACGTGAGTAGGCGTCCTCTAGACGGTCGACATCAAGCTGCCGCTGCCAATAGCTGAAGGCTACTCCCATTCCACCCGGGTATCCGCGGAAGACCGGGCGGTTCTGTCCCTCGGTCTTCACGTAGCTCCCCGAAACGGTCATGTCGAGCCCCTCCGTGAGCTCCATGCCGCCGGCCAGGTTGAAGGTCGACCGCTCAAGTCCACTGTTCGGAACCAGGCCCGCTCCGTCCATCGAGGTGGCGGAAAAACGCACGTGCTTGCCCTCGGCAGCGGCTGAGACCGCCACGTTGGTGGTCGAGTTGTGTCCCGTCTGGAAGAACTTCCGAGGGCTGTATGGGCTTGCCAGGAACGGCACTGGGTTCGGGGTCCACCACTGCTCGTGGAGCGATCCGTTCAGCGGCGGCCCCCAGCTCTCGTCCGTGGCGTCGTTGTAGCCCGCCCCGGCACCGTTCACCCAGCGATAGTCGTCCGGCGTCTGGCCACCTCCGTACTCGTTTTGCTTGACCGGCAAGCGAAGCGGGGTGCTGAACGTAAGCCCGGTGCTTCCCTCGACCTGGAAGGAGCCGGCGTTGGCTCCGTTCTTGGTCGTGATGAGAACGACGCCGTTCGATGCCCGAGAGCCGTACAGAGCTGCGGCGTTCGCACCCTTGAGCACGCTGATCTCTTCGATGTCCGCAGGGTTGAGGTCCTGGATGGCGTTGCCGTAGTCGACTCCGCTGCGGCCCAGGAAGTTGGCACTCAGGTTCCCCGTACAATTGGTGTTGCACTCGGCGTTCGAGTCGTTGTCGACCGGAATTCCGTCCACGATGAACAGGACTTGGTTGCTGCCCGAGATTGAGCTGAAGCCTCGAAGAACGACGCTCGAGGAGCCGCCGATGGGCCCCAAGCTCTTCACCTGCAGACCCGCTGCCTTACCGGCAAGGGCCGCCGAGATGTTCTCGGTCGGCACCTCCGCGATATTCGCTCCGCGGATGTTGTCCACCGCATAGCCGAGGCCCCGCTCCTCTCGGCTGATGCCGAGAGCCGTGACCACGACGCCTTCGATCTCGATGGCGGACAGCTCAAGGACGAAGTCGACCGAGGCCGTTTGACCGGCCTGAACCGCAACCTCCCGGGTCTGGGCGGCATACCCGATCAGCTGGGCGGTTACGCTGTGCGTGCCTACGGCCACCGACGGGATGACAAACTGGCCGGATCCGTCAGCGAGGCTGCCCATCTGCAGGGTGGCGATTGACACCTGGGCACCGCTCAGCGGGGTCCCGTCCGTAGCGGTTACGACGCCGCGCAGGGTGCCGGCCTGCTGCGTCTCGGCTGCGCCAGGTGATGAGAACCATTGGACGGATACCGCCAACACCATCACCACTAGCCGACGAATGTGGCTGCGCATACGCACCTCCTCTGTAGATGAACTGCCAAGTGCCTTGAGGCGACCGGGAACGTCCCCGGACGGAACTCGTCTTCGACCCCCCCGATCAAGGTAACACAGATGCTCCGACTTCATGGTCGTGTGCGACTGAAGCTCCATGAGGCGGCGCTCCGGCGCCGTCGAGCTGCGTGTTCGGGGTGGCCCCTACGGGTTGGGGATGCCCTTGCTGATGATCTCGATCACCCCTCTCGGGTATCCCATCCCGAACCGGACACCCGCCCTTTCGGGGCCCCAGTAGCGAAGCTCCTTCACGTGAATCGCGCTGACCCCCCAGAGGTAGTCGAGCTTCCCGACGGACGTGCCGTCCACGAAGACGTCCGGGAAGTCGGGCGTTGGATCGATGAACGACGTGATCCCGCGGCTCATCAGCCAGCGGGGCCGAAACGCCTCGACGACCTCGTAGGCGGACTGGAATTCGACGGTGTCGATCTCGTCCTCCGAGATCACGTCGCGATGCGAGCGCGCGCCGGGGGCGGCTTGCACCGACTGGTCCCGACTCGTGGGCGAACCCCCGGAACCGGTGGAGCGGCGAGCGCAGCCGGCCAGCATCAGGGTGAGCAGCAGCAAGGCCAGGCGCTTGCGAGCCCGTACGGACACTCCGCAAGTGAGGTGGGTCACTGTTGACGACGCCGGCTCAGACGACGATACATTTTCTCCATCCCGAGTAAATCCTCGACGCCCTCGAGTGTCCAGCGAGTGCCGGTGCACGACCGAAGAACTTGCCGGAGCCCTGCTGCCCGCATACGCTGAGCCTGAGTGGGTCGGGCAAGAAGGCTCACACCTTGATTCGGAGGTTGCCATGCGAGCCAAGCCGTCGGCTGCCGTAACGCCGCCCGCTTTCCTTCTCTCGCTCCTCGCACTGGGGTCGGCCGACGTCGCCGCCCAGTACCCGCCGGGTGAGCAGGGAAGCGACAACGTCCATATCGTGGCCCATGTACCGCTGGCCGGGCCGCTCCACGTCGCCGACATCGAGATCGAGCAGGACCTGGAGCGGCCGTACGCCTACGTGTCCAGGCGGCTCAATCCGCCCGGATTCCAGATCATCGATCTCTCGGAGCCCGACAACGGGACGCTCATCTACTCGTGGTTCATCGAGAACGCCGAGCTGCAGGTGGGGGACGCGCTAGACGGCAAGTACTTCAAGCTCGACGGTCGCTACTATTACGTGCAGTCGATGATGTTTCGGCAGGTCGGGCCGAACAACGACCTCGGAGCGGTGGTCTTCGACGTGACCGGCCTTCCCGATCCAACTGCGGTGCGGGAAGTCGGCCGGATTCGAGTGCCCGACACACCGGGCGGATTCCACAACGTCTTCACGTACAAGCACTCCACGGGCCGCGTGCTCCTCTTCGCGACCACCGAGTCGCCGTTGACGGCCCCGCACGGTGCCAACGTCTACGACATGGAGCTCTTCCTCCAGGGCGATCCGGACCACGGACTCGTCTCCCGCATTCCGCTCCCGGAGCCCCGGGGCGCCCCGCGCGGATATCATGACGCCTACGTCGCGTTCGACGTTGCCACCGGGCAGGACAAGTTCTACGGCGGAGGGCCCGAGACCACCTATCTAGGTGGGAATTACGTCTGGGACGTCACCGAGATCACGAACCCCCAGCTCCTCGTTACGCAGATGGCCATCATGGGTCAGCAGTCGGGAGGGCACACCTGGGTGGCGACCCCCGACCACCGCTACGCCATCAGTGAGATGACCTCATTGGCGCACGCACCCCTTCGGTTCTACGACCTGAAGCCGGCCCTGGACGGTGAGGTCCCGGTCATCCGTGAGCCCATCGGGGAGTGGACGGCCGACTGGAAGAAGTCGTCGCACAACACGGAGATCCGCTGGCCCTACGTGTTCGTGTCGGCGTACGAGGATGGGCTGCAGATCATCAACATGCGCGATCCCACGAACCCGCGCACGGTCGGCTACTACGACACCTACGACGAGGTGTCCCCCTACGCGGGTGGCGGTGTGGCGAACGGGGCGTTCGGCGTTGACGTGCGGAACGCCGACGGGCTCATCGTGATCAGCGACATGCACAGCGGATTCTGGGCCTTCCGCATGGACGGCTTCAACGGCTGGAACGGTGCCGACTGGGGGATGCCCAACATCTCGAGCGTGCAGGACTGGGACAACGGACCGCCGAGCGTGAGGAACGTGGCCTTCGAGTAGCCCGCCCGATGTAGGCCTCGTCCTCCACCCGGCCCATCTCTTCGCCGGCCGGCGCGACCTGGGGAGCGAGTGGTTTCGAGTCCCTGCCCGTCCGAAGCTCAAGCGTGCGTTCGGCACTCGCCGAAGGGTGACGAAGCCAAGGGAGTTGTCCGCCGCGCCCCCGGACGGCCGGGCTTAGCGTCGGAAACGGCCACCCCCTTTCCCGTCCAGTGGTGCGAGCTACGGGCCCCGGCTCATGGCGTCCCCAACGGCAGTACCCTACCGTCGATGTCGTCGGGTGCCGGAACCCCCACCATCGCAGCCAGCGTGGGGGCGACGTCCACCGTCGCGGCGCGTCCGTCCGACCAACCAGCTTCAACGCCGGCCCCGTAGAAGATCAGAGGCACCCACCGGTCGAAGTAGTAGGCAGAGCGGTGATCGGTGCCGACTCGGCGCGTCGCCCAAGACGGAGCCACGAGCATGTGCGGCTCCCAATGGATGTACACTCCCTGCCGGGCGAGCTCGTTCAGGGGTCGGCCGCGTGCGTGGGAATTGGCGAAGAATCGGGCGAACGAGTCCGCCGGTTGCTCGAGCTCGTCGAAGTCGAGAACCCTACGAATCGACGGAAGCGGCTCGAGCGCCGCCGCCAGCCTGCGTCGGACGTCTCCGGAGCGTCCGCTCGCCACGAGCGCTTGTTGAGCGGTTTGAAGTACTTCGCGCACGTCCGCGGCGTCCAGGCGGTCCACCGGCTCGTCGAGGAGTTCCGGGATGTCGGACACGCCGTGGTCGCTCGACAATGCCATCACCCAGTTCCCTTCGCCCACTTCCTCGTCGAGGAAGTCGATGAGCTCTCCGACAAGTCCGTCCAGTCGGATCAGGTTGTCCAGCTGTTCCCTGCTGCGAGGACCGTATGCGTGGCCCATGGCATCGGCCTGGGAGAAGCCGATGGCGAGATAGTCCACGTTGTTGCGCTGTCCGAGCCGCCGCTCGTCGATGGCCTCCATGGCCATATGGAGCACCGCCTTGTCGGGCAACGGCGTTTCGTATCGCCAGCGCATCAGTCCCCGCTCGCCCTCGAATCCCTGGCCGGCGCGGAAGGCGTGAGGGAAGGAGCTCTGTCCGGGCCTGCCTTCGAAGTCCGACGTGTCGGGTCTGGTTCGATGTAGGAGCCCTTCGGGGATCCCACTCTTCCAAATCGTATCGGAGTAGATCTCGGGGAGGATCTCCTCGTTGAAGCGGACCACCCACGTCGGGTACCGCTCTTCATAGAAGCGGGAGGTGGCGAACTTCCCGAAGTCCCTGAGAAGCCAATACACCTCCCCTTCGACCCCCCTGCCGGCCATGAGGATCGCCGCGACGTCCTTGCGCGAGACCGATACGATGCGCGCGTCGTCGTCGACGGCCCGAAGCCAGTCCGGCAGCCCGTCGCGCACTAGCTTGCTTGGTGATCTCCCCTGGTATCCCGTGTACCCGAGGATCGGATACAGGGAGTCCTCCACGGAATAGGCGGGCGCCAGCCGATCGTCTTCGATCTCGTACCACTCGTTCGCGACAATGCCGTGATGCGACGGATGGAGGCCCGTGGCCAGTGTGGCATGACCCGGTGCGGTCGACGTCACGGCGTGGTCGTGGGTTGCCCGAGTGAAGCGGAATCCGTCGTCGAGGAGCTTTCGCAACCCATCCGTGAACACGTCAGAGTATGCCGGGAGCATGTCGCCCCGGAGCTGGTCGACTACGACGAGCACGATGAGCTTCGGGGGCGCCTGGGATCGGAGCGAGCCAGCCGGCTCGGGTGGCGCTGCAGCTCGGGACAAGCCCGGGGCATTCCCATCCGCAGCCCCCGTGGCGCCACCAATCGCTCCCACACCCGCGGCTCCAATGACGAGCAACGCTGAACGTCTCTTGGAGCACTGTGCCCTCACGAACCCTCCCGACCGAGAGCTGCATGGCGAATCCGCTCCCAACTGCCCGACCCATTCCGGGCGAACCCAGAGGTCGTGCAGGGGTTAGACTTTCTGGATCCAAGACACCCGGAAGCCGCGTGGCTTCCCCGGCATGCACCCGGGCACCGAAACCGGCGCCGATGCCCCATGACTGACAGCGAGCGATCCCTCTCCAGGCCCGGCCGCGATTTCGTGCGGGCCATCATCGCCGAAGACGTGGCTTCGGGCAAGCACGGAGGCGGGGTGGTCACCCGCTTTCCGCCAGAGCCGAACGGGTTCCTCCACATCGGCCACGCCAAGTCCATCTGTCTTAACTTCGGCGCTGCAGCGGAGCACGGGGGCATCACCCACCTCCGCTTCGACGACACCAATCCGGAGACGGAAGAGGAGTTCTACGTCCGCGCCATTCAGGAAGACATGCGCTGGCTCGGTTTCGACTGGGGCGAGCACCTCTACTTCGCCTCCGACCACTTCGAGCGCCTCTACGAGTACGCGAAGGAGCTGATCGGTGCCGGCAAGGCCTACGTGGACAGCCTGAGCGAGGCGGAGATCCGGAAGTATCGGGGAACCGTCAGCGAGCCTGGAAGGGAAAGCCCCTTCAGGGGCCGGTCTGCGGAGGAGAATCTCGACCTCTTCGAGCGGATGCGCGCCGGGGAATTCGGGGACGGCGAGCACGTGCTCCGGGCCAAGATCGACATGGCGGCGAACAACATGCTCATGCGGGACCCCGTCCTGTACCGCATCCGCCATGCCGACCACTATCGGACCGGCAGCGAGTGGTGCATCTACCCGCTCTACGACTTCACGCACTGCCTCTCGGACTCGATCGAGGGGGTCACGCACTCCGTCTGCACGCTGGAGTTCGAGAACAACCGGGAGATCTATGATTGGATCCTGGACAATCTGGACGTGCCCTGTCCACAGCCTAGGCAGTACGAATTTGCACGACTGAGTCTGGAATACACGGTGCTGAGCAAGCGGAAGCTCCTGGGGCTCGTCAACGAAGGGCACGTCTCCGGTTGGGACGATCCGCGCATGCCCACACTCGCGGGGCTGAGACGCAGGGGCGTGCCGCCCGGAGCGCTCCGCACTTTCTGCAACATGATCGGCGTCACGAAGACACAGAACCGGGTGGACATCGCAAAGCTCGAACACGCGATCCGGGCCGAGCTCAACCACGAGGCGCCACGGGTGATGTGCGTGCTGCGACCTCTCAAGGTTGTCATCCTGAACTTCCCCGAGGGAGCGGTCGAAGAGCTGGAAGCCCCGTACTTCCCGAGGGACGTGGGCAAGGAGGGCTCGCGTCTGATTCCCTTCACCCGCGAGCTGTTCATCGAGGAGGCGGACTTCGAGGAGGACCCGCCTCCGGGCTTCAAGCGGTTGATACCGGGAGGAGCAGTGCGCCTCCGCTACGGATACGTCGTTCGCTGCGTCGATCTCGTGAAGGACGAGACGGGGAAGGTGGTGGTGGTCCGCTGCACGTACGATCCCGAGACCCGTGGAGGCGCCACACCGGACGGTCGAAGAGTGAAGGGAACGATCCACTGGGTCTCGGCCGCCCGGTCGCTGCCGGTGGAGGTGCGGCTCTATGACCGGCTCTTCGTCAAGGCCGATCCGGACGAGACGGGGGAGGATGAGGACTTCACGGCCAACCTCAATTCAGAGTCGCTGGTAGTGCTCGCCGACAGCCGCATCGAGCCGAGCGTGGGCGCCGACCCGCCCGGACGCCCGGCCCAGTTCGAGCGGACCGGCTACTTCGTGGCCGATCCGGTGGACTCCAGGCCGGAGAGACTAGTCTTCAATCGTACGGTCACGCTCCGAGACAGCTGGGCCAGGGCTCGAGAAGCGTCTGCGACGGGTGGCCGGTCGGAGGCGGAAACGGTGCCGCCCACGCGAGCCGACGCAGCGGACGCCGCCGAGAGGGCCATCCGGCCCCCGCCCCCACGCAGGACCACACGCCTCCAAGACAAACATGCCGAGGAGATCCACGACGAGCTCGTGACCGAGGTTGGGGTGCCCGAGGCCGAGGCCTCCGTCCTGGCTCGGGACCGGGAGCTCCTAGCCTTGTTCCGTCGAGCGTCGGACCACACGGGCGACTCAGACTCTCTGGCCAAGTGGGTGGTGCACGAGGTGTCCCGCGTCCGGGACGGCCGCTCGGTGGCGGACCTGCCGTTCGGCGCTGCCGAACTGGGCCGCCTCGTGGACCTCCTGTCCTCCGGTGCCGTCTCGGGCCGGGCTGCCAAGGAGGTGCTCGGCGTCCTCGCGACCGAAGGCGGTGATTCGAAGACCGTGATCGAGGAGCGGGGCCTGAGCCGGGTGAGTGACGCTTCGGCGCTGCAGCCGGTCATCGCCCAGGTGATCGAGCGGCATGCCGACGAGGTGCAGGCGTACCGCAAGGGCAAGATGGGCCTCCTCGGCTTCTTCGTAGGCCAGGTGATGCGCGAGACGAGGGGCGCCGCCGATCCCGAGCTCGCCAAAGACATGCTGCGGGAAGCGCTAGAGGAGAGCTGAGTGCTCGCCACTGCTGCCTCCCCCGGTGAGGGATCTCGAGCGAGCCCCTGCCCGGAGATGTCGCTAAGGGGCGGGTGAAGGCTCCAGCACCTCCTCCCCTGCGCCGTATACGTAATCCTCCAGGGCTCCATGGATCCGATTCACGGTCTCGCGGGAAGGCGTCGGGCTCAGGCGTGACACGACGATGCACACCGCAAAGTTCATCGCCAAGGACCAGAGCGCACCGTGGATGCCCCAGGGATGCGGCACGACGACAAGCGTCCAGTAGAGCACCGCCAGCCCGCCGGCTATGCCCGTGAGCACCCCGGCGCGAGTGAACGGTCGCCGGGTCGGGTAGCAGACCCCTAGGGTTCCCGGCAGGAGCTGGAGCGCGCCCGCGCCCGAGAGGGTGACGAGTGTCACGAGGAAGCCGAAGGTGTACACGGAGAGCACGTAGCCCACGACCAGAAGGACGAGCACGATCGCCCGTCCCACCCAGAGGTAGTGTGCCGCGCTCCGATCCGGGGCGAGGTAGCGCTGATAGACGTCCCGGGTGAGCACCGTCATGTTCGCGTGCAGAATGGAGTCCAGCGTGGACATGGCGGCGGCCGTTGCTCCGGCCAGGATCAGACCCGTGAGCCACGCCGGAGCGTAGAGAACGAGAAGCTCGGGGAAGATCCGGTCCGCAATGGCCAGATCCGGCAGAATGACGGCCCCGCCCAGGCCCACCAACGCGGCCGGAAGGTATAGGGTCACGAGGAAGATCGGTGTGGTAGCACCAAGCCACTTCAACACCCGTCCCGAAGCCGCCGAGTAGTAGCGGATCATGATGTGGGGTTGAAGGACGATCCCGAAGGAAAGAGCGATGGTCATGCCCAGCCACATTCCGGGGGTGAAGAAGCCTTCGGGTCCAGGCAGCCTCAGAAGGTCAGGGCGCTCCTGCGCCACCCTGCGCCAAAGCGCGAGCGGGCCCCCGAACAAGCGCTCGGCGAGCACGAGCGCACCCGCCCACACGGCCACGTACATCCACGCGCCCTGCAGCACGTCGGTCCAGTAGACGGCCCGTAGCCCGCCGGCCATGAGGTATCCGGCGGCCACAACAAGCAGAATGAGCGTCCCCACCTCGAACGAGATCCGGTCGCCGGATGCAACGGAAATGATATAGCCGAGGCCCTGAGCCTGGACCTGGATGTACAGTATCGTGAAGAGAACGGAGACGGCGGCTGCGACGGCCCGAACCGTCTCGCTCTCGTAGAAATCGGCGAGCATGTCTGCGGGCGTCATGTAGCCGAAGCGCTTTCCCAGCACCCAGATGCGGACGCCGAGGGTGTAGGTGATGGCCCCCACCAGGACCGTCCACGTGCCCGCCTCCCAGAATCCGATCCCGTGAGTGTAGAAGAAGCCGCCGGAGCCCAAGAACGCGAAGGCGGAGTGGTAGCTGGCCACCACGGTCAGATAGAGGACCACGAACCCCGCTTGCCGTCCGTAGAGGAGGAAGTCCTCGAGGTCCACTGCCAGGGCCCGATTGGCCAGGAATCCGAGGACGACGGTGACGAAGATGTAGGCGAAGATGAGGCCCGTTGCGACGACCCAGCTCTCCACGGATCAGACCTTCTTGCGGAGCGCCCAGAGCAGCACTCCGATGAGCGCGACGTAGATGACACCCAAGTAGACGTACAGGAAGGGCATCCCGAGCACGAACTCGCCCGAGAAGGACTCGTCCACCCAGAACACGATGGGCGGCTGGGCCAGCGCCATGAGGGCCAGAAAGGCGATGACGCTGACCCGGCCGGCCGGCGTCCGAGGGAGGTAGTGGCTGGAGAAGCTCATGCGCGATCCAGTCGATCACGGGGCATCCGGCGAACCAATACAAGAACGCGGCCCAGGGTGCGACGGCAAGGGCGGGCCACACCGGCGTGTTCGTGAAGCTTAGGCCACAATTGTCCCTTCCACTGACCGAGGAGGGCCGCCGCAGAGCGACTCCACCGAGGACCCGAACCTGTTCCACTCGTGAAGCCGCCCCACGGGCGGATCACGCCGATCGCCATGAATCCTGGTGACCATGGCAAAGGGATGAGCACCCGGGCCCCTTGAGAACTTGGTCTGGGCGCCGTGCAGGCCAGCTTCCGGCTGGCGAGCGGCGCGTGAGGCGCGGACTAGGCGGCGACCGACGGTCGCCGCTCTGAGGTGACCCGCCCTAGCGGGTGATGATCTCGATCACCACTCCATAGCCTCGGTACGGACCCGGCGCCCCCTCCATCCGACGAACCTCCTGAATGTCCGACCCACGACGGTTGCGGAGGACCTCGGGCGAGCCGACCCAGGGCTGTCCGTCAACGAAAAGCGTCCCCCGGACGGTTCCGGCCTGGGCGTCCACCCACTGCGGCCTCTCGAGGCGGATGATGTCGTAGGCACTGAAGCTCTCGCGCCGAGCCGCGATATCTTCCCGCGTAATTCGCTCCATGAGGACGATCGTATTCACGGGCGGGGGTCGGGATACGACGGGTCGACGAGGACGACGACGGCCCGTCGACCACGCGCTCGGCGTGAGGCTCACGCCCACCTGGAACGAGAACGCGCTGTGCTTGCGTGAGTAGAGGTCGTCGTAGGGGGCCTCGTCGAATTCCTTCGTCATCCTCGTGTAGCGCGTGTCGAGGGAGATCTTCGTCGGCCCGAGGTCGATGCCGAGGCCTACCCCGACCGTGCCGCCGAAGTCATTGCCTCTGGTGTTGTAGTTCAGAGGGTTGACGTAAGGGGACTCTCCGGGCACGCGCTGGGGCGGGCAACAGCTGTAGCGAGTGTCTTTCAGGCCCGTCGCCTTGGCTCCAACGAGGAACGAGACGACCGGCCCGGTGAAGAGGCTCACCGAATACGGGAGCCTCTGGGGGGTAACGCGCAGCTTGAGCAACCCCACGAAGTCGAGATAGTTGTAGTTCCAGACGGCGTTGGAGATCGAGCCCCACTGTTCGGTGAAAATCTCCGGCTCCTTGGCTCCCCTCCTCGAGTAGTATGCCTCCGGCTGCACGATCAGCGGCCCCCCGAAATCGAAGTAAGCGAAGGCCCCGACGATGTGCCCTGGTCGCGTCTCGGAGTTGCCGATCTCCGTGCCATGGAAGCTCGAGAGGTTGAGGCCCCCCTTGAAGCCGACATCGACCGAGAGGCCCTGGGCGGAAGCGGAGGCGGCCATCAGACATGCGCTCAGCGCAGCTAGGATCGAGCGTTTCTCGAAGCTGGAACCCACGAACCCTACCTCCCAACCCCCGCGGCTTCGCTGATCGTCGCCACAAGCCCTGCTCGAGCGGTCATGTTCCGATGTAGCCTTTGGTCCAGATGACGATCGCGCCACACGGGCTTACCGGTCCCGCTACCATGTCGGGCAGGCCCGCCTGCCCGGAGTAGACCTCAAGCGCCGCCACTTCCCTCACGTTGAACCTCTCGTGCCACCCCGTGCTCTCCCCGCCACCCCTCTGTACGATCCGATTATCGACCGTGACGCTCGGGCGACAGTCACGCACTCGGCGGGTCGAAAGCACGTCGATTGCGAAGGTGCCACGCGGTCGGACGATTCGGATTCCGCTCATGCCCCTGAGCAGATCCTCGACGTCCTGCGGCGGCTTGGCTTCGAGATCTTCTGGTGTCCGGACCTGTCCGTAGCCGTTCGCCTCGCGCTCGTAGAAGCCGGAGACGGAAAGCGCCATGTTCCGGCCCTCTACCAGGATCGGATCGAGGAGAACGGGGTCGACCTGGAGGCGGAGCTCGGCCAGGGCGGCTTGCCCGAAAGCGAGCACGAACACGTCCGACGTGGAGGCTTCGTACCCGAGGCGCGTCGCCCGAAGCCGGTACTGACCGCCATCCGGAACTTGGACTGAGAAACGACCCCGCGCGTCGGTGACGTATTCCTCGACGACGTGATCGCTCGCGTCGAGCAGGAGGACCTCGACCGTCTCCATGGGGGCGCTCGATTCGTCATCGACTACGGTGCCCTCAACGGTCTGCGCGCGGACAGGAGCGCCGTGCGCGAGGATCATGATGAGTGTGGCTCCGTGAGGCCAAAGCCGGTGGTGGGCTCGCTTCACTGGCTCGCTTCCCTTCCAAGTGATCGCCGCGACTGCACCCTATCTTAGGACTTCGGTCGAAGGGAAACAAAAGGTACGGAGCGGACGCTCCAACCCCACTCCACCGGATGCATCTCGTCGAGCCTCGCCAACCTGCGATCTTCTGCCTGCTCCTGCCTCCCTGGCAGTGGCCGGATGTTGGGATGGAGAGCGAGGCCTTCGACACGGGGCGGGGCGGCACTCTTCCAGCCGCCAGAGGCGGGAAGCAGATGTCGACGACTGCGGGCGGCCGTCCCCGTGGTCGTCTGGCTTCGAAGAATCCCTGCCGGCTCGCTCGAACCGGCGCAACCCCGGAAGCACCGGCCGATGGGAACGCGAAGGGTCAGGCGCCCGCGAGGACGGTCGAACTCCTTGAGCGGCCCCCCCGCGAGGGTGAGAGGCGCCGCCCGGATTCGAACCGGGGAATAAAGGCTTTGCAGGCCTCTGCCTTACCGCTTGGCTACGGCGCCTGATGGAAAAAAGGGGCCGTACGTCCGCCGGACCGCAAGCCCCTTTTCCGAGAGCGGGAAACCGGACTCGAACCGGCGACCCCCACCTTGGCAAGGTGGTGCTCTACCAACTGAGCTATTCCCGCATGGAAAAAAGGTGCTTCGGGGATACCCGGCGACGCGGGAATCGTTTCCAAAGCACCTCTCGTTCTTGTACGCTGAAAGCTAGACAGGGCCTCAAAAAGTGTCAAGTTCCCAGCAGGCGATTTCACCATTAGGTTGGCCCGCCGTCTCCCGGCCCCCGAGCCCGGCAGCACCGAAGTTCCATGACATCGAGGAGCGCCTGCCCCGCATGAGGGTGACTGTTGTTCGCATTCCCGAAGACGAGCTCGGACCGGGTCAACCAAGGGTCCTGGGGACCGCTCTCATGGTCTCGATCTCTCTAGTGCTCCCGATGACTCTGGCACCGATCCCCTCCAGCACGCAGGAGGTCTCCGGACCTCTCGTCGAGCCTGGCCGGGTCCGCATCGAGGCCAGCACGATCTACCTATACCAGGACGCGCGGTTCGGAGAGCGCATGGAGGGGGGGACGCTCCTCGAGGAAGTGGAGCCACTCGGCTTCGACTTCTCGGACGCGGCGGTCGGCGCCCGGCTCTTTCCTGGACTGAAAGACCTTGAGCGCCACCTCGAGACCGCGACCAGCGGCTCCGTGGAGCCCCTCATTCTGGGCTCGACCAAGGCGATTGTGACCCGGGACGCCGTCTGGCTGCCGCTTCGAATCGACGTGGGCGTCTTCGATTGGCTCAGCGTGGGAGGCATGATTCCTTTCTCCCGTCGGCGGGCGGAGGTGGAGTGGACCTTCCAGGGGCAGGGAGCCAACGCGGGGATCACGCCCTCTCGGAGTGACCCGGGCGCCGTGAGCGATTTCGTCACGGGTGTCCTTTCCGCTGAAACGGCCCTTTCGGCGGTCGTCGACGAACTCTGCTCGGCGGACCCAACGGCGTCGGGGTGCAACGAGGCCTCGTCCCTGCTCGGCGACGGTCAACAGTTTCGAGAGGCAGTCCTGGCCGCTCTCGGGTCTCACGGCGTCTTCCCCCTCGACGGCACGCCCACCGGTGAGGCGCTCCAGTCCCGAGTCCTCTCCCTCATGGCCGCGCACGAGGTCCTGGGCATCACGTATCCGAGCGTCGTTCCCTTGGCCACAGAACCCCTCACCGAGGAGGAGTACGGCAGGTTGGTGACGGAGCCGGGGTACGGAGTGGCCGGTGCGCCCTTCGCGTCGTGGCGCAGCGAGTGGGCCATGGGCGACGCGGAGCTCTACGCCAACTTCCGCCTCCTGGCGTCCGAGCCCGCTGCCGAGGGAGAACCGTCTCCTTCGGGCCCCAGCTATCAGATCGGCGCAAGAGGCCTCGTGCGCTTGGGGACCGGCCAGACGGATCTACCTGACCACTTCTTGGACGCGGGCACGGGTGACGGCCAACAGGACTTCGAGGTCAGCTTGTTCGGTGGATTCGGGGCGGGCCGCCTGGGAGTCTGGGGAGAGGTCCAGTACGGGTTGGCGGCCTCGACCTTCGTGACGCGCCGCATCACTGCGCCGGACCGGATCTTCGCGCCCCTCGCCGCGACCCAGGTCGTCCGCTGGACCCCGGGCAACTACTACCGTGCGCGTGTGACCCCCCGCGTGCAGCTCACCGAGGAGATGGCGGTCGCGGCGGATCTGCGGGCCTCCTTCAAGGGGTCGGACACCTACCAACCCGCCAACCCGGAGCAACCGCTCCCATTGGGTCTCGACGTCGACCTCCTCGAGCTCGAGACCGCTGAGAGCGTGCTGGAGGCCGGCTTCGGTTTCGTCTACTCCACACTGCGGAGCGGTCGGGGCCGCCCCATGGAGGCTCGCTTTCTCTACCGCCGGAGCGTGTCGGGGACCGGAGGGCTCACCCCCAAGTCGGAGCGCTTCGAGTTCGGGCTGCGGCTCTTCCGGGGCCTCTGGAACTAGAGTGCCACGGCTGCGAGGGCGAGCCAAGGTGCCGTCAGCCGGCCTCCAGAAGCTCTCGCGCGTGCTCTCTCGACGTCTCCGACTCGGGATCGCCGCTGAGCATGCGCGCGATCTCCCGAACCCGAGCCTCACCCTCTAGCTCGTCGACGCTGGTGGCCGCGAGGCCGACTCCATCGGTCTTCTCCACACGGAGGTGGCTGTGAGCGCGCGAGGCGAGCTGAGGCAGATGCGTGATGACGAACACCTGGTGGTACCGCGCGACCTCGAGGAGCTCGGCCGCCACCAAGGCCGCCACCTGCCCGCCGATGCCTGCATCGATCTCGTCGAAGACCAGAGTCGGAACCTGGTCGACCCGTGCTAGGATGGCCTTGAGCGCCAGCATGACCCGGGAGAATTCGCCGCCGCTCGCAACCCGACCGAGGGCCATGGGAGCGAAGCCAGCGTTGACCGAGACCAGGAACTCTACCCGCTCGGCGCCGTGCGCCCCTATCTCGGGCAAGTCGTCGAGCAGCACCTGGAACGTAGAGCCGGGAAGACCGAGTTCGGGCAGGAGCGCCTCGACGTCGGTCTCGAGTCGACGGGCGGCCTCCCTCCGCTTGCCCGTCAGGCTCCGGGCGGCGTCGGCTAGGTGTCTGCGGGCTCTCTCACGATCCCGCCGGAGCGCCTCCTCGTCCCAACCGGCACCCTCCAGCTCGTCGAGCTCGGTTCTCAGGCGAGCGCCGGTCTCGACGACGTCGTCGAGCTCAGGTCCGTACTTGCGCTTGAGGCGGTGAATCAGGTCGAGGCGATCTCTGACCTCGGCGAGTCGGCCGGGATCATGGCGGACGTTGGCGGCGTACTCCCCGAGCTCGCGGCCCACCTCGGCCAGGCCGTGATAGGCATCCTGCAGCGCATCGTGGGGACCCTCAAGCAACGGGTCCCACGGCTTCAGGCGAGCCAGCGAGCCGAGCAGCTGCGAGAGGCGGTCGGTCACGGCTGCGTCTCCGCCGTACAGCTCGCCGTGGATCGCGGCCGACTCGCGCAGGAGCTCCTCGGAGTGTTCGAGGCGGCGGGCCTCGTCCTGCAGGGCCGTGTCCTCACCGATTCCGACGCGACCCTCCTCGATCTCCCCGACCTGGAAGCGCAGGAAGTCCGCGCGACTCTCCAGATCCCTCCGTCGCTCCCGGAGCTCCGAGAGCCTCGTCTCCAGGCCGGACAGCGTCTCGAACCCCCGGCCCACTCCGCTCGCGAGATCCTGGGCGTCGCCGAAGGCGTCGAGGATCCTGCGCTGGGCTTCCTGCCTCAACAGGGTTTGGTGCTCGTGCTGTCCGTGGAGATCGACGAGTGCCCTGCCGAGTTCGCCCACGATCCGGACCGTTGCGGGCGAACCGTTGATCCACGCCCGGTTGCGCCCCTCCGCCGCCACCTCTCTGCGGAGGATGAGCAGACCATCCTCGGTCTCCTGACCGAGCTCAGCGAGGCGGGCCAGGAGCTCCGGCCGCTCCGATACGTCGAAAACGGCCTCGACCAGGGCCCGCTCGGCTCCCACGCGAACAGTGCCGCTCGAAGCCCTCTCACCCAGGAGGAGGGACAGCGCGCCGACGATGATCGACTTTCCCGCCCCCGTCTCTCCCGAGAGAGCGCTCAATCCCGGGCCCAGCTCGAGCGAGAGGTTGTCGATGACGGCATAGTCGCGAACGCGCAGTTCGATCAACATAGGCGGAATCTACAAGCGCCCTCCGAACCGGCTCAATGGCTTACGGGGTCGCCCAACGGGATTCGGAACGGCGCCGGGCCCTAGGCCTCGGAGAAGCCGGCCTCGCCGCTCAGCCGGAGGGCCGCGCAGCCCAGTTGAGCTTGCGCTGGAGGGTGCCGAAGAAGTTCTGGTCGGAAAAGCGGACCAGCGGAATCTCCACGTTGGAGCGGGTCATGTGAAGCTCTGAGCCAACCTCGACGTGGTGGGCCATCCGTCCGTCGACCGCGAGGACCAGGTCGTCGGCGCGGTCCAATGGACGCACTGCCAAGACCTGGTCCCCGGGAATGACCAGGGGACGCACCGCGAGGGTGTGCGGACACACCGGGGTGACGAGCAGACAGTCGACGGTCGGCACCACGATGGGTCCGCCCGCCGACAGCGAGTACGCCGTCGAGCCTGTGGGCGTAGAGACGATCAGGCCGTCTCCGGAAAAGCTGCCGACCTCCTGCCAATCGTCTCCCTCTTGGACCCGCAGTCCCAGGCGGGTGACGCGGGCCACTCCTTCCTTGTGGATCACGAAGTCGTTCCAGGCCAGCAAGAGATCTGCCTCCGACCCGTCGGCATGGATCAGGCGGGCCTCGACCATGCAGCGCCGGTCCAGGATGTAGTCACCGTCGAGAACCCGACCCAGCCGGGCCTCCATCTCGGGGTGAGGGAGCGCGGTCAGGAAGCCGAGGTGGCCGACGTTGATTCCGAGGACGGGGATCTCCTGACCCGCGGCCAACCTCCCTGCCCTGAGGAGCGTACCGTCACCCCCGAGCGCGATGAGGAAGTCGACTGGCTCGTCGTCGAGATCCAGGTGCGCGACCCCTTCGGGTGCGTCGGAAAGTAGGTGCTCCTCCAAGCAGAGCGCCAGATCGTGATCTCCGGCGAAGCGGGTGAGACGCTGAACGCACTTCGGGATGTCCTCGTGTCCCGAGCGCCCGAGCACTCCGATGCGTTTGAGCGTCTTTGCCGGATCGGCCCTGGAGACCTCGTCCGTCACGCACTCTCCATCGAGGCCGGGGAGACGGCATCGCTGAGCATTCGCCGCACCTCGGTGACAATGCCCACAGCGTCCAGTTCAAGCTCGCGCAGGAGCACGTCGCGCGCTCCGTGATCGACGAACTGGTCGGGCAGCCCTAGGCAGCGGACCTGCACCTCCCGCCCGGCGTCGAGGAGCCCGATCTCACGGGTCAGGTAGGCCCCAAAACCGTTGAGCACGGCTCCTTCCTCGAGGGTCAGTACCCTGTCGTGCCCCTCGACAACTTCCTGGAGGACCGCCTGGTCATGGGGCTTCAGGAAGCGGCAGTTCACCACGGTGGCCTGGATCCCCCGGGCGGCCAAGGCCTGCGCCGCATCGACCGCTTCGAGGACCATCGTGCCCGTGGCGAGAAGGGCAATGTCGGAGCCACGCCGCAGGACCTCCCAGGTGCCGTACTCAACCTCGGGGATCTCGCTCACGTGTGGCACTTCGAAGGGTACTGCGTCCCTCGGCCAGCGCACTGAAAACGGCCCGTCCTCGTGTGCGATCCCGAGACGCACTAGGGCCAGCATCTCGGACCCGTCCTTGGGAGCGGTCACGGTCATGCCGGGCACCAGCATCATGTAGGGGATGTCGAAGGCCCCGTGGTGCGTGGGGCCGTCGGGCCCTGCGAGGCCTGCGCGGTCCATGCAGAAGACCACAGCCAGGTCCTGGAGAGCGACGTCGTGCACGATGCTGTCGAACGCACGCTGCAGGAACGTCGAGTAGATGCAGACGACCGGCCGAATCCCCTGCTGCGTGGCCATTCCCGCGGCCGAGGTGACCCCGTGGGCTTCGGCGATGCCCACGTCGAAGAATCGATCCGGGTAGGCTTCTCCGAAGACCTCCGTACTAGTGCCGTCGGGCATGCCCGCGGTGATCGCAACGATGCGGTCGTCGAGTTCGCCAAGCTCCTTGAGCCCTTTACCAAACACCTTCTGGTAGCGAGGCAGGCCGCTGCTCTTCTTCTTGGCCTGGCCCGACATCTTGTCGAAGGGTGAGGCCGCGTGCCACTTGTAGGCGTCCTGCTCGGCGAGGGAGAACCCCCTCCCCTTCTGCGTGATGACGTGCACGAGCACGGGACCGTCGAGCCGACGCACATTGGACAGGGTGGCGACAAGCGAGTCCAGATCGTGGCCGTCGACCGGTCCGATGTAGCGGAACCCCAGCTCCTCGAAGAGCATGCCCGGCACGAAGAGCCCCTTGACGCGCTCCTCCGCTCGACTCGCAGCACGCCGGAGCACGCCTACCGCTCCTCGGTCCGGCGCCTTCGAGAGGAGCTCCTTCACCTCGTCCCGGATCCGGTTGTAGACCGGGTGCGTGATCACCCCCGTGAGGTACTTGTTCATCGCCCCGACGTTCGGAGCGATCGAATGGTCGTTGTCGTTCAGCACGACGATCAGGTCGCGATCGGTGTGGCCGGCGTTGTTGAGAGCCTCGTACGCGAGCCCACACCCCATGGCCCCGTCGCCAATGATCGCCACCACGCTGAAGTCGTCCCCATTCAGGTCGCGCGCGATCGCCGTGCCCAGGGCGGCTGAGATGGAGGTGGCCGCGTGACCTGCCCCGAAGTGGTCGTACTCCGACTCCTCACGGCGGAGGAAGGGAGCCAACCCCCCCTCTCTTCGAATCGTGGGGAGCTGTCCGTTTCGGCCGGTGAGGATCTTATGGATATAGCCCTGATGCCCCGTATCCCAGACGAGCTTGTCGCGCGGAGTCTCGAAGGCGTAGTGCAGGGCGACGGTGAGGTCGGCGACGCCCAGGCTCGCGCCGAAGTGTCCGCCGATCGTCGCGATCACATCAATGTGTCTTTCTCGGGCCTCGGCGACGAGTTCGTGCAGCTGGTCTCTCGACAGTGCACGGATGTCGCTCGGGTCCCCGATTCGCTCGAGAAGCGTCACAGGCTCAGCTCCTGACGTTCACGTTTCCCACCACGCGGCATCGCTTGGCGCCCCGTTGACGCACGCGCGTTATGCCCTTGCCCCGTGTGGGCTTGGCAGCTGCCTTCCACAACACCGGACTAACGCTTCCGTTCCACAACGTACCGGGCCAAGGCGGCAAGCTCCGGCGCTTTGATCGCCCCCCCCCGAAGGGCCTCGAGAGCCTCGTCGACGAGATCCCGGGCGCGCTGGAGCGCACTCTCTACACCGTGAAGCGACACGTAGGTGCTTTTCTGCAGCAGCTCGTCGCTCGGGTTCTTCCCGAGTTTTGCGGAAGAGGAGGTCTCATCCAGGACGTCGTCGGCGATCTGGAACGCCAACCCGACTGCACGTCCGTAGCAGCGGAGTCCGGCCAGCGCCTCGGCCGGCGCATCGGCCGCCAGTCCCCCGATGACCAGTGACGCGGTCAGGAGGGCTCCGGTCTTCATCCGGTGCAACTCATCGAGCTCGTCGGATGGCAGCGCCCGGCCTTCCGCCAACAGGTCCAGGTACTGTCCGCCCACCATGCCTCCAGAGCCCGCAGCGCGCGTAAGCTCCCGGACGATCGCGTTCGCCGTCGCATCGCCACACCCCAAGGCCCGCGCGGCACGATGGGCTTGTAGGGACGCCGCCGGAATGAGGGCGAGCCCGGCCCGGACGGTGGCCTCCTCTCCGTAGAGTGTATGGGGAGTGGGCCGGCCTCGGCGAAGGTCGGCGTGGTCCATGCAAGGGAGGTCATCGTGCATGAGCGAATAGGCGTGGATCAACTCGAGAGCGACGGCCAAGTCATAGGCCGCCGACCCACGCGTCCCTCCGCAGGCGCGGTAGGCAGCGACGCAGAGGATAGGCCTGAGCCTCTTTCCTCCCGTCATCACGGCATGACGGCCCGCCTCGGCGACGGTCGGCGTCACGGAGCCCACGAAGGCGATCAGGGAGCGCTCAAGGGCCCGCTCTACCTCCTCTCTCTCCCCGAGAAGGAACGCGCCGAGGTCAAAGGGCGAGCTGCCCGTCACCCCGACTCCTCCTTGAGGGGCCGGGTGACCGGATCCCCGACCGCACCGAGGAGCTCCTCAACCTTCAGCTCCGCGCTTCGCAGGATCTCTTCCGCGCTCCGTACGTGCTCTACGCCCTCTTCGAACAGGGACAGCGCAAGTTCGAGCTCCAAGTCGTCCGACTCCAAGGATCGAACGATCTCTTCGAGGCGGTCGAGCCGGTCTTGCAGGGAGGGAGCTTCCTCCGTGGTCGGATCGGGCACGTCGTCTGCCGGTGTCACGATGATGTCTCCTCGTGCGGTTTCCGTGTCCGCCAGCCCATCACCGTGATGGCCCGGCACCCGCCTCGTCCCTCTCCAGCGCCTCGCAGGGCACCGATCCGTCCGAAACTCGGAGCGAGAAGCGCTGGCCGGGGGGCAGTTCGGCGGCCGTTCTGAGAACCCGGCCCGCGGCGTCCTGCGGCAACGCGTATCCCCGCCCCAGAGTGGCGAGAGGCGACAGGACATCCATCCGGCCGGCCGCCTCCGCCAGGCGTGCCGCTTTGAGCGTCAGGGAGCGGCGCACAGCGGTCTCCATCCGGTCACTCGCCCGGCCAAGGGCCTCCCTGTGAGGTCGCGTGAGCTCCGACGCCGAGCGGCGAAGCCGACCGAGTCGGGCAACCAGCGCCTCGCGGTGTCTGAGGGCCGCCCTCCTCAGCGCGCGACCCGTCCGTTCTCTGGTGTCCGCGAGAACCTCGCCCAAACGCTCTCCGTCCTGGACCGCGGCCTCCGCTCCGGCCGAGGGAGCGGCGGCACGGTGGTCCGCCGCCAGGTCCGCAATCGTGACGTCGATCTCGTGACCCACCGCCGAGATCACGGGCACCGGGCAATCGGCAATGGCCCGGGCCACCTCCTCCTCGTTGAAGGCCCAGAGATCCTCAAGCGAGCCTCCCCCCCGCCCGACGATCAACACGTCGACAAGCCCACTCCCGCCCAGAGCCCCGATCGCCTCGGCAATCTCGATCCCGGCCCCTTCGCCTTGCACGCGCGTCCCCCGCACGACGACTCGCGTCCACGGAGCGCGCTTCCGAATCACGGTGACGATGTCGTGAAGCGCCGCGCCGCCCAGCGACGTGACGATCCCCACGGCCCTCGGGAACTGCGGCAGCGGGCGCTTGCGCTCGGGAGCCAGGAGACCTTCGGCATCGAGCTTCGCCCGGACACGCTCGAACGCGAGACGCCACAACCCTTCCTCCCCCTCGGCCTCGAGGCGGCGCACGATGAACTGATACTCTCCCTTCGCTTCGTAGATCGAGAGCTCGCCGAAGGCTCGCACGTTCATCCCCTGCTCGGGGTCGGCGGGAAGCGTGGCGGCTTCGGTTCGAAACATGGCGCACCGCAGCTGCGCGCGATCGTCCTTCAGCGTGAAGTAACAGTGCCCGGAGCGGGCCCTCGTCCAGTTGGCCACCTCGCCCGACACCCACAGGCTCTCGATCGTGTCCTCGAGCAGGCGTCGCACCGCTCGGTTGACCTGGGAGACACTCCAGACACGAGGGCTCGTCATGCGGTCGGCTCCGAAGGCCGTTCAGGCTGTCTGGTCACTGCCACCCGTCGCTCGCACCGCCGCGTCCACCGTGTTGGAGAGCAGCATGGCGATCGTCATCGGGCCCACACCGCCCGGTACGGGACTGATGGCCGAAGCCACATCCTTCGCTTCCTCGAACGCCACGTCACCCACGAGGTGATAGCCGCGCTCGCGCGTGTCGTCATCGACGCGATTCACGCCCACGTCGATCACCACGGCCCCCGGCTTCACCATGTCGCCCGTGATGAACTCGGGGCTCCCGATCGCCGCGATCAGGATGTCGCCTTGTCGGGTGACGGCGCGCAGGTCGGTTGTGCGGCTGTGAGCCACGGTGACGGTGGCATTCCCACCTGCCGCCTTGCGCAAGAGGAGGGAGGCCATGGGCCGTCCAACGATGTTGGACCGTCCCGCGATCACGGCGTGCTTGCCCGACGGATCGTGCCCGCTACGCACGAGCATTTCGATCACGCCCCTCGGTGTGCACGGCGTGAGTACGTCGAGGTCGCCGGTGGCCAGCCGTCCCACGTTGACGGGGTGGAATCCGTCCACATCCTTCTCGGGATCGATGGCGAGGAGAATCTTCGATTCGTCGATCTGATCGGGCAGCGGCAGCTGCACGAGGATCCCGTGGACGTCGGGATCGGCGTTCAGCCCCGCGACGACGCCGAGCAGCTCGTCTTCGCCGACGCCGGCGGGAAGCGTGATCTGACGGGAGAAGATGCCCGCCTCCGTGGCCGCCCTGTCCTTCATGCCGACGTAGACCCGGCTCGCAGGATCTTCTCCGGCAAGCACGACGGCAAGACCTGGTGTGAGCCCCGACGCCTTCAGCTCGGCGACCCGCTCCTTGATCTCCTCCCGGATGGAGGCCGCGATCTCTTTGCCCGATATGATGTCAGCCGACATTCGCTGTCCTCGATCCATTGATGGTCCACGGCTGGTCCGTCCAAGGGGGCGGACCAAGGTGCTACGGAGCCTGCTGCGCCGGGCCCGGCCTAGCGCGCGAAGTCGATGGCCCGTGTCTCTCGGATGACCACGACCTTGATCTGGCCCGGGTACTGGAGCTCGCCTTCGATGCGCCGCGCTACGGCCTTCGAGATCTGAGCCATCTCGTTGTCTGTCACCTTCTCCGGCTCGACCATGATGCGGATCGCCCGACCTGCCTGGATGGCGAAGCAACGCTCGACGCCCGGGTGCTCCATGGCCAGCTCTTCCAGCTTCTCCAGCCGCTTGACGTACCCCTCGAACATCTCGCGCCGCGCGCCGGGGCGAGAGCCCGAGATGGCATCGCCCGCCGTCACCAGGAACGTTTCGGCGAAGCGGTGGGGCTCCTCGTCGTGGTGTGCCCGGATGGCGTTGAGCACGATTTCCGACTCGTTGTGCTTCCTGCAGAGGCGGTAGCCAAGCTCCACATGGGTGCCCTCCTGCTCGTGCGTCAGGCCCTTCCCGATGTCGTGGAGCACTCCCGCGCGCTTCGTGGCGTGTACGTCCAGCCCCATCTCCGCCGCCATGTTGCCGGCGAGGAGCGCCACTTCCTTGGCGTGCTGCAGCTGGTTCTGGCCGTATGAGGTCCTGAACTTCAGCCGTCCGAGAACATTCACGATCTCCGGGTGCACGTTGTGGATTCCGAGCTCGTAGAGGGCCTCCTCGGCCGCTTCGACTATCGACTGCTCCACCTCTTTCCGGCTCTTCTCCACCGTCTCCTCGATGCGGCCCGGGTGGATGCGGCCGTCCTCGATGAGCCGCTGCAGCGCGATCCGCGCGACCTCCCGCCGGACGGGGTTGAAGCCTGAGAGAACCACCGCTTCAGGGGTGTCGTCAATGATGAGGTCGATTCCGGTGGCCTGCTCAAAAGAGCGGATGTTTCGTCCCTCGCGCCCGATGATGCGACCCTTCATCTCGTCGGAAGGAAGCTGTACGACGGAGACGGTCATCTCCGCAGTCTGTTCGGCCGCCATGCGCTGAATCGCGAGCCCCAAGATCTCCTTGGACTCGCGATCCGCGTTGCGCTGCGCCTCTTCCTTGATCTCTCGCAGGTCGTTGGCGGCCTCGGCCTTGGCTTCGTCTTTCAGGTCTTCGATCAGCTGCTGCTTGGCCTCGGCCGCCGAAGTCCCGGCGAGCGCTTCGAGCTTCGCGCGAACTTCGGATCGCGCGCGCTCCACCTCTTGGCTCTGCGTAACGAGCTCCCCTTCCCGCTCGTCGAGCTCCCGGGCACGCTTCTCCTCCAAGGCCTCCTTCTCGTGCAGGGTCTCGAACCGTCGACCCTGCGCATCGGCGCGCTCGGCCAGGCGCTGTTCAGCCCGCTCGGCGTCCTCCCGGTATCGCTGCTCCTCCTTCTCCCACGCCTCCCGGCGCCGGAAGACCTCTTCCTTGCCTTCGAGGACTTTGGCGGTACGGAGGTTTTCCGCCTCTTCCTGAGCGCGCGCCAGGACCCTGGAGGCTTCATCCTCGGCAGCCGCCCGCGCCCTCCTCTGACGCGACTGCTCGACCAACCCACGCCCGGCATAACCCGCTGCTCCAAAGAGCAACGCCAGAGCCGCCGCCAGCCCGGTAACCAGCGGGTCCATTTATTTGCTCCGAAAATCAGACGCCGCCCCAACAAGGCGTCTGCGTGGTGGGCGTTCGTTACACGAAAGACAATAAAATTTGGGCTCGGTGAAACGCAAGTTCTCGGACGTTCCGGCCGCGCGGCCCTGTGAGCCGGTGAGAGCCCGCTTCAAGTTGGGAGGTGTTTACTCGGCGGAAACAGCCCGCTCCAACTGCTTGGCGAGCCCGTCGATTCTCGACCCTAGATCGACGTCGCTCCTTTCGAGATCGTCCCTCACCCGGAAGAGCTCGTCGGTAATCGAGAGCGCGGCGAGAATGGCCGCCTTGTGGCTTTCCAGGAGACCAAACTGCTCCTTGACGGCGCGGATTCGCTGATCGACACACCGGGCACAACGGCGCGTGTATTCCGCCTCGGCGCTCGAGCGGATGGTGTACTCCTCGCCGGCGATCCTGACCGTGACCGACTCCTTCTTGTCACTCACTTCCGATCCTCCAAGAATCTGATCCTTGCCAGGAGACGCTCGACACCCTCTCTGCCTTCGTTCAGTCGGGCCCGAAGATCGCGATTCTCCTCTTCGAGGATGTGGGTGCGGTCGACCATTTCGCGCGGACTTCGCTCTCCCGAGGTCACGCCCCGAATGAGTCCCTCCAGCTCTTCGCCTTGGGCCTCCATCCGGGCCAATTCTTCTCGGAGCCGGTCGACCTCGCCGACGGCCTGAGAGACGGCCCCCTCCAGGCGTTCGAGGGCATCGGCGGGGGTGACGCCCCGATCCTCAGAGGCGTTGTTCGACACCGAGGTCCTCCCGAAGCCTCCGTACGACCCTTCCGACCACTCCATCCACCTCCTTGTCGGTCAGCGTGCGGTCCCACGCTTGGAGACGCAGGCGAAAGGCGAGTGAACGCACGCCCTCTTCCACCCCCTCTCCCCGATACACGTCGAAGATAGTGACCGAGTCGAGCAGCTCGCCACCGGACCCGCGCATGAAGGCTTGCACGTCCTCCGCGGAGAGGTGCTTGGGCACGAGGAGGGCCAGGTCCCGATCTACCCAGGGGAACTGCGGAAGGGGCTCGAAGGTGTGCGTGCCGTCGAGCCGGGGCTCTCGAGGGAGGCGAAGTTCCATGGCCCAGACCGGGCCCGCCCAGGGGGGGGCATCGATCCCGTCGGATCGAACCTGTCCGGCCGCCCCGATGGCCCTGCCCGATGACAACGACAAGACGACGACGGCGGATGTGACGAACAGGCCGTCGTCGACAGGCGCTCCGCTTCCGGCTCCGGCAGCTGCACTCTCGTCGGACGCGGGAACGGTGTCCGCACCTCCCGTGCCAATCCTCGGGGTCACGACCGCGCCCTCCCAGCCCGACGTGGCCAGCGTATTCTCGACGAGCCCCTTCAGCGTCCAAAAGTCCACCGCTTCCACGTCCTCGGACCAGTGGCCGGGCCGCTGGCGGCCGGTGAGCGCAAGCGCCACATGCAGATCTTCACGGGGCGGATCTCCGGGACCGGACGCTCGGAAGACCGTCCCGATCTCGAAGAGGCGCACGTCCCGGGTGCCTCGGGCGAAGTTATACTCGACGCGCCGGAGAAGAGCTGGAAGCAGCGCCGCCCGCAGGTGGCTTTCCTCCCTGGAGACGGGGTTGCTGATCTCCACGTCTCCCTCGGACTCGGGAGCGAAGGCCGGATTCGTGGCCTCCAGGAGCCCGGCTCCCGCGAGCGTACCCCTCAGACGATCTTCGAGCTGGAAGATCGGATGGTCCGGGACGGTGGTGAGCCGGCCCGGCCCGAGCTCGTCGGGGAATCTGTCGTAGCCATAGGTACGAGCAATCTCCTCGATGAGGTCGACCTCGCGCGTCACGTCGTAGCTGCGATGCCCCGGCACCGTCACGACGAGCTCCCCCTCACCGCCTGCCGCCACACCGAACCCGAGGGGCGCGAGCAAGCCCTCGATCTGGTCCGACCCGATCGCGACGCCGAGGACGTGTTCCACTCGCGCCAGGCGGAGCTTCAGGGAATACGGCTCCCACGGACGCGGAAGGACTTCCAGCACGGGGCCATCAACCTCTCCTCCGGCCGTCGCGAGGATGATCTCCAGGGCCCGCCTCACAGCGGGGAGGTGCCCCTCGGGGTCCACTCCCCTCTCGAACCTGTAGCTCGCATCGGTCGAGAGCCCGAGGGCGCGCCGGGTCCTGCGGATCTGCTTGGGCTCGAAGAGCGCACACTCGAGGAGCACGTCCTCCGTCTCTTCCGTCACCCCCGAATGAAGCCCGCCCATGACGCCCGCGATGCCGTGGGGATCGGAGGCGTCGCAGATCATGAGCCTTCCGCCGTCAAGCTCATACTCTACGCCGTCCAGGGCCTGCATCGTCTCCCCGGCCTTCGCCTTCCTCACGACCAGGCGCGACTCGTCGAGCTTGCCCAGGTCGTAGGCGTGCATGGGGTTGCCCATCTCCGACATCGCGTAGTTGGTGGCGTCGACCACGTTGTTGATGGGCGGTTGTCCGACGGCCCTCAGCCGCTGGCCGAGCCACGTCGGAGACGGGCCCACCTTCACGCCGCGGATGATCACGCCGAGGAAGCGAGAGCAGAGCTCAGGTTCGTCGACGCGGATGCCCACCTCCGCGTGGGTGACCTCGAGCTCACCCGTCTTGACTTGGAGATCGAGCTCGGGGGCGCCGGGGATGGGAGGCAGCCCAATGCCCTCCACGCCGCCGGGGGCTACTTCGCGGGCGACGCCCACGTGCGACAACAGATCGGGACGGTTCGGCGTCACCTCCACATCGAGGCGCACGTCGTCGAGGGCCAGCGCCTCCGTCAGGGGCTGCCCGAGCGCGACATCACCGGTCACGAGCATGATGCCCGCCTGGTCGCGGCCCAGCCCCAGCTCCTTCTCGGAGCAGAGCATTCCGTTCGAGTACTCGCCTCGGATCTTGGCGCGCTTGAGCTTGAAGTCGCCGGGCAGGGTGACGCCCACCCCGGCGAAGGGGTAGTAGCCACCCTCCTCGATGACCGGAGCGCCGCACACGACCTGGAGCGTTTCCACCCCATTGTTCACCTCGCAAAGGGAGAGCCGATCGGCGTTGGGGTGCTGGCGCACGGACTCTACCCGGGCCACGACCACCCCTTCCAAACCGGCACCCAAGCACTTCCTGCCCTCGACCGGCGCCCCTCGAAGGGCGAGTCGCTCCTCTACCTCCTCGACGTTCATTCCCAGGTGCGGCACCAGGGCCTCGAGCCACGCGAACGAGATGTTCACAGCGCTCCCCCCTGCGCGAACTGGGAGAGGAATCGGACGTCGTTCTCGAAGAACAGCCGGAGGTCGGGCACGCCGTACTTCAGCATGGCGATGCGTCCCGGTCCCATCCCGAACGCGAACCCGGTATATCGCTCCGCGTCGTATCCCACGGCCTCAAGGACATTCGGATCCACCATGCCGGCGCCCATGACTTCGATCCAGTCGGACTTGACCCGAGTCCCGTCCTTCATTGTGAGGTTCCGCTTCACGTCCACCTCGGCGCTGGGCTCGGTGAACGGAAAGAACGAGGGGCGAAAGCGGACCTCCGTCTCCGGACCCCAGAAGCGCCGCTGGAACTCGGCAAGCGTGGCCTTGAAGTCCACGAACGTGATGCCCTCGTCGACGACCAGGCCCTCGATTTGAGCGAACGCGGGCGTGTGGGTAGCGTCGTACGTGTCCCTCCGGTAGACCATGCCCGGAGCCAGGATTCGGATGGGGGGCAGATACTGCTCCATGACCCGAACCTGGACCGGCGAGGTGTGGCTTCGGAGGAGCACTGAGTCCTTCAGGTAAAGCGTGTCCTGCTCGTCCGCTGCCGGGTGATCGAGGGGAGTGTTGAGTGCCACGAAGTTGTACCACTCGGTGTCCGCCTCCGGCCCATGAGCGCGGACGAAGCCCATTCCTCGAAAGATCTGCCAGATCTCGTCCACGACCTGGTTTACAGGATGGATCCCTCCCCGCCAACCGGCTCGGCCGGGCATGGTGAGGTCCTCGACGACCGCTTCGGCGACGCCCCCAGCGCCCAGGTCCTCCTCCCGCTGCTTGAGAGCCTCCTGCAGCGCTCGCTTGACGCGGTTGGCCTCGGCGCCTACCGCCGGCCGCTGGGCCGCGTCGACCTCTGCCAACGCGCGCAGGATCACCGAGATCTTGCCTTCTCTTCGACCCATGTACCGGATGCGCAGTCCGTCCAGCTCGTCGGCGTCGGTCGCCGCCTTCGTCGCCGCGAGAGCCTCGTCTTGGATGGACCGCAGAGTCGTAATCAGGAAGTTAGAATCGCTCATACCTCAACCTGTTCACTTCTCTTGAGGACAACAACTTGCGTAGATCACGCTGAGGCCTGTCAATAGTGAGGGGCCCCGCGACTGAATCGTCACGAAGCCCCTGGCGCACCCGGGCCGAGACGGGGAGGCTATCCGGTTTCGAGCCCCTGCTTGGCACGGTCCGCCAAGGCGCCGAAGGCCTCCGGACTGTGAACCGCAAGGTCCGCCAGCGCCTTCCGGTCCAGCTCGACCCCGGCGCGCTTGAGCCCGTTGATGAAGCGAGAATATGACAGATCGTTCTCGCGGGCCGCTGCGTTGATCCGAGTGATCCAGAGACGCCTGAAGCTCCGCTTCTTCTTCTTCCTGTCCCGGTAGGCGTGCTCCCAGCCCTTCTCGACCGCGTCCTTCGCCGTGCGATACAGGTTCTTGCGGCGGCCAAAGTACCCCTTGGCCGCCTTGAAGATCTTCTTCTTCCGCTTGTTTCGAGCGGGGGATGACGTCGCTCTTGGCATCGAAGCCTCTCCCTTTCGCTTACGACCCTGGAAGGAGTCGCTTCATGCGCTTCTCGTCGGCCTTGTTGACCAGCGTGGCGGAACGGAGACGGCGCTTTCTCTTCTTTGACTTCTTGGTGAGGATGTGGCTCTTGTTCGCCCGCATCCTCCGGATCTTGCCCGATCCGGTTCGGCGGAGGCGCTTCGCCGCCCCCCGATTGGTCTTCATTTTCGGCATTGCTTCCTCTCCTCCCTAGGACCCGTGGGTCCCCTCGGTCCGCTCACTTGAGAGGCGCGAGGGCCATCGACATGATCCGCCCCTCGAAACTCGGGTGAGATTCGACCTTTCCGACGTCCGCGAGGTCCTCCGTGACCCGCATGAGAACGTCGCGACCCAGTTCGGGGTGCGTCACCTGACGCCCTCGGAACATCATCGTCAGCTTGACCTTGTTCCCTTCGCTTAGGAACCGTCGTGCGTGACGGACCTTGAACTCGTAGTCGTGCTCCTCGATTCCGGGGCGAAACTTCACCTCCTTCACCTGCACGTGGTGCTGCTTCTTCTTCGCCTCCCGGGCTGCGCGCTGCGCCTCGTACTTGAACTTCCCGTAGTCCATCAGCTTGACGACGGGCGGCCGAGCGTCGGGGGCGACCTCCACCAAATCCAAGCCCCTGTCCCGGGCCATATCGCGGGCTTCTTCGGTGGATACGATCCCTACTTGCCCTCCTGATTCGTCGATCAGCCGGACCGGACTGATCCGGATCTGATCGTTTACGCGAACTCTCTGCTCGTTGATCTTCCTCTCCTCGATCGGGGCTTCGGTGAGCCCAGGCCGCCAAGACCCCAGCTCAACCACAATAAAAAAGCCCGGATGTCTCCAGGCCACAAGGGCAACAGAGCGCCCGGGGCATCGCTCCCCCGTCCCCCTGCTCCTCGGACCTGGCAGTGTCCACGCGGCTCGTGGAACCGAAAGGTGGAGCCGTTTGCGGGCGGCTCGCTTCCGTCTTGTCTTGCGTCCTGAGACCTCAGAACGCTACGAAGATCATGGAGATTCCCGGAGGCGTCAAGGTGGTGGCAAAGGCATCCCGTCCACTCCGGGCGTCCGTCCCGGATCCCGTGGATCCCGTAGCGCGCCTTGCCGCAGCCGCTTCCAGTCGATGTCACCTCCCTCGGCGAGGTGGGCGTCCCCCTCCCGGATGGACGCGACGATCCCGACCGGCAAGCTCCCCCCGGGCCCAGGATGACACGGCCACGGCTCAAGATGCATGCGCCTCACCTGAGGGGCGGTGGTCCGGGCTCGCCGGACGGCCGGATCTCCGGAGCGACCGTCGGCGACGGACTGAGTGGATCGGGGGGAAGGGCGGAGCCGCCGCGACCGGAGTGAGCCTCTACCACCTCCTAGCCAAGGGCCTTCGACTCCACCTCTTCGGCGAGCTCGGCGACGCACTCGCTCCTGTCACGGATCTCCTGCTTCTTCCCCGCCCCGCGCTTTCTCACCGCGACGGTGCCGGCCCCAGCCTCGCGCTCGCCAATCACGGCCATGTACGGGATCTTGTGTACCTCGGCGTCACGGATCCGGTAGCTCAGCGTCTCGCGACTCACGACCTCGGCCCGAAGGCCCGCGGCGGCGAGCTCTCCCGCGAACTCCTCGGCGGAGTCGACCCACTGCTTCGAGACCGGCAGAACCCGCACCTGCTCGGGGGCCAGCCACAGCGGAAACGCCCCCGCGTAGTGCTCGATCAGGCCGCCCACGAAGCGCTCCATCGAACCCACGAGCACCCGGTGAAGCATGACGGGCCGATGTCTCTGGTTGTCCTCGCCCACGTACTCGAGCTCGAACCGTTCGGGCAGGTTGAAATCGAGCTGGACCGTCGGCCCCTGCCACTTTCTACCGATGGCGTCGATGAGCTTGAAGTCGAGCTTGGGTCCGTAGAAGGCCCCTCCCCCGATGTCGTACTCGAAGGGGATGCCTCGGGCCTCCAGGGTCTGGGCGAGGAGCTTCACGGCCGAGTCCCACTCCTCGTCGGTGCCGAGCGCCTTCTCCTCGGGCTTGGTGGTGAGCTCGATGGTGTACGGGTAAGCGAACACCGTGAGCATCTCGTCCACGAGATCCACGAGACGTTCGATCTCACTCCTGACCTGTTCCGGCGTGCAGAAGACGTGCGCATCGTCCTGCGTGAAGCCCCGAACCCGCAGCATGCCGTGCAGAACCCCACTCCGCTCGTAGCGGTACACCGTGCCGAACTCGGCCAGGCGGATTGGAAGGTCCCGATAGGAGCGTTGTGCAGCCTGATACACGGCGATGTGCCCAGGACAATTCATCGGCTTGAGGCGATACGCGGCACCCTCAACCTCCAGCGCCCCGAACATCCCCTCCTTGAAGTTCTCAAGGTGGCCCGAGGTCTCGAAGATCCTTTCGCTCATGATGTGGGGCGTGTACACGAGGTCGTACCCATGCCGCACCACGAGGTCGCGCTCGAAGTTCTCGATCTCGGTCCGGATGATCGCCCCTTTGGGGTGCCACAGGACAAGGCCTTGACCCACTCGCGGATCGGTCGAGAAGAGGTCCAGCTCCCGGCCGAGGACCCGGTGGTCCCGCCTCTTGGCCTCCTCCACCCTTTCCAGATGATCGTCCAGCTCCTTCTTCGTGAAGAACGCGGTCCCGTAGATGCGCTGGAGCATCTGGCGGCTCTCGTCCCCTCTCCAGTAGGCCCCCGCCGCCGAGAGCAGCTTGAAGTGTTTGAGCCGGCCCGTCGAAGGCAGGTGGGGCCCGCGGCACAGGTCGAGGAAGGGCCCATCGCGGTAGACAGAGATCACCTCGTCCTCGGTGAACTCCTCGAGGCGCTCCAGCTTGAGGGGGTCGTCCGAAAGGAGCTCCCGGGCCTCTTCGGCCGTCACGACCCGGCGCGTGAAAGGGTAGTCGGCCTCGGTCACCTCGGCCATCTCGGCCTCGAAAGCCTCCAGATCCTCGGGGGTGAACGGCGCCTCCACGTCGAAGTCGTAGTAGAAGCCGTCATCAATCGGGGGACCGAAGCCGATTCCCGCTCCAGGGCGAAGCTCGCGCACGGCGGTGGCCAATACGTGGGCCGCCGAGTGCCTCAGCAGTGGCAGAGCGTCCGGATCACGCTCGGTGATGATCCTCATGCTGGCGTCGGTCTCGAGGGCATGGAAGAGGTCGACGACTTGGCCGTCTACCTCCCCAGCGAGGGCCGCCTTCGCCAATCCCGGGCCGATCGTGGCCGCCACATCCGCGACGCTGGACCCCGCGGCCAGCTCCAGGAGGCTCCCGTCCGGGAGGGTCACCTTGATATCTGCCATGTCCGTTCAGTCTTGCTCGGTTTCCCTTCTTCGCCTGGGGTGGCGAAAAAGGTAGTCGAGTCCGCGCGAAAAGCCACGCCCAGTCTTGTCCAACGACAAGTGAGGCTGAAGGGGAGGTCGCTTTCCACCGAGAGGTGAGGCTGAAGGGCGGGGCGCAACGATCATGGGGGTATGATCGTGAACCTCTCGCTCGACCAGATTCGGACCGTCGACCAGATGCGGGCGTTCGTGGAGGGCGCCGATCGGGCCGAGATCACCCACCTCGACCGCGACGGGGCCTACGCCCTCATCACCGTGGCGGTGGAGCGGGTCCTCTACCCACGCCTCGGGAGGGCTGACAAAGGGACGGTTCTGCGCTTCCTCGAGAAGGCCACGGGCCTCTCCCGGGCACAGATCGATCGCCTCGTCCGGCAGCATCGCCGGACCGGCCACATCCGGGACCACCGCAACAAGCCCCCGGCAAGGCCCTTCCCTCGCCGCTACACGCCGGCAGACATCGCGCTCCTGGCCGAGGTCGACGAGGCCTACGGTCAACTCTCCGGCCCCGCCACCAAGGAGATCCTGCGGCGCATGTACGAACTCCACGGCGACGAACGCTTCCGTCGGCTCGCCTCGATCTCCAACGGCCACATCTACAACCTCGGAAAGACCCGCTCCTACCGGCGGGGCCGACTCACCTTCCACCAGACGCGATCCACCCCGGTGCGCATCGGCCAGCGCCGCAAGCCGACGCCTGACGGCAGCCCCGGCCATCTGCGCGTCGACACCGTCCACCTCGGCGACCGGGAGGGCAACAAGGGGATCTATGTCATCAACGTGGTCGATGAGGTGACCCAGTTCCAGCACCTCGGGGCGGTCCCCAACATCACCGAGTCCTACCTCATCCCCCTCCTCGAGGCCCTCATCACCGCCCTCCCCTTCACCGTCGAGGCCTTGCACGCCGACAACGGATCGGAGTACGTCAACCACCGCGTCGTCGAGCTGCTCAACAAGCTCCGCATCGGCACCTTCACCAAGTCGCGCCCCCGTCGCACCAACGACAACGCCCTCGTCGAATCCAAGAACGGGAGCATCGTGCGCAAGTGGCTCGGCCACACCTACGTCCCGGGGCCCCTCGCCCCCCGTGTCGACGCCTTCCTGCGGGGACACCCCCGACGCCGAGCGATTCCTCAGACCGGATGTCACCTTCGAGGCCCTCGACCAGCTCGCCCTCGCAACCACGGACTTCGAGGCAGCCCAGGGTGTCCAGCGCGCCCGCGAGCCCCCTCACAACCCCTCGCCCCCTTCAGCCTCATCTCCGGGTTGGAAAAGACTCGCCCCGCAACGGCGGCGGCCCGACCACCAGAAGGTGACCGGGCCGTGCCGAAAAAACCTGCGGTCGGCCGCGGGGTTCCCGTGAGGGGGGCCCCCGGGGCCGGGCCCCGTATCAGGACACTGTCACGTCCTGGGTACGGCTAGTACATCCCTCCCATGCCGCCGCCCGGCATCGCCGGCGCGGGGGTGGTCTCTTCCGGCCTCTCGACCACGACCGCCTCGGTCGTGAGAAGCAGACCCGCGATGGACGCTGCGTTCTGGAGCGCGGTGCGCACGACCTTGGTCGGGTCGATGACGCCGGCCTGGACCAGGTCCTCGTACGTGTCGGTCTGGGCGTTGTAGCCGAACGCTCCGTCTTCGTCGCGAACCTTCGCGACCACGATGGACCCCTCGGCTCCGGCGTTCTCGACGATCTGCCGGATCGGACTCTCGAGCGCACGGCGCAGAATGTCGACGCCGACCTGCTCGTCGTGACGCTCCACCGTGAAGTCGGCAAGCTCCTGCTGCACGCGGAGCAGGGCGACCCCACCGCCGGGCACGATGCCTTCCTCCACCGCCGCACGGGTGGCGTGGAGCGCGTCCTCGACGAGGGCCTTCTTCTCCTTCATCTCGGTCTCGGTCGCGGCGCCCACGTTGATCACCGCCACCCCGCCGGAGAGCTTCGCCAGCCGCTCATGCAGCTTTTCCCGATCGTAGTCCGAGGTGGACTTGTCGACCGCCCCCTTGATCTCTTCGATGCGGCCTTGGATCTGCTCCTTCTCACCGGCACCGTCTACGATCGTCGTGTCGTCCTTGTCGATGACCACACGCTTCGCCGACCCGAGGTCGCTCACCACGGTGTTCTCGAGCTTGAAGCCCACCTCCTCGGAGATGACCTGCCCGCCCGTGAGCACCGCGATGTCCTGGAGCATGGCCTTCCGGCGATCCCCGAACCCCGGCGCCTTCACCGCGCAGCCCTTCAGCGTGCCGCGAAGCTTGTTGACGACCAGCGTCGCCAGGGCCTCGCCCTCGATGTCTTCCGCGATGATCAGGAGCGGCTTCCCCATCTGGGCAACCTTCTCCAGGATTGGAAGCAGATCCTTCATGGAAGAGACCTTCTTGTCGTGGATCAGGATCATGGGATCCTCGAGCACGGCCTCCATCCTCTCCGGATCGGTCACGAAGTAGGGCGAAAGGTATCCGCGATCGAACTGCATGCCCTCAACCGTGTCGAGCGTGGTCTCGAGGCCGCGGGCCTCCTCGACCGTGATCACACCATCCTTCCCGACCTTCTCCATGGCATTGGCGATGAGCTCGCCGACCTCCTCGTTGTTGTTGGCCGAGATCGCCCCGACCTGCGCGATCTCCGTCTTGCCCTTCGTATCCGTTGAAAGCGCCTGGAGCGCCTCCACGACCTGACTGACGGCCTTGTCTATGCCGCGGCGGATCCCCATGGGGTTCGTCCCGGCCGTGACGTTCTTCAAACCCTCGGAGAAGATGGACTGCGCGAGAATCGTCGCGGTCGTCGTCCCGTCACCCGCCACGTCAGACGTCTTGGTGGCGACCTCCTTGACCATCTGAGCCCCCATGTTCTCCACGGCGTCTTCCAGCTCCACCTCCTTGGCCACGGACACGCCGTCCTTCGTGACCGTGGGAGAGCCGAACTTGCGGTCGAGAACGACGTTCCGGCCCTTGGGACCCAGTGTGACCCTCACCGCCCGGGCCAGCCTGTCGACACCCGCCTTCAAGCGTGCGCGCGCGTCAACGTCAAAATCGAGCTCTTTAGCAGCCATTGCTCACTTACTCCTCAAAAGAAGTTGATGTCGTTGTTGTGTCTTGAGAGCGGTCCCATCGAGTGAGCGCTCTACCCAATGACCGCCAGGATGTCCGACTCGCGAAGAATCAGGAACTCGCGCCCGTCGATGGTCACGTCCGCGCCGCTGTACTTCCCGTACAGCACGGTCTGGCCGACCTCGACGTCAGGCTCCACGCGGACACCCTCGTCCGACAGCTTCCCGGGTCCCACAGCCACAATCTTGCCCTGCTGTGGCTTCTCTTTGGCGGTGTCCGGGATGTAGAGGCCCCCACGCATCTGCTCCTCTTCCTCGAGGGGGGTCACCACAACGCGGTCCGCCAGCGGCTTGATCGTGCTCGCAGCCTCCGTCGACATTCGAATCGCCTCCTGCTAACTGGTTGGTTTACACGAAGTTCCGTAGTCTACTAGCACTCACATGGGATGAGTGCTAATGGCGACGCTGAAATGTATCCCACCCAAGCGCCGTGTCAACGGGAGTGCGTGGATGCTCGCGCCCTTCGACGGGATCCGATCCGGGGAGAGCGGGCAGTAGGCCGGCCGCCGGCTTGGCTACGCCGGGCTGCTCAGCCCTTGATGGCCCATCCGGCCAGGGCGAGGCCGTAGAGAGTGAGGAAGGGCTCGATGTGGTCGACGGTCTTGGCATGGGGGCCCACCACCTCTGCGTAGCCGCCCGTGGCCACAACGTAGATGTCGGGGCGCGTCCACTCACTTCGTATCCGCTGTACGATTCCGTCCACTGCGTCCACCGCCGAGTAGAACACGCCGCTCTGGATGCACTCCTCGGTCCGACGTCCGATCACCCGGAGCGGAGGATGCAGCTCCACGTTGGGCAGCTTGGCGGTCTTCTTCCCGAGCCACTCGAAACCCGCTTGGATTCCCTGGGAGATCACGCCGCCGAGGAACACGCCGTCGGCCGTGATGCAGTCGAAGGTCGTGGCTGTCCCGAAGTCGACGGTGATCGTATCCCGCCGGTACAGCTCCTTGGCCGCCAGCGTGTTCACGATCCTGTCCGCACCCACGGTCAGGGGCTCGTCAACGTCGAGCTCGATCGGTAGGGAGCTCTCGGCGGTCACGACCACCGGTCGTTCTTCGCTGAGCCGCTCGAGCGCATCGGAGAGAATGCCCGTCACCGACGGAACGACCGACCCCAGCACCGCAATCCCGACGTCGTCCGGTGAGAACCCTCTGCCCTTGAGCAGCGCCCGAAGCAGCAGCTCGTATTCGTCCACGGTCCGCGGCACAGTGGTGCTCACGCGCCAGTGAGCCGCCAGCTCTCTGTCGGGCTGCACGAGCCCAAGCACCGTTTCGCTGTTCCCCACATCGATGACCAGGTCCATCTCGCTGTCTCCGTGCTGGTTCACGTCGAGCGCCCCTCGGTCGCAGTCGTCTCTCGCGACCGGGCTCTCGCGGCCCCCTCATGCGTGGACTCTCGCCCGCCCGGGAGCCGTCAGGCGAGGCTCACACTCCCGCCCCTGATCGCGTACCGGCCCCGCTCCGATTCGATGAGTAGGGCTCCGTCGTGCGCTATGCCGACGGCCTGCCCCACTCTGCCGGTGTCGGTCCGGACCGTGCGTCCCACCAGAGCATCCCTGCGCCGAATCTCCCTGCGCAAGTCCTCATGGAGCTTGCGCGGGGGAGGTTCCACCAAGTCGCGCGCTCCCGCGAGCAGTCTCCCGGCCAGGCGGGCCCTCGTGACGCCCGCGCACCCGCTCGCTTCGAGGGAGGTGGCTTGGTCCCTCAGAGCCTGCGGGAAGTCCTCTTCTTGTTGGCTGACGTCGATCCCCACCCCAACCACCACCGCGTCGTCGCCGACAGCTTCACACAGGACGCCAGCGAGCTTTCGGCCGTTCACGAGCACATCGTTGGGCCACTTGATCTCGGGACGAAGTTCCGGGCACAGGGTTTCGACGGCCCCCGCCGCCGCCAGGCCCACGAGGATCGGAATCAGCGCTGGAGAGCCGCCGGCCTCCGGCCGCAGCAAGAACGAGATCCAGAGGCCCATCCCCGCGGCGGACTCCCAGCGCTTCCCCGAGCGGCCGCGGCCCCCTGTCTGCGTCTCGGCAGTCACGACCGTGAACGCCCCCGCCCCCTCGCCGGCCAACTCCCGGACACGATCGTTCGTGGAGGGGAGCGTGTCGTGGGCCTCGAATCTCGGGACGTTCCACAGACGCTCCCATGCCGCCACCGGCTCGCCTTCCCATTCGTCAAGACGCGCCACTCGAGCTCAGCCCACAGATATGAGATAGGCCAGGAACGCCGTCCCCAGCGCCCAACAGTAGACGCCGAACCGGTGAAACCTCCGCCGAGCCAAGAGCGCCACGAACAGACGGATCGCCAGAACGCCGGTCACCGCGGCCACGACCGAGCCGAGAAGCAGTGCTCCGCCGCCCAGGCTGGTGGGCAGATCCGTCGACCCCCACGCGTGGAGAAGCGCCGCGCCGGCGATCGCGGGGATAGCCATCAGGAACGAGAAGGCCGCCGCCTCCTCGGCGTCGACTCCCATCCAGAGCGCCGCCACCACGGTGGCCCCCGACCGCGAGATTCCCGGCACCAGCGCGAAGGCTTGAGCCAGGCCGATCATGCCGGCCGCCCGCAGGCTCAGGCCAGGCCAGCTCCGGCGCTTCAGCACTCGACGCGTTGACCAGAGGAGCGCGCCCGTGACGAGGAAGGCTCCGGCCGCCACGAACGGGTCCTCGAAGAGCGTCTTCACCGAGTCCCCCCAGGCTCCCCCAACCACCGCGACCGGCGCGGTGGCGACGGCCAGCAAGCCCGCGTAGCGCCAGGAGTCGGATGCACCCGAAAGGGCCCCCACGACCAGCTTCCGAATCCGGTCGCGGTAGACCACCAGCACGGAGACGAGGGTCGCTAGGTGCACGGCAACCTCGAACCGGACGCCGGGGATCTGCAAGCCCAGCAACGTCTGGCCTACCACGAGGTGGCCCGAGCTCGAGACCGGCAGGAACTCCGTGGCCCCCTGGAGGAACCCGAGGAAGACCGCCTCCCACGGGCTCACCGGGGTGACTGGAGAGTCTGCGGGTGAAACCCCAGCGCCCGCTGGTAGCCGGCGTCGACTGCCGGTACGAGCCGCTCCGCCGAGAAGCGCTCTAGGGCGACCGCACGACCCACCTTCCCGAAGGCCTCTCGCAGATCCGGGCTACGCAGGATCTCCAAGGCTCCTTCCGACCTCCCCTCCACGCGTCCTGCGGGGTACGGGCATCCGACCTCATCGCGGGCCTCCGACTCCGGCACGCTCCCGACCGAGCACGGCGCCCCGGCACCGTACGTCGGGCAGCAGGCAACGCGGCGCTTCATGCGTTGCCGGCAGGGCCTTCGGAGCGACCTCACCTGAGTGTCACCGATGCCAGCCTCCTCCACGCATCCACCACCTGGGCGGCTTGGTCCGACACCGGCTGAAGCGCATCAATGCGAATCACGTCCTCGGAAGCCTGGTGCCGGAACCAAGTGAGCTGCCTACGGGCGTACTTCCGGGTCGAAGAACGCATGCGATCGAGCGCCTCTCCAAGGGTCGTCTCCCCCGCCAGGTACGAAGCCACCTCCCGGTAGCCGGTTCCCGTCATGCCCGGATCGTCGGGTCCGTATCCCTCGCCAAGCAGCCGCCGCACCTCCTCAGCCAAACCCTCGTCCGCCATCCGGGTTACCCTGGCGTCGATACGTCGGTCCAGTTCCTCGCGGGGCAACTCCAGGATCACGATGACTCCTTGGAGGGGATCCTCGTCCGGCACTCCGTACTCGTGCCACCAGCTCAGCGGACGGCCGGTAAGCAGCGCCACCTCAAGAGCGCGTCCAAGGCGGTGGGGGCCTCCCTCGGCCGCGACGGGCGCACGCTTGGGATCGAGCGCACCGACCCATCGCTCCAGCTCTGCTCGCGGCAGCGTCGCCAGGTACTTTCGCAGCGCCTCGAGACGGTCCCGCTTCAGCTCGGGCTCGCGGAAGATCGGGTCCGTGAGCGCGCGCAGGAATAAGCCCGTACCGCCCACCAAGAGGGCCACACGGCCTCGCGCTCGAATCTCGCCGATCCAGGAGCGGGCGTCGCGACCGAACTGGCCCGCGCTGTAGGTTTCGTCCGGATCCCTGAGGTCTAGGCCGTGGTGCGGCACCCGCTCCCGCAGCGTCCGGCGCGCCTTGTCGGTCCCGATGTCCATGCCCCGATAGACCTGTCGGGAGTCCATGCACACGATCTCGATGTCCAGGGACTGGGCCACCTTCATCGAGAGGGTCGTCTTGCCCGACGTCGTCGGCCCGGTGATCGCCAGAAAGTCCACTACGAGGCCGCTTCCACCCTCTTCGCGGGTGCCTACCGCCCGAACTTCCGCTCGAGCTCATCCTTGCCGAGTCGCACGACGGTGGGCCGGCCGTGCACGTCGTGGTAAGGGAGCTCCGTCGCGAAGAGCTGATCGAAGAGCTCGTGCATCTCCTCCTCTCTCAGCTTCTGGCCTGCCTTGATGGCGCCCTTGCACGCGAAGGTCATGGCGATCTTCTCGTGCTGGTTCTTGGCGGCGCGGGTGAGGTCCGAACCCTGCACCAGCTCCTCGATCATCTCCCGGAAGCAGCGCTCCGGATCGAAATACGGGTGCGGGTCGGGCACGCCGTGCACGATGATGGTGTTGCCGCCGAAGCCCTCGACTTCGAAGCCGACGTGGTCAAGCATCCCGCTGAGGCTCTCCACCTCACCGAACTCCGCCTTCGAGAGCCGAATCGTGAGCGGAAAGAGCAGTCTCTGGCCGGTCTGGCCTCCCACTTCGAAGGCGTCCATGAGGCGCTCGAAGAGCACGCGCTCGTGGGCGGAATGTTGATCGATGATCAGGAGACCTCCCCGGATCTCGGCCAGCAGGTATGTGTTGAGGATCTGCCAGAAGCGGGGGCGTTCTTCGGTGAGGAGAGCCGGGCCGAGCGGCGGCGCGTCGGTCTGTCCCTCCGCGTCCATGAGGCCACCGACCGCTTCCACCGAGAGGAACAACGCCGTCTGGCTCTGCTCATCCGCACGGTCTCGGGACGGCGTCCGCTGAGTGTCGGGCTCGTGAACCCCGGCGCGCGGCGGGGAGATCTGCGTGTCCATCGTAGCCGCGCTCTCCTCGGTGGCGAGGCAAGTCCGTAGGGAATCCTCGACGAACCGCTCCACCGCGCCGGCCGATCGGAAGCGCACCTCCGCCTTGGCCGGGTGGACGTTCATATCCACGCTCCCGGGGGGCATCCGCAGGTAGAGGAAGACCCACGGTCGCACCTTCACGGAGATCGTAGTGCGGTAGCCCCGGTCCGCTGCGGCCATGAGGGGTCGGCTCCGGAAGGGGCGGCCGTTCACGAACAGGTTCGCCCGGCGGAGCCCGCTACTGGCTGCGTCGGGTCGCTGAATCAGCCCGCACAGCGCCATGCCCTCCCTTTCCGCCCTGACCGGGATGAGGGTGCTCGCCGCGTCCCTTCCCCAGATGGCGCTCACCCGAGTCACAAGATCCTTGGCGGGTGGCAGGTCGAGCAGTGGACGCCCATCCGAGGTGAGGGTGAAGCCCACCGACGCGTTTGCTAGGGCCAGAATCGTGACCGCTTCGCTCACGGCTCGCGTCTCCACGGCCACCGCCTTCAAGAACTTGGAGCGGGCCGGAGCGTTGAAGAACAGGTTGACGACCTCGACCGTCGTTCCGCGGCGTCTGGGAGCGTCGTCAACGCCGCTGATGGTCCCGCCGTTCACCCGCACGCGTGTCCCCACTTCTTCGCCCCCGTCCTTCGTGTCGAGCGTCATGCGCGACACGGCTGCGATGGACGGGAGGGCCTCTCCACGGAAGCCGAAGGTCGCGACCGACTGAAGGTCCACGGCTGCCCGGATCTTGCTGGTGGCGTGGCGGTCGAGGGAGAGGAGTGCGTCTTCCCGGGTCATACCCACGCCGTCGTCGCTCACTCGGATGCTGCGCTTGCCCCCGCGTTGCAGCGCGATGTCGATGCGCGTTGCTCTGGCGTCCAGCGCATTCTCCACGAGCTCCTTCACGACTGACGCTGGCCGCTCCACGACCTCGCCAGCGGCGATCTGGTTGGCGACGACGTCTGGAAGGACCTCGATGGTTCGGGGCATCACACTCCTGTCACGACTCGAGGGCGTAGAAGCGGACCGCGTTCGCGGCAGTAGACTCGGCCATGGCTGGGACACTCTCTCCTCTAATGCCCGCCAACGCTTCGACCACAGCTGCGACGTGCGCCGGCTCGTTGCGTTTGCCTCGGTGCGGCACGGGAGCCAGGTAGGGAGAGTCCGTCTCCACCAGGATGCGGTCGCGCGGCACCGTCTTCACAACCCCGTGAGCGTCGAAGTTGGCAAAGGAGATGATGCCCGAAAAGGACACGTAACACCCGGACTCGAGACCGACCTCGAGCAGATCCATGCTGCCCGTAAAGCAGTGAAGCACCATGCGCGTCGACGACGACGCGTTCCGTATCGTGGCCCTGGTGTCCGCTTCGGCCTCTCGACTGTGGATGACCAAGGGCAGATCCAGCTCGTGGGCCAGCTCAAGCTGGTCCTCGAACCACTTTCTCTGGAGCTCCCGGGGAGAGTGCTCATGGAAGAAGTCCAGCCCGCTCTCCCCGATGGCGACGACCTCGGGACGGCTGACAGCCAGCTCCCGGACGCCCTCGAGATCCGAGTCGCGGGCGCTCGCCACCTCGTGAGGATGGACGCCGGCCGTGGACCAGATGCCGTCGTGGGCTCGAGCGAGGTCCGCGGCGGCGTGCGCGTCCGCGAGATCCGAGGCGATGGTCACGATGCGGGTCACGCCGGCTTGCATGGCCCTTGCGACGACAGCCGCCCGATCGTCGTCGAAGCGGCCGTCCGTCAGATGGCAGTGGCTGTCAAACACGTTAAGCCGTGGCGGCGGCCCCGCTCTTCTTTCGGTCACGACGGTCCGATCCGTCGCCCCAGCGCTTCTGGATCTCCAGAAGCGCCGGCGATGCCACGAAGATGGACGAGTAGGTCCCGACGGCTACCCCGAGCATCAGCACGATCGTGAAGTCCCGGATCACGGCGCCCCCCACGACGAGCAGCGCGAGCAGCACGGCCAACGTCGTCCCCGACGTGAGCACGGTGCGCGGCAGCGTCTCGTTGATAGAGCGATTCACGAGGGCTACCGGGTCCTCTCGCCGGCCCCCCTTTGCGTTCAGGTTCTCTCGGACGCGATCGAACACCACGATCGTGTCGTTCAGAGAGTACCCTACGATCGTGAGAATCGCCGCCACGGTGGGAAGGGCGATCTCGACCCTGAACAGTGCCAGCACGCCCAGGGTGACCATGATATCGTGCACGGTGGCGATCACGGCTGCCAGCCCGAACCGAAGCTCGAAGCGGAACGCGATGTAGATGAGGGTCAGGACGAAGGAGAACAGGATGGCCAGGGCCGCCTTCTGCTGGAGTTCCCCTCCGATTTTCGGACCCACGGTCTCGGTCCTGACCACCTCGAACACGTCCCCTCCGAACGCCGCGACGAGCTGGCCTTCGATCTGCCCCCGCACCGCCTCCACCTCCGCGTCACCGAGGGAAGCTCGGATGACGAACTCGTCCTCCTCCCCGAAGCGCGTGATGGGAGGCGCTTCCGAGCCCCCGAGGGCCGCGCGCAGCTGAGCGGCGGTGGCGGGCTCGTTGAACCGAACCTGGATGAGCGATCCGCCCGTGAAGTCGACGCCGTAGTTCTGCCAATTGCCTATGGCGAAGACGTTGGAGAGCATCGCCCCGATCCCTAGGAGGAGGACGACGGCAGAAAGCGGATAGGCCTGGCGGCGCCACTTGATGAAGGGATAGCTCGCTTGGTCAAACAGTCGCATGGATTCCGTCTCAGATGCTGATCGGGTCTGACGCCTTCTTCCCCGACAGGTACAGGAGGACAAAGGTCCGCGTGACGTAGAGGGCCGAGAAGAACGACGCGACGATCCCGATGGACAGGGTAACGGCGAAGCCCTGCACGGGGCCCGTACCGAACTGGAAGAGGATGAGCGCCGTGATGAGCGTCGTCAGGTTCGCGTCGACGATGGCGGACAGGGCGTGACTGAAGCCCTCGTCCACGGCGGTTCGGGTCGCCCGCCCCAGGATGAGCTCCTCACGGATCCGCTCGAAGATGAGGACGTTGGCGTCCACGGCCATCCCCACCGAGAGGATCAGGCCCGCGATCCCCGGAAGCGTCAGCGTCGCGCCAATCGCCGCCAGCCCGCCGAGCACGAGCGTGGAGTAGACCCCCAGAGCCAGCACAGCCAGGACGCCTGCCGTCTTGTAGTACAGGATCATGATGAACAGGACCCCCACCATGGCGATGATGCCCGCGATCTTGCCCCGGTCGATGGAATCCTGACCGAGCGAGGGCCCGACAGTCCGCTCCTCCATCACCCTGAGCTTGGCAGGGAGCGCGCCGGCACGCAGCACGAGCGCCAGGTCTCCGGCCTCGGAGAGGTCTGCGTTGCCCATCTCGATGACACCGCTCGCCCCGATGCGGTCCCGCACCACCGGAGCGCTCACAACCTCGTCGTCGAGGATGATGGCGATGTAGTCGCCCACATGCTGCGTCGTGAACTGGGAGAACCGCCGCCCTCCGGCCCGGTTCCATTGGAAGCTGACCTGGGCCTGGTTGAACTGCGGATCCCTCTGGGCGACGGCCGTCTCAAGCTGCTCACCTGTCAAGAAGGCGTCTTCTTCCGCCACATAGAGGCGCTGGTACATGCGCGCCCCGAGGGCCGTCGGATCCGCCTCCCAATGCAGCGAGATGTCCCGAGGCAGAGCGATCTGGACCTCGGGCAGCGTGAGGAACGTCCGCGCGGTCTCCACGTCCTCGAGAGCGACCAGGTAAGAGCCTTCGACGTCGCCCGACGCGAGCAGAGCCGTAAAGGGCCTGAGGTTCACCTCCGGCTCCTCGTCCTCGGCGGCCAGCTCACCTTGGGCCGCGGCCGTGTCGGCCTGGGCCGAATCAGCGCCCTGTCCTCCGAAAATGATGTTCTGGAGATCCTGCGCGGGGGCCTCGACGTCGCGTCCCATCTCCCGGAGCGCATCCGCTCCGATCGCCCCGACGATCTGCCGGTCGATCCGGCTCAGTGCTGCCTCCAGCTCCGTCACCGGGACGACCAGCTTGAACTCGAGGAACGCAGACTGCTGGATGAGGTTCTTAGCCCGCTCCTCGTCTCGAATGCCCGGCAGCTCGACCACAATCCGCTCGGATCCGATCTTCTGGACGAGCGGCTCGGCAACCCCGAACTCGTCGATTCGGGTCCGCAAGATGCGCTCGGCCCGATCGATTGCGTCGGCCCGGGCGTCGGCCGTCATCGTGCCTTCGGGATCGTCCACCTCGAGGACGAGGTGCATCCCCCCCTGAAGGTCGAGACCGAGCGTGATCTGGTTGGTGACGAGATAGCCGATACTCACGCCGACCAGCGCCAGAATGACGATGACCCGGCCGCGGGCGGATTTGAACATCTGGGCGGTTAATCCTTGGAGTGTGGCGATTCGACAGCCCAGCAACCTCGCAGGGTCGGGGCACGCCTGTCAATCTACAGATCGACCGCCGAGAGGGTCCCCTCCCCCGTTGGATTCGCAGCGCCGCGAGGGGCCTAAAAGTACAGGAAGGCCTGGACCTTAAGGGACAGCTCCGAGTCTCCCAGCTGAGGCAGATAGATGTCGAGATTCGTGCCGATCCTGTTGCGTCCGGCCACGAAAAAGGTGAGCCCCGGGGTGATGAGCCAGGCACCGTCGTCGGGGGTGTCCGTGTCCGGATCGGCCCAGCTGATCCGCGTCAGGGGCTCAACCGCCGCCCAGTGGTCCGAGTCTACCGCGACATAGTAGGTGACAATCGCCTGACCGGACAGGAAGTGTGCCGCGTCACTCGAGGCGTCGAGCTCCTTCCAGTTGTCGCCCCCCACTGCGGCGGCTTGGAGGTGCAGCCCATCGTACCAGTCGCCCCAGTCGAGATCGGCACCGAACGCAGCTCCGTATTCGGTCTTGCCGGTCGCGTCGGGGTAGTCGTGGAAGCCGATGAACCCGCCGATCTCGAGTCCGCTCGTAACCTCCAAGGCGGCTCGGCCCGAGTAGGACTTCCCGTCGTTCTCGTCCTGCACGTTGATGCCCGTGCCGTTGGTCATCGTGGCCATGTAGGAGAAGCGCCCCGCGGAGCCGGACATCCGCATTCCCATATCGCGCTCCGAGTACCTGAGCTTCTGCATCAACCGGCTGAAGGTGCACACACCGCCGACTCCCGTGCAGTCTCCCGCCCCGGGCACGCGGCCGTCTCGCTCGATCACGGGGAGCTGCGTGCTGCTGCTCAGCTCGAAGACCTCGGAGGCTCGCTTGAGCTGTCCCACCGCCACCTCGAACGCCGGATCGAAGTTGAGGCTGATGTACGCGTCTTGGAGGGCAACCTTTCCTCCGGCGAAGTCCGGGAGGAGGCGCGCCTCGAAGAAATCTGAGACCTCAACCCCCACAAACACCCTCGCCCGCCGGAGAAAGAAGTCGGGAGAAGTGGCGTCCGCTGAGGAGGTGCTCGACTGAACGTGGAGGCGTCCCCCGATCGTGATCGTCGCGGCCCGGGCCTGGATCTCTGTCTGGCCCAGAGCCGACGACGGTGTGCAGAGGACGACCGCGAAGGCGGTCATGTGAAGCCGTCTTAGAGCCCGCGTCATGTTGTCTCGTCGGTCCCGATGATCAGGCACAGGTCGGCGCAAAACGTAGGAACGAGGCCGCAAGCAACAACCCTGTCCTGGCACCTCCGACGATCCGTTACCGATCCGTTACGTGAATGTGTGATCCCTGTCCGGGCGGCGGGAGCAACGAGACCGCTCGGCCGGTCATCATGCTGGCGCGGTCGTTGGCCCCTTCCCGCCGAGCCTCTAGCGCGCCGCCCTCCTCTGCCCCCGCTTTCGTGGGTCCGGTGACGAGGAGATCGCCCCGGCGGTTCAGGAGCCGGTGTAGTCGCTCCAGTCTCAGAGGGCGGAACACCGAGTCCTTCGAGGGAAGCGCCGGAGTGGGAATCCACCGCCCGGACCCCACGTTCTTCGGGACCCCAAGGGGGGATCGTGGCAGATCCGTGGGTCGTAGGCCATCTTATCAATTCGAATCCGGTGGAGGTCGGGTGCCGCGAGGAACCATCGGGAGGTTTCCGGAAGGCACTCGTCCAGCTCCGCTGCGGGGGGGGGGGGGGCGATACGAGGTTCCGGGTAGCCGTGGTGGTGCACCCACTCATCACGTGTTCCCGCGAGTGCACCGAGGGCGAGATGCGTCGCACCTACTTCGAGCAGAGCCCGAACACCTCTCCGAAACCTGTAGCGCGGCCGGCATGAGACGACTCGTCGAGCTTCCGCCGCTCCCAGGATGGCTGCACCCGCGTTCTCCGCGCCGTCGTCGATGTGGTGGCCGGGCGGCCCCGAGGGTGACGGTGGTCCTTCTCAGCTGCTCGATCGCGGCATGTGCGGACCCGCCCTCGGCGTTGGACATCGAGGTGCGATTCTCTCCCACTCCCCCCGCAGTGGGTCCCGCACGCCTCCTTGTGGAGCTGCGCGACTCGCTGAGCCAACCCGTCACCGGGGCGTCGGTCCGGGTGGAAGGGCGCCCCTCCGGTGACTCCCTCAACCCCGCCACGGTGGTGCAAGCAGAGGAGCAAGCCGCCGGCCGATACGTCGTCTCCACCTATGACTTCACCGTACCCGGGCGGTGGACACTGTGGCTGCGGGCGCGCACGGCAAGCGGCCTCGAAGTCACTAGAAGGATCGAGACGCCTGTATACACGGGCCCTCCGGGCGGATCCGGTCCGCGGTCGGGGCGCTGAAGGGCGCGCCGTGATGAAGGGCACTCCGCTCGTGAGACCTCAGGCCGCTCTGCCCCTCGCCGGCGACCCTTCTGCTTTCCGGCTAGCTTCTCGTGAACGGCCAACGGCCCCGGTCTCGGGGGAGGGCACGGTCCTCGCGCCCGGCCTGGAGATCCCCGTCATGTGCGAGCCGCCGGGAGGACCAAAGGCGCCCCGATCAGCCACGTCGCGACACGGGCCCTTCGGGAGAATCTACAGCGACCGGCGGATCGCCCTCCGGCTCACGCCGGTCCCGGTGGTCCCGCTGGTCGCGGACTACGGCCCGCTCACCCAGGGAGCCCGGGGAGCCTTGAATCGCTTGACCTCTCCGGTGCGGTAGGCGCCAGGGACGCCACACCCTCAGACAATCCGAGGTCCAATGGGATGGTGAGGCGGGCTCGCGCGCCCTCGCCGCGTGGACGGCTCTCAAGCGTCAACGTGCCGCCGTGTCCCTCCGCAATCTGGCGGGAGAGTGCGAGCCCGATCCCGCTACCCCCCGGCTTCGTCGTGTAGAACGGGACGAACAGGTTGCCCGTGTCTGCCGGGAGGCCGGGCCCCTCGTCCTCCACGAGGAGGTGGAGGTGAGTTCCCACCAGGGTCCACGCCAGGTTGACGCGGCCCCCGGTTTCCAGGGCCGCGTCGGCAGCGTTGCGGACCAGGTTGATGAGGAGCTGCTCGAGTTGATCAGCGTCCGCCTGCAGGGTGACATCGGGCCCGCGATCAACCCCCACCTCCGTGCGGGTCTCGACGGCGACGATGCGGCGCACGAGCGCGTCCACCTCTACGGGGCCCGGCCGGGGCTCCGGAAGCCGGGCGAGTTGAGCGTACGAAGCCATGAAGCGGCCCAGCGACTCTGCCCTGTCCGAGATGACCCTGAGGCCGCTGCCCACGTCCGGCTCGATCTCGGGAGGGAGCGCCTTTCGCTGGGTGAGGCTCTGAAGGCTCCCGGAGATGGACTTGATGGGGGCCAGGGAGTTGTTGATCTCGTGGCTCAGGACTCGGATGATCCGCTTCCACGCTTGCCGCTCCTCCTCGCGCAGGGCGCGGCTCAGATCGGAGAGCACGACCAGGCGGAGCGGCTGCCCTTCCTGGCGGACGACGGTTCGGCGCAGCTCCCAACGGCCGGTGGCGCCCGGATGGTTGAGCTCGAGGGTGCGCGGGGCGACGCCGTGGAGCGTGTCCCGCAGCCGAAGGTCGGTCGCCGACATGCCAACCACGCGTGCGCCCGGCTGGCCGAGAAGCTTCTCGCCAGCGCGGTTGAGTAGCCGAAGCGTCTCTTCTGGGTCGAAGGCAAAGACAGCGAGATCGATCTCCTCCAGGACCCTGTGCAGCAGCGCGGTGGCCTCGACCGCACCGAGCCGCTGCTCCCTCAACAGCTCCTCGAGAGCGTTCGCTTCCAGATACGTCATGGCCAGCGGTCCCTTGGTTCCGGCGCTCCGGACCCGGATCGAGAAGTCTCCCTCCCGGAGCCCCGCGAGCATGTTCGAGAGGGTTCGAAGGGGCCGGATCACGCATTCCCGCACCGCGTAGGTGAACCCGAACCAACTCCCAAGGAGGACGACCGAGAGAGTCCACTGAAGCCGAGCCGGATAGGGTCCCAGCCAAAGGAAGCCCAGGGACAGGGCCATCCCGGGCAGACCCGCCAGGAGCACGAGCAGCACGATCCGGTGGTCGTGGCGGACCTGCTCCCACCACCGTCTCATCCGTTCCTCCGCGGAATCGCTCTCAACGGCGGCAGCTGTGAGGGCCCCATCGGTCGGCTCACATCCGGCTCAAGGCCCCCGCCGCTGCTCACCCGGACGGGGCCCACCGAGACCCTAGCGTTGTAGGCGTCGATAGAGGGCGCTCCGGCTGAGCCCCAGGTCCTCCGCGGCCTTGGACACGTTGCCGTCGTTGCGGCCAAGGGCCCGCTGGATGAGGATCCGCTCGGCCTCGTCAAGGGTCAGGTCGTCCATCTGGAGTCCACCCTCGACGCGTGGCCGGAGCCCGAGGTCCTGCGCACGGATGCGATCGCCCTGAGCCATCAGTATGGCCCGCTCTACCGTGTGCTTCAGCTCCCGGACGTTGCCCGGCCAGGCGTGGCTCAACAGAGCCTGCATGGCGTCGTCGGCAAAGCCCTCCACGTGGCGGCCGTAGCGCAAGCGCTGTTGCCCCAGGAAGTGGACGGCCAGGCTCGAGATGTCGTCCTTGCGTTCCCTGAGCGGCGGGAGGCGAATCTCCACGGTGTTCAGGCGATAGAGTAGATCCTCCCGGAAGTCACCCGCCGCTACCAACTCGGCGAGATTCGCGTTGGTGGCGGAGAGCATCCTGACGTCCACGCTGCGGATCTTCGACGAGCCGACCCGCTGGATCTCACCGGTTTCGAGGACCCTGAGCAGCTTTGCCTGCTGCTGAAGCGAGATGTTCGCGATCTCGTCGAGAAAAAGCGTGCCCCGGTGGGCGAGCTCGAAGCACCCGATCCGGTCGGTCTTCGCATCGGTGAACGCACCCTTCACATGGCCAAGGACCTCGCTTTCGAAGACACCCTCGGAGAAGCCTCCGGCGTTGACGGCGACCAACGTCCGCTTGCCGCGCTCCGACACCCTGTGGAGCCAGCGCGCGACGACCTCCTTCCCGGTGCCGTGCTCGCCCATGATGAGGACGTTGGCCTCCGACGGCCCCACTCGCTCCATGATGCGCAGGACGGGCTCCATGGCCTTGGAGTCGGCGATGAAGTCGGGCGCGCCCTTCCCTCGAAGGAGCCGATTCTCGTCCTCGAGGAGCTGGCCGCGTCGGAGGGCCCTCCCCAGCTCGATCTGGGTCCTGAGGGCGTTCACGAGACGCTCGTTGTCCCACGGCTTCTCGACGTAGTCCCTCGCTCCGCACCGCATCGCTTCCACCGCTCCGTCCACGCTGCTCCAGGCCGTCATCACCAGCACGGGAAGCGTATCGTCCAGGCCGCGAAGTCGGGCCAGGAGCTCCATGCCCTCCTCGCCGGACGTCGTGTCACGGGTGTAGTTCAGGTCCATCAGAACGGCGTCGAAGTCTGTCCTTTCGACGCTGGAGAGGATCCCTGCCGGCGAGCTCGCCGTGGCGATGTCGAACCCTTCACCCTGAAGGAGGATACGAAGCGCCTCGAGCACGTCCGCCTGATCGTCAGCGACCAACACGCAAGGGGCGTCCGATGTTTCCATCAGCTATCGATGTACCAAATAAAGAGTTAGACAGATACTCCTAAGATACTCCGAACGACGCAGAGATCCGCTTATCGCAGGTGGGCGTCCCAAAGTCGAACACTCCCGAGAGCCCGTCAACGGCCTCTCCGATGCCGCACGGCTTCCAAGGGATTCCCCCCCTTCGCAGGAGGGCGCGTCCCGAGCGTCGCCTCCCCCCACACCACCACATCTTGGATCCGCCACCGTCGAGGGGGCACCGCTCACTCCGCGTCCCCGGGTGTCACGCTCGCCGTGGGGCCAAGCGGCCCGGAGGCTTGGGCGGGAACCGCCAAGGAGCCGGGTGAGAAGGAGGGGGAAGTCCCTCGCACCGCGGGCTTCGGCGCCAGACACGGCCCGGCGCCGAGATTCGGGGCCGTCACTGGACGTCGAAGCCGCTCTCCTCCAGCTCCTGCGCATGCTCGCGCCGGTGCGCGTCCTCCTCGTCGACCACTTGGCCGTCGAAGAGGTGCACGGTGCGCTCCGCAACCGTCGCGTAGCGCGGATCGTGCGTTACCGTGCAGATCGTCGCACCTTCGTCGTGCAGCTCGCGCATCAGGTCCATGACGGCCGTGCCGTTCTTCGAGTCCAGGTTCCCAGTCGGCTCATCCGCCAGCAGGATCAGGGGCTTGCCGACGATCGCACGCGCAACCGCCACGCGCTGCTGTTGACCGCCCGAGAGCTGGCTCGGGTAGTGGCGCATCCGGTGGGCCATCCCCACGCGCTCGAGCGATGCGTGAACGCGCTCCTTCCGCTCGCCGCCAGCCATGCCCCGATACGTGAGCGGCAGCTCGACGTTCTCGTAGACGGTCAGGTCGCCGATCAGGTTGAACGCCTGGAAGACGAACCCGATCGCGTGGTTGCGGATCTTGGCCCGCTGCGAGGCAGTGAGGTTGGCGACCGGCTCTCCGTCGAGCTTGTATTCGCCGTGGGTGGGCGAGTCCAACAGCCCCAGGATCGACAGGAGCGTGGTCTTTCCGCAGCCCGAGGGTCCTGCGATGGAGACGAACTCGCCCGCGGTGATGTCCAGGTGGATGTCCGATAGAGCATGGGTCTCCACCTCTTCGGTGTAAAATACCTTGCTCAGCCCCTGAAGGTGGATCAGAGGCGCGTCGTTGGTCCCCTCGCCACGGTTCTCCATCATCCCTCCGTTGCGGATAAGCCCCTGCTTCTCGCGCCAGTCCTCTTCTGCCGGCCGTACGAGCCCCTTCCGGAGCCGGTTTCAGGTCATGCTATCTCAAGCGAACCCGGTCAAAGCCGTCCCACCGCGACATGTCCGACAGGATCACAATGTCTCCGGGCCGGAGCCCCTCCCTCACCTCGATCTCGTTCACCGAGCTCGCTCCCAGCATGACGTCGACGCGCTCGGCGTCCTCCCCGTCTTCCACCAGCTTGAACATCCCGATCCTTTGGTTCGACTGGCCGCGGGCCGGCCTGCCCACGTAGGTCACGTCGTCCAGGCGCTGGATCACCACGTTGCCGTCCACGCTCAGATCCGGGCGCGCGCTCCGCGGCAGCTCGGCCGGGAGGGCCACGTCGATCGTCACGGTGCCGTTCTGGACGGAGGGGTCGATGCGGACCACGCGCCCCTCGATCGTGTCGCTCCGGGTGTCGATGTAGGCCAGCTGGCCAACGACGATGTCTTGGGCCTGCGTCTGCGGGATGCGGATCTCGGCCTTCAACCGCCCCGGCTCGACGACGCGCGCCAGCGTCCCGCCCGACTGGACCCACTGACCCTCCTCCAGCGGCATTTCGGCCAAGACGCCGGAGACGCCGGCCGTCACCTGGAACGAGGCGACCCGGTCTCGGTTGAACTCGACGATGTCCGAGAGCCGGCTGATCTGTCTCTGCTGGGCTGTCAGCTGGTCGTCTACGGACGCCTCGAACACCCTGAGCCGCTCCTCCTCGAGCCTCAAGCGTTCCTCGAGCTCCGTCACGGCATCACGCGTCCTGGCTAGCTCGGTCGCGGCCACGAGTTGGGGGTTCGTGTCGTAGAGCCGCTGGTTCGTCGCGTGATCGCGCTCGGCGTTGTGATAGAGCGTACGTGTCTGCGCTACCAGGCCGGCCTGTGTGAGGAGCTGGGTCTGCAACGTCGAGCGGAGTTGGATTAGCGCCGCCTCGGCGTTCGAGAGCTGCTGCTGAGACTGGAGCAGCTTCACTTCCTCGTCCGGATTGCTCATCCGGATGATCACGGTGTTCGCCGCGATCTCCGTCCCGGGCAGGATCATGATCTGCTCGACGCGACCCGCGGTGAGGGCCGTGATCCAGCGCATCCGCTCCGGCACCAGCGTCCCGGGCCCTCGGACCTGCCTGAGCATCGTCCCGTGCTCGACCGTGTCCATCCAGACGGTCGCGGCATCCACGCTGGGCCCCGCCGGGCGGAGGCCTCGGAGCACTCCGGTGATCAGGATGACGGTGATGGCCCCCACAGACCACTGGATGACCCTTCTTCTGGTTCTCGGTTTGGGATCGCGGGGGATGTCCACGAATTCCTCGCTGTCTAGGTCTGGCGCGAGCCCTGGTGGTCGTCGCTCGGACGTTCGCTAGTCGGTTTCCGTATGCGGGCGGAGCCGCTGCCCCGCCGCGTTCTCCAGGTTCGCCAGCTCGACGTGGAACGTATAGGTCGCGTCGAGATACGCACGCTCCGCTTCCGCCATCGTTCTCTCTGCGTCGAGCAACACGAGAAAGTGGTCGGCCCCCAAGCTGTAGCGGGCTCGGGCCAGCTCGAGCTGCTCGGCGGCGACAACCCGGTTCCGCTCCTCGACTTGCACCACGCTGTAGGCGGTGGCAAGGGCGTCGTGAGCCGAGGTGACCGCCGTGCGTAGGCGCAGCTCTTCGGCACGACGGAGGTGCATCGCATCCTCGTATGCGTTGGCGGCCTGTGACGCCTGCCGCTCACGGCTGAAGCCGGTGAAGATGGGAATTCTGACGTTCAGCCGAGCGCGAAAGGGCTGATGGGTAAAGTTGAACGGGAAGACACTGTTGGACGCGAGGATCTCTTGCCGATCGGCGGCCGAGAGCCCCAAGCCAGTGCAGTCTTGCGGGAACCCCGGCAGGGGCGCGCTCAGACCCGTGGAGATGTCGTTGAACAGCTCGCAGCTCGCGACGTCCCGCACGACTCCGCGCTCCGCCGCCCGCATCAGGAACTGGCCATTCTCGACCTCTTGTGTGAAGCCCGACCAGTCGGCCTGAAGCGAGACCGTGGGGAAGTACGAGCTCCGCGCTTGCCGGAGGTTCGCCTGGCGGGCACCCTCGCTCGCCGCGAGGGCGTTGAGCTGGGGATGCGACTCCAGCGCTCGGGAGATCAAGGTCGAGGGGGTCCACATCGGCTCGAACACGCTGAACTCGCTCACCAGCCTGACTTCGTCGTCCACGCCGAAACCGACGTTCTCGAGGAGACGGAAAGTCTCCACCCGCAACGCCGACTCGGCCTGGAGGAGCGCCACGGAATCGCGGCCTAGCTGAACCTGTGCCTGTTTGGCGTGGGTGACGATGGCAGCCTGTGCATCCACGCGGGCCTGGGCGATCTCGAGGTTCTCTACCGACCGCTCGACCTGGCGACGGGCGACCTCGACCTGGTCTCGGGCCCGCAGAGCGGTCATGTACTGGAGGGTCACGAGGGACTCCATGTTGAACTCGGCCACCAGAGTCCGAGCACGTGCGGCGTTACGATCGGCCTTCGCGCTGCTGGCCCCGAAGATCGCGTTCCCGTCGATGCTCAGCGTCGCCTGGAGCTGATAGAACGACGTATACAGCGCGCCTTCGTCCGCACCGCCGGTGTTGATCGTCCCGATCCGGGAGACGCCGGGCGCCCGATAGGCAACTTGGCCTAAGGCGTCGAACCGAGGGACGAACAGGCTGGTGAGCGCCTCTCTCCTCGCCCAGTCGAACTCGGCTTCGTCGTTCTGGGTGGCCAGGAACGTCGGGTTGTTCCCCCGAGCGAGGTCGATGGCGTCCTGCAGGGTCAGCCGTGTCGTTTCCTGCCCGAGCGCTAGGCTCGCCATGGCCAGAAGCGCTACAGGGGCCAAGGTCAGGACCCGCCTCGCTTCGTTCAGATCGAGATCCAGGACTCGTTTCACGTCCTACCTCCGAGGTGCGTGCGGTCGTCGGAGCACGCGGAAGGGGATTCGAGCGGACCGAAGCAAGCATTCGCCGGCCATCAGTGCCACAGCGCGCCCCACCCCTCCGATCGGATCCCCCGCAAGACCGCGCGGCTGTCATCCTCTATGGAAAGTTGCGTGCCAGAATTGAGCAATTTCTCTAAGCGATTATTTCGCAACTGCTTATGATTCCTGGACGGCGTCGGACCGCGGCGGACCTGCTCGCCTGCGGGATCCGATTTCCCAATAGCGAACACTCCAGTGGAAGGGTGAAACCGCCCCCTCCTAGGGAGCCGGTGCGGCAGCCCGGGCACGGCCTGTGCGGTTCCTGGGTCGGGCGCTGGTTGGTGGAGCGGCGCAAGGGCACCCTGGCCGGGCACAACACACGGAGCATCTGCCTCGGCACGGGGAGGGTGTGTGGCCGGAGCCGGGTCGACAGCGCGGGGCTCTACGCCAGCCGGCGGGCGGGTCCGAGGGCGAACGGCTGAGGCTCGAGGCGCCCGCTGGTGTGGTTCGCGGCCGCAGGCCCCGGTCAGTTCGGCTCAGGCGCGCTTCTGCAACCCATGCGGTGCCGGTTCCCGGCAAAGGACCGGTATGCCCGCTCTGCAAGGGGGCGCGCGAAGGGAACCCGGAAGATCCAACGGAGCCAGCGGCCCCGAGGCAGAACGTGCAATAGACGTTCCAATGCGGCGGCTCCCGACCACGTCCTGCCGTCAGCCGCGACGAGCTGAACCGAGGCGTCGAAGGCCTCGGGCGGGATCCAGGCAAAGCGGTCCTCTACGCCGGGGTCCTGCGAGGGGACGATCTCCAGGGATCCGTCCGCGTCCCATCGGCGTAGCACGTCCACAAAGCGACGACACACGGTACAGGCTCCGTCGAACACGACGGCATAGCGTACTCGGATCCTGGTGCCCTCCTGGCGGCGTGCGGGCGGGAAACGACCGAGAGCGGCGCTGGCCCGCTTCATGCACATCGGTTGCACGAACACTAGCTTGCCTGGCCCCGGGCCACCACGAGAGAGACCCACGAACGATGGCAGACACCCTGGCCTTTGGCGAGCTCGAGCGTCGGTTGGGTCCCGGTCGGCTGGAAGTAGACGTCCCCTTGGCACCCTTCACGACCTTTCGGATCGGGGGGAAGGCCGACCGGCTCTTCCGAGCCCGAACCGCCGATGAGCTCGTCCAGGCCATCCTGGCCCTTCGCGAGCTGGGGACTCCTCACTTCCTGCTGGGCAAGGGCGCGAACGTTCTCGTCGGCGACAAAGGGTTCCGCGGCGTGGTGATTCGATGTGAGGTGGGCGGAATCGATTTCATCGAACCCGACGTGGTGCGCGCCGGCTCCGGAGTGGATACCTATCCGGAGCTGATCGAAGCCACGGTGAGTCGCGGGTTGGCAGGTCTCCACCACTTCGTGGGGATCCCGAGCACTGTGGGCGGCGCCATGTGGCAGAACCTCCACTTCCTCTCCCCGGCTCCGGACCGGGAGCGCACGATGTTCATCGAGGAGATCGTCGACGCTGCCGAGATCCTCATCGAGGGGGGCCAGCGTCGGACGGTAGGCTGCGACTACTTCGAGTTCGGGTACGACTACAGCGTCCTTCACGAACGGGACGACGTGGTGCTCTCCGTCGACTTCCGCCTCGATCCGGCGCCCGAAGAGGACCTTCGCCGGATCATGCGCGAGAACCTCGAGTGGCGGAAGGACCGACACCCCGACCTTCGGACCCACGCCAGCGCGGGCTCGATCTTCCAAAAAATCGAAGGCATCGGCGCGGGGCGGCTCATTGACGCATGCGGCCTCAAAGGCCATGTGCACGGCAGGGCGCAGATCTTCTCCGGACACGCGAACATCATCGTGAACTTGGGGGGAGGCACGGCCGCCGACGTGCGGGCTCTCATCGATCTGGCTCAGGCGACCGTGGCCCGGGAGCAGGGCTACGAGCTCGTTCCCGAGATCAAGCTGGTGGGGGAGTTCTGACGAAGGCTACCCGGCGAGCTCCCGGAGCAGGGCGCCGGCCAGCTCATGGCCGCCCGGGTGCGTCACCGTGCGGAAGGGAATGGCGAGGTCCGCCAGCCTGAGCTCCTCGCGCTCGTGCACTTCCTGGGAGGCGTGAGCATCCGACAGGCCGCGGACCAGCACGAGGTCCGTGACGGCCAGCCGGGCGCGACCTCGCTCCGGATCCAAGTCGTGCGGGGGGTAGGCGCCCCAGCAGATCAGCCGCCGGACGGGGATGTCGCCAGCGACGACCCACCGCAAGGCCGTGTGAACCCCCTGCGAGAAGCCGAGGACAACGAGCCTTTCAGGCGCGCCGTCCCCCTTCATCTCATCCACGACCGCGTCCAGATACGCGATATAGTCCCGTATCTCGCTCAGCCGGTCCTCTCGCGTCATCCACGTCGCGCCAATCAGATCGCCGGGACCGTGCCTGCGCGTCCCGTCGTCCAGGTAGAAGCGTGACAAGGCCTCCGGCGCCACGATCAGGCGGGAACCGTCGTCCAGGCCCCGAAAACGGCGCAAGAAGCGCCGGGCGAGCTGGCGATACCCGTGGCAGACGATCCACAGCTCGCGAGTGCCCGGCCCGGGGCTCCCCAGGGTGAAGTAGCGGGCCGTCCTCTCAATTCGGATATGGTGCTCTTCCACGTCGTCTCAGATCTCGAACCGCGGGTACACGGTGCAGCGCAAGGAACCCAAGCGTAAGGCCAAAGAGAGCGCCCGGGCGCCCCGCCACCGCCCGTTTCGCTCGACCCTCAGCGGTGGGCGAAGCGACCGAGGGAGAGCAGCAGCCTCCGGCCCACAGAGTCGAGAAAGTGCGCCGCCAGCTTTGGGAGCGTACATCAGATACCTCGAGTGCCTTGAAGCGGAGAGGCAGTGGAACCGTATGCTGGAACCGTATGCTGGAACCGTATGCTGGAACCGTATGCTGGAACCGTATGCTGGAACCGTATGCTGGAACCGTATGCGGCTCTCGGCGGTGCTATCGGGGCAAGAGACCTCGGCAGTTCGATGGCCGCCCAAGACTCGCGCCACAACGTGCGAGCCCCGCTCCGGCCGGGCAACCGTGCCCACGACGCTGCTTGAAGCTGCTTCTCTTGCCCGGACGCCGGGTGGGGCTATGCTGAACGCCGCCGGAGGAATCGCACGAAAGTGACGGGAATGAGCCCAAGACCAGCCGCCGCGGTTGCCCTGCTTGCGGGAATCCTCACCACACCCGGACTCGGCCGCGCCCAACGGCCCGACTCGCTCTCCCCGGCTTCGGAACCGTCGGCCCAGGCCTCCGCCCCCCTCGCCGAGGCTGTCGATTCGCTGGCCTCCCTTCGGCCGCTCGCCGGACTCGGGGCTGAGGCGGCGCAGGACTCCGTCGAAGCTGCGCGCCCACTGGCTGGGAACCCTTTCGCGGGCTTTGAGACGCACTACCTCGAAAACGGGCTCAAGGTCTGGTTCAAGCGCCTGCCCGGCGCGCCGAACGCATCGGTCAGCGTGTCCATTCCCTTCGGGTCGCACTGGGACCCTCGCGGGAAGGAAGGGCTGGCCCATTTCACCGAGCATATGCTCTTCTCTGATCACGATGGCCAGACCGAGCAGCAGGTGAAGGATGCCATCGAGGGGCTGGGAGGTCGACGCAACGGCTACACAGCCTCGGATCGCACGTGGTACTACGCGACGATCGACAAGCAGTACGGGCTCTTCGCCATCGAGTGGCTTTCTGGAATCGTCTCGCCTCATGCCATGACGCCGGAGGTCGTCGAGCGGAACCGGCAGCCCATCGCCCTTGAGACGAATGCCCGTCCACGGGAGATCTTCGAGCACGCCTGGGCGTTCCTCAATCCGTCGCTGCTCCTGCCCCCCGACTTCTGGCAGCGGGAGTACGGGATGGACACTCGAGGCCGACGGCGGGTGGACCGTTGGAGCACTCTTCAGGCGATTGCACCTGAGGATCTCAGGGGCTTCTACGACACTTACTACGGCCCGGCGTCGATGACGCTCACCGTCGTCGGCGATCTGGACCGGGACGAAGCGCTGGCTACGGCCGAGAGGAGCTTCGGAAGGCTTCCTCGCCGTCCGGTCCCTTCTCGCGAGATCTCGATCCAGGATCCGAACCGGAGGAGGGCCACCTACGCCTGGGGGTTCCCCTCCAGCGTGCGGTACACGGCGCGCTACAAGTTCTACCACGCCGGGGCCGAGGATGAGCTCATGATCCTCTTCTTGAGGGATCTTCTGACTCGGCGCCTCAACCAGCGCTTGCGGTACGGAGAGCGGAAGGCTGTCTACAGCCTCCAAGTGGCGTACTCCAAGAGGGGCCCCGCAGGGTTCTTGCAGGTGAGGGGCTCGATCGACGAGGGCGAGTACGACTTCGCCACCGGGGTCATCGAGCAGGAGATCGAGGCCCTGCGAGCGGGCACGCTCGATTCAGCCGCCTTCGAGGCCGACCGGACCGCGGTGATCGAGCGCCTCCGGAGCGGGAACCAGACGTCGGAGGCCCTCAACTTCTGGGTGTACCGCAACTTCTACGACCCTGGCGCCTTCTCGGACTTCCCCGATGTGCTCGGGTTCTACGAGAGCGTGCGCCAGGAGGAGGTCGCGTCGTTCGCGTCTCGCAACTTGGTCCCCGAGCGGCAGGTTCTGTCGGTTCTGCGCATTCACCCCATCAGCCAGACGGTCCTGGCCGCCGCCGTGCTGATCCTGGCATGGCTGGCCGTGCGCATCGTCGGTTGGGGCCTCACGAACCCGGTGACGATGAGCGACATCCGGTACGTGGCGCGCTTCCGAATGCCGATCGTCTTCCGCATCGTCTCGGTCCTCGCGGTCGCCGGGGTGGGCCTCGTGCTGGCTCGGATCACCCTCTTCGGTCTCCAGTGGGTCACTCTCGCCTACGTGGCGACGGTCGACGACTTTGTGGTCCAGTCGGCGGGCTACGCCCTCATGCTGGTCTCGCTCCTGGCGCTCTTGTTGGTCTATCTGTCTCGGTTCCCTCGGAAGCTCCTGGTCTTCCCGGATCACCTGCGCGTCAAGGCGCTGGTGTATCGCTCCAGGATCCTCAAGCCGGGAGACCTCGAGGAGATCTCGCTCAGACGCTTCCACCGAGCCTGGCTGAGCCGGGACCTCTTCCGCTCCTTTCCCATGACTCTTGGGTTGCTGCGACCGGGCATCTACCTTCGCCCTTCCAAGGGACGGGCGTACTTCTTCCGCACACGCGACACCAAGGAGCTCGTCGACGTTCTGGGAGCGTGGCGGGGGGCGCCGCTCACTGAGGTCGGATCCGAGCGTGACGAGGCGGAGCCTCCCGCCGAGATTTCTCGGAGTCCGGATGCCGCACGCCAGCCCACCAAGTCCCAGGCCCCGCCGGAGGCCCTGCCTCCTGCCGTGGCGGGCCCGACACCGACCGAGGAGAGCCACGACGACATCGACTTCGACGGCATCGGGCTCACGGACGACGAGATGGAAGAGCTGCTTGGCGAGACCCGACGGGATGAAGACCCGTAGGGAGGGGCGCGCTCGCCCCTGGCCCGGCGGCCCTCGAAGTGCGGAAGATTCGGCTCGACGCTAGGCCGCGACCTCCACGCCCTCCTCGCCGTGAAGCCTCCTCAGGCCTCGTCCGAAACGGATCCGCACCCGCATCAGCAGGAAGACCGACACGACTCCCAATCCGGCGGCCATACCCCACCATAGGCCTAGGGGACCGAATCCGGCCCGGAAGCCCAGGTACAGGCTGACGGGCAGTCCGATCAGCCAGAACCCCACGAGGTTCACCGCCATGGGCACAAGGGTGTCACCGACCCCCCTGAGCACCCCCGAGGCCACGGCCTGCACGCCGTCGAAGACCTGGAAGACCCCGGCCACCGGGATGAGGGTTGACGCAAGGCCCACGACCACCAGGTCCGTGCTGTAGATCCGCGCCAACGCTCCTGGGACGCTCAGGAAGATGACCCCGAAGAGCGTCATCATGCCACCCACGAAGAGAAGGCCCGCACCGGCCGAGCGCCGAGCCTGAGCGGAATCCCCGGCCCCCACCGCCTGCCCCACCAGGACCGCCGACGCCTGCGTAACCCCCAGAGCCGCCATGAAGGTAAGGCTGGCGAGGTTGATGGCTACCTGGTGGCTGGCCATCGGGATCGTGCCCAGCCATCCCATGGCGATCCCGATCACGCCGAACACGCCCAACTCGAGGAAGAACTGGACACCGATCGGCGCACCGAGCCGGAACATCCTGAGCAGTGAAGCCGCCACGATCGCCTGGGGGAGCAGCGGCCACAGATAGGAGCGCAGCACGGGCCAGGCTACGACCAACAGCGCCAGGACCATGACCCACCGGCTGAGGGTGGTGGCCCACCCGGAGCCCACGGCCCCCAACGCGGGGAACCCCAGGTTCCCGAAGACCAGCACCCAGTTGAAGAACACGTTCGCCACGTTGGCCGCGAGGATTACGACCACGATGGGAGCCACGCGGCCCATGGCTTGAAGGCTTTGCCTGAGAACAATGAAGCCGTAGAAGGGCAGCACCCCAGGAATGGAGACCAGAGCGTACTCCGCGGCGATCGGGATCACGTCCGGGGGCTGTCGCGCAAAGGTCAGGAATGGCCCGCCGGCCGTGAGAAGGACCGACGAGAAGATCGAGAGGCTGGCCGCCATGACGAAGCCGCGCTGGATGCCGCGTGCGATCCCCACCCGGTCGTCCGCCCCGAAGGCCTGGGAGACCAGGGGGTCTAGTGCAAAGAGAGTCCCGAGACCGAAGCTCGCCGTGAAGAGGAAGTAGAGATTGCCGAGCGCCACCGCAGCCAGGTCCCTGGCCGAGACATGCCCCACCATGACGGTGTCGACCGCTCCCATCAGCATGACTCCCACCTGAACCGTGGCCACGGGCATAGCCAGGCGGAGCAGCGACTTCAAGTCGCTGCTCTCGGGCACCATCTGGCGGACGACGTGCATGGGCGAGGCGGATCAGGATGAGACTGGACACGGAAAGGACCGCGACCGGGCTCCGGCGCGGTCGGAGAACGATAACACTTCGCGACTCCCCCCCTTCGACCGCTTCGAACGCGCAGTCTCCGGGCCCGGAGCCGTCGAGCAGGAGCGTCTCGAGGTCCTCCTGGCCGCTCACCGGTGGTGTGCTGCCCGGTCGTGCACCACGGGGCCGAGTCCGGTCTGGCCGCGTGACGGAAGCCAATCCGGAGTCCTATGTTGGCCTCCTGACCCGTGCACGGTTCCGCGCTCTCACTGCTCCGCCAAGAGGCGACCGAAATGTCTCACCCGCGTGTGCCCGATCTTCGGGCCCCCGTTCCCCGCGAGGGCCCGGATCGGCGGACCGCCGAAGGAACGCCGCCGGTGGGCCGTGCCGGGGAGGCACCCGGAACCCGTCTACGGCAGCTCTGGAGCCGCCTCTCACGCCTTCCAGGCGGCCGATCGATCTTCGGCTGGATCCTTCGCCTCATGGTCCCCTACAGCGGCACGATCAGCCCCCGCGTCGAGGCCCTGGAACCGGGGTACGCGAGGATCTCCGTCCGGGACCGGCGCCGGATCCGGAACCACCTTCGGTCCGTTCACGCCGTAGCCCTCGTCAACCTGGGCGAGCTCGCCAGCGGCCTCGCCATGCTGACGGGGCTGCCACCGAGCGTTCGGGGGATCGTGACCGGGCTCTCGGTCGAATACCACAAGAAAGCCCGAGGCCGGCTCGTCGCCGAGTGCCGCTGCGATGCACCGGCCGTGCGCGACGCCGCCGAGTACACGGCGACCGCTCAAATCCGAGACATGGACGGGGACACGGTAGCCCAGGTGTCGGTCGTCTGGCGCCTGGGTCCGGTCAAGTGACCGACGACGCCTCCGTCCCCCGGGTCGTCACTCGCCTCACGCAAGATGCCGGGGTCCAGGTCCCCCTGATCTGCGGGGCGATGTACCCCTGCTCGAACCCCGAACTCGTCGCCGCGGCCTCAGGAGCCGGCGGGCTCGGGATCCTCCAGCCCATCTCCCTCACGTGCGTCCACGGCTACAACGTGCGAGAGGGAATCCGGAGGATCCGCTCCCTCACCGACCGCCCGATCGGCATGAACGCCCTCATCGAGCAGTCGTCCAAGACGTACCGGAGACGCATGGAGGAGTGGATCGACGTGGCGCTCGAAGAGGGCGTGCGCTTCTTCGTCACGTCGCTCGGAAAGCCCGACTGGGTCGTCCGGGCCGTGGAGCCCTTCGGGGGGCGGGTCTATCACGACGTCACCGAGAGGAAGTGGGCGCAAAAGGGGCTCGACGGCGGCGTCCACGGCCTGATCGGAGTCAACTCGAGGGCGGGAGGTCACGCGGGGAAGCTCGCTGCGAGGGAGCTCCTGGACGATGTGGGGGACCTCGGGCTGCCCGTCGTGTGCGCGGGAGGGATTGCCACGGAGCAGGAGTTCGTGGAGGTCCTCGAGCTCGGGTACGCCGGGGTCCAAATGGGCACCCGTTTCATCACGACCGACGAGTGCTCGGCCAGCGACGAGTACAAGCAGGCCATCGTGGACGCCACCGAGGAGGACATCGTGCTCAGTGAGCGGATCACGGGGGTACCCGTGGCCCTGATCAATACGCCGTTCGTCCGTCGCACAGGCCTCAAGGCGGCTCCCCTCGCACGGTGGATGCTCCGAGGGCGGCGGACCAAACACGTGATGCGCACGATCTACGCGCTGCGCTCGCTCTGGCAGCTGCGGCGGTCCTTGCGCGCGAGGAGTGGAGACGGCGATTACTGGCAGGCAGGGCGGAGCGTGGCCGGTGTGCACAGCATCGAGCCCGCCGAGTCCATCATTCGGCGGTTTGCCCTCGCCGCCCACTCCGCCAGCCTGTCCGGCAGGGCGCTAGGGCGCCGGACCGAGTCGACGTCCCGACCAGGAGATTGAGCATGTTGAAACGCATCCTATGCCTCATCGCCCTCGTGCTTCTCCAGCCGGGGGCAACGAGCGCCCAGGAGGCCCGTCGCAGATGGGAGCGGATGGCACAGATCCGGCGCGACAAGTTCGACCTGATCCTGCCCGAGGCCATGCGCGAGAACCAGATCGAGATGTGGATCACCCTCATGAAGGAAGGGCTTCCCGATCCGCTGTACGAGGATCTGGGGCGGGGGTACGTCGGCTCGACGGGCTACTACATCTTCACGGACCGGGGCGGGGATCGGATCGAGCGGGTGGCGCTGGGCGTGAGCGGGTACCTGGTGGAGGAAAACGGCGCCTACGACCTCGTGACCGGCCGATACGATCTTCAGGAGTTCGTGAGGGAGCGCGACCCGCAGCGCATCGGCGTGAACATGTCCGAGGCCATCGGCGGAGCAGACGGTCTCTCGCACTCCTCGTACCTGGCGCTCGTGGAGACCCTCGGAGAGCCTTACGCGTCCCGCCTGGTGTCGGCCGAGAAGCTTATCTCCGACTTCCGCTCACGACGAGTGGCATCGGAGGTGGTTGCGTTCGGAGAGGCCGGCGAGATATCGAGGGAGATCGCCGAGCGCGCCTTTTCCAACGAGGTGATCAGCCCGGGTGTCACGACGCTTGAGGACGTAGCCTGGTGGATGATGGACCGGCTGCTCGAGCGGGGCCTGGGCTCCTCGTTCGACATGCCCTCCGTTTACATCACCGGGCCGGGCGGCATCGAGGCCACCTCCAGCGACCGCATCATCCAGCGGGGCGACCTGATGATGATCGACTGGGGTGTGGGATACCTCAACTTCTACACCGACATGAAGCGTACGGCGTACGTCCTGCGGGAAGGCGAGACCGAGGCGCCCCCGGGGCTCCAGCGCGCCTTCGACCAGGGCGTCGAAGCCCGGGAGATCATCAAGAACACGATCAGGCCGGGGATTACGGCCGCCGACAACTTCGACTTCATCAACGAAGCCCTGTCGGGCGCGGGCTTCGCGGTGATGGAGACGTTCAACCAGCCCTCGGACGATCCCGATGTCACGGACGTCATTACGGGGAACCACTCGGTCGGCAACCTCGGCCACGGGATCGGCCCCTCCATCGCTTGGTTCAACCCGGTCCGCATGACCTACGAGGTGAGGCCGGGCAACCTCTTTTCCATCGAGCTGTTCGCCTATACGAGCGCGCCCGAGTGGGGCGGCCGGAAGGTGCGCATTCCCCTCGAGGACGACGCCATCGTGACGGAGCGGGGGGTCGAGTGGCTGTACCCGGTCAACAACAGAATTCTTCTCATCAAGTGAGGAACGACATGAGGTATCTCGACGGCAGAACGCGGATCCCCTCGAAAGCGGCGGCACCCGCGACCGTGGCAGCGGCCCTGCTCGGACTGACGGCGCTGGGCGCTGGGGCGGCCCCAGCGCTCGCGCAGGACGGGCTGAAGGTGCACATCTCCGTGGACATGGAGGGCGTCGTGGGCGCGGTGACGAGCGAACAGCTCGGACCCGGAGGATTCGAGTATCAGCGCTTCCGGGAGTTCATGACCAGCGAGGCCCTCGCAGCCATCGACGCTGCTCGTGCCGGCGGCGCCACCGAGATCGTCGTAGCGGACTCGCATGGCAACGGGCAGAACCTGCTCATGGAGCGACTGCCGAGCGACATCACTCTGGTGCGCTCGTGGCCGCGCCGGCTGGGCATGATGGAGGGGATCGACGCCTCCTTCGACGCGGCCATCTTTATCGCGTACCACGCAAGCACGACGAACCCGAGGGGCGTGCGGGCGCACACCATGTCCAGCGCCAACTACGCTGCCGTGAGGATCAACGGGATCGAGATGTCGGAGGCCTCGATCAACGCCGCTCTCGCGGGCCACTTCGGTGTGCCGGTGGTCATGATCTCGGGGGACGACGCCATCGTCGAGGAGGCCCAGAGTGTCATCGGAGACATCGAGGGCGCCGTGGTGAAGTGGAGCTACGGCTTCCATTCGGCCCGAACGATCATGCCCGAAGCGGCCTACGCCCTCATCGGCCAGAAGGTCTCCGCAGGGCTCGTGCGCCTGGATGAGATCGAGCCGTACCGCCTCGAGGGGCCCATCGACGTGCAGCTCACCTTCAAGAGCTACATGCCCGCCGAGGTGCTCAGCTATCTGCCCACCGTCGAGCGGGTGGACGCGCACACCGTCGGATGGGTGGCGCAGGACATGGAGGAGGTGGTCACGTTCTTCCAGTTCGTGGGAGGCTTCAACAGCTCGTTGACCCCGTAGCGACGGGCCAGTCGATCGGAGGAGCCTCTGGGCCTGCCCGGGCGAGCCTCGACCGCGGTGCGGTCGGGGCACGAGCGCTGCCGGGCCCCTGGTACTCTCCGGCGGACCGGCGCTTCTCCCGCACCTCCTACTGTGGACCCTCGTCGGGACGCCGATCGGAGTCCTCGGGCGACTGTCCCTCGACGCCGCTCAACATCCCCGCCTCGGCGAGGATCGCCCGAGCGCGCCCCTCGTCCTCGGCCCCCACCACGACCCGGGCCGGGTTGGAAAAGGCCATACCGACGTCCATGCCGCCCGCATCGTCGATGAAGAGCGCGGAGGGCACCCCCGCGCTCTTCAGGTAGCCGTGGGCCAGCTCGGCTTCGTGGCGGTAGTGGAAGCGTGCCACCACCGTCGTGAGACTCCGGGCGCGGCTCACGCTAGTAGCCCGGGAAGAGAGAGCGATCGATGGCCGGCACCAGCCGGAGCGCGTTCTCGTAGTAGATCTTCCGGAGCACCTCATCCGACAGGCCCAGGCCGTACATCTGCCAGAACGCGTGGTACCGACGGTAATAGTCGAAGTAGTCGTCCTCCGTCTCGAGCACGCGGAAGTAGGCGTGGAACTCCTCCTTGTTGTAGGAGTCCTTCCCCATCAGCACTCGGTCCTGACGTGTCTCGAGCCATCGCGCGGCGAAGCGCGGCTGTCTTCCGAGCTCGTAGATCACGGCTCCCAAACCGACGTTCATGTTCGGCAGCTCGTCGAGAAGTCTTCCGAGACGCGCGAGGTCTTGTCCGAGCCAACCCAGGTGCGCGGCGATAAAGGTCGTATTCGGATGGCGGCGGAAGACGTTGTGCTGCTCCCCGATGATCTGCTCAAAGGGTGCGCTCTTGCCGGGAGGCTGGAGCCGACCCGGCCGGAGCTTGAGTTCCAGCCAGCGCTCATTGAACCGATCGTGGGGCTGCCAGAACTCGGCCGGATCGGCGCTGTGGATCAGCACCGGAATCCCCATCTCGCCGGCCTTGTCCCAGACGGGTGCAAGGCGCGGATCGTCGACCGGAACCCTGTTGCCGTCCGTATCAAGGGCGGAGAGGCCCAAGTTCTTGAAGATCTTGAGACCCGCCGCCCCGTTGCGAACGTCCTGTTCGAGCTGGGCGGCCGCCCGCTCCCCCCATCCCGGCTCGCCCACACCCTGGAAGTCCACGTTCGCGAAGAACACGAAGCGATCGGGGTGGTTTCGTGTCATGTTCTCGAGACCCGAGGTGAGGGTCCTTCCGCTCCCCCCCGAGAGGTTGACCATGACCGCCATGTTGAGCTCGTCCATTTCGCCGACGAGCCGGGCGACGTCGGCTGCCGGCATGCGCGCGGCCCTCTGGTGGCCGTGAATGTCGACGAACGGAAAGCGAGCGCGAGCGCGGAGAGTCTGGGGCACGACGAGCGTGGTCCGGGGCTCGTACTCGGCGACGGTCGGATCTTGAGCCGCCACCGGGCTCGAACCGCCGAGAGCCGCGATCGAGGCAAGGGCAAGGACTAGACCCGCCCCAAGAGAAGTGTTGAAACGCATTCGTCACGCTCCGCGGTCGCGCTCGGTACATGCCGGCTCCGCTCGTCGCAGCCAGCCTAGCTCATCCCATCTGTGCTGGAACACCGCACATACCCCGACCGTTTCTTCGTGAGCCTTGTTGACCCGGCGCGAGCTTCAGGGCGTTCGGCCTCCCGTCTCACGGGGCCGGTCGAGCCACCCCATCGTCAGGCCGAGTGCGAGCGGTTCAGGCGCCGGTCTTCGAGAGACGGCGGGCTCGCTGCCACACTCCATCGAACATCGGTTCCGTCAGCTTGCCGGTAAAGGTGTTCTGCTGGCTGGGGTGGTAGGAGCCGAGCACGGTCCTGTTGCCGACGCTCACCTCCACGCCGTGGCCGAACTTGGGGCGCGGGCGCGGGACCGGGAGACCGCGGGCCCCCAGGACCCGCAGGACCTGGTTGTAGGCGAACTGACCGAGCGTCACGATCACCCTCGCCCCTGTCAGCAGCTCGAACTCTCGTTCTAGGAACGGACGACAGAGATCACGCTCCTCGGGCGTCGGACGGTTCTCCGGCGGCGCGCAACGCACGGCGGCCGTTACGTACGCCCCCGTCAGCGTGAGTCCGTCGTCGGCTCTGCGACCCTCGGGTTGGTTGCTGAAACCGGCCCGGTGCAGCGCGCGGTACAGCCAATCCCCCGAGCGATCCCCCGTGAACATGCGGCCGGTCCGATTGGCTCCGTGGGCGGCGGGCGCAAGCCCCACGATAAGGACCCAGGCCTCCGCATCGCCGAACGAGGGAACGGGGCGACCCCAGTATTCCTGGTCGGCGAACGCCGCCCGCTTTTCTCTCACCACCTCCTGACGCCAGTCAACGAGCCGGGGGCACCGCCTGCACCCCACCACATCCGCGTTCAGCGAGGCGAGGCGGGCGGCGGTCTTGCGCCCGCTCACAGCGGGCCGAGGCCCGGAGGGAGTTGGGTCGCGGAGTGGCGGCTGCGCGGTGTCGCAAGACATCAGGCCTCGATCCCCCACGGCCGCACGAAGTCCTCGGGGTCGATCCCCAGCCCGTCCGCGATGCGCGTGATGTAGTTGAAGTACGCCACCACCTGCGTGGCATCATGGATCGCCACGTCGTCAAAGCCGAGGGCCCGCAGCGCATCCAGATGCTCAGGCGCGACGCTTCCCTGCTTCCGCGTGAGCCGAACGGCGTGGGCGCACAGGGCCCGATCGGCCTCGGAGAGCGGAGCGCGCGTCCAGTCTGCGGCCACGGCGTGCGCGAAAGCGTCGGCCTCCTCATCGGTGTCGAACCTGTCCTGGACCTCTTCCCGGAGGTCGTGCGCGTGCGCAAGCGTTCAGTAGTGGCACTCGAGCTCGGCCGAGACCACGGTCGCGAGCATCTCGCGTTGGACGCGGGACAGCGGCGACGGGCCCTTCATGATGGACTCGTAGAGCTTCATGCTGGCGTCGAGCGTCCTGGGATTCGGGCTCATGATCCGGATGACGTTCCATACGCGACCCGCTCTCGCCATCGCGGCATCGTACTGCTTCTTGAGAAGTCCGGTGGCCTCTGATACGGGAGTGAGTCGGATCCAAGCCATGTCTGTCGCTCGGTCGGAAGGGAAGCCTGCGAAGGCGTGAGAGGCCTCCGCTTGTTTTCACGTGGCAGGTTGCATGCTCCGCCAAGACCCGCGCGGCAACCGCGAGCCGCTTACCCCAAACCCATGAGCATGACCAGGGACTTGAGGTCGGGCACTTCGAGGTCGGGCTTCGCCGTAGCCGGCGCCGTCGCGCCGGTGCCCCCGCGGTGCGCCCGCCGATTCACCCACACGCACGCGAGTCCGAGCTCCCGTGCGGGAGCGATGTCGTGATAGGGGCTTTGAGCCACGTGCAAGACGCCTTCCGGGCCGTGACCGAGCCGATCGAAGGCGACCGAGAAGTTCTCTAGGGATGGCTTGTAGGCGCCAACCTGCTGGGCAGTCACCACCTCATCGACCCCTACGCCGAGCTGCCGGGCGCTCTCCGCGAAGAGGTCGTCGTCGATGTTGGAGATTATGGCCAGGCGGTACCGGCTCTTCAGGAGCTTCAGCGCGTCGACCGTGTCCTCGAATGGAGCCCACTCCCCGATCGAAACCGCCAAGGACGCGCGCTCCCGACCCGACGGCTTGAAGCCGAGGGCCTTTCCGAAGCCCTCGACCACGTCGGAGAGGATGTGCCGGTACGGACGATACTGCTCGGCCTGGACCGTCGACTCGACCCTCCCGAAGAGCTCGAGCACGTCCTCGTCTTCGAGTGCGACCCCGTGAGCGCCCAGGATGGGCCGCATGGCCGTCGCGATGCCCGACTCCCAGTCGATCAGGGTTCCGTAGCAGTCGAAGGTGAGGCAGCTGAACGCTTCGAAGTTCATCGGGGCAAGATACGCACCGGCTCCTGCCCTGTCAGGCGGTGGACGTCCCACACGACCCGACACACTCCGGGCGCCGGCACGCCGCCGGGGATCTCGAGAGGGATCGGGCGCTCCGATCCGCCCGGCTCACCTGTTCCGCCATCGGGCCACGATGGCGCCGGCCATCGGACCGACGAGCCCGCCTACGGTCGCGCCGATGATCGTGAACAGGGCGATCGGACTGAGCTGCAGCAGCAGCGGTGCCCCGCTGGCCAGAGCCCTGTAGACGGTCACGGCTGCGAAGAGCCCTGCACCCCACGCCACTCCCAGCAGCGTCCAACGTACGGTCGTGCTCAACGGCGGCTCGCTCCCGGAGCTCGGAGTGTTCCTGCTCACTTCTCGACCGTCTCCCTATCCAGCGCGTAGCATGGCTGATCGGCCTCGTCCACGAGCTTTCGCAGCGAGACGGCCCCGGTTCGCTCGATGCGTCCGAGGTCCCCAGGATGCTCGACGACCTTGTTCGTAGCGCGAGCGAGCGCAACCAGCTCGGTCGCCGTCCGCTCCAGGCATGCCGCCGACCCGAACCAAGGCACCCCCTTCGGCGCCAGGCGCACGGCTCGAGTAAGGATCCAGTGGTCGATGCCCGGCCCCGTTTTCCGCCAGATGTGGATTGCCGCCGCGGCGAGGATTCCCAGTAAGACCGCTTGTTCGACGTACGGTTCGAGCCACAGCCAGAAGACGAACGTGATCCATCCGCCCGCAAGCTCGGCGTAGGCCACGGCCATGGGAATCAGCACGAGGGCCACGCCGCTTTCCGATGCGACCTCGCCCACCGGCGGCCGGGGAGCACTCACGTCGGCACCCTCGCCCGTGCCTCCGCGGCGAGCGACGCCAGTAGGTCTGCAGCCGTGTGTGCCCGGCTGACCCAGTGGTCCCGGATGGGCCCCAACCCCTCGAGCCGGACAGAGTGCTCGGACGCGCGCCTGCGAGCCTGCTCTGCGAGCCAGTCCAGGAATCGGTCGGGAGTCTCCGACAACAGGGCCTTCATCGCGAACGTCCGCTCGCCGGCTCGGAGGCCCGCGCCAAGGTGGGCCGCGGCGCGGGACAGGTCACGGCGGACGACGATGAAGCCGCTCCGCACGGGTGCCAGAAGAGCGGCCAGAAACGCTTCTGCTCCCTCCAGCCTCGGATCCGCCATCCTCGCGGCCTCAGCAAGATGCCGGGGGGTGACGTCAAGGCTGCCGACCTCGCGGAGCTCGGAACGGAGCGCCTCCTGGAGAAGGGCGGCCCAGCGGCCATAGAAGGGTCCTCCAAGCTCCTCGACCCGCGTCAGGAACGGAGGCAGCCACGGAAGCAGGTGCTCCCATAGCAGAGCGGCTCGCGAGCGCCGGAGCAACAGTGCGGAGGAGGGATCGTCTTCTCGCTCTTCGGCCTCCGCCAAGCCCGCCGAGAGCCCAAGGAGGCTGCTGAGGTGGTCCGGCTCGTCGGGGGGCTCCTGTCCCAGGGCCGACCAGAAGCCGGCCACCCGGGCCCGGGCCTCACCCCCGAGCATGCCCTCGTCACCCACGTACACCGAAGCATAGGGTGGGAGCTGCATGAGAAAGACGTCGGCATATGCGGTGCCGTCGGGGGGCCGGGGAGTCCGAGCACGCTCGACAACCTCCCGTGTACTGCGGATGGCGGCTCCGCAAGGGCGCCTAACGCCCTGAGCAACTCCAAGTGGGCTCCTCGATATGCGTTGGGTCGTTCACGTCGAATCGACCGCGTCCGACTCCGGCAGTCGATACGCCGCCGGCTGGGGGCGTAGGGGACGAGCGAACCATAGGGGCCTGCGAGTGCCGTCCGGGCTCACTGCACCCGCAGGCCTCGTCAGCTCGAGCCACTCTCTGAAGATCTCCCGAGAGCGCCTCGTGTCCACGCGGATGTCGCCCGCCCGCTCTCCCGAGCGGGCCTTGCGGACGCGAACGGCCTGATGCCAACAGTGCATCCCGGAGATGGGATCCGGATGCACCGGGAAGGTGAGGTTCTGGTTCACGCCCACGTCGGCCCACCAGATGCGGGCCGTGTCTCCGTCCTCCGACGCGTACGGGCCGCCACCGCCGGTCCGTCGCATGGACCATTCGTGCCCGGAGCGCTCCAACCGCACGGTCGCCGAAACCTGCCTCTGCCCTTCGGGGTGCAGCCTCCAGCGCCCCATGTGATGGCTGCACGCCACCACGCCCGGCCGAATGGCCTCGGTGACCCACGCCTTCAGGACGAAGTGGCCCACGTCGGTCTCGACCCGCATCAGGTCGCCGGTAAGGACGCCACGCTCGGCGGCGTCGTGCGGGTGGATCCAGAGCGGATTCGTGTGAGCGATCTCGTCGAGCCATTTCGAGTTGCCGCTCCGAGTATGGATCTGCACCGGCACCCGGAACGTGGGCAGCAGCACCATCTGATCGTCAGCCAGCTTCTCCCGGTGGATGTGGCTCTTGATGTAGCCGGGGACGGCCAGCTCGGGCCAGCCCCACGCGTCCATGGTGGTCGAGAAGAACTCGAGCCGGCCTGACGGGGTGGGAAACCCGCGCCTGACCGTGCCGTCGACCAAGATCCCCACGCAGCGGCGGCCCTCGTCGTCGTCCGGCGCCTTTGGCGCCGACACCGTATGGGGGCCGGACGGCTTCTCGGCCCGCGTGAAGACGCGCCCCAGCTCGTCGGTGCCGATGCTCGCGCGCTCGTCCGCCGGCACCTGCTCTTCGTACAGGGCGCCGACCTTGCGACGGACCTCGAAAGCCCCGTAGCGGCGCATGTACTGAAGCGGCGTGAGCCCCTCCTTCGCGGCGGCTTCGGGGAGACCGGGCACCGAGTTGTCGAACATCCAACCGTAGTACTCGTCGACGCTCAGGGGTTCGCCCGGCTTCTTCCTCGACTCGAAGTACTGCCGCACGCCGAGGCCGCCGTCCGGATCGATCCGCCACGACAGCTCCATCCAGAACTCGTTCTCTTCCCAGACTTCACCGGGGTTCGCCGCTCGGGTGTCGGCCACCTCTTCGCCCAGCCGCTCCCGCGCCGCCCTCAGCACGGGCTGCCGGAAGCCGATCCACTGGCCGTCGTACTGCTCGTACGAATGCACGTCGTGCCGTTCACCGCCCAGGCCCATGGGAAGCACGTAGTCCGCGTATTGGGCGGTCTCGTTCCACGTCGGAGTGAGGGCCACGTGCAGCCCCACAAGCTCGGGGTCGGTCAGCGCGTCGATCCATGAGAAGCCGTCGGGGTTCGTCCAGACCGGGTTGTAGACGCGGGTGAAGTAGGTGTCGAGCTTGCCCCGTCCCTCCAGGAGGAGGTGGGGCAGGAGGATGGACATCTCGTGATAGGAGAGCGGGTACTCCAGGGGCCAGACGAGCTCGTTCCACTTCGGAGGGCCGGGCGGGCTGTAGATGGGCTTCGGGGAGAACTTGTTCCAGCTCGCAGGATGAGTCCCACCTTCCGTGGCCACGGAGCCGGTCAGGGCGCACAGGAGATACAGGGTCCGGGCGACCTGCCAGCCGCCCAGGTTCCCCGAGGCGGCACTCCGCCAGTTGTGGACAGAGAGGCGGGTCCCCGCTCCGGCGACGGTCTCCGCAACGGCGCGAAGCGCTTCAGGGTCCACGCCGGCTTCGGAGCCGGCGTATTCGAAGGTGTACTCGGCGTACAGCTCCTTCAGCACGCGCTCGAAGTTGTCAAAGGTCGGTTCCGCGGACGGATGCCTCGCCAACATGTATTCGCGCCAGTTCCACCAGCGACGCACGAACTCGCCGGCGTAGAGGTCGTTCTGAATGAGGTGGTTGGCGATGGCGAGATTGATGGCCGCCTCGGAGCCCGGATAGGGCGCCACATAGTGGGTGGCGTGCGTGGCGGTGTTGGAGAGGCGGGTATCGAAGACGATGATCTTCGCGCCTCGCTGGTGCGCCTCGATGATCCGCTGGGCGTGCGGGTTGAAGTAGTGCCCCGACTCCAGGTGACTCGAAATGAGGAGGATCACCTCGGCGTTCTCGAAGTCCGGGCTCGGGCGGTCGGAGCCAACCCAGAGGTTGAAGCCGACCCGCGCACCGGAAGAGCAGATGTTGGTGTGCGAGTTGTGCCCGTCGATGCCCCAGGCGGCCAGCACGCGGTCCGCGAACCCGTCCTCGCCGGGTCGGCCCACATGGTACATGACCTCGTTGGCCCGCCCTTCCGCGAGGGCCGCACGGATGCGGGCCGCAAGCGCGTCAAGCGCCTCGTCCCAGCTGACGCGCTCCCACTTCCCTGCCCCGCGCTCCCCCGCACGCTTGAGGGGATAGAGGATCCTGTCGGGGTCCGTCACCTGATTCAGGGTGGCCGGGCCCTTGGCGCAGTTCCTGCCCCTCGAGCCCGGATGCTCGGGGTTTCCCTCGAACTTCCGGACTTCGAGCGTGTCGCGGTCGACGTAGGCCAACAGGCCGCAGGCGGATTCACAGTTGAAGCAGGTGGTCGGCACCAGCGTGTAGCGACGCTCGACCCGCCCCGGCCATGCCGACGCGTCCAGCTCCACCCAGTCGTTCCAGCGCTCCTTGGGGGGAAACGCCGCGAGGTGGATCCTGCTGGGACCCGGATAGAAGGTCTCCCCTCGGGCCTCGACCTCTGCCCGCGCGGCCGAGACCCTCTTGCTAAGATCGTTTAAGTCCATATGGCGAAATCGTTTTCTGGGAATATTTTATCATGCCAAGGGCACAGCTTGGCCGGCCTGCACGTAGGCGTGCTCGTGTGCCGCCAGTCCCACGAGCCCGAGCGCCACGGCACCCGCCCCCGCCCATGGCGCCGCCAAGGCGGCGGCCGTGAGCACGACCCCCGTCCAGAACCAGACGCTGAAGCGGCCGCGGGTCATCTCCACTGCGGCAAGACGGGCATGCGCGCTGACGTGTGGAAGCGTCACCTCTCCAGCCACCATGAGGAGGTGAGCGCCGGCGGCACCGGCGAAGCCGATTCGGAGAACGCTCGCGAGCCCGGAGTCCCCCCCCTCCCAGGCGGGTGCCAGCAGGGACAGGGCTCCCGCGCCGGCCAGCAGGCTCTGTACCAGCAGGTGGGGCGGAAGAAGCGGATTCTGCCAGAGGTCGCGAGCCTTGGCCTGCGCGAAGAGATACGCCGTGTACACCGCCGTCATGGCCGCGAGGGGTCCGCCTGCCCAAGCCAGGGGGCCGATGAGGCCCGACCGGTCGCTGAGCCCGGCCCAGAGGTGGACGGCCAGCAAGGCTCCGTAGGCCCCGATGATCACGCCGCCGCGGACCAGCCAACTTCGCCAATGAGGCCGTGTGAAGATCATGTAGAACCGGCTCGGGTGCTCCAGGTCCCAAATCAGGAGCGCGCCGGTGATCGCGAGGAAGGAGAGCGCCACCAGAGGAGCGCCGACGGTCCACAGAGAGCTCACCCCGGACATCGCACCAACCAAGATGAGCAGGAGCGGTACGAGATACGCCCCAGCGGCCACCGACTTGGTCCACGTATAGAGGCTCACCCGCCAGTCCCACGGAGCCCGATGGGGCACGTCGTAGGACAAGACGGCCGCGGCGGAGCTGTTCCACGAGCCCGGATGCCCCGCCGGAACCTGCTGAGGAACGCTTCCCTGCTCGCTCCACATGAAGAGCCCGCCCTCGGGTCTTCGAGCCGCCAGCGGATCCAGGGTGAACTGATCCGCGCCCTTGTAGTACAGCTTGGGCCGGGTCTCCTTCTCCGGACGCCGCACGGCTACGGGATCACGGTTCACGATCTGGTTGACCGCCGATCGGGGGTCCGTGAGGTCTCCAACCAAGATCGCCTCCGTGGGGCAGACAACCACGCACGCCGGCTCCAGCCCCACGTCGATGCGGTGCGCGCAGAAGTTGCACTTCTCCGCTGAATGGTCCACCGGGTTGATGAAGATGGCGTCGTACGGGCACGCGGCTATGCAGGCCTTGCAGCCGATGCAGATGGACTTGTCGAAGTCCACGATCCCGTCTCGCCGGACGTACATGGCCTTGGTCGGGCAGGCCGTCACGCAGGGCGCGCTGCTGCACTGGTTGCAGCGGGTGACCTGAAAGGACCGGCGCGTCTGAGGGAACTGCCCCACGTCCACGTACTTGACGTACGTCCGGGTCACCGAGAGCGGAACGTCGTTCTCCGACTTGCACGCCGTGGTGCAGGCATGACAGCCGATGCAGCGCGTGTGGTCCACGACTTTCGCCCACACCGGCGTGTCTCGGTCGAAGCCTGGTCGAGCCTGGGTCTCCATACGGCTCCGCTTCAGGGTCTTGGACTGGCTGGGGGTCGCGTGCGCATGCCGCGCTGCACTCTTGGACAGGGCCTCCGAGCGGCGCATCATAAGCCAAGGCCAGGCAGGCGAACAGGTGGCCGGAGGTCGAGCTGTCGTCGAGCTGGACTCGTCCCGCTGAGGGGTGGCGTTCCCGTGGAAGCCGAACTTCCACGTTCAGGTTGTCGCCGTGCGGTTGGCCGAGACGCTTCCTCTGATCCTTCCGGAGCGGGGGGGGACGACTGGGCACTGCACGAGGGGTTCGTTGCCCACGCTGAGGACCCGGAAGCTCTCTCCGGCCCGCGCCCGCCTCCTAGGCGCCCCACACGCTACTCGGGTTGGGGCGTGAGCCCTCCGGTGGGCCGTAGCGGGTCGGTGACGGACCGAGAGCGCACCGCGGCCGGCTCCGGCTCACCCACCGGCCTGGCCGGACGGGTCGGAGCCCACTCGTCTTCGGCGCTCGCTCCTGCATCCAAGACCCTCTCTGCCTCGGCCTTCTCCTCTTCAGCATGCGTGTAGTGCCGCTTGAAGAGGTCGGTGAAGTCATCGACGATCGAGTAGAGCACCGGTACCAAGATCAGGGTGAGGAAGGTAGCGAACAGAATCCCCACGATGACGGCGATGGCCATGGGACCCCACCACGACGCTTGCTCACCGCCCCAATACAGCTCCGGCTGGAGGCTCGTGTACAGCCCGAAGAAGTCGAAGTTGAGCCCGATCGCCAGCGGGATCAGGCCGAGAGCCGTGGTCACCGCGGTCAGGATCACCGGTCTGAAGCGCACCTGACCGCCGCGCACCAGCGCATCTCTCCGACTCAGGCCGTCCCTCGTGCGCAGGACGTCGATGTAGTCGATGAGCACGATCGCGTTGTTCACCACGATGCCGGCCAGCGAGATGATTCCTACGCCGGTCATGATGATGCCGAACGGCATGCGGAAGACCATGAGCCCGAGGAAGACACCCACGGTCGACATCATGACGGACGTCAGGATGATGACGGGCTTGACCACCGAGTTGAACTGGCTGACCAGGATCAGCCCGATGAGCATGAGCGCTCCAAGAAAGGCGCTTTGGAGAAACGCGGCGGCCTCATCCTGCTCCTGAGACTGCCCGGTGTACTCGACCCGGTAGCCGATCGGGAGCTCCCCAGCGACGAAGGCGCTCAACACCTCCTGGACTTCGGCCAGAACCGCGTTGCTGTTGAAGCCAGAGCGCACATCCGAGCTGATGGTGGCCATTCGGGTCTGGTCCTTCCGGCGGATGCTACCGTAGCCGTCCCCCACCTCCCACTTGGCCACCGAAAGGAGTGGGATCTGCGTGCCCTCGTTCATCACCTTCAGGTCCCTGAGGGACTCGAGCTCGCCGCGGTACTCCTCGGACAGGCGCACCATGATGTCGTACTCGTCGTTGCCGGTCCGGTACTTCGCGGCCTCGATCCCCTGGATGGCACCGCGAATCGCCATCCCCACGTCCAGGCTCGAAACGCCGTAGAGCGCCGCCTTCTCCCGGTCCACCGACACGGAGAGCTCGGGACGAGCCTCGTCCAGGTCGCTCTCCAGGCCCACCAGCCGGGAGTAGACCGGGTCGTCCTGCAGGATCGCCAGGGCCCTGTCGGACAGCTCCTTGAGCGTCGTAGGGTCCTCGCCGATGATCTCGATGTTGACTGGCGCACCCTGGGCCGGCCCCTCCTGCATCTGCTCGACGGTGATTTCCGCTCCAGCGATGTCCGTGCCGAGCGACGCTTGCATGGCGCCGAGAAGATTGAACGGATCGAACTCCTGATCTCCGAACTCGACCAGGCTGACCGTCACACGGCCCGCGTCAGGCCCGGAGGCCCCACCACCGAACATCATGGCCCCCCCACCCGAGCCGCCCACCGTGGCCACCACGGACTTGGCGTCCGAGATGCCCGGACTCATGAGAATCTCCGACTCCAGGCGCCGGGCGATGGCGTCGGTGGCCTCGACGCGACTGCCTACGGGCAGGTCGATGTCGACCAGGATCTCCTTAGGCGGAATGTCCTCGGGAAAGAACTCAACTCCCGGGTTGAACCAGCCGAAGGCGATGAGCGTGACCACGAGACCGGCCAGCGAGCCCAAGAGCACGATGGCTCGGTGGTCGAGCGCCCGGTTCAGCTGTCTCTCGTACGCGGTGAGGGTGCGGGGCAGCACCGAGTGCTGAAAGCGGCCGGCGACACCACTGACGACGAAGCGATTGAGAGCCCAGAGGCCGAAGACCGTGGCGGTCAGCAGAACAGCGGTGAGCAGGTTGGCCGACGCGAAGATCAGGAACAACAGGCCCGCACCCCCCATGAGGGTCCAGCGTGCCGCCGGTGTCAGGGGCGGCGGCGGATCGTCCTCGAGGCGCAGGAACATGGCGCACAACGTGGGGATGATCACCATGGCCACGAACAGCGAGCTCGACAGCGCGATGATCAGCGTCGAGGGCAGGAACTTCATGAACTCCCCAACCTGCCCCGGCCAGAAGAGGAGCGGAGCGAAGGCCGCGAGCGTGGTCAGCGTGGCGGCGATGACCGGCATGGCCACCTCGCCGGTGGCCTTCTTGGCCGCCAGACGCCGGTCCCAGCCCTCCTCCACGTACCGGTAGATGTTCTCCACGACGACGATCGCGTTGTCGACCAGCATGCCGAGTGCCAGGATCAGCGAGAAGAGGACGACCATGTTGAGCGTCGTTCCCGTGAGCCCGAGGATGACGAACGACAGCAGCATCGACGTCGGAATGGAGATCGCGACGAAGACCGAGTTCCCTGCTCCGAGGAAGAAGAGGAGCACCACGATGATGAGGATCAGCCCCGAGATGATGTTGTTCTCGAGGCTACTCACCATATCGGCGATTTGGACCGACTGGTCGGAGGTGATCTTCACGACCGTGGTCGGAGGGAGCTCCGCCTCCATCTCGCGGATGACCGCTTTCACCAGCTCGGCGGTCTCGATGATGTTCCGCCCCGAGCGCTTCACCACGTCGAGGGTCACGACGGGCGACCGGTCCAGGCGCGCGTAGCTCTCGCGCTCCTTGAAGCCGAACTCCACGTCCGCGATGTCCCGGACGTAGATGGGGCGAGCGTCCTTGGTCATCACGACGATGTCTCCGATGATCGTCGGGTCGTCGAACTCGCCGTCCAGGCGGACCAGGTACGTGATGGTACCGACGTCGATGGAGCCCCCGGGGATGTTGACGTTCTCCTCCCGGATGGCGTCGATGACGTCCATGATCTCGAGGCCGTAGAACTGGAGGCGGTCGAGGTGGACGTCCACCTTCACCTCCCGCTCCAGCCCGCCGCGTAGGTCGATCCGAAGCACGGATGGAATCTGCTCGAGTCGGTCCTGGAGCTCCTCCGCGATCTCCTTGAGCCGAACGACGCCGTACTGCCCGGAGAGGTTCACCTGCATCACAGGGAACTCGGTGAAGTCGAACTCCATGATCGACGGGTCCTCGGCCTCCGCCGGGAGGTCCGGCTTGGCGAGGTCCACTTTCTCGCGGACCTTCTGCAGTGCCTCCTCCAGGTCTACCGAGGCCTCGAACTCGGCGACGACGCTCGAATAGCCCTCGACCGAGGTCGACGTGAGATCCTTGATCTCGGAGATCGTGGAGAGCTCGTCCTCGAGGGGACGGGTCACCAGGCTCTCGATGTCCGCCGGCGATACCCCCACATAGATCGTGTTCACGGCGATCATCGGGATCTCGACCTCGGGAAACGACTCCCTCGGAATCCCCCGATACGCGAGCAGCCCCGCGATTGTGATGAAGCCGAACAGCACCATCACGCTCGTCTGGTGGTCCACGGCCAGGCTCGTGGGGCGGAATTCCTTGAAGCGCGCCAGAAATCGTGGGTCCTCTCGCCCGTTTACGTCTCCGCCGCCTCGTCCGTCCGTTGGCTTCATCATGTCCGCCACGTCCTCACCTCGACCCGACCACTGTCACACGATCGCCGGCCGCCACTTGCTGCTGGCCGACCACGATGAGCTGATCACCCGGCTCAAGCCCGCGTTCGATCACGACTCCGTTCTGCTGGCTGGAACCGGTCTCCACGTCTCGCGCGGCGACGACGGTCTCCTGCCCCGCAGCCTCGACGACGAAGGCCACGTACCCGCCCTCGACCCTCACCAGCGCCTCCTGGGGCACCACCACGGCATCGGGCAGCACCCTCCGAACGACCGAAACGTTGGCGACCATTTCGGGCTTGATCATGCCGTCCGGATTGGCTGTTTCGAGCTCGACCGGAAAGGTGCGGTTCTGTGGATTCACCGTCGCGCCCACGTAGCTGATCGTGCCCTCGACCGTGAGATCCATGACGTCGAAGAAGGCCGTGGCCGAAGCACCCACTTCGACATCGGGGGCGTAACGCTCCGGCACGCCCCCGAGGATCTTGATCGGATCGAGCGACACCACCCGACCCACGTCCGTACCGACGTTCACCATCGTTCCGACTTCGACCATGCGCGTCTCGAACACGCCCGAGATCGGAGCCCGGATGACGGTGCGCGCCAAACGCGTCTCCAGAATGGCGAGGCGCGCCGCCGTTTGCTCGGCGTTGGACTTCGCCTCCAGATAGGCCAGCTCCGAGCCAACCCCATCCTCCTCATAGAGTCGCTTGCGCCGCTCCCAGGTGTCGCTCGCGAGGGCTGCCAGGGCCGCGGCCTCGTCCACCTGGCTCCGAAGGATGTCGTCGTCGACTTGGAAGAGAGGCTGCCCCGCCCTTACCGTCGCGCCCTTGTCGACCACGATCCGGCGGATGACGCCGGACTCCTGGGCCGAGATCGTGACGTCCTGATCGGCCGCGACGACGCCCGTGAGGCGGATGAGCTCCACGAAGTCCCCTCCCCGCACTGTCGTCGTCTCGACGTTGATCACCCGGGAGGTCCCCTCGGCGAGGACCCCGTCATCCCCTCTGTCCACCACCGCCTCCGCATCCCCACCGCACGAGACCGCACCGGCGAGGAGCGTCGCGATCAGACCCCCTAGGAGCCGCGCTTGTATCGTCATGGTTACTCCTGCCTCCCTAGTCACTGCACGCGGCCAGGCGCCGCATCCACGAGCGGGACATATCCGACGGCCTGATCCAGGTTCGCCTGAGCCACGAGGAAATCGTAGACAGCCTGCGCATAGTTGAATTCGCTCTGCCTGAGGGCCACCTCGGAGTCCGTCAGCTCGAGCTGGCTTCCGAGACCCTCTCTGTACTGCGCGCTCGCGATCTCGAAGCCCCTGCGCGCCTGCGTGACCGCCAGCTTCTGGGCGTCCGCGCGCTGACGAGCCTCGCCCGCCTGATCCCACAGGGTCTTCACCTCGCTCTCGGCCCGGGCGCGGGCGAGACGCGTTTGGGCCTGCGATTGACGGAGCGCCGCCCGCCTTTGGTCGATGCGGGCGTCCTTCGAAAAGCCACTGAAGAGCGGCCAGGTGACGCGGAGTCCGACCTGGCGGGAGTCGGCTCTCTGGAGCGAGGACTCGCCGAAGAAGCTCGGGCTCCCGTTCTCCTGAGCTGTGAGGGCGTAGGTGCCGAAGAGGACGATTTCGGGGAGGTACTGGACCTGTTCGAGCCTCATCTCCGTCTGCCGCAGCTGCTCCATCAGGTCGAGGCTCCGGAGGTCGGAGCGCTCGCTCTGGGCCATCGCCAGCAGGCGCTCTGGACCGGCGCCCTGGCTGTCCACCCACCGGGAGTAGGCCAGCATCTGGCGGTTGGCCTCTGAGTTCGCGTTCGGGTCGTCGAGGTTGATGTCCGCCAGCGCGCCCGCCACCCGAACCTCTTCACCCTCGTCCAGGCCGAGCTCGATGCCGAGCTCCCTTCGGGCCTGCGACACCGCGTTCACGGCCCGAAGCAGGTTGGGCTCGAGGTTGGCCAGCTCCACTTCGAGCCGGAGGACGTCGTAGTCGGCCGCCAACCCCGCCCTGTTCAGCGCGCGCGTCGCGGCGAGCGACTGGCGCACACGCGCCACCGAGTTTTCCATCAACCGGGTCTGCTCCTGCGCGAGAAGGAGGCCGTAGAAGCCGAGTCGAACCCGGGTGACCACGCCATGGGTCCGGCCCCTCAGGTTCTCACGCTCGTAGTTCTCGAAGCGGCTCGCGGCTCCGACCCCGACGACCACCTCGGGACTGAAGAGCGGCTGCTCGACGTTGATGCTGGTCGTCCAGACGTTGTCCGAGCCGAACTGGACCGGGATCAGCTCCGACGGATCCGCCTCGGCGTCGAAGATGACCGCCGGCAGGAACGCCGAAGCCACACTCACGTTGCGGGTATAGCCAGCGGAGGCCTCCACCGTGGGGTAGAGGAGCGACCACGCCTCGGACACCCGCTCGCCCGCCAGGTCGACCCCCATCCGGGCGTCGCGAAGGTCCTCACTCTGCTCCAGCGCCCACCGCACCGCCTGCTCAAGGGTGAACACCCGCTCCTGCCCCTCCAAGCCCTTCACCGCTGCCAGAACTGTCAGGGCCAAAGCCCCCAAAACGCTCGTCCGAATCACGTGGCAATCTCCTCGACCCTCGATCCCTCCGCCGTGAGCGATGCCCGTATGTCCTCCCCCATCGCCGCGGCGAACTCCGGTTCCGCCAGGCCCTCCATGAGCCGCCAGCTCGACTCGAGAAACAGCTGACGGAACTCGTGCTCGCCGATCCTGAGGAGCCCGCGCAGATAGATCGACACGAGCCCGTGGGCATGCGCCCAAATCGTCCTGGCCACGGTCTCGGGCGAGCCCGCCTTCAGCATCCCCGACTCCATGCCTTCGCGTACCCGGTCGACCATGAACTGCCCGGTCCCGCACGCATGAGTCGCGGCCTCGTCCGGCAGGGCGTCCTTGCCCATGTGCAGGAGCTGGTAGTAGCGGGGATGCTCCAGTGCGAACGCCAGATACGACCGGCCGGTCAGGCTGAAGCGTTCCATGGGAGTACGGCCCTCGAGGGCTCGATACAGGTATTGGGCGAAGACCTTAAACGCCTCCCCTACCACGTCCACCAGCACCATCTCTTTGCTCTCATAGTGCCGATAGAGCGCAGGCGCCGTGACCCCCAACCGCTCGGCGAGCTTCCGCATCGTCAGTGCTTCGAGCCCGCCGCTCGTCAGGAGGTCACACGCCTCGGACAGAATCACCTCTCGTTGTGTAGACATGGTTAACATTGTAAACACGCCAAAAGTCCAAATCAACTGGCTATTGTGTAAAAAGGTGCATAGCCCGGTGTGAATGCCGTTTATCCTGCCGAGCCCCGAGGCGGGAGCGGTGAGGAGCGGGCTTGGCACCCCCGCACAAGAGAGCCCGGGACCCTCGCCAGGGGTCCCGGGGCTGCGGATGCGAGCCGCCGTCTCGGCGTCTATGCACCCCGTGGCCACGCCGTTCTCACACTCGACCCCCTCCCAGCTGCAGTCGGCTCCGGCCGCCTCGAGAGCCGCGCCGTTGGCCAGGTACCGAGTGCGGTCCCAGTTCCACAGCAGGGCCGGGTTCCCGGGGGACACGGGATCGATCGCCGTCCGGTCGGGTCGGAAGAGCGTCTCCGGCCGTTGCACGTCGTCTCCGCGGCCGGTGGAGCTCACGGCCCACTGCTCGTACGCCCCCCAACCCCCGCCTGTCATCCAGGCGCCATCGGGGAGGCGGTTGGCCGCCTCCCGGACCTCTCGGATCAGCCCCTCCTCGTCCGAGACCTCGAGGAGGTTGATCCCCAACAGCAACTCTCCGGCGCGGTTGAAGTGCGTGTGGTTGTCGATGAAGCCGGGGGAGATGAAGCGGCCGTTTAGCTCGATCACACGGGTGTCGCTTCCCTGAAGGGAGGCGACCAAGGCGTCGGTGCCTACCGCTCCAATGCGGTTGCCGGCCACGGCCTCTGCCCACGGGTTCGCTTCGTGGCCCGTCCACACCGGTCCGCCTCTGAAGATCACGTCGGCCTGCTGGGCGCTGATGGGTGCGGGAAGTACGAGGCCCAGAGGCGAGCGGCATAATAGGCGAGGGTCGGGGCGATCGGGCCGTCTCGTGTTGCATGACCCCCTCCATATTCAGGATCCGGGTTCTGGCGCGCCCACTCGCGCGAGCGCCAGCTGGCGCTGGCCTCGCTGCATCGCCGGAAGCGGCACGCTGGCTGCACTGTACGGAGCGTCGCTGGAGGGAGCAGGACAGGCGGTGAGGTGTTAGAATTGGGGTTGCAGTCGATGCGAAGCTCGTTCCGTCGGGGGCCCTTTTCGGCTCCGGCGTGCGTGTCCTGTCAGGAGGGCGTGCCGATGATCGTTCGGCGAGTTGCACCCGGTCACCACTCTGCCTTCGTCGCCATAGCGCTGTTGCTCTGGGCGCCTACGGCAAGCGTGACAGCCCAGGAAAGCGCGCCAGGAAGCGATGCTCGGGCCGTGGAGCTCGTCGACACCTGGGTCGATGCGGTGGGAGGGCTCGAGCACCTGCGGAGCTTTGTCTCGGGGCGCTTCACGCTCACCACCGAGATGTACGACGCGGAGTCGGGCCGACTGCGACGGACCCGGCCCCGCTACGTCACGATCGAGCGAAAAGACGCCGGGCTGGCGGCCCGCATCGAGCGCTGGGAGGGGGACAACTTCATCGTTCAGGGGTGGGACGGACAGCTGGATTGGGCGTTCACGAACGGCCGGCGCCTCGACCCGGAAGAGAAGGATCAGCGTGAGGCCCTCTACGTCTCCGGCGACGTGAACTACTGGACCCGCCTTCCCCAGAAGCTCAAGGATCCCGGCGTGTTCCTGCACTACGACGGTCAGGACGCCGAAGGGCGCCACACGGTTGCGGTCACCTTCGAAGAGGGTGTGGGCGACACGCAGGATACCTACTTCTACTACTTCGTCGATGGCCGCGTCTGGCCCGTGCAGGTGGACTATCGGACCGAAGGCAGCACCCACGTGGAGCACACGCGGTGGGAGGACATCCGCAGCGCGGGTGACTACTACTACGTCGGCGCCCGGGTCCACTTTGACGACGAGGGCCGCGTCTACAAGATCATCCGGATGAGTGACGTCGACGTGAATCCCCGGCTCGCGCCCGAGGTCTTTACCGAGCTCGACGGTTCGGGCGGGTAGCAAAGCTCCCGGCCGGCTTCGTCGGCCGGCACACTCCTCAGTGACGCCACGATCGCATCGCGGCTCAATGCGGCGGATGTAGTAGTGGATGCTGATCCCATTCGGACACGCGATCCCGCACGCACCGTGATGGGTGCAGGTTCCGAAGCCCTCCCGGTCGTGGGCGACGACCCGTGGCCGGAGGGCGGGCGTCGCGCCTCCCAGCCGACGAGCCGGCGATCACGAGACGCCGACACGGACGCCGCGGTCTTCTTGCCCATCGAAGAACTGCAACGTGCGCATGCTCGACGCATGTGGTCTCGAGCGATCACTGCAGGTGGCGCTTCGGGCTCCCTCGACGGGACGGGGCGGGGGCGCCGGGGCCGGCCCGGGAGTCAGCCGGCGAGCACCCCCATGGTGCTCCTGACGGCTTCGGCGCTGTTCGCCAGCGCGGCGGCCTCGGCCTCCGTGAGCTCCACCTCGACGATCTGCCGCAGGCCGCCCTCTCCCAGCTTGCACGGCACGCCGAGGAAGATGCCTTCGTGGCCGAACTCGCCCTGGAGGTAGGCGGCACACGGGAGGATGCGTCGCTTGTTCTTTACGATGGCTTCGGTCATCTGCACGGCGGCCGACGAGGGAGCGTAGTAGGCGCTTCCCGTCTTGAGATGGCCGACGATCTCCGCCCCTCCCTGACGAGTCCGCTCGATGAGCGCATCGATCTGGTCCTGGCCCAAGAAGTGGGTCAGCGGGATGCCCGAAATGCTCGTTGTGGAGACGAGAGGCACCATCGTATCACCGTGCCCGCCGAGCACCAGCGCCTGGATATCCTCGACACTCACGTCGAGCTCCATGGCGATGAACGAGCGATAGCGGGCGGTGTCGAGGACCCCGGCCATGCCGATTACGCGCTCCCGCGGGAATCCCGTGGTCCGCATGGCGACGTACGACATGACGTCGAGGGGATTCGAAACCATGACGATGATGGAATCAGGCGCCACTCGGGCGATCTCCCCGGAGACCGACTCGACGATGCCGGCATTCGTCTTCAGGAGATCGTCGCGGCTCATGCCCGGCTTACGGGCGATCCCGGCCGTAACGATGAAGATCTCCGATCCGGTCGCCGCCTCGTAGTCGTTGACGCCGACGATCCGGGAGTCGAACCCCTCGACCGGCGCGCTCTCCCACTGGTCGAGTCCCTTGCCCTGGGGAATGCCTTCGATGATGTCGAGGAGGATGATCTCTCGGGCCAGCTCCTTTTCCGCCAACCGCTGAGCGCAGGTCGCGCCTACGTGACCTGCACCCACGACAGTGATCTTGTTCACGCTCACATGCCCATGGTTGAAGTTCTCTCTTGGATTTCGGGGGCGCCCGCCCCGACGAAAGTTACCCGACACCGAGCGGAAGCAATAGGCGCCCCCAGGGGCGTCGGGCGGAGCCGCCTTGGAGGCGCAGCGGGGGCGTGCGGCTACACCCCCCTCACCCCCCGGTCTGGGAGAGGGCCAGGAGTCCTCCCGAGCCCTCCTCGCTGCCCTGGACCAAGTAATGGCGCTCGGGCTTGATCCGAAGGGTATCCTCGATGAGGGGAACCAGGTCGGCTCCCTCGCGCAGGGGGTCCCTGAGGTTGGTCTGGATGGCCCCGAAGAGACACGGACGGAGCTGACCGTCGGCGGTCAGGCGCATCCGGTTGCAGCGGTCGCAGAAGTTGTGGCTCATGGGGGTGATGACGCCCACCGTGCCTCGACCGTCCGGGAAGCGGTAGTAGGTGGCGGGTCCGTTGCCCGAAGGGCCTTCTACCGGCTCGAGCTCACCAAGCCTTCGGATCCTGGCCAGGGCGTCCTGGCAGGACACGAAACTGTCCATGCTGAGTTCGAGGTTGGAACCCGTGGGCATGAGCTCGATGAAGCGCACGTGCCACGGCTTGCGCCGGGTGATGGCCGCGAAGGCCTCGATCTCATCGTCGTTTTGTCCTCCGATGAGCACGACGTTGATCTTGATGGGCTCGAAGCCCAGGGTCTCGGCGGCATCGAGGCCTGCCATGATGCGCTCGAAGGAGTTGGGTCGCCGAGCGATGGCATCCACGCGGTCAGGCTTCAGCGAGTCCAGCGAAATGTTGACGCGGTTCACGCCCGCGTCACGGAGCCGCTCGCCCTGCTCCGCGAGCAGCACCGCATTGGTGGAGAGCGAGATGTCTTCGATTTCGGGGATCTGCGACACCATGCGTACCACGGCATGCAGGTCCTTTCGGACGAGCGGCTCGCCCCCGGTGAAGCGAACGCGTTTGAGCCCCATGCCGGCCATCACCCGCACGATGCGCGCTATCTCCTCGTAGCTGAGCAGGCTTTCCCGCTTGAGCCAGTCGAGCCCCTCGAGGGGCATGCAGTACACGCACCTCAGGTTGCACTTGTCGGTGACCGAGATGCGGAGGTACTCGATGCGGCGTCCGAACTGGTCGATCATGGGCAATCGGCCTCCTGGGGCCGCGCGACGGGCTTCGTTCCGGCCACCCATTCCTGCATGCCGTCGCTGTAGCGCTCCTTCTTCCACACGGGGAGCCTCTTCTTGATCTCCTCGATGACGTACCGCGAGGCTTGGTAAGCTTCGGCGCGATGAGGGCTCGAGACGGCGATGGCAACGCTGACGTCGCCCACCGACAGCTCGCCGACACGGTGCACCACCGCGATTCGATCGGTTCCGAGCACAGCAGCGGCCTCCCGCGCGATCTCGGTGAGCACCCCGACTGCCATCTCCTCATACGCGTCGTAGTGCACTCCTCCCACGGAGCGGCCCTCGTTGTGGTCGCGCACCACGCCCAAGAAGAGGAGCCTGGCTCCGTCTTCGTCGGCGCCGACCCGGGCCAGGACCGACGCCGGATCGATGGCATCGCGAACCACTCGCGCGAACACCACCCTCAGCCTCCCGCCACCGGGGGGATCAGCGCCACCTCGTCGCCGTCGCTGAGGAGGGCTGCCGCATCCGCGTAGCTCCGATTGACGGCCACCGCAGGGTCACCGGGTAGGACCGTGAACGCCCCGCCTCGGGAGCGGAGGGCCCTGACCAAGTCCGATACCGTTGCTCCGCTGGGCAGATCGAGACGCAACTCCTCGGTGCCGAGAAGCTCACGATAAGAGGCGAAGAAGAGGGTGCGGATTTCCACAGATCCCGGTCGTTCAAGCGATTCGGAACGGCTGCAGGAGAGTAGAGGAACCCCCCTGCCCCGGTCAACGTTCCCGCAGTAGGCCTCCAGGCGGCCCCCATCCACCTCCGCCCCCTCCGCTCCCCGGCGGACCCGGGCCGCCGCGGCTCCGCCCCTGGCGGATGTTCTGGATACGCTGTTGCAGCTCTCTCCGCATGACGACGAACCGCAGGAGCTGGCGGGCCGTGAGCACCTCCATCAGCGCCTCTTGCTCTTCTCGGAAGAGCTGCAGCTCTTCCTCGCCCAGCCGGATCATCACCTCAAGGGCTCCGCTCGCCCGTTCTTCCGTGAGCCCGCCCTCCGCACCGAGACGCATGAGCTCTCGCCGGGCTTGCTGCTGGTCCCTTAGAAACTGGCGCCGCCGCTCACGGAAGCCGGCCAACACCTCCTGGAGCTGCGGGTTCTGCTCGTCCGTCAGCCCAAGGCGTTGCTCAACCATGGCATCGAAGCGGCCTCGGATCCTCTCCTCCAAGTGCGCGCGCTGCCTGGCTCCCGAACGCCCTGCGCGCTGTGCGGTGAGGTCGTGGGCGCCTCCGGCGAGGAGCACGGTGATCAGGAGTCCCGCCGCTCTCTTCATCTTCCGAGCTCCTCGAGCAGGATTGCCAGCTCCTCGTCGGACAGGTCGCCCAACATCGGCTCGCCGGCAACGAGGGCGCCGTCGTCGGCCCAGACCATCAAGAAGGACTCTTCGGCGAGCTGGCCCGTCCCCGGCAGAGCCTGGGTACGCTGCCATACCACGACCGTGCCCAGGGCAAGCACTACCGCGGCGGCGGCGGGAAGCCGCCAACCCAGCGACCGCCGGGGCCGCGTCCGATCCAGGGCCACGGCCTCCTTGATCTCGGCCGCCAGGCTCGCAGGGGGCATGGGCTTGGTCGCCCAGAGCTGCTCGAGGAGCGCGACTTCGGAGCCGCAATCCGCGCAGGCGGAGGCATGCGCCTCGACACGGGCATGCTCCTCCTCAAAGAGCTCACCCCGCACCAGCCTCGGCAGCAGGTCCTTCGTGTCCTCGCACATCATGTGCTTCATGGCTCCAACCAGTCCCGCAAGCGCCGGATCCCGTGATGGTAGTTCACGCGGGCCGAGCCCTCTGATGAACCGATGATCTCACCGATCTCTCTAAAGCTCAAGCCGTCGTCGATTCGGAGCGTCACCGAAAGCCTCTGCTTGGGCGGCAGCCCCTGCACGGCTTCCCGCACCCGAGCGGCCTCGGAGCGGAGCACAGCCTCCGTCGAGGGATCGTGCCCGGGCGCTGAGAGGGCGCCGACGTCATCGAGTCCCAGCTCCCTCCGCCTGCCGATCTTGCGGAGATGCCCCCGGGCCTCGTTGCCCGCAATCGCCAGGAGCCACGTCCTGAAGGAAGCGTCTCCCCGGAACCGGTCCAGGGCCCGGAACGCCTTGATGAGGCAGTCCTGGCTCGCATCTCGGGCAAGGTCCTCGTCTCCAACGATGGCCAGGCACGTGCGAAAGACGACGCCCTGATGCCGCTCCACCAGCAGGTCCATCGCTCGGCCGTCGCCGCTTCGCGCACGTTCTACGAGCTCGTCGTCCGAGGGCGGATCGGCGCGTGATTCCGCAGCCATCATGGATCAGACGTTCGTCGCCGTCCGAACGTTAAGCCGCAGAAACAGGTGGAAGGGGGAGGGTCGGACGGCGGTGGGTACAGCCCGCAAGGGGGCGGGAGCTTCGAGCGGCCGAGCTATTCTAGCGGCTGCCCGTCGAGCTGGGAGACTCGCGTCCGCAGGTGCTTGGAGGGCTTGAACACAGGAACGGTTCTCGACGGCACCTCCACGCCTTCCCCAGTCCTAGGGTTCCGGGCCATCCGGCTCTTTCTCTTGCGCACCTTGAACGTGCCGAATCCGCGAATCTCGATGTTCTCCCCGTTGGCGAGCGCTCGCTTCACGGCGTTGAGAAACCCGTCGACGACCAGGGCGCAGTCCTTCTTGGTGATCCCGGGACCGATGGCTTCCGCGACCTGTTCTACGAGGTTCGCCTTGGTCATCCATTTCCTCCGCAGTTCCCAAAAAAGCGACCGAGCGATCGCAGGGCTGCCACGGTAACGGTACCGAGCCTGGAACGTCAAGCCGCGCTTGGACCTACGGGCGCCGAGCCTCCATCAGTGCGATGAACTCGTCGAAGAGGTATCGGCTGTCGTGCGGCCCGGGAGCCGCTTCGGGGTGATACTGGACGGCGAAGACCGGGCGCTCTCGATGGGCGATGCCTTCCGCCGTTCCATCGTAGAGGTTCACATGCGTGAGCCGCAGCTGCGGAGCCTCGGGGATGTCGTCCCCATCCCCGAGGGTCACCGCGAATCCGTGGTTCTGCGACGTGATCTCCACGGTCTCCCGATCGAGGTTGCGGACCGGATGGTTCCCCCCGTGATGACCGAAGGGGAGCTTGTAGGTCCGAGCACCGAAAGCCCGAGCGATGAGCTGGTGGCCTAGACAGATCCCGAAGACCGGGACGTCGTCCTCGGAGAGTCGGAGGATTGCGGCCTCGGCCCTTTCGATCGCCGAGGGATCTCCAGGGCCGTTGGACACGAACATGCCGTCGGGACGCTCGGCCAGAATGTCGTCCAAGGACGTGCCTGCGGGGATGACCGTCACGCGGCATCCGCTTTCGGACAAGAGGCGCGGCGAGTTGGCCTTCACGCCGAAGTCGTAGGCGAGCACGTGGAAGCGCTCCTCACCCGCGGCCTCGACCACGTAGGGATCGTCCGTGGACACGCCGCAGGCGAGATCGAGGCCCTCCATGCGCGGGTGCGCGAGCACGCTCTCGAGGAGAACCGCCTCCCGGGCATCGGCCGGCGCGATGGCGCCCCGCATAGCTCCCTCGGATCGGATGTGGCGGGTGAGGGCACGGGTGTCCACCTCCGTGATCCCCGCGACGCCGTGCTCCGTGAGGTACTCTTCCAGCGATGCCGTCGCGCGCCAGGACGAGTGCTGCGGCGGAAGTTCGCGAATCACGAAACCGGCCACCTGCGGGCCAGCAGACTCCTCGTCCTCGTCGTTTACCCCGTAGTTGCCGATCAGAGGGTACGTCATGACCACATGCTGGCTGGCGTAGGACGGATCCGTGAGGACCTCCTGGTATCCGGTCATGCAGGTGTTGAAGACCACCTCTCCCAGCGAGGGTCCGGGGGCACCGAAGCGAAATCCGTCGAAGCGCCGGCCATCCTCGAGGAGCAGATACGCGGCTTCGCGCGGATGAGTGCCAGCCAGCAAGCTAGACGCCTGTTGAAGAAGTACGGGTGGGGCCAGCGTAACGGTCCGACGGCCGGCGGCAATCTAGGTGTGGAGAAAGCCGAGTCAAGCCTGCGCAGGGTCCCGTTTCCGCGTCCCCGTCCCTAACCCTACCTTTGTCCCCGTCGTCGAGTGGTGCGTGCGCGAGACCGAGGGAGTCGAAGACCCCGCAATGACCGATCCTGCCGAGATCTCCATCTACGCCGACGAGTCGTGCCTGGGAAACCAGTTCCAGGCCCGCGCCAACCCGGGAGGCGCCGCCGGCCTTGTCGAGCACTGGACGAGCCGACGGTGGGAGCGTCGGGACTACTGGGTCTCGGAGCCGGACACGACCAACAACCGAATGGCCCTTCGAAGCGCGGTCGAGGGCTTGGCGCTGCTCAGGAAGCGCCTCTGCAAGGTTCACTTCCTTTCGGACAGCGAGTACCTGGTCAAGGGGATGAGGGAATGGCTGCCGGTCTGGAAGGCCAACAAGTGGAAGAGGAAGCGTGGCGAGATCGCCAATCTCGAGCTGTGGCAGGAGGTCGACCGCATCGCCTCCGCGCACCTGGTGCGGTGGTTCTGGGTCCGGGGCCATGCGGGGCATCCCCAGAACGAGTACGCCGACCACTTGGCCACACGAGCGGCCAAAGAGCGGACGGCATCGGGGGGGCTGGTCGAAAGCGGGTACTCGGCTTGGCTAGAGGAGCAGCGCGATCGCTACGGGCGTTATCTCGATCACTTCGAGCACGCGCCGCCCGGATAGGAAGGCGGAGGGAATAAGAGAAGCCCTCGGCACGGCAAGCCGCCCCGAGGGCCCTCATTCGCTGGTAGAAGCGTTCGTTTCGCTTGGAGTCCCGCCCCCGCATCCAGATCGCCTTGCGGCTCCCCTTCCGCTGAAGCAGCTAACTCATGCTTCCGTTGCCCGTCGTTGCGTGGTCGGCAACTTCGGGTCCCCCGAGCTCTGGGGGTACAGCAGAGACCAACGACTCCTCCGCCGGCTCACCGAGTTCCAAATCCTCGGCTCGCTTCCACCGCTCCGGCGTCCCGTCCGATGGACCACATTTCCGAACCGCATGAACGGATGACCAACGCCATCGACTCAGCGTACCACAATCGGAAACGCACCCGAAGTATGAGCGGTCTCGGCGCATCCGTCAAGCGCCTTGTAGTCGTCTTGTAACGAAACGTGTATTATCTCGTAACCGGTTGAAGATCATGTTCTTATCGGATCGCAGACTCTGTCCGCGACTTCCGTCCAACGGCCGGTAAACAGATTGATTTTGCCGGGTCACGCAAGGAAATACAGGCAAGATCGGCACTCGATATCCGGAAAACACGACGCTCTCGGACGGGCCTCAGACACGCCCTGACGGAGGCTCATTTGTTGGCCCGCCAACACGAATGTTGCGACCGAACACGGATGCGAACGACTCGAGAACGACCGGGATGACCTCCTCGACGCCGACGAGCCGATCGAGCTCCTCCGAGACCGACGTCACGGAGCGGTCGGCGACGCCACACGGGACGATGGTGTCGTAGTAGGAGAGGTCGCTGGAGACGTTGAGCGCGAAGCCGTGCGACGTGATCCAACCGCTCGACACTCGCACGCCGATCGCCGCGACCTTCCGGTCGTCCACCCAGACGCCCGTCAGGCCCGGGATCCTCGCGGCCCGCACTCCGAGCTCACCGACGGCGGCGATGAGCATCGTCTCGAGGTCTCTCAGGTAGGCGAGCAGATCGCGGTGGTCGGGCTTGAGGTCCAGGATCGGATACCCTACGAGCTGGCCGGGACCGTGGTAGGTCACGTCGCCGCCCCGTCCCGCCTCGAACAGCTCCACGCCGAGCTCGGCCCTCCGGGCTTGGTCGGCGAGCACGTGTTCTGCGCTCGATCCCGTGCCGAGCGTGATCACGTGCGGATGCTCCAGCAGGAGCAGCTGGTCCGGCACTTCGCCAGAGCGCCGATCGGTGACCAGGTCGGCTTGCAGCGCCAGCGCCTCTCGGTAGGGTACGACACCCAGACACTGGACCTCCAGCTCCCGGGAGGCGCTCGGGTATGGAGGGTCCGACATCGGCAGCTACGGCCGCGCTACGAACATGCCAGGGAATCGGATGCCGGGTGCGTGCAGCCCTCCGGCGGCTCGTGGGTCTCCACGAGGCGGCACTTACCCGTCTTCGGAGAAGTTCTCCAGGAGCGCCTTGAGTCCCGAGAGGAACCTCGCCGCCTCGGCGCCGTCCACGAGCCGGTGATCGTAGCCGAGCGAGAAGAGCGAGCGCTTGCGGATGGCGACAGCGTCGGTGCCCGTGAGGGGATCCTCGACGACCACGGCCCGCTTCTCGATGGCCCCCGTCCCCAGGATCGCGGCGGTGCCCTTCGGAATGATGGGCATCCCGACGAGCGTGCCGAAGACGCCCGGGTTCGTGATCGAGAACGTCGCACCCTGGATGTCCGACGGGTTGAGCCGCCTCGAGCGGGCCCGCTCGGCGAGGTCGATGATCGCCTTGCCGATGCCGACCAAGCTGAGGTTGTCGGTGTCGCGGATCACCGGAACGATGAGTCCAGGATCGAGGTCCACCGCCATCCCAATGTTCACGTTGCCGCGGTGGATGATGTTGTTCCTCGAAACGGTACCGTTGACGTTCGGGAAGGCGCGAAGCAGGCGGGAGCACGCCCATGCCACGAAGGCCGTGTAGCTGATCCTGACTCCCTGCTCCGCCCACTTGGCCTTGTTCTCGGCCCGGATGCGGTCCACCCGTGAAAAGTCGATCTCGATAAACGAGTGCACGTGGGGCGCCACTCGCTTCGCCAGAACCATGTGCTCCGCCGTGAGCCGGCGGATCTTGTCCATCGGCTCGACGTGGTCCCCGTCCCGGATCGGGAACTCGGGGTGCTGAACCTCACTGTAGAAGGCGGCCCAGAGGTCCGACGGGGCGGCAGCGAGGGGCGGCAGCGCGGTCGGCAGCGCGGTCGGTGGCGCCTCCGGCTCTTCTGCGGGAGGCGCCGGGGCCGCCTGGTCGGGCGTCGCTTCGCCGCTCTCGATGTAGCTCAGGATGTCCTGCTTGGTCACTCGGCCCGCGTGGCCGGTGCCCGGCACGTCGACGATCCGGATGCCGTGCTCCTCCGCGATGCGCCGAACCACCGGGGTGGACTTGGTGCGCAAGCGCTCCTCGGCCGAGGGTGGGGCACCGTCTTCGGAGGGTGCGGAGCGGGGCGGCGGCGCGGCCTCGAGGACAGGTGGGGGTACAGGCTCTGCGGGGGCGGGCGCCTCCTCCGGCTCCGGCTCGGTGGCCTCGGCCGGCGCGGCTGGCGGCGCACCGCCGTCGGTGTCGATGAACGCCACGATCGTGCCCACCTCGACCGTCGCGCCCTCCTCGATCCTCACCTCCACGAGCGTTCCGGCCTGCGGGGAGGGGATCTCGGCATCCACCTTGTCGGTGGAGATCTCCAGGATTGGCTCGTCCCTCTCCACCGTGTCGCCGATCTGCTTGAGCCACTTCGCCACCGTGCCCTCGGCGATGGACTCACCCATCTGGGGCATGGGAATCTCGATGCGGGCCACTCTCTTCTCTCCAGACCTATCGTTGCTCGACTCGGGATCGGCGACCCTGGTGTACCCGGGGAATCGGTGGCCGGTCCCACCGGCGCCGCCCTCTCGCTTCCTTGTTGCCGGCTGCTTTCCCCTCGAGGCCCTTAGTATCTCACCAGATAACGCGCCGCGGTCACGATGTCGTCCGTCTGGGGCAGGAAGTAGTCCTCCAACACTCCGGAGTACGGCACGGGCGAATCGATGGCCGTCACCCGGAGCATCGGCGCGTCGAGCCACTCGAAGGCGTTCTCGCTGACGCGCATGGCGATCTCTCCGGCGATCCCGCCGGTCCTCGTGTCTTCGTGGACGACGAGGAGCCGACCGGTCTTGCGGACGCTCCCGACGATCGCCTCGTCGTCCAGAGGAAGGAGGGTCCGGAGATCCAGGATCTCTGCTCGCACCCCGTCCTCCCGCTTGAGCTGGTCCGCAGCCTCCGCGCTCCGGTGGACCATCATGCCGTAGGTGACGATCGTGAGATCGCCGCCCTCGCGCACGGCGCGGGCCTTTCCAAGGGGAACCACGTAGTCCTCCCTGGGCAAGACCTCCCGGAGCGCGGGCGCCCGGTAGAGAGCCTTGTGCTCCTCGAAGATAACCGGGTTGTCGTCACGAATCGCCGCCTTGATGAGACCCTTGGCGTCGTAGGCGGTGCTGGGATAGACGATCTTCAGCCCCGGCGTGTGGAAGAAAGCCATCTCCACGTTCTGCGAGTGAAACGGTCCACCGCGGTTTCCCCCTCCGACCGGACCGCGGATGACGAGCGGCAAGGGGCCGCTCCCACGATAGAGGGAGGTGGCGATGTAGTTCGTGATGACATCGTAGGCGGGCGAGATGAAGTCCATGAACTGCATCTCGACCACCGGGCGGAGGCCCATGTGGGCCGCTCCGGCCGCCGCCCCCGTGAAGCCCCCTTCGGCGATCGGCGTGTCGATCACGCGCTTGGCGCCGAAGAAATCGAGGAATCCGCGCGTAACCTTGAACGCGCCCCCGTAGACTCCGATGTCCTCTCCGAGCAGGAAGACCCTGTCGTCGGCCACCATCTCCTCGAAGAGGCCCTCGCTGACGGCCTCGAGGAGGGGCCTCGAGGAGGGTCACGGCCTCACCGCGGTCGGTCTTCGACACGTGCTCGGGCTTGATCGTGGGTACGGCCGCGCCCGATTCACGGTTCGCTCTCAGAGCCGCTCGACTTCCGCACGGACCTGGGGCGCCTCGGAACGGCCCAAGGCACCCTCCACGCCGTGATCGCAGGTCTCGGAGGGGAGCCTTCGATGTGCGAAGGCGATCCCCCCACACCGGGCCGTTACGGTCGGTCGAGAGACCGGACCGGGTCAGTTGTTGCCTGCGTCGTTGCCGGGAGGGACGGTGGCTTCGCCGCTCGGAGCCGCCTCTTCCCCGGCTTGCTCAAGAATGGGGAGGATCGGCTGCGCGGCGGGAGCCGCGGTCGCCTGGTCCTGACGAAGAATCGATTCGGGTAGCTGGGTTCGGGACGACATGATGGAGAGCACGAAGGCCAGGGCCATGAAGACGGATCCCGTGATCCACGTAGCCCGGGTCAGGACGGTCGTGGCCTGCCGACCACCGAGAATGCCGTCCGTGGCCGTGGCTCCGCCGCCGACCGCCGCGAGACCCCCGCCCTTGCCGGCCTGAAGGAGGACCACGACGCCAAGGAGAATCCCGTCGAGTATCAGGAGAGCGAGCAGAAATAGGTACATAATCGTCCATCCGAGGGGGCGCAGAACGGCAGACAAACGTCGCCGAGAAGCCTCAGAGTGTCAACTCGGAAACCCTTGCAGTCAACCGGCTTCGGCGATTTTCCCGAAGGACGCGGGATCAAGGCTGGCACCACCCACCAGGACCCCGTCCACCTCGGGGGCACCGAGCAGCTCGGCCACGTTCGAGGGCGTCACGCTGCCCCCATAGAGGATCGGCACCGCTTCGGCTCGATCCGGCCCGAGCCGCTCCGTCATGCGCCCGCGCAGGGTCCCGTGCGCAGCCGCGGCATCGTCCGGAGTCGCGGTCTCGCCCGTACCGATGGCCCAAACGGGCTCGTAGGCCAGCAGGAAGCGGGAATCGCCCCCGGACAGACCCTTCAGCGCGGCATCGAGCTGGCGGACGACGACCTGCTCGACACGTCCCGCTTTACGCTCCTCGAACGTCTCCCCAACGCACACGACGGGCACGAGCCCCCCCCCCCTGAGCGCCGCGCCGACCTTCCGTCGCACGTCATCGTCGGTCTCCCCGAAGACGTGCCTTCGCTCGGAGTGGCCGACGAGCGCGTATTGGGCGCCGGCCGCCCGGGCCATGGCGGCCGAATGCTCCCCCGTGTAGGCCCCCCCCGGCTCCCAGTGGATGTTCTGGATTCCCAGAGCCACCTCGGGGCGAGGGGTGCGCGCTTCGACGGCGGCGAGGAGGGAGACGGCGGGAGGAAAGATCACAATCGTGGGTCCCGGTTCGGAGAGCTCGGGCGAGAAATGGCGGAAGAACTCGCGAGTGGCCGAAGGCCCGTGATGCATCTTCCAGTTCCCGGCGATCACCGTGGGTCTCACTGCCGCCTGCCCCCGTGTCTTGGTCCCCGTGGCGTCGACTTGCTCGGGGCTTGGTTCACTCCGATTGCCGCCGAGGTCCGTCCGGTCCATCCGACAGCGCCTCGACTCCGGGCAGTTCGGCCCCGGACAAGAGTTCGAGGGTGGCGCCTCCGCCGGTCGACACGTGTGTGATCCGGCCGGCGACTCCGGCAGCCTCAGCCACCGCGGCCGAGTCACCGCCTCCGAGCACAACGGTCGTGCCCCGGTCGGCCGCCTCTGCCGCTGCCTCCACCAGCTTCACGGTCCCGACCGCGAACTCGGGCACCTCGAACATCCCCATCGGACCGTTCCACACCACCGTCCCGGCTCCCGCCACGGCTTCGGCGAAGAGGTCGGCCGAGCGCGGACCGATGTCGCCGATCCGCTCCGCCCCTCCGACCTCCCCTCGCGGCGCCTCGCGCGTCACGGCCCCGCTGGCCAATTCCGGAGCCGCCACGACGTCTACGGGGAGCACGATCTTGGCACCCGCCGCCGTCATGAGGTCGCGGGCAACGTCCACCCGGTCGGGCTCCACGAGGGATTCGCCCACCTCGAGTCCGAGCGCGAGGAAGAACGTGTTCGCCATCGCGCCACCGATGAGCACCCGATCGGCGGCGGGAAGGAGAGCCTCAATGACCTTGATCTTGCCGGAGATCTTCGCGCCTCCGATCACGGCCACGAAGGGGCGCTCGGGCTCCAGGAGGACGTCCCCGAGAAAGCGCAGCTCGCTCTCCATAAGGTAGCCCGCCACGGCCTGCCCCCCGGCGTCCCTGACCGCGTCCGCGATCCCCGTCGTCGAAGCGTGGGCTCGATGAGCCGCCCCGAACGCGTCATTGACGAACAGCTCGGCGCCGTGCCGCAGCTCCTCGGCCCATTCTCGGTCGTTCGCGGTTTCCGCCTCGCAGAACCGCGTGTTCTCCAGGAGAAGCACGCCCCCCGCCTCCAGCACCTCCACCGCCTCACTTGCCGCAGGGCCCGTCGCTTCGGCGCAGAAGTGGACCGCGCTTCCGAGGAGACCCTCCAGGCAATCCGCTACCCCGCGGAGCGACAGGGCAGCGACGGGGCGTCCTCCTGGGCGGCCCAGATGGGAGAGGAGCACGACCCTCGCCCGGGCGTCGATGAGATGCCGGAGCGTGGGCAGGGTCCTCTCGAGACGGGCCTGATCGGTGACCCGCCCCTCGTCATCGAGAGGTGCGTTGTAGTCCACCCGGACAACGACGAGGCGGTCTTCGAGCGACTGGGGAGGAAGATCTCGGAGGGTCCTTGTTGCCATCAGGGTCCCAAGATACGGAAGCCCGGCGAGAAGGCCAAACGGGGACGTTTCAGCCCTGCCAAGGGGCCTAGCGGATCGTCAAGCTCCGTCGCGCCCGCACGGGGTCCACCAGACCTGGAAGGGTGGCAGCAAGCTCCAGCGTGTACTCCCCCGGCTCGACCTCGCTCAGATCCAGCGTCACGTACTCCGTCGCGCTGGTCGTGGCCTCTGCCCTGCGCCGCCACGTCGTCCTGAACTCGTGAGCCCCCGAAGGACACACGTAGAGCGGCACACGCGATCCGTCCGCACGCTCGAGATGGACCCGCAAGCCGTATGTGGACCCCGAGTCGGGCAGATCGTACAGCTCGAAGAGCACTCCGAGCGTGGCTTCTTCGCTCACCGCTTCGACGAGAGGAGTCACCCACGGCGCAGTACGTCGCACGTCAGACGGCTCAGGGTTGGCCGCTTCGACAAAGAGCAGGTCCGAGAGGTACCTCTCTTCTCCGGCCGCCGTGGTGAGCCCGAGGGGCTCCCGGAGCGCCGACAGGTACCCGACGCGGTCGTCGTAGACCTCGAGCACGACCTGCCGAGCGCCGGAATCCACCCGGGCCTTCATGCCCAGAGCGCCCGGAGCCGCCCGGACTCGTCCTCTCGACGAGCTCACGACTCCCCCGCCTTCACCGAGGACGTAGATCGCTACGTGGAGCGAGTCAGCTGGGCCGCCGTACATCTCGTCGGGCACCGCCGAATGCACCTCGATCTCGAGCCCTCCACCGGCCGTCCGGAACCGGCTGACCAGTCCGGTCAGGTCACGCACCTCTCGAAGGGCCCCGGTACCGTACCGTTCGGGGACGATGTCCCTCAGGCTCCGGAGATACGCGCCGCTCTCGGGCGTCAAATCCATCTGCCGGGACGTCGCGGGTCTGCGAAACGTCACGTGCGACCCCGCTCCGTAGTCCCAGAAGACCGTTCTCATCTCCTGGCCCTCACCGACGGCCCACGTCGAGTTGGGATGACCGTAGCGGAGCAGGACCTCCACGGCATCGGAGCCCTGATCCCCGAATCGAAGAGTCGCGTAGACGGCCCTCGCGAGGTGCTCCGCCTCGCGCTCGTTCACCGCCGTGATGAGGATGGGATCCCGCCCACGCCAGAACGCTTCTTCCGCCTCACGACGCTCCTCGTCGCTCATGGCCCGGTAGCCGACCTCCCGTGGGGGGGAGAGGAGAACCCCGATGTCGGTCAAACGGTGCGCTTCGCCTTCGGGCAGCGCTTCGAGGCCCACCCGAAACCGCTCCATGGCCTCTTCCGGATAGCCGAGTCGCTGAAGCGCAAGCCCCCAGAGGAGAATGCCGTCCGGATGACCTTGGGAGTCCCAGATGAACCGCTGAGACTGCTTGAGCAGCTCGCCCCAACGACCTTGATCGGCGAAGTCGAGGAGGAGCTGAACGTTTGCGCCGGCGTGGCTCGGCACGGCTTCGACTGCGGCCGCGAAGAACCGGAGCATGTCGTCCCGGCTCTCCCCCCTCACCGGCCCGATGGCCTCGAAGCCCTCGGCGATGAGATTTCTGAATGCGTCGGGGCAGAGGTTGTTCAGTCCGATGAGCCTCTGGGCGGATGCGAAGCGCATGGCGTCGCCACCCGAAGTGCCCCGGCAATCGATCTTCCTGAGCTGGGCCGCGTCGATGCGCCCCAGGCTCTCCCAGGCCAGCCACTGCTCCTGAATGATCGTCGCCTGCTCGTAGTAGAGCTCGGCCAGGAAGGCCGGAGAAGATGCGGCCGGATCCGCCTCGGCCCGCCAGATGCCGTCGCTGTAGAGCCGCCGTGCTTCTTCACGGAGGCCCTGCTTCCTGCGTATGCGAGCCAAGGCCAGGGCAGGCGCCGGGTTGCCGGGTGCGGAGCGCATGGCGTTTTCCAGCACCACCCCGGCTTCTCTTCTCCACCCCGTCGGCCCGAGGCCTGGTGGGGGATCGCCGGCGAGAAGGGCCGTGAGGTTCTCCAGAGGACCGCCCTCGTCGGCCGAGCTTCCCAACGCCTCGCGAAGCAACTCCCGGCCCTCGAAGAGCGTGGGCGGCGGCGTCAGGTACTCGCCCGAGAGAAGATCCTCGGAGAATTCGTAGCCCAGGTTCTCCGGCGGAGCCGGTGACGCGATCGGCGAAGGAGGCGAGGGACGCGGGCTGCTCTCAGACGCTTCGAACGCCACGTCGAAGCTGACCCACGTTCCGACGGGCACTCCCAACTGCCGGGCCGGCTCGAAGCGGAGACCGGGAGCCACGTCGAGGGCAACCCGGTCGAGCTCGGACAGACCCGATCCCCGCTCGATCTGCACGTGGTCCACCGTGCCGTCCGACTCCACCCACAAGCGAAGCGTGACTACGCCTCCGAGGCCCGCATCCTGGAGTGCTTGCGGATAGAGCCTGCGGATCGTCCTCTGCGCCTCACCCCTGTCGAGGAGGGCCGGATACGTGCGTTCCGGGCGGGCAAGCTCTACCCGATCCTCCGCGACCGGTACCTCGGTCGCGGCCTCGGGCTCCATTTGCTCGTCCGTGGACTCCGCTGCGGGCTCTTCGGCAGGCAGCACCGGGTCCGGGCGGGGCGCCGAACCCTGAGGGGCCGCCCCGGGCCCCGGCTCGACCCACGGGAGCAGACGAGCCAGGCCGGCTCGGGCCTGGGGCGTCACCGCGCCCACCAGAAGCACCGTGCCGACGGCGGCCGCCACTGCGTGGCGCAGGCGGTACCGGCGGGCTGGGGCAGAGCTGATCGAGGCCTTCTCGAGCTCCGCTCGAAGCTCCGGCCCGAAGGAGGGCCGTTCGTCGATCACGATCGCCGACAGCTCCTGGTCGAACTCCGCAAGGTCGGGCGGAAGGCTCGGTCCGGGTACGTCGTCTCGGCGGTCGCTCATCTTCGTCCGGACTCTCTCATTGCCGATCGAAGTCGCGCGCCACGGCCTTCTTGAGGCGCTTCAACGCTCGGTGCACCCGAACGGCCATCGCATTGGGACTGATGCCGAGCGCAGACGCGATCTCACCGTTGGTCAACCCAGCTCCATATCGGAGTGAGAGGATCTCCTGGTCTGCCGGTCTCAGCGTCTGTGTCGCGTTCAGCAGGGCCTGAATTCTCTCCTGCTTCAGGACGCGCTCCTCCTGAGAGGGAATCTGGGCCACCAGGTCCGGGACCCGATCGAGGGAGACGTGGAGCGACCCACGCCGCTTTAGGGAACGGAGATGGTCGGTGACGGCGTTGCGGGCGATGCGGAGGAGCCACGTTTTCGGCGCCGCTCGCGACGGGTCGTACCGGTGGAGTAAGCGGAGAGCCTTCATGAAGACCTGTGAAGTCACGTCCTCGGCCGTCTCCCTGGTGGCCACTCGAAAGCGGACATATCGATAGACCGTGGGCCGATGGTCCCGGTACCACCGGCCGAAGTCCGGCTGGAGCCGTGATGGCGCGGATCCTATCTCCCGCGTGACCGGCCCGGCCTTCTTCGACGCCTCGAGGGAATCTTGAAGCTGCGGCTTCGCTTTCATCGCCCTCTAGATACGGCCCCTGCCCTCCGCCATTACAGGCCTAGCCAGACGCTAAGCCGATGTCGTCAAGTAGTTTGTTCCCCGTCCGACGTCCGGGGGTTCCGCCTCCGACGCCGTCCACGACGACCCTATGCCGCGGGCGCGCTCCCAAGCTCGAGCTTGCACGCGATGAGTTTGAAGGCCGTCTTACAGTGCTCAGCGCTCACCGCTCGCACACTGGACCGGCCCGATGTCCGTGAAGGCTCCGTCACGGCGTCCGCACGGCGAGCCCCAGTAGGAGAACCACGGCTCGGGGCCGCCAGCCCGCTCGATCCCTCCCCAAGCCGGCCTATGGGGTCTTGCGAGGCAGGGTTCCTTCGTCACCCCTTACACGGAGGCTGGAAGGCGCTCGCCCACGTACCGCACCAAGTCCACGACGCGCTGCGCGTAGCCGCATTCGTTGTCGTACCAGGCGAGGACCTTCACCATCCGCCCAGCCATCACGCTCGTGCTGGGAGCGTCCACAACAGCGCTGTGCGGATTCCCCGTGTAGTCCACCGATACCAGGGGCTCGTCGCTGACGGCCAGAATCCCCGCCATGGGTCCGCTCGCCGCCTCACGGAGGGCCTCATTGACAGCCTCCGCCGTCGTCTCCGTGCCCAGCTCGGCCACGAGGTCGACGATCGAGACGTCGGGCGTGGGCACCCGGATCGCCATGCCGTCCAACTTGCCCTCGACCTCGGGGATCACCAGCGCCGTCGCCCTGGCCGCGCCGGTCGTGGTGGGGATCATCGACAGAGCGGCCGCGCGCGCACGCCGCTTGTCCGAGCTTGGCACGTCGAGGAGCGCCTGATCGTTCGTATAGGCGTGCACCGTGGTCATCAGTCCCCGCTCGAAGCCGAACGAATCCATGAGGACCTTCACGACGGGAGCGAGACAGTTGGTGGTGCAGCTCGCATTGGATATCACGTCGTGCGACTCGGGATCGTAGTTCTCGTGATTCACGCCGAGCGCGACGGTGACGTCCTCGTTCTTGGCCGGAGCGCTGATGATCACCTTTCTCGCCCCGGCCTCGAGGTGCTTGCCCGCAAGGTCCCGGCTCCGGAAGCGGCCCGTGGATTCCACAACCACGTCCACCCCCAAGTCTCCCCAAGGGAGCCTTGAGGGATCCCGCTCGGAGAACACGGCGAGCTCCTTGCCGTCGAGCGTGAGTGCCCCGGCAGTGGCGGCCACTTCACCCGGATAGATGCCGTGAACCGAATCGTACTTGAAAAGGTGGGCCAGCATCTCGGTGTCCGTCAGGTCGTTGACGGCGACGAAGGAGAGATCCGAAGCTCCGGACTTCTTCGCCAACCGCAGCACGTTTCTACCGATTCGGCCGAACCCGTTGATGGCTACGCGGATGGGCATCCACTGGCCTCCCGTTCGTGTTGATGGGTGTTGCGCACGAAAACAGGCCCATGCGAAGGTCGGAAGAGAGCCGCCGAGGCCCCAGCTCAAGCGAGTGCCTCGGCCCTTGGCTCGGCGGCGGAACCGGTGGCCGGGACGTCGCCCACCAGGAGCCCGCGGGCACCGAGAACCGCCCCATCATCCCTTGCGACAAGGGCTTTCCTGACGTTAGCCCGGCGCTGAGCCGGGTGCAACCCAGCCTCAGTCGGGCTCCCGCAGGGCCTTCCGAGGGCATGGACGCAGAGGCTGCGAAGACAGGTCGAAGTCGACGAAGCCCGTAAGGATGCGGCGTCTGGGCATCCCCACCCCTACGGGGCCTGCCTCAGTTCTACCACAAGAGCCTAGGCGTCGAGCCGAAGAACCAGATAGTGGTTGTCACCCCTTCGGACGCATTCTTAAGGAAGGCTGTCGGGCACGGCGGGCCACGCGTACTTCATATGCAATACGCCGCCCCTGGTGATGCTGTCCGGAACCAAGTCACGCAGTCGAGGCCGGCTCCGCCGGATCGTCTGCCCGAACCGGAGCGCCAACGCATCGCCAAGGCCGTGTTCGACTATCTCAACAACGTACCAATGTTAACGCAGGGATAAGACCAAAGCCTCAGGTACGCCGCTTCGTGAACGAAACCCGCCGGGGGCCGGCGGGATCGCTCAGGCCGCGGGCAGGCTCTCCACGAGGCGGATCATCCGGTCGAGCTGATCCGGGTGCGGAATCCGCCCACGCGCCGCGCCGAGGTTGTCGGCCATGTGCTCGGGGTCGCTTGTCCCCGGACAGGCCACAGTCACCGCCGGGTGCGCGATCACGAACTTGAGCATGAGTTGCGCCCAGGTGTGCGCGTCGAACTCGGCCGCCCAATCCGGGAGCGGGCGGTCGCCGATCCGCGCCCACATCCTGCCCCTGCCGAACGGCAAGTAGACCAACACGCCGATCTCGCGCTCGAGCGCGAGGGGTAAGATGACCTCTTCGGGCGTGCGGTTGTCGACCGCGTATCCGATGCCGATGAAGTCGATCGGCTCGCTCCGCATGACGTCGACGAGCGCCGAGTACTGGCCCTCGAAGGTGGTCGTGATGCCGATGTAGCGGATGTACCCCTGTGCTTTCAGCTCCTTCAGGAGAGCGAGCTGCGTCGGCGGGTCGCCCATGTTGTGGACCTGGAAGAGGTCGATCTGCGGGAGGCGCAGTCGAAGGAAGGAGCGTCGGATCTGATAGATGGCCGCTGCCGGGTCGGCCGAGCCGCTGGCGCCGCCACTCACACGAGCGGCGTTCACCTTGGTCGCCCACCAGAGGCGGTCAGCGATTCCGAGATCCTGCGCCACCTGACCCGAGACCTGCTCGCTGGCGCCGTAGCCGTAGGCCGTGTCGAACACGGTGCCGCCTCCGTCGACGAGCGCCTGGAGGACCGCGCCGATCGTGTGGTACTCTCCGCTACGGGACTCCCTGAGGGCCGTGTCCGAGTAGGTGTTGGCGCTACCCAGGCCGATGACCGGCAGCAGCTCACCCGTCTTGGGAATCGCGCGCTGGATGAGCGGCTGACTCTGGAGCCCATAGAGGGCCCCCAGGATCCGGGGATGCAGGCCGAGCGTGGCACCCGCACCCGCCGTCACACGGAGCCAAGCACGTCTGGATACCATGGTCCAGCCTCGAAGGGTTGGGGTCGGCGTACGCTCCTAACATAACCGTCGACGAGGGCGTTTCATTGAGGCGTAGCCCTCACTCCTCCCTCGCGCCGCGGGGAAGACGGGTGCCTTGCGGGATATCTCCGAATGCATCGGCGTGGCGGCCGTCACCAAGCTCGACCTGACCGAGCGGCAGCGCCCACTCCATGCCCAAGCCTCTAGGGTAGCGCTCCGAGGACCAGCGACGTTGTTACCCCTAGCCCGACATGTTCAGGAGGGGCGTCCTCAACCATTTGGGCGTCCGTGTACTGAAGGCAGAGCGGACGCCCCCTCTCCCGACGGCATCGCAATGTCCAAGATGGTGTTGAGCATTTCTGACCATCTGACGTCACCGGTGCTCGGGACCGACGTACTGAGCTGGCGACCACAAGAGATGGGCGAGGCCGCCGAATTGATCGCCGAGAGTCTTTGGGCCAGTCCCCGGTAGCCGTGCGGCTCGAAGAGCCACCCCCGATTCTAGCAGTCGATGGACTGGCCGACCTCGTGTCTGGCTTCCTCAAGGCTCTCGAAGTCGTGGAGAAGAGGCATTCTTCTCTGAGTGTCTGAATGAAGTGTTCGACGACAAGACTCTGTCAGGATCCAATGGGATTCACGTAGACTATCTTATTCGTGGTCATATAAGGGTTTCACCGACTTTCGTCCTCTCGCGTAACTCCAGTCTACCCCTTGACAGCCACGACATTTTAGGGGCAATATTCGGGGGCATAGCTTCGATGTCCTCAACCATTGCCCCATATGCCACTCACCGACGTCGCCATCCGTCAGGCCCAGCCCCGCGAGAAGCCGCGCAAGCTCTACGACAGCCGCGGCCTATATCTCGAGATCGCCCCTCGCGGCACCAAGGCATGGCGCTTCAAGTACCGCTTCGCCGACAAGGAGAAGCGCATCTCGCTCGGTATCTATCCCGAGGTGCCGCTGAAGCTCGCACGCGAGCGGCGTGACGGAGCCCGGAAGCTTCTGGCCCGGGACGTCGACCCAAGCGCCTACCGTAAGGCTCAGAAGCGGGCGAAGCGCCAATGGACTCGAGACAGCTTCGAGGCTGTGGCCCGGGAATGGCTGGCGAAGCACTCACCCAATTGGACCACACGTCATGCCGACCGAGTCCTTGGCCAGTTGGAACGTGACGTCTTTCCGTGGATCGGAGCTGAGCCGATTGCTGCGCTCAAGGTGCCGGACCTGTTGGCCGTGGTGCGCCGGATCGAGGAACGCGGTGCGTTGAGGACGGCACATGGCACGCTTCAGATCTGTGGGCGGGTGTTCCGCTACGCGGTCGCCACGGGACGGGCTGAGCGCGACGTGTCGTGGGACTTGCGTGGCGCCTTGCCGCCGGCCAAGACCAAGCACCTTGCCGCGATCACCGACCCGAAGGAGGTCGGCCCGTTACTCCGGGTCCTAGACGGCTACCCGGGAACCCTGCCCGTGCGGTGTGCCCTTCGTCTGGCGCCGTTGGTCTTCGTACGGCCCGGGGAGCTGCGCAGGGCCGAATGGGCCGACGTCGACCTGGACGAGGCCGAGTGGCGCTACACGGTCACCAAGACCAACACGCCGCATGTCGTGCCCCTCGCTCGTCAGGCGGTCGCGATCCTGCGCGAACTGTATCCTCTCACCGGGTACGGCCGGTACGTGTTCCCGAATGCACGCTATGCGAAACAAGATCGGCCGATGGCCGAAACGACTCTCTGGGCGGCTCTCCGGGCCCTGGACATCCCCCCCGATCGGATGACGATGCATGGATTCCGGGCCATGGCGAGGACAATTCTGGACGAAGTGTTGGGCTTTCGACCCGACTTCATCGAGCATCAGTTGGCCCATGCGGTCAGGGACCCCAACGGACGAGCCTATAACCGCACGGCGTTCCTGGCCGAGCGCCGCGTAATGATGCAAGCTTGGGCGGACTACCTGGACCGGCTCAGGACCGGTGAAGAGCTCTCGGGGTCGATGGCGCCCACAGGGAGCCCTGCCAAAGCCGGAGATTTGACCCCCGATCCGGCCTACGGGTATTCTGGGGCATGAACTATTCTGATCGCATCACCCTGGAGCCGGACAAGAGGGGCGGGAAGCCGTGCATTCGCGGGCTCCGGATCACGGTGTACGATCTCCTCGAGTACTTGGCGTCCGGGATGACAGAAGCGGAAATACTGGCAGATTTCCCGGACCTGGAGCTCGAAGACATCCGGGCAGCGTTGGCTTTCGCAGCGGAGCGTGAGCGCAGGCTCGTTTCGATCCCGCCCGAGTGAACCTCCTATTCGACGAGAACGTCGCTCCGCGTCTCGTCGCTGGCCTATCGAATGTCTTTCCGGGGTCCGTCCACGTTCGAGATGTCGGACTGGCCCGAGCAACCGACGCCGCCATCTGGCGTTACGCCCGGGACCACGGTCTCACCATTGTCTCCAAGGACTCGGACTTCCACCAGGTGAGCTTCCTGCGGGGTCCGCCTCCGAAGGTCATCTGGATCCGGCGGGGCAACTGCACCACTGCTGACACCGAGGCGTTGCTGCGATCTAGCCGAACCGAGATTCTCGCCTTCGGGGCCGACGCGGAGGCAGCGTTCTTAGCGCTTTCGTAGGCGACGACCGATTGCGGTACGGTCACCGCGCCTTCAGATCGACAATGCCGTACAGACAAACGCGCCCTTCGTGATATCTTCTGAAGTTGCCGAATCTCGCCAGGAGACGGCTGCGCGTCCGACTCTCGGGAAGCAACAGTGATGGAACCGAGCACGAAGCTGATGGCAGCGGTTGATGCAAGCATGGGCAGACTATCTGTACCGGCTCAGGGTTGGGGAAAAACTCGAGATCAGCGGAGCTTCGTGAACCTCGCCAAAGTCCTGGATATGGCGACCGACCCCTGTATCCCGTGTCGACGCAGCACGCCGCATGGACCAAGCACCGGCGGTGCTATGCGTTGGGGCTGGTCCCATCCCAACCCGTTCGGCGCCATCCCACACTCACGCTGACCAGCACGGATCTTCCAACAACCTCAGGCCGTCTGTAGGCAGGCCAGTCGTGGTCGTGTCGGTCCACTATGGTATGGAACACTTGCTTCGGGAGACGAGCACTAGGGTACAGGGTCGCTCCGAGGGTTGCTCCCGTCTAGCCTCGACACCTTCGCGGCGGAGCGCCCGCGGCTGCGGCCAATCCGTAACCGGTGGAGTGGACGCCTTTCCCGACGGCATCGCAATGTGCCAAGATCGTGTTGAGCTTAGTTTGAACGCCTCAGGTTGAGGGATGGGAAAGATTCGAGCGTGGGCAGCCCGGTTCATTGCCGGACTACATAGTCGTGCAGGTGTTCTCGTCGGGTCCCATCGCCTATTTGGCGGGGTGGGTATACGAGATCAGTGCGTCCAATACCCCGTTTCAATGGGCTCTCGGGTTCGGGAGGGAAAATATGGGCTTTGATTCCCTCCCAGATCTGTTCTGACCAATTCTGTGTTCCTTGCTTGCGCTGATAACAATCTACCATGGATTTGTGAGGGTGCTGTTAGAACGACGGCAGGCATCGATAGAGGCATACCAGGCAGAGGTCGACGAGACCTACAAGTGGGTCAGAGCATCGTATAAGCCAGACCTTTATGACGATCAGAGAACCCCTTCCCAGATCAGCGAAGAGGCACAAATGGACATTGATGTGTTGCGTGTGAAGCTCCTCCACCGCACAGGAAAAATGTGCCAGGGGAGATTGACATTGAAAGCCCGTCTTCGCTGCAAGAGTGGTACGATTTCCTGCGGCGTGAGTGTACTAGGATAGCGTGAATGTCGGATGAACCGGAAGCAGACAATTGGTATCGAGAAGGCCAAGGCAGTGATGAACGAGTCTTGGAATCTAAACAGGGGCTTTTGGTGCCCTCGAACCTCCACCACCGTGACGGAAGGAGGCGCCCGATGAGAAACCGCTTGTGGAAGTCGTTCGCGGCGGGCAGTCTAGTGCTGGCCGTCTCTGCCTTGCCGTTGGAGGGCCAGGACGCAGAAGTCACCGAGAGTGAACGCTTCGAACTCTTCACCAAATGTGCGCGGGTGCGCTTGTTCGTGGCGGCTGACGAGGATGTCCGAACGATGGCTGAAAACCGCCTCAGGGCCGCGCGGCTGTATCCGGAGGACCGGGAGTTCAGTGGCACTGCGCCCGGATTGGTCTTGGACGAAGGAAGAGGACGACCGCAGATACTTTTCCAGAAGCTGGTCACCGATCCCATCACAGGGATAGCATCGTGGGCCTACACATGGGCGAGGTTTTGTTGTACCGACTTGTCCGATTTGCTGGACGGGTTCATCCTCGATTATCTTCGCGTGAACGAGGGATATTGCGGGTGAACTCGTAGCCTAGAGGAGAGTGCCCATGCCTCAGATCATGTCGCTTCTCATTGCCCTTCCCATTCTGGCGCCGCACTTGGAAGCCCAGTCTGCCCATGTGGTATTGGACGCTACACCGGACACGCGAATTGTAGCAGACCAGGAAGGTGCCACCCGAGAGGTTCTCGCACCCGAGGACCGCGCGGCCAACCGTATCACCATCGTATGGGACGGCGAGTTCTATCGGTGGGTAAGCCGAGAGGACCGTGTACTGACTCACAGTTACGGCGGACTCTTTCACAGTTTCACGGATCCCCGCGGCGGAGGTTGGATAAGGGTGCTTGACCAAAGCAGTCAACCCGATCTGTTCCGCTTCGACGGAGCAGACATTCAGTTCTTTGAAAGCGTCTCTTCAGGGCTCACCACTATCACCTATTGGGGAATGGCCTCCGAGTTTGATCCATAGGTGTAAGACCCAAGAAGAGGACCAGCCTGTCCCTCGGCGCGACGGTTTGTCCGACATGATCGACGGGTTCACTTTGGATTGCCTGCGCGTGAACGAGGAGGCGTGTGGCTGACTGCTATGCGGCCTACTCAACCGCCCCACCTCAACACGACGATGATGCTGGCGGCGTATACCCTGTTCGAGCGCCGGTGTCGAAGGACTGGGCGACCTACTTCCCCGCCGAGAGTCGAGACCCGGAGACCCGGCCGATTGCGTTGATCCGCCGCGTTCTTGGCAGCGCTCGGTGGCCTTCCCGCAAGGGACTAATGGATCGGGAGCGACCCCCGAGCGGAAGGTGGCATGCCCGTGCACATGCCAAGCCTCCGCGATGCCGATTGAGGCATCCAAGAAGCGGGGGTCGCTCCCAGCCACGTCCAGGGAACGCCGATCGGCATCGGTGCTCCGCTGGCCGTGGCGTAACTGCAAGAGCGTCAGCGACCTGGGCGGCCGAGGCTGTGTCCGCCCGAACGGCGATTTTGTGTCCGGCGACCCTCGAAGTAAACCGGACACGCACGGATCGGCACCGGAACCCCGCCGCCCAGGGCCTCTGGCCCCGCATCAGAAGAGCCAAGCCAGGAAGTTCGCCGCGCCCATCGGCGGAGGGTTTCCGGGCGGCGCTGGTTCGGCCTTCGTGGTTTCGAGCTAGGCGTAAGCCGCATGGGGTCGGCTCCACCTGCCCTTCGGGATTTGCGACGGTTCGCCAGGACCCTCTCCTAGCAGCCCGTGGAAAAACTCCTACCCGCAGCGTCGATAAGAAGTGATTTAGATTACAGGCGAACCGGGGTCTCAGCCATGGAGGGCGGGGATGGCGATAGGCAAGCGGGGCAAGGGGCGGCAACAGGAGTTGTTCGTGGCGGCGAGCGAGATTCGCGCGCTGGGCAACCCCTTCTACCGTGCACTGAACAGGCTGCTTGAGGAGGAGGGTTTCGACGAGTTCGCGGAGGAGACGTGCCGCGAGTTCTATGCGGAGAAGCGGGGTCGGCCGGGCATACCGCCCGGGGTGTATTTTCGGATGCTGGTGGTGGGGTATCTGGAAGGGATCGGCTCGGAGCGGGGGATTGCGTGGCGGTGTGGGGACTCGATTTCACTGCGTGAGTTTCTCGGATACGGGCTGGAGAGGAACCCGCCGGAGCATTCGGGCCTGTCGAAGACGAGGAAGCGGCTGAGCGTGGAAGCGCACGCGGCGGTGTTCAGCCGGGTACTGGAGGTGGTGCAGGCGTCGGGTCTTCTGAGCGGCAAGACGCTGGGCGTGGACTCGACGACGCTGGAGGCGAACGCGGCGATGCGCTCGATCGTGCGGCGCGACGACGGGAAGGGCTACGAGGAGTGGCTGGAGGAGGTGGCGCGGGCGTCCGGGATCGAGACGCCGACGCGGCAAGACCTCGCGAAGCTGGACCGGAAGCGTCCGAAGAAGGGCTCGAACCGGGAGTGGGCGCATCCGCACGACCCGGAGGCGCGGATCACGAAGATGAAGGACGGAAGGACCGGCCTGGCGCACAAGTTCGAGCAGGCGGTCGACATGGAGACCGGCGCGGTCGTGGCCGTGACGGTGCAGACGATGGAGGGGGGAGACACCGCCTCGCTGCCGAACACGCTGGACGAGGCGCAGCGGCAACTGGCGGAGATAGAGGTGGAGCCCAGGGAAGTGGTGGCCGACAAGGGATACCACTCGAACCAGACGATGACGGGTGTGCAGGACCGCGGGCTGCGGAGCTACGTGAGCGAGCCCAACCGCGGCCGCCGGAAGTGGAAGCGGAACCGGGACGCGCAGAAGCCGACCTATGACAACCGCCGGCGGATCCAGGGCAACCGGGGGAAGGAGCTGCTGCGCCAGCGGGGCGAGAAGGTGGAGCGGGGATTCGCGCACCTGCTCCTGACCGGAGGGCTGCGCCGCGTCCACGTCCGCGGGCGGGAGGAGATTCGAAAACGGATCCTGATTCAGGCCGCCGCCTTCAACCTCGGGCTTCTCATGCGCAAGCGGTACGGCTTTGGCACCCCGCGCGGTCTGCAGGGCCTCGCCACGGCGCAAGCGGCGCTCGCATGCCACGTCAGCACCGCCGTCCTGCACATGATTCGCCTCTCTTGCCGTCCGTTTGGCCTTCTTGGCCCCATTGTCGCCTCTTCAGGCCGCAACACCCGCCGTAGCCACAAGGTCAGCCCGGCCTCCGTGCTGATCCCCCTCACCCACCCGGCGGCCTGCAACCCCCCTTCTTCCACGGTCTGCTAGGGACTGCCACGGTGATCTGCTCTCGTCTAAGGGAGCAGACCTGGCGGTGCAACTGTCAGCGAGGCGGGTCATAGTGGTGCCGTTGTGGGTTTCTTGCGCACGGTCTCGCTAGCACGTAGGCGAAGCTTGGCTTCGGGAAGCTCTATGGTCTCATGATCCGATCACGCGGCCGGCGGAAACAGCTTGGGGGCAGCTCTGGGGGCATCAATCGAAATCTTTGACCGACTTATCCAATAGAATCATCAACCACTTAGAATGGCTATAGTGAGCGCGACGACGACCCCTGGAGGGCGGGGGCCAGCGTGTGAAAGCACACGAGGCCCCGCACCTGTACGAGATTGTCAGATCGGGGGGTACTCTCTGCCGGGTCGGTGCCGCCCCGTTCGCCCCGGGGATCGTGTTGACGCAGCCCTCAAAGGAATGAGAGTCATGACAAGTAGAGTGACCATCGCGGTTGTCGTAGCTGCGTCGACTGCCTTCCCGAGTGCCCCAGCAAACTTGTCCGGACAGCAGCGGCAATGGCGCGTCTCATGAGCGGCCGACTTGAAGACTGCTGACACCCGGTGCAGGATGGGCCGGACCGTGTCGGCGACGATAGGCGCAAGACGTCCGGGGCGCGCCCCGGACGTGAGGAGCACGATGAGAACAGGCCTGAGGGCGAAACGGTTGGCACTTCGCGTCGCCCTGAGTGGAGTCTTTGGTGCCGTCACGGGGGCATGCGACGTCGGAAGTGGCACGTACGAGTTTTTGCAAACGGAGGCCCGTGACAGCGCGGGCGTCATGATCGTCGAGAACGCGAGGCCTGCAACGGAGACACGGCTCGGTTGGCGCGTCGGCGAGGCGCCTGCGGTGTCCATCGGCCGGGACGGGGACGAGGCGTACCAGCTATACGGGGTCGAGGATGCCACCAGACTGTCTGACGGCAGGATCGCGGTTGCCAACGCCGGCACGAGCGAGCTCCGGTTCTTCTCGGTGGACGGCGGCCACATGGAGAGTTGGGGAAGGGTCGGCGAGGGGCCGGGCGAATTTGCCCAATACGATCCGGGGGCAGTGAGCGAGTGGCCGGGGGATTCGATCATCGCCGCCGCCTGGTGGCGCGGCCAGATCGTGATCTTCGACCCGGCCGGCAACCACGGTCGCACCGCCACGCTGGGGGAGGGACGCTTCTCGTTCCTTGGACTCATGCCGGACGGCGATATCCTCGCGAAGCCCGGCCTCCCGGTCGGGATGCAATTCGGGGCCGGTGGGTCAACCCTGCGGCGGCAGGAAGCCGAGTACGCCGTGATCAGGCCAACCGGCGAGATTCGCGCTTCCCTGGGGACCAATCCCGGCGACGAATGGTTCTTTTCGCCAAACAGTCCAACCGCGCGTCCCCACCCGTTCGGCAGGTCTGTCCTGGCAACCGTGTGGGGCCCTCTTGCCGTCGTTACGGCGAACGACAGCTACGAGATCCGGGCCTACGACAGGGATGGCGTCCTCGCGAAGATCGTGCACCGCGACCATGAACTGCGGGCTCCAACGCAAGCCGAACTGGACGCCTGGCTCACGGAGAGCTACGCCGACAGGTCAGAGGAAGACCAGACAAGGCTCCTCGCGTTGCACGAGGGGATGACTCTCGTGGAGTTCTTCCCGGCGTTCTCGGCATTGCAATCCGATCCCTTGGGCTACCTCTGGGTTCAGGAATACAAGTTCCCCGAACAGGACGAGAACGTCTGGACGGTTTTCGACGTGGACGGGCGCGTTCAGGGATTCGCCGAGACGCCGCGCGACTTCGATGTCTTCGAAATCGGCGAGGACTATCTCCTCGGCAGCACCACGGACGATCTCGGTGTGGAACGGGTGGAACTGTGGTCATTGGACCGCGCACCCGATTACTAGTTGAGTTGGCTTAGCTGATCGCTCGAACTCGTCCGCAGTCCGTAGTGTCCACACCTGCTCCCTTACCAAGCTTGTTCAGTCAGCACTCCGCGCTGTTGACGTGGGCGCAGTAGAGCCGGGCATCGGCGACCCGTGAGCTCTGGCTCGAACTGCGGAGTTAGCCCAAAGCCATTTCGTCGGTGCAGGACCAGTGCATGTCCTTCGGGGGTGCCGCTACATCGCGAGCGAGTTTCTGCGGGCGGACGCGCTCGGGCTGCCGCGACGAAAGACCAAAGTGGGAGTGGCCCGATTTCGACCGAAACGATTGGCGGCCCCGGTGGCGACACTTCCCGGAACTCTGTTCGCGAATCCGCGATATCCGCGAATCCGGAAACGTCTGCCAAGGTCGCGTGGAGTCCGCTATGGCGCAGGCAACTACGCGCTCTGCGGCCGCGCCTACGGCCCGCGTTTCCTTCTCGCTTGGCCCACGGCCTCGATCGCGGTGATGGCCGGAGACCACGCGGCGGAGACCGTGCTCGCCATCGAGAAGTCCAAGGCCGGCGGGAAGGTGACCGAAGAGGACGAGGCCGAGATCCTGGCCCAGGTCCGCGGGCGGTACGAGCGGGCCCTCTCTCCGTACCACGCGGCCGCGAATCTCTGGGTGGATGCGGTCATCGACCCGCGCCGCACCCGGGAGATGCTCGATCTCCTCCTCGAGGTCGCGTGCCGCTACGATCCAGAGGAGGAATTCAGGCTGGGCGTGTTTCAGGTGTGAGAAATCGTCCGGCGCAACCGGGCTCAAAGCCATGTCCGACAAGGTCCAGTCTCTCATCGATATCGCCACGCCGTTACTTGGTGAATTGACGCTCGGTCGCCCGGACACGTCGGCCGCGACTGTGGCGGCTGCGATCCTCTCCAGGTCGGGACAGACCTATACGGGTGTCTGCATGGACCTGAGTTGCGGAATCAGGTTTTGTGCGGAGCACGCAGCCGTCGCCGAGATGATCAAGGGGCGGGAAACCGAGATCGATACGATTGTTGCGGTGTGCGAGACCGGCGTCCTTGCCCCTTGTGGCCGCTGTCGAGAATTGATCGTGCAGGTGAATCCCAAGAACTTCGCCACCCGGGTTGCCTTGCCGGACGGTAGGGTTTCGCCGCTCCGGGAGCTCCTGCCGGACCACTGGATCGACTCGTGGAGCTGATCGGGCGGTTCGGAGGCTCCAGCGGATCGGGCATTCGATCTGCGGGTTCCTGCGTGCGCTGCACGATGGGGAAGCTGGTGGAACTGCGGGAGGGCGTTAAGAACGTCTTGCGCTTCCGCGCCCAGGCTGGCCAGCGCCGCACGGGCCACGGGCGGCACCGGCCGTGGCGGTAGCGACCCCCCAGTCCGAGGGCCTGGTACGGGCTTGGGGCGAGGTGTGTTTTCACATCTCGCCCCGAGCCCTCCAAGGGTCGCTACCGGCCAATTATCCTTCGCGGGAAGGCGGTTCAGCGCCGCTTCGAGGCAGCGGAGCACCCGGTCGCCAGCCGCTCGTCCGTCGGGCGGGCGGGCATCGTCAAGCAAGGCCGCCCCCCCCCGTCCCGAGCGTCCAATGGCCTTCCCGCCAGGGATTGTTACAGCGGGAGCGACCCACCGGCGGAGGGAGGCATGGGCGTGCACATGCCGAATCTCCCCGATGCCGATCAAGGCATCCCGAAGGGGTGGGTCGCTCCCGACTACTTCCGAGACCCTGAGGACCGGGCGGCCGCGCATGTGTCCGCCCGTAACCGTAACCCTGTCAATGATATAGAAAGGAGCGCCTGCTCGCCGGAGAACCGCCTCCAGACGCACACTCACACGATTGTCTGATGGGCGCTCCCCGACCGGCACGGACCCTCGCCGATCGGCGTTAACGACCACCCTCCGGGGAGCTGGGGCTCGATGTCCAGCGCCTCGAACGCGCCAACCTTCCCGGCTCAGTTGGGAGCCCCGGCGCAAGCCGCTCGAGCACGTAGTCGAGCGAGAGGAGGCGCGGCGGGTGCACACTTCCTCGGAAGCGGCCCGGCTAGCAGGGCCTCGACGCCCGAAGGGCTTGGCGGCGATTCGACCCGGAGATAAGAAGGGAGCTGGCCCGGGTGCACACGCCGCTGCGAGAAAGGCCAGCGCGATCCATTCGGCCTGGCGTCCCGTCCACCCCAAGGGCCCGAGCGCGTCTTCCCCTCCCCAGAGAAGCGCGGCCATCGTGGCTGCTCCGTCACGAAGGCCTTCTAGGCTGGGCTACCCATGGGCTCTGTCAGAATGTCCATACCAGCTAGATTGAGGAGTCCGCTTCATGCGATGTCAACACCGGAAAAACAGCGGATGTCCCTAGAAGTCCAGCCAAGTCCCAGAGCCGGACCACGCTCCGCCAACGCCTCATCGCACTGCTCCCGGAGAAGCCCTCGAACCTGCGGATGGTCCCGCCGGCCCATCCGGTTCGACGTGCCTGGGGAAGTCTCCCCCGACATCGGGTGAAGAAATCCGCTCCGCTTAAGGCCGGTCGGCAGCTCCTCATTCGCTTACGGTCCGCCTGACCGACAAAGACTTCAAGCAACCGAACTTTCGTGCCGACGAGGAGGGCAACGCCCGTGAGATTCTCTTCCGCGAGTGGATTGAGGACCGGCTCACAGGAACAGGCTGAATACGATCCCGGCCAGATCGCCGTCGGCGCAATCTCATTGTGAGCATTGAACGTTACGCTTTCACTTCTCATGAGAACGCTAGAATCGACCGACCGCTTCCGCATACAGAGGCCAACAATGTGTGCGCTGCGGATGGAAGCGCCCGTAGTTGCCGGGGTGGTAGGTGTGAAGCCACAGAGCTCTCTTCGCTCCCGGCTCAGCTTCGATGAATCCGGCCTCGTAGTGCGCGCCGTTCACGGTCCGCACGTCATGCTGTCGGACATCGAAACCCCTGAGGACAGCGTCCTTCGCCCAATGACCTTGTGTCACGACGATATCTGGACTCAGGACTCGCAGTTCCCCGGGAATGAACCGGCGGCAGTTCTTGAATAACGTGCTGTAGGCCTGCTTCTTCTGAGGTTTGTTCTGGCAGCACTTCGCGCTGTTGGCGTGGGCGAAGTAGAGTCGGGTATCGGTGACCGTGAGATCTGCCTTGAACTGGCAGAGCAGTTCGAATGCCAGTTCGTGGGTAAGGTACCAGTGCTTGTTCCTATGGAGGGCCGCCACATCCCTTTCGAGTTCTTGACGGCGGACCGCTTCGGCCGTGCGCCTCGCCGGACGCTGTTCAGCGCTACCGGAGTCCAGCGATAGAAAGAGCAGACGCGGAAGCCGCCTCTCCTCGTAGGAAGGGCCCACGAAACTCGACTTGGCCTCGGTGAAACCTGGGGAGTTGGCAGCGCACGTTGAATGCGAGGGACAGCGAAAGTCGAGAGGTGAAATTCCGTGCGATTCATAGAACTCATTGAGCTTTCTGAGCATGGTGACTGGATCGATTCGTGTGCGGCAATCAAATGCCAGTGTGGCGCCAAGGTGAGTCCTTCTCCGTGATCCTTACGGACGATGGCACTTGCTATTGCTCCTGGCGAGAACTCCGATGCCCACGATGCGCGCCTCCGCTGCTGAGCTTACCATTCCCCGATCCAACAGCGGAGCGCAGAAGCCCGCTGCCGTCGACACGGTCGGGCCCGCAGTGACTCCGGTACAGCGCGTCCGTTCACAGCCACGGCGGAAGCGTTGCCAGGGGGCGGACGGGAGCGATCCTGCGGCTCACTCACATCCGTCTAGGTCCATCCTTCCCGGGAAAGTGGTCGAGCCGATCAGGAAACCAGTCGACTCAGCTGCAGACCGGCGAATTTACGGGTGCCGATGCGCTCTGCGATTCTTCGATGTTACGGATTTCTCCTATAGCTACGGAATGCCCTGGCGAGGTGAGTCTAAAGCCCTTTTTCGCGTCACCCAAGATAAGGCGTTCCGAGCGAAGGTCGTATAACCGAGCTCTAGTCGTAGCGGCGTTCTTTCCGATCCATTCTACGAGCTGTGCTGAGGTTACCGGATCGGGATGTTTGCTATGAAGAAGGATTAGGATCTCTACCCGTCTTGAGACGTCGGCGTGTACCATTCGGATGCCGTCGATTTCCTCGACAAGCGTTCCAACGGGAGCGTTTACGAGCCTAATCAGTGCACCGGCTTCCTCCATCGTGATCCCGGAAGCACAACGTATTAGCTCCGCCATGATCCAAGCCGCTCCGTGATAAGTGAATGCCAAGTCTATCCTGTTGGGGTTGATCTCTCTCTTGTGAGCTATATTGCGTTTGTTCCGCATAGTGTAGATCGATCGCGCAACGCGACCGCCACAAACCCGCAAGCCGTCCGGGAGTGCTGAATTACCCTCGACATGTCTGTTCAGATAATCGTCGACATTCGGTACAGCAGCATATCTGCCACTCGAAATCTGTTGTAGGCATTGGACAAACGACTCGACAAACTTGCCGGCCGAGGCACGCTCCAGCGTGGCGGCGAGAACGTCGAGACGTAGCTTGATGAAATCGGCCGCGAGGTCTCGTGCCAGCTTTCTTCCGACGAGTGAATCGATCGCTTGAACCAGCCTGACTTCATCCACTAATCATTGCCTCCACGGCCTTGATGCCAGCTTCGGTGACTTTGTAGGTCTTTCGTGCCTGTTGGCTCTTGCCGGCTTTCTTCAACTGCAATACCAGAGCTGGCTTTTTCTGCTTCAAAATGTCGATCGCCGCAGTGATGTTGGAAATCCCATAGCCAAGGTCTTTGAGCGCCTTGTTCACTAACTGGCCGCCGAATCTGTCAGCACCGTCGCAAACCTGGATCCAATATCCAGAGACTAGTGCCCTGTTCGCATTGCTAGTAGGTTGCGCAGCGTCGAACAATTCTGCGAAAGTGTCGAAAGTAGTTCGAGGTGTAGAATCCATGTCAGGTTCGCGATCATTCTCGTCTTTCTTGACCCTTTCTAGCGCTGAATCGTGTGGAGCTGCAGCCGAAGTTGATATTTTGAGATGAGCGGTCACGTACTCGAAGACGCGTTGGCGGGAGTCCGGTTCCAATGGATCCAGTGTCTCGACGATTGTTCGGATCGCTGCGAACTCGGTGTCCATTATATTCTCTTGGTCACTCATTGTATGGCTTCCCATTGATGGCTACAGTAAATGTAAGGGCGATCTATTTACGACCGAGGGCGATTATACCACCGCTGAGGCAGAATGTGTGTAGAGATGGGCCGTCTAGCACTAGGCGTAGCGAGGCGAAGGACAAAGGCACGAGCAATATATTCCCCACACCGTTCATGTCAAGGTCGTACATCGCCCTCTTACCCATGGAAGGCGATCAGTCACTTACGTCTCTTCGCTTTCCATTGCCCTCCGGCGCCTGATGCTGACGGGCCGGAGCCTTACGGGGTGTCGCATTGCGGTTGTCGTTCTCATGGTGGCCAGCCTCGCTGCCACCGTGCTTTTGCTGCTCCACAGCGGGGTGATGCCTCGATGGGCAACGAAAGAATCCCTAGGAAGGAACTAAGTCACTAGCATCAATCATGTAGGTCACTGAGGGATCGATCAGCTCCGGTGCTCGAGGTCCAGTGGAGTTCTCCTAAGTCGACGATCCATTTCAAGGCAGCCTGCAGATCGCTATGCTCCGAACACACGAGCGCCCTGGGGCGGGCATCAACTCCAAAGATGGCGCGTACGCGAGAGAATGCCATGCTTGCGCGACTTGCCGATGGTAAGCGCCATGAGTGAGAAGACGATGCTATGACGACGCCGAGTGGACAGTTTGCAATCTACCTGCTGTGCTGGAGACGACATGGCAGGATCAATACATTGGCTTATGCGGGACGTTGACCGCCGTATCAACTGTGGGTTCTCTAAAGTCTGTCGCTGATCCTCTTTAAATTCTGTCGTATCGGGGCATCCCGAAGCTTAGGATATGCGCCTTTCACCTGGGAGGCGCAGGAGGATGCTCAGGATGATCGACAGACACGCAGTGCGGGCGGTTGTGGAGGGGGGGAGTACGAGCGCGGAGGCAGCGCGGCAGTTTGGAGTCTCGCAGCGCACGGTGCAGCGGATCTTGCGGGAGGGCGAGATCGAGAGCGCCGATGACGGTGAAGCTCGAAGAGCCCGGGGAGTAGGGCGGCCCCGGGTGCCGTCGGGAGTAGGAGAGCGGCTGGTGGCACTGATGGCGGAGGACCCTAAGGCTCCGCGCCTGGAGCTTCTTCGCCAGCTGAGGGAAGAGGGCACGGAACTGGGCACGGAACTGGGCACGAGCACGTTCTACCGGCTCTACGCCCGGGCGCGCGATGCGCTTCCAGTGGAGCTGATGGTGCGCTTCGAAGGAGTGGCCGGCGAGTTTGCGCAGTTCGACTTCGGGCAGGTGGACATTCGACTGCGGGCGGGCGGGAAGAAGCGGATCCGCTTCGCAGCCTACCGGCTGAAGTACTCGCGCTGGGTCCATGTGGCGGTGGTCGACGACGAGCGGGTGGAGTCCCTGGTGCGGGCACTGCTCTCTTCGTTCGAGGCGGCAGGCGGCGTGCCGCTACGAGTCGTCTTCGACCGACCGAAGACGGTGGTCATCGGCCAGGACGGTGACCGGCCGATCTGGAACACGACGCTGGCTCAGGTGGCGATCGACTACGGGTTCAGTATCGAGCTGTGCGCGCCCAGGAGCCCCGAGCAGAAGGGCTCGGTCGAGAACCTGGTCGGCTTCGTGAAGCGCGGCTTCTTTCGGGCCCGTCGTTTCGAGGACGTCGAGGATGATCTGCTCGCTCAGCTCCAGGACTGGCTGGTCTTGGTCAACGACGAGCGTCCGAGCCGGGCGACCCGTCAGATCCCACGGGAGCGGCTCAGCGCCGAGCTAGACCGGATGCGGCCCCTGGCCACTCCTCCGGCTGAGTACGGGCTGCGCTTCCCCGTCCACGTCGGGCCTACCGCGCTCGTCGACTTCCGCGGCATCCGCTACGCGATGCCCGCCGGCGCGTGCGGGATCCCCGCCACGCTCGTGCTCTATCCCGACCGGGTCCGGATCACCACCGCCGGAGGCCGGTTCGAGGCCACACATCCCCGCTTCCCGCTCGTGGGCAAGACCAGCTACCTCACCGGCCAGCGGGCCGAGCAGCTCGCCTCCGTCGCCGGTGCACGCAAGCGGCTCTACTTCATGCGCGAGCGCCTCCTCGAGCTCGGGCCCGTCGGCGAGAGCTACCTGACCGAACTCATCCACGCCCGGCCCTTCACATGGAAGGGCGATGTCGAGCGCCTCTTCGCGCTCCTCGAAGAGATCGGTGACGCCGCCTTCCTCCGCCTTCTCCAGCGTGCCCTCTTCAAGCGCTTGTGGGGTGCCGAGTACCTCCTCCGCCTCCAGGACCAGGAGGTGGCACGGTGAACATGATACCGAACGGGGTCGATCTCGACGCCATGCTGAAGCGCCTGCATCTGCCTACCGTGCGCCGGCTCTGGGCAGAACTCGCGCTCAGAGCCGAGTCCGAGGGCATGAGCTACCGGACCTATCTCGAGATCCTGTGCTCCGAGGAGATCGCACACCGCGCCCAGACCCGCCTCACCAGATCCGTGCGCAAGGCCAGATTCCCCTTCCTCAGGACCATTGAGGAGTTCGACTTCACCTTCCAGACTTCACTGCGCCTCAAGATGCTCGGAAGCTACCTCGGACCCGAGCTCCTCAGCGAAGGCAGGAACGTCGTCCTCTCTGGGCCTCCTGATCCAACGACATACTGCACCACCTCGCTATGTGCTTGTGTTGTCGACCGTTAGCTGATTCACGTCCACAGTTCGCGGCCGAGTTTGTCCTCTCTTTACTGTGTCGACGTAGTCCTGCACGTCTCTGTTCTCCAGATCGTCGGCCTCGATGATCCAGGGGGCGTAGGGCACCACCTGGCGACCAGGCAGGATCTGAAGTCGGATCAACCTCCTCACGGTGGTGGGGCTAACGCCCAACGTCGTCGCCGCTTGCTCCATCGTAACGATTCCAGTCCGCTCAAGCGCGTTCCGGTCATGGACCGGGATTCCGTTACGGTTGCGGAGCGAGACCACGCGACTCGTGATCCAGGTGTTGCCTCTCCCGGTGCGCAGCCCCAACCGATTGAGGACCCGTGCGATCTGTCCATCGGGAAGAAGTGGCGCAAGTTCCCTTACCAGATCGATCACCGTGCGAGCGGTCCGGTACCGATGCTCGCCGGTACGGCGCTTTCGGACCTGGAGTTGGCTGTGCTGGCCTCCCGCCCATCGGATCACGAGGTCGATCTGTGCACGCTCGTCGTCCACCTCGACGAGGATCTCTTCGATGAGTGTGCGCACGATCCGCTTCTTCAGCCGTAGATCGGCGCTCGGATGGTTCCACACTCGAGGCAGCTCGTCCGCCAGGCGGGTCAGAGCCTCTCGGTCGAGTGCAGCCTGGGTGTGCCGAGCCTTCTCCTCCAACCCAACCCGCTCCCGTTCAAGCTCGCTCACAGTGGCCAGTGCGTCGTTCCACCGATGTTCCAGCTCGGCGGCCACCAGGCGGTTCTCGGGATCCACGACATCGTACTGCCGGCGGGCCCGCTCGGCTTCGTACTGCGCCTGCTGCAGCTTCAGTTCGAACAGCTCCCGGCGCGCTACCGACTGGGCTTCTGCCTGACTCTGTGCTTCCAGCGCTGCCTCCGCCGCTCCCGGCTCCAGGATCGCGAGGACCGCTGCCTCGACGGCGCGGTCCACTGCGAGTCCTCCGAACGACAGACACGGTCCCGTCCCGTGGTTCACCGATGCGCCGCGGCAGGCATAGCGGGGCACCCGGCCGTCCTTTCCCGAGTAGGCGACGTGCAACCGGCGTCCGCAGCGCCGACACCGGAGCAGGCCTGCGACCAAGGCAGGCCCGTGCCGGGGTGTCCCCCGACTCGTCAGTCCTCTCCTTTGAGTGTTCTCCGCGATCTGTCGCTGCGTGTTCTGGAAGTGGTCCCAGCTCACGTAGCCCTCATGATGGTCAGGGATCAACACCCGCCACTCACTTTGCGGAAGACGCAGGCCCGGGCGCCTCACTGCCCGTCCACCCTCAACCGTGGTCCGCGTTCGGGTTCGCCCGTAGGCGTACGCTCCTCCGTAGATCGGGTTCGTGAGAACGTTGCGTATCGTGTTGTAGACCGGAAGCTTCCAGATCACCCCTCGACCGAAGCGACCGTACTCGACGGCCGGTAGCTCCACGCCCTCGCTCCGGAACCAGAGGAGCACCTGCCGGATGCTTCCCATCTCTTCGAACTTCCGGAACACGAGACCGATCATCTCCTGGATCCGCCGATCGGGATCCCGCTCGCAGCGGTTGTCCCGTGTTCGGATGTAGCCGATGGGGACCGTGGTGTAGAACTCGCCCCGTTCGGCCTTCTGCCGGATCGCGGCCAGAGAGCGCTGTCGAAGCATCCCGAGCTCCCACTCGCTCATCGTGCCTTTCAGCCCCAGGAGTAGCCGATCGTTGGACTCTCGGGGATCGTAGATCCCTTCAGCGTCGACGATCAGGGTCCGGGTCAACCCACAGAGATCCACGAGGTGCGACCAGTCGCGGTTGTTGCGGGCTAGCCGCGAAGCCTCGAGTGCGAACACGCCCCCGACCTGCTCCAGGCACACGGCTGAGACCAGGCGCTCGAACCCAGGTCGAGCCACACGACCCGACCCTGAACGTCCAAGGTCCTCGTCCACAACCTCCACCCGCCGGAAGCCCAGGGTTCTCGCCCGATCCGTGAGGCCGTACTGGCGCCTTCGGCTCTCCAGGTTCTCCAGAACCTGGGTCGGCGTGGACTGCCGAACGTAGACATACGCGGCCCGCTCCAGATGGGCTCGACTCAGCTTCGCCGGCATCATGACCGGCCTTCCCCGTCTGTCGTCTCGGCCGCTATGAGCTCGAGCAGACGAACCCATAACTCCAGCACCTTCGACCTCACTTCCGGCGGCAGGGTGTCCCATCGAACCGGTCCAGATCCCAACGGTAGAGATCGCTGCAGCTTCGTCATTACAAGCCTCCCGCTGAGGGGTGGGGGATGCACCCCAGCAGGATCATCGAGTAAGCCCGAGACGTCGAACAGACGGCGGAGCGACTCAAGCGCGCACACGCTCAAAACCGGGCGCTCCACAGCCGTGCCGTCAAGCGCCGCATCGGCTTCCGTCATCCACACCGGCACCTCCGTCTTCGTGCCGTCGGGAAGCACCACGACATAGCTGGCCTGCCCGCCACGGTCCCGGCAGCCGGTGACTCGAAGCTCAGTATCAACCAGCGGATGCCAGCGATACCGGATCCGGATCGTCGATTTGTGAGTAGTGTGTCGGGGGCCCGCCCGGCGTCGGGAAGACGCACCTCGCGATCAGTCTGGCGATCACGGCGGCGGTGAGCGGGCGCAGGGTCTACTACGGTACCTTGACGGACCTCATCGACTCACTCGAAGAGGCCGAGGCGGCCGGTCGGCTCAACCACCGGCTCAAGACCCTCACCCACCCCGCGCTCCTGGTCGTCGATGAGATCGGCTACCTCCCCGTCACCCGGAGCGGCGCCATCCTGTTCTTCCAACTCGTCAACCGGCGCTACGAGCACGCTTCGACCGTGCTCACCTCCAACAAGGGCTTCGAGCAGTGGGGAGAGATCCTCGGCGACGAGGTCATGGCCGCCGCGCTGCTCGACCGGCTGCTCCACCGCAGCCACATCGTCAACATCCGCGGCAACAGCTACCGCATGCGACGCCACACCCAACTCTCCAAGGCCATCCACCCGACCGCCTCCCGGGCCATCTCCGCGGAGCACTCCGCAAACGCCGAAGCCGGGGCATGATGGGTGTCCGGACTCCATCTGGAGCTCCCGCTCCGGTCGCTACGCTCCCTCCGCGGCAGCTCCAAAAAACTGTGCACTTTTCAATGGCCAGAAGTGTGCAGTTTTGAATGGCCATTGACAGCACGATCTACGTGCGGCTGGCCGAGGGGTCCTTCCCCAGACCCGTCCAGCTAGGTGCGCGCGCTGTCGGCTGGATCGAGGCGGAGGTGGACGAGTGGATCCGCAAGCAGATCGCGTTGAGCCACGGCGAGGCCGAGTGATCGACGCATCCCAGCGAGAGACCAAGGAGAAGACGATGCAAACGTTCTTAAGGACGGTACGAGCGGCGGCCTGGGCCGCGCTGTGGTTGCTTTCCCCCGGCCTGCTGTGGGCTCAGGGGACGAGCCCGTGGGTGGATGCGGTGAACGAGCTACAGGCGCAGTTCACGGGTCCGATCGCGAGGGGGCTGTCGCTCATCGCGATCGTGGTGGGCGGGCTGATGTTCGCGTTCGGCGAGGGCGGGAGCAAGCGGACGCTGGCCGGGATCATCTTCGGGCTGGGGATGGCGATGGGCGCGGCGAACTTCCTGGCCTGACTGCCTTGGGTGTAGATGTAACTCTCTTTCTATAAAAGAGTTACGTATTTGGTGACCGTGCTCTGCCCCCCATTATTTCCACCGGGACGAAGCGGATTTTATCGGTCCTTCGTGGCCGTGAATGGACGCGTCGGCCCCGTATCGCCACGCGATCACGCGGGCAGGGGTCCCAACGGCCGAGCTTACAACCGGACGGCGTTCCTGCCAGAACGACACCGATAATGCATCACTAGGTGTACCTGATGGGGTTTACTGCGCCGCGTTTCCGGTACTTGTCGGGCACCCGCTTACCCACATAGAGCTGCGCGATCTCCGGAGGAGCTTCGCGTCCAACGAACCCGAGGCGTTGAGGGACTGCGGGACGGCCCGGAAAGTGTTCAGGGATGGCTGCCAACCACTCATCCGCAACAAACGCACCCCGGATGACACCTTGCACGGTGGCTAATATCACCTCTGCCCGGGTGGCTCTGGGCTTGTTGATCTTCCAAGCGTAGCGCGTGGCTTCGTAGAGAGAGACCTCCAAGGCAGAGCGGTTCACGTTGATCAACAAAGCCTTGTGGTGAAACACCGCAGGATCAGCGCCGTACTGGTCAATCACCTCCTGAGCGTGCATGGCACCACGCTCACTCCCAGCGCCGCCTGCGACATTTGTTAAGCCTGGATACGCATCTATGAGCGCCGCTTCGACTTCGAGCGCTGTTTTGTCGTCCATGCCGTGCCGATGGATAACGTGTCCGACCTCGAAGCCGGCAAGCTTGATCGCCCGGATCCGTTCCATTTTGTTGTCAAGGTCATCGCCCTTCAGACCGTCCTCTTCGCGGATGTGAGCGAACACGCGATTGCCCTCGCCCTTCCCAACGTAGAAGGTCTCTCCGTTCCGAGGGTCAATGAGTCGATAGACGTACGCCCGGAGTCGTTGCGAGACGTCACGCCGGAAGTTCTGGTGTCGTTCCACAGCGCGTACATCCTCAAGCTCGGCCGCTGCCGCGGCTTTCTCGTGCCTTCTCCCCCTGTGGAGGCGCCTAGAACCGGCCGGACGCCCCGTGGAGGGCCTCTCGTGGCTCCGGGAGGTTCACCGGTCCACCTCGTCCGCCGAACCGGCGTGGGCATCCGGATAGAAGCCGACCGCTTCGGCGACGGACCAGGTCATCGCGATCGGCAGCCCCATGTCGGCAGCGGCCTCCAGCGCTGCGTATCTGGTCGGCGAGCGCCGAGACGCGGAGGCCGAACCGGTCCGCTGAGGCGCTGGCTCATGACCCGTTACCTGTCATGAGCCAGCCTACCCCCCGTGGCCACACTCCGCCTGGCCGCATGTAGCGGTCATTCCAGGAGCGCGGCGTCGATCGCCTCTTCCAGAAAGTCCCAGTACATGTCGATGTAGTTGCGCGCGCCTGGCCCATCCATCAGGAACGGGTTCATCAGGGTGTGCCGCAAGATGAAGATGTGATCCGCCTCCTCCTCGGGCCGGGCCGGAACCGCCACGAACGTCTTCGGATCGATGCCCAGGTCGCACAGGATCCGGCGGCACTGCTTGTCGTCGCCGCCCTCTCGGCGCAACGACGTGTACGAACCGATGAAACGGGTAAACTGCACCGGCCGGGCCGCATCCACTTTCATTCGACTGAACACGCGGCGGGCAAACCGGTTCATCCGGGCCAGGCTCTGGTTGTCGTTTCGGTTGACTGCGAGGCACACGAGGTTGGAATCGGGTTCGAACGGAACGACCAGCCGCACCCGGTCTTCCAGCTTCTTGGCAACTTCGCGGGCCAACTGGGTGAAATACTCGCAAGCCCGGATGGTGTGACGCAGGACGCGCCCCAACCCTTGTCTGTGCAGCGGCAAGACCTCGTGCACGACCGCCACCGAGGCCGCCGCCGCCCCCGGCTTCGAACCCTCCAGGATGTACTGCCCCAGGTTCCGCAGCTTTTCCTCGCGAGACACTTCGTCTTCGACATCCCCCAGGTCGAATACAACCGCGGCCTGCTGGGTGATGAAGTCCACCACCTCGCGGTTGCGGGCCACGAACGCCCCCGCCGCGTAGGGTACGAACCCGAGCTTGTGGGGATCGATCGTCACCGAGTCGGCGTGTTTCACGGCGGTGAAGGCCCGATAGACCGAACGCGAAGGGAACTTGTGGTATTCCTCCCTGATGCATTCGCGCGTGCGGAAGCCGCCATCGGGGTTCCGGAAGACGCTGGTCAGGTACCCGCCCCAGGCCGCGTCCACATGAACGAAGAAATCGGCGCCGCGCTCGTTCCAGCGCCGTCTCGCCTCGATGATCTCGTGGATCGGATCGACCGTGCCGAACTCGGTGGTGCCGAGCACGCCGATCACCCCCAGCACTGGCGTGCGACTCTCGAAGGCTTCCGCCAGGCACTCCTCCAGGTGGCACGGGTCCAGCCGCATGTGGTCGTCCAACGCCACCCTGACCAGTTGGGCGGTCCCCAGACCCAGCACCTTCATGCCCTTCTCCCAGGAATAGTGGGCGGAAGACGCGACCAGCAGCCTGGGCGGTCGCAGACCCCGGTGCTTGGCAAAGAACTCCACCATCCCGGCCGTCTCGATGCGTTCACGTCTCACAGCCCGCCGCAGCCGCGGGAATGCCGCCGGGTCCTGGTTGCGTATCGCCGCCGCGACCTCGCGCCGCATGCCGATCATCTGGCAGATGGTCATGTTGAGGAGTTCCCACTTGCAGTATTCCGCTAGCTCCTTCCTCAGCGGTCCCACCGGTCCGGTAACGAGCTCCGCTTGCCTGACTCCCTCCTGCAGGGCGATTCCGTAGAACTTCACCGCGCGGAAATTCCAAAGGGCCTCGTAGTTCGCCAGGGTGCCGCCCGACGTCAGGTGACCCCAGGCGCAGGGCTCGACAGAAGGATCCACGTTGAAGCCGAACATGGCGGCCAGATCCTTGCCGGCTTCGAGCTCATGGGTGAGGGTGACCGGAGCCGCTTCTTCGCTCACGTTGTTCGGGTTATAGAGGGTGGTGAGGATCCGCGCCACCAAACCGGGAATCAGCAGATCCGAGCTCATGTGTCCCACGTAGCGCGGGTGGAAAACGGGAACTGATCGCTTCAGTTCTCCCGACAGGCGGATCAAGGCCTCGCGGGTGCGGGCTTTCGCCTGCAGGAAATCGGGACGATAAGCGGCTTCGGCAGTGATCCGGTGGCCATCTTCAGGGTGGAAGTTGCGGCGCCAGAAGGCGTGATCACGAACGAATTCGACGATCAACTCTTCGAGCCATCGGTCGTTTTCTCCCGAGGGTCCCAGAAAGAACGGTTGGAGGAAGTCGAGTTCCTCGCGCGATCGGTTGCTAAACGGTCTGCTCATGTACGGGGTTTGAGTTGCGGCAAGGGTGCTGGTACACCTCGAGCGCGGAGATGTTAGATCAAAGCTATCTCTTGGCCCCACCTGTGCCCAAAACCCCCTGCGAGAGAAGCAACCCGTGACCGACGCGACCGTCAACCTGGTTCCCCTCCTGGCCAAGGTGGTGGGTGGGGACGATCTGACCGCCGACGAGGCCGCGCGGGCCTTCAGCCATATCGTGTCCGGCCGCGAGTCGCCGGTAAGGACCGGGGGCCTGCTCGCAGCGCTGCAGACCAAGGGGCTGGCTCCCTCCGAGGTGGCGGGCGGCGTCGAGGCGCTCCGCGGCGCGATGATTCCCGTCGCGTCGGCCGACCCGGACGCGATCATTGACACTTGCGGGACGGGAGGCGGGACCGTCTCGACCTTCAACATCTCCACGGCGGCGGCGCTGGTCGTGGCCGCGGGGGGCGTCCCGGTCGCGAAGCACGGGAACCGGTCCTTCACCTCGAAGTGCGGCAGCGCCGATGTGCTCGAGGCGTTGGGTGTGGCGATCGACCTCACGCCCGAAGGAATGGGCGACGTCCTCGCCGAGGCTGGGAAGGAGCTCCAGCTCGAACTCGACGTTGGCCTTGAGATGGAAGAAGACCCCAATTGCGCCCGCGGCGACATGCGCCGCCATCAGCCGCCTGAAGGCGCGGAGGGAGGCCGGGCCGGTACGCCGGGCGATCCACACGCTCGCGATCAGTCCAGCCGATAACAGCGCCAGAGGCGTCCACTGCCACACGTCTTCGTAGTGTCCCAGCAGCCAGAGTTCGAGGAGGACGCCCGCTTCCGCGAACATCAACAGCCAGAGTGCCAGTCGGCGCCAGCCGAGGTGCGACTCGCGGCCACCGCGTGGGATGCGGGCATCCTCCATGCCGTACGCTCCGTCCGGGCTAGCTGTGATTGCGAATCATTTTCAGCTACAGGTCCGCCGCAGTGGTGCGGGTCTGGTGCTCGAGGTCAAGAGCCACCAACCGCCGAACCCCGCGCGAGCAGAAGCGCGGAAGCACCTGCCATCTCGCGGTAGTAGGCCACGAATCGCCGGGTCTCCGGAGCGTCGTAGGCGGCGAGGTTCTCGGCCCAGCGGTAGCCGATGGGTTGGAACCAGAGTTCGGCTTCCACAATGAAGGGGCCGGCCGCCGGGTCCACTCGCACGGAGTACCGCACGCGGTCGCTGCCCGCCGTGAAATCCGCATCGGAGGCCGCCACTCCCGCCGGCCGCACCCGCGCGTCCGCGTTCGCCGGGTCGAAGCCGTCAGGGAGGATGCGGTTGTCCTTCACCCACCGCTCCGCGGACATGAGTCCGGTGGTGACGGCGCCGTCGCCGTCCAACATGACGCCCTGGTAGATCTGGACCTGGTCGGGTGACTCGATGGTGGTGTAGTGCGGCTCGTAGCGGGAGCCGTCGACGTCGTGGTCGTCGCCTGTGACACGGCCCTCGGGCGTAAGGGCGCCCGACTCGAAGACGCGTCGGCCGGCGGCGTCGGTGACCGTCACCCGCAGCCACGCCCGCCTGGACGGGTAGGCGGTCGGGAACTTGTGGCCCGCGAGGTTGCGCACGGTCACCAGAGCCTCGAGACGGTCGCCGTTCATGAGCGGGTGGCTGACTTCGACCGTGGCAGTGGCGTCGCGCAGGTGGTCGGCCGTGCGCTGGGCGGCCAACTCCAATTCCTGCGGCAGCGCGACCACGCCCAATTCGTCGCGGTAGCGGTTCAGCATACGCAGCATGAAGAAGTTGCCCCCGCGGAAGACGTGCCGTGACACCTCGGGCCGCGCACGGCCCAAGACCCGGGTAACGGGCACTTCCGCCGCCACCTCGGGCATGTGGCAGTCCTGGCAGGTTGAGCCGGCCTCACCCGCGGCCGCATAGGCGCTCGCCTCCCACTCCAGGTAGGGCGCCTGTTCCGAGAAGAGCGGCCCGCGTGCCCCGTCCGTGCGCACCGAGTGGGTGAAGACGGTGTGGCAGGAGGCGCAAAGCCCCGGGGAGGTCACATGCGACCCTTCGCCGGGGCGGAAGCCGGTGGCCGAATGCATGATCCCCACGCCCCCCTGGTCGGGTTCGAATGGTCCGAAGACCGCGCGTCCCTCGGCCGGCGTCTCGGCGGCAATCTGGAACCGGGCGGTGAAGGTTGCTTCGCTGCCCAGGCCATCGGGCTGAATCTGGTGGCAGAGCGAGCAGGAGACCCCGTCGGCCGCGAGGCCGGCGTAGGGTCCCTCCGCACCCCCGGTGGGCAGGTTGGCGAAGACCTCTCCGGAGCGCCCTTCCTGCATCGCGGCAACGGTCGCCATCGGCATGTGGCAGCGGGAGCACTCGCCTTCGATTTCGGCGGCAGCTTCGGGATAGTCCATGATCTCCCGCCTCACCGCAGCATGGAAATACGGGTCGCGCGCCGCGTTGGCCATCATGGAGGCGCGCCAGTCGAAACCGATGGAGACGTCGGTGCCGTCCGGCGCCGCGACGCCCTTGTGGCAGCCAATGCACCGGTCGGAGGTGCGGAACAGTTCTTCGGCGCCGGCGGGCGAGCCAGTTGCCGGATTGGGCAAGTTGGCGCTCGCATGGGCGAGATCGGCCCACGGCGTCTAACCACCACCCGGTTTGGTGGCGAGCCCGAACGCCGGAGACGGTCCCGCGGTTCGTACCACATCCTCGCGCCCGGGCCTGCCATCCTGCCCCGGCTCCAGAGCCGCAGCCTGGCCACGCGCCAGCACGAGCCCTCCCGCCACCAGTGCTGCGACCACCAGTCCCCTGTGCTGCATCGTCACCACCCTTCGAAGAAGCCGCCGTCGAACCAGTCCAACAGGACATATGCGAGCAGGCGTATCGGACGCTCCTCTCCGGGCGCGCCACCGACCGGCAGGAGCACTCCGACGTTGGCGAGCACGTGCTGTCGCGTGTTCAGCGATACCTGAAGCTGCGGCACGAGGTCGATGCTGGCTGCGGCTCCGGACGTGAAGTCCCCCCGAACCTGCGCCTCCAGCATGGGAGACCACGCGCGTCCCCAGCTTCCCTCGGTAAAGCTTGCTCCCAGCACCAGGGGCGCCCGAAGCCCTCCGTTTCGGCTTCCTCGTAGAGGGGCACCTCGACTCCGGCTTGGCCCTGCAGGAAAGCGTCGCCGGGAAGAATCTGCCCGAAGGAGAAGAAGGGCTCGAGTGCACTGCCCGGCGCCCCCAGTCCGGCGCGGGCATCGCCGGTGGGAAGGATGACCTCTCCTCCCAGAGAGAGAATGGTTCCGGTGTCGAGGCTGTGAAACAGGACGTGCTTGAGTCCCAGAACCACATCTCCGAGCCCGTGGCTCCAAGGTCCGCTTTTGTCACGATCATCATCCGAGCGGTCGTGATCCCGGTCGCCATCGCCGCTCACGGGCGAATGCACATCCGATCCGGCCGAGCGCCGCGTCCATCCGTACGGGATCACGACCTCGACCTGGCTGCGCGGCCCGAAGCGGTATTCGTAGACGAGCGTGCTCCCTATTGCATTGCCTTCCCCTAGGTCGCCATCGCCCTCCACCACCCATTCGTCCTCTGGATACGCCTTCTCGGTGAGCAGCGGGCGGGGAAGATTGAGTTCGCCCCGGGGCCAGCGGGAGTCGGTGCACAGGGTGCGAATATGTGCCATCACACGACCAAGCTGCTCCTCGGTGAGGGCTCCCCGGAAGGCAGGCATCATCTCGCTGAAGCCGCGTACGGGTCCGCCTTCGTGCGCGACCGCGATCCAGTCGGCATCGGGCTCGCGCGCCGCGAAGTCGCAGTCGGTGAAGTCCGGCAGCTCTTCCTCGAAGGCGACCAGGGATCTGTCCAGCGCGGCCCCGTCGAGGCCATGGCAGTTGGCGCACGAGGCCGCGTAGATGGCATGCCCCGGGGCGTCGGCCAGCTCAGCGCCGAGCCCGGGAGTCGCGAGCTGCTGCGCCGTGGCCGGAGCCGTGATCATGGAGGTGAGCAGGAGAATCAGCGTCGCCGACGCGCCTGTGCTGGCCGGACGATACGATAGGTGCATGTTCACTCCCCTCGCGGGTCTCGCGGAAGAAGGCACAGCTTCGCTAGGCTAGAGGTAGGGCGAGCAAGCCAATTCCGCGCCGGTCGGTCGGTCGTGCCCCGGGGGGGACATCCGAGCCCCAGCCACCCATAACTTCATGACACCCACTACTACGGGCGGCGGTCACATCGGTCAGCAGCGATCATTGAGACATTCCCTGGCAGTGGGTTTACAGATACGAGGTTTTGTATAGCATGAATTAACAAATATCCGCAAGGATAAACCGACGTGCGGCTACAATCAGGCCGTGGAGTTCGATCACCTCGGTCCGGACAAACGCACCGGGGTGAGGGGGGTTGAGCATTCGCATCGTGGGTCTCTGGCGCGATCGCGTCGGGGCAGTGTCGGTTATCGGTGTTCCAGGAGTTCGAGGAATCTCGCCGGTTTCAGGATGGGAATTCCGCAAAATGGGGACATTGCCAGAAGGTAGCGGTCACCAGTGACCAGGCAGGTTGCATCGCCCAGCAACGCCGTCTCGAGGATCTTGTCGTCATCCGGATCGCGACATCCCAACTTGGCGCGGGCTATCGAGACCCAACCCGACACGGCCCTGAGCTGCGCGAGGAATACGACTCTGCCTTCCCACCCGACGTAGGCGTCGAACTTGGGCCGCAAGAGACGGCTTCGAAGCTCGCCGAATGATTCATCGGAGAACAGCAGAACTCCGCTTTCCATCCGCACGGCGTCAACCACTGTGCGTGGTGGACTGTTTGGTCTCAGTACCGCGCTGATCAGAACATTGGTGTCGAGGACGAGCCGATCAGCCCTCATCGAGAAGCGACTCGAGGTCCACGTCGGTGAGGCCCATGGCGGAGGCCTCCTGGCCCAGGGCATCCATCGTGGCCGTGAGTCTCTCCCACGCGGCACCGCGAAGCGCGTCGAATTGGCGCATGGACATCATCACGCCAACCGCTCTGCCGTTTCGAGTTACGCGCACAGGCGCGCTTTGGGCGGAGTCGAGCAAGCGTCCGAAGCCGTTCTTGGCCTCTCTGGCGGTCATCTCTCGCATAAGAGCCATAGTAGCCATTATAGCTCCACAGGGCAAATACTCGGTCCTCGGAGCCCTGCTCTTCACCACAACTGCCGCCACCGCGCAGCAGCGTCCCACTCCGTCTACGACTGCTTCTACCTCGCGCTGGCAATTCACGAGAACTACCCGGTCGTAGCAGCGGACACTCGCTTCTACGACAAGGTGTGCAAGCACCCCTATCTCGTCGGCCGGGTGGCGCATGGCGCTGCTCGAGGGCATCCCGGGCGGGGACGCCGATCGGCCGAAGCGATCCTGTCCGAGATCGGTGATGACATGTCGAGGTTCCCTCGCTGGAGGGACTACCAGCGCACGGTCCCTTGCAGGCTGGCCGCTTGCTCGGTCACGCCGCCGGGCAGGATTCGGTGGCCGATCTCGAATCCTCCGGCCTGAACGGTCGTGCCCGCCGAGAGCTTCAGACCCACCCCGTAGGCTGGCGCCCCGGCCACGTCGGCCGCGACCTCGGCGGCTGCGACCCTCTCAAGTCGGAACAGACCGATGCGGGCGCCTCCACGGACCTGAGTCGCGGAATCGGGTCTTCTGCGGCGCCGCCACGACCAACCTCTTCATTCGCGACCTTCCACGCCTCTCCGTAGCCGTCGCTCGTCGGCATGAATGCCGCAGTGAGACGCGTCGCGGAGAGGGTACAGAGGGGCGCATGCCGGGGAGCATCCGTCCAGTTCGGAGCCCTGAGGTCAGAAAGGGCGGTGAACGACCTCTTCGTCCGAGCCGGCGGTGCACAGGTCAAGATCGAGGTGACGCCGGTGTGACGGCGGAGTTGGCGGTCGCGCAGGCTTCTTCCTGATCTGGGGCAAGAGGAGCTGATCACCAAGCAGATCGAGTGTGCCCCCCCCCCCCCCCCGCCCCTCGGCTCCGAGGCTCCGAAGCATCGTGCGGATGCCGGAGCACGCTGAACCTCGTGCGCATCCACGCTATACGGCGCACCCGATCTCTCTCGGCGACGAGACGTGCCACCATTCGTGAAACTGATTCGTAGCACCACTACTACGGGCGGCGGTCTCATCGTCAGCGGCGATCAGTGAGACATTCCCTGGCAATGGGTTTACAGATGCGAGGTTTTGTATAACATGAATTGACAAATATCCGCAAGGATAAACCGACGTGCGGTTTAGGGAAGGGACATTTTATTTTTATACAACATGAGTAGCCAAAGAGCCAAGAAGTTAAACCGACTCCAGCATATCCTCCCGGAGGGCTTGCTGGCCGATGCGGCATGGCTCGAGAGCCGCGGGTACTCAGGAGCGCTCAGGAGCAACTATGTTGCCAGCGGATGGCTCGAGCGACCGGCCCGGGGAGTCTACACGCGCCCAGGCGGGATACGGCGGTGGGAGCAGGTCGTCATCTCCCTGCAATCGGTCCTCCGGGTCCCGGTAGCGGTCGGTGGGCGCACCGCCTTGGAACTCCAGGGCGGTGCGCATTACCTGCCGCTCGGCGGCGATGAAACCATCCAGCTGTATGCGGAGACTCCGCTACCGCGTTGGCTCACCGGGCTGGACCTCCGAAATGCTTTCGAAGTCCGCAACGCTGCCAAGCTCTTTCCGGCCGGCGATCTGGCCAACGGCATCGCGCGCCTGCCCGAGCTACCGAACCGTGCAGCGACCGACACGCAAGAGGTCTTGCCGGGAGGACTCAGGACGATGCCGTGGGCTCCGCATTCGTGGCCAATCCTCGTATCGACGCCCGAGCGTGCAATCCTCGAACTCCTCGACAAGCTGCCCAATGACGAGAGCTTCGAGCACCTTGACCTACTTGTCGAGGGCATGCGTACCCTGAGCCCGCGACGGCTTCAGTCACTCTTGGAGGCCTGCGACAGCGTCAAGGTGAAGCGGCTGTTTCTGTGGTTTGCGGATCGGCACCGTCACCCTTGGCTCAAACAACTCGACACGGATCGAATCAGCCTCGGCAGCGGCAAGCGCGTGATCGCGAGGAATGGACGGCTCGACCGCAAGTACCAGATCACCGTGCCGGCAACGTTGCATGCCGACGAGTGAGATCTACCGCGAGCAGGTGGCTCTCCTTGTCGAAACCTTGCCCTTCGCCGCCGAGGAATCGGCACTCGCCTTGAACCCGGATCCTGCAGGGAGAGGTGAAATAGGGGACTTGTGGGTGTGGATGGGACCGGAGGGGAAGTTGGCGGGGATATGGGGGGCTGCCGGAGGGAAAAGAGGCGGCTCGGATCTGTGGTATTGAGTGGGCAGGGCGGTGTTGGACAGACGGGGAGGACGACTGGAGGGGAGAGGGCCTAGAGGAGGGGGGGGCGGGAGTCGTCAGGCTGGGAGAGGAGGCGGGAGTCCGGAAGCGAGGCGTCTGAGAGCGAGCAGGATATGGGGTCTGGCGGGATCGTCACGGAGCAACTGGACGTAGAGCTTGCGGCTGTGGCGGGTGAGCTTGGCGGGCAAGCGGAGGAGCCAGAGCCGGAGGCGGTTGGGTTGAGCTGTGCGCCAAGCTCCAGAGAGGGCGGTGGTCCTGAGTGTGTGCAGGAGCTGGTAGGCGATGGCTCCGAGAGCCCACAGGAGTGCATTGCCGTCGAGGTGATCGATGGCGGTGGCCCCTGCTCCGAGCTGGCCGAGTTCCTTGATCCTCTGTTCGACGACCGCACCGTGGTTGTAGCGGCGCCAGGCGGTGAGGGCGTGGATGCCTTCGATGTTGGTGAGCACGTGAGCGCTCAGGGGGACTTCGTAGGTGTCGAGCGTGAGGGTGTCTGGGCCTTGGAGCGGACGCCGTGTCTGGAGCGAGAGAAGACGGACGCCCCACAGACAGCCGGAGGTGGTCCAGAGCTCATGACCGGGGAAGATGTGCTCACCCTTGCGAGAGCGACGCCAGGGCTGGTGGTGGTCGGCAAGCCAGCGGTGGGCAGGGAGCTTGAGCAGGAAACGGACATCGAGGTCATCGAGGGTCCGTACCATGGATCGGCTGAAGAAGCCCTTGTCGAGACGCACGGTGATGGTCTCGACCCCCACGGAGCGCAGGCGCCCCACCAAGTCGGCGATCCACGCCTCGGCCCCCGCAGCGGTGGGGGCGTCGCCCGGGCGCCAACGGATGCCCATACAGTCTCCCGTCTCCTGAACGAAGGCCAGAAGCGGATGGTGCGACGGCCGGCCGGGCTTGTGTGGGTTGTAGCCCCGCTCGGCGCCCGCCTGCTTCAGTCCGTAGCGTACGCTGACGGTGGAGTCGAGGATCAGGGTCAGCGCCCGGGGCACGCCCCCCAGTCTCCAGCGCCGGCACACGACGTGCCACAGGAGTTCGTCGAGGAGGGGCACGAGCGGCTCACCTGCGCGGCGCAACCAGCGTCCGAACGTGGTGGGATCGGGCAGGCGAGTCCAGCCGAACAGGCGTCGAATGCCGCGCCGGTCCAGGAGCGGCAAATCGTCGAGCACGCGCCCACCGTAGAGCAGCAGGACGACCCACACCTCGACCATCAGGCTGGGACGGAAGAAGCCGGCAAGCCCTTCGCTCTGACGGTCGATCCAGGAGCCCAGGCCCATGCCGTCCCACAGATACCGGACCAGAATCAGCCCGCCTCCATCGGTCAGATTCCGGGCGCTGTGACGAATCCGTAGCGGGGAGCTCTCACCTTGTACATGGGGCCGAGAACAGATACGATGGTTGCGCACCGTCTGGGTGCCTTTTGTGGCGAGGAATCTTCTTGGACGAAGTACCCTCAACCTAAGGCCTTAGACGGTGTTTTTCTTCCCTATACTACTCCCCTCATGCAGGATCCAGGTTGAAAGGCGGCACCGCGATCAACCTCTTCATTCGCGACCTGCCACGCCTCTCGGTCGACATAGACCTCACCTACACCTGCCCGTCGAAGGGCGGTCGCGGTCGCTCGTCGGCATCGATGCTGCGATGAGACGCATCTCGGAGAGGGTACGGAGGGGCATGTCGGGAGCATCCACCCAGTTCGGACATCTCAGGTCAGCAGGGGTGGTGACCAAGCTCTTTGTCCAAGCCGGCGGTGTACAGGTCAAGATCGAGGTGACGCCGGTCCTGCGTGGCTGCGTGTATGGCCATGTCAGGAGGGCGGTGTCTCCCGCTGTTGAAGATGCGTACGGCTATGCGGAGGCGCGCGGGTCGTCTCCTTTGACGACCTCTTCGCCGGCAAGATGGTTGCGGCCCTCGACCGACAGCATCCCCGAGACCTTTTCGATGTCAGTGCGCTGCTCGCCAACGAAGGCCTTACGGACGCGCTCAGGACGGCATTCGTCGTCTATCTGATCAGTCACAATCGCCCTGCGGTAGAGCTGCTCGCTCCCGGCCGCCTTGACATCGAGGCGGAGTTTCGCGGGACCGCTTCGTCGGCATGACCCCGACGCCGGTAGCGCTTGCCGACGTTCTCGAGGCACGCGAGAGGCTGATCGACCAAGCCGTAGCCTCGAGTTCGAACGCGGCGACCATGACTGAGCACGCTCGATGTCACGGGAGTGGACGTTCTCCCCGCAGTCCGCTGGAAGCTCCACAACCTCGCGAAACTGGAACCCAAGCAGCGGGTCGCCCAGTCCGATACGCTCGCTCGCGCGTGGGACGCGATCTAGGACTGTCCCACGAAGAACCGGAGCGAACCCAGTGGCGTCCGGCCGGTCCCGCAATCCGGCATCAAACCGGCCAGATAGAGCTCAATCAGAACTGTCCGGAACGGCTCGGTCGCGACAGGCGTCACGACTGCCGCCCTCCCACGCCACCCAAGAACTTCTCCAGGTCCAGGTCCACCACCCACCAGTTTCCCGCCGCGATGTGCTCGCGGGCACGCAGTACCGCTGGCTGCGTGCACAGAGAATGACCTGACACTCGGCCCTCGCCGGAGCTGCGTCTAGGCTGCCTTCGTCTCGGCGGCAACCGACCGAATTGCTTCCCCATACCCGATAATATGGTTAGTATGGGGCCATGAAGACGACTATCGACATCCATGATGAGCTCCTCGCTCGAGCTAAGCGTCACGCCAAGGAAACTGGGCGACCGTTGCGCGCCGTGGTCGAGGACGGGCTCCGCCGTGTGCTCTCGCCCTCACCCCCTCCGCCCCGGTACACCCTTTCCGATCTGAGGGCTGGCGATCCGGGAGCGGCCGATCCGCTTGAACGGTATTCCTGGCCTGAATTGCGCGAATTGATCTATGGCGATCCCGGAACCCGGTGATCGCTGTCGACACCAACCTGCTGATCTACGCGCACCGCCGTGAAGCGCGTCTGGGTGATGCGGCGCATGAACTCATGGTCGGGCTCGCCGAGGGAGACAGCACCTGGGCGATTCCGTGGCCGTGCTGCTATGAGTTTCTGAGCGTGGCGACCAATCGCCGGATCTGGAAGGACGAAGCGACAACTCCCGAACATGCGTGGCGCCAGTTCCAGGCCTGGATGGCGTCTCCATCGAACCGCATGATCGGAGAGACCGAGGACTTTGCGGACATTCTAAGCCGGTTCGTCGGGCGCCCTCATGTTGTCGGCGGGGTCGTTCACGACGCCCGTATCGCGGCACTCTGCGTCGCGCACGGCGTTGAAGCACTGCTCACCCGGGATCGCGACTTCTCATTGTTTCCGGAGCTGCGAGCACGTGATCCGTTTGAGGCCGGACTCTGACTCCTATGTCGAGTATCTCGAGGCGTACTTCACCGCTCTCAGGCGTGTGTACGCGCATCGGGCGGCGCGACTGGAGAGCGATCGAGCTACGGGCCGCTCGCCAACCTACTGAACGCCGTCGGCGTGTCGCTCAAGCCCAAGGTGTTCTGTGTCGGCGAGCTTGCCGACCACTGGGCCAGGCTATGCACCACCAGCGGGCTTGAGCGCCTGCACGCCGAGATCCAGCACCGGATCCGTAGCGCCGCTGCCTTCCCCGACCGAACCAGTGCGCTCCGCCTCATCACCGCGCGGTTGCCCTGAGAACTACCGAGGCCTGGAGCCAGCGCCGTTACCGGGACGTCTCACTCCTCGAGCCGAAGGAGGTCGCCAAGGCAGCCCAACCGAAGCATCGAGGAGCTTCCTCTCCCCCTTTTGCACACAGATCGGGATTTGACCCTGTGCCTGCAATCGGGACCCACCGCGCTACGCCCATTGCCTGGCCACCGACTCGATCCGGGGCATGCCGACACGCTCGGCTTCACGCAAGTCCAGAAGACGAACCAGACTGGTCTGAACAGCCACGATCCTGCGCAATGTGGATGGCCGTGCCCCCGACTGCGCACAGTGCCTGAGGTAGCTCAGCCGTTCCTCAAGCAGCGGTGCGGACCAAAGGTTGGCTGTGGTGCGGGGGTCGACGAACAGATCCTCGAACATGATCGTGCCTCCTTGTAAGTGGAGACATGATCATCGCCGACGAACGAGAGTCAGAAAATTATGTTGCTGAAGTATGGAGACTCCTCATGCACCTGGCACGACGGTACAGATCCTCCGCCACATAATCCGGGCCGCAACATATCAGAAGTTATGTTGAATAACACATAACTTCTGCCTCTTCACGAACGGCTTCACGTACACCGGAACCTGTCAACAAGAGTGAGACACCCGGGGTCATAAATTAGTGAGCGGGCTGCGGTGTCGGAGCCGCAGCTGGTGGATTGATCCAGACCTCCGTTGGGAGAGGCTGGGGCGTGGGGATCCCCTGCACGAAGCGTTCAGGGTGTTGGGACCACGCCTGCTGGAGAGTGCGCTCACGCTGGGCGAGCACGTCACGGGCTCGGTCGTGATGGACATCAGCCGGGGTGAGCATCGCGATTCCGCCGTGGCGATGCTCATGGTTGTACCAAGGGAAGAAGGATCGGCAGAAGTCGATCGCCGCGCCGATGTCGGCGAAGCGTCCGGGGAAGTTGGGGTAGTATTTGACGGTCTTGAAGTGCGCCTCCGAGAAGGGGTTGTCGTCGCTGACCCGGGGACGGCCGAGCGAGCGGGTGATCCCGAGGTCGGCGAGCAGCTGGGCCGTGCACTTGCTGGTCATCGGGGCCCCGCGGTCGGAGTGCAGGGTCAGCGTCTCGGGCTGGACATCCTGCTTGAGGCAGCTCTCCTGGATGAGCCGGCTGGCGAGCGCGGAGTTCTCGCGGTCGGCGACCATCCATCCGACCACGTAGCGGCTGAAGATGTCGATGAGGACGTAGAGGTAGAAGTACGACCACTTCTCGGGTCCGAGAAGCCGGGTGATGTCCCACGACCAGGTCTGGTTCGGTGCCGTGGCCACGAGCTGGGGCTTCGTGTAGGGGGGATGCGTGAGCTGACTGCGCCGCTCACGCACGGGGTGATCCTCTTGGAGGATCCTGTACATCGTGCGTTCTGAGCAGAGGTACTCGCCCTCGTCGAGGAGGGTGGCCACAACCTCTGCGGGAGATCGGTCGACGAAGCGCGGGCAAGCGAGGGTCTCACGCACCTTCTCGCGCTCGGATTCATCAAGTGCCCGGGCGGGGCGCTGCCTGGGCTGCTGGTGCCCGGTCGTGGGCTTACGGCGCCGGTAGAACGTGGCACGCGCCACACCCAGTGCTCGGCACGCCGGCGCGGCGCCGACCTCCCGAGCCAGGGAGGCAGCGGCCATCAGGAGTTCTTTCCGCTGTCGAAGCTCAACCCCAGCAGCCCGGCAACTTTTCCCTGGACTTCCAGGATCGTTTCCGCCGTGGCAAGCTGCTTCTCGAGCCGGGCCACTTCGGCCTCGAGCTCATCCACCCTCTTCTGGAGGGAATTGCGGCGGGCCGGCTTGCGGCCCCGCCGCTTCGGCGTCAGGCCCTTCAGAGAGCCCTCGCGCCGTGCCTTTCGCCATGCCGTGAGATGAGAGCTGTACAGACCCTCCCGACGCACGATCCGCCCAACCTCGCCGGGCTCCGAGCACCGGTCGGTCTCTTCCAGGATCCTGAGCTTGTACTCCGCGGTGAACTGCCGGCGGGTCGGCTTGGCCACAACCTCCGGATCCCGTGCCCGATTCCGCTCGGCGACTTGGGCCCTGGCGGCCTCGTCGCTACGCTCCTCGCCCCCCAGGGCCCAAGCGCCCACACCCATACCAATCATCGTATCTCTCCCCTCTACCATCGCCATCCACCTCCGCCCCCTTCAGTAATCCCAAAGGTACCAGGTGTCTCACTGATATTGGCAGAGAGGGCAGGAGCTTGAGGCCCCAGTGGTGAGCTCCGCCGCAGGCTTCCATGACGATCCGGCAAATAGGCTGCCTAGAAAGAAACGCGAGCAGATTCCCCCGCGTGAGCCGCTTGCGCAGTACGGGCTCACCGCTCGCCGTTGCTCCGTGCAGATGAAAACAGCTCTTCGAGATGTCGATGCCTATGATGCTGACCACCTTGTCCATGGATCTTCCCCTCTCGTGTTCTGAACGCACCCCGTGTGCGTTCCTCTGACCCGGCAGACTCTGGCGCCGGGGGTAGGGGGCGTCCACTCCATCGCACGTATCTCGAGTGAGAGTCTCCAACGGGCGAAGGTAGCGCCGAACCGGATAGCCGAGGGCAAGGGTGCCCGTCGTGGGGCGGGATCCGAAGGAAGCCGGAGGCGAGTCGCGGCCCCGACGAACAGAAACCGGATAGAAGGCCCGGGACCGTCGGGCAAGCCGGCCACATACGGCGAAGCCCGAAAGCTACCCGGACGCGGCCGGGGTAAATCCGGCGGGGATCGTGGGAAAGAGACAGGCTTACCCTGGGAGGCCTCCGGGCCTGTCCGGTGAACCCGGACTACAGCGCGCCGGCGATGGCGGTGGATGGGCACGGAGGAGCTGGCAGACACTCCGGTACCGGGCTGGGACGCGCCGGGAAGGGCTGAACTTCTGAGTGCAGGGAGACAGACCGGATGACTCGGCGGACGTGGAGCTGCGGGAAGGCATGACGGACAAACTCTCGCTGTTTAGAGAGGAGGCCGTGGTGCGCCCCTTGGGAGGCGGAGAGGCCGGAAGCGGATTTGCGCCCACAGGTGAGCAGCAAGCGTCTTCGGCGTTGGAAGGGAGACGAGCCCTGGCGACGGATACCGCAAGGTCTCTTGAGCTAAGGCACTGAGGAGAACCGCCGGATACGGACCCGCGCGTCCGGTGGGGGGGGAGGACAGGGCGCGCGAGCCCCCCTCCTACCCGATTTACGGGGGCGGGTCATTCAGAATGATGGCGGTGATCGCGTCCGCGATCCCGTCCAGGTCGTCGCTGTCGGACAGCTGGAAGTGGTAGAACGGGACCGATACGATCCGGAGCGTCGGATCGGGATCGATCCGGGTCCATGGGTCGTGCTTCAGCCAGGGGTCCAGGAGGCCGTCCGCCCGGAGCAGGACGTAGTCGCCGTTTCCCCGGGCGTCCTCCCGAATGATGATCTTGGCCAACGTCCGGGGCGTCGTGGCGAACCGTGGAAGTGTCTCGTGGAAGCTGTAGCTGCCCGTGCGATCGATCGCATTGTCCCCTATGCGGCTCTTCACCCTGTCGAACAGGTCCGCAGCCTTCTCCTGGAAGGCGGGATCGAACCGGGTCAGCGGCCTCAAGTGGTGGGCGGGTATGTGGGCACGGCCGCGCGGGAGCCATCGAGGGCCCTCAGCGCCACGGGTGCGGATGAGCATGGCCGGTGGTTTCTCTATTGCTCCAGCAGCGAGTAGCCAGCCGCACGCCCAGTAGCGTCTGGTCGCCGAGCCGGTAGTCGGCTCCGGGGGTACGTGTGCGCGGCCAGGATTGCGCCGGAGAGATCAGATGCAGGGATGAGCGGTGCCGTATCGTCCCAGAGTCGAGTTGACCCTCGACTCGTTGTGAAGTAGAGTACAGTCATTGACTTTGAACAGGAGAGGCATTGCCATGCCTCAGCAGGTCACTGCACGATTCCCGGACGCGGTGGTCGATGCGCTGGATACTGCCGCGCGACAGCTCCGGCGCAGCCGGGCAGATGTCATTCGTCTAGCCGTGGAGCACTACCTAGAGGATTTCGGTGATCTCGCCGTCGCCATCGACCGGCTCCGCGATCCCAGCGATCCGATGCTGGACTGGGACCAGGTTCGGCGTGAGCTTCTCGCTACGGATTAAGGGGAGCGCGGCCAAAGAGCTGAGGCGTGTGGCCAAGCCAGATCGGACGCGGATCGTCGCGGCCATCGACCGGCTGGCGGAAACCCCCTATGTCGGCACGGCGCTGAAGGGAGACTTGAGAGGGCTGCGGCGACTTCGCGTCGGTGACTATCGTGTCGTGTACGAAGTCCGGGACGATGAACTCATCGTGATAGTTGTTCGCGTTGCCCACCGCCGTGACGCCTATCGCCGGACGCCGAGATGAGCCTCGGCCAGCGAATGCGCCGGAATCACCGTTCAGCGGTCCGGCCCGATCCCGTCTCTGTGACCATCATTTTCCCTTACCCGCCCTTCGTCCTGCCCACATCCCCGAGAGTTTCCCACCGTTTGCGCGTCGCAGGCTTGCTTGCGTCCCCGGGACGTGCTTCCCACCCTGTACCGTTGCGCGGGAGGCGGGAATCCCGTCCCTGCGCTAGGTCGAGGCCGCCACGGTCACCCTGATGCCGCTCTGGATCCCCATCGCGCTCTCCGCCGTGGTCGTGTTCATCGTGAGCGATATTGTCCACATGTTCCTGTCGTACCACAAAGGCGAATTCGGGCAGCTTCCCTCTGTCGCAAGGAACCGACGAGAGGGATTCCGGTGCGGCCACTTTAGGGATCGATCCTAACGGGACGTGCCCCCTTGGTCGTGACGCGGTAGCCAGATCGCGTCTGTGGCCGGCGGTCCCAGTGCGTATCTTGGCCCAAGTGGAAGGTTCATTTCGGCCCAGGACCGTGGGGTGAGCCAGCAGCCTGCGGCGAAGCCCGAACGCGGCGGGGGTAGATCCGGTGGGAATCGCGGGAAAGAGACAAGGCTTACCCTGGGAGGCCTCCGAGCCTGTCCGGTGAACCCGCGCTCGCGACCTCGTCGCCGTCGCGCGCGAACGCGGCGTTCGCGAGTTCGGTCGAGAGGAACCGGAGGCTCCGGGTCCAGTGCTCCTGGGCGGTGGCCCGGCGGCGCGAGTGGAAGTCGTGGACGAACCGGTTGAGGAAGTACTTGGTCGTCGGATCGAGCGGGTCGGCCTGCGCGGTGGCGGCCTCGTAGGCGAGCGCCTCCGACCTCGTCGACGCGGATTACGATCGGCCTGGGCGGCTCTGCGCCCGCGATCCTGAGCAGGACCACGACACCGAGGACGCAGCTTGCTGCGAGCAGGATCAGGATCGTCCGCAGCTTCCTGTTCGCCTGGACCGCCTCGCCCCAGATCTCGGCGTACTCGCGGCCGGCGTCGCGTTCACGTTTCATCGGCGGATCTCCTTCTGTGTCAGACGGGTGGCTTGACGGGGGCCGCCGCGCCGCCGGCTCCCCGCACGGCGAGGGCCATGAACCCGGACCCGGCGGAGCCGGAGCCGGAGACGAGCATCGAGGCGAGTTCGCCGACCTTGAGTCCGGCCATCAGGCCGCAGACGACGAGCGGAAGCAGGACGACGGCCCACAGCCAGAGCTCGGCCGGGTCGGAGGAGCCGGTGCCCATCAGGGCGTCGGCGTAGGTCGTGATGTAGCCCATGCCGACGCCCATGAAGACCCGTAGGATGGCCCCGGCCACGACGCCGTAGAGCGTGTAGACCATGAGCGAGCGGAACCATCCCCAGAACAGGAACGCGAGCGGCTCGAAGAGCAGGAAGGCGATGAACACGGGACCCGAGCAGGATCACGATGGCGAGAGCGACCTGCGCCCAGATCACCTGGGCGTAGGTGACGCAGAACAGCGCGACGAGTGAGAACACGAGCGAGGCGCCCATCGCGAGCGAGACGAGCGAGGAGAAAAGCACGCTCACGCCCGCGGTCACGACCGAGAGCAGGTTGCCGCTCGACCACGCCGCGCCGAGGTGTGCGCCGTAGGCCTGGACGAGCGCCGTCATCTCCGTGTAGCCGGCCGAGACCACGTCGGAGAGGAACAGGTTCTGGAGCCAGATGCCCCCGCCCGCGACCATGGCCGGGAACGTGAGCCCCACGCCGGGGATCGGTACGATGTAGTAGTGGAGCAGCGTGCGGGGGATCGCGATCCCGATCACGAGCTTGACGATCGCCCAGGGCTCGAACGTGCCGCTGAAGGCGATCTTGAGGCCCGTCCAGGCGACCATGACGGCGGCGAGCCCGCCCCAGAGCTGGAGCCCGAGCGTGTGCACGTCGGGCGCCGCGCCGCCGATGACGCTGTCGAGCACCACGTCCAGGAAGCTCTTGAAGTCCTGGAGCTGGTCGGCGGGGATCCGGGAGGGGACGTTCGGGTCGATGGACTGCGGGGGCACGAGTTGCATGGCGAACGCTCCCCTCGGCCTAGTGCCCCAAGTAGAACGACGGGATCCTGAACACCAGCCCCTCGCGGAGCAGGTCCCGGTTCCGGGACGCCGCGTCGCGCATCGCCCCGGCCATCGCGTTGGCGCGCATCCGGCTCTCTCGCCACTGGGCGAGCCGCTCGAGGCGGGCCAGTTCGGCCAGTTGCGCGCGGTTCGCCTCTTGGGCCGCCTGGTGGGCCATCACCTGGCCGACGGCCGCGTTGATCCGGCCCTGGCTCAGCGCGGCCGCGACCGAGGCCTGCTGAAGTGCGGTGTTCGAGAGATTGCCGTTTTCTGTCGATTGAGGTTTAGGGACGTTCCCTAGAATCCCAATAAGTGTTGTAAACACAGGAATTACAGGACATTCCACCTCCAGAGCGATTCCCTCCCACTCCTTGACATCCCGGTCACAATTGGGGCATTATTTGGGGGCATACTTCCGTAGCGCTCACAGGATGCCCCAACATGCCATTGACAGCCACCGCCATCCGCAAGGCCAAGCCTCGCGAGAAGCCCCGCAAGCTCTACGACAGCCGCGGCCTCTACCTCGAAATCGCCCCGCGCGGCACCAAGGCTTGGCGCTTCAAGTACCGCTTCGCGGGCAAGGAGAAGCGGATCTCGATGGGGATCTATCCCGAGGTCTCGCTGAAGCTCGCGCGGCAGCGCAGGGACGAGGCCCGCAAGCTGCTGGCCCGGGACATCGACCCGAGCGCCTACCGGAAGGCTCAGAAGCAGTCCCGTCGGCAAGGGGCCAGGAACAGTTTCGAGGCCGTGGCAACCGAATGGCTGACCAAGCACTCGCCCAACTGGTCCAGGGGTTGGGTTCGGCGGCTTGAGCGCGAGCTAGAGCGGGAGGCCTTCCCCTACATCGGCGCGAGTCCGGTCGCGGAGATCACGGCTCCGGACCTGCTGGCCGTGGTCCGCCGCGTCGAGGCACGCGGCCACCTGAGGAAGGCGCACACCGTCTTCCAGGTCTGCGGGAGGGTCCTGCGCTACGCGGTGGCGACGGGGCGCGCGGAGCGGGACGTGTCGTCGGACCTTCGCGGAGCGCTGCCGCCCGTCAAAACGAAGCACTTCGCGGCGATCACCGACCCGAAGGAGGTCGGTCCGCTGCTCAGGCAGTTGGACGGCTACACCGGAACGCTTCCGGTGCGCTGCGCGCTCCGTCTCGCACCGCTGGTGTTCGTGCGCCTCGGCGAGTTGGTCACGGCGGAGTGGGCCGGCATCGACCTTGAGGGGGCCGAGTGGCGCTACACGGTGACGAAGACCGGCAGGCCGCACGTGGTGCCCTTGGCGCGTCAGGCGGTCGCGATCCTGCGCGAGGTTCGTCCCATGACGGGGCACCACCGCTACGTCTGAGGTGGTCCTACTTCGTTGGACAGTCCGAGGGCGATCTTAAGGTGGATTCCGATGGTCTCCAAAGCCCTCGGGGTCCCGCTTGAGGCCGGGTGTTCTCCTTCGAGCCCGGTTTGAATATAACCTCCGCCTTCCCGTCGGGACTGGTTCCCGATGGGAAGACGGAGGGAAGGGCCGCGCGTAGATCCCGCGACGATCGCAGGCGTCGTTGCGCCGGTTGGGTGGCGTCGCGCCGGATCGTCCTCACCACACCTCCGCGCCTTCGCGATAGGCCTCGCCCGGCGTCCGTCCGCCCAGCGACGAGTGCGGGCGCGCTTCGTTGTAGAAGTCGATCCACGAGCCGATGATGCGTTGGGCGTCGGGCCCGTCCCGGAGCTCGTAGAGGTACACCGCCTCGTACTTCAGCGACCGCCACAGCCGCTCGATGAAGATGTTGTCGAGGAAGCGGCCCCGGCCGTCCATCGAGAAGCGCACGCCCGCACCCAGCACCCGGTCGGCGAACGCCTCGCTGGTGAACTGGGAGCCCTGATCCGTATTGAGGATCTCCGGAGCCCTCCAGCCCAGCGCGTCGTCCAGCGCCTGGACGCAGAACGACGCGTCCATCGTGTTCGACAGCCGCCAGGCGAGCACGTGCCGGGTCGCCCAGTCCATCACGGCCACCAGGTAGAAAAACCCTTGCGTCACCGGGACATAGGTGATGTCCGCGCACCACACGTGGTCCGCCCGCGAGATCGTGAGGCCCCGCAGCAGATAGGGGAAGACCCGGTGCTCCGGACTCGCCACGCTCGTGCGCGGCCGCCGGTAGGTCGCCTCCATCCCCATCAGGCGCATGAGCCGCCGGATCCGGTGCCGGCCCGCGGCAACGCCCTCGCGGCGCAGATGCCGCATCAGCTGCCGGCTCCCGTAGAACGGATACGCCATGTGGAGCCCGTCCATGCGCCGCATGAGCGCCAGGTCCTCGGCGCTCTCCCCCTTCGGCCGGTAGTACTGCGACGACCGGCTCACGCCCAGCAGCGCGCACTGCCTCGAAAGACTCAGCGGTCCGTCCCGCTCGATCATCCGCCCCCGCTCCGCCCGGCTCAGCGCTTGAGCCCGCGCCGAAAAAAATCCCGCTCGACCGTGAGCTCCCCGATCTTGGCGTGCAGGTCCCGGATCTTCGCCTCGTGCTCCAGGGCGGCCTTGCGGCCCGCGCCCCCGGCAAACACCTCCGGCAGCCCTTCGAGCAGCTGCCGCTTCCATGTGGTCACCTGGTTCGCATGAAGCTCGTGCCGCGCCGCGATCGCCTGCACGCTGTCCCGCTCGCGCAGCGCCTCGAGCGCTACCCGTGCCTTGAACTCCGCCGTGAACCGCCGTCTCTTCCTGGCCATCTCGGTGCCTCCTCTTCCGCTCTGGAATCCACCTTAACGACCTGACCTGCCCCCAAGAGTGGTACCACATCCTATGTTAGTCCCAGCACCTGTGGAGGGCCGTGAAGGACGGGCATCCTCAGGAACCAGGGCGACGGCTTAATCGCCTCAGGGGCCGGGGGAAAGCCGCCGCAGGCGCTGTGGGGTCGGACGGTATTGTACTCGCGCCTCCATTGCTCGACCAGCACGGCCGCCTCCGCCAACGAGTAGAAGATCTCCCCGTTCAACAGCTCGTCCCTGAGCTTGCCGTTGAAGCTCTCGTTGTAGCCGTTCTCCCACGGGCTGCCCGGCTCGATAAAGAGCATCTCGACGCCCACGCGCCCCAACCACCGCCGCACGAGCTTCGCGGTGAACTCCGGTCCGTTGTCCGACCTCAGATACTCGGGAGGCCCGTGTCGGACGAACAGATCGGCCAGCACCTCGAGCACGTCGTGCGAGCGGATCTTGCGAGCCACCACGATCGCCAGGCACTCCCTCGTGTGCTCGTCCAGCACTGTCAGCAGCTTCAGCGCACGCCCGTCGTGCGTCCTCGAGGCCACGAAGTCGTACGACCAGACGTGGCCCCGATACAGCGGCCTCAGCCGGATGCACGATCCGTCGTTGAGCCACAGCCGACCTCGCTTCGGCTGCCGCTGCGGGACCTTCAGCCCCTCCTGCCTCCAGATCCGCTCCACCCGCTTGTGGTTCACCCCCCAGCCCTCGATGCGGAGCATGTCCGTGACGCGTCGGTAGCCGTAGCGGCCGAATCGACTCGCAAGTCGCACGATATCACCTCGGAGCGCCCCCTCGTCACTCGCCACTTTCCTCGCCCGGCGCTGGGTCGTGCGTGGCTGCCCGAGCACCCGGCACGCTCTCCTCTCCGACGCCCCGAGCTGCTGACGTACACGCACCACACAACGTCGTCGGCGCTCGGGGCTCAGAAGTTTCCCTCGGCCGCTTCCTCCAGGATCAGCTTGTCCAGTGTCAAGTCCGCCACTGCTCGCTTCAGGCGCCCGTTCTCGCGCTCGAGCTCCTTCAGGCGCCGTGCCTGGCTCACCTTCATCCCGCCGTACTCCCGCCTCCACCGGTAGTACGTCTGCTCGGTGATGCCGAGCTCCCGGCTGATCAGCTTCACGGATTTGCCGCGGGCCAGACCCACCTCTGCCTCCCGCAGTGCAGTGATGATCTGCTCCGGAGTGTGTCGCTTCCTTCCCATCCTGACCTCCTCGCTGAAAAGCTTCAGACCAGGTCGATCCTAACATTGCACCTGGTCTCGTTTCAGGGGGTCAGGTCAGATCGACTCCGGAGAAGACCCACACGTCCAGATGCAGTACAACTTCGACACCACCGGAGGAACAAGCGGCAGCGCAGTGTTCGACCATGACGGGTGGGTGGTGGCAGTCCACAACTCAGGTTGGAACGAGCACGTGCCTGGATTCGCCGAAGGCGATACAGTGAGAATCGGCGTTGGCAGCCTTAACTTCGGCATCCGCGTGGACGCGGTGTGGGGTTTTCTGGACATCTTGGAGGCCGGAGCGAAGGCACCCGCCTTCCTCGACGAGCCCGCACGGCAGAGAGACTACCCACACGACACCTACCAGCCCTTCCCCCAGAATTGGAACGGGGAAACTACCGTTCCTTAGCGAATACATGCCGAAGGATATTGCGCAGGGCAATACGGCAGTGTAGGCTTTGAAGCGGGAGACGGGATTCGAACCCGCAAGGACGATGGCTTTGCATCGTCACGCATGGGGATGCCAACCCCACCGCGTTACCATTCCGCCACTCCCGCTACTCTGCCGTGGTAGGATACGCCGCTCCTGTGCTTGTGGGCAGGGGCGGCGTTCTCTGTTAACACACTGGCCCGGCGTGCTCAGTATGGTGTCATCACCGATCTAAAATGGAGGAGCCATGAAGGAGCCTAAGGAAGAACCGGACTTCGTGGAAATCGCCCACCGTGTCGGCATGGAGGCTACTGGCCAGTGGCCCAAGACCAAGCCCCCCCCCCCGGCTGCCTGACCAACCAGACGTCTGACGCGCGTTCCTCTTCGGCAGTGCCCTCGAACCTCGCATGTAACGATCAAACTAGGCCACTAACTGGAGGCAGGCCCAGCCGACCGCCCCGGCACCGCGACTGGCCTCGAGCGTTGGCTGCTTTTCCTCCACTGGGCGGCGCTGCCGCCCGAAACAAGTAGAGCCGGACTCGGGTCCTAGTAGCCGGATAACCATGTTTCGCGGCAGGGTAGGACGTACAGTCGTGGGTTTGATCCGTCACCGTAGAACGGTCCCCGTGGCGGAGTTTGGGACTGGTTCTCGTAAGACTTCCGAGATATCGGCATTCCCCAAGTGGGGGAACAGGACTCGAATCACGTCATCTTGTTGAAGCTTCGTGCTCTGCGGTCCGAGATCCCTCCGAAGCTGCAAGACGAATTCACTCGTCACCCGATCAGTTGTGTCGATCACGCTCTTCGCCCCTTCTGGGAGGTGCTGGCTCAGCGACGCGGCTAATATCAGTCTGCTGAAGGAGCGTACAAGATCGTCGGAAGCCGTGATCGCGAACTCGAACAACACGAGTTGGTACTCGGGCGAGTCGGCCGAGCCTGCAATGGCTTGCACTGGGTCTTGTCCTGCACGGGCTGCCGCCAAAGCCTTTGCCCACGGCCGGAGGAGTTTTCTGTAAAGCGGGATTCGGACCTCACGGAGTCCTCGCATTTCCTCCCGACGTCCCTGTGCTCGCCGGTCTAACGCCCGGTTGATGACGGTGACCAGTCCACCAGCCAGTCCACCGCTGCCCAGCGCCAACACGACTACTTCGATGATGTCCATGAGCCACGCCTCTCGGTTCTCTTTCGCTTCTAGGCGAAACAGGCTACCCAGAGTCACCTTAGCTGGCTAGGCTACAGCGATTCCAGCCCGACCCCCGCTATCCTCGGCGAACTCGCGGGTCCGCTACTCGGGCACTTTGGCTAAAGTCCCGTAATCCCTGGCCGAGGCCACCACCATTGGCAGTGCTACTGAGCGCGATCGGAGACCGTAGTACTCGGTCAAGCGCGTCACCTGCCCGCTCAACCGCTCGACACGCCGCCTCAAGGCTTCGACCTGCTTGGAGTGCCGCTGCTGTTCCCTCTCGTACTGCGCGGACAACCTCTTCAAGGCCACCGTCAACTGCCGTTCCAACTCGGTCATACAGATCCCTCACTCTCTCGACAGCTTCACGGCAGGCCGACCGCGCACGGTCCAAGGCGGACGGTCCAGCGAGCCCGTCGGCAGCACCACGAAGCGGTCGCCCTCGATCTCCCGGAGCGTGATCCCCCAAGTTCCCTCCTCGATCCGGGTCAGCGTCTGGCGTGCCTGCTCGATGCGGAATTCGAGGGCGCCGGCGGTCTCGATGCTGGACTGGATGCGCGCCGACAGCCAGTGCATCGTCGCCCAGCTTCCGCCGAAGATGCCGAGCCAAAGGCTCAGGCCGACCACCAGCGGCCGGAGCCAAGCCCTCAGCAGCAGCAGCGCGCGCATCCGCCCGGTCGCCTCCTCCGTATCGCGCTCGATGGTATGCAGCGCGTTCCTCGCGACGCGCCGCGAGTTCTCGCCGAGCCATTCGAGCTCGTTCGCGGTCAGGTCCTCGATCTCCCGGCGTTCGGTCACCAGCCGTCTCCGCAATCGCTCGGTCAAGTCGTTCGCGGTTGAAGTCATTTGCGTACATCTCCCCTTTCAGCCGCCAGCGGCTCCCGGTCTCGGGATCCAGCGCGGTGAGATAGTCCTTGCCTTGACGCGGTACTTCCAGCCCAGCCTCCCGCAGGGCACTGACGACATCCGCACGGGTCCGCACCGTGCCGTTTACGACCCGCTGGAGCAGGTAGTCACGAATCAGGTCGCGAGGGGCGGTCTCGACGGCGAGGCCGGCGCGAAGCCGCGCCTCCTCCATGTAGGCGCGGTGTCCGGGTTGCTGCGCCCGCGCCCGCGCCGGGTCGTCCGGCCGGCTCCAGCCGTGTTCGGCGTTCAAGGCGTCGCGGAGCGGGCCGAAGGTCTTCTCCCAGCCGGGCGGGGCGAGGTTGAGGCTCCGGCCCGTCTCGAGGTCGCACCGTGCCGCCAGGACGTGCACATGAGCGCCGCCGCCGCACTCGCGGTGCAGCACGGCCGCCCACGCATAGCGGTCGGGCTCCAACCCCGCCCAGGCCGTCTGCTCGAACTCATCCAGAACCGCGCCGATCTGCGCGTCGGTGGGAGCGTCGTCGGGTGCCCAGGCGATCACGCCCGAGGTGTACACGGAATCCCCGAGGCGCGAATCACGGCAAGGAATCACGTAAGTTTAATCAGGACTGCACGATCTGAGGTGGTCCTACTTCGTTGGACAGTCCGAGGGCGATCTTAAGGTGGATTCCGATGGTCTCCAAAGCCCTCGGGGTCCCGCTTGAGGCCGGGTGTTCTCCTTCGAGCCCGGTTTGAATATAACCTCCGCCTTCCCGTCGGGACTGGTTCCCGATGGGAAGACGGAGGGAAGGGCCGCGCGTAGATCCCGCGACGATCGCAGGCGTCGTTGCGCCGGTTGGGTGGCGTCGCGCCGGATCGTCCTCACCACACCTCCGCGCCTTCGCGATAGGCCTCGCCCGGCGTCCGTCCGCCCAGCGACGAGTGCGGGCGCGCTTCGTTGTAGAAGTCGATCCACGAGCCGATGATGCGTTGGGCGTCGGGCCCGTCCCGGAGCTCGTAGAGGTACACCGCCTCGTACTTCAGCGACCGCCACAGCCGCTCGATGAAGATGTTGTCGAGGAAGCGGCCCCGGCCGTCCATCGAGAAGCGCACGCCCGCACCCAGCACCCGGTCGGCGAACGCCTCGCTGGTGAACTGGGAGCCCTGATCCGTATTGAGGATCTCCGGAGCCCTCCAGCCCAGCGCGTCGTCCAGCGCCTGGACGCAGAACGACGCGTCCATCGTGTTCGACAGCCGCCAGGCGAGCACGTGCCGGGTCGCCCAGTCCATCACGGCCACCAGGTAGAAAAACCCTTGCGTCACCGGGACATAGGTGATGTCCGCGCACCACACGTGGTCCGCCCGCGAGATCGTGAGGCCCCGCAGCAGATAGGGGAAGACCCGGTGCTCCGGACTCGCCACGCTCGTGCGCGGCCGCCGGTAGGTCGCCTCCATCCCCATCAGGCGCATGAGCCGCCGGATCCGGTGCCGGCCCGCGGCAACGCCCTCGCGGCGCAGATGCCGCATCAGCTGCCGGCTCCCGTAGAACGGATACGCCATGTGGAGCCCGTCCATGCGCCGCATGAGCGCCAGGTCCTCGGCGCTCTCCCCCTTCGGCCGGTAGTACTGCGACGACCGGCTCACGCCCAGCAGCGCGCACTGCCTCGAAAGACTCAGCGGTCCGTCCCGCTCGATCATCCGCCCCCGCTCCGCCCGGCTCAGCGCTTGAGCCCGCGCCGAAAAAAATCCCGCTCGACCGTGAGCTCCCCGATCTTGGCGTGCAGGTCCCGGATCTTCGCCTCGTGCTCCAGGGCGGCCTTGCGGCCCGCGCCCCCGGCAAACACCTCCGGCAGCCCTTCGAGCAGCTGCCGCTTCCATGTGGTCACCTGGTTCGCATGAAGCTCGTGCCGCGCCGCGATCGCCTGCACGCTGTCCCGCTCGCGCAGCGCCTCGAGCGCTACCCGTGCCTTGAACTCCGCCGTGAACCGCCGTCTCTTCCTGGCCATCTCGGTGCCTCCTCTTCCGCTCTGGAATCCACCTTAACGACCTGTCCAAAAAACCGGGACCACCTCAATCTGCCTTTCTTACCGTTGGACCATATCTGATTCCACCGTACTGAAGTAGCGGGGGAAACGGCATCAAGTGGCGTATGTGGAATCAGCGGGGCCCTCATGGCAAGTTACCAGCTGGCTTCTCGGGAATCGGGAACCCTATGCCGGGGGTCGACTATCGCATTGACCCTTGTGAAATTGGTGCACATCCCTGCGGGGAACTCCCCCCGAGGGATCCCCAAGACCCCAGACTCACTGGAATAGTCATATGCCGAAACCCCACAATACCTACAAGTACGAGTTCAAGCTGGGAAACAAGGTGCTTCATTCCGGGATTACCAATGATCTGGAACGCCGGGAGAATGAGCATCAGCAGCAGCCCGGATGGGACCGCGGCCACATCAAGCAGGTCGGGAATCGCACGACTCGTGCGGGAGCACTCCGATGGGAAGACGGACAGCGCAAGAAGGGGAAGCCGACAGGTCCCTGACGGCGGGTGGATCCCAGAGAGGCGCCGCAGGCGCTCGCGCGGGTTCTGCTCACGAGCGATCCTGGGGCGGCCCGGATCCGCAGTTGGACGCACGCTATCGGGCGGCGTCTCCTTCTCGCGTCTCCGGATGCACGCGAACGTAACTTCACGCGGCTTCATCCCGACGACCTGTCGTTTCTGTTCGCAGCCTACGACGCGCGGTTTCTGGACGGGATCTGCGGAGAGTTGCTCGGGCCGGATGGGGTGACCTTCCGCCTCTCTAGCCGAATGTCGCGGGCGGGCGGCAAAACCACGCGCTTCCGGGCCCCGGATGGCGCCACCCGTTTCGAGATCGCCGTGGCCACTTCGATCCTCTTTGACGGCTTCGTGGCGGGCGATCCGGAGGTGACTGTCTGCGGGTTGCCGTGCCGCCACCGGCTGGAGGCGCTCCAGCGACTGTTCGAGCACGAACTTGTGCACCTCGCGGAGTGGCTGTGCTGGGAGGAGAGCCACTGCGGCCGCAAGCGCTTTCAGGGTATCGCTTCCCGACTGTTTCTCCACCGAGTCCACACACACCAGCTCATAACCCGCTCCGAGCGCGCCGGGAGCCTGGGGATCACCGTCGGCACCCTTGTGACGTTCCGCTACCAGGGACAGCGGCTGCAAGGGCGCGTGAACCGTGTCACGAAGCGCGCCACAGTGCTGGTCGACGATCCGACGGGCGAGCGCTTGTCCGATGGACGCCGCTACGTCCGGTACTACGTGCCGCTCGCAGAACTCCGGCCGACCGACACGGCGCGGGATTCTGAACCAGGGGAGTAGCCATCCAGGAAGGAGAGGTCACCGCGAGACGACGCTGGACCCCCACCTGCGCGCGTCCGGACATGTTGGGTCATACTTTACCGCCCCCGATTTATCTGGACAGCGGTTTGGCCAACGTTGCGGGGAGAGAGGGGGATCCTTTCTGGCTGGCTTCTTCGGGGCCGGAGGCGTGGCTGGGGATTCCCACCTTGAAGACGTTGTAGGGCGGTCCTGCGCTCCATTCCCCGGCTGCGGTGGAGTCTGCGGCGGTTTAGGTCTCCAGGTAAAGCATCCTTGGTCCTTCGCGCCGACCGCTGCGGCCTTGAATCGTGGGGAAGGAGTCGGCTCAGTGTTTCTTTTAGCGAGGGGGATTCGGCAACCCCGGCGACACTACCCGTTCCGATGTCGTTGGCGTAGGTCGATCGGCATCGACGCTCGGCGATTGGCGGTCAAGATGCGCTTTCCGGAGGCCTTTCTTCAGCAACCGGTCATGGACCAGAGGCTACGCGGCGCGTGAAGCGATTCAGGCGTTTGCCTTCATGACTCCCATCCAGACGACCAGGCTGACCTCGTCCTCCTCGATGGGATCGAGGGGCTCGGGAGGCTTCCACGGCTGGAGCCCGAGTTCCTTCACGACCTCGGTAATCCTCCGGGTCATCTCGTCGGGAGTGACTTGATCGGGAGTGAACACCTCCCGGAGCCGCCGCTCCTGGCGAATGCCCCACGGCGCTTCGAGGGCGTCGGCCACCCGGTCCCTTTCTTCGAGCGACACGCCGGCCGCCGGGTGCATGAGGACGTGGTCGGCGGCAGCCCGGAAGAGGGGGCGAACACGGGGCTGGAGGTACGCCGGGTCGGTGGCGCGCATCCACTCCTCATGGATGTCGTTCCGCGCTCGGTCCCAGGCACTGAAGGCCCCTTCCGCGAACGCATCCGGCAACGCGCGCGCTGTGTCCTCCGCGCAGGACAGGATCCCGAGGCAGGTCAGGGTGTCGCGCTCGATCTCCGCTTCGGGATCCTCCGGGACGAACCGCATGAAGACCCGGTCGAAGACACGGGCGCAGAAGACGTAGCCGGTCCGGGCTCCGCCGACGAACCCGGAGCCGACCCCCCATGCCAGGTTCCGGATCCGGTCGCCCCACCGCTCGACTCCCTTCCGGAGCTCCTGCCGGTACTCCTCGCCGCTGTGCGCGTGAACGCCCTCACCGCCGCGCTCGAAGAGGGAGGGATCCCCTCTCCGGAGCCCCTCAATCTTCTCCCGGTCGTCCGCGAAGACGTGCTCGGTCTTCGCCGTGCCGGGGATCACGACCTGATCGAGTCCGATCGAGGCCGCGGCCTGCGCCAGCTTCCGCCGGATCCGCTCCTCCAGGGAGAGGAGCCTTTCGAGCTGGCGGTCCGGGAAGACGCAGGTGAGGAACACCTTCTCGTGGGGACTTCCGATGCGGTCGATGCGCCCGTGCCGCTGCACCAGCCTCATAGGATTCCACGGGAGGTCATAGTTGATGATCCGTCCGCACTGCTGGAGGTTCATTCCCTCGGCCAGGACATCGGTTGTGATGAGGATGTCGTACCTGTCGTCCGCCCTCCCCGGCGGGGCCTCCGTGGACTCGGGCGCGAACCCGAACACCGCGTCGCTCCGGGTGACCCCCTCGAACGAGTCCGTGCCCCGCACGACAGCGAGGCGGCCGCGGTAGCGGGCGAGCCGCCGGTCCGTCTCGATCACCGACCGCAGGCGTTCGGCGATCCATTCGACGGTGTCGCCGAAGTAGGAGAAGACGAGCACCTTCCGGCGGTTGCGGATATCCCGCTCCGAGATGCCCTCCCGCTCGGATTCGGCCGCGATACGTGCGAGTTCCTCGACAAGCAGCTTGAGCTTGGGGTCGTTCTCAGCCCGGATCGTGGCCGCCCTGGCCCGGAGCTGTTCGAGGAGAGCCCTGTCCGACCGTACGTCCTCAAGAAGCCTTCCCGTGTCGAGGTCGTCCTCGACCGGCTCGCCCTCGCTGAGCAGCGCCTCCCACGCCTCGTCGGAGTCTGTCTCGTGCAGCGCGGCCAGCGAATCCGACGACGGGATGGCCCCGGCGTCCACGGCGCGCACGAAGTGGTCGTGCGCGCCGACCATCCTCGTCACGGTCTGGACGAACGCCCGCGACGACGACTCGAAGCGCTTGAGGAGCCCCGAGCGGATGAGGCCCACCAGGGCCGGTCTCCCTGGCATCGGGGCTTCCCTCCCGGCGGTACCGGGTCGGCCAGTAGCGCGCCATCGTGAGCTTGGGGTCGCCTTCGCCGGCATCCAGAACCTCCGCGAACTCGTCGAAGAATCCCGGAAGCACCTTGTCCAGATCGTAGCTGCGGGAGCGGACCACCGGATCGGGGAAGCGGATCGTGACCTCGGTCCCGTCCTTCAGGCGAAAGTTGTCGTTCGGGTAGAAGCGCTGAACGAAGTGCCGGGTCCTTCGCACCGTGGTCGCGTCGAGGATGTCGAAGAGGGTGTCCGGACTGAGCGAGAAGGGGTCTTCGTCGGCCGCTTCCTGAAACCGCTTCTTGAGCGAGGGGATGCCGCGGTCCGCGAAGACCGCGTCGTGGCCGACGAAGTAGGCGAGGAGGTCGTAGAGGTCCCAGAGCGAGTTGTTCACCGGCGTCGCGGTGAGGAAGAGGACCTTCCGCGGTGGATCGCCGCGCAGAAGTTGCCGCAGCGCACGCGCACGCTTCGTGTCCGGGTTCCGGAAGGCGTGCGCCTCGTCGATCACGATCAGTGAGTACTCTTCGATGTCGGACCCCAGTGCGCTCCCCTCCCCCTCGCCGAGCTGCTGGTCATTTGCCAGCTGCTCGAAGGAGACGACCTCGATCCCGACCTGGTAGCGCTTCCTGAACTGCCTCCACATCCCGTCCCTGAGCTGGGCCGGGGCGATGAGGAGCGCCCGCTGGCGGTTCCGCTCGATGACCTCGCTGAAGAGCTCGGCCGCGATGAAGCTCTTGCCGAGGCCGACGCTGTCGGCGACCAGGACGCCGTTGTACTCCTCGAGAATCCGCCTCGCCCGAAACACCCCGTCGGTCTGGAAGCGCGTGAGCCGGATCCGGCCCGACTCTCCCGCCTCTTCCTCGAGTTCGCCGCCGTACCGCTCCCACAGGGCGCGCAGGTAGATGAGGTAGGGAGGGTGCTCGGCGAACTGCTCGCGGTAGATGGCGGCGAGGGCGTAGGGCTCGGCATGGTTCCAGAGCCGATCGAACCACGCCTCGACCCGGGCCACGACGCCGGGCTGATACTGGCCGAGGTTGAGCTCGAGGTTCGACGTGAGGCCGGCGAGGGTGAAGTTCGACGAGCCGGCAAGAACCCCCTGCTTGCCAGAGAAGAGGAAGGCCTTCCCGTGGAGGAAGCGGTGCTCGTAGCGGCGCACCTCGATCTTCCCGGAGTCCAGAAACCCGATGAGCTCGCTCACCGCACCGCGGCTCCCTGCGGAGAACGGGAGGCGGTCACGGTCCCTCCTGAACTGCCGCTCTGCCTCCTCAAGCTCCTCGGCGGTCAACTGCCTCTCATAGCGCTCGCCCCGGGGCTCCCCCAGGCGGCGCTCCCGGAGCCTCGCCGCCGGAAGCGGCTCGGCACCCAGGAGGAGGCGCACCCCGGAGGCGCGCCGGAGCACATCGGCCAGCCGGCTGAAGCCCCCGGGGTTGAAGTACCCCGTGGCGATGGAGACTTCGGGCGGCTCCTGGAGGGTCCCCAGGAGGTGCGAGAGCCGCTCCCGGAGCGCCCGCTCCAGGGTGTTCCCGTCCAGGTTTGTCGACGAACTCCGGATGGCTCATCGAGAGCCTCTCCACGCTCGGTAGTGGTTCAGAGTGGCCCGCAGGGGTTCCTCGTGCTTCCACCCCTCGTGGAAGGTCTCGAAGACGTGGACTAACTGATCCTCCCCGAGGCCATAGAGGTGGGCCACGACGGCGTCGAGTTCTCGGATGTGATCCTCCTGCTCGTCCGGCTCGAGGGGTCCGCACCCGACGCCGAGACGCTCGGCCCATCCGGCGAAGCGGTTGTCGGGTGCTGCGAGCCTTCCGGCGAGCCCAATGACGCGGTCCCGGAGGGCGCTCTCCGGGACCGGCCTCGGGACCGGGAAGGGGTTCAGGACGAAGAAGGTTAAGTGTGTCTCTACGAATCGCCTCGCATACCAGTCGAGCGAAATCGAGGACAGGACACCAAGTAGGTACGCCTGGTCTTGCTCGTCTCCTCGCCGCCACAGGAAGTACGGGGAGTTGTGGACCAGGAAAACACCCGCGGGCACGAGTGCAGCGCGAATCGTGCGGCTGTCCGTGGCGCGTGTGACATCCCGAAATGCAATACGTGGTCTTAGGCAAGGCAAGGTCTCCGGGTCCTCCCGCCATGCGGTGTCAAACTCCGCGAATGCACCCCGGCCCCGCGCCCGTTTCCGCTTGCCCTGTAGATGGTCGAGCACCCGGTCCGGGTCCGCCCACGCGTAGTACGTCCCCGTATCCGGTGTCCAGAGGTCGAATGACTCTCCCTTAAAGACTGGCCAGAACCTCCCTCGGGACAGTCCTTAAGCGGTTGGCATCCGGCGGGATGCCGGACAGCTTCGCGAGGTCGTTCACGATCAGGGTGTCGTGCGCCTTCTTGTCCGCGAAGCGCATGGGTGCCTTCCCAACCCGAAGTCGTCGGGCTGAAGCGGGTGTCCGGTGGAGGACACCACTTCGAGCGGATGTTCCGGGAAGTCCTCGTCTTCGTACCGCAGGTGCAGTTCCGCCAGCACGGCGCCCGCGTCCGCGAACGCCCGGAATTCCGGGGCGAAGGGAATGCGCGGGAGGCCCTTGGCGAGATCGTTGGCGAAGCGCTTTCGGTAGTGCGGCGAATGCTGGATGCCCTAGACGTAATCGAAGATGGCGTCCTTGGTGATGGATCGGTCGCCGTATTCGATCCGGAACCGTCTCAGGGCCGTGTCCGTAATGTTGTCGATGCGCTCAAGCTCCCGCTCCTCCGGGAAGAGGTCCGGGTCGTCAAAGATACGCGGCGCGAATCGCACGGGGTGAGCTGCATTTCCAGGCAAATTCAGGGGGGCTGGATTACCAGAGCTGGGTGTCCGTTAGAGCCGAGTGCTCGAGATCGCGTACCGCCCGGATCACCTCTGATCGATCCCGCGCATCCGCCGAGGCCATCCGTCCTTCTTCCTCCGTCAGATCGCGGAGCCACGCATACAGCCGGTGGAGCTCTGCTTCCAGCTCGCTCAGGGACGGCGGCGGGTGGGTCAACAGTCCGATCTGTTCGTCATCCCAATCCTCTCGCGGAGAGAGCCATCGCTCCGGGTCGAACGGGCGCGGCGAAAGGGTGGACAACCACGCTGGACCCAAACCGTGGTTGTCCACCCAGACCTTCAGCATGGCCAGCCTCCGAACCCGATCGATCGAGAATCCGGAGTGAGGGCTCGTCGTCGCCGCCCAAACCAGATCGGACGCGTCCCGTGCCGTCCCGCTCCGAGTCAAGCGGGCAATCTTCTCAGCGAGGATCTCCTCCAGCCGCGCCGACGGGATAGTCGGCAGGGTGAAACCGTACCGGTCGTGCGTAACGTGGGGGACGAACGGTCTTGGCTCGGGCTCGAGCCAGGTTGGCGGGCCCACGTCGAGCTTCACCGAGGTCGCGGGATTCCCAAACGGGCTCTCCACCCCGATATGCCAGCGGCCTCTCGTGCTCGACGGTCTGAAGCGGAAGGGCCCGAGAGCAACATCTGTCTCGCCAGCGATGATCCCCGCCAGTGCGTGACGGTCGGCCTCCGGTTCCCGTGAGGCCAAGTCCATGACCGTCGAGAATCGGCCCTGCGCGCCAGCAAACAACTTCCGGAGGGCCGTCCCTCCCTTGAAGACCACGAGATCTCCCAGCACGCCCCGTTCAGCCAGGTGGGCGAGCAGGAAATCCTGTGCGATATCGAGCACGGCCACGTCGATTCCGATCTTGGAACCGGGTGGAACGTGACGGGCCACATACCCAGGGGTAAGCGCGTGATCGTCGCCGATCACGGTCGCCTCCTGACCTCCGAAGGATGGTAGGGCAGCACCGTGTCGGCGACGTTCCAGGTCGAATCGTGCCGTCGCAACGTCCGTCTCGGACCGAACCACACCTTCCCTGCTGGTTCAATCCCCAGCCGAGAAGACAATTCGGGTTCGATTCCGCTCGTAAGGTAAGCCAGACGTACATGGACGGACTTCGACCGCCCCCGTAGCTCGGTCGCGATCTCATCGTAGCTCGAGAGTTGGATCAGGGCCGAGAGACAGTCCAGCACACTCGACCAGCTCCGGACGTCCGTGGGGCGAGTGGCCAGGTGGACCAGGACGGTGGCCGGCCGGTGGACCGGAAGATCTCCAACGTGAGCTGGATCCAGATGGGCGGTGTGCCGCAGAACGCGGTACTCACGTCGGAGTGCCGGAGGAATGGGTATTCCGTAGGGCAACGCGACTTCATGCCGGTCAGGAGATCGCTCGGCCAAATCTTGGATCCACAGCGCCGACCCAAGGGCCAGGGCCGCGGGGAGATCTTCGTGGGAGGCCGAGAGGAGCGCTTTGAGTGGGAGGAGTGGGTCCGCGTCAGGGATCGCGCCGGCGCGCTCGGCCGGAGCGAACTCCCAAGTGCCCCGCACCGGGGTGGGAAGCAGCCATCCGAGCCGAGCGAGGCGGTGCGCGATAATCCTCCCAGGGGTCTTGAGCCCCTGTTCCTCGGCAATACGGGAGATCTCCTCGAGGGTGACGGTGGGTTTCCGCTCCAGTTCGAGGTGCTCGACGAGCGCGGCAAGCGAAGGCGGGATGGATCTGGCCATGACGTTGACCCGGCGGAGCCTCCCGTTGAATCAGGGAGAAGAAGGAAGCTAGGCCCCTGTATGGCTCAGTGTCAACACAGGCATGATTGTTACTGACTCAGTAACACAGGCCCGTTGCATGACACCCCTGTGGTCTGAGACTTCCCCCATTAGACGGGCCAGCAAGAGGGGATCGGGATGGGCTCTCTGACCCGACCTGCGCGGGGGAGGCCCCTCGGAAACCTCCCCGCGCAGGTCATCATGGGCCAGGTCCGCCCGGGTTTCCTGCGATCCTTTCCTTCAGTCCGTTGATGAGCCGCGGCGCGTACGCGCCATAGGGATCGCGGTTCCCCTCCGGGTCAAGCAGGATGAGCCCGACCGTGAGCCACGCGAGGTCGGTGATCCCGGATCCTGCAGCAGGGGAGTAGTATAGGGAACGAAAACACCGCCTAAGGCCTTAGGTTGAGGGCACTTCGACCAAGAAGGTTCCTCGCCACAAAAGGCACCCAGACGGTGCGCAACCATCGTATCTGTTCTCGGCCCCATATACAAGGTGAAGCTGCCCCGCTGCGGGTTCGTCACAGCGCCCGGAACTTGACGGATGGAGCCGGGCTGATCCTGGTCCGGCGTCTGTGGGACAGCCTGGGCCTGGGCTCCTGGATCGACCGTAGGACCGAAGGGCTTGCCGGCTTCTTCCGTCCCGGCCTGATGGTCGAGGTGTGGGTCGTCCTGCTGCTCTACGGCGGGCGCGTGCTCGACGACTTGCCGCTGTTGGACCGACGCGGCATTCGACGCCTGTTCGGCTGGACTCGCCTGCCCGATCCCACCACGTTCGGACGCTGGTTGCGCCGCGCAGGCGAGCCGCTCGTGCCCCTGCTCGACGAACTCCTGTGGGACGTCGTGCGCCGGCGCTGGAGACAAAAGGGCGTGCCCCGGGCGCTGACCCTGATCCTCGACTCCACCGTCAGCGTACGCTACGGACTGAAGCAGGCGGGCGCCGTGCGAGGCTACAACCCCCAAAAGCCCGGCCGCCCGTCACACACCACCCGCTTCTGGCCTTCGTTCAGGAGACGGACGACTGTATGGGCATCCGTTGGCGCCCAGGCGACGCCCACACCGCCGCGGGGGCCGAGGCGTGGATCGCCGACCTCGTGGGGCGCCTGCGCTCTGTGGGGGTCGAGACCATCACCGTGCGTCTCGATAAGGGCTTCTTCAGCCGATCCATGGTACGGACCCTCGATGACCTCGATGTCCGTTTTCTGCTCAAGCTCCCTGCCCACCAATGGCTTGCGGACCATCAGCAGCCCTGGCGTCGCTCTCGCAAGGGTGAGCACATCTTTCCCGGTCATGAGCTCTGGACCACCTCCGGCCGTATGTGGGGCGTCCGTCTTCTCTCGCTCCAGACACGCCATCCGCTCGTAGGCGACGACAACACCCTCGAGCTCGACACCTACGAGGTCCTCATGAGCGCTCACCTGCTCACCAACATCGAAGCCATCCACGCCCTCACCGCCTGGCGCCGCTACAACCGGGGTGCTGTCGTCGAACAGAGGATCAAGGAACTCGGCCAGCTCGGAACAGGGGCCACCGCCATCGATCACCTCGACGGCAATGCACTCCTGTGGGCCCTGGGTGCCATCGCCTACCAGCTCCTGCACACGATCAGGACCACGGCCCTCTCCGGAGCTTGGCGCACGGCTCAACCCAGCCGCCTCCGGCTTCGGCTCTTCCGCTTGCCCGCCAAGCTCACCCGGCACAGCCGCAAGCTCTACGTCCAGTTGCTCCGTGACCCTCCCGCCAGACCCCATATCCTGCTCGCTCTCAGACGCCTCGCCTCCGGACTCCCGCCTCCAGGCCCCGTCCCTCCGGGCTTGCTCCCCGTCCGTCCAACACCCTCTCGACTGCCCAAAAACCCCACACCCGAGCTGCCTCGTTCCCCTCCGTCAGAACCCCCTTCCGCGCCAACTCCCCCTCCGCTCCCAACCACACCCCTCAGTCCCATATCTCACCTCTCCCTGCAGGATCCGGGGTGATTAGCTCTCCGACCTCCCCCCTTGTGGGATGCTCATGAACGGCTGCGCAGCATTGCGACAGCAAGCGATCGACTTCACGGCCGAGATCGCCCGGATCCCGCAGGCCGGCGGGCCACCTTTGCAACTGTTCCTCCACATAAGCCCAGAGCCGGTTCTTGTACTTGGGGCGCGATACGTCCCTCCCGGCCACCGGCTGGTCGCGCGGAGGGAACAAGGCGTCGGCAAGTTGCTCCATGTATCGGCGCGCCGAGGCGCCGGCTTGCGAGAAGTCTTCCGCTGTTGTCCCAATGCCGTGGGTCCGGGCAGCCGTGCCAAGTGTCGCCGCCAACTGCGGATTCAGGTCCTCCAGGAGCAAGAGGAGTTCGTCCGCCTGATCCTGCCCGCCCGGCACAGCAATCGCGAGGTGGTCGCGGAGAGCGGCGAGGCGACTCCAGTGATCCACGGAGTCGAAGTCGTCGAACATGCTTCCCCGCAGGCCAAGATCCTCCCATTCGACGCTCTCGAATCCAACGTGTGCTACCTCGGCGAAGAGTTCGTCGTCTCGCCCTTCGGGGTCGAAGCTTCGCCAGAAGACGCCGCACCGCCGCCCGCAGATCCGAAGCTTGAGCTCCGACGCAGGGCGGGGCGGAGGCTATTCCGGCACTGACCTGGCTCGATTCTAGCCGCCGGGCCGAGACAGATCGGGGATGTGTGCCAGTACGACCCCTACGTGGCTCGGCGCGCTGATTTCGAGAATCGCGCCCTCTCCCGGTACCGAGGCGCGGAGATCGTAGACCCGGACGCCGGTTGCGGTGATCTCGCCTGCCATCGTGGGCGAGCGGCCAAGCGAAACCCAGAGCCTGGCGTCGGGTCCTTCGCCGCTGGTCGTTACGGGCCACGGATAGCGACCGGGCTCGTCCCAGCAGCACATGCCCTGGCGCGGGCCTTCCAGGCCCGTGAAGTCGTAGGTCGCAAAACGAGCCACTCCCGGCAAGCGCGGGGCCCCGGTACCGGCCAGCGAGATCGCGGTAGCGTACTCCAGCATCAAGTCCGCGAAGGATCGATCCGTCACTTGCTCGATGCCGGCAATGCCCGGCGGTGTACCCGTGGCGACAAGCCGGTTCATGAACTCGGCGTCCCCCAACCGCTCCCGGCCGGCGCCGCCGTACCAATCTCCCAGGAAGCGGTGGAAGTGCCAGCCGCTGCCGTACGGATCGGGAAAGTGGGTGAGCGAGTTCACGTCCTCCCTAAGGACGTACTTGATGCGGCTGAGAGCGTTGAAGATTCCGCTGACTCCCTCCTGGTCATCCGAGAGCTGCGCGATGTGTGCCGCCGTAACCTGCTGATAGGGAGCGGGCCCGCCCAGCTCCGCCCAGGCGAGCCTCGAGGCCGTTTCCTCGGCCAACAAGGCTCGGCCTTCCTCGATCCAGACGTCGTGCTGCACCCCGGAGGCGAAGGGATCCTCCAGGGTGTTGAGCAGCCTCTTGTAGACCGAATTGATGTGTTGCGCCTCATGCACCAGGGTGCTGGCGAGGATGCGCGGGATGTGTTCGACCCACGAACGGTCGAGCCGCATGAGTTCACCTGCATTGGAGGCGGGGCACACCGAGGTGGGCAACATGTCTCCCGCCCACACAAGCCCCGCAATGCCCTCCGGCATGTTGGCGTCGAGATAGACGTTGATTCGCCCGTTGCCGTCTACGTCGGCTACACCGCCCCACCCGTCTATGACCTCGGCGCCGTAACGCTCGTAGTGGCGCAGCAGCACGGCGACGTTCGCGCGCTCCAGCGGGGGATTCGGAATCGGTTCCGCATAGATGGCCAGATGGTCGTTGTAGCCCTGGAGCACTGTCGCGGTTCGAGTCGCAACGGTGCAGTTGTCGGTAACCGTTCCGGGACTTCCCAATCGGAACACGAGCCTCTCGGGTGGAGGATCCGAGGAACTCGCGGCGCTTCGGTCGCGACGGTCTGGGAGTGCCCGAAGCCGATCTTCCCGGGTGAGATGCGCCAGCAGGAGCGCCTCCTCGCGGCGAAGCCGAAGGTGACCATCTTCCTCGGCTTCGCGCCTTGCGGCGACAAGCCGGGAACGGGGGTCCGGCCAGGTCGATGTCTCTGCGACGGCGTTCCGGACCGCGACGGCATTCACCGGCATGTGGCCCCGTACCTTCACCTCCACAGAATCGAGCGGCTGCCACGATGCGCTCTGGCCGACCAAGGTCATCCGGTAGTAGGAGCCCGCGGACGCGGCGCGCACCGAAAAACCGCACCCTCCGGGCGCGATGCCGGTTGTGAAGTGTACCTCGCCGAGTTCGAGATCGAGAGGCGGACCACACACCGTCATCTCGAACGTGGCGGTCGCCTCGTCTCCCGCGGCGTCCCTTACTTGCACGACAAAGCTGGATGGCCCCGGGGAGCTCGCCATTCCCCGGATCACCCCGTCGTCCGCAAGAGTCAACCCCTGGGGCAGCTGGCCTTCGACCAGGCTCCAGACATACGGCAGGCGTCCGCGGGTGGCTTCGAGTGTGTCTGCGTACTCGAAGGTTTCATGCGCGGCGGTGAGTTGACTGGTCGTGATGGCCAGGGTCGAGGGATCCTCTTCCGGGAGGGCCGCGGCGGTGAATTGTACGCTTGCCTGCCCGGCCCTGGCGGTGAGCGCCTGAGGGCCCTCGGCCCCGAGCGTCCAGATCGTGCCCGCCTTCCCATCGACTGCCACGACCAGCTCGGGATCGGTACTTCCACCCCCCTCGGTCACCACGAACTCCACGGTCGCGCCGTCGGCGAGATGCCGATTCGCGTCGAAGACGTGAACGGTTGGCGGCACAGGCAAGATCGACCATTGCAGTGCCTCTTGGCCGTCTCCGTCCGCCTTCTCCAGGCTGGCCGGCACCTGTGTCACCATCACGGCGACATGCCCCAGAACCGTTCCCGCCTGGGCCGTAACCGTTGCCTCTCCCGTGCCGACCGCGGTGATCAGTGCAGAGGCTCCGCGGGTCTGTACCGCGACCACCGCGGACGGGCTGCCCGCCCACGTCACCTCCTGCCCGGCGATCACACGCCCGTCCAGGTCGAATACCTGTGCGGTGACCTCGCGGGTCTCTTCCAGTGCGGTCATCGAGATGGCGTCCGGGGACACCAGGACTCTGGCCGGAACGGGCACCTCCGGCACGACCGGTGTGTCGGAAGAGTCGCCGCAAGCCGCGGCGAGGACCGCCGCCAGAATCGGGCCTAGAGCGCGGCTTCCTCTTGGCCATCGGCATGAGGTCAAAGCAACCATCAATGACCTGGGCGTGTCCCCGGCTGCAGCGTCCCTATCACACTCTGGAGCGGCACATTCCGGGCGTTCGAGCTATGAGCGCCCCTGTCCTGAAGGTCGCGCTACGGGGCTCATCGGTACGGAGGGGTCCGCACGACGTCCGCCTTGCGCCGCGCACTCCATCGCTCCGGCAGTTCCTCTCTTCCTGTGCGACCTTCGGTCGCCTCAGACTCCCCAGCTCTTGAACACACTCACAACCCCCTTTTCCTCTGGACCCCCAAGCGGTTAAAAGCATTATTGGAAGACGTCTCAGAAGTGTACCTCGAAGATGAAGCATTCGCAGAAATATACGAAATGGATTTTAGATGTCGACAGAGCGTTTTATCGCATTTTCGGTGAAGGTAGTCGTGAATATGAGCAGATCCCTGATGAAGGACGACCTAGAAGCCGTGCGCTGGTTCCGCCGAGCCGCGGAGCAGGGCAACGAGGTTGCACAAGGATTCCTCGGGCGCATGTACACCAGTGGCGAGGGCGTCCTGCGGGACTTGGTGCTCGCGCACATGTGGTACAACATCGCAGGAGCCAACGGACTCGATGTCGAAATCGCCTTTGAAGCCACAGAGCGCCTGGAGGGGTATCCAGTTGAGGTTCGGGAGGCAAGTAAGGTGGTCCTACTTCGTTGGACAGTCCGAGGGCAAAGTTAAGGTGGATTCCGAGTGGTTGTGAGGGCCCTCGGGAGCTTTCGCTTTGTGTTCTCTTGGGGTGGATGCTCCAATATGAGCCCCGCTCGCCGCGAGGCGACCGGGATAGGCAGGTCCCGCGTGGCTCCTCGGCCCCGCCGGCTCACGAGGGCGCGCCCCGGCAGGTGCGGAGATCCGTCGTTCACACGGTCCCCGTGCCGTTGCGGTAGGCATCGCCCGGCGTACGCCCGCCCAGGGACGAATGCGGGCGCACCTCGTTGTAGAAGTCGATCCACGAGCCGATGATGCGTTCGGCGTCCAGCCCGTTGCGGAGCTCGTGAAGGTACACGGCCTCGTACTTCAGCGACCGCCACAGCCGCTCGATGAAGATGTTGTCGAGGAACCGTCCCCGGCCGTCCATCGAGAAACTCACGCCTGCACCCAGCACCCGGCCGGCGAACGCCTCGCTGGTGAACTGCGAGCCCTGGTCGGTGTTGAGGATCTCCGGAGCCCTCCAGCCCAGCGCGTCGTCCAGCGCCTCGACGCAGAACGACGCGTCCATCGTGTTCGACAGCCGCCAGGCGAGCACGTGCCGGGTCGCCCAGTCCATCACGGCCACCAGGTAGAAAAACCCTTGCGTCACAGGGACATTAGGTGATGTCTGCGCACCACACGTGGTCCGCCCGCGAGATCGTGAGGCCACGCAGCAGATAGGGAAAGACCCGGCGCTCCGGACTCGCCACGCTCGTCCTCGGCCGCCGGTAGGTCGCCTCCATCCCCATCAGGCGCATGAGCCTCCGGATCCGGTGCCGGCCCGCGGTGACGCCCTCGCGGCGCAGGTGCCGCATCAGCTGCCGGCTTCCGTAGAACGGATACGCCATGTGCACTTCGTCCATGCGCCGCAGGAGCGCCAGGTTCTCCGCGCTCTCCCCCTTGGGCCGGTAGTACTGCGACGACCGGCTCACACCCAGCAGCGCACACTGCCTCGAAAGACTCGGCGGGCCGTCCCGCTCGATCATCCGCACCCGGTCCGCCCGGCTTAGCGCTTGAGCCCGCGCCGAAAAAAATCCCGCTCCACCGTGAGCTCCCCGATCTTCGCGTGAAGATCCCGGATCTTCGCCTCGTGCTCCTGGGCGGCCTTCCGGCCCGCGCCCTCGGCGAACACCTCCGGCAGCCCCTCGAGCAGCTGTCGCTTCCACGTGCTCACCTGGTTCGGATGAAGCTCGTGCCGCGCGGCAATCGCCTGCACGCTGTCGCGCTCCCGCAACGCTTCCAGCGCCACCCGCGCCTTGAACTCCGGCGTGAACCGCCGTCTCTTCCTGGCCATCTCGGTGCCTCCTGTTCCGTCCTGGAATCCACCTTAACGACCTGTCCAAAAAACCGGGACCACCTCACACACCGCCAGGAAGGCGACGACGGCAATTCTTGCGTAGGCGTGAGGCATCATTGTGGTCTCTCCATGAAGAATGATCGACCGGGTACCTGCGACTCGTAACAGGTTATCGCACCCTCCGTGAATGGGCGAGATGATCGAGCTGCAGGGCGTTGGTGCATGGCCGGCCCGTAACGGACCGACTCCGGGTTCAGCTCCCGGTGGAGCTGGCCCCTTTTATACAGCGGTTGGAAGTCGAAGAGGACGCCCAGAGGATAGGCGAGCCCGCCCTAATCTCTCAACGTCGTGCCTTTAGGGGTGTGGCGTCACAACAGTTTCAGCACCTGTTCGACGGCGCGATGGCCCTGACTCATTGCACCGGTCACGCTCTGATGCCCGTTGAGCTCCGAGTGACCGATCGCAACTCGGCCAAATCCCTTCTCCACAACCTCCCGCGCAGGCGGCTCACCGTTGCGACCGTAGTACCAGCCGGGTGGCTGAACCAGACGGGCGTGCCCCCAACGATTCAGGATAATCCCTGCAATATCCCTGGAGGGATCGAAGCCCGAATCGCCAAACAGCTTGATCATCTGCTCTCTACATTGCCGCTCATAGTCAGCAAACATCGTCGACATGAGTCTCTCGCGGCCGAGCACAACCTGCTCATACGCCGAGCGACCGGGCGTGTACAATCCCATGTAGAACGTCAAGATGGTCGGTTTGTCCGGGTGCAGCTGTGGCCGGTAGTCTCCGGCGACCATCGACCGGCGAATGTTGCACGAAAAGCCGAACCCGTCGCCGAACCAGCGACACGCCGCGAATCCCAGTTTGTACAGAAACCGCCAGTTCGTCAACGCGACGTTCACCACCAACGCCGGAGCATGATGGAATTCGCCGTACGCCTCCTTGATCTCGGTTGGGAGGTCCACAATCACATGTTTGTTGACCCAACCCCCCGAGGCCATCACGACGGTCCGGGCCTTCACTCGGTACACCTTGCCGCCCTGTTCGTAAACTACCGAGACGTGGGTGGCGGAGGAGCCCGGCCCACTATGCTCCACTCGTACCACTGTCGCCCCCACGCGCATCCGTGTGGCGTTACCCGGCTGGTCGAGGGCGCTGAAGTTCACGCGTCCGTTAAGCACACCGTCGAACGTCTCCGCGCCCTGGATGGCGTCCGGGATCAGCGCCTTGATGAAATAGCGGCCATATTGGCCGTTACCGTCCGGACCCGATACCGAGAGCCGGTTGTCCTTTCCCCGCACCCGACCCACACCGGGCATCCCGATCTGATTTGAGGCCTTCGCGGAAACCGCGTCCGGGCTCACGCCATTGATCAAGCCCACTATGGGTTCGATGAGCTTTGTGACTTCTGGACGCAATCCCATGACCTTCTCGATATAGTCTTTGTAGGTCATGGTATCGATGAAGCGCCTGAACTCCTCCGTGTCCTCACCTCCGGTATACCGCCACTTGAGCAAATCCCGCTTGACCTCTGCGGAAAACGGGGCGTTTTCAAGATCGTGATACCAGATATTCCCGACCCATCTGGGCCGGTCAGTGCCTGCCTGCTGGTCGAAGAGATACCCGACGTCCACCTTAGACTCGACGATGCCGTCCATGTGCGCATAGTTGTCCAGCGGAAACCGGATGGGCTTGAGGCTCGGGTCCCACTCCTGGAAGCTGAATTCCCGAGGGATGTTCAGATCGGTGTACAGTTCATCGGCGAGCGTCCCGGATCCCTCTCGAGGCGCCCCGAAGCCATTCGATCCCTGGGGTCCGATCAGCCGCACGCCGTTGACATTGAATTCGTTCCCCTTCGCTTCACCCCCAAAAATTGGATGATTCTCGAGGATCAGGCACGTCATCCGGCCTCCCGTCGCCTTGCGAAAGTAGTATGCCGCGCTGAGCCCGCTGAGGCCGCCGCCCACCACGACGAGGTCGAAGACCTCGCCTGTATCTACGAGGTCGGCCGGGAGTCGGGTGTAGGTACCATCCCGAATCTTGTGCGCGGCCTCCAGCACCGGTCGCGTATTGCCGTTCGACCTGGCGTAGTCTCCCACCCCGCCATAACCCGTCCAGGGATCTACCTCCTGCCGCCCAACTGGGCTGCGATCGCCTTCCCGCCCCCTCCGAGACAACGCTGCCATAGCCTCTGATGGAGCCGCTGAGTGTAGGAGCACGCTCCCCACTCCCAGGACCGTCGCATTGACGAAATCCTTCCGGGTGATGTTCGGACCGATGCCCAACTCTCGGTCCCTGCTTGATTGATTTTGGGTCATCGGACGTATCGACCTCCGAAGCTCACCTCAGGTTGATGCTGACGTACCGCTACACGGTTGAGCTCGTGATTCCACACCGTCGCTGGCGAGCGGTCAGAGAAATCCCTACCGGATTCCGACGAGTCCTCTGGCCGCCTCAAGCAGTTTCGCGGAATTATATCCGACGCCGTCCTTGAAGACTATCTTCACATTCCGGATGTCAGCTGGGTTGGCGATCGGATCGCCGTCGATGACCACGATGTCGGCCAACTTGCCGACGGAGATCGAGCCCAGTTCATCGTCCACGCCCAGGAACTTCGCGCTGTTGAAGGTCATGATCTGGATCGCCTCCACAGGGGAGAACCCCGCCTCCACGAGAAGCTCCAGGTTTCTCTGATCCGCGAACCCGGGGCTCGCTCCCATTCGTGCGGCCCCGGGCCCGGCGGTGAGCAACCCGCCCGCATCTACGAAAGCTTTCTCGAACGCGAGCACGTTCTCCCACCAGGCCCGGGCCGAAGCTGAGTCTGAGCGCTGGTCTCTCGCCCAGACCCGCTCGCGGTACAGCTCTCGAACCTCGGGTGCCATCCACTCGAAAACTCGGTCCTCTACGGGCCGTCCCGGGACCAGCGTCTCGAGGACGGACAGGGTCGAGATGATGGCGACCTCCCGGTCCACGATCTTCCGGATCAGCGCCTGCACCTCCGAGCTGCGGATATCCAGATTGACAAGACTCTCGAGCTGGTTCGGGGGGCAAACGTCCGGTTCCTTGTTCGCCACAAAATCGCTCGCCGGGAATAGCCCGTGCTCCAGGGCGTCGATTCCCAAATCGACGGCCTCCCCGAGGGTCACGGAGCAGAGGTGGCCGGTGAACGGAATTCCGAGCCGGTGCGCCTCATCGATGGCGGCCCCTAGGTACTCTCGCTTGATCTGGGAGTGGGCCTTGGCTGTGGTCGCCCCTTCCTCCTTCCAGTAGCGGACGAGCCGCCGGGCAGCCTCCGGGCTCTCCGGGGAATAGTGGGTCATACCCTCCCGAAGTCGGGGCCCGCTGAAATGGATCCTCGGGCCCGGGGTATCTCCCGCATCGATGGCGCGCTTGAGGTTGAGTTCCTGATATGGTGCGTCGCTTCCGGCGGTGCGGGCCGTGGTGACGCCGCTGCCCAGAAACATCAACGGTGCGCTAACGAGGGAGGTCTGCCGCTTGTAAACTCCATCCTGATCCGTGTGGTTGTGCAGCCCCACGATCCCGGGGATCACGGTGTGTCCGGAAAGATCGATAATCCTCACATCGGCGGGCAGCCGGACCTCGTCCGTCGCGCCCATGTTGACGATCCGCCCGTGTTCGACAACGATCGTCTGACGGTCGCGGGGGGGCGTTCCCATCCCATCCACCACGCGTACGTTCGTCAGCGCGAAGATCGGCTGGTCGACGGTCACGAACTGGCGAACTTCCAGTGAAAGGCTCGAAGCGTCCTGTGCCTCGAGACTGCCCGGAAGCAAGAAGAGAGCGGCCAGAAGGACCGGGCAGAGTATGGATCCGTTGGTACCCCGCATGTGCGCCATGGTATCCCGCCTTTTGGTGGAAATCGTCGTCCTCGGACAATAGGGATCTACATTAGCCGCTGATAAGTGGGTTGTTTTCGATCTCGATCAGAGGCAGTCCCATGCACTGAACGTTGCCATAGACGCTGGCGTACGCGGGACCCTCGTAGATGGCTCCCTCCGGCGGAAGGAACGGAAGGTTGTAGCGCCTCAGGTCACCCATTCGATGAGACTCCAGGAACAACTCCCGCCGCCGCTCCTCCCTGATCAAGTGGTCCATGATCTCCGCATCGGTGCCACTGAACGCGGGCAGGCCAGCTCGGCTGTGGAACATGTTAATGATGTCGAGGGCCGTCTGTCCGCCCTCGGCCTCAGCAATGATCAGTTGCGCCTCATCCCACGTAGCGAGGGGGATCGGCGCATTCAGCGCCGTGTACTTGTTCTGAAGGAAGACCTCTCGCGTACGCGTCGAAGGAAAGAGCGTAAGTTCAACTCGCGGATCAGGCACGCCGCCCCAACTAAGATCCTGGAAGAACACGTTCACGCCCACATTTTTCAGCGAGTTATTCCAGTCGAAGACCCGATTTCGGCGATATCGATCAATGGCCGATGCGGTCGCATTGTACACGAATCCGTCCGGTACCAGTCCCGCATCCGCCGCCGCATCTGCCTTCCGGCCGAGGTTCAGGAGTGCCCGGGCTCGTCCGACCAGCGCCATGTTCCGGATGTCCGTGTCCCCCGCCGCCCCAGCCGCCGCGATCGCTTGGGTAAAGCGCTCCTCGGCAAACTGGAAGATCTGGTCAGTCGTCAGCTCGGGACCGCCGTCGATGACACCCGAGCACTGAGACTCCCCCATCAGAATCCGAGCGTAGCCGGCGTGCGCCGCCGTCTTGGCGATCAACGAGCTCCGATTCGGGACCTCGGCATCCGTCCACTGGTCCAGATTGCGGAGCAGGTTATCTGCAAACCACCGTGACGAATTGAGGGGCCCGTAGAGGCCTATGTTCACCGCGCTTTCGCAGCCCCCGCCACCCGGAAAGTCGCCAGCCCACTCCCGCGCTTCGTAGGACACCAATCCGGACGACGTTCCGAAATACGCTAGCTCACCACCGAAGAGGCCCATCACTATGATGTGCACGCCGAACGCGCACTCGAACGTTGACTGGACGCTATTTGCGAGCAGCGATGCCTGCGTCGGATCCTCCATCTCTTCCGCCAGAATCTGGTCCCGTATGTCCACCGCAAGCAGATCGTCAAGCGTGTCGCATCCGGCCAGCAAGAGGGTCCCGGCCGCGAGCACGAATACCCACGTTACCGCGGCGGCGCGCCCGGCGACCCTGGATCGATCAGAAAAGCTCCGAGTTCTCACGGTTGTCTCCTTTCCATTCAGCGCGAAGGGCAGTAAGATACTGCCACTGCCATGCTTCGTCAGAACGTCACTCTCACGGTTGCAAGGAGGCTGGTGGTCGGCGGTATTTGGTGGAAGACCTGGTAATACCACTGACCATTAGTCGCGGTGACCAATTCGGGATCAGCCCCCTCGTAGTCGCCCTTCCAAGTGTACAGCTCGCGAGCGGTGAGCATCGCCCTCGCTGACGTTATGCCGAGGCCAGTGAGCCACTCCTCGGGAAGGAGGTAGGATACCGACAGTTCCCGCAGCTTTGCGAAATTCCGGTTCTCGGGTGTTATAGAGGCCCACTCCCTTCTCAGAGTGAATTTTCCCGCGGCCACCGGGTCCTTCTCGGGGTTGAAGTTGACGTCGCACCAATGTTTGCTCAGACACACCATGTAGCCCGCATTGTCGAAGGCTGTCAGACCTGTCTTGAAGTCCAGCAGGCCCGAGAACGTGAGGCGGTTGAAGAGCGTGACTTGGGTGTTAAACGCCCCCTCCCACGTCGGCAGCGGCTTCCCTACGAAGACATCAGGGGCGTCCGCGCAGGGAACGGCCTGGCCGGTCGGATACGTGTAGTGCTTCCCTCCTCCGGCGTCGCACATGACGTTGGTCACTACGCCATTCACGACGTCGGCGCTGAGCGTCAGCCTCCCGAAGAAGGCGCCGATGGGAAACCCTTCGACGTGCCGTTGGTTCGCCCCCGCGCGGATGGGGGGGGCGTCCAGGCTTGTGATCTTGTTGTAATTGGCCGAGAGAATGAAGCCCGCGTTCCATACGAGACTCCGGTTCTCAACCACGGCGGCGTTCACTTGGGCCTCTATCCCGCGGTTTCTAAGCTCGCCGAGATTCACGAACTGCTGGCCTGGAAATCCGCTCGAGGGCGGCACCCCCTGATTGACAATCAGGTCCTCGGTGCGCTTGTGGTAGTATGTGAACTCCGCACTCACACGGTCCTCAAGAATCGCAGCGTCAAATCCGGCCTCGAACTCCTCGCTCCGCTCCGGGCCGAGGTTCGGATTCCCGGCTGCATTCGGACGAACCGCAGGCGTGTCTCCCGGACCGATTATGGGCGCGAAGGTCCGGATCGCCGCAAAGGCGTCGGGTTGTTGACCTGAGGCACCGAAGGCCGCCCGAAGCCTGAGCGTGCTGACCAACGGGACTGAAAAGAAGGGCTCTTCACTCAGGACCCAAGAGGCACTCACCTTTGGGTAGGTGACGACGTCGAAATCGGAACCAAAGCTGCTGTTATCGTCCGCGCGCAACGCGGCCGTGAGAAATAGCCGATTGTCCCAGTCGAGCTGCTCCTGTACGAACATGCCGATGGTCGTGTTTGTGACAAACGCCTCCTGAATCTCCCTGATGGTCGCCGAGCTGACGACTCGCAGGCCCACCGCAGGAAAGTCCTGCCCGTCGAGGGTTCTGGAAGTTATTTCCTTCCGGTAGAACTGAGCACCAACCGAGGTTCTGGCGGACAGCGCCCCGGTCAGACGAGCGGTAGCGGTGCCGGAGTAATCGAAAGTCGTGAACACGCTGCTGACCTCGCGGACATTTCGCCGACCGTTCGCAACCGCAGGCCAATACGTTGCAATCTCTGCCGGCAGGGGTTCGTTCTGGACGATGTTGTCCTCGTAGACAAGATCCCTGCCAGTAGTGAGACGGTGACTAAACCAAGAAACGGGATCGTGTCGGACCTGGAGACTCAGGGTGTATCGATCGAGATCCGAGTGGAAGTCGAACACGCTCCAAGCCTCCGGAGGCGCGACGTTGAAGCCTCGGATCGCGTCGGTTACCGGATCCACTTTCCGATAAGGAATGTTGAGGCTCCCAATCGTGGAATTGCCCCCAGTGACGTTTTCTTCCGCCAGCGTGGTCTTACCGGTGACGTAATGCGCGGTCAACGAGAGTCCCAGCGTGGGACTGACCTGCGACTGAAGGTTGATGTCGGTCTGGAATCGGCGCAGGTGATTGGGCTTGAACACCCCCTCGTCTTGAATGTAGTTAGTAGACAGGTAGTACTGGACCGCCTCGGAGCCGCCGCTCACACCGAGCGAGTAGCGCTGCAACGGCGCCGTGCGAAAGATCGGTGTGCCCCGTGCGTTTTCGGTTTCGACGAGATTGAAGCTGTAGACCGACCCATCGTCCCGTTCCCGAAACGTCTGCCTCCAGCGGGTCTCGGGACTGGAGATCCAGTTCGGGCCAACAGAGGCACTCGCTGACCATCTGGCCGGACCGGGGCGGCCTCGCTTAGTGAAGATCTGGATGACCCCATTCGCTGCCTCGGTCCCGTACAGGGTCGAAGCCGCGGGTCCTTTGATGATCTCCACCCGGTCGATGTCTTCCGGGTTGAGGTCGTTCAGGCGCGAGATGCTCGGGTAAATTCCAGGACTCCCGGGATCGCGTACTGTAGTGGGCCCGGTTTTTGCCCGATTGTCCACTCGAACGCCGTCGATGTAGATCAGCGGCTCGAGCGGCAGGCTAAAGCTCGCGCCACCGCGTAGTCGCACGCGGCCGCCCATCCCCATGCTGCCGGAGAATGGCTGGAAAAAGACGCCCGGTGCCCGCCCGTTGATCAGCCTCGATATGTCGGGCGGAGTAGCAATCCGCTCCGCGAGCCGTGAAGAGTTGATCGTCGACACCGCGTTCCCCAATGCCCGCTTCTCCACCCCACCGGCTGTCCCCGTCACGATGATCTCATCGAGCGCGATGGCCTGCTCCCCGAGCGAGACGTTCAACTCGAGGGTCGCTCCTGTCCGGATCGTCACCTCCCGTGAAACGGTGCGGTAGCCGATCCGCCCAAAGCGGATCTCGTGGGTCCCTGCAGGGACGTTCGTGAGGAGGTAGCGGCCGTTCGGCCCCGTGAGGCCCCCAATGTCCAGCGCCGGGATGAACACCTGGACCGAGGCGAGGGGTTGTACCGTGCCGGCGTCCACTACCTGTCCCGTAATGGCTATCTCCTGCGCGGCTACGCGGAGCGGGGTCAGCAGAAGGACTGTAAAGGCACAGACGAGAATGCGATACATGGGATCAGCCTCCTGCTCCAGGGTGAAGCGGCGCGATACGTCTACGAAAACGGAGGGGAGAAGCAACGAGAGAGGCACACATCCCGATCCTCCTTTCGGCGCCCGGAGGAAGGAGCCGGGCGACCACAAAGCTACTGCTCTGGTAGGCCAAGAGTCTTACTTGTGTGATATGCTTGATAAGACTTTAGCCCTACAGGTTTGATAACTTATAACTTGCCCAGGAAACCGTGTCAAGGCTGCGACGAGGTGGCAGGCTCGGCAAACATGCATAGTCTCTCGCTTGACGGCCCACCAACTCGACTCGCTGGAAAGCTCCCATCGACCTTCACGGGGGATACGGGTTCACCTGTGAGTACGCGGTGGAGAAGTTCTATCGGGACTCCAAGATCGGCACGATCTACGAGGGGACGACCAACATGCAGCTCCAGACCATCGCCAAGGCGCTGCTCCAGTGATGCCGGGCCTCGGTGGACCGCCGAGAGCACAGCCTATCTTGGGGGACTCGGGCTCCTCGGCTCGGCCGACGCGTTTACTCCGGCAGTCTGAGCGCTACCAGACGACCAGGCCTCCCGACCTGGACCACGATGTGCTGCCGCCCCCTCGTGTAGGTAGGTCATCATTCCGTACTGACCTGGTGTCAATGGCCATTGAACCTGGATCCTGCATGAGGGGAGTAGTATAGGGAAGAAAAACACCGTCTAAGGCCTTAGGTTGAGGGCACTTCGTCCAAGAAGGTTCCTCGCCACAAAAGGCACCCAGACGGTGCGCAACCATCGTATCTGTTCTCGGCCCCATGTACAAGGTGAGAGCTCCCCGCTACGGATTCGTCACAGCGCCCGGAATCTGACCGATGGAGGCGGGCTGATTCTGGTCCGGTATCTGTGGGACGGCATGGGCCTGGGCTCCTGGATCGACCGTCAGAGCGAAGGGCTTGCCGGCTTCTTCCGTCCCAGCCTGATGGTCGAGGTGTGGGTCGTCCTGCTGCTCTACGGTGGGCGCGTGCTCGACGATTTGCCGCTCCTGGACCGGCGCGGCATTCGACGCCTGTTCGGCTGGACTCGCCTGCCCGATCCCACCACGTTCGGACGCTGGTTGCGCCGCGCAGGTGAGCCGCTCGTGCCCCTCCTCGACGAACTCCTGTGGCACGTCGTGTGCCGGCGCTGGAGACTGGGGGGCGTGCCCCGGGCGCTGACCCTGATCCTCGACTCCACCGTCAGCGTACGCTACGGACTGAAGCAGGCGGGCGCCGAGCGGGGCTACAACCCACACAAGCCCGGCCGGCCGTCGCACCATCCGCTTCTGGCCTTCGTTCAGGAGACGGGAGACTGTATGGGCATCCGTTGGCGCCCGGGCAACGCCCCCACCGCTGCGGGGGCCGAGGCGTGGATCGCCGACTTGGTGGGGCGCCTGCGCTCCGTGGGGGTCGAGACCATCACCGTGCGTCTCGACAAGGGCTTCTTCAGCCGATCCATGGTACGGACCCTCGATGACCTCGATGTCCGTTTCCTGCTCAAGCTCCCTGCCCACCGCTGGCTTGCCGACCACCACCAGCCCCGGCGTCGCTCTCGCAAGGGTGAGCACATCTTCCCCGGTCATGAGCTCTGGACCACCTCCGGCTGTCTGTGGGGCGTCCGTCTTCTCTCGCTCCAGACACGGCGTCCGCTCCAAGGCCCAGACACCCTCACGCTCGACACCTACGAAGTCCCCCTGAGCGCTCACGTGCTCACCAACATCGAAGGCATCCACGCCCTCACCGCCTGGCGCCGCTACAACCACGGTGCGGTCGTCGAACAGAGGATCAAGGAACTCGGCCAGCTCGGAGCAGGGGCCACCGCCATCGATCACCTCGACGGCAATGCACTCCTGTGGGCTCTCGGAGCCATCGCCTACCAGCTCCTGCACACACTCAGGACCACCGCCCTCTCTGGAGCTTGGCGCACAGCTCAACCCAACCGCCTCCGGCTCTGGCTCCTCCGCTTGCCCGCCAAGCTCACCCGCCACAGCCGCAAGCTCTACGTCCAGTTGCTCCGTGACGATCCCGCCAGACCCCATATCCTGCTCGCTCTCAGACGCCTCGCTTCCGGACTCCCGCCTCCTCTCCCAGCCTGACGACTCCCGCCCCCCCCTCCTCTAGGCCCTCTCCCCTCCAGTCGTCCTCCCCGTCTGTCCAACACCGCCCTGCCCACTCAATACCACAGATCCGAGCCGCCTCTTTTCCCTCCGGCAGCCCCCCATATCCCCGCCAACTTCCCCTCCGGTCCCATCCACACCCACAAGTCCCCTATTTCACCTCTCCCTGCAGGATCCGGGTTCAAGGCATCGATCACGTCTATGAAGCCCTGCGCCGGTGGGCATTGCGGAAAGGGCTTGCTGTGGAACGGCCGGCCCTGTGCCGTGATCTGGCGCGGCTCGCGGGGCTGTACGGCATCGTGACCGGCACGGCGGGCGTGCATCCCAATGCTAAAGTCGAACGGGAGCTTCGGCACCTACGCGAGATGGGGATCGACATTCACCGTCCGCTGACGTTGCGACTCCTGCATGACGCGGGCGAATCCGCTGCGGCCGGAACGCAGATGAACGACCTCGCAACAACCCTTGCGGGGATCGCGACATGGACCACCCGATTGTGGCTCGCGGACCGGGCAACAGCCGGGATGAACAGGGTGATCGTAGACCTCGCCCATGGACCAGGACCGGATGTTGGGGATGACGTTGCGGAGTACTGGCTCGACCGGATTCGTAGGCTTCGGAACACGCGTGTCGGGGTACCCAACGACGAAGAGGTCCGGGAAGGGCTCCGAACGCGTAAGGCCTACGGAGGAACCGCCACCCGGTCGTCGTTCGCGGTTCTGCGCGCGCTCATGGAAGCTGAGCACCGTGAGGAGGCACCGGCCCGCGACCATCTGACGATCGAGCATGTGATGCCGCAGAAGCTGACTGACGACTGGAAGCAAGCGTTGGGGGCGGACGCCGAGGAAATACACGGACGGTATCGGGACCGGCTCGCCAACCTGACGCTGAGCGGCGACGTCACCAATTCCGAAATGGGCACGGGTACGTTTGACGCTAAGCGCAAGGTGTACCGCAGGAGTTCGATCGGGCTGACGAGACGCCTCGCGCGCGAGGACGACTGGGACGAAGCCGCGATTGAACGGCGGGCCGAAGACCTAGCGCGGCGGGGCTTGGACCGCTGGCCCTGGCAGGATCGGGCGGGGCCTGCGAACCGGACGAAGGTCGCTTCGGCAAGCCTCAGGTGGCGCATTGGGGATAGGGCTTGGCATGAGGAGAGCAGTGCGAGCCAGATATTGCTGAGCGTTGCGGCGGCCCTGCTGAGCCTGGACCCGAAGAACGCCGAAAGGCTGTCAGGAGAAGCGATCAGCTCGAATCTTCACTTGGCTACGCGCTATCCGCCTGGGACCACGGCGGGAACCCTGACTATGCGCGCCGTCCCCGGCCATGAGGACCATGTGCTGTACCCGTATCGCCAGGACTACCGCGCGAGTGCCGAGCATTGCCGGAAGATGGGGGAGCGATGCGGCGTGAAGGTTGAAGTCGAGTTCGAGGAGAAGAGTCGGACACAGGCCTTCTGGAGGTTCCTTAAGGAGAGCCTTGGCGGTGTTCCCGGACAGAAGGATACGTGGCGGGGGGCATCCCAGTGGACCGATCCCTTCAACTCGCGCGGCGACGTGATCGGGATCTACGTCGGAAACCCGGAGTGGCTCTGGCTCTATGTGCGATCCGGGGAGAGCAAGGCATCGGACGAGAGAACCGCTAGGATGCGGAAGTACTCTTGGATGATCCTCGAGCAGATGGCCGATCAGGATGTCGGCGACAATGTCGAGCAGCACAGCGTGAAGGGCTGGTCAGTCGCCGTCCGACGACGCTGGACGCGTGATGACAAAGTCGAATGGCCGAAGGCCGGCGAATGGTTGATCGAGCAATGCGAAAGGCTGCGCGCGATTTCAGTCGATGCGGAATTTAGCGCCGAGGACGGCAGATGACTTGTGGTTTCGCCAACCGCGGCTCGCCGTGCTCGCGGGCCACATGGTCGTTCTCCTCGCGATTCTCCGGAGGAAGGGTCTTCGAGTTCCTGGAAAGCCCTGGGCGTTGCGTCCCTACCTCCTCCCTGGATCTTCCATTCTCCCCCGTTGCCGAACTCATTGGCGGGCGTAACCAGGCATGAAGGCAATCGCGCTCGCCGAGGCGGTCGACTTCTACCGCATCGATGCCTCGCTCAAGCTTGACCCCGACAGACGTGCCGCGCTCGGCCAGTACATGACACCAGTCCCGATCAGCCGGTTCATGGCGAGCCTGTTTTCGGAAACACACGGAGACCTGCGTGTCCTCGATCCCGGGGCGGGGGTCGGATCTCTGACGGCCGCACTCGCCGAACGGCTTTGCGCCAAGGCGGCTAGCCCGCGCTCCGTGGAATTCGTCTGCTACGAGATCGACGCGGTGCTGTCGGGCTATCTCGCAGACACGCTTCGGCACGCGGAGGCACGCTGCCGGCAGGCGCAGGTCAGTGTAACCAGCCGACTCCTCGAAAAGGACTTCATCCTCGACCACGGAGTGGCACGGCAGCCGGGGCTGTTCGACGGCACGGGCAACGAAGACGCTGGCTTCACCCACGCCATCCTCAATCCACCCTACCGGAAGATCAAGACGGGCTCAGCGCACCGCGAAGCCCTGCGCAGCGCGGGTCTCGAAACATCGAATCTCTACACCGGATTCATGTTTGTGGCTGCGAGACGCCTGCGCGAGGGCGGCGAGATGGTTGCCATCGTCCCTCGTTCGTTCTGTAACGGTCCCTACTTCAAGCCCTTCCGACAACAGTTCTTCGCGATGATGCGTCTGCGCCAAATCCACGTATTCGAGAGGCGCAATCAAGCTTTCAAGGATGACGATGTCCTTCAAGAGAACATCATCCTCCACGCGTCCAAGGGCGGCCCCGCACGTGATGTGACGATTACGACGAGTTGCGGGGGCGCGTTGGAACTCGACCCGGCACGGGGCATGTGCATCGCGGAAGACCTCACGCAGCGAACGGTTCCCCTCAGTTCAGTGATCCGAGACGGCGATCCCGACCGCTTCGTGCACATCGCTGCCGATGGCATCGAACAGGGCATCATTGATCGCATGGCCCATTTCACGGCGAGCCTTGGGAATCTCGGGGTTGAGGTGTCCACGGGACCCGTTGTCGATTTCCGTCTCAAGGACGACCTGCGCGCGGAGCCGGAGAAGGGGGCGGTGCCGCTTCTCTATCCAGGGCATTTCAAGGATGGGAGTGTATCCTGGCCGAGGGTCATGCGGAAACCGAACGCCATCCGCGTATCCGACGCCAGCCGAAAGTGGCTGTGGCCGAACAAGGGCAGCTACGTCGTCGTGCGGCGTTTCACTTCCAAGGAGGAAAGGCGGCGCATCGTTGCCACCGTCTACGGCTCGGACCTTCCTTGTGAACTCGTCGGCTTCGAGAACCATCTCAACGTCTTTCACGTTAGTCGCGAAGGAATGCCCGAGGATCTGGCCGGAGGACTGACCCTCTTCCTCAATTGCAGCTTGGTGGACCGCTACTTCAGGCAGTTCAACGGGCATACCCAGGTCAACGCTACCGACCTGCGGTGGTTGCGCTACCCGGATCGTGCAACCCTCGAGCGGCTCGGAAGACAACACGATGTTCCTACACTATCACAGCAGGCGATCGACACAATAATCGAGAAGGAGATCGCACACATGGCAGGCGATGAGAACCCGCTGGAGGCACGGCGCAAGATAGACGAGGCGACGGGGATCTTGAAGGCTCTCGGGATGCCGCGCGGCCAGCAAAACGACCGCTCGGCGTTGACGCTTATCGCCTTGGTCGACCTCAGGCCTTCCGGTGCCTGGAATCAGCTACGGCGTCCACTCATGGGCATCACACCCATCATGGACTACGCACGGGAGCATTACGGTCGGGAATACGCGCCGAATACCCGCGAGACGTTTCGGCGGCAGACGATGCACCAGTTCGTTGAAGCCGGCATCGCGCGGTACAATCCCGACGATCCCGCTCGTCCCGTCAACAGCCCAAGTGCCTGTTATCAGATCAGCGAGGAAGCCTTGCGGGTGATTAAGGCCTTCGACACGCCCCAATGGGACGCTGCCGTTGAGCAGTGGCTCAGAATACGAACCCCGCTCGCGGCGAAGTGGGCGCAGGATCGCGCAATGCAGATGATCCCGGTCAAGGTGGCCAAGGACCGAGAAGTGGCGCTCACGCCGGGCGCCCACAGCAAACTCATCAGCGACATCCTTACTTCGTTCGCCCCGCGCTTCGCGCCTGGGGCCGAGGTCATCTATGTGGGCGATACCGGAGACAAGATCGGGTGCTTCGAAGAGGAGCGCCCCTCTCTGCCAATATCAGTGAGACACCTGGTACCTTTGGGATTACTGAAGGGGGCGGAGGTGGATGGCGATGGTAGAGGGGAGAGATACGATGATTGGTATGGGTGTGGGCGCTTGGGCCCTGGGGGGCGAGGAGCGTAGCGACGAGGCCGCCAGGGCCCAAGTCGCCGAGCGGAATCGGGCACGGGATCCGGAGGTTGTGGCCAAGCCGACCCGCCGGCAGTTCACCGCGGAGTACAAGCTCAGGATCCTGGAAGAGACCGACCGGTGCTCGGAGCCCGGCGAGGTTGGGCGGATCGTGCGTCGGGAGGGTCTGTACAGCTCTCATCTCACGGCATGGCGAAAGGCACGGCGCGAGGGCTCTCTGAAGGGCCTGACGCCGAAGCGGCGGGGCCGCAAGCCGGCCCGCCGCAATTCCCTCCAGAAGAGGGTGGATGAGCTCGAGGCCGAAGTGGCCCGGCTCGAGAAGCAGCTTGCCACGGCGGAAACGATCCTGGAAGTCCAGGGAAAAGTTGCCGGGCTGCTGGGGTTGAGCTTCGACAGCGGAAAGAACTCCTGATGGCCGCTGCCTCCCTGGCTCGGGAGGTCGGCGCCGCGCCGGCGTGCCGAGCACTGGGTGTGGCGCGTGCCACGTTCTACCGGCGCCGTAAGCCCACGACCGGGCACCAGCAGCCCAGGCAGCGCCCCGCCCGGGCACTTGATGAATCCGAGCGCGAGAAGGTGCGTGAGACCCTCGCTTGCCCGCGCTTCGTCGACCGATCTCCCGCAGAGGTTGTGGCCACCCTCCTCGACGAGGGCGAGTACCTCTGCTCAGAACGCACGATGTACAGGATCCTCCAAGAGGATCACCCCGTGCGTGAGCGGCGCAGTCAGCTCACGCATCCCCCCTACACGAAGCCCCAGCTCGTGGCCACGGCACCGAACCAGACCTGGTCGTGGGACATCACCCGGCTTCTCGGACCCGAGAAGTGGTCGTACTTCTACCTCTACGTCCTCATCGACATCTTCAGCCGCTACGTGGTCGGATGGATGGTCGCCGACCGCGAGAACTCCGCGCTCGCCAGCCGGCTCATCCAGGAGAGCTGCCTCAAGCAGGATGTCCAGCCCGAGACGCTGACCCTGCACTCCGACCGCGGGGCCCCGATGACCAGCAAGTGCACGGCCCAGCTGCTCGCCGACCTCGGGATCACCCGCTCGCTCGGCCGTCCCCGGGTCAGCGACGACAACCCCTTCTCGGAGGCGCACTTCAAGACCGTCAAATACTACCCCAACTTCCCCGGACGCTTCGCCGACATCGGCGCGGCGATCGACTTCTGCCGATCCTTCTTCCCTTGGTACAACCATGAGCATCGCCACGGCGGAATCGCGATGCTCACCCCGGCTGATGTCCATCACGACCGAGCCCGTGACGTGCTCGCCCAGCGTGAGCGCACTCTCCAGCAGGCGTGGTCCCAACACCCTGAACGCTTCGTGCAGGGGATCCCCACGCCCCAGCCTCTCCCAACGGAGGTCTGGATCAATCCACCAGCTGCGGCTCCGACACCGCAGCCCGCTCACTAATTTATGACCCCGGGTGTCTCACTCTTGTTGACAGGTTCCGGTGCCGGTGTGGATGACGGAAGCCGATGCGGCGCTTGACGGCACGGCTGTGGAGCGCCCGGTTTTGAGCGTGTGCGCGCTTGAGTCGCTCCGCCGTCTGTTCGACGTCTCGGGCTTACTCGATGATCCTGCTGGGGTGCATCCCCCACCCCTCAGCGGGAGGCTTGTAATGACGAAGCTGCAGCGATCTCTACCGTTGGGATCTGGACCGGTTCGATGGGACACCCTGCCGCCGGAAGTGAGGTCGAAGGTGCTGGAGTTATGGGTTCGTCTGCTCGAGCTCATAGCGGCCGAGACGACAGACGGGGAAGGCCGGTCATGATGCCGGCGAAGCTGAGTCGAGCCCATCTGGAGCGGGCCGCGTATGTCTACGTTCGGCAGTCCACGCCGACCCAGGTTCTGGAGAACCTGGAGAGCCGAAGGCGCCAGTACGGCCTCACGGATCGGGCGAGAACCCTGGGCTTCCGGCGGGTGGAGGTTGTGGACGAGGACCTTGGACGTTCAGGGTCGGGTCGTGTGGCTCGACCTGGGTTCGAGCGCCTGGTCTCAGCCGTGTGCCTGGAGCAGGTCGGGGGCGTGTTCGCACTCGAGGCTTCGCGGCTAGCCCGCAACAACCGCGACTGGTCGCACCTCGTGGATCTCTGTGGGTTGACCCGGACCCTGATCGTCGACGCTGAAGGGATCTACGATCCCCGAGAGTCCAACGATCGGCTACTCCTGGGGCTGAAAGGCACGATGAGCGAGTGGGAGCTCGGGATGCTTCGACAGCGCTCTCTGGCCGCGATCCGGCAGAAGGCCGAACGGGGCGAGTTCTACACCACGGTCCCCATCGGCTACATCCGAACACGGGACAACCGCTGCGAGCGGGATCCCGATCGGCGGATCCAGGAGATGATCGGTCTCGTGTTCCGGAAGTTCGAAGAGATGGGAAGCATCCGGCAGGTGCTCCTCTGGTTCCGGAGCGAGGGCGTGGAGCTACCGGCCGTCGAGTACGGTCGCTTCGGTCGAGGGGTGATCTGGAAGCTTCCGGTCTACAACACGATACGCAACGTTCTCACGAACCCGATCTACGGAGGAGCGTACGCCTACGGGCGAACCCGAACGCGGACCACGGTTGAGGGTGGACGGGCAGTGAGGCGCCCGGGCCTGCGTCTTCCGCAAAGTGAGTGGCGGGTGTTGATCCCTGACCATCATGAGGGCTACGTGAGCTGGGACCACTTCCAGAACACGCAGCGACAGATCGCGGAGAACACTCAAAGGAGAGGACTGACGAGTCGGGGGACACCCCGGCACGGGCCTGCCTTGGTCGCAGGCCTGCTCCGGTGTCGGCGCTGCGGACGCCGGTTGCACGTCGCCTACTCGGGAAAGGACGGCCGGGTGCCCCGCTATGCCTGCCGCGGCGCATCGGTGAACCACGGGACGGGACCGTGTCTGTCGTTCGGAGGACTCGCAGTGGACCGCGCCGTCGAGGCAGCGGTCCTCGCGATCCTGGAGCCGGGAGCGGCGGAGGCAGCGCTGGAAGCACAGAGTCAGGCAGAAGCCCAGTCGGTAGCGCGCCGGGAGCTGTTCGAACTGAAGCTGCAGCAGGCGCAGTACGAAGCCGAGCGGGCCCGCCGGCAGTACGATGTCGTGGATCCCGAGAACCGCCTGGTGGCCGCCGAGCTGGAACATCGGTGGAACGACGCACTGGCCACTGTGAGCGAGCTTGAACGGGAGCGGGTTGGGTTGGAGGAGAAGGCTCGGCACACCCAGGCTGCACTCGACCGAGAGGCTCTGACCCGCCTGGCGGACGAGCTGCCTCGAGTGTGGAACCATCCGAGCGCCGATCTACGGCTGAAGAAGCGGATCGTGCGCACACTCATCGAAGAGATCCTCGTCGAGGTGGACGACGAGCGTGCACAGATCGACCTCGTGATCCGATGGGCGGGAGGCCAGCACAGCCAACTCCAGGTCCGAAAGCGCCGTACCGGCGAGCATCGGTACCGGACCGCTCGCACGGTGATCGATCTGGTAAGGGAACTTGCGCCACTTCTTCCCGATGGACAGATCGCACGGGTCCTCAATCGGTTGGGGCTGCGCACCGGGAGAGGCAACACCTGGATCACGAGTCGCGTGGTCTCGCTCCGCAACCGTAACGGAATCCCGGTCCATGACCGGAACGCGCTTGAGCGGACTGGAATCGTTACGATGGAGCAAGCGGCGACGACGTTGGGCGTTAGCCCCACCACCGTGAGGAGGTTGATCCGACTTCAGATCCTGCCTGGTCGCCAGGTGGTGCCCTACGCCCCCTGGATCATCGAGGCCGACGATCTGGAGAACAGAGACGTGCAGGACTACGTCGACACAGTAAAGAGAGGACAAACTCGGCCGCGAACTGTGGACGTGAATCAGCTAACGGTCGACAACACAAGCACATAGCGAGGTGGTGCAGTATGTCGTTGGATCAGGAGGCCCAGAGAGGACGACGTTCTCCTTGCGCTCCAGGAACCCGAGTTCGTGGAGCGAGTCGATCTGCTCCCGCTTGATCGAGGGCTGGAAGCTGAAGTCGAAGTCCGCGAGCGTCTTGATCGCCGGGAGACGGCTGGATCGCATGGCCGTGGCGAGCCGCCGGCTGTTGCGTAGCGTGATCTGGGCGGCCAACAGCCGCTCGATGGCTTCGGCCGCGGTGCTTGCGCCGCCGTCCACGCCAGCGAGCACTTCATCAAGGGCTTCCAGGGCACCAGGCATCTTCAGATCGGCCAGCTGGGCCGAGATGCGCGCGCTCCTGGACCGGGACTTCACGAGAGCTCCCCCGTGATCGCGGCATACTCGGACAGCGGACGGCGTTGGACCTCCACGACCCGGGGTGCCGAGGGTGCGGCAGTCTGTGTCGTCCAGGACTCGGACTGCGGCACCACGGGACGGTACGGCCAAGGAGCCAAGGAACTCAGGTGGGGCCTCTCCACCTCGAACCGGTCCGCCACGCGCTCCTTCAGCGTACCGTGGACCCGAGCGTTCGCCACGCTGTCGAGCCACAGCCGGGTCCGCGCGTTGAGGTCGTCGTCGGAGACGAAGTCCCGGCCGTAGAAGAAGTTGTCCCGGATGTAGCGAACCGGCCGCTCGACCTTCCCCTTGGACTAAGTCGTCGACTGCACCCGAAGCGGCGCAAGCAGGTCGAACCTTCCGGGTGACGCATCCTTTTCATCCGCTGCGGGGCCGCGAGTTCGAGCTGATCCAGAGGAAGCTTTGCTGGGGAATCGAGCGGGTGTACTACATGGGCGAAGACGGCGTGCTGGCGCACATTCCGGTGGGTTGGACCAGTGTCGCGGTGGAGGATCCGTTCGTGGAGGTCGCGGGGGGCCGTTCGGCGTTCCGGGTGGAGGATTTGCTGGCCCTGGCGGACATGTTTGGGTGGGGGTGTTGTAAAGGGGATTATGCCTAATGTGTAAGCATGATTTTAACCGCGTCATCGGTGTGACCCGGTCTGATGCGCCGGATTACAGCGTCCTCTCATCCAGATATGCTTGTGGCATAGACGTTATTGAGTCGAGTGCATGCGGTCTCCGCCTTGACGCCGGTTCACATATAGTCATAGTTATGTTGACACTCTATTTCACGCATCGCCGGAGATGTCTTCATGGCACGTCGCCCCATCGACGACAAGACGCGCACCTTGCGCGAACACGGCTGCTTCAACCCTCACCCCGAGCGCGTGCGCGACCCCCGGTTCCTGGACAACGCCTTCTTCGATCCCCGCGATCTCCTGCAGGTCAAGTACGAGATGCTGCGCCGTGTGCGCGAGGACGGCGAGTCCGTCAGCGGCAGCGCCGCCCGATTCGGGTTGTCCCGCCCTACGTTTTACCTGGCGCAACGTGCCTACGAGGCGGGCGGGCTGCCGGCGCTGTTGCCGAAGCGGCCCGGACCGCGGCGGCCGCACAAGCTCAGTGCCGAGGTGGTCGCGGCCTTGCGCGCCGCCCGGGCGCAACAACCGCCGCCCAGTTCCCGGGAACTCGTCGAACTGGTGCGCGAGCGGTTCGGCCTCTCGGTGCACCGGCGCAGTGTCGAGCGGGTGCTGGCGCGGCAAAAAAAACGCCTGTGACCCAGCCCAGGCACTCCGATGCGCCGCCGTGGCCGGCCGCGGCCTGCGCTCAAGGCTACGAGCGATTGCGCGGTCAAGCTCTGCGGTCCGGGCCTCTCCAGGATCGCGACGGGCTCGCCGTTCTGACGTGCCGCGGCGTCGCCGCCTGGTTGCGTGTCTTGGCGACGTTGCCCGCTCCGGCCAGCATCGGGGACGGGCCGCGTTCGCCTGGTCCGCTGCCGGCGGGCGTGGAGAGCCAAGCGATGGACATCCTGATGGCGATGGTCCGCCCCCACCTGACGGGGAGAGCGGCATGAGCGATGCGCATCGGAAGGTGAGCGCCGGCCACCTGAGCCGCGACGCCTACCTCTATGTGCGCCAGTCCACGGTGCGTCAGGTGGTCGAGAACACGGAGAGCACGCGCCGTCAGTATGCACTGCGCGAGCGAGCGGTGGCGCTGGGCTGGCCGACCGAGCGGGTCGTCGTGATCGACACCGACCTCGGTCAATCCGGGGCCGACCGGGACCGCGAGGGGTTCCAGCATCTGGTCGCGGAAGTCGGCATGGGCCGCGCCGGCATCGTGCTCGGACTCGAGGTCTCGCGCCTGGCCCGCAACTCCACCGACTGGCATCGGTTGCTGGAGATCTGCGCGTTGAGCGACACGCTGATCCTCGACGAGGACGGCGTCTACTGTCCCGGGGACTTCAACGACAGGCTCTTGCTCGGACTCAAGGGCACGATGAGCGAGGCGGAACTGCACATGCTGCATGCCCGGCTACGCGGGGGCCTGCTCAACCAGGCCCGGCGCGGCGCCCTGAAGCTGCCGCTCCCGGTGGGACTGCTCTACGATCCGCTGGACCGGGTCGTGCTCGACCCCGATGCCCAGGTGCAACAGAGCCTGCGGATGCTGTTCGATACCTTCGAGCGCACCGGCGCCGCCACCGCCACGGTGCGCCACTTCCGCGAGCGCCGGCTGCACTTTCCGCGGCGGCCGCGCACCGGGCCCCGCAAGGGCGAACTGCACTGGCAGCCGCTGGATCACTCGCGCGTCCTGCAGGTGCTGCATAATCCCCGCTACGCGGGGGCTTACGCGTTCGGCCGCAGCCGGCAGCGGCGGCTTCCCGGCGGCGGCGTGGAGAGCCGGCGCCTGCCGCTCGGGGAGTGGACCGTGCTGTTGCGCAATGCCCACCCCGGCTACATCGGCTGGGAACGCTTCGAGGCCAATCGGCGGCAGTTGCGCAGCAACGCCTTGGCCCACGGCGCCGACCGCCGCCGCGGTCCGCCCCGGGAGGGGCCGGCGTTGTTGCAGGGTCTGGTCTTGTGTGGCGTGTGCGGCCGAAGCATGACGGTCCGCTATCACATCCGCCGGGGCCGGCAGGTGCCCGATTACGTCTGCCAGCGCGAGGGTATCCGAACCGCGAGCGCCAAGTGCCAGTCCATCCCCGGCGCCGGCATCGACCGCGCCGTCGGGGCACTGCTGGTGGAACTGATGACGCCGGTGACGCTGACCGTCGCGCTCAAGGTACAGGACGAACTGGCGGCACGCGCCGAGCAGGTCGATGCCTGGCGGGCCCAGGCAGTGCAACGGGCTCGCCATGAAGCGGACCTGGCTCGGCAGCGCTTCATGCAGACCCATCCCGACAACCGGTTGGTGGCCGATGTGCTGGAGGCCGAGTGGAACGCCCGGCTGCGTGCCCTGGACCACGCCCAGCAGGAACTCGAGCAACAGCGCGCCCAGGATCCCGGGCAACCCGACGACGCCCAGCGCCAGCGCATCCTTGCCCTGTCCACCGACTTCCCGCGCCTGTGGAACGACCCCGCGACACCGGAGCGCGAGCGTAAGCGCATGGCGCGCCTCCTGATCGAGGACGTCACGCTAACGCGCGGAACCGATATCGCCTTGGGCATACGCTTGCGCGGCGGTGCGACGCGGCAGTTGCAGCTGCCCCCCGAACCGCCCGCCTGGCAACTCTACCGGACCTCCGAGCACGTCGTGGCCGAGATCGACCGCCTCACCGAGAACCACACCGACACCCAGATCGCGGCCATCCTAAACGGCCGCGGGCTGCGTACGGGCCATGGCATCGCCTTCAGGCCACAACGGATACAGGTCTTACGCCGAGCCTACGGCCTGAAAACCCGCTACCAACGGCTACGCGCTCAAGGGCTGCTGAGCCTCACGGAAATCGCTGCCAGACTCCAGGTCTCGACCAGAACCATCAAAATATGGCGTAATCATGGGCTGCTCCGCGCCCACCCCTACAACGACAGGAACCCTGGCTGCCGCGGTCGGTGTGATGAATGCAACCGCGTGGTGGTTGTCGATCGGCCAACGCCGCGCGCAGGGCCGCGATCGTCAGCCGTGTGTCGACTTGCCGTGACACAGCGTAGCCAACCACGCGGCGTGACCACGCATCCAGGATCACCGCCAAGTAGACGAACGCCGAACGCGTGCGGATATACGTGATATCGCCCACCCACAACTCGTTCGGACCGGTGGGCGTAAAATGGCGGGCCAGGTTCGGGAACGCCGCTTCGCGGCCCCCGCCATCGCTCGTTCGAACCGTTCGGCGCCGTAGTTTCACGCTCAGGCCGCGTTCGCGCATGATGCGGGCGACTCGCTTGTGGTTGATCCGCCAGCCCTCGTGGCACAGCTGCGCCGTGACGCGCCGATACCCGTAACGGGGGAACTCCTCACAGATCGCCTGGATGCGCTGGAGCAACGCCTCCTCGTCCCGACCCCGACCTCGCGGGCGGTAGTAGTAGGTGCTACGTGCCAAGCTCATGAGTTCACACCCTCGTCGGACCGAGAGACCGTCGGGCCGCTCACCACGGAGGATGTCGCGCCGCTCGGCAAGCCTGCTGGCCATCTCGTTTTTTTGAGCAGCTCGTTCTCCATCACCAGCTGACCCACCTTGCGCTCGAGCTCCGCGATCCGCGCTTCGTAACGCGCCAACAGATCCCCTTGCACGACCTCATCGTCGAACTCGCCGGTCTCGTACTTGGCCACCCAAATCCGAATCAGCGATCGACTGATGTCGTGCTGACGAGCCAACGCGGCAAGGGCGACCTCACCGGACAGGTACTGCTGCGCCACCTCGCGCTTGAACTCCAGACTGTAGCTGCGATACCGAGCCATCATTCCTCCTCTCTGGCCCAGCAACCATACTGGCTAAATCCCACCGCCAATGTGTCCAACCGATGGGGTTCACTCCAGCCGCGGACCTCTTTTAGTGCCCCGGGGAACGCTTGACACGGATTTGCGGCCCCTCACGCTGCCTGAAGGACGTGGAGGCGCCTCATGTTGAGCGCCGGGCACACGAGGTCCCACTCGCCGCGCACCTTCTCCAAGCCCCGGAGGCTGAACCTCCGGAACCCCATCGCCTCCTTGACCCAGCCCATGGGCGCCTCCGCAATCCACTTGCGCTTGGCGTACACCGCCCCGGCCCTCCGGAGCCGCCAGCTTCTTCGCCATGCGCGCCCTCGCCGGCTGCTTCTCCGGGTCGGGCTTGCCGGCCCCCTTGCCCTCCCGGCCCAGCGCCACTGTAGCCGTCGATCCCCCGCGCCTCCAGAGCCGCCAGATCCTCCTCGTTACAGTAGCCCGCGTCGGCCAGCACCTGGCCGGGTGTCTCCCCGCACCGCCCGGACACCTCGTCCACCCGTTCCACCAACTGCCCCTGGTCGCTCGCGCCCGCCGTCACCGCCGTCCCCACCACCAGTTGGCTCTCCCCCCGTCCACCACCGCCTGCGCGTTGTAGCACTGCTGGTAGCCTTCCGTGCTCGTCCGCATGATCCGGCTCTCCGGATCCGTGAAGTTCGTCTGATCCTTCGCCTCCGGTTCCCCGTACGCATGCTTGTACGGCGGTCCCCCCTTCGGGTTGCGGTCCCACTCCGGCTTCCGGCCCCGCGCGTCGTCCGCTCCCGGGCCTCCGCCTCCAGGGGGGGCGTCCACTCCATCGATCCTGCGACCGCGCTCCCTCAACGCCTTCCAGAGGCCGCGGTGTGCCGCACCCCAGGAGCGGAGCGCCGTCGCAGTCTTGTAGCCCGGATCGACGTACACGAAGACGGCGCGCTCGGCGTCCAGCGCGACCGGCAGCTTGAGGCGGAAGTGGCGCCGAATGTTCCCGGCCGCTCCCCGATAGGCCCGCAGGGGCAGGAGTCGGCGTTCGATGCCCAGCTCCTCGAGGGCGCCGACTTTGTCCGACTCGGTCGGCAGCCACGGCAAGCGGGGATGCTCGAGCACGTAGTCCAGTGACAGGAGGCGCCGCATGAGAACTTCGGTCGAGGCGATCTGTGGGCGGCGAATGTCCTCGACGCCCAGCGCCCGGTAGATTCCGCGCGCGTGGATCCGGCACACGCGGCCGATGCCGGTGATACCGGGCACCCTCTTTTCGACCGCCACGCTCTGCTAGATGAGGGCATGGACGGCGCGGCGCACCTTCTCGGTGTGGCAGCCGACAAATCTCGTCCACTGCGACCGGGTGAAGACGCCGCCGTGGAGACAGGCCAAGGCGATCCATTCGGCCCGGCGTCCCCTCCAGCCGAAGGGCTTGAGCGCCTTCTCGCGTCCCCGGAGATGGGCGATCATCACTGCTGTGTCTCCCCCTTGCCCCTTCCCGGGGGGCTAGGTTCAGGAACCGATCGGGTGGCATGCCAGCTACATTGAGGAGGCCACTTTGAGCGGTGTCAACGACGGCGAGCGCGGGGATGTGCCAAGAGGTCCAGCCGAGTCCGAGAGCCGGACTGGGCTCTGCCAACGACCGCTGGAGCTGTAACCCGAGAGCTTGGGGGAAGCCTCGATCGGGCTCGGTCGAAGCGCTCGAACCGGGGCCGTTCGTGGCCGTGGCGCGCCCGGAGCCCAGCGTGGCGCGCCCGAGACGCCACGGCGCCCTTTCCTGCCGCTGGCTTCGACTATCTTTCGACCCAATTCAGACTGGACGATCGACGCAGCGTACCTGGACGAGGAACCTGGCTGGCTCAAGCTGGGCATTCCCCCCATGAGCCTCATGGTGTTCCGGCACCGGATGCTGACGGGCTTCCTCAATCGAGCCGTTCGAGTTCGTTGCCCAGGCGAGGCAGCCCAGCAAGACCGCCTCGGCGGAGGTCATCGATGACTGGGAGAGCACAGCCTACAGAACGCAGTGAACCCCCGAAGGAGAACACATTGGACCTGCTGAGACTCTTCGTATACGGCACGCTCAAGCGCGGGTGCTGGAACCACGACGCCTTCTCCGAAGGCGTGCTGGAGATCCGGGAAGCGCAGGTTCGGGGCCGCCTCTATGAAGGACCGGGGTTTCCGGTCCTCGAGGTCTCGGACGGCGACATCCTCGCCTGCGGCACCGCCGACGCGTTGGCCGACGTGGCTACACAGGCGCGCCTGTCCGGTCGGGTGGGATCATCCCCCGGACCCGACCCCGAAAGCGACACAGCGGGCGTCTGGGGCGCCGTGTACGGGGAGCTGCTCACGTTCGATGATCCCGAATCCCGACTGCCCGCCATCGACCGCCTCGAGGGGTTCCGCCCAGGCGGTTCAAGCCTCTACCGGCGCGTGCTGGTCCCGGCCACGGTGAACGGCGCCAGCGAGCTCGCCTGGGTCTACACGGTCGCGACGACCGGTATCAAGCGGCGCCGGATCGTCTCCGGCTGCTGGCCGAAGTAGCGGCCCGCCCGCTCTCTGTCGGCCCAACTCACAACACTGACGCCCAGCTCGGGGGGGTTGAGACTCCCGTCACCCGCGTCATTGTTGTCACCGTGGAAGTGACCGGGGAAGTCACCATAGAAGTGCGGCTACTGCCCGCCACGGTGGAACGGCGCCAGCGATGCCCGAGTCTATATGGTCAAGACGACCGGCATCAAACCGCGCCGGCTCGTGTCCGGCCGTTGGCTGCCGTCGCCTCTCAGGCAGGAACGCCGTGCGGTTGTAGGCCCGTCCGTTCGGATCGCGCACCGCGTGGGCCAACTGATGTTCGATGATGTCGGGCCGAAATCCCAGCACTTCGTCCAGTATGGTCCTCGCCATCGCCCGGAATCCATTGCATAGTCATCCGGTCCGGGGGAATATCCAGGGCCCTGAGCGCCGCCCACAGAGTCGTTTCGGCCATCGGCCGGTCCTGTTTCGCGTAGCGTGCATTCGGGAACACGTACCGGCCATACCCGGTCAGGGGATGCAGTTCGCGAAGGATCTCGACCGCCTGACGTGCGAGGGGCACGACATGCGGCGTGTTGGTCTTCGTGACCGTGTAGCGGCACTCGGCCGCCTCGACGTCGATGTCGGCCCACTCGGCCCTGCGCAACTCCCCGGGCCGCACAAAGACCAACGGCGCCAGACGCAGAGCGCACCGCACCGGCAGCGTCCCAGGATAGCCGTCCAAGACCCGGAGTAACGGACCGACCTCCTTCGGATCGGTGATCGCGACGAGGTGTTTGGTCTTGGCCGGCGGCAGGGCACCACGCAAGTCCCGAGACACATCCCGCTCGGCCCGTCCGGTCGCCACCGCATAGCGGAACACCCGTCCACAGATCTGGAGCGTGCTGTGCGCCATTCTCAAGGCGCCGCGTTCTTCGACCCGGCGCACCACGGCCAACAGCTTCGGTGCCGTGAGCGCGGCGACCGGCTCAGGTCCGATCCACGGAAAGACGTCGCGTTCGAGTTGGCCGCGGATCCGGTCGGCATGACGTGTGGTCCAGTTCGGCGAGTGCTTGGCCAGCCACTCCCGGGCCACGGCTTCGAAGCTGTGTCGAGCCCATTGTCGCCTCGCCTGCTTCTGAGCCTTGCGGTAGGCGCTCGGGTCGATATCCCGGGCCAAGAGCTTGCGGGCTTCGTCGCGCCGCTCGCGGGCGAGTTTCAACGACACCTCGTCCGTAGATAATATTGCGTAAATGATTTTCACATAAGGAGTTGAAGGTCTCACATTTCTATATGTCCCTCAGTACATCCCTCTGCCCAGAAGGGACGCTATAAAACCGCGCTGCATCCTAAACTCCGCCTATACCCCTCTGCCGTGCAAAGATCATCGGGGTCGGAGGAGGACGCGCCAGCACTCTGGACGGTGCGGTCACCACTGGCCGACGAGTTCAGGATTCGCTTCGAGGACGACGGTAGAACATTGAAGTGCGTGAGCTCGAGGGGCGTCAGAACCAGCCTAATGCTGTCCTGCCAAGAGTTCGAACCCCAGACCACTCCCACCATTGGTCACTCCCTATTCATAGCGTGCGTGAACACGATGCACGGCGACTACATAGCCGGCGCCGACCCTTCTCGAGCAGCCGGCCGTGCTCGACAGCTCCCTGCCCGGTTCCCCGTGGCCGCGCCGCCACTTCCCCGCTCAACTACTAGTCATCGCGGCAGTACCGGGCTACCATGTTCGCCATCACGTAGAAAGTGCTAGCCCAGACTGCTTCACGAAATTGTGTAGAGCGCAGTGTGCGGGAGAGTGCCAATGGCATCTTCAGTGAATCAGCCGCCATCTGATAGCGACCGGGCATCCGACGCATCGGAGCAGGTCGGTTCGGAGCCGACAGGTCCGTGTTCTCCCGCAGGGTCGTGGTGCACCTGGGCGGTGGTCGGAACACTCTCAGGGTTCTTTGTGCTGGACCAGCTTTACTTTGGGCTCTCGAACAGGTGGTTGACCGAGGTTGTGTCGGTGCGCTTAACGTATATCGCCTTGGGTACTGTGATCGCCTCCATGATCGGTGCCCTCTATCGTCGTTACGATAAAATGGTTCACAAGTCTCGATTGGAGGACTGCAGCGTTGTACGAGCGATGTTAGTTGAGGCTAGAACCATCGAACCCAGACTAGACAACCCCAAGAAGCCTGACGCTTACGAAGACAAGAAAAAAGAGCTGAGCGCAGAAGTTGCCCGACTCGAACAAATCGGACAGAATGAGTGGACAGAATATCAAGTCTTGTCCCTCAGCCAGATGCTCGTAGAATTTTTGAAACTCGAGGATCTCAAGGCCACCTCACGACTTAGGCTAGACGATTTGAAAGAATTCGCCCAAGACGAGGCATGGGCATACAAAAGTAGTACTTACGAGCGGTGGGAGCGTCGGATCAACGAAGAAATCGAGAAGCTTGAAGAGGTCAGCGACAAGAATGGCGATGCCGAAGACAAGGCTGCTGAGCCACTGCGGGCTGAGCTCCGAGCATTGATGGAACATATCGCTGGCTATGAGTACAACTGGTCAGAAGGGAAAGTCATTATTCGGGCGCTGATGATGGTGGGTACTATCTCAATACCATTACTGTTTATCATGGCATTACTCCCATTGATTCATCCAGATTATCGTACGACGATGGGCATATTGGACTGGGGATTGTTGGGAATCATTGGATCAATCTCTGTGGTGCTTCTGGACCTGCGACAGTCAGACCTTGTCGAGGTCGGTAGTACGAAGGGCAGGCAGGAATTGTGGCGATCCATCCTAGGAGGAGCCCTTGGATTTTTAGCGGGAGTGTTAGCTTATGCGACTATTGCCGCAGGCGTAGTAAAAACAGGCATCATAGTCCCTGACTTGACGAGCGAAGGTCTTGAGGACATCGGGAAGGCAATCTTGATAGCAGTCGCGTCTGGCTCTGCATTTGAAAAGATTATCGACCGTGCCCGATATACCATAGGGGGAAGAAAACTCGACGGCATCGACTGAGGTCGTTTGTCTCCAAAGAACCTCCACTACGATGAGAACCTCCACGGTATCCGCAACAAATGAAACCAAGTATTGGGAGTGCCCGTTCGGGGATTTACGGGAAGGAACTGATCCTTGACCTACACGACTGCGATGCTAATAAGTTCACGCGCTTGAGCATCGAGCAATTTTGCACAGAATTTTGTGACCTGATTGAAATGGAACGCTGCGACCTCCATTTCTGGGACGACGTGGGGGTTGCCGAAGACGAGAGGCAGACCAATCCGAAGACCAAGGGGACAAGCGCAGTCCAGTTCATCCTTACGAGCACGATTGTGATCCACACCCTAGATCTCATGAGGACAGTGTACGTGAACGTATTCTCGTGTAAGGAATTTGACACAGATGAAGCGACGACATTTGTGGTGGATTGGTTTGATGCTAAGGGTTGCATTGCCAATGTCGTTACTAGGCACTAACAGAGCCCGGTCCAAAAGAGACTGTCGTTTTCGAAATTCGCTGAACTAGGAGCGCTGCCTTGTTGCTACGTGAAGAGTCAATAGACGTTTCTGGCTACCTAGACCTCACGCATCCGCTACAGAGTGTATCCAAATTAATCGCGCGTCGATATACGGGTTCGGTAGCACCCGTGCGGATGACTCTCTGTGGAAAAGACGATAGGATGGTCCTTGAATTGGGTGTCATTCATGGATCTGACGTCGAACCTGGTGCATTGTGTTCGTTCAGGAAGCGGGTCCTCGAGAACACAGGCACGTTCAATGCGGTGATGATCATCCCCACGGGCGTCGGGGCTGAACTCGGCGGTCACGCGGGTGACGCGTGTCCGGCAGCCCGCCTACTTGCAGAGACCTGTGATACGCTCGTCCTCCATCCGAACGTTGTAAACGCTTCGGATCTTAACGAGCTACCCACGAACTCCTTGTATGTCGAGGGCAGCGTTCTCACGAGGCTTATGATGGGCACGATTGGGCTCAGTCCAGTCCGGTCGAACCGAATCCTTGTAGTGCTCGGATCACATGGAGACGAGGTATTTTTGGATTCTGCAGTGAATGCGGCGAATGCGGTAAGAGGGTCGATAGGTGTCGATATTGTGGAGGTGCTTGTCACGGATCCACCAGTAAGGTTGATTGCACACCACACTGAGACTGGTAGTGCGTCCGGGCGAGTGCAGAATCTGGAGGTGATCCATGACGTTTTGGAAAGTCGACAGGGTTCTTTTGACGCCGTGGCCTTCTCGTCTGTGATTGAAGTTCCGAAGAGCTTTCACCTTGAGTATTTCGCCTCTAGGGGAGAGATGGTAAATCCTTGGGGGGGAGTAGAGGCAATGTTCACTCACGCGATCTCGGCGATGTACGACATTCCGTCAGCACATTCGCCGATGTTCGAATCGGATAATATCGCGAATCTCAGGGTTGGTGTGGTTGATCCCCGCATGGCCGCAGAAGCCGTGTCCCTTACGTTTTTGAACTGCATCCTCAAGGGACTCCACCGGAGCCCTCGACTTGTCACCGGGAAAGAGGCGATGGCACGTCACGGTGTTCTGTCAGCCGAGCATATCTCCGTCCTGGTTCAGCCGGATGGATGCCTTGGCTTGCCCACCATCGCGGCGTTGGGGCAGGGCATAAAAGTCATCGCCGTAAAGGAGAACCGTACCATCATGGGTAACGACCTCGAACAGCTTCCCTGGCAAGACGGCCAGTTCTGGAAAGTCGAAAACTATTGGGAGGCAGCTGGTCTGATGTTGGCCATGCGGGGCGGAGTCGAGCCCCTGTCAACGAGGCGGCCGTTCGCAGGGGTGAGGAGCGGGCACGTTGGCCCACTCTTCCGTGACGAAGTTCCCTCCGGGGACGCCGTCACCGATAGGAAGATAACGGTGCCAGTCACTCGTCTTTGAGGTGTACAAGTACGGTATTCACCTGACACCCGGCCTCACCGAGGTCAGCTTTACGCTGCGGTCCTGACCTCCTTTCTGGCTGAGGGTTTCCGGGTGCGCGGCTTCCGCGGGATCCCGGCCTTGAAGACCTCGTAGGGCGGTCTGCCCTGCATCCCGCGGCCGCGGTGGGGCCGGCGGGTGTTGTAGGTCTCAAGATAGCCGTCCAGGTCCTTCTGCATCTCTTCGACGCTCTCGTACCAGGTCGTCCGGCCCTTGATCCGGAGATGCTCTTCGAGGAGGGTCCTGTGGAACCGCTCGATGAAGCCGTTGGACTGGGGCCTTCCGACCTTCGTGGTGCGGTGCTCGATCTCCTCGAGCTGCAGGAAGAGCTCGTAGGGGTGCTTGTCGGGCCGGCCGCAGTACTCGCGCCCGTTGTCGCTCAGGATCGTCTGAACCTTCGCGCGATGCTCTTCGAAGAAGGGCAGCACATGGTTGTTCAGGATCTGAACGGCGGTGACCGGCATCTTCGAGGTGTAGAGCCGGGCCCAGACGTAGCGGCTCAAGCAGTCGAGAACTTGTGGCCGTCGACACCTTCTTCGCGGGCACGCTGAAGGGCTGCTTCCGGACCGTCTCCTCCAGCCTCAGAAGCCGGTGGTGGCGGGTCTGGAGGTCATTGCGGATCCAGACCCCCCGCACGCCGCCGGAACTGACCTGGATCCCTCTCAGCATCAGCTCGTCCGCCACTCGCTGGGCCCCGTGTGTCGGGTGCTCCAGCGCGTGGGCCAGGATCGCCTCCTCGACCGGCGCTGGAACGCGGTTCGGGTGTGGCCCCTTCGCGCCCGGCAACCGATCGATGAGTCCGTCGGCGCCGTGCAACTGAAAGGTCCGCCGGATCTCGTAGAACTGCTGGCGGCTATAACCCACGATCCGGCACGCCTTCGAGACGTTGCCGAGTTCCTGGGCAAGTTGTAGCAAAGACAGCTTCCGACGCGCTATCTTCTCTGCTTGGACGGTGGTCATTCTCGTTCTCCTCTCCGTGGTCAGTGAGTTGTTTGAAGCACTTCTCAACTAACCTCGGTGAGGCCGGTCTGGCCACCGTCCTTTCTTCTGGCCTACTGTCAGGTGATTACCGTACGGAGTACCCGAGCCGCGAAATGACGGCATGAGACCTCTTAAGTTCAACGAGGACTGCACGATCTGCGTTTCTTGCCGTTGGGCCGTAGCGGCTTCTACCGTGCGCGAATTGCGGGAGAATCGCCATCAAATGGCGTATGTGGACGCCCCCTGGTGGGCAAGTCCGGCTTCAGAACCGAGTCCGTGGCAGCCTGGTCAGGTACTGTCGTATGTCCGGCCTCTTGATGCAGCCCTCGTTGGCCGCGGGCCCGTATGGTGTTCGTAAGATCGGATCCAAATCGGGAATGCGGGCTCGCAGGCCCTCCGCCATTTCCTGGTTTTTCCGATCCCGTCTTGCCGACCGTTTGCCCTTACCCGTTCTTGCGTCCTTGCTGCCCACATCTCCCGGCAGCTTCTTCGCCTTTCACCGCCCGGTCAGGCGGCATTGCGAACCCGATAGTCCTCCTTTCTCGTGGCCAGCGCCCAGACCCTCCGCCCCGTCCTGTTGGCGAGGGCCACCGCGACCAGCATCTTCGGCTTGCGTGCCACCATCCTGGCCAGCCACGGATCCGTGATCTCGCCGCGTCGAATCGCGTTTTGGACGACCGCCATGGCTCCCATGATCAAGAGCCGTCTGAGATCGCGCTGGCCCAGCGGAGTACCGAAGGCCTGAATCACGGCAGGAAATCACGTAAGTCTAATCAGGACTGCACGATCTGCCACTCTTGCCGTTGGGCTATATCCGTTTCCGTCAGATCATGATGGCGGGAAAAACAGGGTTGATCAGCGGGAATCCCGAGTAGCTTCGAGTGCTCTTGTCAGCGGTCGAAGGATCATCGCGGCGGCCTACAAGGGATAGGGTTCCCATGAGGACTGGTCTTCTTTCATCCGGTAGTGTGACACACGCGAGCCGACCAGACGCCCTGGGTCTAGCGGATGCTTGGCGAACGGGTTGTGGTACACAGCCAAAGCATACTCGCGGTCTCCTGCCGTGTCCGGTGATTCCGGCCCGGACAGACCGAAAGGAATCGCGACGCCATCGAAGAACTCGTGCAGCACGGCGATGCAGGACACCGATGTGTTCATCTCGGGAGTCAGCTTCTTGCCGGGACCTAGTCGTTCGCGGATGGGAAAAGGCGAGCCCTCTCCACGTCTGGATGGCCGGCGGCGAGCGCGCTCGTCCACGCAAGGCATAGATCACGGGAGCGGTATGCCCCGTACCCGGCCTTCTCGTCCCGCTCGACGATGGGGAAGGTAGAGTAGACGTAGCGGATGTCGTCCCGATCCGTGACGCCGTAGAGGTGGAAGTAGAGAGCGTCCAGCTTGGCGCGCAGACTGCCAAAGCCCCGAATCACGGCAAGGGATCGTCTAAGTTCAAACAGGACTGCACGATCTGCCCTCTTGCCGTTGGAGGACATCCGACTGAATCGGCCCGAAATGGCCGGAATGCAGTAGTGAACGGCGGGAATCCGGACGGGCAGCGTTGACGCCGTCCGAGGTTGTCGGGTAGCTCCTCGGTCTCCCTTGGCCGTCCAAAGAACCAACGGACGGCGGGCGAGGTTCTTCCCTGTCTGGTGGTCGGCGGGAAGCTTGCCGGCCTCGGTAGCGAGTGGCCGGACACGCGGCCCTCGATCCCGGCCTCGGCGGCGCGTCGCTGGACGATGGCCCGGATGGCCACGGTGCTGAGCCGCCCGCGGGGCCGGCCGGCGCTGTCGAGGCGCTGGAACAGCGGTCCGGCGGCGATCCCAGCGGCATCAAGCCACGCCCGGACCCGGGCCACCGTCGGCTCTCCGATGTACTGGACCGCGCCCTCGGCCTCCTGGTCGGTCTTCGAGCGGCGGATCGTCAGGGTGTTCGCGTCCTCGGCCTCGAGATCGGCCACCTCGAGCGCGGCGGCTTCGGAGACTCGGAGGAGGCCGTCGGACATGACGGCGAGAAGGGCGGCGTCCCTGAGCCCCCGGACGGATCCGCCACGACGTGCGACCACCGCGGCCGCAGCGTCCGCCTGCTTCTGTGCCATCACTGGAAGAGCACGTATCATGGACTAGGTGTAACGCATCATTCTTGACGGTTCGGGGTGAAGTCGGTGGACCGACGAGCCACTCTAGTTGTGCGAAGAAGAATCCCCATGAGCCGTCGCCGCACCATCATCCGGCTGTCCGCAGTGCTAGCGGTTGTAGCCTTGGCCAAGGGGTGCGGGGACGGTGACAGCCCCACCGCACCTCCTCCGGTGCCCGATCCGCCCCGTCCCACGACGGTCACGGTGAGCCCGGCCACCAACGAGCTGACCGCATTGGGCACGACCGTTCAACTGAGTGCCGAGGTGCGTGACCAGAACGCCAGGGTCATGGCTGCGGCCACCGTGACCTGGACGAGTAGCGCCAACTCGGTGGCGACCGTGAACGCGTCGGGTCTCGTGAGGGCGGCGGGCAATGGGACGGCGACGATCACTGCGAGTGCGGGCAGCGGACAGGGGACGGCAGAGATCACCGTCATGGACCTGGAACGGGCGGCGCTGATCGCACTCTACGAAGCGACGGACGGGCCGAACTGGGTCAACTCCGAGAACTGGCTGACCGACGCGCCGCTGGGGGACTGGTTTGGGGTGCGTACGGATGCTTCCGGGCGGGTCGTCGGCTTGGCCATGAGTAACTATGATTCTCAATTGGACCGATGGATCAGCAATAATGTGAAGGGCCCGATCCCGCCTGAACTGGGCGATCTCACTGAGTTAGAATACTTGCAATTCTTCAACAACAGCCTTTCGGGTCCGATCCCGTCCGAACTCGGAAGGCTGACCAACCTGCGCGATCTCGACTTCAACAGCAACGAGTTGACGGGCCCGATCCCGTCCGAACTCGGAAGGCTGACCAACCTGGAGTCCCTCTACCTCTCGGGGAACGAGTTGACGGGCCCGATCCTGCCGGAACTGGGTCGACTTGCCAACCTGGAGAGACTGTCCCTCAGGAGCAATCGTCTCACCGGTCCCATCCCCACCGAACTCGGCGGCCTCGCCAACCTCGCGCTGCTGGAACTGCACGGCAACGCCCTCACGGACCCGATCCCGAGCAGCTTCCTGCAGCTTGGCGGCCTCGACCGCTTCTACATTGCCGGGAACGAGTCGCTTTGCGTGCCCGGCATTCGGGCCTTCGCCGCGTGGCTCGAGGGGATAGAGTATCGGGACGAAACGACGCTCTATTGCAACGCGTGGGACGCGGCTGTACTCGATAGCCTCTATGAAACCGCTGGTGGTTCGGCTTGGACGCACTCCACCGGATGGCGTGCGAGTCCCGTCTTGGAGGAATGGTACGGGGTGGATGCAGACTCACTTGGCCGGGTCACAGGCCTCGATCTGAGCAACAACGGGCTGTCGGGGAAGATTCCCGCCTCGTTGAGCGAACTGGCCGGCTTGACGGTTCTCAGAATCAATGGAAACGACCTGTCGGGACGATTGCCGCTGGCCCTCACCGCTCTGTCGCTGCGGGAGTTGCACTATGCGGACACGGAGCTTTGCGCACCAACCAACGAATCGTTTCGCGAATGGCTGAAGACCATTGGCTCCCACGAGGGCACGGACGTGGAATGCGGGCCCACATTTTCTCTATCCGGCACGGTCAGCGACAGCCGGAGAAACGGTCCAATGCTTGTCGGCGCGGTCTTCGTGCGGCTCGAAAACGGCAGACAGGAATCCATGACGACCGGTCCCGACGGGCACTACAGTTTCGAGAACGTCTGGGGGACGGTTACGGTTACGGTCACCGCCGAGCCCAGTTACGTAGCGGAGATCGTCGAGATTACGGTGGACGAAGACCGCACGCTGGACTTCGATCTCGAACACACGGGCACGCCTCCGTACTACGGGAGTGTGGGCATTTGGCCGCAGCTCTTTGATTCTTCCGATCCCACGACGCTCGGGAGCATCACGTACGCGGGTCGCGGCCAGCGCCCTGTCTACGATCGGCGACCCGACAGGGGGACCACGATCGATGCCTACCTGTTCGATGTACGGTACGCCGAACACGTAGTGGAATTCCGCGTCAATCCTGAATTCGGCAGCCCGGAGACCGCCCAGGCGGAAGTTGAGACGTACGCTCCTGCCCTGGGACAGATGCCGGCAGTTCTGCTGTCCGGCATCACGTACGTGTCCATCAACGCCGGCAACTTACCGTGGGGAGGCTGCGGTCCCATCCACGGGTGCGGTGGGATCCTGATTCATACGGAGAGAGGGACGGAGAAGTACATGCTCTATGGTTGGATGGAGGAAGTGATGTTTCATGAAACTGCGCATAGCTCGCTGGACATCGCGCACAGGAGATCCCCCGGCTGGCTCGCGGCGCAGGCGGCCGACGGCGTGTCCATCTCGGAGTATGCCCGGGACCATCCGAACAGGGAGGATATAGCGGAGAGCTTCCTGTCATATTTTGCCGTGCGGTATCGGCCAGAGCGGCTGACCGACGCCGAACGAGCTGTGATTCTGACGACAATACCGAATCGCCTGATCTACTTTGACGAGCAGGGATTCGACATGTCGCCCTACGTGGCGACGGAATCGACTGCCCCCATCCTCGGAGTGAGTCCGTTCCAGGCGCGACCGCAGCTTTGGCGACCGTTCGAAGGGCCGCCCGTGAGGTAGACGGCTGCTCCGTAGCAGTGTTGGGTGCTCTTGACCGCATCACCGCTCGGAGTGGTCGCACATTTCCGGTGTTCGGGCGGGAGCACCGCCCGCCCCAGGGGAATCCCATGACTCATCACCGAACGACCGCCCGACTGCTCGCGGTGTTGGCGGTGGTCGCCCTGGCCAAGGGCTGCGGGGACGGCGACAGCCCCACCACGCCTCCGCCACAGCCCGATCCACCCCGGCCGACGACGGTCACGGTGAGCCCGGCCACGGCCGAGCTGACGGCATTGGGTGAGACCGTTCAGCTGACGCTGGAGGTGCGTGACCAGAACACCGGGGTGATGGCCGATGTGACCGTGATCTGGAGCAGTAGCGACACGTCTGTGGCGACAGTGAGCGCATCCGGGCTGGTGACGGCGGCCGACAACGGGACGGCCAAGATAACCGCGACCGCGGGATCGGCGTCGGGGAGCGCGACGGTCACGGTGGCCCAGGCGCCCGACTCGGTGGCGGTGTCCCCGGCTGCGGTAGCCATCAAGGCTCTAGGCGACACGTTGCGGTTGGCGGCCAAGGCGTTCGACGCGAATGGACAAGCGGTGGCGGAAGCGGAATTCTCGTGGGAGTCCAGCGACACGTCGGTGGCCACGGTGGACGCGTCGGGTCTCGTGACTGGCGCCGCCGAAGGGACGGCGACGATCACGGCGAGTGCGGGAAATGCGTCGGGCTCGGCCGTGGTGACGGTGATGCAGCCGGTGGCCACGGTGGAGGTGTCGCCGTCCGCGGAGACGATTGCTTTGGGCAGTACGCTGCAGCTGGCGGCGGAGGGGTTCGATGAGAACGGGGATGCGGTGGAAAACGTCCAGTTCTCGTGGGAATCCAGCGGCGTCGCGATAGCGACGGTCGATGCGTCGGGTCTGGTGACAGGAGTCGCCGTGGGAGCGGCGACAATCACCGCGAGCGCCGGCAGCGGACAGGGGACGGCCGAGATCACCGTCATGGACCTGGAACGGGCCGCGCTAGTGGCGCTTTACGAAGCGACGGATGGGCCAAACTGGGTCAACTCAGAAAACTGGCTCACCGACGCACCGCTTGCGGACTGGTTTGGGGTCGAGACGAATCGCGAGGGACGGGTCGTCACATTGGCTATTAGTTATTGGGATTTTCAAACGGAACAATGGATCAGCAATGGCGTGTCGGGCCCGATCCCGCCGGAGCTCGGCAACCTCGCCAATCTGGAGCACTTGTACCTTCACGAAAACGATCTGACGGGCCCGATCCCGCCGGAGCTGGGCAACCTCGCCAATCTGGAGCACTTGTACCTTCACGAAAACGATCTGACGGGCCCGATCCCGCCGGAGCTGGGCAACCTCGCCAATCTGGAGCGCTTGTTCCTTCACGAAAACGATCTGACGGGCCCGATCCCGACCGAGCTGGGCCGCCTCACCGACCTGGAGTCGCTGAATCTCGGCGGTAATGACCTGTCGGGCCCGATCCCGACCGAGCTGGGCCGCCTCACCGACCTGGAGTTGCTGTCTCTCGGAAGCAACGACCTGTCGGGCCCGATCCCGCCGGAGCTTGGTGAACTTGCCAGCCTGACGTGGCTGTCGCTCAGAAGCAACGACCTGACGGGTCCGATCCCGCGGAGCCTTCTGGATCTTGCCAGGCTCACGCGTTTCTACTTCCGGGGAAACGAGGGTCTCTGCGCGCCGGGCGTTGCCGGCTTTGCCGACTGGCTGGGAGCGATGGAGGATACCTCCGGACCATACTGCAACGAGTCGGACGTGGGCGTGCTGAACCTGCTGTACGAGACCTCCGGGGGCCCGAACTGGACGAATTCCAGTCGTTGGCTCGAGACGCCCGCACTCGACGAATGGTACGGCGTGACGGCTGACGCCCTCGGCCGGGTCGTGACGCTCGACCTGAGCCGCAACGGGCTTGCCGGAGAGATGCCGAACTGGCCCCCGGGGGCACTGGCCCAGATGACCGAGCTGAGGATAGGCGACAACGCCGGCTTTGCCGGCCGGCTGCCGCTGTCACTCGCCGATTTGTCCCTTCGGGTGCTCCACTATGCAGGTACGGAACTGTGTGCTCCTGCCGGCGCGACCTTCGCCAGATGGCTCAATGCCGTTTCGTCGCACCAGGGGACCGGGGTCGAGTGCGCTCCGCTGTCAGATCGCGAGATCCTCGGAATCTTCTACGAAGCGACCGGCGGGCCGGACTGGATCCACAACGAGAACTGGCTGACGGATGCGCCGCTCGGAGAATGGTACGGCGTCGAAGTTGACGACCAGGGCAGGGTTGTCGAACTCGAACTGGGTTTCGTAGCCAACCGCTTGACGGGCCGGATCCCGCGCGAACTCGGCAACCTCGCCAACCTGGAGAGCTTGTACCTCCACGAAAACGACCTGACGGGACCCATCCCGCCGGAATTGGGCAACCTCGCCAATCTGGAGAGCTTGTACCTCCACGAAAACGACCTGACGGGCCCCATTCCGCCCGAACTCGGCGGTCTCGCCAATCTGTGGCGCCTGAACCTCGCTGCGAATCGCCTGACGGACCGGATCCCACCCGAACTGGGCGGCCTCACCAATTTGTGGACCCTATACCTCGGGCGGAATGACCTGACGGGCGCAATACCGACCGAGCTGGGCAGCCTCACGGAACTGCGAACGCTGAACCTGGCTGCGAATCGCCTGACGGGCCGGATCTCGCCCGAGCTGGGCGGCCTCGCCGAACTTGAGTACCTGTACCTTGGCGAGAACGAGTTGACGGGGCCGGTGCCACCGGAGTTCGGCGGTTTGATGCGCCTGAGAGAACTCGCGCTGCAGGGGAATGCCGACATGTCTGGAGTTTTGCCGGTCAGCCTCATCAATCTCCCGGCGCTTGAGACGTTCCAGACCACGGGCACGGCTCTCTGCGCGCCCTCGGGCGCCGGGTTCCTCGAATGGCTGCAAGGCGTCCCGAACCGGCGGGTCTCCCCCTGCGAAGGCGAACCCGCCGTGGCATATCTTGTCCAGGCCGTCCAGTCGCGGGAGTTTCCGGTTCCGCTCGTAGGCGGCGAGGAGGCGCTGCTACGAGTCTTCGTGACGGCCAGCCGTGACAACGACGAGCGCCTTCCGCCCGTCCGGGCCTCGTTTCATTTGAATGGTGCCCTCGCGCACGTTGCCGAAATCCCCGGTAGGCCGGGTCCGATCCCGACCGAGGTCGACGAGGGATCTCTGGCGACGTCGGCTAGCGCTGTGGTTCCCGCAGACGTGGTGCGGCCGGGGCTGGAGATGGTGGTCGAGGTTGACCCGGACGGGACGCTCGAACCAGCGCTGGGCGTGGCGAGGCGCATCCCGGCCACGGGCCGAGCGGCCATCGACGTTCAGGCCATGCCGCTTTTCGACCTCACTGTCGTGCCGTTCCTGTGGACGGCGGAGCCGGACTCGGCGGTCTTGGAGGCGGTCAGCGGGATGGCGGCCGACCCCGAGGGCCACGAGTTGCTCGAACTCACCCGCACGCTGCTCCCTGTGGGCGCTCTAGACGTGAAAGCGCACGAACCCGTGCTCAGTTCGAGCAACGATGCATCCGACCTGCTCGATCAGACGAAGGCGATCCTGGTCATGGAGGGCGGGACCGGGTACTACATGGGCACGCTGTCGGGAGCCAGAACCGGTGCTGGGGGGCTCGCCGGAAGCGGAAGCTTGGCGCTTTTTGCCCGGCTCGAGGCAAGCACCATCGCCCACGAGCTCGGACACAACTTCAGCCTCGCGCACGCGCCGTGCGGCGGCGCGGGCAACCCGGACCCGGCGTATCCCAACGCTGACGGAACCACCGGAGCCTGGGGATACGACTTCCGCGACGGCAGTCTGGTGCCGCCAAGCTGGTTCGACCTGATGGGCTACTGTGGTCGTCCCGACCGCCAATGGGTCAGCGACTACTTCTTCACCAAGGCGCTTCACTTCCGCCTCTTCGAAGAGCGGCCGCCCCTGGTGGCCAGCCGGGCCGGCCAAGAATCAGCGTCTCTACTCCTTTGGGGCGGTACAGACGCCGACGACGAACCTTATCTCAACCCCGCGTTCGTGGTCGACGCCCCGCCCGTGCTCCCCGATGCGGCCGGTGATTACCGGATGACGGGACGGACCGCAAGTGGGGACGAGCTCTTCTCCCTCGACTTCACCTTGCCCGAGACCGCAGACGCCGACGGGCGAGGATCTTTCGTCTTTGCCCTGCCCGCCGACCCCGCATGGGCCGGGAACCTGGCGAGCATCACACTCTCCGGGCCCGGCGGCTCGGCGACACTGGGCGGCGATACAGCTCTCCCCATGACCGTTCTGCTCGATCCGGTCAACGGACAGGTGAGGGCCATCCTGCGCGACCTGCCGCAGGCGGACGCAGCGGCAGCCCTCACCCCTCAGGCAGGTCTCGACAGTCTCGAGGTGCTCTTCAGCCGCGGGATCCCCGATGGCGCGGCCTGGAGACGATGAACGCCGCGGGGGCGAGCGCCAACCGCGGGACTCGCTCCCGACCGGTCACCGGTCAGGACCGAGTCTGGCAATTCACGTCGTCTGCGTTGAGCCGCCATCATGGTCCTCAGCGCTCCGCAGACAGCAACGCTGGGTGCGCGGGTCGCTCGGCCTCGTTCGAACTCGTCCGTCAATAGCGAGGCCGTGCGGAGGTTCGTGCGGCTCTCCGCCATCAGCCTTAGCAGCCGCCTGCGCACCGGATCCAGCTGCGCGTCGTTCTTTCCCGTTCGTCGTCCCATGGAAAAGCAGGAAATTACCCACCACCTGCACCCCGGGCAAGCCGGCTCATCTCCCGGAGCACCTCCTATTTAGGAACCGTTCTGGACCCTACTGGCGACGGGCGGCGGAACCCCAATTCCCGTATCTCGTTGGGCGTCAAGCAGGTGGGAAATAGCCTATTTCCCATCCTATTGCGCGATTCGCCGACTCGATGTTTTCGTGAACGCGTATGGAGAACCGGACGAAGCAGTTCGAGCGGCATGTGGCGGATTTCCCGCGGTGCGTCGAGACGGAGCGTCGGCGGCTGCGGTGGACGGGCTTGTCGGACGCCGCTAAGGTGGGAGAGCCAGCCTACCCTGGGTATAACCCAGGGGCTGGCGAGGGACTCCGCCCCTTCGAACCCCAAGAGACCCGCGCTCCGGTGGAGTTCGCGGGCGGGGGCGTCGCCCCCCTTCCCCCCGTGGCGGCGCATCCCGATGGCTAGGCGCCGCCCGGTCTTGGTCGCCGTCCGCGTCACGCCGAGCGAGTCCGCCGAGTGGCGGGCCAAGGCGGCGGCCGCCGGCGTGCCGCTGTCAGCGCTGATACGCCGGGCCATGGCGCGCACACGGACGTGGACGGCCCCTGCGGCCGAGGTCGAGCGCGAGCGCACCCGGCAGGTCGGGCGACTCGGCAACAACCTCAACCAGATCGCCCGGTGGGCGAATACCCACAAGGGAGCGGTCGAGGCCGTCGAGATCGTCGCCCACCTAGTCGCCATCGAGCGGGCGCTCCGGGCACTGGCACCCGCCGGAGACCCCGACCCCGATGCACATTAAGTTCCTCGCGCGCGGAACCGGCTCGGCGCGGGAGGCGGCCGACTACCTCCTCGGGGAGCGGGACGCGACCGGACAGCCGCGCGAGGGCGTCGCGGTGCTGCGCGGTGATCCCCATCAGGTGGCTGCGGTGGCCGACGCGCTGGAGTTCGAGCACAGGTACACCTCGGGCGTGATCGCCTGGGCGCCGGACGACGAGCCGACCGACGCCGAGATCGGCGCGGTTCTGGATGACTTCGAGCAGACGGCCTGGGCCGGGCTCGAACCCGACCGCTACGCTTGGGCCGCCGTGCTGCACCGCGAGCGCGGCGGCGGCGCTCACGTGCATGTCCTGGCCGCGCGGTGCGACCTCGAGACCGGCCGGAGCCTCAACATCGCGCCGCCCGGGTGGCGGAAGACGTTCGACCCGCTCCGCGACGCCTTCAACCACGAACACGGCTGGAGCCGGCCGGACGACCCGGCGCGGGCCAGGGTGCAGCACCCCGGGCACCGCGCCTACGTCGAGGCGGCGCGGCTCAGGACCGGTCTCGGGCTGGAGGTCGAACCCCGCGACCTGATCCGGGACTACCTGCTCCAGCACGTCGAGCACGGTGCGGTGCGGAACCGGGCCGATGTCGTCGCCGCGTTGCAGGAAGCGGGCTTGGAGGTGCCGCGCCAGGGCAAGGACTACCTCACTGCCTTGGACCCCGAGACCGGGGACCGGTGGCGGCTGAAAGGAGAGCTGTATGGAGAAGGCTTCGAGCGCGAACGATTTGACCGAGCGGTTGCGGAGACGGCTGGAGAGCGAACGCAGGGAGATCGAGGAATTGACCGCGAGCGAGCTCGGTCGGCTCGCCGAGAACTCGCGGCGCGTCGCGAGCAACGCGCTGCGTACCATCGAGCGCGATACGGAGGAGGCGACCGGGCGGATGCGCGCGATGCTGCTGAAGGCATGGCTCCGGCCGCTGGTGGTCGGGTTGAGCCTCTGGCTCGGCATCTTCGGCGGGAGCTGGGCGACGATGCGCTGGCTGTCGAGGAGCATCCAAGACCAGATCGAGACGCTGGCGATGGCAAACGTGCGAATCGAGCAGGCGCGCGAGACGCTGGCGGAGTTGGAGGTGGACACCTGGGGGATCGCGCTCCGCGAGATCGAAGGCGAGCGGTACGTGGTGCTGCCGACCGGCATACGGGCCGATCCGGGCTGGGAGGTGCGCGATCAGCCTGCCGTGAAGCTGTCGAGAGAGTGAAGGAGCTTTATGACCGCATTGGAGGAGCAGTTGACGGCGGCCTTGCGGAGGTTGTCCGCGCAGTACGAGACGGAACAGCGGCGGCACTTCGAGCAGGTCGAAGCCTTGCGGCAGCGTGTCGAGCGGCAGACCGGGGAGAACGAAGCCTTGCAGAGGCGAATCGAACGGCTCGACGGGCAAGTGACACGCTTGGCCGAGTACTGCAGGAAGCCCGCCACGGAATCGCGCGGCCTCCGCATCTGATGCGCCGCCGCGGGCCGGAGCGCGACCATGGTCCGAGCCGCTGACGATGGCGTCAAGTCGCTTCCGGCCCGAACGCCGCAACGCCCGGCGCGCCGTCGACCGCCCGTCTGGTGAAGAAGCCTTCCCCGCGCGAAGTTTCAACCGTGCAGATCGTGCAGTCCATCACGAGAGGAATCGAATGATGGCACGCACGAAACGAAGTCGGCGCTCCTACGGCGCCGGCGAATGGGGCCGGAACCGGGTGAGGGTGTTCCCCGATCCCAAGACCGGCCTATACCAGATCGAGTGGCGGGAGAACGGGCGCAGGCTTACCCGGTCGCTGAAGCACTGCGATTGGGCTTGCGCCAAGAGGCAAGCGGACGAGGTTGCCGCTGGCTTCGCGGTCCACGAGCCCGCTTGCAAGGCGGAAGCCGAGCCCGAGCCACTCACCCTGGAGCGGCTTTTTGACATCTACAGGGAAGAGGTGACGCCCACCAAGGCCAGGCGGACCCGGCATCGGGACAGAACCCAGATGAGGATGTTCCTCGACTTCCTCGGACGGGACCGGAGACCCGAGACTCTGTCGCGGCGCGACTGGGACCGTTTCATCCGGGAGCGGAAGTTGGGGAAGGTCGGGCCGAGCGGTACGCCGGTGGCCAACCGGACCATCGCACTGGACCTGAAGTTCCTGATCGCGGTCTTCAACTGGGCGTCGAGGTCGAGGGACGAGCAGGGCCGCCTGCTCCTCGAGTCCAATCCCCTGCGGGGCCTCAAGACGCCCAAAGAGAAGAACCCCAACCGGGTCGTCCTCACCGAAGAAGAGTACCAAGCGCTCCTTCAGGTGTCTTGGCGGGTCGATTGGCGCTTCCGCGTCGCGCTCGTGCTCGCGCACGAGACCGGGCATAGGATCGGAGCCATCGGCCAACTCAGGTGGTCGGACATCGACCTCGAGGGCGAAACGGTGCGGTGGCGCGCCGAGCACGAGAAGACGGGCTATGAGCACAGGACGCCCTTGACCCCCGAAGCCATCGACATCCTCGAGGAGGCGCGAAGGCGCAGCCCGGCGAGCGGGGACGCGCCGGTGCTGCCCGCGACCAGGAATCCCTCGGCGTGCGTGGGCTTCCCGCAGGCCCGCTTCTGGTGGAAGCGGGCGGAGCGGCTCGCCGGACTCGAGCCGAAGCGCGGCAGGGGGTGGCATTCACTGAGGCGGAAGTTTGCCTCCGACCTCATGGACCTGCCGCTCAAGGTGCTCTGCGAACTCGGAGGCTGGAAGGCGGCCAAGACCGTCCTTCGCTGCTACCAGCAGCCGGACGAGGCGCAACTCAGGCAGGCGATCCGGAGCCGCCGCAGGCCGCGGGCCTGAACCCAATCGGCGGGAACCGATCAGCGGGAATCCCGCCAGCGAAATCCGTAAGCTCAATGATTACAACAGTATCCGCACCTCATAGCGGATGCTGGTTGTGCTTTGCCGCACCTGCGCAACACTTCGGCCGCTGCCTGCCTTCCGCCGTGAGCTCGCCGAACAGCTTCCACTGTCGCCAGCGGTGGGGAAGGGCCTAGCCGGACTGCCGCGCGTTCCGGGCAGTCCCTCGGTGGGGTCATCGTGGGGCGGGTCAACGGGCGCGCATGAGGAACCTGAGCGGCCCTGGGGGATCGTCCGAGCTGGCGCAGAGCTGGCCGAAGTATGAGAATCTCACGACCTTGGCCATTTCTTCGCCAACAGGGCCTTGGCGCTGGGGGCGAGTTTGTCGATGACGGAAAATTGTTCGGACATGGACGGGTACAGACGATGGCGCGCCATGCCCCTCTCACGCGAGATTCGGTCCAGGGGGCCGGGGCCAGGATCTCTGCCAGCATTCAGGGAATCAATGAGGCAGTATGCAACATACAGAGGACACGCCATTGAGTGATAGCGGTCCGGTCGAGATAAGCCAGCCATTCCGGCCGCGGGCCAGGTTGCTGCAACTACTCGGCGACGAGTTGATAGGTAGCCCTCGGCTGGCCGTCTTCGAGCTAGTCAAGAATGCGTATGACGCGGACGCGAGCGAAGCCATTGTTTGCCTCGATCTTGGCTCGGTACGAGAGCCAGTAATCACCGTTACCGACGACGGCGAGGGAATGACACTCGATGTGCTCCGGTCGGTTTGGCTCGTGCCAGGGGACGATTATCGTCAGAAGCAACGCCTATTCGACCGAAGAACGGTCAAGCATGAGCGTCTTCCGCTTGGAGAGAAGGGATTGGGAAGATTCGCGGTCCACAAACTCGGGAATCATATCACCCTCGTGACGCGTGCTCAGAATGCGGATGAGTGTGTGGTGGATATTGACTGGAATGAGCTGATCGCCCGGCCCTATCTGGACGAAGCACCCGTTACGATACGGATCCGCCCTCCGGAAACGTTTTCTGGTGAGCGAACGGGAACCCGCATCGAAATCCGCCAACTGCGAATGACTGATTGGTCGCGCCGCGAAGTGCGACGCCTCCACAACCAGATCACCTCCATTTGCTCTCCGTTCGAGGAACCAGGCGGATTCGCGGCCAAGTTGCTCGTCCCCGGACACGAGAGTTGGATTGACGACTTGCCAGATATATCAGAAATCCTCAATCGCGCTATCTGGAAGTTCTCTTTTCGAGCCTCGGCGGACAGTTTCGACTGGACTTACGATTTTCGTCAGGTTCCTGGATTCAAGCTCGACAGTAGAGTAGTAAAAAAATCCGGTGACCGGCTGAGGATCCCGTCGCGCTCGGGCGACGACCGGAAGAAGGGGAAGGTCGTGGCCGATGCCGAGGTTTTCGAGGGCATTGGTCCCGTCACCGGGGAATTCTATGTCTACGACCGGGACCGGGAGGTTCGTCGGAGAATGGCTCACCTCCGGCTGCTGGATTCCTACCTCGACGAGACGGGAGGGGTACGGGTCTATCGGGATGGCATCCGGGTGTACAACTACGGGGAGCTTGGGGACGACTGGCTTGGCCTCGACTTACGCCGCGTGAACGTGCCGACACGTCGGATCAGCCGAAATATCATTCTAGGAGCGATACACTTATCGTTGCGAGAGTCGACCGGCCTTGTCGAGAAAACCAACCGGGAAGGTTTCGTCGAGAACGGATCCTGCCTTCAGTTGCGTCGCATCGTGCTAGGTGCCCTTGCCGCCCTCGAGGCGGAACGGCAGTTCGACAAGGAGCGCATCAGACGATTGACTGAAAAACCGGACGATCCTGTAACTTCGAGGATCGAGAAGCCGATACAAGCGCTGAGGCGCGAGCTCGAACGACAGGGAGTGCAGCAGAAGTTCGAGAGCTATGTAGACAAGATCGAGCACGATTACCGGAGCATGCAAGAAACGCTGCTTGCCGCCGGCATGTCCGGCCTGAACTTGGCCGTGGTGTTCCATGAAGTAGAGCGAGGTGTGCGGGCGCTCCATCTGGCTATCTCCGAAGGCGCAGACATGGTGTCCGCCGCCCGACAAGCGCGTGATCTCACGCGCCTTCTCGAAGGCTTCGCGACATTGCTCAGGCGGGACAGCAAGCAACGGCATAGCGGACGGAAACTCGTGGCGGCTGCGCGCCGGTTCAACGTGCTGCGTTTCCGGCACCATCGCATTCAACTCGCCTGTCCGTTATTGGCAAGCACAGAAAGCGGATTTCACTCCAGCTTCGCATTCAGCCTAGTTCTAGGTGCGTTGAACAATCTGGTGGATAACGCTCTCTATTGGCTCCGAGTGAGGTGGCCGGACCTCCCGGTCTCAAGCGAGCCACCCGAACGAAACCTCTACATCGGCGTGTGCGACTTCGAGGTGGGTCCGGCCATTGTTGTCGCCGACAACGGTACCGGCTTCGAGGGAGACGATCCGGAGGACCTCGTGCGGCCGTTCTTCACGCGCAAGCCCGACGGCATGGGACTGGGCCTCTACTATGCTAATCTTGCGATGGAACTGAACGGAGGACTCCTCGCATTCCCGGAACCGGGAGAGGTCGAGATTCCCGAAGAGTTTGACGGCGCGGTCGTTGCTCTGATCTTCAAGGAAGTACAATGAGGCTACCCGCACCGCAAATCATCGCGATTGACGACGAACCGAAACACCTCGAAGGACTGACCCAAGGGCTTAATCGATACGGGGCGGCATGTCTTCCGGTTTGCTTCACCGGCGATGCGTCTGCCATACCGTCATGCCCCTGCGTCCGGTTGATCTTCGCTGATCTCCATCTCAGCAGCGGTACCCCGGGGGATCACGCCCAAGATTTCAGTACCATCGGTGGCCTGATCGAAGATACGATCAAACCATCGGGCCCTTACCTCATTGTTCTGTGGACTAGGTATCCGGATAAGGCAGACGCCCTTCATGAGTTCTTGAAGGACCGCCTTCAGGGTGTCGCGAAGCCGTTCACTGTGCAAGCGCTTGCCAAGAACGATCACCTAGATCATCAAGGTGAGGTCAAAAATGCCGATGCACTTGTCCGAGCCATAGGAAGCATAGTTGCAGAACAGCCGCAGGTCGGCGCGCTACTCAATTGGGAGGAGCGTGTGCTCGGTGCCGCTGCAGATACGTTGTCATCTATCATGCAGCTAGCGGAATCCGCAGCGGAAGGAGACAGGCTGAACGAGGAAGCGGGAAGGCTGCTCGCACAACTTGCCGTTGCCGCCGTAGGTAACGAGCATGTCGAAGAAGATCGGTTCCGCGCGGTGAACGAAGCGCTTCTGCCCATCCTGGGAGACGGTATCGCATCTATGCGTTCACAGGATGCCGATGACGAACTGTGGCAAGCTGCGCTTGGCAAGACAGAAGCCGAACGTGGGTTGACCTTGGACGAGGCAGCAAGGCTTAACCGCCTGCTTCACATTGCGCCTGCTACCTCTGATGACAGCGGGGGTCAACGCGGTGCAGTGGTCGCTCTGCCAGAGGAATTTCTCGGAAAAGCGTTCGCGGAGACATTCGATCTCAGCCCCGAACAGGCGGCAAAAGATCAGCTCCACTACAAAAATACCCAAGATGACAATGATCCGTTTCAGTGGGTTCTTGTCCAGACACAGGCGGCCTGCGACTATGCGCAGAACCAGCCCGGACCGTTACCCTTTCATCTTGGCCTGTGCCTGCCGGTATCAAGAACTCAAAGTAGGACTCCACCCGCGGCTCTCTGGCGCAGTCCATGCTTTGAGTTGGAGAACCAAGCCTTCGTTCTGCATGTGAACGCGCGATTTCAAATGTCACAGCAGAGGGAAAAGGCGAATCAGATACGACCGCTCTTTCGTCTACGCGAACAGCTACTCAACGACCTGATATATCAACTTCACGGCTACGGCGCCCGCCCCGGGATCATGTCGTTTCGTGGAGCGGGGTAGAAGCCGGGAGTCCCAACTGGCAAACGTACCGTAACGCCAAACAAGAGGATGCCTCAAGAAGACGCAGTCAAGGATTCCACTACCACCTTCATGACTGGCGGGCATACTCCGTTGCCGAGCAGACGTACACGGTCACGGCGTGTGCCGAACGGCAGCATGAAATTTTCGTCGAAACCCATTGCCCGCTTGAGTTCCGGCACCTGAAGCATACGCATTCTCGGCTCGCGACCGTCATACCGAACAAGGGCAAAACGGTCCACAGTCGTAATCGTGCGCAGGGGTTGGTCGAGGGGTTGCCAACCCTTTCCGTCACTACCGTAGTACACCAGAAGAAAGCTGGCATCCTCCCCCATCGCCTGGAAACCGCGCCGCGCCCGTTGGAGCGTGGCAAGAGCTCGCCGTTCGTCGAAGAGGGCGGACGTTTTCCAGACTCCCACCGGGTCGAGTACGGACTTCACGGTCTTGCGCCTGCCGGGACGCTTGCGGATGGCCCGGTCCGGCTGTCGTGCACGGTCTCCGACGAGGAATAGGCGCCGCCGCCGCTGCGGCACGCCGAAATCGGCTGCATCCAGCACATGTTCATGCAACCGGTATCCGAGATCTTTCAACCCGCGCTTCAGTTCTCCATAACGCGACCAAGGCCGCATGTGGATCACGTTTTCCAACACCAGCCATCTGGGACGGAGCGCGCGCGCATATTTCATTGCCAGCATGGCGGTGGCGCGGCTCGACTCATCGCGCGGCGCGCCGCCCTTCGCGCAAGTATGGCTGGTACATTCCGGAGACGCGAGCAGAAGATCGATCACGCCCATCTCCCGCTTAAGTGAGTGGAGAGGAATATCTTCAAGACGCATGGGAAAAACATGAGCGTCGGGGAAATTGGCGGCAAAGCTTCTGGCTGCAATAGTGCACATGTCGACACCGACGGCGATCTCTACCCCCGCCGCCCGCGCTCCGACACTGCTACCTCCTGCACCGCAGAACATGTCGAGGGCACGGATCATTCGGCGATGCCGGACTGAGCCGCTGAAAGTGAGCGATTTTCCCGAATCGGGCCGCTGTGTATGATGGCTTTCAGTCTCTCTACCACATCATCGTTATCTCCCACTTCGCACTCCCAGATGACAAGGACCCGCCAGCCGAGCGTCCGCAAGGCCGCTTCCTGCCGTTGGTCACGGGCAACGTTGCATGCGAATTTCTTCATCCAGAACGCAACATTTGACTTGGGCATGTAAGCGTAGTAGCAACCCTCATGCCGGTGCCAGAAGCACCCATGGACGAACACGGTCACACGATGTTTAGGGAACACCAGATCAGGGCAGCCAGGAAGACCCTTGCGGTGCAAGCGGAAGCGCAAGCCCATCCGGTGAGCCATGCGGCGCACGGCGAGTTCGGGCGCGGTATCACGACCGCGAATTCCCGCCATCAGCTCGCTGCGCCGGCCGCTGTCTACGATGTCGGTCATGCGCGCTCTCGTAAGAGCCCATTCATCAGGGAGATGGAAAGCGTCGAGGTTGCCATGGAGGAGAACTTGGATAGCGACCGAATAGAACGTGTCATCATGGCAATGTCTACAAAGCGACGTTGAAGGGAGAGTGGTGGAATTAGAATCGGCAAAGTTTTTAGTCTCGATTGTGAGATGTTCTTCATACTTCCACTAGTACCGGTTGCCATCGCGCTCAAAGTAGCGCGCATTGATGATGTCTTAAGAAGGCTGTGTAGATAGGCTGGCTCTATGACTGAATTATTACACCAAACAAACCGCCAAATTTTGTCGGGCAGCAAGACATACGGAGCTTCATGTTCTACTATCGCAGTTGCCCCTACCAAGCTGGAAGTATTTGCCCGGCTGATCAGTAGATCACCGGCGTGGACAAAGTGATCCTTTGGGGGAATATAATTGCTGGGTGCTGGTTTGCTCATAAATGGGTTGAAGATTCCACCTGTCACTGCGCTAACCTTCAGAATTCGAAATTTTGATTCACCGTTTCCGGCCCTTATGTTTTTTCCGCTCTGGAATCCTTGAATAATATCTCCTAGAATACTGACGTCCCATTCGTTTGGGTTGTCGATGGGATCACCGAACATCTTGATAAACAACGCGGAGATGAATTCCCGTAGACGGTCGGCGGCCTGACTCCGGAGCTGCTCGATTCTCGCTGCCCGGTTCAGGATGTCAACGATCCGCCTCTGCTCGTCGAGCGACGGGAGAGGGATCTGCATTTCCCTGATATCTCGTAAAGTGACACCCTTGACGGTCGCACCTGTCCCTTTCGCCTCAATCTTCGGACCCAGATTCTTCAGCGCCCACAACAAGAACTCCGGTAAGACGTCCTTGGAGGGCAGTACGGCCTTGATGTCTTGATTGATAGCAACATCGGTATCCGCGACTGCAACCTTTCCAAGTCCGACTCTGGTGACAAGGAGCACGGTCCCGGACGGGACGACCTTAGAAGCTGAGTTTTCTAATCCGTCTCGGGATATATATTCCACCGTCTCAGAAATACGATCTGATTTAAAGTCCTTGACAGTTGCCCAAGGAATATCACCATTCCAGTATTCTTTGGTTTTGCGAGGTGGCGTACCTCCGCCCATGAATTGGCAGATTTCACCAAGTGATACTGAAGCGGTCATCCTGCCGTTTCCCGCACGGCGTCCGCGAGTTGACCGATCTCGCCAAGGATTTCCGTCTCTATAGACCGTAGTTCATTCAGGATTTCCAGCGGGTCTCGGTGTTCGACCTTCGTGCGGTTCTGTGGCCGATGACGGTTGGCACTCAGGTTGAAGTCTCCGGCGCGGACGCTGTCCGCTTCGGCGAACCACCATTTTTCGGTCCAGTTGGCGTCAGGGTCGCGATCACTCCACTGCCGCCAGGACGCCTCGCGGTCCCGGAATGCTGCGCTCAGCCCGGGGAGATCGTCGTCCTCGATCGGCTGGTCGTGGTTAGCATCGAGCTTGAAGCCGTCATTGTCGGCATGCAGGAACATCACCCGTTCCGTAGCGCCACCCTTGCCGAAGACCAGCACTGAGGTTTTCACGCCGGAATAGGGATTGAAGACACCCCCGGGCAGCGAGAGCACGGCCTCGACGGTGTTGTTCTCGACCAGTCGGCGGCGGAGTTCCTTGTGTGCGCCGGTAGAGCCGAACAGTACGCCTTCAGGCACCACGACGCCGCAGCGTCCGCCCTCCTTCAGATGGTTCAGCATGTATTGCAGGAACAGAAGCTCGGTCTGAGCCGTGCGTCCGACCCTCACTTCTTCGACGATACGGTCCCTGTCCAACCGTCCGGAAAAGGGTGGATTGGCAAGAATGACATCGAACCCATGGAGCGGTAAACCGAGCTCGACCTTCGCAGTGCGGTCAAGGGAACGGGTCAATGCGTCTCGACGCACGATCCCCACCTTGTCCAGGCCTCGCAGGGTCAGGTTCATGGTCGCAAGGCGGACCATCTGCGGGTCGACGTCGGTCCCGTAGAAGGTTGCTTCATGCAGCCAGCTAACCGCGTCCTGGCTCAGCATGTCGCCAAGGCCACGGCGGATTGTCTTGCCATCGGCTTCTACTTCTTCGATGCCGGCGGGTGACGAATTCGCGAGCCGGATATGATCCCATGCGCCAACCAAGAATCCAGCCGTGCCCGCCGCTGGGTCGAAGATCGTCTCACCGATCCGTGGATCGACAAGCTGGACCACGGCACGGATGACATGGCGCGGCGTGCGGAACTGCCCGAGTTCGCCCGCTTGCCGGATCTGGCGTAGCACATGCTCGAACAGGTCGCCTTTTGTGTCCGCGTCTACTCGGTCGAGATGCAGGTCGTTCAACTGGCTGACAACCTGGGTGAGCACCGTCGGCTCGTCGATCACCAGCCGCGCCCCGTCCATGAAGTCCGTAACACCGCCAGCCGCAAGCTCGGCATGAAACGGAAAGACTTCCTCCCGCACCCAGCTCACCAACCGCTCGCCGTTCAGGGCATGCGCCCATGAAGACCAGCGCAGCAGTTCGCGTGGAACGACCTCGACGCCCGGCTCGCGGGCATTGCGCGGGTTGCGCAGGTCCCAGTCGCCCTCGAAGACACTGACATGGGGCTCGGCACCCGGACGGCTCGCGGCACGCACGCGCGCAGCGTCCGCCGCCTCGTACATGTAGAAGTAGATCAGAAAGCTCAGCTGTTCGGCGTTCTGAGCCGGGTTTGGATAGCCGCCGCCGAATAGGTAGTCGCGGATGCGGTCGATCCCGCGCCGGAGTTCAGGCGTCATGGGCATCTGAGTGCTTTCCGGTGGACTATGGGGCAGCGAGACTAGGTTGGTCAGTCGCGTTTGGGTAGTCGAACACCGCCGCGTTGAACCCGGCAATCACCTTGCCAAGGGACTCTTCGCCTCCAAAGACTCGTCGTGCCTGATCGTAGCCTCCCAGCGCGGTGAAGGGGTGCTCGTCGAAATCGTAGTCCCCGAAAGATCCGATGTTCAGGGCATCAGCCTTGACTCGGCTGCCGATCAGCCCAGCCCAGCGGGCCTGTTCGGCAGTGTTGAACCCTTGCTTGCCGCGCCAGGCCTCGACACGCACACCGATCGTAGCCGCACGCGCCTCGTGCTCCGGCGTCCGCACGATCCGGCCATCCTCGTCGAGGGTCAGCCACTCGCGAGTCGCGGGATCGATATGGTCGTCCACATCGAGGGTTAGCAGCATGCGCGGATCGTCCGGCCTATCCGGCTTCGATCCTGGCTTCACGATGCCGCCATCGATCTGTTCCTCATCGTCGCCATGGAAATCCGCCACGCCCACGAAATCAAAGATCGTAAAGCCCGTCTTGCCGATGTGGTCGGCCTTCCGCGTTCCGCGTCCCCGCATTTGCCGGTAGAGGATGGTGCTATGGGTGAAGCGCGCCATCACCAGATTGACCACCTCCGGGCAGTCGAAGCCGGTATCGAGCATGTTCACGCTGACCAGAATCTGTGGAAACTTCTCGTCCTTGAAGCGCCGAATGATGGCGCTCGAATCCGGCACCGGCCCATCGCCCAGATCGCTCACCACGAAGTCCGCGAAGCGCGTCGCTGGATGCGGCTTTAGGTCTGCAAAGTGCTCGTCGAACATCTGCGCCAGCGTTTCCGCATGGCGTCTCGTTACCGCGAAGACAATCGTCTTTCCCAAGGTCGGAACACGCCTGATCCCGTCCTTACCCATGAACCCCTTCTCGAAGCAGTCACGATACTCGCGCACCATGGCGCGGTTGCGCTCGGGAATCGTGAACTTCCGTTCCAGCGCTCGAGGGTCCACGGTGATGCTAGCCGACTTGGCGAACAGTTTCTCGAATTCTGCCTTTGCGGCGGGAGTCATCGCGCTCCAGTCGAGCTCATCGCGGCGGACCGCAAATCCATCTTCGGCAGCGGTCTTCACCGTCATCGCCTTGTAGATGCGATAGGGAACGAGATGGCCCGCGTCGATAGCCTGACGCAGTGTGTAGCGAAAGGTCGGCTTCTTGACCTCGAAAAAGCGCAGGGTGTCGCGCACAAACAGCCCGTCCTCGGCGTCGGCCATCGCATCCGCTCCGGCCGTGCACGGCGTCGCGGTCAGTCCCAGTTGCATACTATCGAAGTGCCGAAGGACCCCGCTCCACTTGCCGTATATCGAGCGGTGGCATTCATCGGTGATCACCAAGTCGAAGTAGCCAGGCGACAGGTCCCGGTACTCTGCGATCATGGTCTGCAACGTCGCAATCGTGATACGCTTAGCGCGGTCAAACCCCCGACCGGGGCGCAGGACATGGCAGGGATAATCGGGAAGATGGTCCGTGAACGCGTCCTCGGCCTGTCCCGCCAAGGCGATCCGGTCCACGAGGAACAGGACGCGAGTGACCATGCCGGCTTCGAATAGGCGCTTGACGAGAGCCACCGCCATGCGGGTCTTGCCGGCGCCGGTTGCCATCTCGACCAGCAGCTTACGGCGTCCGTGCAGAATCCCGGCCGACAGCGCTTCGATGCACTCGATCTGGTAGTCGCGGTCGACAATCTTCCGGTCGATTGCGACGGTGGAGAGGTCGCGGCGGACTTTGCGCGTAGCAATCCGTCGTTCCAGGTCGTCTTGCGAATAGAAGCCAGCGATCTCACGCGCATGCGCGTCGGTCTCGCGGTCTAGGAACCACACTTCCTCGCCGTTCGACAGGAACACGAACGGGACGTCAAGCTGCTCGGCATAGTGGCAGCCCTTGGCTCGAGCCTCCACGGGGTTGATGCTGGCACGTTTGGCTTCAAGGGCCGCCACTGGACGCCCGGACCGGTCGCAGAGCACGTAGTCGGACCGTGTACCGTCCGGTAGCGAGTATTCGAAGCGGACGCTCACCCCGTCCGTGAGGTCCCAACCGGCATCCCTCAGTAGAGCATCAATCTTGACGCGGGAGAAGGCTTCGGTCGTTCCGCTCATGCCCCTGCCCAAGGGTCGAAGATTCCGATCCCCATATCCTCGAAGTCCCGAATGTTGTGCGTGGCCACGGCCATGCCGCGCGCCCGAGCAATCGCCGCAATCTGGCAGTCGGCCTGGGAAACCGGCCGCCCGACCGCGCGGCGCGACACCACGATCTTCGCATAGACGTGGGCGGCAGCGCTGTCAAATGGCAAGACCCGTCCTGCAAACAAGTTGCCGAAAACACGGTCGCAAGCTTCCGCGAGGCCCCGACGGCGTCTGCCCTCGGGCAGGAACGCGATTCCGGTGCGAACCTCCGCCTCCGTTACCGCCGTCACGAACAACTCCCGCCTCGGCCGGGTGTCCATCCAGGCAAGAACCTCCGCGCTTGGTTCAGCGCGCATCAACTCCGAGACGATGTTGGTATCGATCACGACCATTGTCGATACGTCACTCGAAGCGCGGTGGCTCACGCATCGGTTCGCGTGGTGGCAGTTCCAACTCAACGCCGCCGAACGGCTGGAACAGTTCGTGGATCGCCGTCCCCAGTCCCTTCACCGGAGCGGTTTCCCGCTCGACCGCTTCGGCGAGAATCCGCCGAGCCTCTTCTTCCATCGACCGGCCGTTGGAGGCCGCCCGAACTCGAAGACGGGTCTTCACTTCGTTGTCCAGATTACGGATCGTGATGCTCGCCATTGTCCACACCTCCCTGTGTGGCAGCAAGCTTATGGGACGATTGCGTTGCAATCAAGGTGAGAGCTACATCACGGGCGACGAAGAGGGAGAGGATTGCATCGAGCGGGCGGCCTCTCTTCGATCTCACGACGGGCTATCAGGTGCCGAACACCCGAGCGACCGTACAGTTCTCCATTGACAACATCGTCGACGCCGGGTACACCAGTCCTTCGTCATGAGTGCATGAAATCGGATGCTTCGCCATGCTTGGGGTCAAGTACGACCTGTTCTGATCGCTTCCGGGGATTTGATCGCAGACCGACGAGGGATTTTTCCATGAAAAGCGACAACTTCGATCACGGATTCCCCGCTGAGGTGTGGCACGACGCGAAGGCGCAAGCGCGCAAAGCCATGATAGATGCGGCGAGACTCCGAAGCGTGATATGGTATTCGGACCTTGTGAACAAGATCAGAGCTTGCAGTCTTCATCACCGTGACCGCCGCCTATTTGAGATGCTCGCCGACATATCGATCGATGAGGATAAGGCCGGACGTGGGTTGCTCACGGCCGTCGTCGTTCGCATAGCAGACGGGCGACCGGGGCCCGGATTTTTCAAGCTGGCCGAAAGCCTGGGGCGAGACGTGTCCGACAAGAAGCGTTGTTGGAAAGAAGAACTGAAAAAGGTCCACGACGCATGGCCTCCCGTCGCAGGAGGAACCTGATCCCGGATGGTCCCGCGACCCCGGAGGACTCATGGTCCCGTGACTCCTAGTCGTGCCACGACGACTAGACTCGCCATCCCTTGTGGAAGCTGCAGTGACGCTTGGTGCCGCAGCCCGCCAGGCAGGACCGGGGTGCACGGGAGTATCCATGTCAAGAGGGTACTGTCGGGAGCGGGGCCGGGGAGACACGGCGGATAGACGGTAGCGGTGAACGCGGGATGCGGTCGCTGAGTCAGGCGAGAGCTCGCGGATGGAGCTGTTCGACCTTGCTCGCCGGTTGGGTGCATGGCGCTCGCGCGCCTGCTGCGGGTGCATGCGCCGTCCAGATGCGGTCCTGCTGGATGAGCGCGTTAGCGAGGACCAGGAGTTTCCGCATCACCGCCGTAAGGGCGACCTTCGGCGGTTTCCCTTGGCCACGAGAGCCTCGTACTTCCGCTTGAGGTTGGGATTGCACCGGATCGCGACTACCGCGGGCATGTAGAGCAGTCGGCACACGTGGTGCCGGCCACCCTGGATGAAGCTGCGTCCCTTCCAGGATCCGGACTCCCGGGTCACCGGGGCGAGTCCGGCGAGGCTGGCGGCACGGGCCCCGGTGAGAGTGCCCAGCTCCGGCATGTGGACGATCAGTCCTGCGGCGGTGACGTCCGAGATGCCGGGGATGGAGGTCAGGATCTCGCCCCGGCGCTCCAGAGCCTCCTCTGCCTGGAGCCGTTTCCGGATTTCGGCGTCGATGCGCTTCAGCTGGCGCTCGATCTGCTTCAGCCGCTGCTCGTTGAGCCGCTTGGCCACGGGGGTGCGCAAGTGCTTGCCGCGGTTCGTGATGGCGGTCCGGTCCCCGACCAGCGCATCGCGGACAAGCTGGAGCTCGGCGAGATCGCGCTGCCCTTTGGACTTCGCTTGAGCCGGACGCAGATTCTCGATGGCCGCCGCCATGGTGGCCAACATCCGGGCGTCCACGGCATCGGTCTTGGCGCGTCGGCCCAGGGACCGGGCAAAGCAGCGGACTTGGAAGGGGTTGATCGCGTAGAGGGGGAGCCCGGCCTTCAGGAGGGCATCCTCGAAGTTGCGGTGGAAGGGTCCGGTGGGTTCGTAGGCGATCCGGTCGACCTCGGGGTCGATCCAGGCGATCAGCTTCCGGAATCCGGCCGGATCGTTCGAGAATCGGGACGCTCTTCCCTCGAGCCCGGCGTAGGCGTCGAGCCAGTCCTTGGAGATGTCGATCCCGACGGTGCGAAGCACGCTCATCTTCCCTTCTCCTGTGCTTGTCATGCGAGCCTCGATGCTCATGTATCCATTCAGGACGTAGGGAAGGACGGTGGCGACCACACTCCCGTACGGCCCCTCACGGCCAAGCGACCAGCGGTCCGACCACGACGTTTGGGATCAAGGCGCTGGGCGACCCGAACTTGGTGCGCCAGCTCGATGGCGGACGCTCGTTGTCGCTCAAGACCGCGGACCGGGTTCTGGCCTTCATGGCCGAGTACGCAGGGGACTTGGGCGGCGCGCGGGACCCGCCCCGCCGCCCTCGACACCGGCCGGCCGCTTGCGCCACGTCTTGGCCGCCTCGGCCAGGTAGGCGAGCGTGATCCAAGCGTGCGGCAGTCTCCAGGGCTGCCTGGCGCGGATCGTCGAACTCAGGGCCGCGCTCCCGACCGCGCCCTCGGAAGCGATGATCGACGGCTTCACGGTCTGGCGTTCCCCCCGGCTTTCCGGGGGCCTGTGTTGAGCGCCGCACGCGGGCGCCGATGCCGATCCGTGCGTGTCCGGTTCACTTCGCGGGTGACCGGACACGAAATCGCCGGTCGGACGGACACGGCATCGGCCGTCCAGGTCGCTGGCGCTCTTGCGGTTGTGCCACGGCCAGCGGGGCGGCGTTGCCGATCCGTGTTCCTTGGCCGTGGTTGGGAGCGACCCCCCATCTCGGCATGCCTCGATCGGCATCGGGAAGGATGGCGATGTACATCCCCATCCTCCCCTCCGCTGCGGGGTCGCTCCCAGCCAGCAGTCCCTCCGGGAAGGGTGTTGGACCGATGAGGCCCTGGACGCTGGTCATCATCGGGGTGGCACTGACGGCGGCCACGGTCCGCGCGTTCCTGGCGCCGTTTCCGGGCATCGGCGGGAATCCCGTGCTGGACCTGATCGCCTACAACGATCCGGGCCTGCACACGGTGATCCACCTCTGGTACTACGCGGCGCGGGCCGTCGCCTTGCTGCTCGCCGGCAGCGTCTGCCTCTCGGTCTCGAGGGTTTGGCTCGAGCCGCGCACCCGGCGCGGCGCTCGCGGGAAGCTCCCCGCCGCCGACCACCTCGGCCGCCTGGTCCGCGACGGCCGGATCCCCAACGCCGGACGCCCCGGCGCGCCCAGGATCGCCCGCGGGCACCTGCCCCGGAAGGCCCATGCGCCGGCCGAGCCGCGACTGGCGGAGAAGCCCCGCCGACGCGACGTTTCAACCGTGCAGATCGTGCAGTCCATCATCGAAAAAGGAATCGAATGATGGCACGCACGAAACGAAGCCGGCGCTCTTACGGCGCCGGCGAATGGGGCCGGAACCGGGTGAGGGTGTTTCCCGATCCGAAAACCGGCCTTTACCAGATGGAGTGGCGCGAGAACGGGCGCAGGCTCACCCGGTCGCTGAAGCACCGCGACTGGAGGCACGCGAAGACGCAGGCGGACGAGTTCGCTGCCGGATTCGCCGGGCCGGAGCTGAACGGCAAGAAGAACGCCGAGCCCGAGCCGCTCACGCTGGGGACGCTTTTTGACATCTACGGTGAAGAGGTGACGCCCACCAAGGGCGAGACGACCCGGCGGCGGGACAGAGCCGCGATGGCGATGTTCCTCAAGTTCTTCGGCACGGACCGAAGGCCCGAAACCTTGTCCCAGCGGGACTGGGACCGCTTCATCCGAGAGCGCCGCGCGGGCAGGGTCGGCCCCAGTGGAAAGCCCGTGGGCAACCGGATGATCGAATGGGACCTGACGTTCCTGATGGCGGTGCTGAACTGGGCGGCGAGGTCGAGGGACGAACATGGCCGACCGCTCCTCGAAAGGAACCCGCTGAAGGGTCTCAGGAAGCCCAGGGAGAAGAACCCCACCCGGGTTGTTCTCACGGAAGAGGAATACCAAGCGCTTCTCCGGGTCTCGCGGCAGGTCGGCTGGCGATTCCGCGTCGCCCTCGTGCTCGCCCACGAGACCGGACATCGGATCGGCGCGATTCGCAACCTTCGGTGGTCGGACATCGACATCGAGGGCGGAATGGTGCGGTGGCGGGCGGAACACGAGAAGACGGGGTATGAACACACCACGCCCTTGACAGCCGAGGCGCTCGCCGTCTTGGAAGAAGGGCGAAGCATGAGCCGCGGGACCGGGAATGCCCCGGTGCTGCCCTCGTCGAAGGATGCCACGCGGTGCATTCACCGCGTTTCCGCCTATCAGTGGTGGAGGAAGGCGCAGACGCTCGCGGGACTGGAGCCGAAGGCGCGGCGGGGTTGGCACTCGCTCCGGCGCAAGTTCGCCAGCGACCTGATGGACCTGCCGCTCAAGGTGCTCTGCGAGCTCGGAGGCTGGAAGGCGGCCAAGACGGTCCTCCGCTGCTACCAGCAGCCGGACGAGGCGCAACTCAGGCAGGCGATCCTGAGCCGCCGCAGGCCGCGGGGCTGAATCCAATCGGCGGGAATCAAACAGCGGGAACTAGACCGCCGAATCCCGTAAGTTCAATGATCACAACAGATCCGCACGGGATAGCGCATGCTGGCCCATCTTCGATATCCTGCCCAGCCTCGGCTTGCCGCCGGTGGTGTGCTGTCGCGGCACAAGGCCGAGCCACGCCGAGAAGTCGCGCCCGCGCCGGAAGCTCTCCATCGGCGGTGCGAAGGCCTGCAGTGCCATCGCGGTGATCGGTCCGATTCCCGGGATCGTCATCAGCCGCGCCGTCTCTTCGCCCTCCCGCGCGCTCGCCCGGATCTCGCGGTCCAGTCCGTCGATCTTCTCATCGAGCTCGTCGATCCGCTCGAGCAATAGCCTGCCCAGCTCGACGACCGCCTCCGGCAGCCCACAGTCCCCGTCTTCGAGCACCCCGGCCAGTTGCCTGATCCGGGCCCTGCCCTGCGGGGCGACAACGCCGTACTCGGCCAGGTGACCCCGAAGCGCGTTGATCGTCTGCGTGCGCTGGCGCACCAGCAGGTCACGGGTGCGAAAGAGCATCCCCTGCGCCTGCTGCGCCTCGGTCTTGACCGCCACGAAGTGCATGGTCGGTCGCTGTGCAGCTTCGGTGATCGCCTCGGCGTCCGCCGCGTCGTTCTTCTGCCTCTTGACGAAGGGCTTCACGTAGATCGGTGGAACCAGCCTCACTTCGTGACCGAGCGCCGCGATCTCCCGGCCCCAGTAATGGGCGCTGGCACACGCCTCCATCGCCACCGAGCAGGGCGGCTGCGAGGCGAAAAAACTCAGCAGCTTCCCTCGGCTCAGCTTCCTGCGGTACGCCACCGACCCGTCCGCCTTCGCCCCGTGTACCTGAAAGCTGCGCTTTGCCAGATCAATCCCGATGATGCGAACCTCCTCCATTGGATGCCTCCTCCCTCAGATGGTCGACTAACGCTCAGTACCATCTTGGCACATCGCGATGCCGCCGGGTGGGGGCGTCCACTCCATCGGGAACCCGCGCACTCGGATTCAATACCCAAGTAGAGTTCTTCGCACGACCTGCACCTGGTCACTCCCGACAAGCCGCGGACTGCGCTGGCGCGCAGCACCGCCCGGTTTCCTACGCCGCCCAAGTGGCGGTGAGGAGCCCACTACGCAGCGATACAGCCCTTATTCGACACACCAAGGCACATCGTAGTGTCCGCCGACCCGTGCCCTCGAACTGGCATCTCCCGTGGAAGACGGCCATCCAAGATCCCTCGGCTCTGCACCCTGTCGCATTCCGGCGTAGAGGGCGTTCGGGCGCATCACTCGTAGCTCTCGAAGGGCAATTCGAATCCTAGGTCGAGGTCTTCCACCGCTTTGACGAGTGCTTGAGCGGGGATACCCGCGTAGTGTGGAGAGAACGCATCCTGGTGAACGTACTGACCGACGGCCATCCACGACCGAGAGCCCAACGACGTAACCGTCCCTGGACATGACGGGACCCCCACTGTTTCCCGGCCTGGCAATGGCCGAATAGAGGAACAGGGTATCCCCCGCCAACGACGTGACCGATTCGTTCGTCACGGCTCCCTGCTGCATGGTCACGGACGCATCCCGAAGGCCGGGAAGCTTGGGATAACCGAGCGTGTAGACGGTCTGCGCCACGACGGGAGTTTGGAAGAGGATCCCTTGCTTGGGAGACAAGGGCGGCCCGTCGACACGAATCACGGCGACGTCAAGATCGGGGTGTGGGTGGATCGAGTCGGCGTTGATCACATACTCCCTACCCTGAAACACTTGGCTGCGGTCGAGTTCCATGTCGGAGACCACATGACGACAGGTGAGGATATGGGAGGCCTGAACGACAAGCCCGGTTCCCGCTACAGGAACACCGTCATTTGTTCCCGCGATGTGGACTAAGCTCGGTGCACACAACCGATATAGGAACTCGGCGCCAAGCACGGGAACCAGTCGAAACAGATCCCTTCGTGATTCCGCGAGCATCGGCATGTACAAGTAGTGGTCTTGGAGGCCCGCATTGAAGGGGCTGCCATGCCCAGTACGGAGGAGGAGTCCAGTAGATACCATCCGCTCTACGATTCGCGCTACAACGAACGCATTCGGCGTTCTAGGAAAGGCCTTCTTTACCTCCAGATACTGAAGAAAGTCGAGGACGGTGAACGGCGTCGGAACTCCCGAGTTCGGCAACTTCTTCCCAATGGCCGCATGGTTGGCTGCGACCTGGTTCGTGTTGAAGAAATCGCAGGCCAACGCAACGAGCTTGAGTCTGGACTCCAGCCCCCACGGTGCATTCATCGTGTCTGGGCCAAACAATACATTATCCGCCACTGACAGCGATCCTCCCCCGTCCGTCCTGAGGTGACACCGGATTCCGGTGAGTCCGATTCGGTCGACGGTATCCGCACGAAACCTGATCGTCAAGCCGCAATCGACTGGGAGAGGATCCGATACCCGGCACGTCGCGGGAACTCCAGTCACCGCCGATTCCCCCGCCAGATGCGTTCGCGCCCGCCGACCCTGCCGGCGCGCTCCACGTGCGCGTCCGCGCCGCTCCTAGGCACGTAGCTCGGAACCCGACACGACTCCACCACCTTCCAAGCAGCATGTTCCGCTGGATCATCACCTTACTCGTGTCCGCTGTGGTTTCCGGCGGGTTGTAGACCTCACTGGGCTGGGGGAGGTTGGTGCTCTGCCGGACATGCCTTATGATCCAGAGGCGACGTTCCCAGGGCCAGGCGGGTACACTAGGGAGAACAAGCATGGAAAAGTACGTCGGACGCATCTGGATGGCGGTGCTAGCCATCGGGCTGGCAATCGTCGTCCTCGTCCAAGGCGATTCCCTGACGCCGATCGAGATACCGGAAGGAGCAACACCGTTTCGGACAGCCCTCGTCCAGTTGGGAGTCCTATACGTCATTGCCCTGTTCGTCGAACGCTCGCTTGAGGTTCTCATCAAGGCATGGCGCCAGGCCGCGAAGACTCGACTTGACGAGGAAGCGCGATCGGCGGACGGCGATTCCAAGCTGGCGGCCGAGAAGAAGCTTCAGGAGTACAAGGCAGGCACCCAGAGGCGCGCGCTCCTCCTCGGCTTGACCTTGGGCACCCTGGTATCGTTGGCCGGGGTCCGGCTCCTTGGCCCGATCTTCGAATCCGGCGACGCGGGGACGTCGTTTCAACAAGCCGTGTTCCAGTTCACGGACATCGCCTTGACTGCCGGGCTCATTGCCGGCGGCTCGGCGACAATCCACGAGTTGATGGCGCTTATCGATGATTTCCTGAGGACCAGCCGAAAGCGTGCAAAGCAATCTTGAGGCAAGCAAACCGCCCCCTGTATGGGCCACGGCCGGGGCGGTCGTCGGTCGCTTCAAGAATGGCCGAGAGAGCCACTCCAACGAAGCCGACCCATTCGCGTCGCCATGCCGACCTGCCGCTATGACCCCCTGCAAAATCCGAGAGGGAAATCACCCCTATCCACGGCCGCGACCCCGGTCCCGTTTCTTCAGTCGTTCTGTTACCATCTAGACGATCGGCCCCAACCTGGACAGGATGAAGACAAAGAATGTCATACTACTACGACTTCGACAACTTCAACGTGAAGGACAGTAGCAAAAGGGCTACAATCGTCAAGCGGACTGCGTCCAATCTCCTTGAGTTACGAGCTGAACTGGACCGTGAGATCCCTCCCCGCACTCTCTATGACACCCTCCTCATAGCAACGTGGAACATCCGGTGGTTCGGCAAGACCGAGCGAACAGACGAAAGCCTCTGGTATATCACCGAAATCCTCTCACGGTTTGACCTCATCGCCATTCAAGAGGTCAAGCGTGATCTGCGCCACCTTGATCAGGTCCGGGATTTACTCGGCCCATGGTGGCGCTATATCGTTACCGATGCGTCCGAGGGCAGCGGTGACCTGCCCCCAAGAGTGGTACCACATCCTATGTTAGTCCCAGCACCTGTGGAGGGCCGTGAAGGACGGGCATCCTCAGGAACCAGGGCGACGGCTTAATCGCCTCAGGGGCCGGGGGAAAGCCGCCGCAGGCGCTGTGGGGTCGGACGGTATTGTACTCGCGCCTCCATTGCTCGACCAGCACGGCCGCCTCCGCCAACGAGTAGAAGATCTCCCCGTTCAACAGCTCGTCCCTGAGCTTGCCGTTGAAGCTCTCGTTGTAGCCGTTCTCCCACGGGCTGCCCGGCTCGATAAAGAGCATCTCGACGCCCACGCGCCCCAACCACCGCCGCACGAGCTTCGCGGTGAACTCCGGTCCGTTGTCCGACCTCAGATACTCGGGAGGCCCGTGTCGGACGAACAGATCGGCCAGCACCTCGAGCACGTCGTGCGAGCGGATCTTGCGAGCCACCACGATCGCCAGGCACTCCCTCGTGTGCTCGTCCAGCACTGTCAGCAGCTTCAGCGCACGCCCGTCGTGCGTCCTCGAGGCCACGAAGTCGTACGACCAGACGTGGCCCCGATACAGCGGCCTCAGCCGGATGCACGATCCGTCGTTGAGCCACAGCCGACCTCGCTTCGGCTGCCGCTGCGGGACCTTCAGCCCCTCCTGCCTCCAGATCCGCCTCCACCCGCTTGTGGTTCACCCCCCAGCCCTCGATGCGGAGCATGTCCGTGACGCGTCGGTAGCCGTAGCGGCCGAATCGACTCGCAAGTCGCACGATATCACCTCGGAGCGCCCCCTCGTCACTCGCCACTTTCCTCGCCCGGCGCTGGGTCGTGCGTGGCTGCCCGAGCACCCGGCACGCTCTCCTCTCCGACGCCCCGAGCTGCTGACCTACACGCACCACACAACGTCGTCGGCGCTCGGGGCTCAGAAGTTTCCCTCGGCCGCTTCCTCCAGGATCAGCTTGTCCAGTGTCAAGTCCGCCACTGCTCGCTTCAGGCGCCCGTTCTCGCGCTCGAGCTCCTTCAGGCGCCGTGCCTGGCTCACCTTCATCCCGCCGTACTCCCGCCTCCACCGGTAGTACGTCTGCTCGGTGATGCCGAGCTCCCGGCTGATCAGCTTCACGGATTTGCCGCGGGCCAGACCCACCTCTGCCTCCCGCAGTGCAGTGATGATCTGCTCCGGAGTGTGTCGCTTCCTTCCCATCCTGACCTCCTCGCTGAAAAGCTTCAGACCAGGTCGATCCTAACATTGCACCTGGTCTCGTTTCAGGGGGTCAGGTCAGGCAGTTCCCCTCGGCCAACCACTACTACCAGACCGCGCTCCACGAGCTGGGCCACAGCACCGGCCACGAGGACCGGATGAAGCGCGAGACGCTCATCGAGGGGATCAGGAACGGGTTCGGCTCGCCCGACTACGCGAGGGAGGAGCTGAGGGCCGAGATCAGCGCCATGATGACGGGCGAGCGCGTGGGAGTCGGACACGACCCGAGCCGTGGCGCCGCCTACGTCGAGGGCTGGGTCAAGGCGCTCGAGGAGGACCCGCGCGAGATCCGGCGCGCCGCCGCCGACGCGCAGAAGATCTCCGACTACGTGCTCGCGCGGCACATCGAGCGCGAGCCCGCGCGCGAACCCATGGCCGCGGCCGCGACCCGCGTGCCCGGACCCGAGGGACCCCAGCGGATCCAGGTCCCCGTGCCGCAGATCCCAACGCCCGCGCGGAGCGCCGGGCCGAACCGCTGAACCGATGAGAGGGAGAGGTATGTTCGACCGCACGGTCGAACCGGACCCGCGCCCCGCCGCGCCACCCAGCCGCAATCGCCAACGCATGCGGAACGGCCACCGCCGAGAATACGCTGCGGACCGGGAGCGCGGGTCCATCCCCTTCCCCGAACGTTGCGCCGGGGCGCTGGCCGACATCGGCGTCCACGGCGAGGTATCGTTCCGCGACCTCGCCGAGGCACGCTTCGGCGGGCACCCCTACACCACGCGGCCGGGCCGTTGACACGTGGATCCGGGACGGGCTCGTCCAGGAGACCACGGTCACCGGCCCGAACGGCAACCCCTTCAAGGTCCTCACGCTCACCCAGGCCGGCGTCGCCGACGCCCGCAAGCTCGCCGCCCAGCGGGGGATGGACTTGGGACAGGAGATCGAAATCCCCCGCATCCGGTCCGCCCAGGCCAGCCACGACACAGCCGTCTACCGCGCCTGCGCCAGGGAACGGGAGCGGCTCCGCAGGCGGGACGCGCGGGTGCGCCGCGTCCGCCTCGACGCCGAACTCAAGAGCGCCGTCGCGCGAGCGAGCGAGTCGGAGCGGAGGAGGAACGGCAAGCGGGCCGCCGACGCCGAGCGGCACCGCACGGCCGAAGAACTCGGGCTGCCTCTCGACGAGGCCGGCCAGGTGCTCTACCCGGACGCGCAGATCGAGTACGAGGACGCCGACGGGCGAACCGGACGCGTCAACGTCGAGGTCGCGTCCGGCAACTACCGCGAACCGGGGCTGCGCGCCAAGGCCGCCGCCGGGTTCGCGATGCACGCCAACGGACCCGCCGCCGCGGGCATGCTCCGCAAGCTCGGGCTGGGATCGGGCGACGGCGGCTCCTGGCTCAGGGGACCGGCCGACCGCGACCCGGCTTCCGTCGAACTCTGACCGTCAGGGAGAAACCCGCCATGCAACCCTGGAAGATCAGCGCCGGACTCACCGCCGCGCTCGCCGGGTCCGTCCTGCTCCTCGGCGGATCCCGCCTCGAATACCTCGCGCCCCACTGGGCACTCATCTTCACCCAATACGGCATCCTCGTCGCGCTGTACGCGGCGTTCGCCGTCGTCACCGTCGCCGCCGCCATCTACGGCGTCGCCCGCGCGACGGGCCTCGCCGATCTCGGCAGCCGCGTCGATCTCGCCGAACGGTCCGTCCGGCGGGGCGAAGGGGACCGGGACCTCGCCGACGCGCTCCGCAGGGACGCCGAAGGAGACTGGGAGTGAACGCAGCATGAAGGACCGACCCACCGTCGAGGCCTTGCCCGCCGACTGGCGCAGGCAGGCCAAGTCGCTCCGCCGCTACGGCGGCGAGACCCCGGCCGCCGCGATCGAGCGCTGCGCCGACGACCTCGAAGCCACCCTCGTCGAGCGGGACGAGACCACGTTCTCGCTCGTCGAGGCTTCCCGCGAAAGCGGATACTCCGCCGACCACCTCGGTCGGCTCGTCCGCGACGGCAAGATCCCCAACGCGGGACGGCCCGGCGCGCCCAGGGTCGCCCTCAAGGACCTGCCCCGGAAGGCCCATGCGCCGACTGAGCCGCGACTGGCGGAGAAGCCCCGGCGCAGCGAGCTTTCCAACAGGCAGATCGTGCAGTCCATCATCGAAAAAGGAATCGAATGATGGCACGCACGAAACGTGGCTGGCGCGCGTACAGCGCCGGCGAATGGGGCCGGAACCGGGTGAGGGTGTTCCCCGACCCCAAGACCGGCTTGTTCCAGATCGAGTGGCGCGAGAACGGGCGCAGGCTCACAAGGTCGCTGCAGCACCGCGACTGGGCTCGCGCGAAACGGCAGGCGGACGAGTTTGCCGCCGGGTTCGCCGGGCCGGAGCTGAACGGCAAGAAGGACGCCAAGCCCGAGCCGCTCACTCTGGAGCGGCTTTTTGACATCTACACGGAAGAGGTGATCCCCACCAAGGGCAGACGCGCCCGCATGCACAACCGGACCGCGATGCGGATGTTCCTGGGGTTCCTCGGACGGGACCGCGACCCTGCGACACTCTCCCAGCGGGACTGGGACCGGTTCATCCGGGCACGCAGAGCGGGCAGGGTCGGACCGAGCGGCAAGCCGGTGTCGAACCGGATGGTCGAGTACGACCTGAGGTTCCTGATTGCGATCTTCAATTGGGCCGCTAGGTCGAGGGACGAACGGGGTCGCCCGCTCCTCGTCTCGAACCCGCTGAAGGGCCTCAAGATGCCCAAGACCAAGAACCCCACGCGTGTCGTCCTCTCCGAGGAGGAGTACCAAGCGCTGCTCCAAGTGTCTCGGCGGGTCGACTGGCGGTTCCACGTCGCCCTCGTGCTCGCGCACGAGACTGGGCACCGGATCGGTGCCATCCGCAAGCTCCGCTGGTCCGACATCGACATGGCCGGCGAAACCATCCGGTGGCGTAGCGAGAACGAGAAGACCGGATACGAGCACCGGACGCCGGTGACCGCCGAGGCGATCGCAGCCTTGGAGCCGGCGCGGGAGCGGAACCCCGTGACCGGGAGCGCTCCGGTGCTGCCCTCGTCGAGGGACCCCTCGGTGAGTGTCGGCTCCTGGATCGCCCGCGGTTGGTGGGAGAGGGCCGAAAGGCTCGCAGGTCTGGAGCCGAAACGCGGCCGCGGCTGGCACTCGCTGAGGCGGAAGTTCGCGTCCGACCTCATGGACCAGCCCCTCAAGGTCCTCTGCGAGTTGGGCGGCTGGAAGACGGCCAAGACCGTCCTCCAGTGTTACCAGCGGGCGGACGAGGGACAACTCAGGCAGGCGCTCGCTAGCCGCCGGAGAGTTCGGACCTGACCCCATTCGGCGGGAACCGTTTGGCGGGAATCCCACCGGACAGCCTCCTAAGTTCAATGATCACAACAGATCCGCACTCGAAAGCGGATGCTGGATCATCGAACTGCACCGGCTGCTGCCGGGGAGCTGGGTCACGCTCCGGGACGTCTACCGCTGCACGGTCGACGCCGAGCTCCTGGCTGGGAAGATCGGCGAGGCCCGGAAGCTATGCCCGGTGCGGGCCACCATCGCCAACAAGGACCTCACCGCTCACAAGCAGGTCCTCGAGGGTTGGGCCTGGGAGCTGGCGACCGGGACCGCGAGAGTGGGATGCGGACTCGATCCGGCCCTGAGGGCAAAGCTCGAAGAACTCGGCGTCCCCTACGAGACGGAGAGGGTCGGAGCGGGGAGCGAGCTGGCCGAGCTGGTCGAGGCCATCGAGCGGTGGTACGTCCACGACTGGTCGGTGCTCGACGCCAAGCTCCGCACCTCGATCGTCGAAGGCATCAGCGTCTTCCTCTCGCTGTTCGACCAGCCCGAGGTCGCGGGCGTGTTCTGTCCGCCGCCGCCCGCCGAGACGGACGCCGCCGAACCGGCCGGGGAGGTCGCCGATGTCCGGCCCATGCCGGGACTCCGCCGACGGCTGCCGCCGCTCGCGCGGCTGATCGACCAAGGCAAGGTCCTCGCCCTCAACATGCCCGCGGGCGCGAACCCGGCCCTCGCCCGAGCCATCGGCGTGCTGCTCAAGAACGCATGGATGCAGGCATTGCTCCGGCGTCCCGCGGAGGCCGCGCGCCGGCCCGATCAGTACATGCGGCCCGCCGTGTTCATCTGCGACGAGTATCAGGCGTTCGCCACCGTCGGGCAGGACGATCCCGCAGGCGACGAGAAGGCGTTCGCGCTGACCCGGCAGTGCCGCTGCATCCCGATCGTCGCCACGCAGTCGATCTCCTCGCTCCGCTCCGTGCTCCCCTCGGGCGAGGCCTGGCGCACGCTCGTCCAAACGCTCAGGACCCGGATCTTCCTCTCCCTCTCGGACGAGTCGTCCGCCAGGATCGCGTCCGAGATGTGCGGCTCCGTCTTGAAGACGCAGCCCTCCTACACGTTCACCGAGACGACGGGCAGGCCGGAGTTCTCGCTCCTGTCGGGACGCGCCGGAGGTGGACGCGGCACCATCGGCGCGAGCAAGTCGTTCCGGCAGCAGCGGGAGCCGGTGTTCACGCCGCGCGAGTTCACGCTCCTCGCCAACTACCAGGCCATCTGTCTGCCCTACGACGGCGTCAAGTCGCTCCCGGCCCGGCGCGTCTACCTGAAGCCCCACTACCTGCCTAGGACCAAGGGCTACTGGCGGCTCCGCGAGGAGGGACGGATATGACGCGAGCAAGCGGGATCGGCCATCTGAAGCCGTTCCTCCCGGGCCTCGGCGCGCTGCTCGAGGACCCGGACGTCTCCGAGATCATGATCAACGGACCCGGAAACGTGTGGGTCGAGCGGGCGGGGAAGCTCGAGCCCCACGAGGCGCCCGAGCTGACCGCCGCGTGGCTCCACCGGGCCGCGATCCACATCGCGCGCCCGCTCGGGCTCGATCCCGCCACCCGGCCGATCCTGGACGCCCGGCTCGCCGACGGATCGCGGGTCGCCATCTGCACACCGCCCGCGAGCCCTGAGGTAGCCATCACGATCCGCCGGTTCGGGGGCCGGGCGTTCTCCGCCAGCGACCTCGTGCACATGGGCGCACTACCCGAGGCAGTCCTCCAGGCTGCCCGGACGACCCTCGAGTCCCGCAGGAACGTCCTGGTGTCCGGGGGCACCGGATCGGGCAAGACCACGCTCCTGAACGCGCTGATCGAGCTGTTGCCCGAGGGGGAGCGCATCGTCGCCATCGAGGACACGCTCGAACTCAGGATCGAGCGCGCCAACTGCCTCCGGTTCGAGGCCGGAGCCGCCCAGTCCGAGACGTCAGTCTCGATCCGCAACCTGGTGCGGCACGCGCTCAGGCACCGCCCCGACCACATCGTCGTCGGCGAAGTCAGGGGCGCCGAGGCGGCCGATCTGCTCCAGGCTCTCAACACCGGCCACGGCGGCTCGCTCACCACCGTGCACGCCAACAACGCGCGCTCCGCGCTCTCGCGCCTAGCGAGCTGCGCCATGCAGGCCGGGGACGCCCTCCCGTGGGAGGTCACCTGCCGGGGCGTCGACGACGGGATCCATCTCGTGCTCCACGTGACCCGCCGAGAGGGCCGGCGGTTCGTCGAGGAGGCTCTTGAAGTGCGCGGCTACGAGGCGGCTACGGGCCGCTGGACCACCGAGCCCGTTTGGGGGCGGGGCGACGAAGCCCCGCGAGAAAGCACAGACCCACTCACCGAAGGAGGTGAACGCATGAGGGGTGACGACCGGACCATCCGGGTCCGCACGCTGGACGACTTCGACCGCGAGCTCGCGCGCGACGGCGGCGAGGCGCTCGAAGTCCCGGCCCACCTGGCCGAGGAGTACGGCCTCTTCCCCGAGGAGGTCGGGAGCGAGGACGAGATCGTGGACGCCGGAGGCGATCCGCACGGTGAGGAGGGCGAACGATGAAGCACGACGAGTATCACCGCAAGTTCGCCGACCGGGTCATCGAGCAGATCCGCCAAGGCACCGCGCCGTGGCAGAAGCCCTGGGCGCCGGGCGAGCGCGTACTCCCCTCGAACGTCGACACCGGCCGCTCCTACCGGGGCGGCAACAGCCTGCACCTCGCCGCCGTCCAGCAGAAGCTGGGCTACGACGACGTCCGCTGGGGCACCTACCGCCAGGTCCAGGCCCGGGGCGGACAGGTCAGGAAGGGTGAGCGCGGCACCCGCATCCTCTCCTTCCAGGACAAGAAGCGGCTCCCGGTCACCGACGACCGCGGAAAGCCCGTCCGCGACGACGAGGGCAAGCGCGTCTACCACTACGAGCGCCTCAACGTGCCCTTCGTCCGCCAGTACACCGTGTTCAACGCCGAACAAGCTGACGGGCTCCCCGCCCGCACCACGCCCACCGCCGAGCCGCTCTGGAAGGTGCATCAGCAGGCCGAACGTGTCCTGGAGGACAGCGGGGTCCCCGTCCGGCACGTCTCGGGCGATCGCGCCTTCTACCACATGAACAACGACGAGATCGTGCTGCCCGAACGGGGACAGTTCCCCTCGGCCAACCACTACTACCAGACTGCGCTGCACGAACTGGGGCACAGCACCGGCCATCCGGAGCGGATGAACCGCGAGACGCTCGTCAAGGGGATCGAGGACGGGTTCGGCTCGCCTGAATACGCCAGGGAAGAACTCCGGGCCGAGATCAGCGCCATGATGTCCGGCGAACGCGTCGGCGTCGGCCACGACCCGAGCCGGGGAGCCGCCTACGTCGAGGGCTGGATCGCCGCGCTCGAGGAGGACCCGCGCGAGATCCGGCGCGCCGCCGCCGACTCACAGAAGATCTCCGACTTCGTGCTCGTTCGGCACCGCGAGCGCGAGGCCGTACGCGAACCCGTGGCCGCGGCGGCAGTCCGCGCGCCCGGACCCCAGAAAACCGTCGTGCCCGTGCCGAAGCTGCCGGTCCCCGAACGCAGCCTCGGGCCGAGCCGCTGAGCAGTGAGAGGCAAGGAGATGTTCGACCGTAGCGTCGAACAGGACCCGCGTCCCGCCGCGCCACCCAGCCGCGACAGCTGCCGCATGCGGAACGGCCACCGCCGAGAACACGCCGCGAGCCGGGACGCCGGGTCCGTCTCCTTCCTCGAACGATGTGCCGGAGCCCTCGCCGACATCGGTGTCCACGGCACCGTCTCCTACCGCGACCTCGCCGACGCACGCCTCGGCGGCCACCCCTACACCACCCGAAGGGCCGTCAACGCCTGGATACGGGACGGGATCGTCACCGAGACCCGCGCGACGGGACCCAGAGGCAACCCGTTCAAGGTCCTCTCCCTCACCCGCAAGGGCGTGGCCCAGGTCCGGAAGCTCGCCGCCGAGCACGGTATGAATCCCGGGCAGGAGATCCGGGTCGCCCGCGTCCGCCCCTCGGAAGCCGCGCACGACACCGCCATCTACCGCGCCTGCAGGAAGGAGCGGGAACAACTCGAAGCGCACGGAGCCACCGTCCGGCGCGTCCGACTCGACGCGGAACTCAAGAGCAGCGTCGCACGCGCAAGCGAGGCCGTACGGAGGAAGGAAGGGAAGCGGGCCGCCGATGCCGAACGCCACCGCATCGCACGCGAGCTCGGCCTCCCGATCGATGCTGCGGGACGCGTGCTTTACCCCGACGCGCAGATCGAGTATGCGGACGCCGAAGGCCGGAGCGGCCGCGTCAACATCGAGGCCGTATCCGGCAACTACCGCGAACGCTCCGTCCGCGCCAAGGCCGCCGCCGGGTTCCGACTCCACGCCAACGGACTGGCCGCGGCGAAACTCATCCAGAGGCTCGGCCCCGGAAGCGAGGACGGATCCTGGCTCAGGGGTCCCGCCGACCGCGATCCGGCCGCAGTCGAACTCTGATCACGGGAGAACCACGATGCAGCCTTGGAAGATCAGCGCGGGTCTCACGGCCGCCATCGCCGGATCCGCGTTCCTGCTCGGCGGCTCCCGCCTCGACTACCTCGGCCCCTTCTGGCCAGCCATCCTCGCCGAGCACGGCATCGCCCTGGCGCTGCACGCCGCGCTCGCGCTCGCCGCACTCGCCGCCGCCATCTACGCCGTAGCACGCACCACGGGGCTCGCCGACCTCGGCCGGCGCGTCGATCTCGCCGAACGGTCCGTCCGACGAGGCGAAGGGGATCCGGATCTCAACGACGCGCTCAAGAGAGACGCCGAAGGAGACTGGGAGTGAATGCGAGAATCCGACCGGGAGCAGGTCACGCTTCAGTGGAAGGCCTGCCGGTCACCTGGCGGAAGCAGGCCCAGGCGCTCCGCCGCTACGGGGGCGAGACTCCGGCCGTGGCGCTCGAGAGTTGCGCGGCCGAGCTCGAGGACACGCTCCGGGAGCGGGACGAGACCACCCTTTCCTTGACGGAGGCCGCCAGGGAGAGCGGCTACTCCGCGGACCACCTAGGCCGTCTCGTCCGCGACGGTAAGATCCCTAACGTCGGAAGGCCCGGCGCGCCCAGGATCGCCCGCAGGCACCTGCCCCGGAAGCGAATGGCCCAAGTGCCCGCCAACCCGCCGCTGGTCAAGAAGCCTTCCCCACGCCAAGTTTCAAACGCGCAGATCGTGCAGTCCATCATCGAAAGAGGAATCGAATGATGGCACGCACGAAACGTGGCCGGCGCACTTATAGCGCCGGCGAATGGGGCCGGAACCGGGTGAGGGTGTTCCCCGATCCCAAGACCGGCCTGTACCAGATCGAGTGGCGCGAGAACGGGCGCAGGCTCACCCGGTCGCTTAAGCATCGCGACTGGGCCCGGGGCAAGAGGCAGGCGGATGAAGTCGCCGCAGGCCGCGCCGGGGCTGACCTCCTAGGCGACGGGCAAGCCAAACCCACGCCGCTCACCCTGGAGACGCTGTTTGACATCTACGGTGATGAAGTGACACCCACCAAGGGCAAGGGGTCCCGGACGTACGACCGGGCTGCGACGAAGATGTTCCTGAAGTTCTTGGGAAGGGACCGAAGGCCCGCGACCCTCTCCCAGAGGGACTGGGATCGGTTCATCCGGGAACGGCGGTCGGGCAAGGTCGGCCCGAGCGGCAAGCCGGTGTCCGACCGTGCGATCGAATACGACCTGAGGTTCCTGCTCGCGGTCCTCAACTGGGCCGCGAAGTCGAGAGACGAGGAGGGGAGGCTCCTCCTGGAATCGAATCCCCTGCGGGGCCTGAAGCTTCCCAAGCAGAAGAACCCCGCCCGGGTGATGCTCGCCGAGGGGGAGTACGAGGCTCTGCTCAGGGTGTCGTTGGAAGTGGACTGGCGGTTCCGTGTGGCGCTGGTACTCGCCCACGAGACCGGACACCGCATCGGTGCCATCCGCCAGCTCCGGTGGTCGGACATCGACATTGAACGCAGAATCATCCGGTGGCGTCGTGAGCACGAGAAGACCGGCTACGAGCACCATACGCCGGTGACCACGGAGGCGCTCGCGGTCTTGGAGGAGGCGCGGAGGCGGAACCCCGGGATCGGCAACACCCCCCTGCTGCCTGCGCCCGGGGATCCCTCGAAGAGCGTGAGCCGCTCCCGCGCTGGCACTTGGTGGAGGAAAGCCCAGGTGCTCGCCGAGCTGGAGCCGAAGAGGGGCCGAGGCTGGCACTCCCTGAGGCGGAAGTTCGCCTCGGACCTCATGGACCAGCCGCTCAAGGTGCTCTGCGAACTCGGAGGCTGGAAAACCGCAACGACGGTGCTTCAGTGCTATCAGCGGGCCGACGAGGACCGGCTCAGGAAGGCCCTCGAGGACCGCAGGAGGGTCCGTTCGCGGTCCGTTTAGCGGGAATAAAAAGCGGGAACGGGACCCGGAAACTCCGTAAGTTCAATCGGGGTAGAGGGATTTGAACCTGTGGCCTCTTGCCCGGTCAGCAGGACCCTTCCCTGGCTCCTCAGCTCCTCGACGCACGCCTGTGCCATGGAGTAGGTCTCGAGGATGTTCTTCTGCTCTTCCCCCGAGTGGATGGTCTCGGGCCGAGCTTGCACGACGAAGAGATCTCCGCTGTAGCCGTCCTTCGCCCACTCGATGTCCATGGGCCGTCCGTAGTGGTCCTCGATGACCAGAGCCATGCGCGCCAGCTCGAGGGCCTCCTCCGAGGTGAGCGACCAGGCTCGGCGACGGCTGGCGTGCACGTCCACGCTCTCGGTGGCCGTGCCTCCTTGTGTGGAGTAGACCAGCTTCACGTCCTTGGCGCCCAGCCATCGGTGCACGACCGCCGAACGCCCCCTCCTGAGCCCCTCCTTCCAAATGAGGAAGAAGTCCGGTGACACCGTCCCTTGCACCACCAGCTCCCCCAGCCCGTATGACGACGAGACGTGCACCACGTTCCGGTTCCCGGACTCGGGATCCATGGTGAACATCACGCCCGAGGTTGCGATATCGGACCGGACCATCTTCATGACGACGACCGAGACCGCCCCGTCCAGCGGGTCCATGCCGTGTCCGAGCTGATAGCTGATGGCTCGTTCCGTGAACGCGCTGGCGCAGCACTTCTTCCACGCCGCGACGATCTCGACCGTTCCCCTGACGTTCAGGAACGAGTCGTACTGACCGGCAAACGAGGCGATCTCCGAATCCTCACGAGTGGCTGATGAGCGCACGGCGGCGTCGACCTCACGGCCGTACTCATGGCACAGGGCCCCGTATCCCTCGGCGAGAGCGTCCTGAACCTCAGTCGGTACGGGCGTGGCGATCACCAGGTCCCGCGCAAGCTCGGCACGTGCGTGCATCTCCACGTCATCGTCGAGGTGTGCGTCGCGAAAGAGCACCTCCAGAGCGGCCCGGAGCGAAGCCGCCTGGAGCGCCTTCGCCGCCACCCGGTCCAACGATTCGTGGCCGGTCACGTCCGCCCAGCACTGCGACGAGGTCGGGGCGTCGAGCAAGGACGCATACGCCTCTACCGTAGTAGCGAATCCGTTGGGAACCCGTATGCCGTGGCCATCAAGGTTCCGGTAAATCTCTCCGAGGGAGGCTGCCTTGCCCCCTACGATGGGGCTGTCGTCCCCGGCGATCTCTCTGAACCAACGGGTCAGCGCCACGCCCGCCGGGGACGAGGGGTCTCGAGGGGGATCGTCGTCGGGGAGTCCATCATCTTCGGGGGGAGCGGCACCGTTGCCCGCTTCGGTGGTCTCGACACTGGCAGTGGCCACGCCCACCGCGGCCCTCTCTTCAGGCTCGATCTCGCCTGCCGATGGCGCGGGCCTCTCTCTGGCCTGGGTGGCGGACATCTCGCGCTCCGAGGTCGGGGCCTCGGAGTCGTTCGCGCGTCCTGATGTCGCGTCAGTGTTGGCCGATTCACCCTGGCGTGAGTCCGGCTCGGGCTCACTGCCAAACAGGTCGTAGTGAGCGGCTCCAAGGTCCCGTGGTGGGTGACTCACGGCTGTATAAAGGCTCGGCTCTGGGGAGTGCGAGGTGGGTGCGCGGGGCAAACTGACTGCGGGGGAGTGCCACCGCAACACCCCGACCGAGCCGAGCCCGCCCGCGTCTCTCCCATGCGAGAAGGAGGCCGCCCGCCCAGTCCTGGGGAGTGGCCTCGAGGGCGCCGGACCGGGCACGGCGGAACAGCCGATTCTCGCCAGACTAGCTGAAGGGCGCCTCCAGCCGTTTCAAGCAGCTCTCCCACCCCTCCTCGTGCCCGGCCTTCGCCTCGACGCTCGGGAAGAGCTCGTGGCCGACCACCACGTCGGTGGCCCCTCCCCGCACGAGGCGCGCGAGAATGGCCTGCCGTATGGGATCCGACAGGGCTCCAAACGTTAAGTCGAGCCTCCGATCATTGGTAACCACAAGTAGTTACCAACGTGCGCCCGATGCGTCTGAGGTGAAGTCTGTGGTGGAACTAGTGGAGTCTCGGGTCTCTAAGAATCTCGCGGGCCGCGTTGTAGCCCGGGACTCCAGTGACGCCACCCCCGGGGTGCGTGCCCGCTCCACAGAGATAGAGTCCCTCGATGGGGGTGCGATAGCGGGCGAGACCGGGAACCGGCCGCATGAAGAACATCTGATCCAGCGTGTGCTCTCCGTGGTAGATATTGCCCTCGGAGAGCCCGTACGTGTCCTCCAGATCGAGCGGAGTCAGCACCTGTCGGTGGAGGATGGCCGACGGCAGGTTGGGCGCGTACTCGGACAGCGCACGCACCACGGCGTCCCCGAGCCGCTCTCGAGCTGCCGCGTCCCACTCGCCCTCTCTCAGCCTGTAGGGCGCGTACTGGGCCACGACGGACACGATGTGTTTTCCCGACTCGGCCATGGTGGGGTCGGTCACGGAAGGGATTGACACCTCGAGGTAGGGAAATCGGGAGGCCGCTCCGTACTTCGCGTCATCGTACGCGCGCTCCAGGTAGTCCAGACTGGGACTGACGGAGATGACGCCGTTGAGATGTGGGCCGCCCTGGGGGACCCCCGCGAAGTGCGGTAGCTCTCCAAGCACCAGATGGACCTTGGCGCAGCCGCCTCTGAATCGGATGTTCTTGACCTTGCGAACGAGCTCCGGTTCGAGCTCCGTGGGTCCCACGAGGTCGAAAAGCGTCCGCCGGGGATCGGCGTTGGAGACGATGCGGTCCGCCCAGAATTCCTGACCGCTGGAGAGAGCCACGCCCGTGGCCCGGCCGTCTCTCACGATCACCCGCTCGACCGGCTGGCTCGTCCTGATCTCGACGCCCTTCCCTCGGGCCGCCGCCGCCAGTGCCCTCGTCAGCTCTCCTACACCACCCCTCACCCGCAGGGTCGGCCTGAGAACACCGTTCCCTGCCCCGACGTGGTGGTGCAGCAACCCCAATGCCGTTCCGGCGGCCATGGGGCCCTGGAACACCCCCGCGATGCCGGCTGCCGCGAGGGTCCCCTTGAGCACGTCACTCTCGAACCAATCTCCCACGAGCTCGGAGACGGCCATGGGAAGGATGCGCATGACCTCGACCATGTCCCTCTTGCCCAGCCGGCGCAGTCCTGCCCCCAGCTTCAGGACCGACCAGAGGTCGCGCGGGTCGTTGCCGGTGACGTTGGGAGGCGTGACCGACCAGGCCGCCCCGAGGACCGCGGTTGCTTTTCCGATCAACTCACCGAACGGAATCCACGCCTCGGCGTCGGCCGGTGATAGCTCCCGAATCGACTCGACCGTCCGCGCGGGGTCTCTCCAGAGCAGGAGGTTCCTTCCCTCGGGGGCCGGCGCGAACACGGTGGGATCGGCGGGCAGGAGTTCCAGACCGTGGCCTCGCAATTCCAGCTCCCGTATCACAGCGGGATGAAGCTCACCGACGCGATGAGCTCCCGTATCGAAGTTGAAGCCGGGGAAGACCTGCTCGGTGACGGCCGCTCCTCCGACTACCTCGCGGCGCTCCAGCACGAGCACGTTGAGCCCGGCCCTGCCCAGGTAGGCCGCGGTCACCAGGCCGTTGTGGCCGGCGCCTATGACGATGGCGTCGTAGGAGCCCGTCACAGCCGTCGATCCCCGAGGATCTTCAGGGCGGCCAATCGGCCCGACGCACCCGTGACGCCTCCTCCCGGATGTGTGCCGGACCCGCACTGGAAATAGTTCCTGACGGGCGTGGTGAAATCGGCCCACCCCACGCTGGGACGCAGGCAAAAGAGCTGATGGAGGGTCAGTTCGCCGTGAAAGATGTTCCCCTCGGTCAGGCCCATCTCGCGGTCGATGTCCCAGGGGGTGAGCACCTGCCGGTGCAGGATCGCCCCCGGGAGGTTCGGCGCGTACTGGGCCAGTGTGTCGATGACCGCGTCTCCGAACGCCTCCCTCTTGGTGTCGTCCCAGCCGCCCTCCAGATCGGACGGTGCGTACTGGACGAAGATGGACATGACGTGTTGCCCGGGCGGAGCCATGCCTGGATCGATCATCGACGGTAGGATGATGTCCATGTAGGGCCGTCTGGAGAATCCTCCGTACTTGGCGTCGTCGTACGCCCGCTCCAGGTAGTCCACACTGGGGCTGATCGAGATGGCGCCGCGCAGGTGTGGTCCGACGCCGGGCAGGCACGTGAAATCGGGCAGCTCGGAAAGGGAGAGGTTCACCTTGCCCGACGATCCCCGGATCTTGAAGCGACGGATGGCGTCGACGAAGTCGCCCGGAAGATCCTTCGGCTCGACCATCTGGAGGAAGGTCCGTTTGGGATCCAGCGCCGAGACCACTACGGGCGCCCGGATCTCGTCGCCGTTCTCGAGGGCCACACCGACCGCCGTGCCCCTCTTCACGATGACCTGAGCCACGCCGGACTCCGTGCGGATGTCCGCGCCGAAACGCCTGGCGGCGCCCGCGATCGACTCGCTTACGCTACCCGTGCCTCCCCGCGCGAACCCCCAGGCGCGCATGGCACCGTCGATCTCGCCCATGTAGTGGTGCAACAGCACGTACGCCGTGCCGGGGGACCGGGGGCCGAGGAACGTACCGATGATCCCGCTGGCCGACATGGTAGCCTTCAAGGGCTCCGTCTCGAACCACTCGTCGAGGTAGTCGGCGGAGCTCATGGTCATGAGCTTGAAGAGCGCGTGGAACTGCTCCTCACCGAGGCCGCGGAAATGCTTTGCCAGCCTGGCGAAACCAAGGAGGTCCTTGGGACGCAAGGACGTCGGGTCGGGCGGCACCATGGCGAGTATGGGCTTCACCGCCACCGCCAGCTGATACATGAGCTTGCCGAAGTCGTCGTACGCGTCGGCATCTCGGGGCGAGTGCCGGTAGAGCTCTCGGCGGGTCTGGTCGTGGTCCGACCAGCGCACCAGATGGTCGCCGTCCGGAAGCGGCGTGAACGTGCTCTCGAGCGGGAGGATCTCGAGGCCGTGACGCGGCAGGTCCAGATCACGGATGATCTCCGGGCGCAGGAGGCTCACCACATAGGAGCACACCGAATACTTGAAGCCCGGATAGATCTCCTCGGTGACGGCGGCGCCCCCGAGGACGTGCCGCTTTTCCAGCACCACGACCCGTTTGCTGGCTCGTGCAAGGTAGGCGGCGTTCACCAGGCCGTTGTGACCGCCGCCGATGACGATGGCGTCGTAACTGTGGTCCGCGATCACGTCGTGGCCCGCTTTCGCTCGGGGTCGAAGAAAGGCGTCTCGACGACGCGCGCCTCGGCCTGGCGCCGCTGATGCTCGACGGTGACCTCCATGTGCACGCAGGTCCCGGGGCGAGAGTGGCTGGCGTGTAGGTGCGCCAGAGCGATGTACTTCTTGAGGATCGGAGACCAGCATCCACTGGTCGCATAGCCCACCTGCTTGCCCTGGCTGTACACCGGCACGCTGCTCCGCCACGCTCCGGACGGTAGCTGAGGGGGCAGCCCGACTTTGCCGTAGACGTCCTCGAGCGATTCCCAGCTGACTTCCAGACCTCGGAGCTGCCACAGGGGCCCGCGCCGCTTTTCCTCGACGAGTGCACTCCGGCCCACGAAGGCCTGCTTGTCCAGCTTCACGGTCCAGCCGAGACCCAGCTCGAGCGGCGAGGACTTGCGGTCCTCCACGATGGCTCGGTGGGCTGGAACATAGTCCACGTCGATGAGGACGAGCCCGGCCTCTAGGCGCGCCACGTCCAAGGCCAGGATGCCGGCAGGGGTGATCCCGTAGGCTCGTCCCGCCTCTATCAGGGCGTCCCAGAGACGGGGTGCGTGGGGCGCCTCCACCCAGATTTCGTACCCGAGATCCCCGGTGTAGCCCGTCCTCGTGACTGTGACGGGCACGTCTCCCACACGTGCCGCGGTGAGACGGAAGAACCCCAGCCCATCGATGGATCCGCCGGTGGCACTTCCGAGAATCGCGTGGGCGTTGGGGCCCTGGAGCGAGAGAGCCGCAAGGGTGTCCGAGACATCGTTGATCTCCACCTCGAGGCCCAACGCGTTGTCGAGGAGCCACCGCAGATTCGGCTCAGCCGCAGTGAGTCGGAACGCGTCGTCCTCCATTCGTGACAGCGTCCCGTCGTCCATGACCTTCCCCGCCTCGTCACACCAGGGCGTATACAGCACCTGACCAGGCTCACACCGGGACACGTCCCGCGTCACCACGCGATCCAGAAAGCGCACTGCATCGCGCCCCCGAATCCCGTACTTGAGGAGCGGTGACACGTCGAAAAGCGCCGCCGAGCTCCGGATGGCATGGTACTCCCGATCATGGGTCAGCTCGTACGATCCGGCGGTGATGTATCCGGACCACCGGCGCCAATTCTGCGCCTCGCACAGGGGGGCGGTTCTGGAGTGGAAGGGGGTGGTCCTCAGCATGGCCGATCCGAGCGAAGGCGTCAGGGGGCGCTTGCGGAGGCGGGATCTTACCGGAGGACCGCCCGGGGGGCAATCGGGAGGTCGGGCCCGACCTCCCCGGAGCACTCGCGGGTCCAGGAACCGACCACGAAGGCTGTCCGGCCTTCGCCTTGCCCCCAAACCACCTCGTCTGTGCCATTCGCGCAACACGCGGGTGGATCCCTGACGGATGAAGAGCCATTTCCGAAGGCCCCTCCTTCATCACAGAGCAGAATCGGCCCGGTACGATGCAGAAGGTCGGCCTGATCCTTCGGCTTGTTCCTTTTCCTCGTGACGACCCGGTGCGACTTCGCCCCGGGAAACCCGGCGATCACCCGCATGCCCGACGCGGCCCTCCTCATGGCTACGTGGTGGATCACGCAGGCGATCCTGCTCTTTGCTACCGCGCGCCTTCCACTGGTGCTCTTCTGAGAATCGAGCGAGGAGGACCGACAGCGAGGCATTGGCGCCCTGGGCTCGGGTCTGTCCTGGCAACCACGAGAGCGCCGGGGCACGAAAGGCGACATCGGTCGGAAAGGGTAATCCGTGGCTGCGAGCGACATGGCCGCAGGTGGCGTGGGCCGCGGTGAAGACCACGGAGACGTTGCGCGGGCGCTGGAGGTGACTCGCCAGCGAGGGCGAGCGCGCGATCATGGTCCGAGCCGCTAGTGGTCCTCGGCAGCGAATCGGCTCCGGCATTGGAGGCCGCGTCTCATCGTGTGGGCGGTGCGATTGGCCGTACGGCGCCGGGAGCGAGCGAGCGAGGCGGTCTTGGCGCGGCAGGCACGGCCGGCGGTCGTTCAATTCGACGGTCAGGACGCTTCGCGTATCACCGGCACGCCGCCGGATGGGCCAAGGAGTAGGCCGCGCCGCACTACGCGAACCGCATGATCGGGATCTGGTCGCAGGATCACACGTGACAACACGCGGGCCAGCACGATCTTCATCTCATAGGTCGCGAACTCCGCTCCGAGGCAGTGGCGCACGCCACCGCCAAAGGGGAAAAACGTGTAGGGGTCGGCGCGCTTTCCCACGAAACGGCCGGGGTCAAAGGAGTCCGGCTCGGGCCACAGGTCGGATCGGCGGTGAACGAGGTAGATGCATGGTGCTGCGATGCAGCCGGCCGGCAGCGCAGTACCATCAACGACGAGCTCCGTCTCGAGTTGGCGCACGACGATGGGCGCGACCGGGTTGAGGCGCGCTGTCTCCCTGATGACCGCATCCAGGTAGCCGAGCTGGGCGATCTGCTCTGCGGTCGGCCGGGACACGTCTGGTCCGTTCCCGACGACGGACGCTACCTCCGCGCGGGCGGTCGCCAAGACGTCCGGGTGTTCCAGCAGGTGGTGAATCACCCACGCCAGCGACGTGGCCGTCGTCTCATGGCCGGCCATCAGCATGGTGATCATTTCATCCCGGACCTCCTCGTCGCTCATGGGCACGCCATCCTCGTCGCGCGCGGAGACCAGCATGGTCATGATGTCGGTTCGTTCTTCGGGCCGCGCGGCCCGCCGCCGCCGGATCTCGTCGTCCAGCAACTCGTGGATGTCTCGGCGGAGACGGTCGAAGCGCCACCGGGCCATCAGCTGCCGTAGCGGGCTTCCCGCGTCCAGGAATCCGAGTGCTTCGATCAAGACCGCACGCAGGCCGGTGAGCCGCGCTACGTCTTCCATACCGAACACGACGCGGATAATGACATCCAGGGTGATGTCGTTGAGGCGGGAGCGAATGGGAAACGACGTGCCTACCGGCCATTCGTCGATCGATCGATCGGCGATCTCCGAGATCATGTCGCCATACGTCCGCATGCGCTCGCCGCGAAACGGCGGCTTGAGCAGCCTGCGCTCGCGCCGGTGCCGGGCGCCGTCGAGCAGGAATAGCGAATTCGGTCCGAGGAACGGCTCAAAAAGCCTGTTGGCGCGGCCAGCCAGGTACTGATCCGGGTCACCGGTGAAGATCTGCTTGATGGCCACCGGATCGCTGAAGAAGACCATTGGCGGGTAGCCCGGCAGCCGCACCGTGAACGGGTCGCCGTAGCGTTTCCAGCACGCATGCATGAATGGGAGCGGAGTGAAGACCCACCGGAGCAACTGAAGAAGGCGCGGGATGCGTGGCCCGGGGGGCAACTTGGACACCGTCAAACCCATGGCCCCATCATCGCCTTGCTCGGGTCCGCGCCGAACTGCCGCCGCAGCTCCCGGTGTTCGCCTGCAAGTTGCAAAATAGCCATGTCGATGAACCTCCCGAAACGGCCTCTATCTGCGGGGACAACGTACCTGGGCATACAGCTCGATGAGGCTCAGGCCGACCAGAAGTGCCGCCAACGTCCAAAGGAGAAATCTGCCCAACACCGTTAGAGCCAGAGAACTGCCCGACAGCCACGCGACCAAGACGACGGCGCCACACAAGTTGATGGCCACCGCACCGCCAAGCCCCAGCCCGATGGAGCCCGTCCTCCGGCAAAAACGTTCGATGAGCAGCGCGACACCTATACCGAAGAGCACGCCTCCGAGAACGCTCGCAAAGAAGGGCCGACCGCTCGCTGGAAGACCAAGCGCCTCGGCAACCGAAAGCGGGTACCACACAAGGACAACTCCAAGGAGCACGTTGAACACGCCATCGATCGTCAATAGCTTGGTTCTCATCGATTCGCTCGTTCTGACCGCAGCCGACGGGCCGCACCGCGTTTCCGAAGGAAAACGCAGAGGGTGCGCCCTTCCTTTCAGTCGGGACCCTCTGCCCGCCGCCCTCACTGGCCCAAATTTCGACCAAGAAGCGCGGGCTTTCAAGCGCCTGTCCGCTGACCGCTTCCGCAGATCCGCAGACGTCTTCGACGGCCCAGTAGATTCCCGTTCAAGAAGAGGGGTGTAGTAAGGGGATCACGTCTCCCTGATCTGTAGTAAATCAATAAGTATCAGCAAGTTACAGTCTATCTAGAGCGTACGTCGACCACTTCATCCCTTGGCGACGATACTCGCTGGACCTGGGCCACAACTTCGCCGTGGCCCACCAGGGGTGTAACTCGAGTAAGTCGGACCTGCTCGCGGCAGAGGAGCACCTCGAACGATGGACCGAGCGGAATCGTACCTGCCGTGACGAACTGGCTCAGGGCTTTGATGGGCACAAAGTCCTACGCGACTGGCCCGGGACTCGTCGAATCGCACGCTGGGCTCATAGCCAGGTACACAATGCGGGGGGACAGGTCTGGGTTGGGGCCAGCGAGTTGCGGCCGCTGTCGGACGACTGGGAGAGGATACTATCCGCGGCACCCCACCCAACTCCATGACCGACCTGCCCCGGTGGCTCGGCATCCACTCTACGGCCTCCTAAGTGGTTGAGCAGGAGTCGCTTCTGGGGCCCGCTGCGAGGCGGGAGGAGAACCCGCACGGACTCGGCGCTAGGCGAGAACAGTGAGCGCGGACGAGCCCTAAGACCGCCGAGCAACGGCGGGCGCGGGCGCACCCAGCGACCCCCATGTTCAGGGCGGACATTGGGAGTCCGGTCGCATCTGGAGTCCGCCGCAAATGGGGCCGGTCCGGATCTCCTCCGTGTGCGCTCTACCAGAACACGGCGGTGAAGCGCTCCGCGGAGTCCCTCTGGCGTGGCGCTCTTCGAAGTGGGCGTCGTCGCCCCTGATGCGCGTCCGGTGGACGGCTGCGTCGATGTCGGCGTCCAGCCATTGTCCGATCTCGGAGTGTTCCGCGCGGGCCGGGCGAGCTTTGTCGGACGCCGCGCGCAAGCGCTCATCTGCGGCGCGTGATACCTCCGCAGCGCTGCTTCGTCGGCCGACCGAGTCAACGAGGGCGTCGCTCGGGAGCTCAACTCCCGCCCTCCACAAACCCTCAGCTGGATGAAACCATGGGAGTTCTTCGCCAAGACCGTTGCGTCGCCCGCGTGAGACCGCCCTGACTGGCGTGGACCCTTCCGTTAGTCGACCAAGACCGCTTCCTCGACCAATTGGCGCTGCTCGCGTTTGTGACTGCCTGGCGATCCTGTCGCCGGACTGGCCGACTCTGGCCGGCAGACGACGCGAGAGAACGATGCGGGAAACCGCATTTGGAGGTGCCTCCAAGCGCCCATGTTCCTCGGCTCCTCCTGCACCCACCAGACTTCCGTGTTTCCGAACGGCGCCAAGGCGTCATTGATGGTTTCGAGGCTGAGGGGATAGAGCTGCTCGAAGCGGATGATGGCCAAGTCCTGTCGTTCGGCCTTCTCCCGAGCTGCCTGCAGATCGTAGTAGAGCTTGCCGCTACAGGCCAGCACGCGCCGAACCCCGCTTGGCTCGACTCCCGGATCGCCTAGAATCCTGTGAAAGCGCCCTCCCGACAGCTCGTCTAGGCCGGACACGACTTGAAGATGACGCAGCAGGCTCTTGGGTGACATCACAATCAGCGGCTTACGCCGCGGACGAATCATCTGGCGGCGCAAGAGGTGGAAGTATTGCGCCGGCGTGGTTGGATTGACGATTTGGATGTTGTCCTCGGCCGCCAGTTGCAGGAACCGTTCAAGCCTGGCGCTCGAATGCTCTGGGCCCTGGCCCTCGAACCCATGGGGCAGCAGCATCACCAATCCACTCCACAAGCTCCACTTCCCCTCACCGCTGGAAATGAATTGGTCGATGATCACCTGGGCGGCATTGACGAAGTCCCCGAACTGCGCCTCCCAAATGATCAGGCCGTCCGGGGATTCTAGGCTGTACCCGTATTCGAAGCCGAGCGGGCCAGCTTCCGAGAGCGGGCTGTTGTGAATCTCGAAGGCGCCCTGGCGGGGGGAGAGGTGCTGGAGCGAAACGTAGGGGAATCCCGTTTCCGAATCGCGCACTACAGCGTGCCTGTGCGCGAACGTGCCGCGCTCGCAGTCTTGGCCGGTCACACGCACTCGAAACCCTTCGAGCAGAAGGCTTCCGAGCGCCAGCGCCTCAGCGCCCGCCCAGCTGACCGGTCGCTTGCCGCCAGCCATCTCGGTGCGCTGCTGGAGCAAGCGGTCGATACGCCGATCCGGAACGATCTCCTCCGGCGTCTTGGCTAGCTTCTGCAAGATTGCCCTGAGGCGATCCGCGGGCACGCCGGTATCGATTTCCGGAACCTGCGTGTCCGAGCCGAGATTGTAGCCTGACCAATCGCCCGTCACTTGGTCGCCGACGTAGATGTAGTCCTCGCTTCTCGCCGAAGCCAATTCCTTCTCCAGGTGCTCGCGTCGCTCGATAGTGATGCGCTCGGCTTGCTCCCCAGTAATACCGCCTTGGCTCAGGAGGTGGTGCAGGTAGGCTTCTCGGACCGGTTTGCGCTGCTCGATGGCTTGATACAGCAGCGGTTGTGTGAAGCGGGGCTCGTCAAGCTCGTTATGTCCCCAGCGCCGGTAACCGTACATGTCGATCACGACGTCGCGCTGATACTCGTTTCGAAAATCAAGCGCAAGCCGGACAACTTGGGCCGTGGCTTCGGGGTCTTCTCCGTTCACGTGCAGAATAGGCACCTGCAGCATCTTGGCTATGCCGCTGGCGTAGATCGCGGAGCGGGCTTGCCACTGGGTCGTCGTGAATCCGATCTGGTTGTTGACGATGATGTGAACCGTGCCGCCCACGGAGTAGCCCGACAACTGACTCATGTTGAGTGTTTCTTGTACGACGCCCTCTCCCGCAAAGGCGGCGTCGCCGTGGAGCAGAACGCAAAGGCCATGCCTCCGCTCAGCGTCGCCTTTCCGGTCCTGCCGGGCTCGCAGGCGGCCGACGGCGACGGGATTGACGAATTCGAGGTGGCTCGGATTGAAGCACAGGGACAGCCGGAGATTCTCGCCTTGGGAACTCGTCCATCTCCCCCGGTAGCCGAGATGGTATTTCACGTCCCCCCGCCCTTCGTAATGCACGTGATCCGCATCGGCGAACTCACGGAAAATCTCCTGGGCGTTCTTACCGATGACATTGGTGAGGACGCTGAGGCGGCCACGGTGCGCCATGCCCATGACGATATCGTTGACTCCCTGCTCGCAAGCTCGTTCGAACAGCAAGTCGAGTAGCGGGATCAAGGTCTCGCAGCCTTCCAGCGAAAAGCTCTTTGCGAAGACGAATTTCTTTCGGACGAATTCCTCAAAGATCGTGGCGTCGGTCAGCTTGGTCAGGATTCGCAACTTGCGTGCCAATGAGAGGTTGACACGATTGCCGACGGGTTCCATCCGCTGCTGGAGCCACTCGCGTACCCCCAGGTCGTCGATGTGCATGAATTGTACGCCGATCGAACGCGTGTAGGTTTCACGGAGCCGTTCGATGACTTCTCGGGGCGTGTCCAGCAAGCAGCCTGACAGCGTCTTCGGCGAGATCTTCCTGTCCATGTCTCGAGGACTCAGGCCGTAGTAGGCCGGATCCAATTCGGGGCTGGTGTCGGGGGCGAGTTCCAAAGGATCAATGCGGGCGACCCTGTGGCCCTGGACCCGGTAGGCCCTGACGAGGTTGTCGAGGCGGTGCTGCACGTCCACGTCGATGGGGAACTCTTCGCTTGGATGCGGCTGGTCAAATGATTCGTTCACGGGTTCTTCGGTAGATACGCCACCCAGTCCGGCACTCCGACCTGACAAAAGGTCCCCTGCAAGGCGCCCGGGTCGGTCATGTAAGCCGGCGAACAGCTCCTCAACGACTGCGATGTCAATGGGTGCGGAAGCTGGACGGGGTGAGGCATGGTTGATCAATGGTTGCAAGCCGGCCACTCTCACCCGCGAGGATAGCCTGTGCGGTGTGATGAATCCAGTCGCAAGAGTTCAGACTCGACCTGCCAGCCGGTCATGAGTCCGGTGGGCAGCCTCCTCTCAGGTCGCTAGCCGCAGACGACGGCAATCTATCCCGCACCGGAACTGGTTAGCTTCTCGCCCCTAACAGCGGCAGGAGGCTCACTGGTGGGTGGATTCTGGACGTGGGCCAGACAAGGTTGGTGCCGATCGACGAGTGCACATGCGACAAGAGTGTGTCTGCACCGGAAAGGTGACTCCCCGCGCACGCACACTCTTTCGTGTGTCGCTGGATTCCCTACGGTTGCTGCGCGGCCAGAGCCGAGGTTGCGGCGCTCCGGGGCTCCCGTCTGAATCGAGGTGAATGCGGTACGGAAGCACGTCGAATCACTCAATGGAGGCCGGTTGGCCTCGCCCACCCCGCTCCGCTTACCGCCCTCGTTCTCTCCGACGTGGTGGGAGGCCCGCTGCACGTGATCGCCTCCGGTCCGGTCTCTTCCGACCCCAGCGCACTTTGCCGAGGCGGTCGCCGTGCTCAAGGCGCGAGCCGTGAGGGGCGCCCACCCCCTCGGTCCGGGCACTCCTCGGGGCCCTGCCCGCCCGCCTCGTATCCGAGGGCCAGACGATCCTCACCATGCGGGACAGCGGCCGGGGAAGACGGAGCCAGGGGGTCGCGCCCGCCGCCGCGTGCCAGCTAGGAGGCGAGGACGGCGTTTCTGGTCTTTGGAGTGCAATACTGCACGCCCACTAACATTCGGAAGGAAACAACCCAACACGCCTTCCACCCTTCTGCCGCGTGCCGGGGATGAGACTGGCCTCGTCTAGGGCTCGTCCTGTCCTCGGCCGGGCTGTTTCAGACCTTCCAGCGACGTCTCGATCCGGCTCAGTCGTTCGTCGATGCTACCGAGCCGGTCATCCGAGTCTGACCCGATGAAGTGGGCGGCAACCGATCCTCCGAGTGTTGCGAACAGTCCAATTCCGACGAGCATGAGGGTCACGCCCACGATCCTGCCGAGAAGTGTGGCAGGCGAGATGTCCCCATATCCGACGGTCGAGGCTGTCACGACGGCCCACCATACGCCGTTCCATACGCTGCCGACCGCTTCCGGTTCTGCCAGATAGACGAGCCCCCCTCCCAACCACACGGCCAGCAGGGAGATGCCCACGACGTACCGAACGCCACGTCGGCCGACGATACGCTCGAACGCAGGTAGTGCCTTTCCGGCAACCGCGGCCAACCGAAGCAGCGGTATAATTCGCGTCAACCGAGCGAGGCGGGAGAGCGCAAGGAGTTCGTGAAAGGCGGGGAAACTCAGGACCACGATCGCCAAGCTGAGCAGGTTTTGACCAACACCGGCTCTCCTCCAAAAGCCTGCGGCGAGATCGGCAAGGAACACCAGCCAGACAATCCAGCCTGCTGCCAACGTCAGCGGCGTGCTCGCTCCACCGGCTTCGATCCCCACCAGGGGGACGGTTGCAACCGCCGCGGCGATGACCGCGGTGTCGATCCACTTCAGTGCCTTCATAGGGCCCGGATGCATCGTGTGTCACATGGCCAGGAGAGGTCTGCACCACCGCCTCCGGCGAAGCTCGGCGCCGTGGTGCTCCCGCAGCCCGTCAGAACGAGCGATGCGACGAGGAGTGGGAGCGTTGCGGCGGAGGCACGGAGCGAGTGCCTCCGCCCGGTTCCATGATCCGGAGAGACTTCGTATCGTGGGATCGGGAAAAGCATCTTGGAGGAATGGTTCGTGACCGTCGACGACACGAAGAGAGTGGCTCTCCTCACCCGAGGAGCGCCTAGGAACATGTCTGGAGGCTCCCCGACAGGCAAGAAAACCCCGGGCCGTTGGCGAGTTCCGGACCCCGTGGTCCTGCGAAGGGCTCAAGAGCCATCTCACTGGACCGGACACGGGGCTTGGCGGACCTCCAGCGAGATGCGGCTCGGTGCCGGAGAGGCCAAGCGGCGGCCACGTAGACAGACGCCCCTGGCGGTTCCACGAGCGCCCGGCGTCTTCCTGCGCTCGGAACCCATCGAGGCGGCTCCGGTGAGGAGGGATCTGAAGTCGCACATACGATCCGCGTGGCCGGCCCGCCCCAGCGAGGCGACCCCATGACGCGTCGACCGGGCCTTTGGATCCTCTTCGCTCTCCTCAGCGCCGCGGGCCTTCTTGTTGCGACACGGCTGTTTCCGACCGCCTTCCCCATCGTCACGCTGGATCTCGCGATGGACCGCGAGACCGCCGTTTCGCAGGCGGAGGCCGTGGCTCGGCGTTACGGGTGGGGCCCGCCCGAAGCTCGAATGGCCGCCACCTTCGGCCAGACGGACCCGGAGGTGCAGACGTATGTGGAGCTGGAGGCGGGAGGACGGGACGCGTTCGTGGGGCTGGCGGAGCGTGGGATCTATCAGCCGTACGTGTGGACGGTTCGACGCTTCGCGGAGGGGGCGGTCGAAGAGAGCCGCGTTCGCTTCACGCCCGCGGGCGAACCGTATGGATTCCGTCTTCGCCTCTCGGAGGATGATCCAGGGAGCGGCAACGTACCGGAGGCGGACGCGCGGGCCGTGGCCGAGCGGACGGCGTCGGAGTGGGGGGTGGATCTCTCCTCTTTCGAGCTCCTCGAATCGTCCGAGGAGAGGCACCCGGGGGGGCGCATCGATCACGCGTTCGTGTTCGAGCGGACCGACGCCACGGTGGAAGACGGCCGCTTCCGGCTTCGGATCCGGGTCGCCGGGCACCGGGCCTCCGAGCTCGCCCACTTCGTCCACGTGCCCGAGGCCTTCTCTCAGCGCTACGGGGACATGCGGTCGGCGAACGATGCGATAGCGCTCGCATCGCAGTCGGTCTTCCTCGTCCTCTTCCTCCTTCTCGGAGGGGTCGGCGGCACGGCTCTCCTCATGAGGAAGCGTTGGGTCGTCTGGCGTCCGCCCCTCGCCTGGGGCGCGCTCATTGCGCTCCTGCTCGGCCTCGGGATCGCGAACGTTCTCCCGCTAAGCTGGATGGAGTACGACCCTGCCGTCTCGGTTCGGACCTTCCTGGCCGGACAGTTGGCCTCGGCGGCCGCAGCCGCCGTGATCGGCACCCCGCTCCTCGCATTCGTCTTCCTCGCGGGGGAGTCGCTCGGCCGGCGTGCCTTTCCGGGCCACCTTCAGCAGTGGCGCTTCTGGTCCCCTGAGGTGGCGGCCTCAACCCCCGCGCTCGGCCGCACTGCGGGCGCCTACCTTCTCCTCGGACTTCAGCTCGGCTACGTAGTGCTCTTCTATCTGGCCACGTCCCGGCTCGAGGGATGGTGGTCTCCCGCGGAGGCAGTGGTACAGCCCGATCTGCTCGCCACGCCTCAGCCGTGGCTTCTGGCGGTTTCGACCTCGCTCTTCGCCGCCTTCTGGGAGGAGAGCGCGTTCCGCGCCATTCCCATCGCGTGCGCGGCCCTGCTGGGTGCGCGCTACGGCCGGAAGAGCCTCTGGATCTGGGGTGCGGTGGCGCTCCAGGCGGTCGTTTTTGCCGCGGGTCACGCCAACTACCCTCAGCAGCCTGCCTACGCCCGGGTCGTCGAGCTCACAGTCCCCGCCCTTCTCTGGGGCGTGATCTACCTCTACTTCGGCCTCGTCCCGACGATCCTCACCCACTTCATGTACAACCTCTCGCTGACCTCGCTTCCGCTCTTCGCCTCGTCCGCGCCTCAGGGTCGGCGCGCGGGCCGAAGCGCCCGAGTCGGCGTACAACCGCGCGTGGAAGCCGCCGGACGCGGAGCCGGACGTGGAGGCGAGGCGGGACCGAGCCGAGCTGCCCGCCGCCGGGCTCTCCTCGGTGTCTCGGGGCCTTCTCTCGCACCGGAGGCTGGTGTACGCGCTGGGTGCGATGGGAGCCCTCGCCTGGGGCGTGGGAGTGCTCGCGCCCGCCGGTGACGCACCTCGGCTGAGCTTGCCCAGGAGTGAAGCGATCGCCCTCGCCCTAGACACGTTGGAGGAGCGCGGGCGCGTCGTGGGGTCGCGGAGGGCCCTTGCCTCGGTGGATTCCGACCGGGGAGCCGACCACCGGTACGTCTTTGACGAGGCCGGCCGGGAGGTATACGAGAGCCTCCTCGGGAGCTACCTGTCCCCTCCCCGCTGGGTCGTGCGTTTCGTGGACTTCCGTGCCGACCCCGAGGAACGGGTCGAGGAACTTCGCGTCCACCTCGGCTCAGCGGAGGAGCCCGTGCGCCTCGAGCACATCCTGCCCGAGGCCCGCCCAGGTGAGCGCTTGGAGGAGGAGGAGGCGCGGGCCGCCGCGCTCGCCGTCCTCCAGGACCGGTTCGGGATGGGCGCGGAGTTTGTTGAGGAAGTCGGCGCCGCCCAAACCACGCGCTCCGAGCGCACGGACTGGCGGTTCACCTTCGAGGACCGCGCGGCGCTCGCGGAGATCCCCGGGGAGGCGCAGCTGGCCGTGGCGTTGGCCGGCGACGAGGTAGTGGACGTGGATCGCTCGGTGAGCGTGCCTGAGGAGTGGGAACTCGCTCGGCGGGACGGTGAGGCGCTCCGGGCCTTGGTGGCGGCGGGTGCGGGGCTCGTGCTCCTCCTTGGGTTTGCCGTCGCGGGCGTCTTGGCGGTGGCGGCCTGGGCGCGGCGCGCACTGGATACGCGGCTGCTCGTCCGGGCTGCCCTCCTCGGAGCCGGGGCAATCGGCCTCGGACAGGCGAACTCCTGGCCGGCAACCGAGGGGTCCTTCTCCCCGGCGCAGCCATGGGGCCTTCAGGCGGGCATTGTGGTCTTCGGGAGCTTTCTCGTGCTCCTCGTCGGATCGGCGACGATCGGTCTGGCTGCCGCGCTCGCGCACAGGTGGCTGGGAGAGGGGCCGGCCAACGGCGCGGGAGCGCCGACCTCTGGCAGGCTCGCCGTGGCGGTGGGCGCTGCCCTGGTGGGTCTCGGGAGCCTCGGAGAGTGGTTTTCCGGGAGGCTTCCGATGTGGCCCGACGTCGCTGGGGCCGCCTCCCTCATTCCGCCGCTGGCCGGGCCGCTCCGGGCGACCGTTCAATACCTCTTCGGGACCACGGCACTGCTCCTGATGAGCGGCCTCTCGCTGAGGTCGGGCGGCCGGCTTCGCTCGGGCGTCGCCTTGTGGGTTTTCGCGCTGGCGGCCGGGCTCCTCTTGGTTCCGGGGCCGCTCCAGGAGTCGATTCTGACCTGGGTGCCAGCAGCCCTCCTGAGCGGGGCCGTCGTCTTCGGCCTGGCCCGTGTCGGCGCAGGGGCGCCGGCCTTGATGCCTGGCATCGTCGGGACCGCGCTGTGCGCCGACTTCCTCGTCCAAGTCGTGGCCGGACCGTATCCGGGTGCCAGGCTGGGGGGCGTGGTGGTAGTCATCGTCGTTGCCGCCCTCGCCGCCGCGTGGACGCGCGAGGTCCATGCCACGTCGCTTCGGGGGGCGCGCGCCACGGGATGAAGGGGCGTTTGCCGGCGATGTGGAGACCGGCAAGTCCGTGCTGCGCAACTAAGGACACGCCACCATCGGGTTCGAGGAGCTCGGCGGATTGACCGACAAGTCGCCGAAGGGCCTGATGCGCATGCTCGGTCCGCCGGCAACCCCGAGGCCCGCACTCTGTTCGAGATCATCGGCTGCCTCCCGGAACGCGAAGGCCTGGGCCTGAAGATGCAGGCGGCTCGGTGATCGGTATGAGGGCTCGGGCGCCTACGAGGCATCAGGTCGCAGGTTCGTATCCTGCTACGCCCAAGGGACTTACGGGAATCGGTAGTCCGATTCCCGTAATTTGATTCTCGCTATTTGGGCTAAGAGCAGGCCCTCCGGCGGTCGTCGAGGGCCTTCCTGAGCTGGTCCTCGTCGGCCCGCTGGTAGCACTGGAGCACTGTCTGGGCCGTCTTCCAGCCGCCGAGTTGGCAGAGGACCTTGAGCGGCTGGTCCATGAGGTCCGAGGCAAACTTCCGCCTCAAGGAGTGCCAGCCGCGCCCACGCTTTCGTTCCAGCCCTGCGAGCACCTCGGCCTTCTCCCACCAGTCGCGGATCGGCCACTGGCCCACGCACATCGAGGCATCCTTGGGCGCGGGCAAAACCGGAAGGTCCCCGGTCCCGGGGTTCCGCCACCGCGCCTCTTCGAGGACGCCGAGCGCTTCGGCACTCACCGGGGTCCGGTGCTCGTAGCCGGTCTTCTCATGCTCGCCTCGCCACCGGATGACACGAGCTTCCATGTCGATGTCGGACCATCGCAACTGACGGATGGCACCGATGCGGTGTCCCGTCTCGTGGGCGAGCACGAGAGCGACGTGAAAGCGCCAGTCCACCTCCACGGACACCCGGAGCATGGCCTCGTATTCCGCATCAGTGAGCAGCACCCGGGTAGGATTCTTCTCCTTGGGCACCTTGAGGCCTCTAAGCGGGTTCGATCCGAGGAGGAGCCTCCCGTTCTCGTCTCTCGACTTCGCAGCCCAGTTGAAGACCGCGAGCAGAAACTTCAAGTCGTATTCGATGGTTCGGTCAGACACGGGCCTGCCACTGGGGCCCACCTTCCCCGACCGCCGATACCGGATGAATCGATCCCAGTCTCGCTGGGACAGTGTGGCTGGCTTTCGGTCCCTGCCGAAGAACTTGAGGAACATCTTCATCGCGGCCCCATCGTGCCTCCGGGACCGCTTGCCCTTGGTGGGTGTTACGTCTTCACCGTAGATGTCAAAAAGCGTCTCCAGGGTGAGTGGCTCGGGTTCTGCTTCCGCCCCGTACTGGAGCTCCGGCTGGGGGCGGCCTGCGGCGATCTCGTCCGCCTGCTTCTTTGCCCGGGCCCAGTCGCGATGCCCGAGCGACCTGCTCAGCCTACGCCGGTCTTCACGCCACTCGATCTGGATCAGGCCGGTCTTGGGATCGGAAAAGACCCTTACCCGGTTCCGGCCCCATTCGCCGGCGCTGTAGCTGCGCCGGCTTGGTTTCGTGCGTGCCATCATCCGATACCTTTCTCGATGACGGACTGCACGATCTGCCCGGTCGAAACCTCGCGCAGGGAAGGCTTCGCCGCCAGACGCGGCTTGCCCGCTCCGGTCTTGCGAGGGAGATGCCTGCGGGCGATCCTGGGCGCGCCGGAACGTCCGGCGTTTGGGATCTTGCCTTCGCGTACGAGCCGTCCTAGGTGGTCGGCGGAGTAGCCGCTCTCCCGGGCTGCCTGCGTCAGCGAGAGGGTGGTCTCGTCGAGCTCCTGGAGGGTGGCCTCGAGTTCGGTGGCGCACCGGTCGAGCACCATGGCCGGGGTCTCTCCCCCGTAGCGGCGGAGCGTTTTGGCCTGCTTCCGCCAGACGACCGGCAGCCCTTCCACGGACGGGTGGCCTACCCCCGGCCCGGTCTTCGTGCTCACTCCCAGTCTCCTTCGGCGTCCCTCTTGAGTGCGTCGTTCAGATCCGGGTCCCCTTCGCCCCTTCGTACGGACCGTTCGGCGAGATCGACGCGCCGGCCGAGGTCGGCGAGCCCGGTGGTGCGTGCTACGGCGTAGATGGCGGCGGCGAGTGTGGCGAGCGCGAGCGCGGCGTGCAGCGCCAGGGCGATGCCGTGCTCGGCAAGGATGGCCGGCCAGAAGGGGCGGAGGTAGTCGAGGCGGGAGCCGCCGAGCAGGAACGCGGATCCGGCGATGGCGGCCGTAAGTCCCGCGCTGATTTTCCAAGGCTGCATCGTGCTTCTCCGGTGGTCAGAGTTCGACTGCGGCCGGATCGCGGTCGGCGGGACCCCTGAGCCAGGATCCGTCCGCGCTTCCCAGGCCGAGCCTCCGGATGAGTCTGGCCGCGGCCGGTCCGTTGGCGTGGAGCCGGAACCCGGCGGCGGCCTTGGCGCGGACGGAGTGCTCGCGGTAGTTGCCGGAGACGGCCTCGATGTTGACGCGGCCGCTCCGGCCTTCGGGGTCCGCGTACTCGATCTGCGCATCGGGGTAGAGCACGCGTCCTTCGTCGTCGACCGGGAGTCCGAGCTCGCGGGCGATGCGGTGGCGTTCGGCATCGGCGGCGCGCTTCCTCTTTTTCCTCCGCACGGCCTCGCTCGCGCGGGCGACGGCGCTCTTGAGTTCCGTGTCGAGACGGATGCGCCGGATGGTGGCGCCCTGTTCGAGCAGGCGTTGGGGCTCCTTCCGGCTGGCGCGGTAGATGGCGGTATCGTGGGCGGCCTCGCCGGGCCTGGCGCGTGAGAACCGGATCTCCTGCCCGGGATCCATCCCGTGCTCGGCGGCGAGCTTCCGGACCTGGGCCACGCCCTTGCGGGTGAGGCTCAGGACCTTGAACGCGTTGCCTCTGGGTCCCGTCGCGCGGGTCTCGGTGACGATCCCGTCCCGTATCCAGGCGTTGACGGCCCGCCGGGTGGTGTAGGGGTGGCCTCCGAAGCGTGCGTCGGCCAGGTCGCGGTAGGAGACGGCTCCGTGGATTCCGATGTCTGTGAGTCCACCAACACATCGTTCGAGGAAGGAGACGGACCCGGCGTCCCGGCTCGCGACGTGTTCTCGGCGGTGGCCGTTCCGCATGCGGTAGCTGTCGCGGCTGGGTGGCGCGGCGGGACGCGGGTCCCGTTCGACGCTGCGGTCGAACATCTCCTTGCCTCTCACTGCTCAGCGGCTCGGCCCGAGGCTGCGCTCGGGGACCGGCAGCTGCGGCACGGGCACGACGATTCTCTGGGGTCCGGGGGCGCGGACTGCTGCCGCGGCCACGGGTTCCCGTACGGCCTCGCGCTCGCGGTGCCGAACGAGCACGAAGTCGGAGATCTTCTGCGCGGCGGCGGCGGCGCGCCGGATCTCGCGCGGGTCTTCCTCGAGCGCGGCGATCCAGCCCTCGACGTAGGCGGCTCCCCGGCTCGGGTCGTGGCCGACGCCGGACGCGTTCGCCGGTCATCATGGCGCTGATCTCGGCCCTGAGTTCTTCCCTCGTGTATTCGGGCGAGCCGAACCCGCTCTCGATCCCCTTGACGAGCGTCTCACGGTTCATCCGCTCAGGGTGCCCGGTGCTGTGGCCGAGCTCATGGAGCGCGGTCTGGTAGTAGTGGTTGGCCGAGGGGAACTGTCCGCGCTCAGGGAGGATGATCTGGTCGCGGTTCAGGTTGTAGAACGCGCGGTCGCCCGCCACATGACGGATCGGAACCCCGCTGTCCTCCAGGACACGTTCGGCCTCCTGATGCACCTTCCAGAGCGGCTCGGCCGTGGGTGCGGGCCGGGCCGGGAGCCCGTCGGCCTGCTCCGCGTTGAACACCGTGTACTGCCGGACGACGGGGGTATGCAGGCGCTCGTAGCGGTAGACGCGCTTGCCTTCGCCGTCCCTGACGGGCCGTCCCCGCTCGTCGGTGACGGGAAGCCGCTTCTTGTCCCGGAAGGAGAGGATGCGGGTCCCGCGCTCGCCCTTCCTGACCTGTCCGCCTTGGGCTTGGATCTGGCGGTAGGTTCCCCAGCGGACGTCGGCGTAGCCGCGCGACTGGGCCACAGCGGCCAGGTGCAAGCTGTTCCCGCCGGCGTAGGAGCGTCCGGTATCGACGTTCGAGGGGAGCACACGCTCGCCCGGTCCCCAGGGCTTCTGCCAGGGCGCGGTGCCTTGGCGGATCTGCTCGATGACCCGGTCGGCGAACTGACGGTGATATTCGTCGTGTTTCATCGGTCTTCCTCTTCCCGGCCGTGCGGATCCCCTCCGGCGTCCACGATTTCGTCCTCGGTCCCGACCTCTTCGGGGAAGAGGCCGTACTGCTTAGCCAGATGGGCCGGGACTTCGAGTGTCTCGCCGCCGTCGCGCGCGAGTTCGCGGTCGAAGTCGTCCAGCGTCTCGACGCGGATGGTCTTTGCGGTGCCTGTCATGCGTTCACCTCCTTCGGTGTGTGGGTCTGTACTTCCTCGCGGGACTCCGTCCCCTGGTCCCAAACGGGCTCGGTGATCCAGCGGCCCGTAGCCGCCTCGTAGCCCCGGACACGGGTCGCCTCCTCGACGAACCGCCGGCCCTCTCGGCGGGTCATGTGGAGCACGAGATGGATCCCGTCGACGATGCCCTGGCAGGTGACGTCCCACGGGAGTGCGTCCCCGGCCTGCATGGCGCAGCTCGCGAGGCGCGAGAGCGCGGAGCGCGTGTTGTTGGCGTGCACGGTGGTGAGCGAGCCGCCGTGGCCGGTGTTGAGCGCTTGGAGCAGATCGGCGGCCTCGGCGCCCCTGACTTCGCCGACGACGATGTGGCCGGGGCGGTGCCGGAGCGCGTGGCGCACCAGGTCGCAGATCGAGACGGGCGTCTCGGATTGGGAGCCACTGGCCTCGAACCGGAGGCAGTTGGCCCGCTCGATCCTCAGTTCGAGGGTGTCCTCGATGGCGACGATCCGCTCGTCCTCGGGCAGCAGTTCGATGAACGCGTTCAGGAGCGTGGTCTTGCCCGACCCCGTGCCGCCGGAGACCAGGATGTTCCTGCGGGACTTGAGGGTCGTCCGGGCGGCCTGGAGGACTGCCTCGGGTAGTGCGCCCATGTGCACGAGGTCGCTGGCGGAAAACGCCCGAGCCCCGAACCGGCGGATCGTGATGGCTACCTCCGGGCTCGCGGGCGGGGTGCAGATGGCGACCCGCGATCCGTCGGCGAGCCGGGCGTCCAGGATCGGCCGGGTGGCGGGATCGAGCCCGAGCGGGCGCGCGATGTGGATCGCGGCCCGGTGGAGCCACGCAGCGGTCAGCTCGGGCGCCTCGTGGGGCTCGAGCTTCCCCGCCGCGTTCGACCCAGACGTTGTCGGGGCCGTTGATCATGAGTTCGGAGACCTCCGGATCCTCGAGCACGGCCTCAAGTCCGGGCAGGAACGGCTTCAGGTGTCCGATCCCGCTCGCCCGCTTCACAGCCGGCCCTCCTCGCGGAGCCGCCAGTAGCCCACGTCGCGCGGCAGGTAGTGGGGCTTGAGGTAGGCGCGCCGGGCCGGAAGGGACTTCGTGCCGTCGTAGGGCAGGCAGATCGCCTGATAGTTGGCCAGCAGCGTGAAGTCCCGGGGCGTGAACACGGGCTCCCTGGCCTGCCGGAACGACTTGCTCGCGCCGATGGTGCCCCGCCCTCCGCCTGCGCGTCCCGACAGGAGCGAGAACTCCGGCCGGCCTGTGGTCTCGGTGAACCTGTAGGAGGGCTGCGTCTTGAGGACGCTTCCGCACATCTCCGATCCGATCCTGGCCGAGGACTCGTCGCTGAGCGAGAGGAAGATCCGAGTGCGGAGCGTCTGGACCAGCGTGCGCCACGCGTCCGTGTCCGGCAGCACGGAGCGGAGCGAGGAGATCGACTGCGTGGCGACGATCGGGATGCAGCGGCACTGGCGCGTCAGCGCGAACGCCTTCTCGTCGCCCGAGGGATCGTCCTGGCCGACGGTGGCGAACGCCTGGTACTCTGAACAGAGTGACTCCGTAACCATATGTAGTATAATCGGTTACGATGTCATGGTCCCTCCCGGAGTCACCCCAGCGATCACCCTTTGCGCGGCGGGTAGCGGAATCCCACGGATTGCCGCGTCTCTCCGTTCGCCGTCCGGTCGTCCCGTGAGACCCGGTCTCATCCCATGTGGTCTCCCCGAAGCACTCGGCCCGGCCCGGGCGGGGACGCGGAATTGACGCGGAGGCCGCCTCCTCGAGCTATCATAATGGAGCGGAGGAACTTGGCCACACTGCGGGCGAGGAGAAAAGAATGACGAAAGCCGACCTCGTCGAACAAGCTTCCGACGTTATCGGACCGCGTGTCACCAAGAGGGATTGCGGGCTGGTGGTAGACGCCTTCCTCGACGCCGTAACGGACACGCTGGCGCGCGGAGGCCACATCGAGATCCGGGGCTTCGGCACCTTCAAGGTGCGGCGCCGCAAAGCACGTGCGGCCCGCAACCCCAGAACCGGCGAGCCCGTGCAGGTGCCACCCCGAGTTGTGCCGGTCTTCAAACCTTCGAGGCACCTACGCGACCGGGTGGACCGAGTCCCTGGCGTGTCTGGAGCGGCGAAGCCCTTGGAGGTCGTGCGAGAGGCGTAGGTCCCGACCGCCGGAGCCACGACGCGGCCCGGCGTTGCCCGAGTCGTCGAGACGGCTTTGCCGCTGGTGAAAACGGCTGGCTCACGACCTCTACTGGTCGTAAGCCAGCTTACCCTTTGGGGCCACGCTTCGCGGGTCCCCGGCAGGGGCTGGCGAGGGGTGCTCCGCCCCCCTTCGATCCCCCCGAGGCCCGCGTTGCGGCCCGGGTCAGTCGCGGGCACCTCTGCCACGGCTTGGCCGAGCAGTTGCCCGTGGATCCGCGGGCCTTCGAGGGATCCAAGGATACCTGAACGGTGCATCGAGGGTTCCGAGGTGGAAAGAGTGGTGCCACATCCGACGCACGGAAGTAGTTTGAAGGACAGCTTGCGGGGCGGCTTTGGCCACCTGTCGATTCGGATCGGTACCGTTCCTGTTGCCCTTCCGGCCAATCGGCTGAAGCGCGCCCGTCCAAACCCGGAGAGATCCACCTGCGCGTGGAGGATGCAATGGTGAAGCGAGGTGTGGTTTCGGCACTCTTCGCGGCGGCAGCATGGGGTATGCCACAGGTAGCCTCCGCGCAGGGCACGGTACAGGGAACGGTCACCGACGAGGCCGGACGGCCCGTTTCTGGAGTCGAGGTAAGGCTTGCAGATGGTTCGGCAAGACGCCTGACTCCGGACGACGGGACCTATCGGATAACGGGGGTCGGTGCGGGTGCGCATACGGTGGAATTCAACCGTATCGGCTATGCCACCCACAGTGCCGTGGTCACGGTCGCCGACGACGAGACCGTCCAACTCGATGTCGTTCTGGTCGCGGCCACCATCGTTCTCGATCAGTTGGTCGTTGTCGGATCGCGCGCCCCCCCCCCGCAGCACGGTCGAGTCGATGGTGCCGGTCGATATCGTTCCGCTCTCCGATCTCGCCCGGCAGGGAGACACCGACCTCAGCACGCTTCTCCGCAACGTGGTGCCTTCCTACAACGTGACCTCCGAGCCGATCAGCGACGCGGCCAGCATTTCAAGGCCCGCGAGCATCCGCAACCTCGCGCCGGACCACACCCTCGTCCTCGTCAACGGCAAGCGGCGGCACCGGTCGGCGGTGATCGTCCTTTTCGGTGGCAACGGCGTGGCCGATGGAGCCCAGGCCCCCGACGTGGCAACCCTGCCATCCATAGCGATGAGCCGCGTGGAGGTCCTGCGCGACGGTGCCTCCGCGCAGTACGGCTCGGACGCGATCGCCGGCGTGATCAACTTCGTGCCCAACAACAGCCGGTCAGGTGGCGCGGTTGAGGTCCGGCGAGGGCGCTTCGGGGAGGGAGACGGGGACATGTACACGGTGGCGGGCAACGTGGGCCTGCCGCTCGGGGCAAGCGGCTTCGCCAACCTGAGCGCTGAGTTCGGCCAAGCCGACCCGACCAGCCGCAGTGTCCAGCGGGACGACGCGGCGGCGCTGGCGGCGCTCGGCGTGCCGGTTCGGGATCCCGCCCAGATCTGGGGGCTGCCGGAGGTCGAGGACAACGTCAAACTCTTCGCCAACATGGGCTACGCCTTCGGCAACGCGGTCGAGGCCTACGGGCACGGCAACTACCGGCTTCAGTCCGTTCTCGGAGGGCAGATGGGACCGGAGCAACGTCGCGGTCTACGCGGATGCGAACCACTACGGGGCGGATGATCGATGGGGGCTGGGCGTCGCTGTGCGACTGGAAGACTTCGCGGACTTCGGCACCACCGTGAACGGCAAGGTCTCGGGGCGTGCCCGGATCGCGGAGGGCTTTGCGCTGAGGGGCGGTTTCAGCACCGGCTTCCGCGCTCCCACGCCGGGTCAGGCGAACTTCCAGCACATCGGGACAACCTATGACTACGACATTCAGGAACTGGTCAACGTCGGAACGATTCCGCCCACCTCGGCCGTCGCCAGGACCAAGGGCGGCAGACTGCTCGAACCGGAGACATCGGTGAACATATCCCTCGGCACCGCGCTGGGCAGGGGACCCCTGACGGTCACCGCCGACTACTTCAACGTGGCCGTCTCGGAGAGAATCGCGCTGAGCAACGACTACATTCTCACGCCCGCGGAGGTGGATCAACTCCTCCGCGAGGGCGTCGAGGCGGCGCGGAATCTGCGGCAGTTTCGGTACTACAACAACGACTTTTCCACACGCACCCAAGGCGTCGACCTGGTCGCCGCCTACTCGCCTCCGTCCTTGGGAGGCAACACGACCCTCAGCCTGCTCTTCAACTACACGCGCACCGCCGTCACGGACCACGGAGCGCAGGATCCCGACGGCATCCGGGTGCGGCAGCTCGAACAGGCCCTTCCCACCACGCGCGGCGGCCTTTCGGCGACCCACCGCGTGGGGAGCCTGCACCTCCTCGGCAGGGCCAACTACTTTTCCTCGTGGTGGGACCACGCGGACGAGTTCACGTACTCTGGCAAGCTGCTCCTTGACGCCGAAGGGGCATACGATCTCCCCCACGGGGTCACGCTGACGGTGGGCGCCGAGAACATCCTCAACACCTATCCGGACGAGAATCCCAGAGCCCGTTCGGGTGTGGGGAACCTCTACAGCCAACACTCCCCGTTCGGATTTCAGGGGGCGCTCTTCCACGTCAAGGCGAGCTATTCTTTCGAGTGGTAGCCCGACGGGCGACGGGGGCGGGGCGGGAACGTCGAAGCCGCCCTCGACCCCGAGGCGGCATGTCCTTCGATTCGACATCCTCCAGGAGGTGTCCCTTTCTCCCGGTCGGGGCGTAAGTCGACCCAACCGTTCAGCCGTCCGGTGCCGGGATGGCGGGGTTGCGCAGCCCCAGCCAGGCGCACGTCGCCGGACTTGGGTCTTCGGGGGGGATCGAAGGGGGGCGGAGCACCCCTCGCCAGAGCGCAATGTTTAACATTGCGCGGGCTGGCTTAGCCACCTTAGAGTGGCTCAAGCCAGCCCGACGGCCGCCTCGAAACGATCCCCGCACGCCGCCCGGAACGGCGGGCACCGGTCCCCGTCGCGGGCAAGCTCCTCGGCCTCGTGGTCGCCAACCTCACGGACGGCGAGAGTGACGGCGGCTCTCCCCCGCGTGGCCGCGTCCCACCCTACCCGTACCCCTCGGAGACCCGAGATCGTCGATTCTGGGCGATCCTATGGCCCGTATCTTCCCCGAAATGCCCTTGGAATGCCCGGAAACGGCCTCTGAGCCCGTCACGGCAAGTGGACGGCACCCGAAAAGGTCGGATTAGGCGTCGGTGCCCGCTCTCCGGCCCGCCAGATAAGCCGCCCAATCGTCCATCAGGACGCGGCGGCGTTCGAACAGGTCGGAGCGGGCGTAGGCAGCCTCCACCCGGTTGCGCACCGCGTGCGCCAGCGCCGCCTCCATGACCGCCTGCGGCGCGTCTGTCCGCTCCGCCGCCCAGTCCCGGAAGCTCGAACGGAGCCCGTGCGGTACGGCCCCGATCCCGAGCGCCTTGAGCAGGCCGGCGAACTCGAAGCTCGGCAGCACCAGCCCCCGCGCGGACGGGAACACCAACTCCGAACGGGGAGCGTGCGCCTTCGCCCTGGCCAGAATCTCCCGCGCCCGCGCCGACAGCGGCACCCGGTGCTCGCGGCGGCTCTTCATCCGCTCCGCCGGGATCGTCCACACCCCGCCCTCCAAGTCGATCTCCGCCCAGCAAGCCCCGCGCACTTCGCCGGACCGGCAGGCCGTCAGCACCAGAAACTCGAATCCCAGCTTCACCGTCACCCTTGCCTCGGACCCGAGGACCGCTTCAATCGCCCCGGCCACCTCCCCGTAGGGCAGCGCCTTGTAGTGCTTCTGGACGCGGGGCGGCCTCGGCAAGGCCGCCCCGATCGCGTCGCCCGCGGGGTTGTCCACCCGGTAGCCCTGTGCGATCGCCCACCGCATCACCGTTCCGATCCGCTGACGGACCCGCTTGGCCGTCTGGTGCTTCTCGTTCCAGATCGGAAGCAGCACCCCCATGACATCGGCGGGCGAGATATGGTCCACCCGCTTCCGCCCGATCCCGGGAAACGCATACGCGCGCAGCGTCGCCATCCACTGGCCCGCGTGCCTGTCGGTCCAGTTCGGACGGTGCATTGCGAACACCCTGGCCGCCGCCTTCACGAACGTCGGGATCGAGCGCCGCCGCGTCCTCCTCGGATCCCCGCCCGCCCGGGCCACCTTGCGGTTGGCCAGCGCCGCGTCCCGTGCCTCGGCCAGCGTTACGAGGCGGACGGGACCGAGCCCCGACTCCCTGCGCTTGCCGTGGATGAACAGCCGCTGGATCCACTGCTTGTAGCCAGACGGCTTGACCCGCAGCACGAGGCCATGCTCGTCCCAGTAGAGGCCCGGTTCCCGGACGCTCCGCACGAAGGCGGCGGTGAGTTTCCTGCCATGTTTGCCCATCTGGTCACCCTTTTGCGATCACCCTGCTAGTCACCCTTTCAGTGGTGGAATACACCGAACGCCCTGACACGGTCAGTATAATATAAGTAACGTCTTAACAACAACTTCACTTGCTATTCGGGATTTCCCTGAACCTGGCTGGACGGTATTTATAAGGACTGGTACTCGTCGCAGATGAACACGGCGGGCCGGAGGTAGCGTCCGGGCCGGCGGGCGGCCTCAGCGGGGCGCCGCAGCAGCGCCTGCATCCAGGTGTTCTTGAGCAGCACGCCGATCGCGCGTCCGAGCGGCCTGGTTGGCGCCCGCGGGCATGTTGAGGGCGAGGACCTTGCCTTGGTCGATCAGTTGCGCGAGCGGCGGCAGCCGTTGCCGGAGTCCCGGCATGGGCCGGACGCCCGGGACCTCCCCGGCCGGTTCGGCGTCCTCCGTCTCGGCGGGCGGCGGCGGACAGAACACGCCCGCGACCTCGGGCTGGTCGAACAAGCGAGAGGAAGACGCTGATGCCTTCGATCAAGGTGCGGAGCTTGGCGTCGAGCACCGACCAGTCGTGGACGTACCATCGCTCGATGGCCTCGACCTGCTCGGCCAGCTCGCTCTCCGCGCCGGCTGTCTCCGTCTCGTACGGGACGCCGAGCTCTTCGAGCTTTGCCCTCAGGGCCGGATCGAGTCCGCATGCCACTCTCGCGGTCTCGGGCGCCAACTCCCAGGCCCAGCCCTCGAGGACCTGCTTGTGAGCGGTGAGGTCCTTGTTGGCGATCGTGACCCGCACCGGGCATAGCTTCCGGGCCTCGCCGATCTTGTTGGCCAGGAGCTCCGCGTCGACCGTGCAGCGGTAGACGTCCCGGAGCGCGCCCGCGCGGCGACCGGTATCGTCGGCCCGCCAAGAGAGGATCTGGCGGGCGAAGGGGTACATGCAGCCGCTGGTCTTGCCGGTGCCGACGGCACCCACGATGAGGGTGCCGGTGTAGAGCCCTTTCTCGGGAATCACGAGCCAGGAGGGCCGCTCGCTCTCGCGCGGAGCGGTCGGATGGTGCAACTCACCGATCACGAGCGAGGGCGCCTCGTCCTCGGCCGAAGCGGGCCACGCGGGCAGCTTGCCCCGCCGCCTGAGCCGGAAGAGCGGCTGGAACCAGACCCACCAGACCGAGAGCACGAACGAGCCCGCGAGCACGACCAAGACGGCGGGCCACGCGTGGTGCCAGACGCGGACGGCGGCGTGCAGGCCCGGATCGTGGTGGGCGATCAGGTCGAGGTACGGGTTCCCGCCAGCGGGCGGGAACGGCACCTTGAGCGCCTGGGCACCGGCGGCTCCGATGGCCGCCCCGATGATGGCGAGCGTGCCGGACTTCATCGGCTGAGACCCCTTCCTGGAAGGACTGCTGGCTGGGAGCGACCCCGCAGCGGAGGGGAGGATGGGGATGTACATCGCCACCCTTCCCGATGCCGATCGAGGCATGCCGAGATGGGGGGTCGCTCCCAGCCACGGCCAAGGAGCGCGGATCGGAATCGGCGCTCCGCTGGCCGTGGTACAACCGCAAGCGCGCCAGCGACATATGGAACCGGAGGCGTGTCCATCGCAGGCGCGATTTTGTGTCCGGCCACCCGCGAAGTGCCATGGACACTCGTGGATCGGCATCGGCACGTGCGTCCGGCGCTCAAAACAGGCCCTCCGAAAGCCGGGGGGAACGCCATACAGTGAAGCCGTCGATCATCGCTTCCGAGGGCGCGGTCGGAAGCGCGGCCCTGAGTTCGACGATCCGCGCCAGGCAGCCCCGGAGGCTGCCGTGCTCTTCGATCACGCTGTCGTCCATGCCGCGGATGGCCTGTTCGATCCGGTCGATTTCGCGGCGGATCTCACGGCCGGTCGCGGATGCCGTCGAGCGGCCGGGGGACCGGGCCGGCGCGGTCCAGTTGCCGAGGACCTTCTCCGCCCGCTCGAACTCACTGCCGCCCAGGACGACCGCGACGGCCTCGACCGGTAGGCCCCGGTCCCTGAGCTCTCCCCAGAGTTCCCGGTGGGCGCGGCCCCAGGAGCGTAGACGAACACGGCGCGGGCCGAGTCCAGCGCGACTGGCATCTTGAGCGGGAAGCCGGGATCAGTCTTCGCAAGTCCCTACGGGAAAACGACTTGGCAACACCTAGCGAGATGCGTGTATCACCTGGTGTGTCCGAAGGTCGTAAATCGTCTTACCCGTTGGGGTTGCGATCACAACGGAGAGATCTAGAGACTCGACCGCAGTCTGATCGTTACCGTTCAGTCGTGCCGTGATGGGGCGGTCGGTGAGCATGGGCACCCGGCCCGCTGCCCCGCTCCGGTCGCTCCGCTGCCTCAAGCACCGTCCGGCAGAACGCTCGCCAAGCGGCGAGCCTAACGGTGGGAACATGCTTCAGGCGGTCAGGCAATGCACCTGTTCCAGTTGAGCGCGTAGCAGGCCACCCTTCTTCAGCCGCTGAAGCACGGGCACGTGAAGGTGGCGTTCACCGTTGTCCCACCGTCTCCGGAGTTCGATCAGGGACCGTGACTGGTCGATACTGCACTCAGCCAATGCTATGCCGAGCGATGATCGCGACCCGAGCACATCGCGAAGGTGAGTGAGATCCGCCAGGTATTTGGAACGCTTTCTCGCTGTCGGCTCGAACACAAGATAGACGAGCCAACAACTCGACGCGTCCTTTATGTGGCATGCGGAGGCCGCTCGATGGACCATCTGATACGGCAATCCGAGCAAGTCTCCTTCCAGTATCGGATTCGCCCCCCGCTGTTCCAGCAACTCGCACCAGCCCCGCAGCACCTCCCTCCGGTTCGCTGAGTCGCGGAGCCATTTCCCGACGATCTCGTATCGCGGCTCGATCCATTTCGCCTCAACGGCGATGGCAAGTTCTGGCAGCGAGATCGCCATCAGATCCGTATGCGATGCATTCCCAACGCCTCGGGGGGGCCACAAGGTATGCTCGAAGTTCAGCTGAACTCGGGGAGGCGCGGGAAGTCCCAGAGCCGCGTGCAGCTCCCGAATACACTGTTCGGGAGACCGCCAATACTCCAGCAAGGGTATCGTCGATCGAGTCGGCGAGTCGAATTCTTTGTCGGGGTAGCGATCAATCAAGGCGTCATGTCCCGTCAATCCGTCCCCCTTGAATGCCCACTCCATCTCCATACGTGACCTCCCATTCTCAAAGCCGCAGGCCAACCGCGAGAGTTTTCTTCGTCGGTATGTCCCGCAAGCAAGTTCCGCTGCGGTTAGATTCGGACGCTAGGGCGGGAGCCTCGAACCGGAAGCGGCATATGCACGGGAACCTCATCCAGCTGAGCGGCGACCTGACCGCCCGTACCAATTGGCGGCGCGTCCCGATTGCGTCCGCCGGAGGTGAGGGTGCCATTGACGAGGCCCGCCTGCAGGAAGTTCTCGTCCGGCATGCGGAACTCCTGCCGCTCGGTGAGATCGACCCCGCGTACAACGACCCGGTTCCGGTCTGCACGGAGCCTCGGCACGCGGGCCGGGTCCGCCGATGCGTTGTACCTGACGCCGACCGGGAGGATCATTCTCGCCGAGTTCAAGCTTTGGAGGAATCCAGGCGCACGCAGGAAGGTAATCGGCCAGATCCTCGACTACGCCGGAGTATTGGCATCGTGGAGCTACGACGACCTAGAACGAGAGGTCAGGAACCGCACCAAACGGTCGCCTTTCCGCATCGTCTCAGAATCGCACGGCAGCGTGCAGGAGCACATCTTCGTCGATCGCGTCGCCCGTCACCTCAAGCGCGGCGAGTTCCTGCTGCTGATCATCGGCGACGGAATCCGCGAGGGCGTCGAGGACATCGTCTCTTACGTGCAGGAGCACAGCGGTCTTCGGTTCAATCTTGCCCTCGTCGAAGCCGCCATCTTTGGTCGTGAAGACAGCGGGGAAGTGATCATTCAGCCACGGGTTCTGGCGCGGACCAGGCTCCTACCCCGGACCATCCTCGTTCGCAAGACAGTTCTGGAGGAGATCGACGACGACGAACCACTTGAGGAGCATGAGCCATCGCCGACAGAGGGCGAGAACGAGCGATTCTGGGCGGCGGTGCTGGGAGACTTCGCCTTCGACGATCCTGAAGCGTTCGTGCCTCAACCTTCCAGAAACCCAAGCGTTTGGGTGAAGGTTGAGGGATCTGGAAACGGCGGTTGGGGTATCTCGTTCGGTGCTTATCTGAATCGCAGCCAATCCAGTATCGGAACCTATCTGACGTGGCGAAGGGACTACCGCGAAAACGGCAGAATCTTTGCTGAGATCGTTGGTGCTTTGGACGGTAACGAGGAACTGGAAAGCGCGCTCGACGGATGGAAGCGTTGGTCCAACTCCACAGGACTGACCTGACCCCCTGAAACGAGACCAGGTGCAATGTTAGGATCGACCTGGTCTGAAGCTTTTCAGCGAAGAGGTCAGGATGGGAAAGAAGCGACACACTCCGGAGCAGATCATCACTGCACTGCGGGAGGCAGAGGTCAGTCTGGCCCGCGGCAAATCCGTGAAGCTGATCAGCCGGGAGCTCGGCATCACCGGCTCGAGCGAGCCCGACGCTGGGATCCGCGAGGAACTGGCCCGGATCGAGCGGGCGATCCTTCAGGGCGCGGTGCAGATCCTGGAGGAGTTCGGAGGCCTGCAGGCCGCCATGAAGCGTAGCGTCGTGCTCGAGAAGCAGGTGCACCGCCAGCCCGAACCCGGGTCCATCCGGCGGGCCAGCACCTGGCGGACGGTGCGTCTCGCGGGGGCGCGCTACCGATGACCGGCGCGCGACTTACGGCCGCACTGGAGTGCGCAAACGACGCGGGGGGCCGATGCGCACTTTGGCCCTCCGGCGATGCGCACGCGTTTTTACGGAGTAAGCCACGACACGGCCACGTCTTGCGCCCTTCGCGGCCGGGTCGGTCAGCGCCGCACGGGCAGCACTGACCGGGACGGGAGCGACCCCCCAGTCCGAGGGCCTGGTACGGGCGCGGGGCCGAGTGTGTTTTCACACCCTCGGCCCCTGCCCTCCAGGGGTCGCTCCCGGTCCAGGTATCCCTTTCGGGAAGGCAAACGCCACGGCAGTCCTCGCGGCCTTGGCAAACGAGGTCTCCCTCCGGGCGTCCATGGCGGTGCTCCGGGCCGGGCAGGAGTCCCGCCCGATGTGCAGGGGGTTCCTGGTTACCCCAGCTTAGTCGCTCGCGCTACATTCTAATCCGTTCGCTGGCTGAAACACCGGCAGAGCAATCTTGCCTGCTTCCACGTTCGCCAGGATGATCTCGACCTTCATTTCGTTGGCTCTTCCCTCCGTACCCTCATCAGCAACGTTTGCGTTGCTGGTCAGAAATACCGTATTGGCACATTGCGATGCCGTCGGGAGGGGGCGTCCATTCCATCGGAGTAGGCACCGGCGAGTAGGCGGCGATCATCTTTGATCGCCAGTCCGGACGGCCTCCTCGTGGGGCACCCTCTGCTTACGGACGATCTCAAGGATCGCGGCCTGTCGCCGGCGCTTGCCCCCGGAGGTCACCGGTTACCGTCTCCCGCGTGCTTCGGGCACAGCGCAGGCGGTTGTTCTCCCGTCAGAAGTCGTACCGCACCCGAAACAGGAGCAGCCTGCCGACTTCCGGAGCTCCCACAAACTCGCGGTGCAGATTGTTGAGGATGTTGTTCGCGGTGAGCGACACCTGGGTGCTCGGCTGGAAGGGCAGCCGATAGCCAAGGCCCGCGTCCACAATCGCGTAACCGTCCACATTGCCGATGTAGACGCCGGAATTTATGGGGAAGCCGTCGGTGACCCGGACCCGCCCCTGCACCGAAAAGCCGGAGGCCTGGTCGTCGAAGGTGAGCCCCAGGGACCCCTTGTGGCTCGGTGCGTTCAGCGCGATGTCGTTGGTGCTGGTGCAGTCGCCGTCCTCGTTGAAGTCGAAGCACTCGTCGCTCTGGTGGGAGTAGTTTGCGGTGATGCTCAAACGGTCGGAGGCCAAGATTTCGGCGGACAGATCGACGCCGAAGAAGTCGACTTCACCGAAGTTGCGGTAGGTGACGAGAAGGTCGCCGTTGTCCACCTGATCGGGCACCACGGTCCCCAGTGGAAGGGCGGCCGCCGTTCCCACGATCGTGGCAACGTCCTGGGCCGACAACAGTCCCGCCTGGATGAGTGGCGCCAGGCGCCCGGTGACGAAGGCCTGAAGGCTCGCCGGGTCGAAGAAGACGTTGGGAGTGATGACCCGAAGCGGACCGACGAAGTTCTCGACGCGTGAGTAGTAGGCGTCCGCGGCCAGCAGGACCCGGTCTCCGAGCAGCCCCTTGTATCCCACTTCGAAGGTGTTGTTGATGGTCGAGGTGAGGTCCGCGATGCCGTCGATGGCCGTTTCGCCGTCCGGGAAGGGATTGCCGCCGGTCGCGGCCGCGGCCTGGTCGAGGGTGCGGAAGACGGTCCCGATCGCCGGATCCCCGGGCAACGCACCCGGCATCTTCAGGAAGTCGACGACCAGGGCCAGCCTGGGGTCGAGGCTCGGGAGGAGCGCAAGGATGCCCTCCCACAGGACCAGCGCGTTCGCGGGGATCTGCCCTGGGGCGAAGGGCGAGCGCATGCAGTAACCCATGTGCCCCCCGGGGCACTGGGCCGAGAAGGTAAAGCCGCCGTCGGGTACGCCCAGGGCGCGAATGTTGTAGCTGAGGGGCAGCGGATCGAGTGGTATCTGCGCCGCCACGATGTCCAGGAAGAGGTTGGTCGACGTCGGGGTGGCAAAGGCGCGGTTGAAGGTCAGGCGGAAGTTCTGGGTCTCGGTGGGCTTGAAGACGAACGCCGCTCGGGGCGAGATGTTCACGTCCGTGAGGCGGTCGTGGTCGTCGACGCGGATCGCCGCCACGAGGTCGACCTTGTCGCCGAGGGAGGTCTCGGAGTGAAGGTACGTCCCTATCTCGGTGATGATGTCGTCGTCCTCGTTGCGCCCGAAGATCGTGCCCCCGCTGCGCGGCTCGGTCCTCTGCCAGTCGACGCCGTAGGTGAAACTCTGCCAGGAGCCCAGGTCGAAACCGTACTGGAACTGCAAAGCCATCGTGCGCGACTGGTCGACGACGGGATCGTTGGTGCGGAGCAGGAAGGTCCCTTCGTCGGCATCGGTCTGGTTCAGGAATGCCTGAGCGAAGAGCCTGCCTTTGGAAAGCCGGACCTGCCCGTAGTTGTAGCCCCAACCATCCACCTGGCTGGCGCCGATGCCGGTCATCTCTACCCCGCTGCCGATCGTGGACGTCCCGCCGTTAATGACCAGATCGCCGTCGTCGCCAAAACGGAAGTCCATGCGGGCGTCCGCGCTGTACCGCTCGACGGAGTAGTCCCTGCCTACGACTTCCAGGGGATCGACGTATTCCCAATCGTTACCCCGCGCGTACTGGCCGGAGAACTTGAGGCCGAAGCGGTCGGAAACCGAGTGAGCGCTTCGGAACTGACCGTGGAAGAACGAACGTTCTCCACCAGCCAGCGAGATCGAGGTGCCCGGCTTGTCGATCGGCGAGGGCGTGATCATGTGCATGACCCCGTTCGCCGCGTTGGGTCCATAGAGGGCCGCGCCCGGCCCCAGAGAGACTTCGATCCGGTCGATGTCAAGGTCGTTCGTCGGGAACATCGAGTACGCATTGAACCGCAGAGACGGGATGCGGGCGTACCGGTTGTCGATGATTGTGAGTAGCGCACCCGAGAAGACGTTGTTGAAACCGCGCGCGACGAGGGTCCCCGAACCGATCCCCGTCTGGGCGGCATCGATGCCGGCTACGGTTCTCACGTGGTCGGCGACGGTGGTGGCTGCGGTTCTGGCGATTTCCGAGGAGGACACGGTCGCGATCGAGGCCGGGGCGTCCAGCGCCTTTTCCTGGCGCCGCGAGGCCGTAATCACGATGGGGTTGAGGACAAGGGCCTGCGAGCGCATGGTGATCATCACCTCCGTGCTCTCCCCGGCTCCTACGCTGACCCTGTCGACGCGCGTCGTCTCGTGACCAATGAATGTGACGACCACCGAGTGGGTGCCGGGGGCCACCGCAAGCGTGAACCGGCCGGCGTCGTTCGTGCCCTGCGGCCCACCCTGTCCGAGCGCCTCGACGGCGGCACCCGAAAGGGATTCTCCCGTCTCGGCATCGGTCACCTGACCGGTGATGGTGCCCTGCTGCGCCTGGACCGGAGCGGCCCACACGGTGGCCGCCACTGCGAGTCCCAAGAGTCCGGACAACCTTGCTCTCGAATCCATGAAACCCCATCGCCTTGGGAATGAACTTCCCGTCGTAGACCACTTCCGCCGGTTGCGGTGCCAACTGCCCCAATATTGGGGCTTGCCGCAGCGGAAAGGTAATCTCGGACCGGGGGGGTGGCAGGAGCAAGGCAAGTTCACCGGGCAAGCTGATGACCTACGTCGGGCTGGTGCCAAGCGAGGAGTCGAGCGGGGGCATGAGGCGGCAGGGCTCGATCACGAAGGTGGGTTACAGCTGGGTCCGGCATGTGGTGCCGCAGTCGCCTGGAGCTACCGCTTCCGCATCGGCAACGGGCCGGTGCTGGAGCGTCGCCAGGAGGGCCAGCCGCCGGATGCCGTCGTCCAGAGCTGGAAGGCGCAGCACGGGCTCCACCAGATGTTCAAGCGGCTGGCGTTGAGAAAGAACAGCCAGATCGGGGCCGTGACGATGGCACGGGAACCGGTCGGATTCGCCTGGGCGCCGCCTGAGCAAGCATAGACCCTACCGCTTCCGCCGACTTGCGGTACGTCCGTTCTACGAGCCAGCACGGTCAATGCCGCTTCTCCTCGAAGCATTCACGGCAGAGAAGGTGCTTGTTGCCGACCTCGTCGGCCCCGCCCTTGTGCAGCGGCTTGATATACTCGACCACCCATCCATCCAGAACTCGAACGTCCTGCTGCACCTGCCCGCCAGGAAGGGCGGATGCGGCGTGTGGCAGATACCGGGCCGGGTGCACTGACATCGTCCCGTCGGCCGGTCGAACACCTCGCGGCGGTCGCTGAGCTCCCTCGGAAATGTCCCCATCGCCTGCTCCCCTCACCGACTATCGGGGCGGAACAGAGTGCGGGATGGCACGCGGCCACGCAAGGCCGTGGGAGTGCTAAGGGTACCGGACCGGTTTTCACCCGTTCGCATGGGAGAGCAGCTTACCCAATGTGCAACATTCGGGGCTGGCAAGGGGTGGCTCCGCCCCCTTCGATCCCCCGGACGCCCGCGCTCCGGCGGAGTTCGCGGGCGGGGGGCTCGCCCCCCGTCCCTCTTGCCGGTGCGTCCTGAGTCGCGCGCCACACGAAGGACATATGGCGGCAGGCAGCTGCTGGGGTCGGTTGAGGGGACGCGGACTAGGAGAGGCCGCTAGTACACCGGTACAGAAGTTCGATGACGTATACTCATGCGGCATGGTCAAGTGAGGGCGTCGCGGACCCGGGCGTGCGGGCCATGAGACGGGTGAGGTCCTGTCGGGTGAACTTCCATTGGAAGGGGGAGGCGATCTGCTGGTAGTGCTGCTGAAAGCCGAGGATACGGTCGGCGACCTCGTCTTGGGAAGTGAAGTGAGCGGGCGTAAGGGCCTTGCGCTGCAGGATCGAGAAGTAGATCTCGATCTGGTTGATCCAGCTCGCGTGCGTGGGCAGGTGCACCAGGGTGAGATTGTGGAACTGTGCCTGGAGACGGTCGGCGGCACGCTGGCCGCGGTGGATGGTGCCGCCGTCGACGATCCAGAAGACGCGCTTGGCCGAATGATAGGGTTCTCGGGCCATCACTTTGGCGACGAGCGCGTCGAAGGCGACGATGGAGATCTTGCTGACGACTTCGCCGAAGAGCCGGGCGCGGTGCACGTCCCAGGCGGCGATGTACGCACAGACGCCATGACGCCGGTACTCGTGCTCGACGCGAGTGACGCGGCCCGGGGCCGGTGGGGTGATCGGGTGAAGCCGACTCCGGATCGGGATCTGCGTCTTCTCGTCGGCACTGATGACGAATTCGCCCCCGGTGAGCGCACGGCCGTTCCAGCGCCGGTGGTAGAGGTCGAGGACGCGTCCCGCCTTGGTCGCGAACTCCGGATCGCGCGGGAAGATCCAACTCCGCCGACTCCAGGGACGCAGCGCATCCTCATGCAGCCACCGCCAGATGGTGACCCCGCTGATGTTGGCGACGATCCCCGCGGCCAGCACATGGCGGCGCAGCTCCGAGCGACTGAAGCGCGACAAGGGCAGCCCCAGCTTGGCGGGGAGTTCACACGCCAGGGCCTTCACTTCAGCGACCACCCGAGGGGGAAAAGGCCAGCGGGCGACCGCCGCGCGACCGGTCCTCGAGTCCCGCGAGTCGTTCGAGGAAGAAGCGCTTTCGCCACTTGCTCACGACAGGCCGGGGCATGTCGAGGCGCTCTCCGATCTCCTTGTTCTCGAGTCCCTCGGCGGCCAGCAGCACGATCTTGGCGCGCATCACGTCACGGTACGGTAACGTATATCGACGGGTTCTGGCCTCCAGCACACTATGCTCCTTGGGGGTCAACGCGATGACGTACGGGCTGGATCTGGGCATTTCTCGCCTCCTTGGTCAGATCCAAAGATGGCGACTCACGCCCGCAAGTGCCAGTCTATATATACGTCATTGTATTTATGTCCACGTGTACTAGAGGTCTCGTCGGCCAAATCAATGGGGAACTCGCCGAGGACACACGAGCAAAGTCTGCGCTCCGAACAGCCCTGCAGGCTCACCGTGGAAAACCAGGCAATGTTGATCCCAAAGCGCTGGCCGCGTAGTGGTCGGACCGCACCGACGCGGCGCATGTCAATATCCGTCGGGACGATCCCTCAATCGCTGAGCAACAGGTACTTCAAGCCGAGCATCATAGACCAGGGATTTATGCGACTGATTTCGGTGTCGTTCATTATAGGAAGCGGATGCACCTCGTAAGGACTCGTGTCCTCAAGGTCGTCGACCCAGCTGTAGGACGCCTTCAGGCCGAGCAGGAGCTTGTCGCCCAAACGATAGTCGGCACCGGCAAAGAGCTGCTTCGCAAGCCCGCTGTCGGACAGATCGACGTCCTGTCGGCTGTTGTACTCCGCCGCGGGACGACCATCGCACGGCGGATTGATGCAGGAATATTCGCTGCTGAAATACAGCCCGGACAATTCGATGAAGGACAGGCCCAGTCCGGCGCCCAAGTAAGGCATGATCCGGTTTTCTGCGAACGCGAAGTCGTGATAGGCGTTCAGGGACAGCGTGCGCGCGGCCAAGGCATCGACCCTGGTGGTGTTGGTCGACGTATAGTTGCTGTTTTCGTTAGGCAGGATCGGAGATCCATCGAGAAAGGTAATGTCGGTGAACTCTTGCTCGACGTTGTTCGATCGCTGGGAGACCGACACCTCCAGGCGCACCTCGCCGAAATTTCGACCGAAGGCGACTTCAAAGGCAGTACCGAGATCCGAGGGAAGGTCGTAAAACCAGCGGTAGCCATCGGGCGTGCCGCTGCAAAGGTCATTCGGGTAACAGATATTGTCCCGGTTATGGCCCGCCTGCTTCATGACGGGATTCCAGTTCGTCCCGCCGCTCGCGCTCACGTACCACCCGTAAGACCCCGGCTGTTGACCCGCACCTTGTTCCGCTTGGCCGAGCAGGGTGCAGATCGCAAGCGTGGCTCCGAAGGCGTGTAACTGCCAGGACAAAGGCATTTGAGTCACCTCCAGTTGAGTCCGATGGCCTTCGTTTGAGGATACCACCTCCCAAGGACCCCGATCAACGGATCCCACACTATCGAGCCGATAACGGGAGATTCCAATCGCCCCACGCGGGGGGTAGCCCGGGGAATGACCCGCCTCCGAGTGGCAGATTCATGTTGACGAGCACATGGCTGATCCCCACCACGGCGGCGGCGCTGGCAAGGCCGAGCTGGTCTTGGCTCCTCCCCTAGACTAGGGGAGGGAGCTCAGGAGTTGATTCAGGGCATCCTGGAGGAAGCGGAGAGCGGCACGCCAGCGACCGCGGCCTTGGCCCGCCAGTCGGTGAGCTCAGCCGGCGATCCGTGGGCGGAGGCGGTGACCGTGCGGCGATCAGCCGTCAGGACGCGCTCCGCCGGAGGGCGGACCTCCGGGGGATCGAAGGGGGCGGAGCACCCTCGCTAGCCCCTGCCGGGGACCCGCGAAGCGTGGCCCCAAAGGGTAAGCGGAACACGGGTGGCGCGAATCACGGCAGAATATCGTCTAAAGTCAACCAGGACTGCACGATCTGCGTTTCTTGCCGTTCGACCATACCTGAGTCCACCGCACTGGAATGGCGGGGAAATCGCATCAAATCGCGGGAACCCCGGTCGGCTCGAACTGCTAACGGTACCTGCCCCGGGCCGCCTCCCTCCGTTTAACGATTCGGGGGGCCGACCACGCGTCCTTCCAGGCCCTTGCCGTCCTCCGAAGTCACGGCATCATAGGCGATGTGGTCTGCTCCCACAGCCCGCTGCCGGATCTCTTCGGCCAGAATGATCGCGGCCGCCATTCGTGTTGCTATTAGTCCGACCGGCTCGGAGCGAAAGCGAGTGCCAATTGCCTCCCGTTGGCAACCACTAACTGATGACACGGTGCCTTTCTTCGTGCCTGAGTGAATTCTCCAACACATACACCTCGACATGTCGCCTATAGGCCGCGTAACCGAGGCCTCCCCGTAGCTCACGCCGTCCGCCTCAAGCTCGACCAGCGCCTCCCCCAGCCGGTCGGACTCGGTCGCGGCGGCGGAGTCGACCATCGCGGCCGCCGTGCCCTCGGTCTCCTGCACGTGCGCCATCATCGAGTAGCGCCTAGCGAAATAGTGGCGCTGCGCGCCACGGATCCGGCGCCGGGCCGCCTCCATCGCCCACGGACGCCACTCGAGCGACACCGTCATCGCCGCGTCCAGGCAGTAGAGCTCCCGGAGCAGGTTCGCATGCGCCTGCCCGGGCGGAGAGAGGAGCGAGTACAGGATCACTGGCTCCCCGTCGAGGCGGAGGTGAGAGCGCTCGGCCTCGAGTTCCGAGAGGGCCAGCCGCCAGTTCATCCCGCTCCCCGTCGCGCCGTCCCACACCGTGCCCGGGCGGTTGATCTGCTGTCTGTCCTGTCCCTATGTCATCATAAGTATATGATCTATAGTGAGTTATGGATGCAGTAGTTTCTGGTCCGACTCGTTTCTATCGTATGTGATCCCGTATAATTAGCGGGCGATTACACGGGAGCTTACGGTACGTTCGCGGAACCCGTGACGAGTGGACCGTAGCGGAGGTTCCCGGAGGAGGCGAAGGAGCGAACCTTGCGGGAGGGCGGGTTGTCGATGGCCCCTGTCCTCTCGCATTGCGAACGATTCAGATGGTTATCGTCTCAGATCACTCGGCACTGCTACGGCTCGCGGCGATCTGTTCTCGGATCCACGCATCCACCTCGGACTCGATCCAGCCGACGGCGCGCGCGCCTAGCCGGATCGGTTGGGGAAAGCTCCCGTCGGCCACCCGCACGTAGATCGTGCTCCGCGCCAGCCCGGTGCGGGCCTGCACTCGAGGTAACCTCAGGACGCGCGCGGGCGCGTCCATGCCCTGTTCCATTGCTCTCGTCATCGGTCTGCCTCCGTTCTGTTCGGTGAAGAATTCCGGGGCGCGTTGCCCCGGGGGAGGGAACAGGGGCCACATGGGCCCGGCGGCAGGCTTCGATGAACACGGGGACCTGACAGGCCATCGCCAGTCTCGGGGGAGCGGCCAGGACGGAGCTGACGCACCGGGTTGGGATCTCCCACCGCCTGCAGGCCGAACGTCGACGGCTTCACGCCCGTGCGCTCGAGGGTTGCATCCACTCGCGATTCGAAGTGCCTCGTCAGCGTCTCCATGGCAGTTGGGGTCGAGACCCGGCATGTGAGGACCCGCTCATGCACTGCGGTGGACTGAAGCCGGCTCAGGAAGTTCCGGCCCATATCGCGCTCCATCCCACGCCTGAGCTCACGGCCCGCGAACCGGCCCCGGAAGCCCGAGGCTCTGGACGCCTCCAGACGCGCCTCCACCTGCTCCATCACGTGGAGCGCCGTGGCCCGCCCGAACCGCGCCAGCAGCGCGCGCGGCAGCGGGTCCCGGTTCTTGATCGTCCCGGTCGCCGTTCCGTCCGTGATCCGTGCGCCGGAGGCGTTGGACAGCGTCAGCGTCACCGTTTCCTCGCCCTCGTCGTGATCGTCGTCAAGCACCGCGACCGAGACGCTCTTCGACTGCTCGCCCGCCGCGAAGCGGAGCGTGCCGCTCGTGGCGGTGTAGTCCGCGCCCGCCGTGGCCGTGCCGTTCGATGTGGCGTAGTCCACCGTCACCGTGCCGCTCGCGGCGCGGTCCAGCGTGACCGCGAAGGCCAGCGCCGCGTGCGTGTTCTCGTCCACCCGCGCATCGGCGACCGCGATCCCCGCCGGGCCGTTGACCGTCGCCGACACGCTGCTCTCAAGACCGCGCCCGTCCGAGGTCTCCACCGCCCCGGCGGGCAGCCTGATGGATACAGCTCCGTTGCCGGACGGCTCAACCGTGATCGTCCAGCCCTGACTGCTGCCCTGCTGCTTGCGCTGCGCATTGCGTACATCGCCACCCGTCACCGCGAACGCCGCGTCCCGCAACGTCTTGAAGCTCAGCCCCGCCACGTCCTCGCTGAACGTCAGCCCGAACGTGAAGCGCTCCCCGGTGTGCTCACCCGGCACGCCGCTGAAACTCGCCGTCAGCGGATCGGAGGGCGGATCTCCCTCGCTGGCCGACGGTCCCTTCACCGTCGCCGACGGGGTGTTGGTCAGCGCCCGCGGCGTGTCCTCGCGGGTGCAGACGGCCCCGGTCGTGCCGCAGTCGCGGCCCCGGGGGAGCGTGATCGTCACGTTGTCCGCGCCCGATGGCTCGACCGTGATCTCCCACAGGTCGTGGCGCCCGTCGACGCGCCGTGCGCCGGTGACCGCGCCGCCCGTCGTCGTGAAGGACTCGTCGCGCAGCGTCTGGTAGCTGATCCCGATGTCCTCGCTGAAGGCGACCCGGACGCTGAAGGCGCTCTGCCCGTCGTGCGCCTCGGGCACGCCCTCGAAGCTCGCCGTGAGCGGTTCGGTGTTGCGGATTAAGCCCGTCGCCTGCGTGTCGGGGAGCGTCGCGCCCGTGGCATTGCTGAAGTTCAGATAGAACGTTTCGCCATTGTCACTCACCGCGTCGTCGATGATCCCGACAGCCACGATCTTCTTGGTCTCGCCCGGCGCGAAGGTGAGCGTGCCGCTCGTGGCGTCGTAGTCCTGACCTGCCCGTGCTCTCCTTGTCCCCGACGGGCGGTCCGCGGTCGCGTAATCCACCGTCACCGTGCCGGAAGACGGCGGATCGAGTTCCACCCCGAACGCCATGGGGCTGCGCCCCTCGTACCCGCTGCCGTCTCGCACCCTGAGTACTGAGGGGGCGGTCGAGAGGCCGCAGTCCACGGCGTTGGCCGACCCCACGGCCGGACAGTCGATCCGCAGGAACGTCTTGCCGGACGCCAACCACTCGTCGCCGACCACCTCAAGGGTGTAGGTGAACGCAACGTCGTGGTCACTTTGGTTGTTGTTGTCGCTGGTGGAGGTCGGGTGTTGGACCGTGTACCTGTTGCCCCGGCTCAGCGGGTCGCCGAACCTGGTCTCCAGGTCACTGAGCGCCCAGGTCGTGTTACGCCTGCCACCCGACACCGTAACCCCGTACCCATCCGGCTGGTCCGGCAACGGCGTGCCGTCGATTGTGATGTCGTTCCAGGTGATCTTGACGTTCCCGGCGCGGTAGCGTTTGGCGAACACGCTGGACCACGAAATCGGCCGCGAGATCGTCCGAATCGAGCAGGCCATCCGCGCCAAGGATGACCGGGTGCTCAAAGAGTATGGCGACCTGCAGGCCTGCCTCAAGCGGATCGTCGAGCTGAAGGACCTCCACCGATCCTCGACTCCAGGAACGATGATCCACGGCTTCGCGACATGGCGCTCGAGACGGCTCCCTGGAGGCGGATTTTGAACGCGGATCGGCGAGGGTGGGTGCTGATCGGCGAGTGCACATCAGACAACGGGGTGCATGTGCACCGAAACGCCATTTCGATGTGCGCGCCAGCGCTCCCGTATGTGGCTGGCTGTCTTACAGTTGCGGCACGGCCGCCGGAGCGGCGACGCCGCTCCGGAGCTTTCGGCCGAAGAAGGGAGCGACCCCCCGGATTCGATGCCTCGATCGGCATCGCGGAGGGTTGGCATGTGCACACGCATGCCACCCTCCGCCGGGGGTCGCTCCCCTCCAGCAATCCCTAGCGGGAAGGCCATCAAGCGCCGCTGCGAGCGCGGCGTATCAACGAATCCGGCCGCCAGTCGCGGCTTTTCACCAGCTAGGTGGCTCGGCAAGTCGTCCCAGTGAGGTCGGCGTCGGCGCTCGACCAAGCCCGAAACTGCCCCGAGGTGGTTGAGGTTGCCGCCGATGCGCGCGACCTGCCGGCCGCGTGCGCGCCATGGCCTGCCGGAGCGCGGGCGTCCAGGGGATCGAAGGGGGCGGAGCCACCCTCGCCAGCCCCTGCCGGGGACCCGCGAAGCGTGGCCCCAAAGGGTAGGCTGGCTTGACCACCTTAGAGTGGCTCAAGCCAGCGCTGACGGACCTCCGTCACGCACCTCCAGGCACCGCCCGGAACAGCGTCCACCGGGCCGTTGCGGGCAAGCTCCTCCGCCTCGTTGCCACCAGTCTCGCGGGCGGCGAGGGCGAGTCCGTTCGCCTTGGCGATGGCGGCGACCTCTCCCGCGCCCCGCTTTCGTACCCCTCAGGGACGGGAGTTCGTCGATCTTGGGCGATCCTACGGCCCGGCAAGGCGCTTTGAAGGGCGAGGAGCAGCGCTATTCGCCCGAAAAGCAACGCAGAACGCAGCGTCCCGGCCCGGATGCATCGCCGGTCGAATGCCGAGAGGGTTTCTTCCACGGGCTGCCAGGATTCATGACCCATGCACATGCGCGTGGACGGGAGTCGTCACGAAGTCGGGATGTCCGGACCCGATGGTACCATGCATGAGCTTGAAAGTCACTCCCGTTTCACCCTCCGCGACGCCGTGTAGATGGCCACCGAACTCTCCCGGCGTATCCTGTTCGAACTCGGCAATCGATTCATCTTCGATATCCACCTCCAGGTAGAGCTCCTGGCCGAGAGTGATCGCATCGCCGTCATGATCGACAAATCGCACCGCGATGTGGGGCGTCTCCTCACCTGCATCGACCTCCATCTCGCCGACCCATCTCTGAGTCTCCCCATCGTAGGTGGCGATCACGAGGCCGCCCATGACCAGCTCGACTCCCTCGGGTTCCGCATGTTCCTCTTCGACCTCGGTCATCGACTCGCTGCAGCCGGCAAGCGTCAGGGCGAGAATGGCCGCCAATGCGGCCAGCGGGCTTCTGTAGCTCTTCGTGTTCATCTGTATTCTCGTGTTCATCTGTATTCTCCTTCGATAGCTCTTGAGTTTTTCATTGTGTCGGTCAGCACCACGCCCTCGATCTCGCCTTCGTGCTCCGGCTCCTGCGATGATGCGGGTGCCGATAGCGCGGCGAGTCCGGCGATGGTTATGACGACGCCGGTACGGAGCAAGTCGAGCAGCGTTTTCTTCAATGGATGGCGGATTCGCTTTGGACGCACGGTTCACGGATACGGGCCACCCGCGATAGGGTGACCAGACCGTGAAAGGACGGAAGGAGCGGGGCGCGGGCGCCCCGAGGCGCGTCAAGCGGTGGGCGGAGCCCTGGGAAAGACCGAACCGACCAGGACCCGCGCGATGGGGACTCGGTCAGCGTCTCGGTTCGCCTCGGGTAGTCGGAGGGGAGGCTCGCCTACCTGGGAAAGCGTGATCCCTTCCGAGACCCTGGCCTTGGAGAGCGATCGCACCACTTGGCAGAAGAAGTGCCCGTGATCGACGGCACAATCTGAATTTTCCGGCGATTCGATATGAACCGGTGACCCGAATAGCTCGATGTCGAGGATCGCATCGGCGGGACTCAGGCTGGCCGAAACGCCGATCTGAAGCGTGGCGATGCACGAAATGCCCACCCGGCGCAGGTCCCATCTGCTCGATTGCCGGAAGAACAAGTGCCGCCGCCTTCAGAGTTTGAGAAGCGCGAGAACCTACGAAAATTAAAGCCGCTTTTCCTCGGTCGTCAAGTGCTCGAAGGCCACAAAGCCCGCGCACTCATGGGCCCAGAGAGACTTGAACCCCCGACCGTCGGATTATGAGTCCGCTGCTCTAACCGCCTGAGCTATGGGCCCATCTTAACGGTAACCGAAAGGTGAGCCGCCTGCTACAGGGTGCCGAACAGACGGTCGCCCCCGTCCCCGAGGCCTGGAAGGATGTAGCCACGCTTGTTGAGCCTGCGGTCGAGTGCCGCAGCGAATATGGGCACGTCAGGGTGCTCCATAGCCAGGCGGCCGGCTCCCTCGGGCGCCGCAATCAGACACATCAGTGCGATGTCGTGCGCCCCGCGTGCCTTCAGATCCGCGATAGAGGCACAGGCAGTGCCACCGGTTCCAAGCATCGGATCCACCAGCAGAAAGCTGCACCGTTCGGCGTCGGGGGGCAGTTTTCCGTAGTAGCGCACGGGCTGCAGCGTCTCTTCGTTCCGATAGAAGCCCAGATGGCCCACCCGCGCTCCCGGAATCAGCCGCAGCACTCCCTCGACCATGCCCAGCCCCGCCCTCAGGATCGGGACGACGACGATCCGGTCTTCGCGGATACGACGCGCCCGCGTCTCTTCGAGTGGTGTCGAGAAGGCCACCTCTTCGCCCCTCAGTCCTCGCAGGGCCTGGAAGGTCATCAGCAGCGTGATCTCCTCGACGAGTTCCCGCATCCGCTTCTGCCCGGTGCTCCGGTCCCGCACAAAGGACAGCTTGTGTTCGATGAGCGGATGCTCGACCACCTCGATTGTCAGCTCAGCCATTCCATCTCCTCTAGCGACGCGACCGGCCGCGGCCCCCTCGCCGGATCAGGGCGCGCGCCTCCGCAAGTTCCGATGTGTGCGCCGGCCTCCAGATGCCGGGCTTCAGTTTTCCCAGACGGAAGGGGCCGAAGCGCGTGCGTACGAGTTCCACCACCGGATGCCCCACCGCCTTCAGCAGCCGCCGCACCTCCCGCTTTCGGCCTTCCGCCAGGACCAGCCTCACACCCCAATCCTCTGCGCCGAATCGGACCTTGCGGACCGACCTGGGCCGCGCAAAGCCGTCTTCCAGCTCGATGCCATGCCTCAGCGACCGCAGCCCCCGGGCTGTTATCTGCCCGGCCACCATCTCGACGCCCCCGCTGGGATGAGCCAACGCGAACCCCATGTCCCCGTCGTTGGTGAGGAGCAGCAGCCCCGAAGTATCGCGATCGAGTCGACCCACGTAGCGCAGCGATCGTGCCGAGTTGGGGCGGAGGGCGTAGATCGTCTCGCCGCCGTGAGGATCGCCACGGGTGCAGAGAACTCCACGCGGCTTGTGGAAGACGATCCACCGCCGCGGCGCGACTTCCACCACACGCCCATCCAGCATCACGGTGTCGACGCCCGGGGTCACGAGCGTCCCCATGACGGTGACTGGCACGCCGTTTACCGCGATCCGGCCATCGCGCATCAGGACTTCGGCCTGACGGCGCGACGCCGCCCCTGCCCGGGAGATGTACTTCTGGACCCGCATGGGGGCGGAGGCCCTACCCTTTCGCACTCGCAGGTTCCCCAAGCGGTGTCCCTTCGCGGAGCACGACCGGCAGCTCCTCGGGACGCGGCAGGTCGTCGAGCGAGGCAAACCCGAAGTGCTCCATGAACCGGCCGGTGGTCCCGTAGAGGACCGGGCGCCCAACCCCGTCCCCGCGCCCCACCGCCTCGATCAGGCCGCGATCGAGCAGTGTACGGATCACCCCCGTGGAATTGACGCCCCGGATGTACTCCATCTCCACCCGGCTGATCGGCTGTCTGTAGGCCACGATCGCCAGGGCCTCGAGCGCGGGGCCCGAAAGGCGCGATGTCTTCGGCACCGTATCGAAGCGTTCCAGATAGGGCGCGAACTCCGGCCGCGTCATGAGCCGTCGGCCACCTCACGCAGTTCGAAGGCTCGGCCAGACCGGTCGTATTCGCCCTGAAGGGCCGCGAGGGCCGCCTCGACCCGGTCCTCGTCCAGCGTCTCGTCAGCCCGCGCGATGTCGCCGGGCGCGAGCGGCGCGTCACTCGCAAAGAGGATCGCTTCCACGATGCTGGCGTCGTTCATCCCGGCGCCCCTTGATGTTGTTCGGGAGCAGCTGGGCCGCCGTCGGTGCCGGAAGCACCAGCCACGTCGGGATCGCCACCGCCCACCCCTGCGTTCGGCCCGCGATAGATCCACAGCGGCGCGAACGGCTCCGTCGACCTCATCGTCGCCGCGGTGACGCGGGCGCGCAGGATCGAGTTCACGAAACCCAGGACCGCTGCCGGGGCGCGCTGATCGGCGCAGGCTCCTAGGAGGCGGATAGATGTCGCAGCGCGTTGCGCACAGGGGCTCGGCGGTATGCAACCGGAAGTCGCGCTTGTTCCTGTCGCCGTTGAACCGCTGGCCCGGGACCGAGCGGAAGCCCTCGTCCCCCTCTTCGCTACTCCGCTAGATGAAGTGCCGAACCAGCTCATCAGGCGCCGTCCTCAGACGGTGGTCGTGGAGGCGAAGTGCCGGACGGTCCTGCCGGTGTCTGCCGGGGGGACCGTGCGCAGGTTGGTGTAAGGCGAGGTCAACTCTCTCGTGGCCAGCGAACCGAGCGACTCGGCCCTTGAGGGGTGCGGGTTCAGTCCGTTTGTTCATGGGGTAATAATAGCAGGGAAGGCGCCAGCAAGCCCGGCTAAGGGCGAGGGGAGACGTACCGGGCATTCGGAGGGACGGTCTGCCGGTCCTCGCCCCCGGAAGGCTTAGGCCGCGAGGGCAAGATCGGAGTTCGGGAGACCAGTCGGTTGCGGAACTGGTGGCATGAGGCGTACCGAACGGCTCGAAGGATCCATCCGAAGTCCTCGAACGGCGTCGAAATCAACCGTCCGGTTTCCCGCCTTTCACTACTATATTCCGGCCATTTCGGGACGGTTCATTCGGATGTCTTCCAACGGCAAGAGTGGCAGATCGTGCAACCCTGATTGAACTTACGTGATTTTTGCCGTGATTCATACCGCCCGCAATCTGCCGGGCCGGCATCAGGCTCCGCGGTGGTGACGGTGACGCAGTCGGTGGCCTCGGTGGAGGTGTCGCCGTCCGTGGACGAGCTGACCGCGTTGGGTCAGACCGTTCAGCTGACGGCAGAGGCGTTCGACGAGAACGGCTATGCGGTGGCAGGCGCCGAATTCTCGTGGGAGTCCAGTGATGCTGCGGTGGCAACGGTTGACGCTGGGGGTCTGGTGACGGCGGTCGCCGAAGGGGTGGCAACGATTACGGCGTCCGCCGGGTCGGCATCAGGCTCCACGGTAGTGACGGTGATGCAATCGGTGGCCTCGGTGGAGGTGTCGCCCTCTGCACAGACGATTGGGTTGGGCAGTACGCTGCAGCTGACGGCGGAGGTGTTCGACGAGAACGGGGATGCCGTGGCGGGAGCGGAGTTCTCGTGGGAGTCCAGTGACGCCGCAGTGGCAGCGGTGGACGCCGGGGGTCTGGTGACGGGGGTCGCCGAAGGAGTGGCCACGATTACGGCGAGCGCGGGCGAGGCGTCAGGCTCGGCGGTGGTGACGGTGATGCAGCCGGTGGCCTCGGTGGAGGTGTCGCCGTCCGCAGAGACGATTGGGTTGGGCAGTACGCTACAGCTGACGGCGGAGGCGTTCGACGAGAATGGGGAGGCGGTGGCAGGAGCGGAGTTCTCGTGGGAGTCCAGTGACGCCGCGGTGGCGACGGTGGACGGCTCGGGTCTCGTTACGGCGGTGGGCAACGGGGAAGTGACGATCACGGCTAGTGCGGGAGAGGGCGAAGGGTCCGCAGTGGTGACGGTGGTCGAGAATCCGGACCGTGCGGCGCTGGTCGCGCTCTACAACGCGACGAACGGGCCGAACTGGACCAACAATGACAACTGGCTGGCCGACGTGCCGCTGGAGGAGTGGTACGGGGTGGTGACGGGCAGTGACGGGCGTGTTACACGACTCTCTCTGTGGGAGAACAATCTCACCGGCCCGATCCCGCCCGAACTCGGCAACCTGACCCTACTGACAGATTTGGAACTGGCGAGCAACGACCTCTCCGGTCCCATTCCGCCCGAACTCGGCAACCTGACGAGCCTGTGGTGGCTAAACCTCCGCAGTAACGACCTTTCCGGCCCAATCCCGCCGGAGTTGGCCAATCTGTCGAACCCGGGGATGGCGATTCTCTTGCCCGGTGGCGTTTGCGTTCCCGACGATCTCTTGGCATGGGCGGTTGAGCTACGTGTTTCCGTGTTCCGGTGCAGCTCCGGGGGGCGGCTGTTGCCCAGTGCGCTGATACGCGAGGACGGGAACGGCCTGTCGCTCGCGTTGCCGGACGATCTCCGCGAACCGTCGGCGCTGACCGTCTCCGACCCCTCGGTTGTGGCCGCCTCCGTCTCCGGCGGCTGGCTTGAGCTTGTCCCCCTCGGCCGCGGGTCCGCGGAGGTGGAGGTGGTGCCGTCCGGCGGGGGAGCCCCCGCGAACGCCAGGGTTGTGGTGCGCGCGGCCGTCGGGACGTTCGGCATCGACATCGTCATGGAACGGCCCGCCCCGGTGACCTACGAAAAGGCCCTGACGGCGGCCGCGGACTGGTGGTCCTCCGTGCTCGACGGAACGGAGTGGCCCGACCGGCGGCCCACATGCCTCAATGATCGGGCAACGGCGCTGGCGGATGAATTGCTGATCCATGCCCGGATCGACCCTGAATCGGCGGGTGGGTGGGCCGACACATGTTTCAGGAGCGACGGGAATCAAGCGGCCCTCGACCCTGGTGGTGGGGTCATTGCAGCGGCCCCGGGCAATGCCCAGTCACTACTGGCACGGCATGAGATCGGCCACCTTCTCGGACTGGTGTTTTGGGGGCCGGAATCGGGGCTGGCGACGAAGGGGGAAGAATACCTCTACTTCACGGGTCCACAGGCGGTGAAGGCGTTCCGCGAGCGCGGCGGAGATCCCGACCTGACCGGAGTGCCGTTCGATGGAAACGGTCATTGGGTTAGGGGCGTGGTGGAGGATTTTATGGGCGGAGGGGCGGACGACGGGACGATCTCGGCCGCTGCCCTGGCGGACGCGGGCTACACCGTGGACATGACGAAGGCAAAGGACCCGCCGTACTGGCCCGACAACGCGCAAGCGGTTGGCGGTCACGCGAACGACGTTGTGCGGGTGGGCAGGCCCGGAGGAGCTGGCCCGCCGCGATGAACGTCCCGCTACGGGCCGGGGAGGAACTTGACGCAAGAGCCGAGCGTCCCTTCAAGTCATCGCCGCCGAAGCGACAGGAGATGGCCACACCTCGGGCAAGGAGCAGGAGATGACGAAAGCCGATCTCGTGAGCAGGTCGCCGGCCGGAAGCCGACAAGTCGTGGCCGACACTGCAACGAAGCGGCCAGCCGTTCCCCGCAAGGGAACACGGCCCGCGATCGTTCGTCGGGACGCCACCGATCCCTTGCCCGGCGCATCGGCGAACTCTCATCGACGCCTCCCAAAGGCGCTTGACGGCCTTCCCGCCAGGGATTGCTGGAAGGGAGCGACCCGCGAGCGGAGGGTGGCATGGCCGTGCACATGCCAACCCTCCGCGGTGCCGATCGGGGCATGCCGATCGGGTGGGTCGCTCCCTCTTATCCCCGAGACCCTCGGGAACGAGCTGCCGCGCAAGCGGCCCGCCCGTAACCGCAATACGGCCAACGACATAAGAAGGAGCTCGTGCTTGCCGGGAAACGGCCTTCCGGCGCACATGCACCCATTTGTCAGATGTGCGCTCCCCGTACGGCGCGGATCCTCGCCGATCAGCGTTCATGACCACCCTCCGGGGAGGCGGGTCGAGCGCCAGGTGGCGAAGCAATCGATCGTCGCTGGGGAGCGAAGCGTGCGCTGCATCTCCTTCAGCTCGACGATCCGCTCAAGCCCGGTCTGGAGATCCCCGTACTCGTCGAGCGTGCGGTCATCCCCCTCGAGGATGGCACGCCCGATCCGGGCGATCTCGCGCCTGGCCGCCTGAACCGAGTAGGACGAGCCGGAGGAGTCGGATGCGCGGGCACGCACCCAGTGCTCGAGGATCGTCCGGGCGCGCCGGAGCTCCCTCACCGTGCGGACGACGGCGACGCGACCCCGACGGCTCGGCACCGCTTCGTGAGCGCCTTCCAGAGGCTGCCGTGGGCTGCGCCCCAGGAGCGGAGCGGCTTGGCGGTCTCGTATCCCGGATCGACGAAGACGAAGAGGGCGTGCTCGGCCTCGAGCGCGACCGGCAGGATGCGGCGCTTGATGCGGAGCGCCTTGAGCGATTCAGCGGCTGAGACCGGGCTCGGGGCCGTCAGCGTGTCCATGCCGGCTACATCGAGGAGCCCGTTTCGTGCAGTGTCAAGCATGGGAAGAGAGGGGATATTCCAAGAGATACAACCACGTCCCACAGCCGGACCGGGCTCCGCCAGCGCCCGCTCGAGCTGCTCCCAGAGGGGATGAGGAGAACCTCGATCCCGGCCGGTTGAATTGCGTTCGATCCGCGACAGCTCGGTAACCGCGGCACGCCCCGGAGCCTGGCCGAGGATGAACGTGAAGCCACGGCCTGGCTCACGCCTGCCGCTGACTCGGACTCTCGTCCAACCTGATGCGGGTTAGACGATGCGCGGTGGTTCAAACAGACGCTTCGGCTGCATGGTCGGATCGGAACGATCAGTGATCTGCCGTAGGCTCCTTACTCAGATACGCAGCCCAATTGTCCATCAGGACGCGCCTGCGCTCGAACAGGTCGGAACGCGCATAGGCAGCTTCCACCTTGTTACGAACCGCATGAGCCAACGCGGCCTCGGCGACTTCACGCGGTGCGTTGGAACACTCGCCGCACCAGTCCCTGAAGCTCGACCGGAAGCCGTGCGGCACGGCCGCGATACCCAGGTCTCGAAGCAGCGTGGAGAGTCTGCTGTGGGCAGATGCGCGGCCCTCCGGCGACGGGAAAACGAGACCGCTGCCGCCCCCGAGCGTCCGCGCCTCGCTCAGTATCTCCACAGCGCGCCCGGACAGCGGCACCCTGTGGGGGCGATGGGCCTTCGTGCGTTCGGCGGGAACCGTCCACTCTCGAGCCTCCAGGTCGATTTCATCCCAGTGCGCCAAGCGAACCTCTCCCGAGCGGGCCGCCGTCAACACCAGGAACTCGAAGGCGAGTTTCGTGGCCGGGTAAGCGTGCGACTTCCGTACCGTCTCCATCGCGCCCGTGACCTTCGAGTGATGCAACGCGCGCATGTGCCGGACTACGGCTCGTTGTCGGCCAAGCGCTTGACCGAGCACATCGCTGGCGGGGTTGTCCGGCCGAAGCCCCATCGCCACCGCCCACTTCATCACCGCCCCGATGCGCTGGCGCACCCGCCGGGCAGTCACCTGCTTGTCGTGCCAGATCGGTGTCAGCACTGCCAGGATGTCGGCTGTCGTTATCTCCCCAACCGGTCGATGGCCCAGCTGTGGGAACGCATAGACGCGCAGGCTGGAGACCCAGTCCTTTGCATGCCTGGCGCTGCGCCAGCCCGGCCGCAGCTGTTCCAGAACGCGGGCGGTCGCTTCGGCGAACGTGGGCATGTCCCGGACCTTGTGCCGCTCGGTACGCGGATCGCCGCCCGAGCGCGCGATCTTGCGGTTCATGAATGCCTTCTCGCGGGCCTCGGCCAGCGATACCAGCTGGTAGCCCCCGAGCCCCAGCGTGCGGTTTCGACCCTGGATCCGCAGACGCTGCTCCCATCGGCGCGCGCCGGATCGGTCCACGCGCAGATAGAGGCCGTTCCCATCGCAGTAGTATCCGGGCTTGGCGCTGCGCACGAAGGCCGCGCTGAGTGCGTTATGCGGTCGCCTGCCTCGGTGTTTGGGCAAATCCAATTCGGGAGTCCCCGTACAAAGTATCGTATGTTGTATACGGGAACATAGTGGACACACAGCGACAGTGCAACCGGGAGTGTCTTACATAACTCACTGTAATAACTATAGTTAAAGAACCTTATCAGACACATATGGATTGTATTGGAATCTATATGTAGCAGACGGTTGATCAGCTCGGAGAGGAGCCGGGAAGCCTCGGCGGCCCCGAGCATCTCGATCGGCGTGTGCTCCCCTACGAGCGCCCGGCCCGCGTCCACCAGAGCCCGGAAGCGGGCAGCGGCCCCCTCGATCTCGGAACCGAGGTAGGTCGGCGCGCTCGCCCTCCTGCGCTTCCACCACTGCGTGAGACGGGACGCTCGTCCCGACGCGGGCCCGTCCGCCACCGTCCGTAGCCTGGGATTGTGCGCCCAGACCAGGTAGGCCTCGAGCTGCTGCACGCGGCCTGCCAGAAACGCGCGGCGCTTCCGCTGCGAGACCGCTACGATGCCGGAGCCGTCGGCGTCCCCGCCCTCGGGTGCCCTCGGCCGGCGGAGCATATAGAAGTAGAGGCGTGTGTCGGCGTCGAGGCCCGAGAGGAGGCGCTGCCAGCGGCCGAGCACGCGGTCGATCTGCTCGGGCGAACGCCCGTCGACCACCGGCGGGCACGAGCCGGCCTGCGGCGATCAGCTCGCCGGAGCGGGTCAGGCACGTGCGGCCGTCCTCGAGCCAGCCCCAGTAGGGGAGCTCGTCGGCCAGCGAACCGGCCGCCTCGTGGTCCTGGAGCTCCGCGGAGATCCTCACTGCCCGCTCCGGATCACGAGATGCCAGGGCACCTCGGCCCACTTGCCCGGGTCGAAGCGCGCCGGGTAGCGCGTCCCGGCCCGGAGCACCGCGAGCATGTCAGGGTCCCTCCGGCCGGCCAGCCAACCGGCCGCGTAGCCCACAGCGAAGACCACGCCGCCCGTCACGAGCGAGTTCATCGCGTTCCACATCGCGAGCCCGAGCGTCGCGACGAGCAGGAACCCCCTACGCTCCACGCCCAGGATCGTGAGCGGTCGGTTGAGGGCCGGATAGCCGGCCCAGCGCCTCAGACCCCTCATCAGAAGAGCCAGGCCAGGAAGTTCGCCGCGCCCATCGCCATCCCCAGCCCGAAGATGATCCCGGCCAGCGTCCGCTTGCTCCCGCCCTCGCCGAACGCGAACATCAGCCCGCCTACCACGATCGCGATCAGAGACAGCCCCCGAGCGATCGGACCCGTGAACTGCACCTGCAGCTCGTTCACCGCCTCCACCCACGGGCTCGTCCCCTGCGCCCAGAACAGCCCGGGGGACAGCAACCACAGCGTTAGCGTGGTCCAGGCCGCCGCTCGTACCGTCCTTAACAAAGGTTGCATCGTCTTCGAATCTTGGAGGTGACCGAGGTCCTGGGCTTACCGCAAACGGCTTGCCTTATTTCACGGCGGCGTGATACTAGGACCGAGACTTCGGAGGTCGGCCAGCTTTCCGGAGCGATAATCTGCCGCCGATTTGGCCGCTAAAGGGTTGAGCCTGCCGTGGACAAGGAGATCCCGGCGGCCACCAGTGTGAGCATCATCGTACGTGACACGGACATCGACAGGAGCTGCCAGAGTGGAGCGGACTGAGCCCCGGCTTGTTGTCATTGACTGCGAGACGACCGGGTTCAGCCGGTACGATCGCATCGTCGAGCTCGCGGCGGTCACGCTGGACCCCCGGACGTTGGAACCGGTCGACGAGTACGACACACTTGTCAACCCGGAGCGCGATCTCGGACCGGTCGGTGTACACGGCATTACGGCGTCGATGGTGGAGGCTGCGCCCGTGTTCGGCGAGATCGCATCTGCAGTTGCGCGCAGGATTGATGGTGCGACTCTCGTCGCGCACAACCTGCCATTCGATACACGGATGCTTGCGTGTGAATTCAAACGACTCGGAGCGGCTTTTGATGCCGGCACTGGTCTGTGCACACTCAGAGCCACGGGAGACAAGCTCAGTATCGCGTGCGCCCGATTCGGCATTGCATTGAACCTGCAACATCGGGCGCTCACCGACGCCCGGGCTACCGCCGAACTCGCGCACTGGTTTCGCCGCCGACATGCGGCAGGACACCAGAGCAGCGACGGTCGGCTACTTCGCAGACACTCCGAGCCCACGAACGCTGCGACGAGAAGCAACAGGGGCCGCAGTCAGCGACCTGGCCCGCGTCGTCTCCGACGCATACTACCCGTATTCCGACGAAGTGCTGCTGCAGTACCTCGACGCACTCGACTGGGTGCTCGATGATCGCCACATCGACGAGCGGGAGCACGCCGAGCTCGTCGAGTTGGCCAATAGCCTTGAGATCTCCCACCAGCAACGGGCTGAAGCGCACCGCTCGTACATGACGTCGATCATCGCTGCGGCGAAACGTGACAGCATCATCACCGAAGCGGAGCAGCGCCTCATCAAGCAGGTGGCCGATGCACTCGAGCTCTCGGATGTCGCCATGCCCGAGGTCACAAAGCTTCCGCCCGCCAGCAACCTTCGCCAGGGGATGCATGTCTGCTTCACTGGCGAGGCCATCGTAGGGGGACGGCCGATTGCCCGACAGGTGCTGGAACGACACGCCGCGTGCGCCGGCTTGCAACCCGTGCGATCGGTCACCAAAAGGGGATGCGATTTTCTTGTTGCGGCCGACTCCTCGAGCCAGTCCGGCAAAGCGCGCACGGCGCGACGCTACGGCGTGCCAGTGATGGCCGTAGCCGATTTCCTCGAGCAGGTCGGGGCTGACACTACAGCCGCGCTGGAGGGTTGGCCGCAGTGAGGGCACGGCCTGACAATCTCACGGGCTCAGCAATCACGACGTCCAAAGGTATGAGGACGCTCCGCGCGGCCTCCGGATTTGCGGTGGGTACCTACGCCCAGTTCTCCGCCAGCACGCTCAACGATCTTGAGCTCAGCGACGATTTTCTGGTTCGGCTCCAGGAGATCATGAACAGCCTCGGCAAGCTCTGGGGTCGGGCGGCGCCGTTTGCCCCGGCCCTCGGGAACGCGATCCGTGTCGCCAAGGCTGTACAGAGATGGTAATGACCTGACACTCGGCCCTCGCCGGAGCTGCGTCTAAGGCTGCGTTCTTGTTGGCGTCCTCCTTCTTGGCCTTTGCGGCCTTCCTGGCGGCCGGGAGACCGGCCTTGAAGACCTGATAGGGCGTGCGGCCCTCCATGCCTCGGCCGCGGTGTGTCGCTTTCGGTTGTAGGTCTCGAGGTAGGCCTCCAGGTCGGTCTGCATCTCCTCGACGGTCTCGTACCAGGTGGTGCGGCACCTGAGGCGGTTCTATCTCTGACGCCGTACCCTCTGTAGCACTGCTCGCACCATTGCGAGCCGTTCACTCGTGGTCGTTCACCGCACTCTTCGCACGGCTCCGTCCAGCCGCAGCGGCACTTGAGCGGGCCAGGGTTCACGTGGCCCGCTACCAGACCAGCCTGGATCTCTTCTGGCTCCGGGACAAGAGCCTGACCGACCTCGAAACCTCCCTCGGCCGGACGAGCTCGCTGAGGAGATCATCGAGAACCTAGCAGCCGGCCTCGACAAGCTTCCGGGAGGTTCTGCCGGGGCTCGGGAGCTGAGCAGTAGCCGTCCAGGTTGCAGCATACACGCGAGTCTCTCCGGATGCGACGCAACTCCGCCGCCTTACCATGTGGCGATCTCTTCGGCCGTGGCTGAGATGACTGCCCTCGCGAGTCCAGTCTGAGAGCGGATGATCCCGAGGTTCTGCCATGCCACGAGGAACTTCGTGGCCAAATAGTCGCGGCTGTCTCCGCTGTGACCTTGAAGAACCTCAATTGCAGCATCGCGCGCCGCCGTCATACCCGCTGTGCACGCGTAGTTGATGTGGCATTGAAAGAAATCTGGGAAGCCGTCACGGAGAGCCTCAAACGTAGCCCGGTCGATGGAAAGCGCCTTTTGAAACGCCACGCTCGATGCGTCATCCTCAAACTGGCGGACCGCTCTCAGGTAGAGTGCGAGTTCGAACCTCACCAGGTCTACTGCGGGATGGCCGGGTCCTAACGCTTCATAGTCGATTAGGTGGACTTCGCTTTCGCCCCGGATTAGCACGTTTCGTAGATGGACATCCCCGTGCACGACGGCCGACCTCTCCATGCTCCGGAAGCGCTCCGCGGCCGCCTTCCGCGCTCTTATAGCGCAATCACCTAAGCCCCAGAGGAAACCGTCGCGCTCAAGTGCTTCCAGGTGTGTAGCGGGGGGGTTGACGAAGGATTCGAGATCGATACTTGGCGGGGGCGTGTACTTGTTAAGCTTTGCCAGGGTTTGGGCAACGCGCGCCAGCGCCCGCGCTAAGAACAGCCGATCCTCCTCCACCCCATCCGGATGACTCTGCATCCACTGTCTATCCCAGAGCTTGCCCAATCGCTCCTCAAGGGACTCGGCCGGAAGTGAAGGGTTCCCGTCACCACTGACTAGGCCGAAGAGGATGACTGCGGCCTTCCCGTGAAAGTGACACTCAGGTCTCAGTGCATCGTTCCAGGGCCGTACAAACGTCCGGACCCGCCGCATCTCATCTAGCGCGAGGCGTTTAGACGTGATCTTGGCCACGAATGGCGGAGTCTCACCGCACATGACGGTTGCCAGCCTTGCTTCGGAAAGCCCTCCCGGTAGAAAGCGAACGGTTAGCGGCCTCGAATCCAATTCCGGATCGAAGCCCTCTGCCCGCACTCGGGCTCGTGCTGCCGCGACGAGCAGGTGAGCTTCGTCTGAGGTCAGATCACCTAGGACGAAAGACGCGGATTCATGAGATTGCAGCAGCTTCGCCGCATTCCGGAAGAAGGACAGCTCAGCGTCCCGGATCGTCCTATTCGTCCGAAACGAGATTGTGTCGTGTGAAACAGGGGTGCCGAGCTGTCGCACCGTCTTGATGATTTGAGACGCGCCGTCGCGGGAAAGCTGTAGCCCGGCAGCTTCGTGCACGCGAATCGCAATGAAGCTGGAATAACCCGCGAGGGTCTTGAAGAGGGCATTCTGGGCTGTCGCATCGAGGAGCGTGAGTCCTGACTCGTCGATCGCGCACCCACAGACATCGGTACTTGTAGCCAGCACCTTTGCTAGGTCAGCGGGGGTCTCGACGACCACAGGGTCCAACCCCTTTCTCTGAAGCAGCCTTCGGTTAGCGTGCTGATGATCGGGATGGCACAGCAGCAGGACCGTTGAATAGGCCAGCCGTTCCTCGGCTGTTTCAAGGCTCCCTTGGCCACGACGGTCCGGTGCTACAACTGGAGACGGAGCCTCCGTTGTCTCTTGCGCCGCAAGTGTTGGTGTTCCCCGCTGGGACCCATAGACTTCCAGCCGGGCGCTGGCGGGAATGACGTTGGCAACGGTCGCGCGCAAATGAGCCGGGAATCCACGCGCCATTTGAGCAAGCGGCGAAAGCTGGTCTCGACGTAGCTGGAGACCCCGCAGCAGCGTCCCCAGGCGCTTCGCTTGAGTGCGCTTAGAAAGAAGGGGATTCCGGCTGAGAGCATCCGATACGTCACGCACGAGCTGCACGGCAGAGTCTCCAGTCGGGACCTGCCAGCGCCCCAACGCGAGCGCGTCCTGAGCAATCCGATCAGCGTTGGCCGCGACACCCTCGATGAACTCATCGCGCGTCATCACGTCTCCGCGTTCACTGTCTCCGCTATCTCGCCATCCGACCCAGCCAAGAGTTCGCCATAGTGGCGTTCGCGCTCAACGAATGCTTCTGCCCCTCCCTCCAGGAGGTCGAGAATCTCCTGTTTCCGGATGTCCACACTCCCAGTCAGTGCGGGCGCCGCCTTCGTCGGGCCTTCCATGCTCATCACTACGATTTTCTCTGCTTCACCCAGCACGGGAATGTTCGCATTGTGAGTGACAAATATCAGTTGCCGCTTGGACTTTAGCTGGCGTAACGTGGTGATCAACGAGTTGAAGACGAAGCTATTGTCCAAATCGTCCTCCGGCTGGTCGAACAGCAGAGGATAAGGCAGAGGCCGAAGAATGATCGGTAAGAGAGCTGTCGCCCGCTGACCCTTGGAGAGCGTCTCGACCGGCTTGGGTTCCCCCTCATCAAAGAGGGTGACCTCCAAGCGAGCCGCCGGAAGTTCTGTCTCAACGTCATACAAGTCGCGATGATCGCCGAGGTGCGCGATGACCCGCGTCATCTGCCCCAGATCGCGCCCGAGAAGGTCCGCGAGTCGCTGCGCATCCCCTGTCTCAGTCAAGTCGATCAGCGTGCTAGGTTCAATGCGGTCTGCGATTGAGCGTGCTACCTCTTCTTGCGACCGGATCCGGGAACCAGTAAGAAACGCACTCAGGCGCCCAGCGTACGTGCGGCTGTTCCACGATGATCCCAGCGTGAGTTGGACGGTATCACCGTGCTCGCGGTTGATCGAATCGATCTCAGCGATTCGCAACTCGTAAAGTTGGTCATCAATCCGCTGCAGTTCGCCACGCAGGTTCGTCCGTTCCTTCAGAAGACGCGACTCCTCCACCCGTGCCGCTTCTGCCTGCGTCTTCAGCTGTTCCAGATGTTCCACCTGTCGCTTCAGGACGTGCTGCTGCTTGAGCGACTCATTCACGGCTTGCTCCTGCTGCCGTAACTGATAGTACAGCTCGCTCGCTTCCTCGAAGCGCCTATCGAGAGCATCGATGAGCGGCGCCAGGCGTACCGAATCTACCTTCTGGGCCACCGTCATGACTTCGCCAACGGCGGCAGCTAGGTCCATCAGCGGAGCCGTCTCGTCTCGCAAGGCGCTTTCCGTATCCGCCGTGACTGATGCTATAGACTCGGCAATTCGGCGGGCTGGCCCCCGAACACGTTCGAGACGATCCGCAAGACCTTCCCGCTCGACCTCTACGCCCCTTACTGCTTCTAGCATTTTCTGTCGGCGCTCGTGGCTTTGGCGTTCCGCTTCTAACTCTGGACTCGCAGTAGGGGCTTCCTTCGTAAGACTATCGAGCTGACTCCGGGCTGCGTCTAGTTGGGTGATCTCGTGATCCAAGGTGGAGAGCTGCCCCCGGATCTTTCGGAGGCCAGGCCCAAGGTACCTCAGCCTCTCAGCTGTCTTCTGTCGTTCCGCATTCAGCTCTGCCACTTGGTTTCTGTGCGGACGGTCGATCAACGCAAGACGTAACTTGTCATTGTCGTCCTCTGCGAGCCGTTGAAGGTCTCCCTGAGAAAAAATCTCGATGTCCCGAAGGAGGTCACGGTTCGTGTGTTCCCGAACTCCATCTACGAAGATTCGCGGTTCGCCACCGACTTCGCGTTCGAGCGTGACCTCCTGCTGCGAACTGCTATCGGCAGTCTCAAGCGCACACCGCACGCTACCCGCGCGTAGCGTGTTCTTGATGATCCCGTATGTTGGCCACCTCGGCTCACCGTCGTCGTCCTCCCCGATGAGCGTGGCAACCCGGACCTCTTCCAACTCGAACGCAAAGCGGATGCTCTCGATGAGTGTGGACTTGCATGTGCCCCGGGCACCGATGATGCAGGTGAGGCCACGCCCGAGGTCAACGGGACAGTCCTCCAAAAACCCCGACGAGGTTGATACCGCCTTCAGGTAGGTGCTCATAGCAGGTCACCGGGCAATTGGGCTTTGGCTTCTTGTTCGCAGCAAGGTATTAGTATTATAATCTCGTTCAATGGATGAGATCAAGAGACCACGCGACTATAGCGTCCTGCTCAGGAAGCCGGGAGACGGGCCGGACGCCTGGGGAACGTCGGCCGGCATCAACGTCTTCTCGAGACTCAATGCCGAGCTGGTCCGGCTCACGGACAGCACCGTCGTTGTACTCGACTACTCAGGCGTCGAGCGGACGGATGTGAGCTTTCAACGAGAGGGGGTAGTCGAGACGGTGAAAAAGCATCGTCCCCGGCTCCTCTTCATCGCCTCTAACGTGGGTGACGAAGACGTGCTCGCGAATCTGGGCGCGGCACTGGAGGCTCGCGGCGAAACTCTGCTCGTCCGGCAGCGGGGGGAGCCGCCGCGTATTCTCGGCCGCCGATTGGCCAAGGAGCACGAGGATACTCTTTGGGCGGTCCACGAGCATCCTGGGTTCACATCAACTCAGCTGACTGTCCCACCGTATGGACTCGAAGGGTCTACGGCCTCTGCACGGCTGACAGCACTCTGGAAGGCGGGGTTGCTGGGCCGCATCCAAGGAGCCTCTCCGAGCGGTGGCCGAGAGTACCGGTACTATCCGATCCGTTGACGCGTACGGCAGACCCTGGACTTTCCTCGTCCTTGGCAAGGCTTTGCATGACCTCATCGACCTGCGACGGCGATACGGATCATTCCCCACGCGCCGTCTCGGCCATGCGCAGCAGGATGTCACCGGCGATGCCGAGGTGGCGCACTCGCTGCTCGCCCTCCAGTTGCGCAAGAGGCTGCCGTTCGAGGCCGTACCTGTTCACGGGCCCATCGTCCTGCCGGCCCCGCCCGGAACGGGCAAGACCACCCTGGCGCGAGGGTTGGCGAACACGGTCGCCGAAGCGCTTGAGGGGGCGAAAGCGCATTTCATCCAGATCGATCCGCACCCCTGGCTACCGCGGCCCTGGGGAGGAGCCAGAAGGAAGTCGCCGAGCTCCTCCACCAGATCATCAGTAAGACTTCGTCGCTCGACTTCCCCTATGCTTTCTACAAACGGAGGTGCACCCCATGAATGGTGACACGCAAATTTTCGTGAGCGGTCGCGAGTACAAGGTCCCTGGCAATGTCGTCAGCTACGAGCAGGTCGTGAAGATCTGGAACCAGCTGCACGAGGCGGAGAACAAGCACATCATCGGCACGCCCGGCATCGACTACGAAGACAGCTTGAAAGGCGAGGACGGTATTCTCCTTCCGGGCAAGGACGTTCAAGTCAAGGACGGCACGAGCTTTTCGGTAGATCCCGAGCATGTCTCCTAAGGATCGCCTCTCCGCGTTCGCGGAGCAGGCCGGGTTTACCGTCAGGGTCGAATCCGACGTTGTCCTGGCCGTCCAGGTTCCTTGTCTCCTTGCAGATGGGGTTGTGGGCACTTGCACTATTGAGAAGTCCTACGACCCGGCGAGCGAGAAACCGAATGACCGGATAGGCGGCGCAGCCCATGCGGTGCGGATCACCACTGACGAAGAGCACGACGGGCGTGTGTACCACGCGGATGGGAACCCTATTGAGAGCCGCATCGACGGCGACGGAAAAACCTGGTCGAACATCTCCATCCGGAAAGGTAGCCAAGGCAGCCCGGAGGAGGACGAGTCGGTGAGCGACTTGATCCACCGCTATGCGAAGCAGATCGTCGGGGCCGTGTCGGCGGCTGGCTACTCCGAAACCGCTTCTCTCGCGATGCGGGGTCCGTTCAAGATACCCAACACTTTCGAGGCACGGGCGGCGATAGGCCCGGTTCAGGATCGAATCCGCGATCAGCGGATTGCGATCATCGGCCTAGGCGGAACGGGCGCCTACGTCCTGGATCTTGTTGCCAAGACGCCCGTGATGGAAATTCATCTTTTGGATTCCGACGACGTTAACTGGCACAACTTCATGCGGGCGCCCGGCGCACCTACTGCCGAGGAGATTGAGTCGCGTCGCAAGGAGCCTCTTCGCAAAGTGGACTACTACCACTCCAAGTACGCTTCCCTCCGGGAAGGCATTTACCCCCACGCTGTCCGGGTGGATAGCCCGTCCAAGTTCGCCGCGTTTCTATCAGCTCATCCCATTGACTATGGCTTCGTGTGTATCGACCAACTGACTGACAGCGATTCGCCGCGTCAGGATGTCGTCTACGCTGCGCTCTCGGAGGCGAGCGTTCCGTTCATAGATTCCGGTGTAAGCATCACGCTGGACAACCGCGCCATTGGGGGCGCTGTCACCACGAGCGCCTACTCTGGAGGCTCGCTGGCGTGGCAGGATGCCATACCGAATGCCAGAGTTCACGGCGATCGTCCCCGCTATCGCAACGTTCAACTGCCGGAAGTGAACGCGTTGGCGGCAGCGCTTGCGGTGATGGAGTGGCGGCGGCGCACCGGGCAGTATGTCTCAGAGTCCACTTCGTTCCTCCATAAGTTCCGGCTCGAGGCGCCGCGCATTGTCCCACAGCGGACTGACTCACAGGAGTGAGGCCGGTGAGACTCCGCCCCTTCTTCGTAGACGTATTGCCCGATTTTGACGCAATCAAAGCCGGTGAGCTCTGGATTAGCCACAGATACCGGACTGTCAACTTGCGCTGCCCCTGCGGTTGTGGCGATCTGACCGTCCTGTCTCTCCACCCAAGTCGGTGGCACGTTCATTTCGATGGCAAGTCGGTCTCTCTGGACGGTCCTACGGGTGGGTCCGTGTGGGCCAATTCCGGCTGCGGCAGCCACTACTTCATAAGGAACAACGCCGTCATTTGGGCACGTAGAATCGATCCAGGCCGTCATTTGGAGTATGCCCAAGTCGAGCGGACCCGGCTGATTGCGTCTCACCGGAGCCGTCTGGCGTGGCGCTCCTGGCTCAAACGTGTATGCCGCTGTCTTTCGCTACGGAGTTGGCGTAAGTAGAGCTCGAGCGGGCGAGGAGACCAGCCTGCTGAAGCGTCCAGTGGCCAGCCCGCCCTCCCGGGGGTCACTCCAGGCGTCGGTCCCGTCTCAATGGTCGCCGTGGGAAGCCTGTCGAGTGCCGCTGAGAGCGCGGCGGCTCACAAGATCAGTCCGGCGTCCAAGTCTCGGCTCTCGCCAGCCAGGTAGGCAGCCCAGTCGTCCATGAGTCCCCGCCGGCGCTCGAACAGATCCGTGCGCCGATAGGCCGCCTCGGCACAGTACAGATGACGTAATTCACGGCAAGTGATCGTCTAAATTCGACTAGGACTGCACGATCTGCCGCACTTGCCGTCCGACGATATCAGCAACCTGCCTTGAGTTGAGTTCCTCACGCTGGCTGTTGCAGCGTGTTCATCGGTAAACAACGATGGACGTTGACGCCCTTGCCATTGCCCGCTGCAGTGCGCCGGGCCGCGTGCACGCGGCGGCATAGACGGGATGAGGAGGGATAGCTCCAGTGTCGTTGTCTCCTGCGTTGGGATCGCTCCCAGCATCGAGTAGTGCGCGGTAATGCCCGGGAACACCCGCACTCATGCTGCTTCGCGAGAGAGTTCCCAGCAGTCAACGCACGCGATGAGCGGAACTCGGCTCCCCGCACCACCGCACTTCCGGCAGGCTCTGCCCGGCACAACCTGCATTTGGCCGATGTGATTCGGGGAGTTTAGGAAATCGGCCACCGTCTCGTCCCCACACGACGATAGTCAGCCGAGATGGATCTGGAAACGGACGTCCAACTGGTACCGAGGGCCACTTGAGACGACCGGTCGGTCCGCTTTTCCTGTCCGTCAATAGTCACTCCAATAGACCTCGGTCGCGAGATATTCGAACAGCACAGACCTGACGAGGTTCCCGCCGCATTGCTCCACGTGAAAGCGGTAGACACCGTCCTGTACGATGACCCAGCCATCACTCATGTCCTGCCCCGTGACGACACGCGTCATCATCCGGCTACCCAATTCGGCGGGCCACGGCGCCAGTGCTCCGGCCCTGCCGACAGTATCGAATTCCTCGCGCTCCGCCACCGTCATCGAGACCAGAGGCAGTGTCCAGACATGCTCCGGCTCGGTCAGCATCGGTTCTCCGCATTCGTAGAACGTGTGGCCGCGCGCGTTCTTGACGACGATACGCTCTACCCTCTTCGTTTCAGGCTTCCAGACGTAGCGCGTCTCGCCGCCGATGGTCTGGTATTCCGTCTTCGATCGCTCGATCCTGGCGCGCAGTCCCCGGTGGCGTCGTAAAGCACGCGCGACCTTTTTGTCCGTGTGTTGCTCCGGGTTTGTCGAACCGACGAGCACACAGTATAGGCACAGCGACAGGTATTCCTCGTCCGGTGAAAGACCGTTGTTGCAGGTGGTACAGATTGCGATGACGGGGAGGTTGTCCGGGTAGGGCTTACGCAAGAGACCCTTGGACGGAACGTGATCCCTGCTGGTGTCTACTTCGCCGATCCCTGCGCCGCACTGAATACACCACGATTTTTGCCGTTCGTCGACGTATTAGTTGATGTAGTCCATCTGCCTGCCTCAGGTCTCTATGCGGCAGTCCAGCTTGACCGCTTCCATGCGCACGCCGGAAAGCGTCGCGATGCGCTTGCGCGCCCGATCCATGACATCGGCGATCGTTTGCGGCTCCGGCGTGGCGGGAGCGCCGACCGCTTCGCCATCCTCCTCCTCCGCGGCCGGTTCGGCCTCGGTCTCCGCGATCAGCCTTTCGAGCGGGAAGGCGGCGATCGGCGGATACACCGCCGCGAGCCCCGCGCCGGCGCTGGCCGGGAGACCCCGGTCGTCTTCGTCGAGACCCAGCCACATCCCGAAATCGTCTCGCACCGTCTGCCTGGCGCCGATCCTGGCCGCGCGGGACTCGTCGAACCGCTTTCGAACTTCCTCTGCGTCGAACCTGTAGACCTCGACGTTCCGCGGATCGTCGCGATCATCCACCGCGGCGACGATGACGATGTCCACGTCATCAAGCGTTTTCCATTCCGTTCCCTTCTTCAGAGGCTGGAAAGCGAACCACCTGTCCTTCGTAGTGCGGATAGAGACGCGCTTGTGTCGCCCGCTTTCCTCAACCTCCCAGACATTGGACCGGCCTCGGCCCGGCACCCGCTTGGGTGCGAATCCTGCATCCCCCAGTGCGCGCGTCGCCGCGCCCACTAGTATGCTCCATGTCCGAGATTCAGACATTTCGTTGAATCGGTTCGACATAGTGCGCGCTCCAGTGTATGTAGTTGTTGACGTATCCACACACTATATATAATAGAATGAGACCTTATGCAAGTGAATATCAGACGGTTTGGCACACTTCGAAACGAATAGCGCACATCGCCTAGGGGTTGATGACAAAAAAGGAGAGTTGCCGCGTCCCTGCGTCGGCTGCAGCGAGGCCGTATGTCAGACTAAACTGTGGCTAGGTCCAGCTGATGAGGCCTTTGGCGAGACGCACGGTGATGGTCTCGATCCCCACAGAGCACAGGCGCCCCACTGACCTGCCCCCAAGAGTGGTACCACATCCTATGTTAGTCCCAGCACCTGTGGAGGGCCGTGAAGGACGGGCATCCTCAGGAACCAGGGCGACGGCTTAATCGCCTCAGGGGCCGGGGGAAAGCCGCCGCAGGCGCTGTGGGGTCGGACGGTATTGTACTCGCGCCTCCATTGCTCGACCAGCACGGCCGCCTCCGCCAACGAGTAGAAGATCTCCCCGTTCAACAGCTCGTCCCTGAGCTTGCCGTTGAAGCTCTCGTTGTAGCCGTTCTCCCACGGGCTGCCCGGCTCGATAAAGAGCATCTCGACGCCCACGCGCCCCAACCACCGCCGCACGAGCTTCGCGGTGAACTCCGGTCCGTTGTCCCGACCTCAGATACTCGGGAGGCCCGTGTCGGACGAACAGATCGGCCAGCACCTCGAGCACGTCGTGCGAGCGGATCTTGCGAGCCACCACGATCGCCAGGCACTCCCTCGTGTGCTCGTCCAGCACTGTCAGCAGCTTCAGCGCACGCCCGTCGTGCGTCCTCGAGGCCACGAAGTCGTACGACCAGACGTGGCCCCGATACAGCGGCCTCAGCCGGATGCACGATCCGTCGTTGAGCCACAGCCGACCTCGCTTCGGCTGCCGCTGCGGGACCTTCAGCCCCTCCTGCCTCCAGATCCGCTCCACCCGCTTGTGGTTCACCCCCCAGCCCTCGATGCGGAGCATGTCCGTGACGCGTCGGTAGCCGTAGCGGCCGAATCGACTCGCAAGTCGCACGATATCACCTCGGAGCGCCCCCTCGTCACTCGCCACTTTCCTCGCCCGGCGCTGGGTCGTGCGTGGCTGCCCGAGCACCCGGCACGCTCTCCTCTCCGACGCCCCGAGCTGCTGACGTACACGCACCACACAACGTCGTCGGCGCTCGGGGCTCAGAAGTTTCCCTCGGCCGCTTCCTCCAGGATCAGCTTGTCCAGTGTCAAGTCCGCCACTGCTCGCTTCAGGCGCCCGTTCTCGCGCTCGAGCTCCTTCAGGCGCCGTGCCTGGCTCACCTTCATCCCGCCGTACTCCCGCCTCCACCGGTAGTACGTCTGCTCGGTGATGCCCAGCTCCCGGCTGATCAGCTTCACGGATTTGCCGCGGGCCAGACCCACCTCTGCCTCCCGCAGTGCAGTGATGATCTGCTCCGGAGTGTGTCGCTTCCTTCCCATCCTGACCTCCTCGCTGAAAAGCTTCAGACCAGGTCGATCCTAACATTGCACCTGGTCTCGTTTCAGGGGGTCAGGTCAGCTGGGCGGGTGGGTCGCGTCGCTCTCTCACTTGGTCGAAGTACCACTCCCGCGTCTTGTCACATCGGGCTAGGTCCCGAGTATCGCTAGCAGAGATCCGAAGCTGACGTGGGATATGGTGGTTGCCTTCTTTCAGACTATGGGAATATCCAAAATGCGTCTCAAGGATGCCGTCGACATAGATCTTGACCTTCATATGCTTGCTGCCTGATGTCGTAGCAGCCTTAAGCTTGGTCGCGATCTTTTCGGCTTCGCGTCTGGTGATGTCAATCATCAACGCGACGGATGTATTTTCGGAGCACGGTCAGCTGGCGGGCGGGGTCTCTCCCGAGCGTTTCTTGGGGCTCGTCCAGGAGGTCTCCGAACAGGTCCACCATCCAATGCACCAACAGCTCATGGGCGTCTTCCCGGCTGCCTCCTGCAATGGACACGTCGGCCTCTTCAAAGCTGGCGACTACAGACCCGCCCAATTCCTCATAGGCCACTGGAATGGGCCTCAGCAGCTCAAACCGATGGTCAGGAAGCTCTTGGATGGCGTCAAGGGTAGCTTGTCGGATCAGGCCGGAGATACCCACATATGCCCACGTGGTGGTGTAGGATGGGGTAGTCCGATGGAAAGGGTCGCCGCTCCATACGACGCTCGTCTCCGTATTTAGCAACCTGTTGACCGGTTTTTGAGGTGGTGCTGCCGTGTTGTCATTCTTAGTATGCAGAGATGAGGGTGGACGTCGATGTTCGTACTGAGATCTCCCCGCTACCTGTCATGACTGGGCGGCCGTCGTCGTCTCGCTCGATCTCTATTTTTCCCACGACGAGCCTTACGCGTACCGTGATGCCATCCCTGGTTCGGTACTCATTCCATTCCTCCGAGATCGTCTCAAACGGCTCACGCTTGAAGTTCGTCGTCATGGTATCCTGGCGGGCTGAGGGTCTCTCAAATCACCCCCTCTGGGCAAGAATCCTCACGGTGGGCGCACGCCCGTTAAGGGCATATGCTCCGTTGCGGGTCCTAGGCTATAGCAATTAGGGTTGACAGGGGTCAAGTACACATGGTAGTAGCATGTGCTCCATGTCAAGGTGTTTCTCGCGGCGGAACCGCTCTCAGCCCCTCCCCTCCACGTACTCCCTGAATACGGCCCTTGAGGCCCGGGCTAGTGTCCTGTTTGATAAATAGGCTTGTATAATAGAAAGTGAGCCGTAGATTGTAGTCTATGGCCAGACCGCCGAAGGAAACGGTTGTTAGCAAGCGGGACCGGGAGGAGCTCGAAGGGTGGTTGCGAGCAGGCAACACGCCCAAGAAGCTTGCCGAGCGCGCACAGATTCTTCTGGGATTCGCCGACGGAGAGACCTCCACCGAGATCGCCGAGCGGCTGGGTCTAATGGAAGAGGTTAGCCTCATCGGGATCGATCTGGCAAAGCGCAGCTTTCAGGTGCACGGGGCGAGGGCGGACGGGTCGGTGGCGTACCGCAGGAAGCTGAGCCGCGGGAAGCTGCTGAGCTTTCTGGCCTCGCAGCCGCCGTGCACGGTGGCGATGGAGGCCTGCGCCGGCGCCCACTACTGGGGCCGACAGATCGTGGCGCTCGGCCACGAAGTGAGGCTGGTCCCCCCGATCTACGTGAAGCCCTTCGTCAAGCGTAGCAAGAACGACGCAGCCGACGCGGAGGCGATCACGGAAACGGCGCAGCGACCGACCATGCACTTCGTGGCGGTCAAGACCGAGGCACAGCAGGCGCAGGGGATGCTCTTTCGCACGCGCGACCTGCTGGTGCGCCAGCGCACGCAGACGATCAACGCGCTTCGGGGTCACCTGGCCGAGTACGGCGTCGTGGCTCCGCAGGGCAGGGCAGTGATTTCGCGACCTGTGACGACGGCGGGGATTCCCGCCATCCGACCCCCTTTTTCCCGCTATCGCGACACGGTGACATCAGGTGCGGCCCAACGGCAAGAGTGGCAGATCGTGCAGCCCTGATTGAACTTACGTGATCTCCTGCCGTGATTCGGACCTTGGTCACTCCGCCTACGAGGCGGACGGTTCTCTAACGGATCTCGGGTCCGTCCTGTCGATCATCGGCGACGAACCGGTCGCGGGCCGGCATCATGACCGCAGGCAGGGTCTCGGCATCCATCACCGCGTCATCCGACACGATACCGTTCAGGTTGAGGAGGTAGGCGACGACCGCGTACGTCTCGTCTGCGGTGAGGATTCCGGGGGTGAGCTGGGGCATCGCTCTCCGGATGTAGTCGTACAAGGTCGTTGCGTACGGCCAATAGCCGCCAATAGTGCGGGCCCCCGGCCACTCCTCCCACGGGGCCGTGCCTACCAAGACATCGTAGGGGCCCTCGGTCCCGGTCGGTCCGTGGCACACGGCACAATGGGCCTCATACACGACCTCCCCTTCCGCCACCGTCCCGCTCCCCTCGGGGAGCCCTTCCCCGTCCGGCTTGACGTCGATATCCCAGAGAGAGATGCGCTCCTCCGAGGCCTCCGAACCGAACGAGAAGCGCTCGGGTGCCTCCGAGTGAAGCGGATACGGGGTTCCCACCCTCGTTTCGAGGGTCGGCGCCCCGTTCCCCGATCCAACGATCTCGCAAGCGACTAGGATCAGCGACACCCCAGCAGCGACTACGCTCTTCACACGAGATCTCCCAGTCCGAATGACACCTCTCCGGTCGATGCGACCTTCCAAGCGCGCTGATGATTGTGATGATAGGACGTCCGCTCTCCCCGAGCATCCCAGAGTTGGTGCACCGTAGGCTGCACGTACCCCGTCTCATCCGTGGCGCGGCTCAGGATCAGTGCCTCATCGCCATTCCATGCCCAGAGGTGCCGGAATCGGACAGTCGACTTCGGCAGGACCGGCTGCTGGAGCTCGGCGTCAGCCCAGCTGCGGCCTCCATCCGTGCTGACCTCGACGCGGGTGATGCGGCCACGACCGGTCCACGCGAGACCCTTGATCTCCCACCACCCGCGATCCGGCAGGACGTAGGGGTACGACGGGAAGGTGATGACCGACTTGGCATCCATTACGAAGCTGAACTGGCGGGCCGTGCCACCACGCAGCGGATCCGTGTACTTCGACGTCTCGTCCCGGGTCATCGTCGGCCGATCCGTGATCTCGAGGCGGCGAAGCCACTTCACGCTGATGTTCCCCTCCCAGCCCGGCAGAAAGAGACGCAGCGGATACCCCTGTTCGGGCCGGATCGCTTCTCCGTTTTGCCCGTAGGCAAGGAGTGCATCGTCCATCGCCTTGTCCAGCGGCACGCTCCGGGACATGAGGGCCGCGTCCCCGCTTTCGGCCAGGATCCAACTTGCCCCCGGGCGCACTCCGAGCTCCCGCAGCACCCATGCGAGCGGGACGCCGGTCCACTCACTCGTGCTGAGAAGACCGTCGAGCGCCTGGACCGTGACTTCGGTGGGCATCCGATCGCGATTGTAGGCCCCTCCTCCGTTGCCGGAGCACTCCAGAAAGTAGATCTGAGAGACGCTCGGGTAGCGCTTCAGGTCGGCAATCCGGAACACCATGGGACGATCGACCATGCCATGAATCAGGAGCTCGTGGTCTTCAGCGACAATGTTGGGGACGCCCGCGTGGTGCCGTTCGAAGTGCAGATCGGCAGGGGTGATGATCCCGTTCAGATCCTGCAGTGGGGTACGCGACGAGCTGGACGGCTCCCGATTCCGGACGAGCCGCCGCAGCTGCTCACCGGGGGCTCTCACGCCGACTTCGGAGGTCGGACGTCCGGGCGCCTTGCTCGGATCGGGCGGACTCGCGGGGGCTTCCTGGGCCCCCAGCCTCATCGCATCCGCTTGCGTCCGGAGCAGGCCCGCCGCGACTACGCCAGAGGTGGTCGTGAGCCAGGCGCGTCGAGACAGCTTGGATCGGTCCATGTGCAGGCTCCGTGGTCCCTTCAGGTGTAGGAGAATCGCCCAAACCTGCGACAAGAACCGTCCAGGGACAAGAAAGATGTACGGACCGTAGCGTCCACCCCCCACCCCGCTTTCCTACGAGCCGAGGAAGCACGGTCCGAAGCGCACCGACGCCCAAGCGTGCGGAGAACGCTGCCTACCCTCAGGGCAGCGCGCCACCCCCCTGACTCTACCGGAAAAGCGTGTGAACAGCCGAAACAGAACCTATACAGCCGATTCGATCATCGCGACGACGCACCTGGACGCCACGTTCTCGCCCGCTGACTGTCATACTACTCTTATCTGCGACGCAGTTCTGGAGGCGTCCGACGCGGAGATTGCCGATGCGCGCCAAGCTCGGTCATAACAATGCCCAGTTCCTGGGCTTCGACGTCCACCGCTCCGTCTTCGTCATCTCCAGCCTCACCATCATCGCGTTCGTAGCCGGAGTGCTCGCGTTCCGGAACGAGGCCGCGGGCGCCTTCGAAGCGTTGTACGCCTGGCTAACCTCCACGTTCGACTGGGTGTTCATGGCCGCTGGCAACGTCTTCGTCCTCTTCTGCTTGCTGCTGCTCGTGACGCCCCTCGGTCGCGTCCGCCTGGGTGGTCCGGACGCCGAGCCGGACTACAGCACCTGGTCGTGGTTCGCCATGGTGTTTGCGGCTGGCATCGGCATCGGCTTGATGTTCTTCGGCGTGGCGGAACCGGTCGAGCACTTCCGGAATCCGCCGCTCGGTGTCGACCCTGCGGACACCGCCGCCGCGCACCGGCTGGCCATCGTCTCCGCGATCTTTCACTGGGGCGTGCATCCGTGGGCCATGTTCGCGGTCGTCGCGCTCGCGCTTGCCTTCGCCGCCTACAACCTCGGGTTGCCGCTGACTCTGCGGTCAGCGTTCTACCCGGTTCTGGGCGACGCAGTGTGGGGCGGTTTCGGCGACGTCATCGACATCCTCGCCGTGTTCGCCACGCTGTTCGGGTTGGCGACCTCGCTCGGCCTGGGCGCCGAGCAGATTGTGGCAGGATTGGATTTTCTGTTCGGCGTGCCGGCGACCGACACGACCATGGTACTGGTGATCGCCGCCATCACGTCCGTCGCAATGGCGTCGGTGGTCGCGGGAATGGACAAGGGCATCAAGCGCCTGAGCCAAGCCAACCTGCTCCTGGCCCTGCTCCTACTTGCCTTCGTGCTGGCGGTCGGGCCGACCCTCGACCTGTTCGTTGGGTTCGTCGCTAGCCTCGGCCACTATCTCGCGGCGCTCGGACCGCTCAGCAACTGGGTGGGCCGCGACGATGTCGATTTCGTGCACGGCTGGACCACTTTCTTCTGGGCGTGGTGGCTCTCCTGGTCACCCTTCGTCGGCATGTTCATCGCCCAGATCTCGCGAGGCCGCACGGTGCGCGGCCTCGTCGGCTGCATGCTGGTCGTCCCGGTGGTGATCTCCGCGCTCTGGATGAACGTGTTCGGCGCGACCGCGCTGTCGCACTATCTCGACGGAGGCCATACCGAAGTCATCGATGCGGTGCAGGCGCAGCGGCCGGAGCTGGCCCTGTTCAGGATGCTGGAGGTGCTACCGCTCGGCGGCATTACCTCGTGCATCGGCATCGTCCTAGTGGTCGTCTTCTTCGTCACCTCCTCCGATTCCGGATCGCTGGTGATCGACACTATCACCGCTGGCGGCAAGCTCGACGCGCCGATCAGACAGCGCGTCTTCTGGTGCGCGTTCGAAGGCATCGTCGCGATCACCCTGCTGCTCGGCGGCGGGCTGGTGGCGCTGCAGACGGCCGCTCTCACCACCGGGTTCCCCATCTCGCTCGTGCTGATCGCGATGTGCTACAGTACCTGGAAGGGGCTGCGCGCCGTCCGGCGAGACTGAGGTAGTGGAGGCGGCCTATGGGCGTACCGGCATGTTCGAGCGCCGGCGTCGAGGTCGGGCCCCCCTCTGGGTTCAGTCCCAGCCGCCGTCGGAGTACAAAGACGACTGCGGCCGATCGCCGATCCTTGCGCCGCTGTCGACCCAGACGGTGCGGTCGACGCCAGCCGCCCCGGCAACGCCCACCAAGACGACCGTCGTGGATGGACCTGCCGACGCCTTCTTGAAGGCACTCGCGAGCGCGTGGGTGCAAGTACAGGAGACGTGGTCGCGGTGTGCGTCGCCACGGAGGTCCGACCGGTTCCTCCTCACCAGTCTTCCCGTGTCTTCTCCAACCGCGTCCGCAAGCTTGTCGGCTTGGACATCACCTGCGGCGGTGAGGGTCTTCGCCTGGCACCAAATCGCATGATTGCCGCGACCTCGACGCCATGGGGTCGGCTTCTTCGTCTAGAATTACGGCACCCGTTGGCGCGCTCAATGCGCGATTTCGCGTCAACCGCACTGGCCAAGCGATGCGACGGTCGGCGGCACTCCCGCGGAATCGACCGCCTCCCTCTTATGGTAGGGGGCAAGCCGGTCAATCTCCACGATCGTATCCGGTCAGCTCCCGCACCCACCGGTACGCATTCGCCTGGGACATCAGCCGCCCGGGCACCCGTCACCACGCGCACACGGGTTTCGAGCCTTTCCGCCTCTGCGGTGAGAGCGGGATCTCAGGTCGCGGGCCGGTGCTGGCAAGTTGGCCGGACGCGGTGCCGTCCCAAGGGCGTTACTACGACCGATAGCCGCCGCACCTGTGGCCGCCCGAGAGGAGCCTCCGCGTTGTGGCAGCCCACCCTAGGCCGTTACCGTAAGCCATGCCCACACGAAGGGCCGCACAGATGCGCCGCTCCGGCGCCACAGGCGGAGGGCTGCCATGACCCGCGGCGCCGCCACCGGCGTCCGGCCAGGAATCCACCCGCAACTTCGAAGCGGGCGTGCTCTCCGCGGCTGGAGAATCATGCGGAACCCCTCGACCCAGGGGGGCGACTCCCGTTCGGTCACCAGGAGCCGGACGCCCACGACAGCTTGGGCCACTCCGACCTCGACGGCTGCATCAACGTCAGCAGCACCCTCTTGGAAAACCACAAGAATTCACCGTCGACGCCGCAGTCTATCGTCTCGACGGTATGGCGTCCTCGGGCCCGGAAACTCCTAGCCCCCGTGCCGCCAGCGCCTTGGTCCTGCACCCGGCAGCTCGTGCCGCCATCAGCTTGCCGGAGCCTGCCAAGGTCAGGCGTCTGCCTAGTCTCCTAGCCAGTAGATCGGACTTACTCAACATGAAACCACTCTACGTTGCCTGCGTCGCGGCCATCGGCTTGCCCGCTTGTGGCGATGAGACTGCCCCGACTTCCACTGTGGAACCCGGCGATGCCGCCGTGAAAGTTGGATTCCTGGTTTCGGGCGACCGGATCACGTATCCGAACGGAGCCAGGATTGCGGTGGACGAAGTCAACGAGCGCGGGGGGTTGCTGGGTCGCTCCGTCGAACTGGTCATCCAGATGGACCTGCAGGAGGCTGCGGCTGCGGTGCAGGCCGCAGAGACCATGATTCTCACCGATGAGGTGGTTGCCCTCATTGGCCCCAACCGCTCGTCGCACGCCATCGAGGTAGCGGCCGTGGCCCAGAGCCATGGCGTGCCGATGGTTACGACGGCGGCCACCAACCCAGCCGTGACAGCAGCCGGCAACCTTGTCTTCATGGCCGCGTTCACCGACCAGTTTCAGGGGCACGTCATGGCGCAATTTGCCGCGGAGACCCTCGGGGTGACCGCAGCCGCTGTCCTGACGCAGCGCGGGGAAGTCTATAGCGAGGGGATCGGCGAATTCTTCATCGACCATTTCGGCGGCCTTGGAGGGATGATCGTCGCCGACGAGTCCTACGAGGGCGGTGCGACGGTTTTTGCCGCGCAATTGACGCGCATCGCGGCGGCTACTCCTGGGGCCATGTTTCTCCCGGGTCTGCCGACAGAAGTCGCGCTCCTGACCACGCAAGCGCGTGCCCTTCCGCTGCGAGACGCGGCCGGGGAACCGACGCTCTTTCTCGGAGCGGATGCGTGGGACAATCCGACGCTGCTGGACAATGAAGAAGCCGACATCGATGGCAGCTTCTTCAGCAGCCACTTTTCGCCGGACACGAACGAGCCAAGCGCACGCGCATTCGTCGATACGTATCAGGGTCTGTACGGGGCTGTCCCCACCGGCGGTGATGCGGTGAGCTACGATGCGGTCCGGTTGCTCTTGGAAGCCGCAGAGCGAGCGGGCAGTCTCGACGCAAACGCCGTGCGCCAGGAACTGCTAGCTACCGAAGGATACGCCGGGGCAACCCACATCGCCCACTACAACGAACATCGCCATCCGACCAAGAGCGCGGTCATTATGACCATCGAGAACGGCGTGAAGAAGTTTCTTCAGCACGTGGATCCGTAAGGAGGCGGGCCGGCCCTGACCGCGGGATCTGAGGGACCCGGAGCCGCTCCTCTGCAGGCCTGCCGCCCAGAGCCTGGGTCGAACTGGGTCTGAGTACGGGTTACGGACCCCCCCAAGGGGGCGCTCCCCACCTGCTCAGGGACGTGCGCGAAGGAAGAACCCTCAGAGACGGAAAGCCCGTCTCAACTCATCAGCCCAAGGAAGCCGCCTGAGACGTTTACACCCCTAGTTGACCCGACCTCAATTTCCGGTTGCCCCTGACATACGCCACAGACATTTCGCGACTCGGCCAAGGGGACCTACTTCAACGCAATCGCCGGGTCGGTACGGGGTGGACGAGGGAGGTAGCGGCCGATGTCGCCCTTCACCCGCGCATCATGCTCTCGGCAGGGTGTCTGCTTCAGAAAGTCCACGCGCCAGGTGTCGCCGAAGGACGGTAGGGGGTTCAAGATTGCAGCTCCGGGCGGACAGCTACGACTGGCGATCCGAAACGGGCCCGGTTATCGGGGGCCTATCCAACGCACAGCGCCCGTCGTCGCTCGTCTCGACCCGGCCGTGACCCACAACCCCCGCAGCGCCCCCGGCCTGGGGCCATCGCGGTCGGACTCGGGACGCCGTTCCTCCGGTTCGAGTCGTCCCAGGCCCGCGACACTGAGCTAAGCGCGGTCTGGTGCTTCCCGGCCATCAGCGCGATCACGGCGACCAACGCCCGAGCGAGCGCCATCGCAAACAGCGCTCTTTGCCATTCCCTCTTCCGTGTTCAGTTGGTCGTTCACGATGATCGCCTCCCGCGATCGTGCCGTGTCGCTCTCCCACTGGGGCTTCGTCTAGATTGGCATCAGGCAACCGCCCAATCTTCCCGAGACAGGATTGAACATGCACGGCCCGCCGGGACGAAGACGACCTGTAGGCGAAACCACCAACCCTCAGCGACCCGGCGAGTGGTTGCGATCGGGCAAATGGTTGGCCGGGGTATGCGGCGGCGCGATCGCCTTCCCCTTCGCGGTGATGCTTCACGAACTCGGACACTTTGGGGCATTCACCGCGTTCGGGTTTCCCGATCCGGTCCTGCGGTTCGCCTCTGCCAGCTGGTCCGGTTCCGGGGAGTTCGGCAGGCTCATACGGGCGGGAGACGTGGAGGCTGCGGCGGCGCTTGTTCAACCGTGGCAAGTGGCGGTCGGCGTCGCTGCAGGAGCGATTGTCACCTATCTCACAGTCATCGCCTGCGTGCTTGCGGTCCGCCGATTCGGCCCCGGCCCCCTTTCTCTGGTTCTCGGAATCGGGTTGGTGTCCCCCGCGCGCTGGCTGGGGGCGATTCCCCTTCTTGCCCTGAAGCTCAGCGGCAGGCGATTCACATCGCACACGGACGAAGGGTGGCTGGCGGTGCTCACGGGAATCCCCGAGTCCCTTCTCTTCCTGCTCGGCCTCGCCTGTCTCCTGCTCGGATACTGGTTTCTGGTGACCGCCATCCCTCGTGACCAGAGGGTGCGGGTGGTCGTCCCGACCTTGCTCGGCGTGGTTCTAGGTGGCCTCCTGTGGGTCCTGTGGCTGGGGCCCCTGCTTCTTCCGTGAAGACCAGTGGACCTGGCGGTTCTGCATTGGCAGGACCGCCGACATGGCAACATAGAATCCGGGAGCATGGAGACTCCCCCGACCGCAGACCACCTCTGTGACTGCAGAGCCGGCCGCTGTCTCTGGACATGCGTCGTGCTATCCGCGTGGATGACACTGGCTGCTCAGCGCGCCTCGGTCCTGGCCTGGACGGCGCCGCACATCCCGACCGACCACCGGAAGCCACACTGTCCGGCCTCCGTGCGGGTCTGGCTCGTATTTTCGTGGGCCGCGAGAGCGTGGAACGCGGAGGCACGCTCCCGCCACCTTTCCCAGTAAGCTGTTGCAATACCATAGGTTACGTGGAACAGTGGAAGTTTATTATCACCTTGCATATGAAATGTCACACGAGAGAACGCACATGGCTGGAAGATCTCAGGTGCCCCTCTGGCAAGCTTTGGACGTGATGTCGATGGACGGTTGATCGTCAGTTTCAATGAAGCGATTGGGGCCGGCCAGGGAACCGTCGTCGGAACGGCGAGCTTCTGGTCTCAGCAAATGATGCACAAGCAACAGCTGGACGCTATGCGAACATCGAGGGGCTTACGGTAGCCCTGCTCCGGTTTACGGGCGTCATTACCGTGGCGACGATGCTCAATACTCATCGCGGCAGTTATCGCAGTGAGCGCTTTCTTCACCTAGGAGCGGCCCTGCCAGAGGGTGGATTTTGCCCCCCAGCGCTACGCCTGGCATGGATGTCCGATCAATGGACGCATCGTGGGCGTAGAATGAAGAACCGGACGAGACCGAGAAATCCTATCTCCTGCCCGCCCCCTCGCCCGGCGCGTGGAGCCGCTCGTCTCAACCGGACACCGAGTGAACCGGTTCCGATTTCTTGGACAAGGGGGCGGCCTAATCATGCCGCCTTGCGGGTGAGCTCCTCGCGGGCCTGGGCCGGGGTCCGGTAGGCGTGCCGCTCTAAGAGCCATCCGTGGTTGTAGGATTCGATGAACTGGCCGATCTCGTGTCTGGCTTCCTCGAGGCTCTCGAAGTCGTGGAGGTAGAGGCACTCCTCCTTGAGCGTGCGGATGAAGCGCTCCGCGACACCGTTGCACTCCGGCTCCCCCACATAGGCCGCGGTCGACCGTATCCCGAGCCATCGGAGCTCGGCCTGGAACTGGTGGGCCGTGTACTGCGGACCCCAGTCATGGCGTAGTCCGAGTCCGAGCGCGATCCTGGGCGCGTAGACGGCCATATGGGTCCGCACGCCCTGGCGGACCGGCTCGAGGGCCGCCCACCGGTCTCCCTTCTTGGCCACATGCCATCCCACGACGTCGCTGACACAGTGATCGACTGCCATGAAGAACCAGCACCAGCCGTCCGCCTTCGTGTAGAACCGTGTGGCATCGGTGCCCCACATCGGTGCCCCACAGCTCGTTGGGCGCATCGGTCGTGATCCGGCCGCTGTGGCTCCGGTCTCCTCGCGGGTGCCCGCGGCGCACCGGCGCCAACAGCCCGTTCTCCCGCATCAGCCTCAGCACACGGTTCTTGCCCACACCAATCCCTTTCGGCCTCAGGCGGGCTCTCACCTTCCTGTGCCCCTCGCCCAGGAAGTCGCTCTCCCGAAGGACCTTGCGGATCTCAGTCACCAACTCCTCGTCCGTGATCTCCGTCTTCGGGCCCCGCTTCTTCGGCTCCCCAACCTCAGAGCCCAGCCCTCGAGCCCGCACCGTGTAGACCGTCGATCGTGCCACCCGCCACACCTCGCAGACCATCGTCAGAGGGTAGCGTCGTCCCGTCCCCGAACTCACTCGCTTCCGCGCCTCAAGAGCTTCCTCAGCTCTTGCCCGTGCCCCCTTTTTTCGAGGAGCTCTGTCGCCAGCTCCATTCGCATCGTCAGCTCACCCAACTTCGCCCGCGTACGCATCAGCTCCCGCTCCGCCGGATCACCCCTCCGTCGCTTCAGCCCCTGCTGGCCTCTCTCCAAGAACACTCGGCGCCACTCTTCCAGATCCACCGGCGAAACCTGAAGCTCACGGCTCACTTCCCCCAAGTCTTCTCCCCGAAGCAGCCGCAGCACCACCTCCACCTTCCGCCGCGTACTCCATCGCTCCGGCAGCTCCTCCCCTCCACGACCTTCGGTCGCTTCCCTCTCCCTGCTCTCCCGGGACATATCCTCTCCCCCTCTCTCTGGACCCCAACTCTTCTTGCCAATCTACTGTCCAGATAAATCGGGGGCGGTAAACGAGCGGCTTGCTGACGGCTATCGTGTGGGTCGTTTCGCGAGTTTCGAGCGAGTAGCCCAGCGCAAGATCGCTCAATTGGACGCCGCCGAGACGCTCGACTTCCTTCGAGTGCCGCCCGGGAACCGGCTCGAGGCGCTGCAGGGGCGGCCGTAGCGGCTCATACCGCATCCGGATCAACGACCAATGGCGGCTCTGTTTCCGCTTCGTCGACGGAGACGCCTATGACGCCGAGATTGTGGACTATCACTACTGCCATGCGAGGAGGTGTTCGCCATGGCCCGGCTGGAGCCGATCCACCCAGGCGAGGTTCTGAAGCACGAGTTCATGGACCCCTTCGGGTTGTCCGCCCCGGCGCTGGCGAAGGCGGTTGGCGTGACGCCAGAGCGCATCAACGAGATTGTCGTGGCGGCCGGGGCATCACGGCGGAAACCGCGCTGCGTCTGGCGCGGTATTTCGGCACCGATGCTCGGAGTTGGATGCACCTTCAGGGCCGCTACGAACTCGAAATCGCGGCGCGGGACAAGGCCGACGCCTTGCGCGCCATACGACCGCGCGAAGTGGCGTGAGCGTGGACGTTCCAGGCCCGACACTGAAGCGCTCCCGCCCTGCGGTGTGCATGCCCTGATCGCCAGATTCCCTATCAATACACCTTGGTCCTTTGGCGTCCCGGGCGTTCGCCCGGCTGCACGCTTTGCTCTTGCTCCACGGGGAAGCGGTTGCGATAGTCGGGGCATGGAGACGAGGGGATTCATCCACCGCCGCGGTTTCTGGCTGCTCGCGCTGCTGTGGCTGCCGGCCGGTGTCATGGCGACTGCGGCGGTGCGCTTCGGACCGGGGACGGGATCGGTGCCGCCCGGCATGTGGGTGATGGTGATGCTGATGTCGGCGGGATCGCTGGTGTTCGTCGCGCCCTGCGGTCTGCCGCTGGCGCTGGGTTGTCGGCGGCTGTGGCATCTGGGCTACCGCCGCGGCGCCTGGTGGGCGGGCATCGGGCTAGGTGCGGTCACGGTGGCGGCGTCGCTGTTGGCGGGGCTGCTCGGGCCGCTGGCGATCGCGGTCTATGCGGCCGTGATCAGCCTGCCGGTGTGGATCGCTTGGTGGTGGTTGGCGCGCCGGAGTTGATAACTGACGACCCCTGGCCAGGAGCGCAGCAGGACGCGGCACACGGGCTCCCGGCCCGCACGGAAGCTTAACGTGTTCCTCCCGATCTCGTAGCACTGCTGCCGGCGGTAGCCCACGATCTTGCACGCCTTGCTCACCTTGCCGCGCTCCTGGGCCAGCTGCAACAGACTCAGCTTGCGGCGCTCTCTCTTCCCCTCTGGACGGTGGCTATCTTCTCTCCCGTGTTTGCGGCGAATCTGAAGCGACGCTAGGAGGTAGGCTCGTGATCGAAGTTGCTGGACGTAAGTTGGCTTTGGGCGTTGGCCAGGGAGTTCGACCGTGTCCGTTGCGCGCGGTGGGACTGATGGTCACGGTGTTGCCGACGCTGGTGGCATGCGCAACTCAAGCCCAGCAGGGCCCTCCCAGGCCCTCGGCGCCCGTGCCTGTGAGTCCGACGGTGCAGGTTCCCCTCACGGCCGACTCCCACCTCCATATCGTGGACTTCTTACAGAACGGCGAATACCTCGTCGATGGGAGGCTGGTCTACAGCTCTCCGGCCAACACTCTGCCCGCCGGCGAACGGGGCCGGCGTATCGAGGCGGTGCTGTGGGCCATGGACCAGGCCAACGTGAGCCACGCGGTCATCACGGGTATGCCGTTTCTCAAGAAATGGGCGGTGGGTGACCCCGCCCGGCCAGCGTATTACCTGGATAGCAGTTCCCACGTCGTGCGAGCGCGAGACACCGATTACGTCCTAGCACTAGCCATCGAAGACTACCGTCGAGTACACGGGGCGGCGGCTCAGCTCGAACGGCTGTTCCCGCTTGTCTCCGGGTTCGACGGGACGGACCTCGGTGCGGTGGACATGATCATAAAGCGCATTAAGGAGTTCCCCGGTGTGTTCAAGGGAATCGGCGAGGTGATGTCTCGCCATGACGACTTGACCAACCTGACGACCGGTGAGCGTCCTCACGCGGATCACCCGGCGCTGTTCCGCATCTTCGACTTCGCTGGCCGAGTCGGCCTGCCCGTGAGCATTCACCACAACGTTGCCGCCATCTCACCGCAAGGAGAGGCGAGGGACGCCGACTATCTTCCGGAGCTGCTGAATGCGTTCAACGAGTTCCCCAACACGACCTTCATCTGGTGCCATGCCGGCATCAGCCGTCGCATAGTCGTCGATTCTCTTCCAGTGGTTCTGGCGTCGGTGCTCGCGACTCACAGAAACCACGTCTACATCGACCTATCCTGGGTGGTCTACGAGGACTACGTGCTAGAGGACCTGAGTGCGTGGACGGAATTGATCGAGCAATACCCCGACAACTTCATGATTGGATCAGACGCGGTTGGGCGCTACGAAGGGTACGAGGATACTATTCGCCAGTACGATCGGCTCCTATCGAGATTGACCACTGGCGCTGCAGAGAAAGTGGCCCGGGACAACCTCCTGCGAATCATGCCAGCGGACGGGACCACCCTGGACCCCGGTTACGTCTATCCAGAAGAGGCCTACGCACGGAGAGGGAGTCCCGACCGGTCCCGGTAAACACGTGTAGGACATGACGCCTTCCAAGCCGCTGCGGGACTTGGGCTGCGTTACTACCGGCCAGTGGACGCGACGATCACGAGATCGGACACGGCGTTAGGCACGGACGCGGTGGTGGGCTCCGCCGCTTCGGGAACCAGCAGCGAGTCGGTGCGGCTGACCGCGCTGTCAAACCCCGCAACCTCCCCCACCGTCCTCGTTCGCCCAAAATGGCTGCTGACGGCAAGGGTCAAGGCGGCACTACGACGCCGGGCCGAGCCCGAGTCCTTCGTGTTGGGCGAGCTGCTTGCCCAGGTCTGGAGCCGGCACGCCGGGAGCGATTCCGAGCCGGTGTGCGTGCGGCGCGCCACGAGGGGAGGTGGGGTCGCGCACCAGGCTGGCCCAGGGCCGCACTACCCTCCCACTCCCACGCCCCGCGCGCGGGACTTCCGGTCTGCGGGGGGGGGATCAACGTTCTTCCCGATCACCGGCTCGGTGGTCGAAGCGAAGCGCGGGCATCGTCGCCGAAGCTGTCCCTCCCGGGGATCAGGGTCCCAGCCAAAGGCCGCAACCAGGGCCATTGACGGCGAGCGGCGAGGAGCCGTACCTTCGCCAGCGACGCCAACTCATCGAGACCGGTCGAGGGACAGGCCCGACGACACCGGGGCAACCTGCGGAAGATGGCTCTTTCGCTGATGTGCCAACTCCTGCGATGGGAAGTATTTCCATCGGGAAGATGAGCCGCCCGCCGCGTTGGTAATCGCGGAGCCGAAGCATCTAACGGGCGACGATTCTCCGGGAGTCCGATGAGGAAAACGGACACTCGGAGAGAAACGTATGGCTCCCCTCGGTACGGTTCAGCCGGCCCACATCACCTCCTCTGTTCTTGATCGGGGCGAGGTGTCTGCGGTCATCCGCTTCGAGCACCTGGGTGCTCACTGTGTGCGAATTCCCTACCAGGTGGAGGGACCCCCGGACGCGCAGTGTACGGTGGCTATGGGCGGGATCTCGGCGGGGCGCACCCTCGGTTGGTGGCCGGGTGTGGCTGGCGCCGGGTGTGCGTTGGACCCGCAACATCGCCGCCTCGTCGGCATGGACTTCCTGGGAGGCGATCCGGATACGGGCCCCGAGGGTAGCGTCACGACCCACGACCAGGCTCGAGCGCTGGTGTCGCTGCTCGATCACCTTGGCGTGGACCACGCGGATCTCGTCGGGGCCTCGTACGGAGGCATGGTGGCCCTGGCCTTCGCGGAACTCTTCCCGGACAGGGTTCGCCGCCTTGTGGTTCTTTGCGCCGCGCACCGGAGCCATCCGATGGCGACGGCACTGCGCTCGGTCCAAAGGTCGCTGGTGCGCTTCGGCGTCGAATCGAGCCAGCCAGCCCGAGGTCTTTCGCTGGCCCGCGCTCTCGCCATGACGACCTACCGTAGCGCCCGCGAATTCGACGAGCGGTTCTCGTCGGAGGCGCTGGCAGGAGAAGGGGGAGGGGCCAGCGAAGGTGCTCCAGAGGTGCGATTCCGCTTTCCCGTGGAGGAATATCTCGCTTCCCGAGGTGCGGCCTTTTCGGACCAGTTCGACTCCGGGCGCTATCTCTGTCTCTCGGAGTCCACCGACCTGCACCGCACATGTCAGACTCGGCTTCCCGATTCCACGCTGCTGGTCTCGGTCGACAGCGACACTCTGGTGCCGCCGTCGCTGGTGGGCGAACTGGCCAGCGCGACCGGAGCGGCCCACGCGACCCTTTCATCTCCCTTCGGCCACGACGCCTTCCTGAAGGAGGTCGAGGTTGTGTCAGCGCTCCTGGTGCGCATCCTGGATGTGGAAGACCCCGAGGTGGTTCGATGATTGCCGTCACGCCGGACTCCGCCAGCACCGCTTCCCGCGCCCAGACCCGCTCGGTCCAGGCGGGCGTCGGAACGGACCAGGCTCACCGTGCGGTCATGCCGCCGATCTACTTGTCCTCCAACTTCGTTTTCGACGCGCCGGGCGTGTGTGGACGGTACGACTATACGCGTAGCGGAAACCCCACCCGCGACCTTTGCGCCGAGGCGATTGCGGCCTTGGAGGGGGGCGTCGGCGGCGTGGTGGTTTCCTCCGGAATGGCTGCCGTGGCGATGGTCACGCGGCTCCTCGTCGCTGGCGATGTTCTGGTTGCGCCGCACGACTGTTACGGTGGCACACAGCGGCTCTTCGTGGCCGAAAGCCACAGGGGCAACTACTCGGTGCACTTCGTCGACCAACAGGATCCCGGCACGCGGGATGCCGTGCGCGCACTCAGACCCCGCATGATCTGGTTGGAAACGCCGAGCAATCCGATGCTGCGCATTACGGACATTGCTGCATGGGCTCGGTTGGCCCGGGAAATCGGCGCTGTCTGTGTAGTGGACAATACATTCCTGTCCCCAGTGAACCAGCAGCCACTGCGCCTTGGCGCGGACATCGCCGTTCATTCCACGACGAAGTTTCTCAACGGGCACAGCGATGTCGTGGGCGGCGCCATCGTCGCTTCCTCCAACGAGGTCTTGGAGGAGTTGGCCTGGTGGACCAACTGCGTGGGGGCCGCCGCGGCCCCCTTTGATTCCTACATGACTCTGAGGGGAATCCGCACCCTTCATGCCCGCATTCGGGTTCACGAAGAAAACACACTTCGGATCGTCGATGCGTTGACCGATGCACAGAACGACACGGTCAAGGCAGTCCATCATCCGGGCCTGCCGGATCATCTGGGCCACGATATCGCGCTCGCGCAACAACAGGGCTGGGGAAGCATGGTTTCCTTCGAGCTCAGGAACGGGCGCGCGGCTGTGAATGCGTTCCTGAAGAGCCTGCGTCACTTCGTCCTGGCAGAGTCACTGGGGGGGGTCGAAAGCCTGGTGGCCCATCCCGCTACCATGACCCACGCCGCCATGAGCCAGGAGGCCCGTGACGTGGCCGGCATCGGGGAAGGCCTTCTCCGGTTGTCGGTCGGTCTGGAGGCCCCCCATGACCTGGTAGCCGATCTGCAACAGGCGCTCGCTCGAGCCGGGGAAGCGGCGTGCCAGCCAGCGTGACTTCAGGGGTGCAACCGGCTCCGCATGCAACTCCGCCGATTCCTATACTTGTGCTGAAGTTCGGATCTTCGGTGCTATCGGAACCCAGCGGCTTTCGTACAGCGGCCCGAGAGATCCGCGCCGAGACCGAGCGGGGCATGCGGGTCGTGGCCGTGGTGTCCGCGATGGGCAACGCGACCAACAGGTTGCTCGCCGCAGCACAAGCCGTGACGCCGGCCCCCCCGGATGCTCTCGTCGGCCCACTATTGGCGACTGGCGAGGATGCTTCCGTCGCCCTCCTCCTAATCGCCCTGTTTGGGGCCGGCGTCGACGCAGAGGGAGCGACGGCGTCGCGGATTCCGGTGCGAACGAAAGGCTGCCTTCTGGATGCCGATCCTGTAGAGGTGGATGTCGAGGCACTTGTCGAAGTGCTGCGCCGACGACAGGTGTTGGTCGTCCCCGGCTTTGTGGGCGTGGATATGGCTACGGGTGCTCCGTCGCTGCTGGGGAGGGGCGGTTCGGATCTGACGGCACTGTTTCTGGGGCAGGCGCTGCGAGCCGTCTCCGTGCGGCTGCTGAAGGACGTTGACGGGATCTTTCCGGCAGACCCCAAGCGGGTGAAGGGTCTCTCCGCCTTCACCCGTGCCAACTGGGAGGCCGCCCGCCGATTTGGTGGCGGCGTGGTGCAGGAGAAGGCCCTCAACTTTGCGAGCCGTCACGCCCTGGGATTTCGGGTCGGGGCGGTGGGTGGTGTGGGGACGCGGGTAGGCCCCGCAAACGGGGATGACTGCTAGTGGCCAGAATCCCCGTTGCTGTCCTCGGCTCCACCGGTATCGTTGGGCAGCGGCTGATTCGAATGCTGGCTTCCCACCCGATCTTCCGTCTGGCCGAAGTCACGGCGTCGAACCGCCGGACCGGACAGCGCTACGGCATGGCGGCGTCATGGTGTATTGGCGGGGATCCGCCGAGGGATGCCAGGGCGCTTGTCCTCCTGGGTTCGCGGGATCGACTTCAGAGTCGCGTGGTGATGTCGGCGCTGCCTTCGACCGTCGCTGCCGAGGTCGAGGTGAGGCTGGCGGAAGCGGGACATGTAGTGTGCACCAATGCATCCGCGCACCGCATGCGCCGTGATGTGCCCCTGATCGTGCCCGAGGTGAACGCAGACGCCGCAGAGGGCGTGGTGCGTCAGCGCTGGTCGGAGCGGGGCGGTGCCCTGGTGGCGAACCCGAACTGCGTAGTGACGGGGCTGGCCGTGGCGCTCGCGCCCATTGAGCGAGCTTTCGGCATCCACTCTGCCACGGTCGTCACCCTGCAGGCGCTGTCCGGCGCTGGCCGGCGCGGTTTGGCCGCAATGGAAATGGCGGGCAATATCGTCCCCTGGATCAGGGGCGAGGAGGAGAAGATCGGCGACGAGCTCAACAAGGTCCTTGGTACCCGCATTCACTCAGCCGTGACGGTGACGAGAGTACCCGTACCCGACGGACATACGGCCCATGTCTTCCTGAAGCTGCGGAACCCCGCCCCGGCCGCCGAAGTGGAGGGCGTCCTGCGGTCATTCAAGCGCCCGCCCGACCTCGATGGACTCCCGACCTTGCCGGCGCGGCCCCTGAGGGTGCGTGATGAGCCGGACCGACCCCAGCCCAGGCTTGATGCGGACGCCGGGCGGGGGATGGCGGTGAGCGTGGGCCGGATCCGGACGTTCCCGCCCTACGATGCGGGGATGGTGGTCCTTTCGCACAACGCCATCCGTGGGGCTGCCGGGGCTTGCCTGGCCAACGCAGAGCTATGTGTCGCCCGGGGGCTCGTGGCTCATTGCCAGTAGGTGGCCAGGAGCACGGGTATGAAGAAGCTCGACGCCCCTTCCTTGCGCCTCCCGGGGCGCGTGTAGGAAATTGATCCGGGCTGATACGCCCCTTTAGCGCGTCCCAAACAATCCACTGAGTTGGGGTCGACAACCCGCCATGCCATGACCGCCCTCAACCTCGCGATTCTCGGCACCGGGCGCATCGCCGACCAGGCACTGGCCCCGGCCCTTACTCTGGCGAGTGGCTTGAGACTCTGGAGCGTGCTGAGCCGCGACGCCGGCCGGGCAACCGAGTTCGCACGCAGACACCAAGCTGCCGCGTCCCATCCAGCCTACGAGAGTCTCGATGCTCTACTGGCCGATCCGGAGCTCGACGGCGTTGTGATCGCCACGCCCGACGGCTTACACGCTGATCAAGCGCTCTCCGCGATACGGTCCGGCAAGCACGTTCTGGTCGAAAAGCCGATGGCAACCTCCTCGGCCGATGCCCTTGAGATGGTCTCTGCCGCACGAGAGGCGGATGTCAGGCTAGGGGTTGCTTACCATCTGCGCTGGCACGGTGGCCACAGAGCGATCCGGGATCTGGTGGGTGAGGGCGCGTTGGGGGAGCTCCGTCACGTCCGCCTCAGTGGACGTGGCCCGCCCCGGACGACTCGAATTGGAGGGCTCACCCCGAGGTCGGACGCTGGTGGAGCCTGGCTGGCGTGGGGACCCACTGTCTTGACCTGATCCGATGGCTGATGGTGCCCTTGTGCGGCGAGGTGACTGAAATCCACGGTGTGATAAGCCGGTCGGTCTGGGAGGGACCGCATGACGAGACTGCGATCGTCACCCTGAAGCTCGCGTCGGGGGCCACGGCCGAGTTCTTGTCGTCGGTGCAGTTCGAATCGCCCAGTCGCGTGGAGGTTTATGGCGTGCGGGGTCATGTGATCGACACCGACACGATGGGCCCTCATGGCACCGGGAGCATCTTGACTCACGAGGGCGAACTCGAGGACTTCGCCGCCGCCATTCGCGGCGGCCGCGCTCCCGAAGTGGATGGCGTGGAGGGACTTCGGAACGTCGAGCTCTTGGAGAGGGTCGCAGGAGCCAGCGAGGGCTAGCCAGCATCAACGAGGCCCTCCCCTCAAGTGCCTCGCCAGCTATCCGGCAACGGCCAGGACAAGGCGGCCGCGGCCGCCCGGCTCGCGTACTTACTCACAGCTATGACCCCAGCGCGCCTTCCTTCTTGTGGACCGCCACCACAGACTCCATCCTCCAAGAGATTTGGAGTTGCCCCGGCGGTCTCAAGCGGTGAACGCAACAGCCTTGGCGAAGACTTCTGTCGTTATGTCACCACCGGAGTAGGCGGGTCCCTGGCTTGGATTCGCGCTGCACCGGGCGCGACGGAGAGGCTACGGGTATGGGTTCGCGGGCCAAGCCCCGCGGGCATGCCGCCTGGAGCCTGGGCCGGATTCGGGCTGACGGCGGGTTTGCGGACCCTCAAGGAGACGCTCCCCACCAAGGAGGGCCCGTGGGGTGCGTGAAGAAATGCCGCTGGCCCTTGATCTTCAGGGCACCACCCACTTAGGCGTCCCTTGAGGTCTCTCTACTACCTGAGCGTCTGGATTCACGTCCTCGCCGCCCTCTTCTGGCTCGGTGGAATGTGGTTCCTTGCACTCGTAGGAGCTCCGGTCCTCCGCCGGATAGAGTCTGCCGAGCTTCGAAGAGACATCTTCCGGATGTTGGGGGAGCACTTCCGAAGGCTCGGGTGGGTGGCGATCGGCGTTCTCGTGGCGACGGGCGTCTTGAACCTCTCCATGAGAGGGCTCTTGGACGTAGAGATCCTGGCGTCCGGCGCCTTCTGGCGGAGTCGGCTCGGTCAGGCCCTAGGTTGGAAGCTGGCGGGTGTGGCGGCGATGATCGTTGCGGGCGTCGTTCATGATTTCTACATCGGCCCCGCGGCCTCCCGCCTCGAGCCGGGGTCGCCGGCTCAGGTCAGGGCGCGGAGGAGGGCGGCCTGGCTCGCTCGAGCCAACGCCGTGCTCGGAATCGGCGTGGTCTACGCCGCCGTCATCCTCACTCGGGGCTAAGGCCCCTACCCCGCTCCGGTCCCTCGGGGGGTCGGCTTGCGGACACGAAGTCGGAGCGCACTGATTCGAGCCTGGATGGTCTTGCATTGGAACGTGCTCCATGGCACCCAGGGCTCGCGCCGTGCGGTGATCAGAGGCCTTCCAGCCTATCGGGCCGCCCGCAGAAGTGAGAGGAGAGCGTGTTCCAATATCTTTCACCGCACTACGACGGAGATCCATTCCGACTATTCGGCACGTCGCACCTCCTCACGATCGGTGTCATCGTCACCGCCGCCGTTGTGCTTATCCGCTTCGCCCGAGCCGGAGGCGCGGGACGGAGAAGACGCCTCAGGCTCGCTCTTGCCCTTTCGCTCCTGCTGAATGAGCTCGTCTGGCATCTCTGGAATCTGAGTGCGGGTTGGTGGACCGTCGAGCGGATGCTCCCGCTCCACATGTGCAGCGCCATGGTGTGGATCACCGTAGCGGCGCTCCTCCCCGAGAAGCGCGTGATGTATCCCCTGCTCTACTTCTTCGGCACTGCGGGCGCCGCTCAAGCGCTGATTACCCCCGATGTGGGAGACTTCGGTTTTCCTCACTATCGCTTCTTTCAAACCATGCTTTCTCACGGCTTGCTTGTGACGGCGGGACTCTGGGTTGTGACGGTTGAGGGCTGGCGGCCGACGCTCCGATCGCTGGGCGCCGTCCTGCTTGGGCTGAACGCTTACGCCCTCGTCATTCTGTGGGTCAACCTGCGCATCGGGAGCAACTACCTCTTCGTGGCCGGGAAGCCCGAGAGCGCTTCCTTGATGGACTTCTTTCCGGAGTGGCCCTGGTATTTGTTGCTTCTGGAGGGCCTGGTCCTCGTCATCTGCACGGCGATGTACCTCCCCTTTCGCGGTCGCCCCAGCCGCAAGCCGACCGCGTCGTTTCCGAGCGAAGCTTCCGAACGAGGCGTTCGTGAACAACGCTGAGGCGGCGTCCGAGATGGCTGCTCCAACCGTGTAAGCGACGGTCGAGTGCCGCCACGGCTTGATCCCTCGCCCGACCGCCTCACGCCGTCCCCTGAGGTGCCGAACGCGCTTCTTGCACTCCGCCGCCGGAACCGACCGGAGTCCCGCCAGCCAGGTCGAGCCCTAACCGTGCAGCTCGGCTGGCGCCCGTTCCGCGACGTCCGCGAAGCGGGACCGTCGGAAGGGGTGGAGGGGCAGAGATGGCTCCTGCCCCATCGTAAGCTCGCATGCGAGTTGCCCGGTAATGGGCCCCAGGCAGAAGCCGTGTCCTGAGAATCCGGCGGCGATGACGAGCCCCTCGACCTCCGAGGATCGCTCGATGACCGGCAGGCCGTCGGGGGTCATGGCGAGGAGCCCACCCCACACGGCCGCAACGCGCGCTTCCGCGAGCGGCGGGAGAACCGCGACTCCGCGTTCGATGGCTTCTGCCACCATCTGCGCCGGCGGCAGCACGTGCTCCGGCCGCAGTTGGCCCCTCACCCCGTCCTCGTCACCAGCGGAGGGCCACGCCCAGGGCCCGATCCGAGAGGTCATCCGTATCCGCCCTCCCACTTCCTGGCGGCCTGCGAAGTCTGCGTTGGCCACGCCGATCACCTGCCGGATCAGCGGAGCGAGCGGCACGGTCTGCACCACAGAGACGTGGGTCACGGACAACGCTAGCTCCAGCCCGGCCGCCTCGCAGAGGCCATCGGAGTGCACGCCGGCGGCAATGACGACGGCATCGGCAGCGATGGGGCCAGCAGTGGTCCGCACGCCACTGACGCGCCCGCCTGTCACGTCAATGCCTGTGACAGCGGTGTCGGTGCGGATGGTCGCCCCATGCCGCGTTGCGGAGGCTGCGTAGCCCTGGACGGTTGCGATCGGGTTGGCGTGGCCATCGGTCGGGCAATACGCGGCGGCCAGCACGTTCTCCGAGAGCGCCGGCGCCACCTCCCGCACGGACTCGGTACCTTCGAGGCACCCGAGTTCCAGCCCATGCGCCCGCTGCTCCTCCACAAGGGCACGAATGATGGTCACTTCCTCGGGCGTGCGGGCCAGACGCAGATTGCCCCCCTGGCGGTACTCGACGTCTGTCGCCAGCTCCTCTGTCAACCCTTCCCATCGACGAACGGCGGCCTTGGCGAGGGGGAGCTCCGCCGGATGCCGCCCCGACTGACGAACTCCGGCGAGCGTCCATCCGGAAGCCATGCTGGCGAGGGCGCCCTTCTCGATCAGCGTGACGGACACGTCACGGCGGGCCAGCTCGTACGCCGCTGCCGTGCCGCTGATGCCACCCCCGATGACGACCACGTCCTGGACGTTCACAGCCGTCTAGCGCGTTTCACCCGTGGCCTCCCGCTCACCCAGAGGACTCGGGCAGCGGCCGCATCGGGCCGCGTTCGGGAAGCTCGAGATCGACGCCGCCGGGCGCGGCGAAGCGGACGTGGATGGCTCGGTCGAGATCCTCGCGAGACAGCTGCCTCGCTGACCGTGCCCCCGCAGCGTCCCCTCGGATATCCCCGGTACCCGGCAATGACCTCGTTACGGAATTGTCTCCGGCGTGCCCGAGGGACGCGGAGGTCGGCTCGAGGGAATTGCAAACGGGCCCCGATCCTGGCGTCGGCTTCTCCCGGGCGGGGCGGGACCCACTGCGGGACCCACTGCGGGACCCACTGCCCGCCCCCAGGGCCGTCACGCCTCGTACATCGTGCGCCCTCCCACGACCGTGCGCACGACCTGGATCTCCTTGATCCGTGCAGGATCCGCGTCGTGAGGATCTTCGGCCAAGATCACGAAGTCCGCGAGCTTGCCCGGGGTGATCGAGCCCTTGAGATCCTCCTCGAAGGAGGCGTACGCTCCGTTCCGGGTGCAGATTCGGAGCGCCTCCGCCACGGTGATCCGCTGGTTCGGACCCCACACCCTTCCCCTCGTGTCCGTACGGGTCACCATGCTTTGGATGGCCATCAGCGGCTCGAACGGACCGGGCACGTAGTCTGACGCCGGGGCCACAGGAATGTCGTGGTCGAGGAAGGAACGGTGGGCGAACATCCGGGTGAGCTTGTCCTCTCCGTACTCCAGCCACTTGTTGCCGTGATAGTGGACGTACGTATAGAAGGGCGCGGGAATCGCTCCCACTGCACGGATCCGGCGGAGAAGGCTCTCGTTGACCAAGGTGCAGTGCTCGAGGCGGTGCCTGGGATCGGGCCGCGGAAACTCCTCCTGGACCCGCTCATACGCGTTCAGGACCATGTCGATGGCCACGTCGCCGTTCGCATGGATACCTACCTGCCACCCTTGGCGGTGGCCTTCCTCGACGACCTCGAAGATCTCGTCCTGTTCCATGGTGAGAATCCCGTAGTCGTCGGGCCGTCCGACGTAGGGTGTGCTCATCGACATTGTCCGCCCCGAAGCCGAGCCGTCGGCCGTGTACTTTACGGCCCCGACGCTGAGCCACTCGTCTCCCAGCCCGGTTCGGACGCCCGCATCCTTGAGTGGCCCATACGCGTTGCCGTAGCCGCTCGGGAAGAAGTACATCCGATACCGCATCACACCCGCCTGATAGGCGTCCTGGAGGGCTACGAGATCGTTCCGGCTCCCGCCGGTCCAGTGCACGGACGTGAGGCCCGCCGCTGTCATCATGCCGGACATGTGCGCGATCCCGTCCCGTCGGTTCTCGCGCGTGATCTCGGGCTCTTCTCCCACGCCGCTGAAGGCCTCCTGCGCCTCCTCCTCGACGAGTCCCGTGAGCTCTCCGTTGACGTCCCGCTCAAAGCGGCCCCCCGGAGGGTCCTCGACGTCAGCCGTCACCCCCGCCATCTCGATCGCCTTGCTGTTGTACCAGGCGATGTGCCCACCGCGGTGAGACACGCGAACGGGGTGGTCGACGGCGGCTTCGTCCAGGTCCCAGCGATGAATCCTTCGATAGGCGCCGCCGTCAGGGTCCACCACCTTGGTATCGTCATACTTGAAGGCGTCAATCCACTGGCCGAGCGGTGTCTCTTGCGCCCTTTCCCTGATCAGGCGCTGGATGTCGGCAATGGTCTCCACCCGGCCCAGGTCGACATGCAAGAGCTCGAGGACGCCGCCGGGATGGCAGTGGGCGTCGATGAAGCCCGGGGTCACGGTCATCTCCGCGGCATCGATCACCTCGGTGCCGGGCCCCGCCATGGCGCGCACGTCGTCGCTCGAGCCGACCGCAATGAAGCGGCCGTGCTTGACCGCGAAGGCTTCTGTTCGAGGACGCTCGTCGTCGATCGTGTGGACCCGCCCGTTCACCAGGATGAGGTCGGGCGCTCCCTGGGGGGCGGCCTGCTGCCCCGGGGGGTTTCCGGTAGCTGCGGACGGATCCTTCTTCGACCCTGGCTCGCCCGTGCCGGCGGCTCCCAGCAGGAAAGCTCCGCCGACTCCCAGAAACTCACCTCGCGTGTAGTCCGTCATGATTCTGCTCCCGAGATGAAGATGCAGCGCCCCACCGCTGGCAGCCGTCGAGTGGGTGCGGGGCGACCGGTCAAGCTACGAATCGGGGGACACCGAGGGTAGGGTCGGCTCGGGGGGGTAGCGTCCTAACTCGGCCGGCACCCGCCCCTGTCCGCGGGGGACGACGGACCCCTGGAGATGAGCCGCGTCGCGGCCTTCTCGTCGGGGCTCTCTCCCGAGCGTCGTCAGGCGTCGTCAGGGAACGATCGTCACGGTCACGGCGGTCATGGTCGTACCCCGTTGGGCATCCACGGCAGAGGCACTCGCCGTGTACGTTCCTGGAGCGGCGTACGCGTGCGTGGGAGACCCGCTGGACTCGCTGGCTCCGAACGCCTCCACCGAATCTCCCGCGCCGTCCCCATAGTCCAGGACCACTCTCGTGAGGGACGCTCCAGTGGCCCTGAATTCGAAGACCACGTCCATCCCCACCCCGGTCCTCGGCGGCGTAGCGGTGAGCGAGATCGACACCCCCGGCTGGAACGGATCGTCGGTAGTGCAGGCCACGGCGAGCAGGGCGCAAAGCAGGAGTGCGACCAGAGGCGCTCGGCGGCACCGGAAGGCGCAGCTCATCGGTCGGCACCCGCCCTAGCTGCACGGCAAGCGTCGAGGAATGAGGCCACCTGGATCGACGCCCCCTCCCTGTCGCCGGGTGACGCGCGTGGGGGCCCGGCCAGCAGCAGGAGGGGAGTGGCTTGCACCGACCCTCGGACGCCCGGCATCCGAGCACAGGCTCGTGGCGAGGTTTCCATCATGAGCCGGCTCCTCATGGCCTCTCGCACCCCATCCGTGGGGTTCGTGGCGGCGGAGGGGTCCCCGGTCTCGGGGCCGCTCTCCGTCGCCATGCCGCTATCGGGCGTGCAGACGCAGCGGACACGAGCATCAGGCAGCGCATGCCGTCTACATACAGCACGGGACGCACTCCGGAAAGTCGTTCCCGACGGCCGACGAGGCATGGGTGAAGGATCGGGCGAGGTAGAAACGTCGCCTCATGAGGGAGCATATCGCGGGAATGGGAATGAGTCCACCAGGGCGCCGTGGGAGACACTGAGGGGTTTGGTACGGGAGCGGGCGGGCCCGGGAGTTCATTCAACGCATCCTGAACGAGGAGGTTACCGATAGAGTGAACGCCTCCTTCGGACGGCGTCAGGATACGCCGTCGGAGCTGCTGGGGGTGAGAAGTCGGAACGAAAGCGGGCTGTGGACGCGGCTCCGGGCTATCGGACCGGATGCGGCAAGCTGCGGCGGCTGGTGATGCACTCGGGGACGATCGTGGCGAGGCGTCCGAGGGTTCGGGGTCTCGAGGAGCGGTTCGAGGGCCGAGTGCCGGTGTTGTTTGCGCGGAGGGCGCAACTCGAAGTCCCTCGGCCAAACCCTGTAGGTACAGCTCGCGGGCCGGCTTCAATCAACCACTTCGCCCGATCCCCATCGGTTCTGTCCGATGCATGCATGCTGCATCGGCCCGGATCTTGTGGTGACGACGCAGTCCTTGATTGGAGCGTGCCCCACGGCGTGCCGTGTCAGCCCATTGGCGACCGGAGAGTACTCCGTGGTCCTATACTCTACCACTTCATGGAGGAAGCCCGCCCTCCGTCACCGCGGCTTCCGGACCGGGAGCGACGCCCTAGCGTACGTCGGGTCTGATCCTACCCAGCCGAATGAGCAGCTCCTGATAGAGCTCATGGGCGGCGCGGACCCGGGGCTCGAGAAGCGGACGCTGCCGTTCCCATTGCTCGATCAAGAGCTCGCGCGTCTCCCAGGGCTCCAGGTCCTCGTCGGGGTCGACGGGATCTGAGAGGAACTCCTCAAGCTGCCCACGATGGTACTCGACCAGCTCCGGCACGGCCTCCGCCTTCCAGGACGGCTCCTCTCCAACCACGACGTACACGGGAGCGCTGTGCGCGACGATGGTGCTGAGCGGCTCTTCGGGCTCGCCCCAGGCGCGGACGGCAAGCCACTGGCCGTGGTCGGCCGCGAGCTCGGTCTCGAGCTCGATGCGATCCCCGGCCCCGGCGGGCTCTGTCACCACGACATCCCCGTTGAGGACGAGCTCGAGACGATCGAGCCGCCCCAGGTTGGGGTTGAGCCGGGCCTCGGCGACGATCTCCAGCCGCGTGCCGGGCTCCACCCTCATCTCTTCACCCATCTCCCGGCCGTTCACCGACAGCTCGAGAAAGGCGCCGTTGGTCACGTAGACCCGTCCGTCCCGAAATCCGGCGAGCCAAGTGTCCGCGGTGAGCCCGCCCCGGACCTTCACGTACGTGCGCTCGATCCCCGGCAGGGTCGGGCCGAAGTACGGAAAGTCGGCGCCGGCGACCGGCAACACCTTGTAGCCGAGATTCAGGAAGCTGTACCAGATGTCGGTGTTGATGCGGCCGCCCTGTAACACTTCGATGAAGTCGATGAGGCCGAAGGGCACGTCCAGCGCGAGTCCGCGCGTGCCGTTGAACAGCTCGCCCCGGTGCGCGTAGCCCGTCACCCCGCCCTGGCTGCGCGACTCCTCGAAGATCCGGTGGTACTGGAAGAACTCGGCCGGCCGGTGCGTGGGCCGCGCGATGTTCCTGTCCGGACATGACAATGTAGCCGTCACGCTTGTGGCGGCCCGCGCGCCCCCATGCGGGCTGCTCGAAGTATGTGTCGGCAATATTGCCCATCTCCAGGAGATGGCCGACGTGCACGTCCTCCGCGGCGACCTGTCCCCACACCGCCGGGTCCTCGGCGTCGGTTCGCATCAGATGAATGTGCGAGTCCGCCGAATACCAGCCCTCGGCCGGCAAGTCGGCATACCGCTCGAGAGCAACCTCGAGAGTGCTGGTCTGGCCGGCCTCGACCTCGAACGTTGCCCGGTGGGCCCGGTACTCGGGCCCGTGAGTCACGACCAGGTCGTAGGTCCCTGCCGGCAGCCGCGCCGCGTAGCTGCCATCCACGTAGAACGCCAGCCTATTCTCCGACGGCCACCATGTGCGGGTATGCACCCAGAGCAGCCGCACCTCGTCGGAAAACCGGCGCACTGTCAGTGCTTCCCCGGAAGGGAGCGGCGCCCGGCCCGTGGCGTCGTAGAGGCCCACGCGCGCGGGGGTGGCGAGGCCGGACGAGGCGTCCGTGACCCGCAGCTGTACGTCACCGGAATCGGCCGGGACCTCCGTGGCGTGGCTCCTCGCCAGCGCCACCTCGCAGAGGGTGACCCCACGCCGTCCGCCGACGACCAGGTCCGTGCCGGCGACGCCGTGGCCCGCAAAGCGGGCTCGGTCGAGGGTCAGCGTGACGCTCGCCAGCGTTTCGCCCGCCGCCGGCTCCACGTCCCCCGACCGCCCGAATCCCTCTCCGCCGTTCCTGTCCCATGCCACGGCGAACGTGCCGCTTGATTCCGGGGCGTAGGTCACGGTCAAGTCGACCGGCTCATCGATGTCGAACGCGTAGGCGTCGTCCACATCGAGCGCGATGAGCGGGCCTCTGACGCAAGAGCGTCCCTCGATCGTTCGAAGCGCGATCGAGTCCCGGGAGCCCGGCAGGCCCAGCTCCGAGCGGTTGGCGCCCACGACGCGCGCGACGTTCGGCCATGTCCACGGAACGGGCTGGATGTGCCTGGCGTCGGAGGCAGGTGCCTGCGAGGAGGGGCCGCTCGGGGTTCCGAAGCCAGCCGAGGCCGAGGGCCAAGATGCCGAGGCAGAGAGCGAGCGGGAGGATTCGGGGAGCCATGGTGCACACTCCTGGCGTTGAGCCGCGTTCCGTCTTCGGACGCCGCCGCCGCCGGGCGGGTCGCGCCCGTGTCCCCGCGGGCGCGAAGCTCGCCACTTGAGCGCGGGCTTGGGCCGGTCTAGTCTAGGGCGAAGCCTTGCTCGCTACAACCAAATCGAGCTGGACGGGGAACCGGCCCGCGCCTTGCCTGTGCGGGTTCCGGCTCTTCGGCTCAGCGGCTCCTTGGGGCGCGTCACACGGGAGGCCAGACAGTGAGAACATCCCATCCATGGCTCGCGATGGCCTTGGGGACCGTCGTCGGCGCGCCCCACGGTCCGGCCGCGGCCCAGGCCCTTCGGATGCCGATCGTGGCGGACAACATCATCGTCGAGCGCGACGTGATCTACGGCCGTCCAGACGGCGCGGCGGTGCTGGCCGACATCGCATATCCTGAGAAGGGCCGGGGACTTCCGGCGATCCTGTACGTGCACGGCGGACGGTGGAGTGCGGGCGAGCGGATCGGACGCATGCAGCTGTACGTCGAAGACTGGGCCAAGGCCGGCTACTTCGCGATGACGATCGACTACCGCCTCGCCGGCAGCTCGCCCGCACCGGCCGGGTATCAGGACCTCCTCTGCGCGATCCGCTGGCTCCACGCCCACGCGGAGGACTACGGGGTCGATCCCGACCGCATCTACCTCGTCGGCAACTCCTCGGGCGGCCACGTCGTGGCGTTGGCCGCAACCCTGGGCAACGGTCCTTACGAGCGCATGGGCGGCTGGGAGGAGGAGCGCAGCGACGTGCGCGCGGTGATCAGCGTGGCGGCTCCCTACGAGCTGAACACGCTCTCATGGGGCAGCCTCTGGAGCCCGCTCGGCGCCGACGATCTCGAGGAGGCCCGGCGGATCGCGTCGCCCATCCACCAGATCACGCCCGACACGAGGCCCATGCTCATCATTCACTCCGACGATGATCGGTCCGTGCCGGTCCTGCAGGCCATCGACATGGCGGCGGCGTTGAAGGACGCGGGGATCCGACACAGGTTCGTCCATTACACGGACAGCGGCCACATGAGGCTCACGGACGAGGTGGTCGGGGAGACCCTGAGCTTCATCGCGGAACTGGAGGACGAGCCCTAAGCGCCTGAGGCCTCTCGCGCCGAGGGACACGCCTTTGGTTCCGAGCGGGAGTACCAGGAGACGCAGGTCAACAACCTTGTTGAAGGTCCCTTTGGAGCATGGCCGTCTTCGGTTCGCGATTCGCGGACGCGGTGATTGTCGGCCAGGTGATGCGGGCGGGCAGGACGCTTGTGAGGTCTTCGATCGTGGCGTCGAGATGGAGCCTGGCGTGGCCCTTGAGGCGCCGGGGGCGCCAGATCCGTTATAAATTAGGGTCATGTCTAGCTGAGCGGGTTTTGGCGGAGGGATTTTAGCAAAGTTTGATACTTGTCGGCATGTCGATAGTTGTATCGCCATTCGGTTTCCTTGAGGTGCAAATGGAAGGTGTGTCTGGGGAGCCCTTTGAACTTCGCCAGCCGGACCTTGGCCAGGCCCCAGAAGCCCTCGATGCCGTTGATATGAACGGTGCCCTTGGTGAACTCGTCGCGGGCATGATCGACGCGGAAGTGGCCATAGCCTAGATCAACCAGGCCGTTGTAGCCGCGCCAGCCATCGGAGTTGATGACGGTGTGCGGGTCCACCCGGCCACGGATGATGCCCTGCAGGGTTGGCTTCGAGCAGTCCGGGACGATCTCGGTATACACTTGGCCCTGCCGCTCGAAGATGCCAAAGACGACCGTCTTGCCGTAAGCGCCGCGCCCACGCCGGCCCTTGACCCGGCGCGCTCCGAAGAAGCTCTCGACGACCTCGACGACCCCGAACAGGGGACGCTGGGCTTCGCAGGCCAGCAGCATGCGCTCCCGCAAGCCCCGGTAGAACCGGTTCACGGTGTTGCGGTTCAGCCCACTCAGCGCCGCCGCCTGCAGAGCCGTGAGATCGGCGGCGAAGTAGCGCACGATCTCGCGGATCTTGGCCTCAGAAATCCTTGAACGCCTTGCGTACTTGTTTTTCATTGCCATGCGTAGCTTTATACCTCATTCAGAGAGGTTCAGCTAGGCATGACCCTAAATTATTAATAGTGATGTACTTAAGGAGGATCAGTCCACTTTGATCCCCTCATCACATCCCTCTTCTTGAGCGGGAATCCATCGGAACCTGTCAACAAGAGTGAGACACCCGGGGTCATAAATTAGTGAGCGGGCTGCGGTGTCGGAGCCGCAGCTGGTGGATTGATCCAGACCTCCGTTGGGAGAGGCTGGGGCGTGGGGATCCCCTGCACGAAGCGTTCAGGGTGTTGGGACCACGCCTGCTGGAGAGTGCGCTCACGCTGGGCGAGCACGTCACGGGCTCGGTCGTGATGGACATCAGCCGGGGTGAGCATCGCGATTCCGCCGTGGCGATGCTCATGGTTGTACCAAGGGAAGAAGGATCGGCAGAAGTCGATCGCCGCGCCGATGTCGGCGAAGCGTCCGGGGAAGTTGGGGTAGTATTTGACGGTCTTGAAGTGCGCCTCCGAGAAGGGGTTGTCGTCGCTGACCCGGGGACGGCCGAGCGAGCGGGTGATCCCGAGGTCGGCGAGCAGCTGGGCCGTGCACTTGCTGGTCATCGGGGCCCCGCGGTCGGAGTGCAGGGTCAGCGTCTCGGGCTGGACATCCTGCTTGAGGCAGCTCTCCTGGATGAGCCGGCTGGCGAGCGCGGAGTTCTCGCGGTCGGCGACCATCCATCCGACCACGTAGCGGCTGAAGATGTCGATGAGGACGTAGAGGTAGAAGTACGACCACTTCTCGGGTCCGAGAAGCCGGGTGATGTCCCACGACCAGGTCTGGTTCGGTGCCGTGGCCACGAGCTGGGGCTTCGTGTAGGGGGGATGCGTGAGCTGACTGCGCCGCTCACGCACGGGGTGATCCTCTTGGAGGATCCTGTACATCGTGCGTTCTGAGCAGAGGTACTCGCCCTCGTCGAGGAGGGTGGCCACAACCTCTGCGGGAGATCGGTCGACGAAGCGCGGGCAAGCGAGGGTCTCACGCACCTTCTCGCGCTCGGATTCATCAAGTGCCCGGGCGGGGCGCTGCCTGGGCTGCTGGTGCCCGGTCGTGGGCTTACGGCGCCGGTAGAACGTGGCACGCGCCACACCCAGTGCTCGGCACGCCGGCGCGGCGCCGACCTCCCGAGCCAGGGAGGCAGCGGCCATCAGGAGTTCTTTCCGCTGTCGAAGCTCAACCCCAGCAGCCCGGCAACTTTTCCCTGGACTTCCAGGATCGTTTCCGCCGTGGCAAGCTGCTTCTCGAGCCGGGCCACTTCGGCCTCGAGCTCATCCACCCTCTTCTGGAGGGAATTGCGGCGGGCCGGCTTGCGGCCCCGCCGCTTCGGCGTCAGGCCCTTCAGAGAGCCCTCGCGCCGTGCCTTTCGCCATGCCGTGAGATGAGAGCTGTACAGACCCTCCCGACGCACGATCCGCCCAACCTCGCCGGGCTCCGAGCACCGGTCGGTCTCTTCCAGGATCCTGAGCTTGTACTCCGCGGTGAACTGCCGGCGGGTCGGCTTGGCCACAACCTCCGGATCCCGTGCCCGATTCCGCTCGGCGACTTGGGCCCTGGCGGCCTCGTCGCTACGCTCCTCGCCCCCCAGGGCCCAAGCGCCCACACCCATACCAATCATCGTATCTCTCCCCTCTACCATCGCCATCCACCTCCGCCCCCTTCAGTAATCCCAAAGGTACCAGGTGTCTCACTGATATTGGCAGAGAGGGCCATGGGGCGGTCGAAGACGCTCGTGGACAGGTTCTCAAGCGATCAACCCTTGAGCCCGGCAGACTAAAGGCTCCAGCTGCTGCTCCCGATCGTTCCACGTCTCAACAAGAAGTCAGCGATCATGCCTGCCCTCCGGGTGACCGAAGCCAGAATCGCGGCGTGGCTCGTCGATACTCGCGGTACGCCTGTCCGTACTGTTGCTCCAACCAGCGTTCCTCGGCGATCGCTGCAAGGACCAATACGAAGCTGAGCAGCGCGTGCGTGACCCACAGAAACAAAGAGTTCGCGATGAGGCTCACACCGACGAAGATCATGACGTCGCCCACGTACTGCGGGTTCCGCGTGAACCGGTAGGGTCCAGCCAGCACGAAGCCACCCTTGAGCCCCGCGGTGTTGTTCCCGCCAAGGTTGACGATGCCCCATCCGGCTATGAGTCCTCCGAGCAGTGCCAGGGGGATTCCCGCGACGAACCGGAGATCGCTCGGGAAACGCCATGCATTCCAGTCCAGGAAGAGGAGGGCCACGTTGAGCCCGCAGACGGCCGAGTAACAGGTCCACGTCAGAACCCACTGCCAGGAAGGCCGTCCAGGCGGCGGCCAGATCCGTTTGTCGGGGACCGATATGGACCAGAGAACGCCCGCCAGCGAGACAATGAGAATCGCGACGTCGATGGCAAAGAGGGTGTAGGTGAAGTTTGGCACGATAAGCCTCTAGTGACCTGCCAGGAGCGGAGGATGATTTGACCAGGCCGCACCGGCTCGATCTCCCTACACTTCAGACAGTATCCGGTCGCCCGCGATCCCGCGCCGAAGGGCTCAAACGACGACCGGATCCTGGCTTGTGCTCGTAAGGAACGCCGGTAGGGGTTTCGCACGGGACCCGCCGCTTCATCCCTCGGGGTCTCTCCCAGCTTGCCCCCGTGCGCCCGGGCTGGACGCGAGCAACGATCGACGGCTTCGCGACCGGGGCTCGAGCCAGCTGCCCGGAGGTGGATTCGTGATGGCTGTCCGGGACGTTGCGTGCTGATCGGCGAGTCGACATCGGACAATGGGGTACATGTGCACCAAGAAATGGCCATGGACTCCGCACATCCCGCCGCCGCCGCCTTCGCACAGGTCCGCGCCCGATTGCCGGGGTAGAACCCACGGCCTGAGGACTGAGGCTCCCCCCGAAGCACACCCCGCCGTTCTCCCGGGACCCGTGCGCCCCGAGGTCGCGATCCGACGAGCCGCACCATCTCCCCGATCGCCTCACCGTACGCGCGTGTGCTGACGCCGCACCTCAGCAGCTCCTAGCATGCGGTCTCCGAGACCGCCCGGACGCTGCAGCACCTCGTGTAGGCCGGGATCGCGACCTCACCCTGCCCAGGGCGCCATCAACCCCTGCGCCTTCGGCAAGAACCGCGACATCAGTTCCGAGAAATACCGATAGTAGTCATCCCATGACATCGCCTCAAAGTCGCCCGGGTTGGCCTCGATGTTCCCTTGCAACCTGCGGGCGCACAGCGCTTCGGCCACCACTTCCGCCAAGAGGATCCGGAAGTGGAGTTCATCTTGGCCCGGGTAGCGCTCGGATTTCGGTCCCAGATACCGCTTCAGCGAAGGATGCCGGGCTCCGATCTCGAGCACATTCTTGTTCCAGCGGTAACGAAGCGCGCCGTGGTCCACATCCTCCAGCTTGATTACGATGCCCGCTCCTGTCGGGGGAAGGGCCCGAAGTTCGGTCTCGGCCTCCTCGTCCCCAAGGCGCGCAACGAGCGTCGCCGGAACCGCGTCATCGTCTAGCACCCTGGCCGTGAGCTTGGCTATGGCGATCCCCATGCTGGCCTTGAGCAGCATCCTTCTCGGCCCCGAGACGCGATATTCGTCCGACGACAAGGTCAGCTGGAAGTCTCTCCCAGCCGACCGGATGAGTTCCTTCGGCGCTAGCAGTCGTATCTGCCGACGCGAACCGCCCCGGACCCGATATCGCGGGCGCTCAAACCCGAGCTCCTCAATTCCCGCATATCTCTCGGCCTCCGACGCCAGTACGGCGATGGTCGATTCGGCTTTGATAGGACCCACCCGTACGGCGAGCCCTGTTGCCGGCGTGGCGCCCAGCGCCTTTACCGACCAAGTCGCCCGCAGCACCCCTTCCCGAGCGGCAAGCGGTTCCAGCGGGACTGCGGTACGGTCGGACCGGAGTTCATCCGTCAAACACTCCACCTCCGCTAAGGCACCTTCGCCGATCTCGGGGAACGCCTCAGTCAGCACCGTTAGCCAGCAACTGAACGAATGCCCTCGCACGATCTGGGCATACTGCGGCGTCAGCGAGTAGCCCCGAATCTGAAATCGGCTCCCTTTCTGTCTGCCCCCCGGATCACGGGACGGGCCCTCGTCCGAAAAATCCCCCATGAACTGGTTGGCCGCCTTCTCCAGCGCGTCGAGCCGCTTCCGGGTCTTCTGGCTCTCGACGCTACGGGCTCGCTCCCGCTGCGCCCGCATGCGCTCTTCCTCGACCAAGGGCCGAAGCTGGGCGAGCGCCCTTCCGTACAACGCGTCCACGAACGGGTGTCCGGGTGTCAGCCCCGACTTGCGCGACGGATCCAGAATCGGGACCGGGTTCTCCGGCGGCTGCGGCTCTCCGCGCGCCTGCCGCTCATCGTACTCGTTCCAAAGGTCGTCGATGGCCTCGCAAGTGAGGCGTCCGGAGAACCAAAGCGCGTTGGAGTCCCATTCCAGGCTCCGGTCGAAGAGCGTGGCCTCGTGGATCGCATGCCTCGACTTGACAACAATTCCGCCCGCCCTGAACCGGTTTCGACCGGATTTGAACTTCTTTCTTGCGCGGAATACCAGCAGTTTGGCCTTTGCCTCCGGATATCCAGGGACGATAAACGTCTTCGATATCCGTGTCCGACCGGCCGGTCGATGAAGACTCACCGCGCGCCAGGAGCCGTTCCGGAGCCCCTTGACCACGAGCTTGGTCTTCTCCTGCCAGACGATGTCCCGCAGGCGCACCAGGGTCGCGACCTTCGGGACGAGGGTGTCGATCTTTGGAATCTGGTGGATCGGATCGACCTCGATCGTCGCCACCGTTCCTGTGCCTTCGCCAATTCCCAGTCGTTCCCTGACTTCCAGTGTGGCCTGCCGCGCATCGTCGGCCTCATACTCGAGATTCCCGAAGATGCGGCAGGTGTGCATGCGGTCGTCGCCAGCGATCGATTCGAAGGTCACCTTCCCCAGTGCCGCGATGTCCTTCGCCCCCCGCGAGTTGGTTCCCCGGACTGCGTACCCCTCTTCCAGACCACTGACCCGCCCACCGATCCTGCCGAGCTTCCGGTTCATCTGGTCCGTGGTCATTCCGTCGGCGAAATCCCGCACACGCAGAATCGATGGTAGGCCCTTACCCTGCCTGCCGAGTTCGATCTCGACTCGGCCCTCGGTTCGGAGGATTTGGTACCGATCGTCAGCGTTTGTGACGAGTTCGACGATTGCATCGTAGACATCTCGAATTGCCAGCTTGGCGTCCTGTACCACACGCCGAGATGCGACTTCCAGCGGTCTCCTCTTTACGGCGGCCATTGTGTGGAGTTCCCCCGATTTGGTGGACGGTTGAGAGTGGTGGACTTGCTTCGGTTTAACCCTGTGGGTTCCGGAAACTATGTGGAGTTACCCCGATCTGGTGGACGGTTTCGAGGGCTCCTCCGCGTGGGCGGGGATAGACCGCGGCCAACCTTCCGTATGTCGCTGGCTTCTTGCGATTGCGGTGCGGCGGCGGCCGGGGCTCTCGGGGCGAGACGGGAGCGAGCCCCCCTTCGATCCACGCCTAAGTGGTGTCGATCAGGATCACGGAGCGAGGCCCGGAGCGCATCTCGTCGAGGTCGCCTTCACAGCCTGCGCCGCGCATCCGCGGGGCCTCCTCAATGCCGAGCGCTTCCGCCGCCACCGCCGGCAACGCGGAATTGACCGCTTCCCGCTTCGTCTTCGGCCGGTAGCGGCGCATGACTTCAGCGCCGGCCTCTGGTCGATACCGATTGAAGCTGATACCAGGTCTCCGACCGCTCCAAACGCCTTAGCGAGGCGGATCGGCATCTCGGGAGAGATCCCCGATCCACATCCCTGACGTCCCGTCCGTCGACGCGGAAGCGCGGCGGCGGCAGCGTCGGAGGAGGGCGGAGGGCGGCTAGCTCGCGCGGGCCTCCGCGTCCTCGCTGCGCATCGCGGTCAGCGCGTCGTGGATGCCTTGCGTGATCTCCCGTTCCTGTCGCAACGCCGCAAGGAGCCGTTCGGCCTCCTTTGCCTCGTAGGAGAGCTGGCCCGAGGTCGCGATGACCTGATCCACCACCGCCCTCTGGCTGGTCAACGTCTCCAGCCCCGCACGAATGTCCATGAGGAGGCCGTCGGCGCGGGCCAGCCGCCCCTCCGCATCGTCGATCTGCCGCCGCCGTTCGTCGATGGTGGCGAGCGCCGTGGACATCTCCTCCGCTTTGGCCCTCAAAACCTGGAGGTTCTCGCGCGCCGCCTCCGCTTCTCCGCTCGCCTCGGAGATGGCCCTAACGTCGTCCAGCGTGCGCCCGGCCTGGCCGAAGAGCTCCTGGACCTGGTCGCGGACCTGATCGACGCTCCCCTGCCTGGCCGCAAGGGTCTCCATGGACCGGGCGAGCTCCTGCTCGACCCTGTCCAGCTCGGCCAGCTTCTCCTCAAACTGCGTGATGCGCTTCTCGGCGAAGCGCAGGCTACCGGCCCGGGCCTCGAGCCGTTCGGCCCTGTCGCTCACCTTCTCCGACTGCTCCACCGCCGTCGCCAGCTGCTCGGTCATGGTCCGGAGCTGCTCCTCGAGGGCCTGACCGGTCGTCGCGGCGTCCTGCCGCAGGGTCGCCGCCCGGTCCAGGTGTTCCATCGCCTTGTCGAGCGCCTGATGGCGCTGAGCGATGTCGGCGGTGAGGCGGTCGGCCCGCTCAGACAGCGAGGTGATCTGCTCGGATCGCTCCACGGCGGAGTCGACAGCCCCGCCCAGCTCGGCCATGCGGCCCTCGGCCTTGCGAACGGCCGCCGTGACGTCGTCGATCACAGCACGCACCTTGTCAGCCGCCTCGGCCTGTTCGGCCACCGCCCGGAAGCGGCGGTCCGCGTCCGAAAGGCTCGCGAGCAGGTTGCTCGTGCGCTCGTCGAGCTGGGTGCCGATGTCCCGAAGCTCCGAGATCCGCTCCTCGAGCGCCCTGATGGACGGCTCGCGTGACTCGAGATGCCCGGAGGCCTCCACCACCCGGTCCGCGTTCAGTCGGATGTGCTCGACGTTTGCCGTGAGATCCTCGAGCTGGGAGAGCTTCTCGCGCAGGTGACGGACCGACTCTTCCGTTCTTGCAAGCCACGCCCCCGTCCCTCGCTGACCGGCCTGCACGCGCTCGATCTCCGCCCGCTCGGCGCGCATCCGCTCCAGGGCGTCGGCGACCTCCTCGCGCGAGCCCCTGAGCGTCGTCAGGTCTCCGACGGCGTCTCGAATCTCAGCCTCCCCCGCTTCGATCCGCTCCAGGCGCTCTTCGGCCGCCGCCGCGGCCGCCTCGGCCCTCGCGACGCCCTCCAGCATCCCGGAGAGGAGCTCCACCTGCTCGTTGAGCGTCTCCACGCGACCGTCCATCGATGTGACTCGGTCGGCGAGGGCATTGCCTCTCCGGGTGGCCTCGCTGACCCTCTGGCTCGCGTCGTCCAGCCCGCGGAATCGATCCTCGAACTCGGAGACTCCGGCGCGCAGATCCGCCGTGCGCTGATCGATCGACTCCAAGCTCGCTCGCCCGAGCTCGAGGCTCTTCGTGCTGCTTCGCACCTCTTCCTGCAGTCCGGCCAGCGTCGACCGCAGCGACTCGTCGTCCTGGCGAATCCTGGCCTGGCCCGCCCGGATCGCCTCGGACTCCTCGGCAGCCCCCGCGCTCAGCTTCCTGAGCGCCTCGATGCTGGCGTTGACGCTCTTCACCTCCTTCACCTGAGCACGCGTTTCCTTGAGCTTGGACTCGAGCTCCCAGTGGAGGTCCGTGAGCGCGCGGGCCTGCGCCTCCGTCCGGTCGATGTCCTCCCTCTGCAGCTCGAGGGTGGCCGACTTCTGGCTCACATGATCGGAAAGGCTCCGCAGCGCGGTCAGCTGGCGTTCAGTGCGTGCGGCGGTCTCCTCGGCCTTGCCGAGGTCCTCCATGGCCCGCTCGACCGAGGCCGCGCGGCGAGCCGCGGCGTCCAGCCGGTCTTGGAGTTCCTCGTACTTGGCGAGCAGCGACTGATGTGAGCTCCGGGCGTCCGACTGGTCTTCGCGCATCCGTGCGACGTCCTCGCTGCAGTCGAGGGCCTGGGCGCGCACCTCCTCCACCTGCTTGCCGAGGTGAGCGCTCTGAGACTCGCCGAGCTCCTTCGCCCGCCGCCCGGCCGCGTCAACCTGCTCCGCCACGTCGGCGAAGGAATCGGTCCGCACCTGGAGCTCCGCGACCTGCTGACTCATGCGCTCGGTGCTGGCCTGCACCTCGGCCAGGGGTCCGGACACGTCCTGAAGGATCTCCTGAGCCTTTTCGGAGCGTTTCAGGAGTTCTCTCAGCGCTCGCCGGTCTCTCTTGGCCTGCTCGAAGATCTTCTGGAGGTCCTCTGGGAGCTCGGTGACCTCTCCGCCGTTGCCGAACACGGACTTGAGCCAGGACAGCATGGCGTGCCTCTTCGTTCCTCGGGGGGGGTCTCTTCCCGCAAAATGTCATCCGGTCCCCGAATATGCCATGCGGCCGATGCCGCTGAGGACTTCCCACACGGGAGTCCACGCCAGACCGATCCCCTCGGCGGCAACCCGGTCCGCGCGGTCGCGATTGCGTCGAACGCCGTGGGCAGGGCCGACGCCGCTTCCAGCGTGTTCGTCGTGCCTTGAAGGGGGGCTATGGGCATCTCGTCACTTGTCGCGTGCCCCGCCGGGACCGTACCTGTAGATGCGCCGTCCGGGGGCGTGCCAGTGAATACGCTCCGGAGCCCGACGTTGTGGGGGACTGGCGGCGGAGCCGGCCATCACGCACGCGCGGGCTTCGGATGTTGGCGGAGGGGCCGGGTGAGATAGCTGACTCCCAGAGCCGACAAGGAAGGACCCACGGAAGAATGACTGACAACCGTATCGACAGGAACACGGACATCCTGAGCGGAGCTCCCGTGTGTTCTGCTGCGAGGGGCTCCAGTGCGGGTCCTGACCGAGCACTTGGAAGCGAGCGACCGGCTCGACGGATTTCTCGACGAGTTCCCCACAGTGTCGCGAGAGCGGGCCGCCCGGCCTGAGGAACCGACCTCGACCGGCCGACGTTCGCCTCGGCCTGCCCTCCCGGAGATCGAGACCCGGCTCCGGGAGGACGCGCTCTCAATCTTCGACCGAGCTCTGTCGGCCGTGGACCCGGAGGTCCTCACCAGCACTGCGCTGGAGGGGGCGTTGCTCTCCCGCCTGAGCCCGCCCCGGGAGGGACGGCTCATCGTCGTTTCCGTTGGAAAGGCGGCGATCGCCATGGCGCGGGGCGCGAAGGCAGTGCTCGGAGACCTGGTCGCCGAGGGCGTCGCAGTAGCGCCGTCGGGGAGCGGAGGGCCCGTGCCGGCCGGATTCAGAATCCACTACGGCGGCCACCCCCTGCCGACTCCGGAGGGCGTGGCCGGCGCCAGGGAGGTGAGGGACGTCGCGCGCGGGGCGGGGCCCCTGGACCGCATCCTTCTCCTCCTTTCCGGCGGCGGCTCGGCGCTCCTCACCCTCCCCCTCCCGGGCATCTCCCTCGAGGACGTTCGGAGGGTCACCGAGCTGCTGACGCTGGCCGGCGCGACCATAGGCGAACTGAATGCGGTACGGAAGCACATCGAGTCGCTCAAGGGAGGCAGGCTGGCCTCGCTCGCTCACCCCGCTCCGCTGACCGCCCTCGCCCTGTCCGACGTTGTGGGAGACCCCTTGGACGTGATCGCCTCCGGTCCGGTCTCGCCCGACCCCAGCACCTTTGCCGAGGCCCTGGCCGTGCTCGAGGCCAGGGCTGCGTGGGAGCGCTCGCCCGCATCGGTCCGGGCCCACCTCGAGCTGGGAAGGGACGGCAGCGTCGACGAGACGCCCGAAGAGGACGCGGGCGTGTTCGCCGGGGTCAGCGTGAAGGTCGTCGGCAACGCGGCCCGGGCGGCCCAGAGCGCCGCGGCGGAGGCCAGGCGCTTGGGCTACCGGGCCCGCGTGGAGTCCACGGAGGTGACCGGAGAGGCCCGGGACGTCGGTGCCGATCTGGCAGCGAGCGCACTCCGCGTGCGTGGGGCGGAGGCCCTGCCCGCCTGCCTCGTCTACGCGGGCGAGACGACCGTCACTGTGCAAGGGAGCGGCCGGGGAGGAAGGAATCAGGAGGTCGCGCTCGGTGCGGCGCGCCAGCTCGCGGGCGAAGAGGGCGTTCTAGTCTTTTCGGGCGGAACCGACGGCGTGGACGGCCCGACCGCCGCCGCCGGCGCGATGGCGACCGGGAGCACCCTCCCGCGCGCCCTGGCCCTGGGGCTCGACCCCGACGACCATCTGGAGCGGAACGACGCCTACAGGTTCTTCGAACCGTTGGGAGATCTCGTAACGACCGGGCCCACCGGAACCAACGTCATGGACCTCATGCTCGTGATGGTCGGAGGCCCCCCCGGAGTTCCGCCGACTCAAGGCGATTCTCTAGGAGGGACCTGACGCCCTCACAGCCGCCGCGAGACCCACACGGCGCGGCCGACCACGCGGATCTCCTCGGCAAGGCGCTCGTAGCCGGGGTAATCGGGGTTCACGGACTTGATCCTCACCCTCGGCGGCTCGGAGAGGGGCACGTGCTCGATCCGCTTGGCCACCAAGCCCATTCCGTCCCAGATCACGAAGATGCCCGGCGGGACCGGAACCCGCCGGCTCAGATCGATCAGGAGGCGGTCGCCGCTCGAGAGGAGCGGCTCCATCGAATCGCCGTCCACGGTGATCATCCGCAGATCCTCGGGCCGGGCCCGGACTTCATGACGGATGAGGGGATCTGCCAGAAGCCACGTTTCCTTGGCTTCCTCCAGCACTTCATGCCACGCCGCCGAACCCGCCGCAGCACGGACGTCGATCTCAGGGATCGAGCGGAAGCCCCTTGGCGCGCGCCGACGGCCAGCCTCCCCGCGCGGCCTTCGAGGCGGAATCCGGTCGTGCTTGAGCTCTTCGGGCGGACAGCTCAGGTGCTCTGCCAAGGCTTCGCGGTCGTGCTTGGCGAGAGCCCGGGAAGAGCAGGCCTAGATGCGCGGATTCTAGCCTGGGAGGGTGAGGCGGGAAGGCTGACTCGGCCGCTTGAGCGAATAGCTCTTGACATGATTCATATGCATAGGAATCGTCGCCTTAGGACGGATCCGAATTCGGCCTAGAAGCAGAACGCCTACTGGCTACGACGGACGTACAGGGCGCAGCAGGATAGGGAGCGGGGGGCGCGGCCTCCCACCTGGCGTGGACGTACGGGACGCGTCCCGGGAGGCTCCGCTCCCGTCTGAGCGCTGTGCATGACAACTAGAGCCGGAACAGCTTGTTGATCTTGACGACGAAGCCGCGGTTGCGCAGGTCCCAGCCCCGGTCGAGCCTCCAGCCGCCGGTGACATCGTGGTCGTCGGTGTAGACCACAAAGAGTTCGCTGCCGGGGCTGTACTCCCACCGTAGCCGCAGGTTGCTTCCGAACGTGTTGCTGGCCGAGTTGTATTCCAGCAGCCCGCTGAAGAACATCCGCGGGTTGAACGCGTAGTTCACCCGCGTCACCGCCAGGTTCGTCTGGAACTTCCCGTACGGCGTGTCGATCCAGTTGAACGAGACGGTTGGCTCGACCGACATCTGCGGCAGCACCGCGATACGTCCCTGGGTCAGCTCCACGGTTGTCAAGTTGCCGTCGAAGTACCTGCCCCGCTTCACGGTCACTTGACCGTTGACGCGACGCTGCTGCCCGATCGCATACGAGATCTGGGCGTCGGCGAAGCGGTAGCGCCCCACCGGGATCGTAAAGTCGGCGCCGGGGGGCGTGAAGGATGCGACCAGCAGCTCGTAGTTGTCGGTCGCGGTGAACGTCAGCCGATCGCTCGACTCGAACTCGGTCTGGAACGTCAAGATGCTCTGGCGCGTTTCCAGGCGGTTCTCGTCGGCCGTCAGGATGTAGTCGACGCTGGCGTCCAGACTGAACTGCCGGACACTCGCGAGGGACTCGGGCCGCGGGCTGAACCGTCCTGCCACAAAGGTCCTCCGGAAGTTGTCGCGCCGGAGGAAGCCCACCTCCGGCAGAAAGTTGTCCTCGACCACCAGGTGGTCGACCTGGAAGCCGTAGCGGTCGCCCGCGTACTCGAACTTGCCCTGGTAGCTCGCGTTCTTGCCGCGGTAGTCCGGGCCGGGGACCTGGGTCTGGGCCAGGTACGTGATCAGGCTCACGGTCTCGAAGAAGCTGAATGTGCCGTCGATGCCGTAGGCCTGGCTGGAGCCCGGAGCGAACCGCGACACCGAGCGGTTGGTGAACATCGCACCGACCGAGCTGCGCCGCAGCACATCGCGCCGGAGGCGGACGACAGTGAAGTTGGTTGGCTCCGAGGCGGAGGCCATCTCGTCCCCAGTGTGGATGTTCAGCGCCCCGACGTCGAACGGCCCCACCTTGCCGGTCACTCGAGCACCACCGACGATGGGCACCACACGCCCCTGTTCCAGGCCGATCTTCCGGCTGTAGAAGAGCTGCGGCACGTTGACGTCGGCAAAGGTCCCGCGGGCCCGGTTTGCGCTTCGTCTGGACCTCGTGATGCTGCCGCGCGCGAAGCCGAAGATCCCCCGCCCTTCCAGGAAGAATTCGCGCTTCTCCGGGAAGAACAGTGGGAAGCGAGTCAGGTTCACCTGCCTCTCGTCCACCTCCACCTGGGCAAAGTCGGTGTTGTAGGTGAAGTCGGCGGTCAGGTTCTGGGTGATGCCGTACTTGACGTCGATGCCGCCGTCGCCGCTGCCCTCGTCGACGATGGCCGGGGTCGCCGTCATGTCCGTGATCAGACTGGCGGTGACGTACGGCTTGACCTCGATGTTGCGGCTCGCGGGGGGCGGCTGCAGGCCGACCAGCGACCCGGCGGCCGAGATCCGGAAGATGCCTCTGGCACCGCTGTCACCCCCGGCCGAAATAGGCAGCCGGGTCAGGTAGACCCACTCGTTCTTGCGCCGGATGCTCCGCCGGAGCTGGACTCCCCAGATGTGCGGAGGTTCCGAGCGGTAGCGCAGCGTCTTGAACGGGATCTCCATCTCGACCGTCCAGCCTCCGTCGAAGCGGCCGGTGCGCACGTCCCAGACCGGGTTCCAGTCGGCGTTCGGATTGCCCTCGTTCGTGTACCGACCGTCCGCCCGCGCCCCGAGCGGGTTCGTGTAGAAGTTGAAGCCGTTGCGGCGGTCGTAGAACGTGTCGAACAAGACAGCGAAGGTATCGTTCTGGCGGAGCTGGTTGGTGTCGCGCCGCATCTCGTTCGCCACCCACTGGCTCTCGGGTGCCGAGTCCCACACCCGCGCAGACACATACACGTTCTCGTCGTCGAACAGGACCCACGCCTCGGTTCGCTCGGTGGCCCGCGAGCCCGCGTCGGGCACCAACTGAATGAAGCCAGTGATCGCCGGAACTGTCTGGTACACCACCTCGTCAAGCACCCCGTTGACGTCGATACCACCATCGAGTCTTACGGCACGGATCGTCACCCGACCCTGCTCGTCGCGGTTCATCACCGCCGGTGGAACCGGAGCGCTCGGACCATCGATAAGGTCGGGATCGACTGTTCCGGAGACCTCCGACTGTCCGGCGGCGGGGTGCATGCCGCCGATCAGGCCCACGACGGCACAGCAAGAGACGAAGGTGCACCTCTGGCACACGGGCAAGCCTCGCATTAACACATCGTTGAGGGGCCAGCCCGCCGTTGTCCCCGTTGGAGCGCATGCCTTCGCAGGGCTTTTCTGCCAGTAGTTCTACAAGAATACATATCGGAAGAGATACGTATCGGAGGACGTGGCTACAAGACGGCGGAGCCCGTGTGGCCGGGCCGTGGGGACGCCGTCTGCGGCGCGACGGAGTCGGATGGGGGGGGGCTGCGCTGGGTGGCGGTGTACGACGCACCAGGGGTTTAGGGTGAGCGCCGAGAGAGCTGGCAGGGCGAGTCCCCGAAATGGCTCTTGTTCGGGGGCCTGCCGCCTCCCTCCGAGGATGGGCTTATGGGATGCCGGCCCCCTTGAGGGCTCGGCGCGATCGCCGGCCCGGCGGCGCCGAGGGAGGTCGTGGCCCGAGAACGGAACGAGCGCGAGGAAGAGCACGACGAAGCTGAGGATGATCAGCAGGTCCCGCTCCTCCAACACCGTGTCGCCGAGGCACGTCCGGGCGGCCGCCCTGGGGTGCAGGTTCCGCCGGAGCTCCGCCCCGTCTTCGGCGCGGTGCGGGGACGAGCGAAGGAGCTCCCGAGCACGAGGGGAAGGGGCAAGAGACCGGGTTTAGGGGAATCGGGGCTCAGCCGGTTGGCCGCCCACTGTGGGATCCGTCCTCAATAGCAGGAAGGGGCCGAGCGCAGGCGCACGCGTTCGAGCCCGACTTGGAGCCGCCGGCCACCGAAGCGGCGGCGAGGCTCACTACCCGTCCTTTCCCGGTAGAGTATTGGCTCTCGCTTCGATGCCGGTGCACCGGTCCATCAGCGCATCGAACGGTTCGCCTTCGTCGACGAGCATGCCATCCGCCACCATCCTCGAGTAGTCCTCGGCGAGGGCCGCATACGCAGCGCCGGATGGAACGAGTTGCAGCCTGCCCGAGACGGCCGCTTCGTAGTCGATTCGATCGCCACGCGCGTCGTTCTCGGAGAAGAACGCGGCCTTGTGACGCGCAACGGAGAGAGCGAGTTCGCGGTCGGCCAGAGCCCGCACCGCGATGCCAGCCTCGTCGAGGCGCGCGAGATCGTGCCAGTGCCTCGACAAACGTTCGCCCCGGCGCCGCTGCTGGAGACAGAAGACGTGGACGGCGGCCGCCTTCTCCCAGAACGTGCGCTCTGCCAACAGGACGGTCGGTCGGGCCTCCGGAAACGCGAGACCTGGAAAATACGCTGCTGCATCGCACATGACTGTGCGTGCAGTGCGGGGTTCGCCCGTGGACAGCGCACCGAACTCCACCATCACCTCCGGCCGCACGAAACCAGTGTCGCCGAACAGAGGCTCGTAGCTGATGTAGAGCCGCTCGGCATCGGCCTTGACTTCGGCCAGGAAGCCGGCGCGCCGGAGCCTCTTCAGCACGATGGGCTCGACCTGGGTCCGGACCCATTCGGCCAGACGCGTCCGGATCACCCGTGTCCAGCGCCTCCCCTGACTGCGCGTCGGCGGAAGCGCTCCGGCACCGGTATCGGTAAGCAGGTCCGGCGCGAAGGCGCGGACGTCGTAGGTAATGTCGATGTCGTCCGAGAAGCGGCGGATCGCACGCCAGACCTTCGACAGCGACGTGCCGCCCTTGAAGGTCAGGTGCCGGGCGAACGGAGCGTCGAACAGGATGCCCAGGGTCGCGACCACCCAGACGTCCTTCTCCAGCAGAAACGCGGGGTGCTGGCCTTTCTCCTGGGCAACGCTCAAGGCATCGCGGCGATCGTCGGCCGAAAGGCGCTGGTACGCCGTTTCAACCATGCGCGATGCGTGCGCTCAGCGGTTCCGCCATCCATATCGGCATCACCGCCCGTGCGGCAGCGAGCTCCTCGAGGTCCTCTTCGGAAAGTCCGGGTAGAACCGCTCCTAAGCTGTCCTCGAGTTCCTGGGGACCGAGCCAAGCCAAAGCGCGGATCACGCCTCCTGCTTTGCGGTGCGGTGCCGCCAGTTGCCAGCGGGGAGCGTGGCGCAGCTCGACGGCGAGCGCGCCGAAGCGCAGCCGCCGACTTGGACCCGAAGTCAGATAGACCTCTCGTATCGGGTTCTGGGCCGTCAGACCGAGACGGTTCGCTGCCGAGCCGCCGCATGGCACGATGGTCTCGCCCCAGAGTGCCGAAAGAGCTTCGAGCGCCTTCCCGACGCGCGGCGCACAGTGCCCGAAACGGGTTTCGACGGGGCGCATGTAGACGCCCTGAAAAATCCGCATGAGCCGGCCTGAGCGGGCAAGGCGCGACAACGCCTGATCCACTGCCGCCCGTTTGCCAAGGTGAAGCAGGGCGGCGGGACAGAGCGGCGTAGCCTCTGGAAGGGCGGCCGCATGCTCCATGATGCGATTGGCAAGGCCACCCATGACCCGTCTCCTTTGTCAGAAATTTGAGCAAAAATCTAACATATCTAGAGCCCGAGGCAAACGAAAGTTCTTTGGTGGCAGGGACGGTTGGCCGCGGCACGTCATCCGGGCATCGAGCTTCTCTTAGCCGGCCGCAGCCCGGACACCAATCGAACGGCTCCCGTTTCGGGCGCTGACATCGCGGGCACACCCGGGGACGGGTGCCGGGCGCCACCCACTTGGCTTCGCTCCGGACCTCCGCATGGAACTCTCTGGCCGTGGGTCAATGGCCATCGAACGATTCATGGCCACGCTGGGCAGTGGCCACCTCGCGGTACCGCGACTCACTAGTCAGTCGTGGCGGGGCCCCAAGGTCGTCCTGTGAGGGTCCTGGCCATTGAGAATCTCAGGGTTGGGGTCTCCGCCGCGAAGGGAGCCGAGCAACCGCAGCGGGGCAGACCGACGGGACCTAGCGTGCAAGACGCGGGGCGGCGAGAGACCCGGCAGATCTTCGGATGCTGACAGCTCGACGTTGCCGTAGGCGGCAGCGCTGCGGCGACCGCAGCTGCCGGCCGCGGTCGGACTGAAGCCCAGAAGCGCGCTCGATTCGGCAATCTTCCGACCAACCGACGGGTCGCCTAGGGAAGCTAGCGCGGCCGGAGTGGCTCGGCACTCTCTCTCTCTTGGCTCGCTCCGGCGGAGAATTCCCCTCAGAACGAGACAGTTGCAGTCATCGAAATCGTCCGCGGCGCGCCGAGCCAGGCGGCGTTCTCGGTGATGGCGGAGAGATAGGCCTTGTCGAGAAGGTTGTTCGCCACCAGCGAGAACTCCACCGACCGGAGCAGATCGCCCAATGCCTCGCCCGAGAAGCGGACGTAGGCGTCCACCAGCCAGTAGGTGTCCGCGTACCAATCCGACGTCAGGCTGACACGCCGCGACGAAGTGTACTTTCCGCTCAACCCTCCGCCGAGGGGACCGCTGCGGTCGAGCGAGAGAACCCACAGCCGATCCGGAACACCGGTGACGTCGGCTCCCGCAACGATGCCCTGGCTGGCGTCGACGAGCGGATCGTCGGTCCCGATGTACTCCGAGTTGTTTGCCGTGAAGGCGGTGTAGAAGGACGTCTGGAGCGGCATCTGCACCGTCGCGGAGAGCTCAAAGCCGCTCGTTTCGATGCCGCCCGCGTTGAAGTAGGCGCCACCGCCCGGGATGAGGTAGTTGGGACCGGTGGGCGTTTGCGGACCGACGTAGAAGATCCGGTTCTGGAAATCGATAAGCGTACCAGGTGGCACCCAGCGCAACTCGGTCCCCCGAATACTGGAGCCCGACATCGATGTTCGACGCGGTTTCCGGCTCGAGGAGGTCCAAGCTCCGGCCCGGCACCTCAAGGAGGAGACTACTGATTGCCTTGAAGTTCTCGGCGTAGCCGACAAAAAGGTCCAGGCCGTCCACCGGAGTCTCGTACGTGACCCCGCCGGAGAAAAGCAGCTTCGAATCGGAATCGACAGACCGCTCCGGGTCGAGGTGGAACACGTCTTCGCGCGACACGTCGACCAAGTACTGCCTGATGCCGCCGCTCAGGGCGAACGAGCCGACGTAAAGCGTCTCCTCCGCGTACCACCGGAAAACGTGCTGTGGGAAGTCCCAGTCGTACTGGTGCCAGTAGGCTACTTCGTCGAACCGGGCGCTGAGCGTCGGATCCAGGATCCGATGCCAGTCCCGGCCAAGGTCGCGGCGGGAGTTCTCGTACCAGATGCCGGCACGCAGCGCACTCCCGGCAGCACCGACGATGGCAAACCACTCCTCGTCGAGCGTCACGCCCATGCGGTCCTTCCCGTAGTGGCTGTGGCGGAACGACTGCACCGCCGTGGCTCCCGGATGGCACGCCGGGTCGACCTCTGGGCCGCCAGAGCCGTAGTAGTTGAAGATGTAGGACGACGTGCATCCGGGTGTCGGTCCGACGGCGACTCCATCCTCGTTCACGAATCGGATCAGCCCGCGCTGCGTACCGCCCCGTACCGGCCCGAGCCCCGCCAGCTCCGATTCCGGTCCGCCGCTGTCGTCGACGACATCGGCGATGTAGGGGGGTAGCCAGTCGCCGCGGCCCCGGTTGCGATGGAAATAGGCGCCGACGCTCAACGACGTGACCTCGCTGAACGACCAGTCCGCCTTTAGGTAGCCAAACGTGTTGCTCCGCCAGGTTGACCAACCGGGCCGGTAGAACTGGCTCAGGTAGGGGACACCGGGCCAGTCTCCGATCAGGCGATCCCAACGCGGGTTGGTCCGGAAGTCGGCCTCACCGTAAAGTCGCTGGTAGACGTCCTCGCGGATGTTGTCGTACGAGAGATAGCCGGTGAGGCCCAGTCGCCCGTGCTGCGAGACCAGCTTGGCAGCGAGGTGTTCCCGCTCGTTCCGCGCAGAGCCCTGCACCCAGTCGGTCGCCTCCTGGCGAACAGCGGCGATCCAAGAGCGGGTCTCACCTCCGAGCAGCGGCCCGGTGTCGGCCCGCATGGAGAACCGCCTGCCTTCGTTCTCGCCGATGGTGGCTGACGCGGTGTAGGTCCGATCGGCCTTCGGATCGTCCGTGATGAAATTGAAGGTGCCGCCCAACGCCTCGACCGACCGGGAGGCGATGTCGGCCGTTCCCTGCGACACTTCGACACCTCCGAGGTTCATCGGGTCAATGAACCGGTTCGCCTTGGCGCCGCTCCAGTAGTCGGACGTGCCGTTGGGGAATCCGTCTATGGTCGTGCCGATCTGCGCCTCGTTAATGGACACCTGGAAGCCGCGCACAGCGACGTTGCTCGACCAGTCGTCGAAGCCGTACCCGTCCCCCTCCTGGATGGACACACCGGGGAGGTTGTCCACCACTGCCGTCACACCGGTGATGGCCGACTGCTGCAGCATCATCGGTGCCGGGACGATGTTGCGCGCGAAGATGCGGGGCTCTTCGGCTACCACGCTGACTGTCTCCAGAAGGAACATGATGCGCATCTCGATTGGCACTGTTTCCGTAGTACCCTCTCGGAGCGAGACCGGAAGGTCCACCGTCTCGAAACCTGGCAGCCTCGCCGTGACGACGTAGTCGCCCGCCACTAGACCAGCGGCCATGTAGGCGCCGTCCGCACCGGTCACATGCTCTTGACGCAGGCCGGGGCCGGCCACCGTCACCGCCACGCCCGGCAACGGGCTCCCGGTCGGGTCGAGGACAGTGCCTTCGATCGATCCAGTTGTCTGGGCAGCCGCCGCCGGCGCAACCGCCAAAGACAACAGCACGGCAGCTATCGCCAGTTGAACAGGTCTGGCTGTTGTGGCCTTCATGGCTAAAGTCTCATTCTCCATGGTGTCCTCGCAGTCCCCACATTCTGTCGCGGTTTATCGGACTGTGCCAGGCTGCACCGATATCGGTATAACTTATTGTGCAATATATACTTACGATCTGTAACGTCACCTTGATTCCCTCATTACATCCCTCTTTCTAAACGGGGATCCATTCGACCGCAGAAGACGCCCGCGGACAGGTCGTCGAGCGCGTCGGTTGCAATCCGCACACCTTCAACCTGGATCCTGCATGAGGGGAGTAGTATAGGGAAGAAAAACACCGTCTAAGGCCTTAGGTTGAGGGTACTTCGTCCAAGAAGATTCCTCGCCACAAAAGGCACCCAGACGGTGCGCAACCATCGTATCTGTTCTCGGCCCCATGTACAAGGTGAGAGCTCCCCGCTACGGATTCGTCACAGCGCCCGGAATCTGACCGATGGAGGCGGGCTGATTCTGGTCCGGTATCTGTGGGACGGCATGGGCCTGGGCTCCTGGATCGACCGTCAGAGCGAAGGGCTTGCCGGCTTCTTCCGTCCCAGCCTGATGGTCGAGGTGTGGGTCGTCCTGCTGCTCTACGGTGGGCGCGTGCTCGACGATTTGCCGCTCCTGGACCGGCGCGGCATTCGACGCCTGTTCGGCTGGACTCGCCTGCCCGATCCCACCACGTTCGGACGCTGGTTGCGCCGCGCAGGTGAGCCGCTCGTGCCCCTCCTCGACGAACTCCTGTGGCACGTCGTGTGCCGGCGCTGGAGACTGGGGGGCGTGCCCCGGGCGCTGACCCTGATCCTCGACTCCACCGTCAGCGTACGCTACGGACTGAAGCAGGCGGGCGCCGAGCGGGGCTACAACCCACACAAGCCCGGCCGGCCGTCGCACCATCCGCTTCTGGCCTTCGTTCAGGAGACGGGAGACTGTATGGGCATCCGTTGGCGCCCGGGCAACGCCCCCACCGCTGCGGGGGCCGAGGCGTGGATCGCCGACTTGGTGGGGCGCCTGCGCTCCGTGGGGGTCGAGACCATCACCGTGCGTCTCGACAAGGGCTTCTTCAGCCGATCCATGGTACGGACCCTCGATGACCTCGATGTCCGTTTCCTGCTCAAGCTCCCTGCCCACCGCTGGCTTGCCGACCACCACCAGCCCTGGCGTCGCTCTCGCAAGGGTGAGCACATCTTCCCCGGTCATGAGCTCTGGACCACCTCCGGCTGTCTGTGGGGCGTCCGTCTTCTCTCGCTCCAGACACGGCGTCCGCTCCAAGGCCCAGACACCCTCACGCTCGACACCTACGAAGTCCCCCTGAGCGCTCACGTGCTCACCAACATCGAAGGCATCCACGCCCTCACCGCCTGGCGCCGCTACAACCACGGTGCGGTCGTCGAACAGAGGATCAAGGAACTCGGCCAGCTCGGAGCAGGGGCCACCGCCATCGATCACCTCGACGGCAATGCACTCCTGTGGGCTCTCGGAGCCATCGCCTACCAGCTCCTGCACACACTCAGGACCACCGCCCTCTCTGGAGCTTGGCGCACAGCTCAACCCAACCGCCTCCGGCTCTGGCTCCTCCGCTTGCCCGCCAAGCTCACCCGCCACAGCCGCAAGCTCTACGTCCAGTTGCTCCGTGACGATCCCGCCAGACCCCATATCCTGCTCGCTCTCAGACGCCTCGCTTCCGGACTCCCGCCTCCTCTCCCAGCCTGACGACTCCCGCCCCCCCCTCCTCTAGGCCCTCTCCCCTCCAGTCGTCCTCCCCGTCTGTCCAACACCGCCCTGCCCACTCAATACCACAGATCCGAGCCGCCTCTTTTCCCTCCGGCAGCCCCCCATATCCCCGCCAACTTCCCCTCCGGTCCCATCCACACCCACAAGTCCCCTATTTCACCTCTCCCTGCAGGATCCGGGTTCAAAGACCGGTCCAGCTCGGTGCAGTGCCCGAGGTCGTCGCGCAGCCTGATCTCGAGGAGGCACCGTCCGGCCCTCGTCCTGCACCGGAACCTGTCAACAAGAGTGAGACACCCGGGGTCATAAATTAGTGAGCGGGCTGCGGTGTCGGAGCCGCAGCTGGTGGATTGATCCAGACCTCCGTTGGGAGAGGCTGGGGCGTGGGGATCCCCTGCACGAAGCGTTCAGGGTGTTGGGACCACGCCTGCTGGAGAGTGCGCTCACGCTGGGCGAGCACGTCACGGGCTCGGTCGTGATGGACATCAGCCGGGGTGAGCATCGCGATTCCACCGTGGCGATGCTCATGGTTGTACCAAGGGAAGAAGGATCGGCAGAAGTCGATCGCCGCGCCGATGTCGGCGAAGCGTCCGGGGAAGTTGGGGTAGTATTTGACGGTCTTGAAGTGCGCCTCCGAGAAGGGGTTGTCGTCGCTGACCCGGGGACGGCCGAGCGAGCGGGTGATCCCGAGGTCGGCGAGCAGCTGGGCCGTGCACTTGCTGGTCATCGGGGCCCCGCGGTCGGAGTGCAGGGTCAGCGTCTCGGGCTGGACATCCTGCTTGAGGCAGCTCTCCTGGATGAGCCGGCTGGCGAGCGCGGAGTTCTCGCGGTCGGCGACCATCCATCCGACCACGTAGCGGCTGAAGATGTCGATGAGGACGTAGAGGTAGAAGTACGACCACTTCTCGGGTCCGAGAAGCCGGGTGATGTCCCACGACCAGGTCTGGTTCGGTGCCGTGGCCACGAGCTGGGGCTTCGTGTAGGGGGGATGCGTGAGCTGACTGCGCCGCTCACGCACGGGGTGATCCTCTTGGAGGATCCTGTACATCGTGCGTTCTGAGCAGAGGTACTCGCCCTCGTCGAGGAGGGTGGCCACAACCTCTGCGGGAGATCGGTCGACGAAGCGCGGGCAAGCGAGGGTCTCACGCACCTTCTCGCGCTCGGATTCATCAAGTGCCCGGGCGGGGCGCTGCCTGGGCTGCTGGTGCCCGGTCGTGGGCTTACGGCGCCGGTAGAACGTGGCACGCGCCACACCCAGTGCTCGGCACGCCGGCGCGGCGCCGACCTCCCGAGCCAGGGAGGCAGCGGCCATCAGGAGTTCTTTCCGCTGTCGAAGCTCAACCCCAGCAGCCCGGCAACTTTTCCCTGGACTTCCAGGATCGTTTCCGCCGTGGCAAGCTGCTTCTCGAGCCGGGCCACTTCGGCCTCGAGCTCATCCACCCTCTTCTGGAGGGAATTGCGGCGGGCCGGCTTGCGGCCCCGCCGCTTCGGCGTCAGGCCCTTCAGAGAGCCCTCGCGCCGTGCCTTTCGCCATGCCGTGAGATGAGAGCTGTACAGACCCTCCCGACGCACGATCCGCCCAACCTCGCCGGGCTCCGAGCACCGGTCGGTCTCTTCCAGGATCCTGAGCTTGTACTCCGCGGTGAACTGCCGGCGGGTCGGCTTGGCCACAACCTCCGGATCCCGTGCCCGATTCCGCTCGGCGACTTGGGCCCTGGCGGCCTCGTCGCTACGCTCCTCGCCCCCCAGGGCCCAAGCGCCCACACCCATACCAATCATCGTATCTCTCCCCTCTACCATCGCCATCCACCTCCGCCCCCTTCAGTAATCCCAAAGGTACCAGGTGTCTCACTGATATTGGCAGAGAGGGCACCGCCGAATGTTTGCGCTGTCATCCGCCTAGACCTCCGTCAGCGCCAACCGCCAGACCGCCGTCCCAGCGTCGCACTGTTTTGGCGCTGTGTTCCTGACATATGTACATAGCAATTGGTTATATACGGTCTGTCCCTCTGATATTAAGGTCTGTCAATATTGATTATCAAGATTTCATAGGGTATAATGGTTTAGACTAGTTATATGTCTAAATTAATATGACAGGAAACTGAGGTGGTCCTACTTCGTTGGACAGTCCGAGGGCGATCTTAAGGTGGATTCCGATGGTCTCCAAAGCCCTCGGGGTCCCGCTTGAGGCCGGGTGTTCTCCTTCGAGCCCGGTTTGAACCTGGATCCTGCATGAGGGGAGTAGTATAGGGAAGAAAAACACCGTCTAAGGCCTTAGGTTGAGGGTACTTCGTCCAAGAAGATTCCTCGCCACAAAAGGCACCCAGACGGTGCGCAACCATCGTATCTGTTCTCGGCCCCATGTACAAGGTGAGAGCTCCCCGCTACGGATTCGTCACAGCGCCCGGAATCTGACCGATGGAGGCGGGCTGATTCTGGTCCGGTATCTGTGGGACGGCATGGGCCTGGGCTCCTGGATCGACCGTCAGAGCGAAGGGCTTGCCGGCTTCTTCCGTCCCAGCCTGATGGTCGAGGTGTGGGTCGTCCTGCTGCTCTACGGTGGGCGCGTGCTCGACGATTTGCCGCTCCTGGACCGGCGCGGCATTCGACGCCTGTTCGGCTGGACTCGCCTGCCCGATCCCACCACGTTCGGACGCTGGTTGCGCCGCGCAGGTGAGCCGCTCGTGCCCCTCCTCGACGAACTCCTGTGGCACGTCGTGTGCCGGCGCTGGAGACTGGGGGGCGTGCCCCGGGCGCTGACCCTGATCCTCGACTCCACCGTCAGCGTACGCTACGGACTGAAGCAGGCGGGCGCCGAGCGGGGCTACAACCCACACAAGCCCGGCCGGCCGTCGCACCATCCGCTTCTGGCCTTCGTTCAGGAGACGGGAGACTGTATGGGCATCCGTTGGCGCCCGGGCAACGCCCCCACCGCTGCGGGGGCCGAGGCGTGGATCGCCGACTTGGTGGGGCGCCTGCGCTCCGTGGGGGTCGAGACCATCACCGTGCGTCTCGACAAGGGCTTCTTCAGCCGATCCATGGTACGGACCCTCGATGACCTCGATGTCCGTTTCCTGCTCAAGCTCCCTGCCCACCGCTGGCTTGCCGACCACCACCAGCCCTGGCGTCGCTCTCGCAAGGGTGAGCACATCTTCCCCGGTCATGAGCTCTGGACCACCTCCGGCTGTCTGTGGGGCGTCCGTCTTCTCTCGCTCCAGACACGGCGTCCGCTCCAAGGCCCAGACACCCTCACGCTCGACACCTACGAAGTCCCCCTGAGCGCTCACGTGCTCACCAACATCGAAGGCATCCACGCCCTCACCGCCTGGCGCCGCTACAACCACGGTGCGGTCGTCGAACAGAGGATCAAGGAACTCGGCCAGCTCGGAGCAGGGGCCACCGCCATCGATCACCTCGACGGCAATGCACTCCTGTGGGCTCTCGGAGCCATCGCCTACCAGCTCCTGCACACACTCAGGACCACCGCCCTCTCTGGAGCTTGGCGCACAGCTCAACCCAACCGCCTCCGGCTCTGGCTCCTCCGCTTGCCCGCCAAGCTCACCCGCCACAGCCGCAAGCTCTACGTCCAGTTGCTCCGTGACGATCCCGCCAGACCCCATATCCTGCTCGCTCTCAGACGCCTCGCTTCCGGACTCCCGCCTCCTCTCCCAGCCTGACGACTCCCGCCCCCCCCTCCTCTAGGCCCTCTCCCCTCCAGTCGTCCTCCCCGTCTGTCCAACACCGCCCTGCCCACTCAATACCACAGATCCGAGCCGCCTCTTTTCCCTCCGGCAGCCCCCCATATCCCCGCCAACTTCCCCTCCGGTCCCATCCACACCCACAAGTCCCCTATTTCACCTCTCCCTGCAGGATCCGGGTTGAATATAACCTCCGCCTTCCCGTCGGGACTGGTTCCCGATGGGAAGACGGAGGGAAGGGCCGCGCGTAGATCCCGCGACGATCGCAGGCGTCGTTGCGCCGGTTGGGTGGCGTCGCGCCGGATCGTCCTCACCACACCTCCGCGCCTTCGCGATAGGCCTCGCCCGGCGTCCGTCCGCCCAGCGACGAGTGCGGGCGCGCTTCGTTGTAGAAGTCGATCCACGAGCCGATGATGCGTTGGGCGTCGGGCCCGTCCCGGAGCTCGTAGAGGTACACCGCCTCGTACTTCAGCGACCGCCACAGCCGCTCGATGAAGATGTTGTCGAGGAAGCGGCCCCGGCCGTCCATCGAGAAGCGCACGCCCGCACCCAGCACCCGGTCGGCGAACGCCTCGCTGGTGAACTGGGAGCCCTGATCCGTATTGAGGATCTCCGGAGCCCTCCAGCCCAGCGCGTCGTCCAGCGCCTGGACGCAGAACGACGCGTCCATCGTGTTCGACAGCCGCCAGGCGAGCACGTGCCGGGTCGCCCAGTCCATCACGGCCACCAGGTAGAAAAACCCTTGCGTCACCGGGACATAGGTGATGTCCGCGCACCACACGTGGTCCGCCCGCGAGATCGTGAGGCCCCGCAGCAGATAGGGGAAGACCCGGTGCTCCGGACTCGCCACGCTCGTGCGCGGCCGCCGGTAGGTCGCCTCCATCCCCATCAGGCGCATGAGCCGCCGGATCCGGTGCCGGCCCGCGGCAACGCCCTCGCGGCGCAGATGCCGCATCAGCTGCCGGCTCCCGTAGAACGGATACGCCATGTGGAGCCCGTCCATGCGCCGCATGAGCGCCAGGTCCTCGGCGCTCTCCCCCTTCGGCCGGTAGTACTGCGACGACCGGCTCACGCCCAGCAGCGCGCACTGCCTCGAAAGACTCAGCGGTCCGTCCCGCTCGATCATCCGCCCCCGCTCCGCCCGGCTCAGCGCTTGAGCCCGCGCCGAAAAAAATCCCGCTCGACCGTGAGCTCCCCGATCTTGGCGTGCAGGTCCCGGATCTTCGCCTCGTGCTCCAGGGCGGCCTTGCGGCCCGCGCCCCCGGCAAACACCTCCGGCAGCCCTTCGAGCAGCTGCCGCTTCCATGTGGTCACCTGGTTCGCATGAAGCTCGTGCCGCGCCGCGATCGCCTGCACGCTGTCCCGCTCGCGCAGCGCCTCGAGCGCTACCCGTGCCTTGAACTCCGCCGTGAACCGCCGTCTCTTCCTGGCCATCTCGGTGCCTCCTCTTCCGCTCTGGAATCCACCTTAACGACCTGTCCAAAAAACCGGGACCACCTCAAACAAACCTCTCGGAATTCCGGGGACCGGTGCCCTGGTCGCCTTCGAAAGCGCCGCCCGGCTAGGCAGCCTGACCCGGGCGGCCAAGGAACTGGCGACCTCGCAGCCCGCCATCAGCGTCAAGGTGGCGAACCTCGAAAAGCACCTCTCGACCCAGCTGTTCGAACGGTCCCGGGACGGGGTGACCCTGACCGATGCCGGTGAACGCTTCCATGAGGGCGTAAGCACCGGCCTTGTCATCATCCGGGCTGCGGTCGCCGAGCTCGCCGCTTGGCCGAGCGGAGAACAGGTGGTGATCGCCTGCTCGCACGAGGCATCGCACTTCTGGCTGATGCCGCGATACGAGTCGCTCCGGGAAGCGCTTGGCGAGCAGGTCGCGATCCGCATCCTGACCTACCACTACGATCTGCAGAACCTGCCGCTCGAGCCGGCCGCGGACGTGGTCCTGGCCTGGGAAGCGAATCTCGGTTCCGAAGACCGCGTGGTGATCCATGAGGAAGCGGTGAGGCCGCTCTGCTCGCCCGGCTATGCCGCCACCCACGCGGACGTCCTCAGCGGACCTGTCAGCGGCTGGAGCGACTTCACCTTCCTCGATGTCACACGGCCCAACGAGGGCTGGGCGTCCTGGGAGGACTGGTTCGAGGCCGCCGGGCGTCCGCAGCACGCGCCCCGCTACATGGGGTTCGATAGCTACGCCTACGTACTGGAGGCGGTCGCCGCCGGGCACGGCATCGCATTGGGCTGGCGGCATTTCATCGAGCTTGAGCAGGGTGCTCTGGTCATGCTCGCCGACCGCTTCCTCGAATTCGACAACCGCTACTGCGGCGTGCTCACCGAAAAGGGGCGCAGAAACCCCGCCGCCCACAAGTGCCTGGAGTTCTTTGAACGGTCAGCAAAGTTCTCGTCTGCGGAAACCATCCCAACTTCCCGATTCTGAGTTGCCCGTCCTCTCGCTTCATCCGCCGGGGACTCGTCACCGGCGCAACGCGAGGACCAAGGACATGCCCCCCGGACGCGGTTGAAGACGCGAATCCCGCGGCGCTGCCGGGGGCCGCAACCCGCCTGATACGACGCGCCAGCGCGGGGGACTGCACCTGGCCCCTCGATCAGGGTCCGAATCGCACTCGGCCCGAGCGTCGTCTGCTTCGGAAACCGCCGTTGTCACCGCCAAGACATCCTGGTCGACGCAGCCCAGCCAATTGGTCACGGCTTCGTGCGCGAAGGATGCGAAGGCCACTACGAGTTTGGCGAGCTGCGTCATGAAGTCCACCAACTCCCGTTCGGACCACCCCGCCGCCTCCAGAAGGTTAGTCTTGAAGACGGCCTCGGCGAGCTCGTCCCAAGTGCCGGTTCCTGCACCAAGCTCGATCCACGACCGTTCGTCGGACACACTCTCGAGGTAGCGCCCCAAGTTGCCGGTGGCCATCTCCCTGTAGTGGGAGACGGCGTCCCTAGTCGGCTTGACCTTGTCCTGGACGAACGAGTCGTCTCAAGGCTCAAGAGACTCCTCCACGGCTGCCAGATGCTGACGGCCCCCGGGCGAGAGGTCGTTCAGGAATGAATCGACCTGTGGGTCGTCGAAGCTCTTCCACAGGAGGCCCGCTGCCTCACGGGAGGTGGCGGAGAGACGGTATAGGGAGGAGAGATTCACGCCTGGTTGATGCTCCGGCGCTTCGCGGCTCCGCCCCATGTGGGCCTCCATGTGGCGAATCGTCAGCGTGATGTCTGCCACGTCAACGTGCGACGGGGCGTGGAAGCGATTGGCTGGGTGCGGATGCACTACGGTGGGGGGGGGTCTGTCGTGTGCGCGTCCGACGGTGTCCCGCATCTCACTCCCACTCACCCTCGGCGTCCCTGCGTAGCGCGTCTCCGAGTACGGGATCGCCCTCGCCGCGCCGGGCGGAGCGCTCGACGAGTTCTCGAGACGTGCTCGGCCGCGTCTACGAGTACTTCCTCTCGCAGTTCGGGAGCGCGGAGGGCAAGCAGGGCGGCGAGTTCTACACTCCGCTCTGCGTCGTCAAGGTTCTGGTCGAGATGCTAGGGCTCTACCGAGGGCGGGTCTACGATCCCTCCTGTGGCTCCTCGGGCATGTTCGCGCAGTCGATTGCGTTCATTCGCGCTCACGCCAGTCGAAACGGCAACGGCGCCAGGGCCCGCAGCGACATCTCGATCTGAGCCGCCGCATCTCCATCGACCTCTACAGGGGAGCCTGTGCAGGCTTAGGATTGACTCGCTAGTGCTGCCTTGACGGCTTCTCTCGGCCCACAATACGTTGCCACGGTTCTGCTCCAGGGCAGGACCACCTTGAACCGGTTCCGATTTCTTGGACAAGGGGGCGGCCTAATCATGCCGCCTTGCGGGTGAGCTCCTCGCGGGCCTGGGCCGGGGTCCGGTAGGCGTGCCGCTCTAAGAGCCATCCGTGGTTGTAGGATTCGATGAACTGGCCGATCTCGTGTCTGGCTTCCTCGAGGCTCTCGAAGTCGTGGAGGTAGAGGCACTCCTCCTTGAGCGTGCGGATGAAGCGCTCCGCGACACCGTTGCACTCCGGCTCCCCCACATAGGCCGCGGTCGACCGTATCCCGAGCCATCGGAGCTCGGCCTGGAACTGGTGGGCCGTGTACTGCGGACCCCAGTCATGGCGTAGTCCGAGTCCGAGCGCGATCCTGGGCGCGTAGACGGCCATATGGGTCCGCACGCCCTGGCGGACCGGCTCGAGGGCCGCCCACCGGTCTCCCTTCTTGGCCACATGCCATCCCACGACGTCGCTGACACAGTGATCGACTGCCATGAAGAACCAGCACCAGCCGTCCGCCTTCGTGTAGAACCGTGTGGCATCGGTGCCCCACATCGGTGCCCCACAGCTCGTTGGGCGCATCGGTCGTGATCCGGCCGCTGTGGCTCCGGTCTCCTCGCGGGTGCCCGCGGCGCACCGGCGCCAACAGCCCGTTCTCCCGCATCAGCCTCAGCACACGGTTCTTGCCCACACCAATCCCTTTCGGCCTCAGGCGGGCTCTCACCTTCCTGTGCCCCTCGCCCAGGAAGTCGCTCTCCCGAAGGACCTTGCGGATCTCAGTCACCAACTCCTCGTCCGTGATCTCCGTCTTCGGGCCCCGCTTCTTCGGCTCCCCAACCTCAGAGCCCAGCCCTCGAGCCCGCACCGTGTAGACCGTCGATCGTGCCACCCGCCACACCTCGCAGACCATCGTCAGAGGGTAGCGTCGTCCCGTCCCCGAACTCACTCGCTTCCGCGCCTCAAGAGCTTCCTCAGCTCTTGCCCGTGCCCCCTTTTTTCGAGGAGCTCTGTCGCCAGCTCCATTCGCATCGTCAGCTCACCCAACTTCGCCCGCGTACGCATCAGCTCCCGCTCCGCCGGATCACCCCTCCGTCGCTTCAGCCCCTGCTGGCCTCTCTCCAAGAACACTCGGCGCCACTCTTCCAGATCCACCGGCGAAACCTGAAGCTCACGGCTCACTTCCCCCAAGTCTTCTCCCCGAAGCAGCCGCAGCACCACCTCCACCTTCCGCCGCGTACTCCATCGCTCCGGCAGCTCCTCCCCTCCACGACCTTCGGTCGCTTCCCTCTCCCTGCTCTCCCGGGACATATCCTCTCCCCCTCTCTCTGGACCCCAACTCTTCTTGCCAATCTACTGTCCAGATAAATCGGGGGCGGTAAAACCTCAATCCCGAGCATAACCACTTTCACTGCCAACTCTCGGGCGCCCTCACTCGGGCGTGGTGCACTCCCGCGTTGGTCCGCGCGTGTGGCCCGTCGCCGATTAAGAGATGAAAATAAAGACGAACCACGTGATCAACCTCGCAACGGGCTTCCGCTGGCCCTGTTGATCGCCGGGAAACGATGACTCTCTCGGCCTGAGGAGAGGGAACCACCCGACCTCACGAAGCCCACGGCGAAGAGGTTGAAGGCGTCGACCTGAAGCCTCTATAGCCTTTGTTAAGCGGATGATCGCCTAGTGCAATAACCCAGATGTTGGATTGTGAGGCAGCGACATGCGAAACAGACCGATCAGACTCGCGGCCAGCACTGTTGCAACCCGGTCAGTCCCGGGAGATTCTGCCGTAAGCTCTCGGTGTAGTACCATTCCGGGACGATCTTTTTTCCTACTCGCAGGCTGTCTTATCTCCGCTTGCTCCCTCGCACCAAGTCGGATGCCTCCGAGTCTCGAATCGGCTGTGAAGGTACCCGACGAGTTTAGCGGAAGCGAAGTCGCCGGTTCATACGAGCCTCTGGAGTGGTGGAAGACGTTCGCCGACCCGGTCCTCGACGAGGTGATCCGGGAGGTGCTTACTTCGAATTTCGACCTGGCCGCGGCGGTCGCCCGGGTTCATCAGGCCAGGATGCGGGCACGCATTGCCAAAGCACCTGTGTTTCCGTTGCTTCGGCCTTCGGTTAGCGCCAACGACTTCGATACACCGACCAATGCGGGTATCGGAGCGCAATTGGACGAATTGGGGTTGGGCTCCGCCGTGGAAGGCGCATCCGGAATCACGCTCCCCGATCGGTTGGGCCTGACTACATACGCCTTGAGCATGGAATTCGCCTACGAAGCCGACTTCTGGGGCCGAAACCGCAACGACGCGCTCGCCGCCGGAGCCGTAGGACTGGCATCGGAGTCGAATTATCTGAGTGCCCGCATGGGAGTGCTGGCCGAGACCGTGGGGACCTATCTGGAGATTGTCGACCTGCGCAGCCAACAGAGGCTGGCAAGCAAGATCGTGGAGACCTTCCAACAGCTGGAGTTGCTGGCCAAATCTCGCTATGACCGCGGGCTGACCGATGTGCGCGCCCTCCATGCGGCGCGGCGGAGCCTGCGCGTTGCCCAAGCTGAACTGCCTCAAATCGAAGCCCTGCGGGCGGATGCGGAGGGACGGCTCTGGGTGCTTCTGGGAGGGTACCGCGCAGACCTCGCAGATATTCTGCCCGATTCACTGACCCCTTCCACAGCGCTCCTACCCATTCCGATAGGCATTCCGGCAGATCTTCTTGTGCAGCGGCCCGATGTCAACGCGGCATGGCAACGGGTCGAAGCGGCCCGTTACTCAGTTGGTGCCCGCCGCGCAGATCTTCTGCCGAGATTGTCCCTGCAAGGATCCATCGGGCTTCAGAGTACCGATGCGGACGAGTGGTTCGATCTGGATCAATGGTTCCGGAATCTGAGCCTGAACTTGCTTGGCCCTGTATTCCAGGGTTCGCGGCTTCGCAGCAATGTTGCTCTTGCCGAGGCCGAACTGAATGAAGCCGCCGCCGCCTTCGGGCGTTCCGTGGTAACCGCGGTCAACGAGGTTGAGGCCGCCCTTACGGGACTGGACGCTAGCCGAAGGCGTCACTCGCTGCTGTCTTCCCTGGCGGAGGAGGCTGAGGCCGAAACCGACTTGCAGGAGCGGCGATATGTCTCGGGAGTGGGTGCCTATGAGGAGTTCCTGACGGCGGCGCAAGTCCTCTTAAACGCGCAATCCCTACTGGCGGCGGCGGAGCGCGATCGGGGTTACGCTCGTCTTGCGCTGCACCGCGCACTGGGAGGTGTCTGGACCACCAACGAAAGTGAGGCTCTTCAGCAGCCACTGCCGCCTCACCGCGCCCCTGTTCTACCTCCAACGGAGTGAATGCCATGTCCCGCCCCAACAGCCTTGTAACAGCCGGGATCATAGTCGCTGTTTCTGTGGCATTGGCGGCTTTTCTGATTTTCCTGGCTCCCGAACCGACCCGCAGAGAGCCGTCTCCCCAGATCCCGTTCGCGCAGACCGGTCAGGTTACGGCCGGGTCCGGCCCGATACCGGTATACGGGGCCGGTACCGTGAGGCCAAGCGCGGAGATCGATATCGCTCCGCAAGTGGGTGGCAAAGTCGTCTGGGTGGATCCGGGATTCCGAAGCGGACGACGGGTAAGGGCCGGCCAGACGATCTTTCGCATCGAGGAAGCGGACTATCTGTACCGAGTGCAGGAAGCCAGGGCCAATCTTGCCACCCGTCGCGTGGCCTTGCTTGAGGAGCAGGAAAGAGCTGAGATCGCGCGGACCCACTATGAGCTTTATTCCACCGGCCAAGGTGATTCGGCTTCGGCGTCAGCCCCAAGCCCCCTCACTCTGAGGGAGCCCCAGTTGAACGCGGCTCTCGCCGCGCTGAAGCGCGACGAGGCCCGGCTTGCCGACGTCAATCTCGCCCTGTCCAGGACCGCTGTAGTTGCACCTTTCGACGGCTTTGTGCGCGAAGAATCCGTAGACGTCGGACAAATCGTGTCCGCGGGCCAGACCGTCGGACGGCTTTTCGCTTCGAATGCCGTAGAAGTCGTTGTGCCCTTGTCCGATTCCGACGCATCCCTGATCCCGGGGCTGTGGGAACTTGAGGCGCGTGACGGGGAGCCCCGCGTAGCAGCCCGCGTGGTCGCGCAGTACGGCAGCGGGAGTTACGTCTGGGAAGGTTACGTGGACCGAGCCGAGGCATTCCTCGACGCGCAAACGCGAACGATTGACGTAATCGTGCGTGTACCGGACCCGTTCTCGGAGAATGCCCCGACCAGCCGGACTGCTGTGGTGAGTGGCGCCCCACCGTTGTTGGTGGGCGAGTTCGTCGAGGCGGAAATAGAAGGCCTTGAGATAGATGACTACTTCAAGGTGCCGCGAGCTTCGCTGCAACCCGGCAACGAGGTCTGGATGGTGAGGGACGGTGTCGTGAATATCGTTCCGGTTCAAGTACTGCAGCGTGCTGACGATGAAGTGTTCGTGACGGGTGCGCTGGAACACGGTCTGGCGGTGATCACCGGCGGGATTCAATTCGCCACCGAGGGAATGCCCGTCCAGACGGAAACTGACGAGTCGCCATGAGTCCGAACGAAGGAGTTCAGGGGGAACCGTCAGGCCCGATCGCCTACATGGCGAGCAACAGCGTTGCCGCCAATCTGTTGATGTGGGCGATCATCGCCGCCGGGCTGGTGTCGCTGACCGGCCTCGAGCGGGAAGCTTGGCCCACGGTCCCCTTCTACCATATCGAAGTCTCGATCGCCTATCCCGGTGCCACACCGGAGGAGTTGGAGGAGTCGGTCGTCGTCAAGATCGAGGACCAGGTCAGCGGGTTGGATGACGTAAAGGCGGTCAAGTCTGTAGCGGCCCCGGGTATGGCATCCGTCCGAATTCAAGTGAATTCCGGTACGGACATGGCTCGGGCATTGGACGATATCGAGGCTGCAGTCAGTCGGATACAGTCGTTCCCGGCCGGTGCCGAACGTCCCCAGTTCAGGGAGATGACCAACCGCCAGAGCATGATGCGGCTCATTGTTCATGGCGATGTATCCGAGCGCTCGCTGAAGGAATTGGCGTACCAGATCGAGGATGAGCTCACGACGCTTCCCGCCGTGTCCCAGGTCGACGTGAGTGGTGTTCGGAAATACGAGATCTCTGTCGAGGTACTGCTTCATCGGCTAAGGGCCCTTGGGCTTACACTCACCGACATCGCCAACACCATTCGCCGCAGTTCCCTGGACCTATCCGCCGGCAGTATCGATACCCAGGAATCCCAGGTGCGCGTCCGCACCCTCGGCCAGAACTACGACCAACAGGATTTCGAGGAGATCGTCCTTCTGAGCGGCAGTGACGGCACGGTCTTGCGCGTTGGCGATATCGCCGAGGTTCGCGACGGCTTTCAAGAAACCGACCTGATTGTCCGGCATCAGAACCATCCCGCTGTGTTCGTCGAGGTCTACCGGGCCGATGGTGAGCAAGTGATGGATGTCGCCACAACCGTCCGAGAGCACATTGCGAACGAGGTGATCCCGGCTCTGCCGGACGGTGTGGGCATCACCATGTGGAATGACGGATCCCAAGCCTATGAGGAACGCGCCGATCTTCTCATCAAGAACGGGATTCTGGGCCTGCTGCTGGTGTTGATCTCCCTTAGCTTGTTTCTCGAAATCCGGCTTGCACTGTGGGTCGCTGTCGGTCTCGCTGTTTCAGGTATCGGCGCCTTAGCCGTCATGCTGGCGCTGGGCATCGCGATCAATACCATCTCCCTGTTCTCATTCTTCCTCGCCATAGGTATTGTCATCGACGATGCGATTGTCGTATCCGAGCACATTCAATACGAACGCAAGCGGGGAACACCCGGGATCGCGGCTGCGATCCGAGGCGCACGTCGGATAAAAGTGCCGTTGACATTCGCAGTCCTCACTTCGGTGGTGGCGTTCATCCCGCTCCTATTCATCCCCGGTGGCGTGGGTGAGACATGGGCGGCACTGCCGGTCATCATCATCGCGATGCTGCTGATTTCTCTGGTTGAATCTCTGCTGGTGTTGCCCAACCACCTGTCCCATCTGCACGGCCCGGAATGGGTGCCGACAAGCGCGTTCGATCGGTTCTTCGCAGGGATCCAGGGTCGCGTGGACGTGCTGCTGAACAGGTTCCTGCAAGGCCCCCTGGATCGGGCGCTGCAGTTCGCGACGGACCAGCCCACGGTGACGATGGCGGGGGCGGTAGGAATGCTCGTGCTGAGTATCTCTCTGGTGCCGGCGGGCATCGTCCCTACCACATTGGCCGCTGACGTCGAGGGGGATTTCGCAACGGTCACTCTGGACATGCCCGATGGGACGACCGCGCCAAGGACGTACGAGGTGGCGCAGGAACTGGAGGCTGCAGGCCACCGGGTCATCGAACGGCTTTCGCGCGACCGGCCCGAGGATGCGCCTCCGCTGCTGTCCGGCGTCACGGTGACCGTCGGACAGGGGCCGAGACTCGAGGGTGGGGGACTCAATCCGGAGCCCACCCTCAATCCGCAAGCCAATCTCGCCACCATCGAATTCAAACTCCTGGGCGCGCAACAAAGACAGATCTCCACCGGAGAAGTCGCGCAGGCATGGCGAGACGAGGTGGGTGTGCTGCCCTACGTGCGCGGCATCACCTTCAGCGGCGAGGTCATCGACCTGGGCAACCCTGTCGAGGCCGTGTTGTCGCATCCGAATCCGGAGCGCCTCGCCCAGATCGCAGACTCCGTGGTCGATGCTCTCCGTGCAGTGGGAGGCGTCTACGACATACGGTCGGATCACACCCCGGGCATCCCGGAAATTCGGCTCGAACTGCGGCCGGAAGCGCGGACCCTCGGCCTCACGCTTGAAGAGTTGGCCGGCCAGGCACGTGCCGCGTTCTTCGGAGCAGAGGCCGTCCGCCTGCAGCGCGGCCGGGAAGAGGTCCGGGTCGACGTGCGCCTGCCCGCCGCTGAGAGGAACTCCATCACCGATGTCGAAGGGTACCTGCTCCGTACGCCGAGCGGGGCCGAGGTCCCGGTTACCAGCGTGGCCTCGCTAAGCTCGGGCAGGTCACCGCCGACCATTCGACGGAGGGACGGCCGGCGTGTCGTCACGGTCACTGCCGACGTGGACCCTTCGGTGATTTCCGGCGACGAAGCCAACAGCATCCTGGCCAACTCGATCCTCGCGGACCTGACCGCCGTCTACCCGGACCTGACGTACACGTTTGGAGGTGAACAGCAACAGCAACTCAAGTCCTTGGGTGCGCTGTATCGCGGGTTTGCGATAGCGCTGCTCATGATTTTCGCGCTGCTGGCCATTCCCCTCCGCTCCTATACCAAACCGTTCATTATTATGGCCGTCATCCCGTTCGGGTTCATCGGAGTGATCCTCGGCCACTGGGTCCTGGGAGTAGCCCTGAGCGCAGTATCCTTCATGGGTATCTTCGGCCTAAGCGGCGTGGTTGTGAACGATGCCCTGGTGATGATCGATTTCGTCGACCAGAAACTCAGGGAAGGCACCCCGGTGCGAACTGGCATCATTGAGGGCGCCAAGGGGCGTTTTCGCCCGATTATGCTCACTTCCCTGACTACCTTCCTCGGCTTTACACCCCTCATTCTGGAACGCGCCATTCAGGCCCAGTTTCTGATCCCCTTTGCTGCATCACTCGGTATCGGCATTCTTGTTACCACGGCCATACTGCTGATGGTCGTGCCCGCACTATACACGATCCGCTTGCATTTGCTGTCTCTGCGCGGGTGATGCGAGCTAGCCATCCCTCCGACCTGCGGCCGGTCACAGCTCCGGAGCAGATTCGAGGGGACGCCGATGCCCGGTCACCGCGGAGTTTGACTTGCTTGTCCGTGCTGGTCTTGTGTAGTGGACTCAACTTCAGTTGGTAGTTCTTGGGCGCCAGCCCCAATCCCAGGCGGCGGGGCGACAACCAACAGGTTGGCCCCCGTCTGCAGTTCGTTCCGGCGCGCCCCTCCATGGCCAACCATCTCCGGAGAGAATTGGTCACAGACACCCTCGATATGGCCCTTTGCCAGCGTAGGCCCGTTGGAGTGATCCACCACAGCGGGCACACCCTCATGACAACCAAACAGCTCGAGATGCCGCGTGTGCCACGCCGGCTGACCGTTACCGATTCCACCGAGGTCAACCGGATCACCTACGAACCCAACGGACCCTTCCACCATAACTTCGAGGATGCCCTTCTGAAGGCCAGGCTCCCCCTCGACGCGACCAACCCCTTCCAGGTCCGGTCTCTTGCCCGCTCCCTCGGCCGGCGGCACGCCTGCGCCCGACTCAAGCGGAATCCGAAGGGCAACGCGACCTCGCCGAGCTCCAGCTCGTCCGCAATGCGCTCGTCGGCGACCGGGTCGCCATCACCAACCGCGGCGAGCACTTGCGCACCCCCGTGGCCAAGCAGCTCAACAAGCCACGGCTGATCACGCGGCGAACGCGCCCGCCGGACGAGAAGGAAAGGCGAGTTCCGGCTCGTGACGCACCACGAGCGCGACCGCCGCCTGCCTGGGCCGGGCCGCCGCCGACCGGGATTCCTCCGGTCCTCGGGATCTACTCCTGGCTCACGACCTTCTTCTTCGCCCGGGGCCCGTCCTTCTGCTCCAGGAACGGCACGCCCTTCGTGATCCAGTCCGGCGCCGGCTCGCCCTTCAGGTAGTGGCCGAACCACTGCAGGATGCGCGACTGATAGTCCCGTTGGTTGATGTCCTCGGCCAAACCGTGGTTCTCACCGTCGTAGACCAGGAGCACCATCTGCTTCCCCGCCCGCCGCGCGGCGTTGTAGAACTCGACGCCCTGGTTGAACTCGACCGCCCCGTCCTCGGTGCCGAACTCCATCAGCAGCGGCGTGTTCAGGTTCTCGATGTGATGGATGGGCGAGTTGTTGAAGTAGGAATCCCAGTCCTCCCACCACGGCACCTGCATGCGTCCCTGGCTGATCTCGAAGATGCGCGCGTCCGTGCCCCCGCTGTTCCAGTAGAACGACAGGTACATGCTCATCAGGTTGGTGAGGGGCGCCCCCGCCACCGCGCCCGCGAACAGGTCGTCCTGGGTCACGAAGAAGGTCGTCTGGTAGCCGCCCCAGGAGTGCCCGATGAGGCCGATCCGCTCCGGGTCGACCAGCCCGGTCTCCAGCACCGCCGCCACCGCGGGCCGCAACGTCTCCACGTTCGACTGGCCCGGTCGGCGGTCCCGGTAGACGACGTCCGGGCGGAGCACGAAGTACCCTTCCTGGCTCCAGATCTGCTGGTTGTAGTAGCGGGCGGGATCGGGGACCTGGTACTGGTGCATGGTCTGCGACAGCAGCTCGTAGTGATAGACGATCATCGGATACTGTCTGCCCGGCTCGTAGTTCGCCGGGTAGGCCAGCGCACCCTGAAGACGCCTCCCCCACTCGTTCTCGTACTCCACCAGTTCGGTCCGGCCCCAGGCGAAGTCGTCCTGGAAGGGATTGGTGCGTGTCACCTGCCGGGCGCCGTCGAGATCGGGGCCGGCCGCGAAGTAATCGGGGGAGTCGTCGAAGCGCTCGCGCCGAAAGACGAAGACATCCGCGCCTTCGGCCTTCCTCAGCGACGCGCGGAAGGATCCGTAGGAAGCGTCGTCCCAGACTAGCGCCTCCGGCGTGCGGCCGGGGCGCGCCCGCGAGAAGCCTGCCTGCTTGCTCCACTCGCCGTAGGTCGAGTAGTAGACCGGTTCGCCGGACTTGAAGGCGTCGGCGTCGGCTTCGGGCTGAACCGCCCTATAGCGCACCTCTCCCTCGGCGCCCGGCGTCAGGCGGCGGCCCCCAGAGCCGTCCGGCCGGACCTCCCAGACATCCCAGCGATCGTTGATGAGCACCGCCTGATCGTCCTCGATCCAGCCAGCCACGCCGAACGGGGGCATCTGCGCCCGGGTCGGTGTGAGGTCGAGGTTGACGAATTCGCCACCCAGCCCCTCCGTGATGTTGCGCGTCTCTCCGGTGGAGAGGTCGTGGCTCCAATAGTCCTCGCCCTCGAACCAGACCACGTAGCGGCCCCCGGGGCTGCCGTCGGCCGGGAGGGTGATCCGCTCCCTGACCAGCGACTCGCCGCCCGAGCGCGTGTCCACCGCGTACAGGTCATAGAACTGCTGGTCGAACATGGCCTTCACGTCGTAGGGCGTCTCGTCGCGGTTGAGGACGAAGCGGCCTCCCTCCAGCAGCCGCGTCTGGTCGGCATGTTCACCACCGAGCACCAGGAAGCGGCCGTCGTCCAGATGCCACGCGCCGATGTGGTTCTGCTCGCGCAGACGGCGCTCCCGCACGCGCTGCTGCGGAACCGGGTCGACATCGAGCGAGTGCCAGATCTCCACGCCGGCGCGCTCCTCTTCGTCGTCAGCCTCGGCTGCGCCCTCCTCCCCTTCGGAGCCTTCTTCGCCTTCTCCGGCCTCGTCCTCCACTTCGTCACCTTCCGCATCTTCCGCGTCTGCAACCGGGATCCGGTCTTGCACGCCGAGGAAGAGGATCCCTCCGTCATCGGCCCACGCGGGGGCGCGGTGCTCGACTATGCGCTGGCCCGGGAGCTGTGCGGATGATTCGCGCGGATCGAGAACGAGCGCCGTGCCCGCTTCGTCGTCCAGATCCAGCCAGGCCAGAGCGACGTGGGCGGTGTCTTCGTGCTCCTCGTCGGTGTAGGTCTTGAGCACTGCAAGGTCGGCCTCCTCCTCCCGCCAGGAGAGTTCGCGGTACTCCGCCGCGTCCGTGTCCAGCGACTGAATCCGCCCAGAGACCGGATCGAACAGCCTGACACCGTTCCCCACCTGGCCATCGGCATCCACCGCCATCGCCAGAAGATATCCCTCGTCTTGCCAGGCCAGGGCCGAGACGTTGCCGAAGCTCATCGAAGTGCCCGCCGCCAGATCGCGCACGATGGCGTCCGCGCCCGCACTCTCCTTCTCCTCCGGCTTGTAGCGCTGCAACGCCAGATGGCGTCCGTCTCCAGAGAAGGAAAACGACGCGATCTCCTCGATCGTCTCCCGCTCGCCGCTGCCCAGGTCGAGGAGGCCCATGTCATTGCGCACCGGCTCGCCCTGCTCCGTCAGCGCCTCCTGCTCGTCGGGCGAGATGCCGATGGCATAGGCTAGCCAGGCGCCGTCGTCGCTGAAGTGCGGGTTGCGGCCAAAGGGCACCACCACCACCGAGTCGGATTCGGTGTGATGCACGCGCAGCTCGTCCTCGTCGCTGACCCGGCTGATGCTCACCGCCAGCCACTCGCCGTCAGGAGAGAGCACTCGCCGTCCGAGGGTCTCCCACTGGCTGTAGTCGTCGGGAGTGAGGGTGGGTTTCTGCTGGGCGGAGGCATCGGCCGCCAGCACGCCGGTAACGACTGCGAGAAGGAACAGGCGAATCGGAGACGCGGTCTTCATGGTGTCCTTCCTCCTGGTGTCCTTCTGCCTCGAGACTTCGCTACGGCCGGCGCTGACCCGGCCCGATCCCTCGCGGGTGCTACACCACGCCGCCTCCGGAGAGCGCCTTCACCAGCCGGTACAGGAACTCCTGGCCCTCGAAGAAGCTCTCGACGCCGATGCGCTCGTCGCGGCCGTGGGCGCGCGCGTCGTCCATGTCCACGAACAGGCCACTCACCCCGTAGACCGGAATGCCGGCGTTGCGCAGGTAGAGGCCGTCGGTGGCGCCCGTGGACATTACCGGAAGCACGCGCACTCCCGGCCACATCTCCGTGGTGATGCGCTCGATCGGCCCCAGCACCTCGTCGGTGAGGGGAGAAGAGGGGCTGGGGGTGACGTTGCCGCGCGGCTCGACGGTCACGTCGAAGGGCGCGGCCAACTCCGCGAGGCTGGCTTGCACGTCCGCAGGATCGTGTCCCGGGAAGATGCGGCAGTTGACGTTCGCGCGGGCCAGCTGGGGTAGCGCGTTCTGGGCGTGGCCGCCCTCCAACAGGGTCGCGACGCAGGTGGTGCGTAGGCGGGAGTTGTATCCGGCCTCGACGGACAGCATCCGGGCCGCCCCGGCATCGCCCGGATCGGCCACGATGCGGTGCATCGCCTCACCCATCTCCCCCGCGACCAGATCCGCCGAGCGTCCGAAGAACTCTTCGGTGATCTCGTTGAGCATCACCGGAAAGTCGTGGTTCTGGACGGCGAGCAGGGCGTTGGAGAGGTCGTAGATGGCGTTCTTGCGCACCGGCAGCGAGGAGTGCCCTCCGGGATTGCTGGCGGTGAAGAAGAAGGACAGGTAGAGCTTCTCCGCCGCCTGCACGTTGTTGGAGAGTCTTTGCCCGTCCTGCGACATCCCGCCCCCGCCCTCGTTGAGCGCGTAGGCCGCGTCGATCAGGTCGCGGTGCTCCTCCAGAAGATAGGCGACGCCGTTGCGCGGCCCGCCCTCCTCGTCCGCCGTGAGCGCCACGATGATGTCGCGGTCGGGAACGAAGCCCTCCTGCTTCATGCGGATCAGGTTGGCGGTGTAGATGGCGGCCTCGTCCTTGTCGTCGGTGACGCCGCGGCCGTAGAAGTAGCCGTCTCGCTCGATGAACTCGAAAGGCGGCAGCTCCGCGCTCCAGTCCTCGGGGAGGGCCTCGACGACATCGATGTGCGCGAGCAGGAGGACGGGTCGGAGTCCCGTATCGCGACCCCTCAGGCGCGCCACCAGATTGCCCTTGGTCGGCGCGTCCTCGGGGACGAGAACGTGAACGTCCTCCTCGGGGAAGCCCGCTTCCAGAAGGGCCCGCTCCATCGCCCGGGCGGCGATGGTGTTGTCGCCGCGCTCGGTGTCGGTCGTGTTGATCTCGATCAGCTCCTGCAGGAGTGAACGGGCCAGTTCCATGTAGTCCGGCGGCGAGGTGTTCTGCGCGCCGAGCGTGACCGGCGCCAGGTGCATCGCGCCAACCACGAGCACCATCTGGCAGACGACGATGACGAGGGGGTTCTTCATGGCGGTGGGCCTCCCATTTTCTCTGTGTGTTCCCTGGGATCCGGGGTTTGAAAGGTGTTCCCGGGGACGGTGTCAGGCAAGCGGAAACGCGGGCCGGAGGGGGACGCGGGAGCCTGGACAGCCGCCCGGCGGGACTCAGCGCTCCGTCAAGAGGCTCCGATGTTCGAACCCCGCGCTCGTGTAGGCGACCAGCTCGAGCCTTCCGTCACCTCCGGCCCCGCCAGACGGAGCACCACCACCCCGCCCCCAGCCCCGTCTAGCCTCCGGGAGCAGCAGCAGCGCCACCCCCAGCGCGTCCGCGGGCTGCACGCTGGACAGCGCGATGCGGTAGGACAGCGTCCCGGTCGGCAAGTCCAGCAGTAACGCGCCCTCCACGCTCCCCTGTGGCGGGTCGAGCGCGACCGGCATGGTCTGGCGCTTCGTAGAACCTCATCCACATCAGCCGCGAGTAGCCCAGCACCACGATCAGCGCATGCCGCCTGCCCCATGGCAGCCGGAAGTCCGCGAAGTCCACCTGCCCCTGGTGGCCCGGAGGGGTCTCGAACCCATGGACCGGCTCCACAGGCTCCCGTGGCCGGACCTTGCGCAGGTAGCGCTTCACCTGGCCGTAGCCGGCCCGATAGCCCGCTGCCTGTACCTCGTTGAACAGCCGAACGGCGCTCAGCTTCGGGTACTCGGTCAGGCGAGCGTGAATGATCCCCTTGTAGGGGTCGAGCTTCGATGGCCGCCGTGGCCTGGGTCCGTATCTCACCGCCCCGCTGTCCGCGCCACGGTCGAGTTCCCCGGCCTCGATCCAGTTGTACCCGGTCCTCCTGCTGATCTTCAGATGCCGGGCAATCTCGGCCTTCGCCATTCCCTACTCGAGATAATGTCGCAAGAGCACCCGCTTCTCTCTCCCGATCACTGCGTCTGCTCCGTTGCATGGAGACGCAAGAATACCGAGCCGACCTCAGAACACTCCCCGAACCCGGGCCCAACCCCCTACCGACCACCCCGCCCGGCCCAGGAAGTGTGCACCTCTCAGCGGCCACGTCTGTGCAATTTGCTGCCCAGAAGACGGGGCAACTCCACATACTCACCCAAACCCGGGCCTTGTTACGACTGAGAATAAGACTTGCCGCCCCAAGCCGGAGAGCTATATTTCGCATAAGTACAGCAAGGGGCAACTGGCCTTATGGTATCGATCTAAATGCAGGGAGGCCAAGGCTGATGGCTGTTGCTACACAGGGTTTGACGACTCAACCGCTAAGCTTGCCCGACGAGCTCATCCTGATGCTCCTCAACGAGGAGAACGGCTACTTTCACCAAGTACCCGGCTGGGATTTGAACTGCGCTGTCGTCGGCGCAGTACTCGCGGAACTCTCCCTCCTGTCGCGCATCGACACGGACATGGAATCCCTCTTCCTTGTGGACGCGACAGAAACGGGCAATCCTGCCCTGGATCCCATTTTGGAAAAAATCGCAAACGAACCAGTACAACGGAACGCCCAGTACTGGATTGAGCGGCTCACCCCTCATGCAGAGTCAGTCATTGATTTGACTCTGGACCACTTAGTTGACTTGAAGATCCTGGAACACCACGACGGCGAGTTCTGGACGCTGACTCGTAGCGTTAAGCAGGCGGAACTGTACAGCAGCTCTGAAGAAGGCACTGCGGCTCAGTTCATCAAAACGCGGATCGCCAAGGCTATTTTTCTGAATGAGATTCCCGACCCGAGAGACGTCATCATTATTTGCCTCGTCAATACGTGTGACGTCTTTCGCTTCATCTTCGAACTTGATGAAAAGGCAGAGGAGCGCATCAAGTTGATCTGCAAGATGGACTTAATCGGCCGTTCCATAGCCGATGCGGTCGTGGAGAACCTCGCTGGCCCGTTCCTTCGACGCTCCCACTTGACCAAGCACATTCCGCCCGTCTCGCTCCGCCATCTGTTGCTCAATCGCCATGTGCGTAGTGGCAACATTCTCGCGCTCTTCGCGGACCTTACGCAAGAGTATGGCCCGGTGTTCGAGATCCGCCGGCCGTTTGCGAAACCCATGATCTTCCTCTCCGGGACACGGACAAACCGTTGGGTGCATCGATACGGGCGGATGTACCTGAGATCCAAGGACTATTTTGCCGACTTCGAGAAGGTCTATGGTGCATCCGGAGTATTACCTTCCCTGGATGGCGCGGATCATTTCCGGCTTCGCAAGGCTATGGCCCCGGCGTATTCACGCGCGAGACTAGCAGAGCAGCTAGACCAAGTCTACGATCATGCCCGTAGGTTTATGTCGCATTGGGAGATCGGTGACTCCTACTCTGCAACGCCCATGTGCCGACGGATGATTAACGCACAAATCTCACCTCTCTCTGTCAGTGTTGATTCACAGGATATCATCGATGATCTAATGGCGTACAAGGAACGAGCGCTCAACACTCACATCGTAAAGGTCCTGCCGAAGTTCATGCTGAAGACGCCGGGAATGAAGCGTCGGGCGAAAGCCGTGGACACGCTGCTGGAACGGGTCCAAAGCGTCCATACACCCGCCCAGCGGGCTGGTTGCCCGCGCAACCTTGCGGATGACCTGCTAAGCCTGCACGCGAGCGATCCGCAGTTCGTGCCAGAGTCGAATCTGCGTTTCGCCTTATCAGCTGCGCTGATTGCCAGCGTGTACCTTGGCGACGCACTCAGCTTTGCGGTGTACGCCATGGCCTCACAGCCTGCGCTATACGCCAGGATCCGGAGTGAAGCCGATGCCCTGTTTGCCAACGGCGATCCGGATGGCGAGGACTTTACCCCATCCGCGATGGACGTCACTCACCACTTCCTCGCGGAGTGCCTGCGCATGTACCCGATTGTCCCGATGTCGATGCGGGACGTGATGAATACGTGTGTGGTCGAGGGCTACGAACTGCCGGTGGGGTCACGCATCTACATTGCCCAGACGGCCCCCCATTACATGGACGACGCCTTCCCAGACCCCTTCTCATTCGATATTGACCGCTATCTGCCTCCACATCGTCCGCGCCGCCATCCCGGGTACGCACCGTACGGGCTGGGCACGCACACCTGTCTCGGCTCACGGTGGATGGACCTGCAACTCGCTGTCAACGTGCTGATGATCGCGCATTACTTTACGCTCGAGGTGTCCCCAGTGAACTATAAGCTCCGGTTCAGTCCGCTTCCGTCGATGAAACCGAGCAAGAACTTGAAGTTCCACATCGCCGAGCAGAAGTGCGAACTGCCCCTCTGACTCGGGAACATGAAAGAGGTCACGCTGGCATAGCGGATGGTTTACAGAGACCCCCTATAGTCGCGCTCTTTATTGCTTCCCTGGTTCTCTATAGACAACACCAAACACAAACCGTGATCTACGCTCAGGGAGTTGAACTACGGAACAAACAAGTTGCACGGACTGAGAATCGTGGATCTACTCGAGTAAAGTACGCCCATTGGAGCGATTCGATGAGATGCCCAAGTCGTTGATTCCTATGAAGGAACTTGCATAACTTTGAAACAATCACCTGGCCTGAGATTCAGTAGTACAGAACGACCAGCAATCAATCGCAGCGATGACCTACCGGCATACCCCGAGGGCTGGTATTTTGTCGCGACCCGCAAGGCCATTCAGCGCGAGACGCTGATCGAGAAGACTTGGATGGGCGAGGAAATCGTCGCCTGGTGCGACGAGGAAGGCCGCATCTGCGTGGCCGATGCGGCATGTCCGCACCTCGGCTCGTCCCTGGGCCCGGAGGTTGGTGGCCAGGTGTGCAACGGTCGCCTCGTTTGTCCTTTTCACGGGTTCGAGTTCGATGCAACGGGCCAATGCGTTGCCACTCCGAACGCCCCGGCCCCCAAAGCCGCGAAGCTGAAGGTATACGAGACAAGAGAGATCTTCGGCCTGGTCTTCGCATGGGGGGGGAGCGGCGGCCGGCCACCGCAGTGGGAGCTGCCAGGTGAGCCGCCCGGTGGAGAAGAGTGGTGTGAATTGAGATTCCGCGTCCTGCGGTTCCGTGGCCATCCCCAGGAAATAGCAGAGAACTCCGTGGACCTGGGACACCTGCGCTACGTACACGGCTACGATAGTGTGAAGCCGGTCGGTTCGGTATCGGTTGACGGTGCCTATTTGAAGAGTTGTTTCGACTTCAAACGAGGTCGCAGGATCGCGGGCACTGTGGACCTCGTGTACGATGTCTCGGCCGTCGCTCACATCTTTGGAATGGGCTACTCCTATGTCGAGGCCCACGTGAAGACAATAGACATGCATGCGAGACTGTGGGTACTCGCAACACCCGTGGACAACGGAATCGTCGAGGTGATGCTGGTCAGCCAAGTCCGGGAAATCCGTAAGCCCCGGCGGGCCATCACAGGGTTAGGATTCATTCCGGTGAAGTTCCGCCACAGGCTGATGAATCAGATTCTTCTCACGCAGCAGAAGCGGGATGTCTTGCAGGATGTGCAAATCTGGGAAAAGAAGCGGTATCGGCCCCGCCCTCGATTGTGTCGGGCCGACGGCCCGATAGGGAAGTACCGCCGGTATTGCCGGCAGTTCTATCCGGAGATTCAGGCAGAGACCGGTGGACGGGTCCTGGGAAGCAAATGACGGACGTGCCTGGCGGGGTCAATCGAACGATTACATGACACGGCCCACGTCCAGTCCTCCACCCTCTTCGGCGCCACGGAGAACGCTCCCACCGTCTTCCACTCCGAGTCTGCGATCACGCGGGGCGTGGATATCGAAGGGACGGGTGGCCCGCGAGGTCGTACATCATATAGAATCTCATTCGTCGCGCGAGGGCGGACTATGGCCAGTGTCCACTTTGCCGGGACCAACTCACTCTCCGATTGGAGGCCGTCGTGCGTACAAGGTCGCTGGATCTCGCCGCTGGGATCATCTTGGCCCTCTCTCTTGCTCTTCCTGCGGCGGCACAGCAGGGAGTCTTAACCGGAACGGTCACGGACGCCGAAACCGGCGGCCCGGTTCCTCAGGCTGAAATACAGATCCTCGGCGGTGGACAGTCGCGGGGGGCAACCTCCGGCCCGGACGGCGAGTATCGGATCGAGCTCCCGGCCGGCACATACGACCTCGTGGCCGAGGTTCTGGGGTACGTCGGGGCCCGCTTCGAGAACGTGGGCGTATCGGTCGGAGGAAGCACGACCTATGACATGGTGCTCACTACGACGGTGCTGGCCTTGGACGAGATCGTGGTATCGGCCTCCCGCGCCGCTCCCGAGAAGTCGACCCAGGCGCCCGCCACCATCCACCTGGTCAGCGGCATCGAGATCGACGAACGCCCCACCCCCACCCTCACGGACCACCTGCGTTCCGCGCCGGGGGTCGACGTCATCACGACCGGACTCCAAGGGACCAACGTGGTCCTGCGCGGCTTCAACAACCTCTTCTCCGGCGCTCTGCACCTGCTGACGGACCACCGGTTGGCGGGGGTTCCGTCTCTGCGGGTGAATCTCACGCACTTCATACCGGCCACCGACGCTGACATCGACCGGATAGAGGTCGTTCTGGGCCCGGGATCCGCGCTCTACGGGCCCAACACCGCGAACGGGGTGGTCCACGTGCTCACCCGCTCCCCCCTGACGAGTCAGGGTACGAGCATCACCCTCGGCGGAGGTGAGCGGTCCGTCTCTCAGGGCTCCTTTCGGTCCGCGTTCCTGCTGGGTGAGAACCTGGGAGTGAAGGTCTCGGGGCAGTACCTGAGCGGGGACGATTGGGAGTACGTGGACCCGGTCGAGAGTGCCGCCCGGCAAGCCGCGGACGCGAATCCGGGGCTCTGTCTTGCGGATCGCGGAGCTCGAGGGCTGAACCCCACGGCCGCACAGATCGCGTGCGGTCGACTGGGGCTCCGGGACTTCGGCATCGAGCGCTGGAGCATTGAGGCCAGGAGCGATTGGCGGTTCGCAGACAACGGCACGCTGGTCGGAACCTATGGCCGCACATCCAGCACCGGAATCGAGATGACCGGCCTGGGCGCAGGTCAGGCGGACGACTGGGTCTACGAGTTCTACCAGGCACGCATGAACCTGGACCGCTTATTCCTCCAGGCGTACCTCAACACCAGTGATACAGGTCCGAACAGCTACCTGCTCAGGGACGGCACGTCCCTCACGGATCAGTCCTCTCTCTTCGTAGCCCAGGCTCAGCAGGGCCTGTCCCTGTTCGACGGGGCGCAGGACTTCACCTTCGGGGTGGACTACTACGCGACCCGGCCGCAGTCGCTCGGGACGATCTACGGGAGCTATGACGGCGCCGATGATATCAACGAGTGGGGTGTCTACCTGCAGTCGAAGACGGCTCTCTCCTCGCAGTTGGACCTCGTCCTGGCGGGCCGCGTCGACTCTCATTCGCGTCTCCCGGAAAAGGTCTGGTCACCCCGGGCGGCCCTGGTCCTCCGGCCCCAGGAGAATCAGAGCTTTCGGCTCACCTACAACCGGGCCTTCTCTACGCCGTCCAGCCTGAATCTATTCCTGGACGTCGCAGGGGGATTCGCCCCGGCTCCCCTGGGCCCACTCGGCTACAGCACCCGCGCGTTCGGCACGGGACCCGACGGGTGGTCGCTGCAACATCCAGACGGAAGGCTGAGGGGGATGCGATCGCCCTTCACTCCGGCCGCAATGGGGGGTCCGGGTCAACTGCTTCCCGCCGACCCCGCCGTTCTCTGGCCCCTGGCGATCGGGGTGCTCCAGGCGCAAGGGGCGATCGATGCCCGGACGGCTGCGCTCCTGAATACCCTCTCCCCGACATCCGAAGACGTGGGTCTGATGCTGCTGAACACCGTCACCGGGGCCTTAACGCCGGCCTCGTCCACGACGCTCCCCGACGTGCCTCCGCTCCGGGAGTCCTACACGGAGTCCTTCGAGCTGGGGTGGACCGGAGTATTCGGGAATCGGGTGGCGATCTCGGGCGACGTCTATCGCATGAAGAAGCACGACTTCGTCTCCCGGCTACTGCTCCAGACACCTCTGATCCTTCTGAACGGCCAGGATGTCGGCGCCTTCATGGGCGTGCCGGTTGGCACGGCGGTCGCAACCCAGCTGATGATGAACGGGGTGGATCCCGTAACCGCACAGGCTATGGCCACCGCGACCGTGGGCGAGCTCGCCGAGGGGATGGCCTCGATCCCCCTGGCGGTCGTTTCCTCCGAGCAGGTGGGGGCGCGGGGCGCCGACCTGATCGCAAGCTACCGCAATGTCGGCGACGTCAGCCTCTGGGGAGCCGACCTCGCGGTACAGGCGTTCCTGAGCAACAAGTGGAGCATGAGCGGCACGTATTCGTGGGTGGACAAGAAATACTTCCAGATCACGGATGGGCCGGCAATTGCCCTGAATGCTCCGAAAAACAAGGGGACGGTGGGACTCGCCTACAGGAACCTGTCGTCGGGGCTGACCGCATCGGTTCGCGGCCGCTTCACCGGCCCCTTCCCCGTGGAGTCGGCCAACTTCGCAGGGACGAGCTGCATCGTGGGCTACGAGGAAGGCGAGGACTGCGTCGCCGCCGCAGCCCTCTTCGACCTGACCGCGGGATATCAGGTGCCGAACACACGAGCCACGGTGCAGCTGTCCGTGAACAACATCTTCGACACCGGACACCGGTCCTTCGTCGGGGTGCCTGAGATCGGACGCTTCGCAATGATGAGGGTGAAGTACGACCTGTTCTGACCGTTTCTCGACCGGCGGGGCGGATTGACTCCGCCCCGCCGGCCTCCGCACGTTCGGGCGGCTCCCCGGGTGCAGCCCCCTCACCACAAGACCACCGAAATAATGGATCTCGGAGGCTCCCTAGCTCCACTCCCCACCAAGCGCGGGCCACGTCGATCCGGCGGCACTAACACACACGGCAAGAGACTGCAGGGATGCGGTGGACCCCGGCGTTGACGATCGAATATGTGACGTGTCTGTAGTGCGGCGATTCAACGGAGGCAAGCCCGTCATCCGATGGGTTTCTCACGTTCGATTGGCCCGCCCGTGCGTCAAGTTGGCCGGTTGCCCCGCGAAGCGGATTGAACGATGTTTCTCGTCATGAGCTACGCATGTGACGTCCGACCCCTTTCCGCCCTCGGAGCGACCTGCACCTGTAGGTGTTGTTGTCCGCGCTTCCCCTGGATCCGGGAGTGTTGATGCGCTGAGCCCCTAGCTCAAGCCGTTTCCAAGCCGCCCGGGTAAGTCGATCCGGGCGGTTTTTTCGTGCCACCATCCGTCCCGCTCCACTCTCCTTGAAGTTGAGAGAAAAACATGATCAACCCTGTTCTGCCGAAGATACATGTCCTTTACGAGAATCCCGCCTGGATCCCGCCCCTTCAGGAGGCCCTGGAGAGGGAAGACCTTCGGGTCTGCCTCACGCACGTGAACGAGGGGAGCATCGACCCGGCGACGCCTCCTCCCGAGGGCATCTGGGTCAATCGCATCAGCCCGTCGTCACACACCCGGGGCCATGTCCACACGGTGGAGCTGGCTCGCCAGCTCCTGTACTGGCTGGAGTCCCACGGCCGTCGAGTGATCAACGGGCTTTGCGCTTTCGAGCTGGAGATGAGCAAGCTTCGGCAAGACCTCGTCCTGCGGCGACACGGGATCAGGACACCTCGCACCGTGCTGGCCGTCGGGAGGGACCATCTGCTCGAAGCCGCCACAACCTTCGACGGCCCGTTCATCACGAAGCATGATCAGGGGGGCAAGGGTCTGGGGATCCGTCTCTTCCACGACCCCAGGGAGCTCGAGAAGCACCTCGACCGCGATGGCTTCGACGCCGGGCCTGGCGCCAGGATGATCCTCCAGAAGTACATCAGCGCACCCGAGCCGTTCATCACGAGGGTGGAGATCGTTGGTGGCCGCTTCGTGTTCGCCATGCGGAGCTCCACGGCCGCGGGGTTCGAACTCTGCCCCTCGGATGCGTGCAATCCGATGCCTCCGAATCGGGAAGCCACCCAGATAGGCGCTCCCGGCCTCTTCAGCCGGTCGCCAATCACGGCGGACGATCCGTTGGTGCGGAAGTATGTCCGGCTCTGCCAAGAGGAGGGGATCGAGATCGCCGGGATCGAATTCATAGAGGACACGCGGGGCAACCGCTATACGTATGACATCAACGGCACGACGAACTACAACCAGACTCTGGGTACCCAGATGGGCATCGACGGAATGCGCGAGGTGGCCCGGTACGTACGCTCGGCGACGGTGCCGAGGAGTCGGCCAAAGGCGCATCGCGAGCTGAGCGCGTAACTGAACACCAACTGTCGGGCCGACTGACCGAGACTCGATAGGGGCGACCGGAGCTGGCCGAGAGGGGCCTGGGAACTCGGCCCTCAGCATGGAGGCCTCATAGGCGCTCGACGGTTGAGGCTAGTCTTCTCACACCGCCGGCTGGGGATGTCCTGACACCCCAATCAGGAGCGGACAGGGGTCAGATGATCTACGCCCCGCCGCAGTTGCAGAAGCACGCCGCCGCGATCGAGCGTTTGCAACGCGCTGACCGGGCGCCAGCACCGGTCCCACCGCCGATTCGGCTGGCAGAAACGACTGGCAGAATTGACAGCACTCCAGTAAGTCATTGATTCTAAACGCGCACCCGTAGCTCAGCTGGATAGAGCGCCGGGCTTCGACCAGGAGGCCGTAGGTTTCGAGTCCTGCAGGGCGCGCCATCTCACTCCGTGATCACTTTCCGAAGGTGTTGCTCACTCGCACCGACGTCTTGAAGTACTTCGTCCATACAGTCGCCCATCCCAGAGAGAAGATCACTATTCCCAAAAGCAGCGGCAGGGCGTCAAGCAGCTCCTCCCTGGTCAACTGCGGCAGACCTTCTTGGATCCTCTGAAACAAAACGCCATAGACAATGCGTACCGTTATCAAGATCGTTGCGATCCACAACGCAGCGATATTCCACTGTGGTGCCTCAGAGGATCTCACCAAGACGAGCAAGAGTGGGCTGGCAAGCACGAGGAAGATCGCGAGCCAGAGACCAATGGGATAATCGAAGAACCAACCTGAGAGGCCGGCAGAAAAGAACAGCAAAACAGGGATCGAACAGACAATGTAGACCAATAGCCAACCCTGTATGCCTTTTACACCCTCTCCTCCCATTCCAACCTCTCTTCTTCTCAGCACGCGTTTTCGCTCTGCAGGCCGAGGCTCTAGCAACTGCCCGTAGCGCAACTCACCGCGAAGGCGCCTCCTATCATGGCAAGTCCTCCGAGAACCCTTCCCTTGCTAGTCGGGTCGTCCGCGATACCATCGATTGCCATCGCGATACCACCGAAGAACAACGAGTAGAAGACGATCATTGTGGCATTACCCCCGCGTCTTGGTGGGCCACTTTGCTGGTGCAGAACACCGGCTTGGAGACGCGAGAGATCGGGATGCGTCACCGTTAGCTCAGGAGGACTACTCGAGGGGGGAGCACTGAACCCTCTGGCTGTTGCAGCAGCTTGAGAATTCTCTCCCTGCTGGGCGAGTCGTTGGGTTCTGCGCCCTGTGCCAGCAACGGGCCCGTACCCGATAGAGAGATGACGACGGCTAGCGTAGTTGCGGTGGCACGATTCATCTGAACCTCCTCAAGGACCGGACGCCCTGGCTCCGGTGGCCGAACTGTCCTTCCGGAATGAGCCTGGGCGTCGGCCGTAGGACCGAATTGCAAAGGCCATTCCATCCGTCACCCGAAACTATAAGCCCTTGACATGGCTTGAGTTGCGGCAACCATCGCGAGACAAATCGCCGACGGACCTCCGAAGATCTATACATGGAACGATCGGCTCCGTACATGAAGTGTACAAGCCCTCTCCCCAGGCACAGCGCTTCGCTGAGTAAGCAGGCGGCATGCGGCGGTTCGCCGGTACTTGAGCCTACGGCGAGCGACCGACGCCCGACGCGCCTAGCTCTCGGAGCGGCCGACGCTCCAGGCCAAGGCCGAAGCCGGGTTCGTGATCCACGCGAGCGGAGGTGGCCGCACCTAGGCGCTCCGCGGGCCCCGCTAGGAGGGGTGGGGGTGCAACCCTGGAGAATCCGCGCCGGCCTGAGTGCCGGGCTCGCCGGATCGGACGCCCTGCTCGTTCCCCCGCGCCTCGAATACCTCGCGCCGTTCTGGCCCGTGATCCTGGCCGAGTACGGCGTGAGCATCGCCCTGCACCTGGGGCTCGCGTTGGCTGGGATCGCGGCCACCCTCTACGGCCTCGCCCGCGCGGCCGGGCTCGCCGACCTGGGACGCCGCGTCGATCTATCGATCCTGGGAAGCCAGGCGAGCTGGTGAGGGAGCCGGCCGATCACCAACCGGGGCCAGCCCCTAGATCAGCACGATGATTCGCCGCTCCCGACGGCGAGACCATCGAGCCATGGGCGGACGTATGTTGGGCAGGACGAAGAACGGGTAAGGGCAGACGGCCAACCCCCACTGTCCACGCTCGGGATGTCACTCCAGATTCGCAACAATACTTCTTCGACTTGAAGCACAACTATGTCCGAACACGATCACGGTCACGACCATCATCACGGCCCGGGGGGACATGACCATGACCTGCAGGGAGCCAGTCGACGCAGCTTGACAGTCGCCCTCTTCCTGACAGTCGGCTATATGGTCATCCAGGTTACCGGCAGCATTCTGTCCGGCAGCTTGGCGCTCGCGGCGGAAGCCGCGCACAAGGTGACGGACACGGCGTCCATCGGTTTCGCCTTGGCTGCCCTACACTTCTCGACTCGGCCCGCCTCCGCGGAACGGACGTTCGGGTATCGGCGCCTGGAGATCCTGGCGGCCTTGCTCAACGGGCTCTCCCTCTGGCTCGTCGCCGGCTGGCTGGTCTTCGAGGCCTACAGACGCAGCCACGATGCGCAGCACCACGTGGACGGCGAAGCAATGTTGGCCTTCGGCGTAGTCGGACTGCTGGTCAACCTCTCGGTGGCCTGGGTCCTCTACCGCTCGTCCAAGCACAACGTCAACGTCGAAGGCGCCCTCCGCCACGTCATGGTCGATCTGCTGGGAACCGTCGGCGTGGTCGTGTCGGGCCTGCTCGTCTGGACCCTCGAGTGGACCCACGCCGACACCGTGGTAAGCGTGATCATCGGCGCCCTCATTCTTCTCAGCACTTGGCGTCTGATCGGCAAAGTCGTGCACGTCCTGCTGGAGGGGGTGCCCAAACACATCGATGTATACCGGCTCTGCAGCAAGATGGAAGACGTGCAGGGCGTCGCCCTGATCCACGACATCCACGTCTGGAGCCTCGTCCCAGGCTACGAAATGCTTACGGCTCACGTCCTAGTCGATCCCGAGTTCAAAGACCTGGGATTCCTGCGGCGGCGCCTGCGTGAAATCGCAGCCCATGACTTCGGCATCCATCACATCACGATCCAACTGGAGTACACGGCGGATGGCTGCACCGAACACCACCACGTCGACCATCTGTACGCCCACAGCGCCGACGAGCGGATTTCCTAGCCTGCACTGGGGACCGCTGGATCACCTCCAAGTACCCGTTGCGGACCGCCATCCAGGCACCCTACTGTTTGCCATTCTGCTTCTTGCACCGATACCCGGACAGCGGTTCCCAATGAGTGAAAGCAAGGGCTTATGGGCATGTCCGAGGAGGGTACGGCATGTCCGGCGCACGGTGAGGTCGCTCTTCGGCGCTTGCGCGCTGGCCTTCGCCGGCGGCGGACTGATGGTCGGCACAGCCTCGGCGCAGCCGGCGTCTGGCTTCTATCTGAGCCAGGAGATCGGCCTCAACGTCGCACCATCGGTCGATCTGCTCGGCAACAGCAACGACCGGGCCAGCCGCTGCGACGAGTTCATCAACCCCCGCTTCTCGGAGGTCCCCGGTTGCACTGATCCGAACCGCGGGTCGGGGGCGGGTTGGAAGACGATGTACGATCGCGCCGCCGGCATGCTCGCCGGGCTATCAGCCGGCTACCGGTTCGGCGGGCGGCTGCGGGTTGAGGCGGAGTGGTTCCACCGGGAGTCGGAGTACGACCAGACCTCGCCGGTGGCGAGCGCGACCGGCGCCACGTTCGGAAAACTGGACGGCGAGATCCAGCGGGCCGAGGACCGGATCGGCAGCGTCTCGTCACAGAACGTCTTCGCCAGCGTGTACGTGGACTTCCCCGGTTCGAGGCGTGTGACGCCTTACGTCGGAGTCGGAGTCGGCATCGGCCTGACCGCACTGGACTACGGCGACCTCTGGGCGCGGAACCCCGACCCCGCCGCGATCGCCACGGCTGCGGGCCTGCCGAACGAGGCGGAGGTCCGCCGGAACCTTGCGGCCACCACGACGAGCAAGCAGGCGGAGTTGCACGACCGACTGACCGGGTACCAGGTGCTGGGCGGTGTGGACTACGGCCTATCGGATGCGGTATCGCTCGGCCTCAAGGCTCGCTGGGTCCGCTTCGGCCGCTTCACTGCCGAAGACATCGAGTGGGAGCGCCTCAGGAGCCATCCGTCACAACTGCGTCTCGACGGCAGCGAGCCGGTGACGTTTCGCATCCGGACCGACGGCGCTCTCGCGTTCGTGGGTGTCAGCTTGGTCACGAGATACGCGTTCTGATCGAGCAGCGGCGGCCCACTCATTCGCCCGGCGCGGAGTCGGTTTCCACCCTGACGCGCGGGCCCGACGCCTCAAGGAAGCACTCACCCCATTCGTGGGGGAATCACCACCCCGAGAGGGCTGGGTTGTCGTTGTACAGCGTCTGGAGGGCGCGCCCACGCTCTGCGGCGGAGAGCCAGCATACTCCTTGGGGCCACACTCCGTGCGTCCCCTGCGGAGGCTGGCGGGGGGCTGTGCCCCCTGTGACCCCCACAATGGCAACAGCGCGCCGTGAGCTCCGGTCGCGCCGTATGGGTGAAGGTTCGCGCCAGCGAGGCTGAGCGTGCCGAGTGGCACGCCAAGGCGCGCTCAGCGGGCCTGACGCTGTCGGATCTGGTGCGCCGCTCGATCGGTCGGGCGCGCATCTGGACCGTGGCCCACGCCGAGGTCGAGCGCGAGCGCACGCGGGAGCTGGCGCGTCTCGGCAACAACCTCAACCAGATCGCTCGGTGGGCGAACACCCACAAGGAGGCCGTCGAGGCCGTCGAGGTGATCGGCCACCTCATCGCCATCGAGCGGGCGTTCGCGGCGCAGACCCTTCCAGAAAGCACGGACGCCGATGCTCGTTAAGTTCCTCGCCCGCGGGACCGGCTCGGCGCGGGACGCGGCCGACTACCTCCTCGGGGAGCGGGACGCGGCCGGGAAGCCGCGCGAAGGCGTCGAGGTACTCAGGGGAGATCCGCACCAGGTGGCCGCCGTGGCCGATACGCTTCCCTTCGAGCACAAGTACACGTCAGGCGTGATCGCGTGGGCGCCGGAGGACGAACCGACCGACGCCGAGATCGAGGCAGTTGTGGACGCCTTCGAGGAGACGGCCTGGGCCGGACTGGAGTTCGACCGCTACGCATGGACGGCCGTGCTGCACCGTGAGCGCGGCGGCGGCGCTCACGTCCACGTCCTGGCGGCGCGGTGCGACCTTGAGACCGGACGGAGCCTCAACATCGCCCCTCCGGGCTGGGAGAAGACGTTCGGCCCGCTGCGGGACGCCTTCAACGCCGAACACGGCTGGGCTCGTCCAGACGACCCGGCGCGGGCCAGGGTGCAGCAACCCGGTCACCGTGCCTACATCAAGGCGGCACGGCTACGGGCCGGGCTCCGGCTCGAATCCTCCCCCCGCGACCTGATCCGGGACTATCTGCTCCAGCGTGTCGAGCACGGGACCGTGCGGAATCGCCACGAGGTCGTCGCCGCGCTGCGTGAGGCCGGCCTCGAAGTGCCGCGCCAAGGCAAGGACTATCTGACCGCCCACGATCCGGACAGCGGACAGCGGTGGCGGCTGAAAGGAGAACTGTACGGAGTTGACTTCCAACGCGAACGACTTGACCGAGCGGCTGCGGAGGCGGCTGGAGAACGAACGCGGGGAGATCGAGGAGTTGACCGCGAGGGAGCTCGAAAGGCTCGGCGAGAACTCGCGGCGCGTCGCGAGGAGCGCGCTGCGTTCCATCGAGCGCGATACGGAGGAGGCGACCGGGCGGATGCGCGAGTTGCTGCTGAAGGCTTGGCTCCGGCCGCTGGTCGTCGGCCTGGGTCTCTGGCTCGGCATCTTCGGCGGAGGCTGGGCGACGATGCGGTGGTTGTCGGGGAGCATCCAGGACCGGATCGAGACCCTCGCGATGGCGAACCTGCGGATCGAGGGCGCGCGCGCGATGCTGGCCGAGATCGAAGAGACGACCTGGGGCGTGGGGCTGCGGGAAGTCAGCGGGGAGCAGTACGTCACGCTGCCGGCTGGCACGCCGGTCCGTACGGCCTTCACCGTGGACGGGCGGCCCTACTTGAAGCTGTCGAGAGAGTGAGGAAGCTGTATGACCGAATTGGAACGGCAGTTGACGGAGGCCTTGAAGAGGTTGTCCGCGCAGTGCGAGACGGAACGGCGGCGGCAATCCGAGCAGGTCGAAGCCTTGCGGCAGCGCGTCGAGCAGCTGAGCGCGGAGAACGAAGTCTTGCAGAGGCAAATCGAGCGGCTCGACGAGCAAGTGACACGCTTGGCCGAGTACTACGGGACATCCGCCGCCGCGAGACCGCGCGGCCTCCGTATCTGATGCGCCGCCCAGGGCCAGACCGCGATTCCGGACCGAGCCGCTGAGGGTCTCCGCAGTGGCCTCGGTCGCGGCTTCGACGAACGATTCCATGTCTCGCCCGTGGGGTATCGGACAACTCTCGTGCTAGGGTCGCGTGTCTAATCTCTACGCGTTTCCTGGGACTTGGCCCAGGAAACGGGGCGCCTTCGGCGCAGCCAGCCCATACATTGACGGAGGTGGGTGAAATCAGACGGAAGGGAGAGTGCGATGGCATCGCCGCTTGAGCTTCATCGTCAACTTTTTCACGATCTTCGCCCGCTAGCTGCCTAGTTCAAGTGCTTCGCTCCGCCCCGCCGCCTTCGATTCACAGGAGAAGCTCCCAATGAACGCTAGCAGGCTCGCCCCGATTCCCTCCTCCCTCCTCACGGCCGTCTTGGCCGCGCTCGCCGCTTTCCCAGTGGGTATCCCCGGACTGCTGGGAGTTCTCGCGCTGGCGGGTTGTGAACGCGCAGGTACCGGCGCGCCGGAGGGTCAGAACCCGGTAGGTGCGGACGTCCAGGACAGCGCCGGTATCCGGATCGTCGAAAGCCAGGCTCCGGCACCCGGTTCCCGCTTGGGGTGGGCAGTCGGAGCGGAGCCTGTCGTGTCCATAGGCACTCACGACGCCTCCGACGCCTTCCAGTTCTACCGGGTCGGTGATGCGACCAGGCTCGCCGACGGAAGGATCGTGGTCGCCAACGGCGGCTCCAACGAGCTGTTGGTCTTCGACGCGGACGGAAATTATCTCGACGCCTGGGGGGGCCAGGGCGATGGACCCGGAGAGTTCCGGGACCTCTCCACCGTGCATCCGTGGCCCGGGGATTCCCTGATCGCCGGGGACTCGCAGCAGGGAAGAGCCTCCATCTTCGACCCGGCCGGCGCTCACGCCCGGACAATGTCGTTGCGCGGCCCACCCGGTGCTCTCACGCGAGAGATGGCAGCCGCGGGCCAGGCGGCGGACGCTGAACCCGCCACCGTTGAGCCTCACGTCATACTCCGGGTGCTTCCCGACGGCACCTTGCTCACACGGACACCCCGGGGCTTCACGCAGGGATACGATCGGTGGGAGTACGCGTATGCGCTGATGGACGCCGGCGGATCCCCCCGCGCGTCGCTCGGCGATTACCTCGGCACCGAAATGTACTCCGAGTTCTTTCCGCAGGATGACCGGACCGTCGCTGTCATTCCGCTACGGCATCCCTTTGGCAAGGCGACGCTGACCACGGCATGGGGGGACCTGGCCGCAATCGGCGACAACGAGACCTACGAGATTAGGGCCTACCGCAGCGATGGATCGCTGGCCCGGATCGTCCGCCGCGACCACGAGACGAGAATCCCGACACAGTCCGAACAGGACGAGGTCTTTCGCAACCGGTTCGCGGGGCTCTCGGAGGAAGACCGCGAACCCAGGATGGCGGTCGCAGCCAATGTGCCGCTGGTGGAGAGCTTCCCGGCCTACTCCAGACTGGGGGGCGACGCGCCGGGCTACCTCTGGGTGGCCGAGTTCAAGTTGCCCGGCGCTCAATACGAGGGGACGTTGTGGACCGTCTTCGACAGGGAGGGGCGTGCTCTGGGATTCGTGGAGACGCCCGCCGGGTTGAGCATCTTCGAAATCGGCGAGGACTATATCCTCGGCAGAACCACCGACGAACTCGAAGTGGAGTACGTGCAGATCTGGGCGTTGTCTCGGTCGGGTTCCTGAGCCGCGTTTCGGGCGCACACGCGTCCGAACCCCCCTCGGAGGCGGGGGGGGGGTCTGGCCGCGGCGCTGTCGACGGCGGACGGGCCTGCGGCCAGCGGCGCTCGGGATGAAGGCGTTGAGCGCCCCAGGCCGTTGCCCCGGAGCTCGCGTCGAAGTGCGACCGGCGGCGGGAAGCCGGACCTCGATTCCCGCATCCCGTTGGTGCGCAAGGAGGTGGAAAACGGCCTATTTCCCATGCACTTGCCTGGCGTTACGCATTCCACGTGACGTCGGGTTGTGGGGAAGTCCCAGTGCCTTGTGAGGCCCTGGCTCGATCTCTCCGACCCGCAGCCGGTCCAGATAGTCGGCCCAAGCCTGCATCATCACGCGCCGCTCGGGCAGGAACGCCGTCCGGTTGTAGGCCCGGCCGTTGGGATCCCTGACGGCGTGGGCCAACTGATGCTCGATGAAGTCGGGCCGGAACCCCAGCACCTCGTCCAGAATCGTGCGCGCCATGGCCCGGAACCCGTGCATCGTCATCCGCTCCTTCGGGATGTCCAACGCCCGGAACGCGCTCCAGAGAGTGCCACGGCTCATCGGCAGCTCCCGGTAGGGAAAACGCGCGTTCGGGAAGACGTAGCGGTGGTGCCCCGTCATGGGATGAACCTCGCGCAGGATCGCGACCGCCTGACGCGCCAACGGCACCACATGCGGCCTGCCGGTCTTCGTCACCGTGTAGCGCCACTCGGCCCCCTCAAGGTCGATGCCGGCCCACTCCGCCGCGACCAACTCGCCGAGGCGCACGAACACCAGCGGCGCGAGACGGAGCGCGCAGCGTACCGGAAGCGTCCCTGAGTAGGTGTCCAACTGCCGGAGCAGCGGACCGACCTCCTTCGGGTCGGTGATCGCCGCGAAGTGCTTCGTTTTGACGGGCGGCAACGCCCCGCGCAGGTCCGACGACACGTCCCGCTCCGCACGTCCCGTCGCCACCGCGTAGCGTAGGACCCTACCGCACACCTGGAAGACGGTGTGCGCCTTCCTCAGGTGGCCGCGCGCCTCGACGCGGCGGACCACGGCCAGCAGGTCCGGAGCCGTGATTTCCCCGACCGGACTCGCGCCGATGCAGGGGAAGGCCTCCCGCTCTAGCTCGTGCTGAAGCCGCCTGACCCAGCCCGTGGACCAGTTGGGCGAATGCTTGGTCAGCCATTCGGTTGCCACTGCCTCGAAACTGTTCCTGGCCCCTCGTCGCTGGGACCGCTTCTGAGCTTTCCGGTAGGCGCTCGGGTCGACATCCCGCGCCAGCAGCTTGCGAGCCTCGTCCCTGCGCTGGCGGGCGAGCTTCAACGAGACCTCGGGATAGATCCCCATCGAGATCCGCTTCTCCTTGCCCGCGAAGCGGTACTTGAAGCGCCAAGCCTTCGTGCCGCGCGGGGCGATTTCGAGGTATAGGCCGCGGCTGTCGTAGAGCTTGCGCGGCTTCTCGCGAGGCTTGGCCTTGCGGATGGCGGTGGCTGTCAGCGGCATGTCGGGGCATCCTGTGAACGCTAGGGAGATATGCCCCCAAATGATGCCCCAATAATGACCGGGATGTCAAGGAGTGGGAGGGAATCGCTCTGGAGGTCGTATGTCCCATAATCCCTTTGCTTACAAGATTTATTGGGATTCTAGGGAACGTCGCTGAACCTCAATCGACAGAAAACGGCAATCTGTCCAACACGGCGCTCCAGCAGGCGCAGGTCGCGGCAGCGCTGACGCAGGGCCGGATCAACGCCGCCGTGGCGCAGGTGCTCGCCTATCAGGCGGTCGAGCAAGCGAACCGGATGCAGCAGGCCGAGATCGACCGGCTCGAGCGGCTCGCCGAGTGGAGGGACGCGCGCCTCCGTACGAACGCGATGGCGGATGCGATGCGCACGGCCGCGTTCCAGAACCGCGACCGGCTCCGGGAGGGGCTCCTCTTCAAGGTCCCGTCGTTCTACATGGGCGGCCAAGTTTAGGCCCCGGGAGCGACTGTCATGCAGTTCGTGCCACCGCAGTCGATCGATCCGAACGTCCCGGCCCAGATCCCCGCGGATCAACTCCAGGACTTCAAGGGGTTCCTGGACATCGTGCTCGATACCGTGGTCGGTGGCGCCGCGCCCGACGTGCTGACGCTCGGCCACCAGCTGTGGGGCGGCCTGGCCGCCATCGTCGTCGCCTGGAGCGGGCTCAAGATCGCCTACAGCGGCACGCTCGAGCCCTGGTCCCTCGTGCGGGTCGTGCTCGGGATCGCGATCCCCCGGACGCTGCTCCACTACTACAGCGTCCCGATCCCGGGCGTGGGCTTCACCTTTCCGGCCATGGTGGCGGCCGGAGGGATCTGGCTCCAGAACCTGTTCATCTCCGACGTCGTGTCCGTCGGCTATACGGAGATGACCGCGCTGGTCCAGGCGTTCGCCGCCCGGCTCGGCGCGGCATGGTCCGGCGGGAGCCTGATGACCGTCGTGACCGAGGGCGTGAACGTGTTCTTCTCCTCCCTCGTCGCGCTGATGATGGGCGTGCCGCTCGTGCTCGGCCTCGTTGCGCTCTTCTGCCTGACCTACGCGCAGGTGATCTGGGCGCAGGTGGCGCTCGCCATCGTGATCCTGCTCGGACCGGTCTTCATCCCCTGGCTGCTGTTCGAGCCGCTCGCGTTCCTGTTCTGGGGTTGGTTCCGCACGCTCATGGTCTACACGCTCTACGGCGTCGTGGCCGGTGCGATCCTCCGCGTGTTCATGGGCGTGGGCATGGGCTACGTCACCACCTATACCGGGGCCTTGATGGGCACCGGCTCCTCCGACCCGGCCGAGCTGGGGCTCTGGGTCGTCGTCCTCCTCCCGCTCGTCGTCTCCGGCCTGATGGCCGGCATGAAGGTGGGCGAGCTCGCCGCGATGCTCGTCTCAGGCTCCGGATCCGTCGGGTCGGGCATGATGGCGCTCGTGGTGCGCGGCGGCGGGCGCCTCACCGCTGCCGCGAACCCGGCCCGCCCCCCAGTCCCCGGAGGCTAAAGGAGACATCCATGAACCGAGAACGCGATGCCGGCCGCGAGTACGCGGAAATCTGGGGCGAGACCGTGCAAGCGAACCGAAAGCTCCGGACGCTGGCGATGATCCTGGCCGCCACATGCCTCGCGCTCGGCGTGCTCCTCCTCCGGGTCGCGACCGTCGAGCCGCCCCGGCCGATCGTGGTCCGGGTCGACGAGGTCGGCCGCGCCGAGGCCGTGGCCTACGAGGCCGCAACGGCGCAGGCGGATCCGCTGGACCCCACGACCAAGTACTTCCTGAGCCGGTTCATCTCCGACTTCTACTCCAGGCGCCGGGCGACGGTCGAGGAGCACTGGACCCGGAGCCTCCGCTTCCTCTCGACCGAGCTGGCGAACGCGGCGTTCACGAGGGACGGCGCCGAGGTGGCCGCCATGGCGGCCGGCACCGCCGACACCGAAATCCAGGTCGAGCAGGTCGTGCTCCGCATCCACCCCGCACCGGAGGCGCCGCACGGCGCGACCGCCGACTTCGATCTGGTGCACCTCAGGGACCAGCAGGAGATCCGGAGGGAGCGCTGGTCGCTCACGCTCCGGTTCACGTTCCTCACCGTCATCCCCTCCGAGCTCGTCGTCTACAACCCGATGGGCATCCTCATCACCTACCTCCAGGCCGACCAGGCCCTGGTCACGGACGACTCGAGGTGATCGCGCATCTGCAGGGACGCGAATAGGCGCTCGAGCCGTTCGGGTGGACGGGACGCCAGGCCGAGTGGGTTGCGCTGGCATGTCTCCATAGCGGCGTGTTCACTCGCGCCCAGATCTCCGCCTATCTCCGGATCGATCGCTGGCAGGCCCTCCGGTTCGTCCGGGGCCTGCTCGAGCGGGGGCTCGCCGCAGAGGACACGCTCGAGCGGCGGAAGGTCTGCCGGATCTTCGGGCGCGGGATCTACCGCGCGCTCGCCGCCGAGGACATCCGCCATCGCCGGATCGCTTCCGATGAAGTGCTCCTGCGGCGCCTCCTCTCGCTCGACTACGTGCTCGAGCACACCGGCTTGCCGTGGCTGCCGACCGAGAAGGAGAAGGTCGGCGCGTTCGAAGCGCTGGGTATCGACCGCAACGTCCTGCCCATCCGGGTCTACCGGGGAGCGGCCGGCGACACGTGGCGCTACTTCCCGCTCAAGTTGCCGGTCGCGCTCGAAGCCGAGCGCGCCGTGTTCGTCTACGTCGATCCCGGACACGATACCACGACCGCGCTACGCTCGTGGGCCGTGGCACATCGCGGCCTCTGGGAAGCGCTGCGGGAGCGCGGCCGATCCATCGAGGTCGTGGCCGTCGTCCGCACCGTGAGAGAGCTGCAGCGCGCCGGGACGATCCTCGATAACTGGGTCGGTGCCCGCACGTCCCACTCCTCCGGCCCGTCCGATCAATCAGCCCGCCGCGAGATCGCCCGGATCGAACGGGCCATCCTCGAGGGGGATGACCGTGCGCTCAAGGAGTACGGGGATCTGCAGGCAGGCCTCGAGCGGATCGTCGCGCTGAAGGAGTTCCAGCGGATCTCGAGGTCCCGAGCGCCGATCGATTGCTTCGCCACATGGCGCTCGACCCGGCTCCCCGGAGGGTGGTCATGAACGCCGATCGGCGAGGGTCCGTGCCGATCGGCGAGCGCACATCAGACAATCGTGTGCGTGTGTGCCGGGAGGCCGTTCCCCGGCAAACACACGCTCCTTCTTATGTCGTTGGAGGTCTTGCGGTTACGGGCTGGCCGCACGCGCGGCCGCCCGGCCCCGAGGGTCTCGGGGCAAAGAGGGAGCGACCCACCCGATCGGCATGCCTCGATCGGCATCGCGGAGGGTTGGCATGTGCACGGCCATGCCACCCCCCGCTCTGGGGTCGCTCCCAACCATCGATCCCTACGGGAAGGTTAGGAAAGTTACGTAACCCATGTATTATAAATGAGTTACGCATTCATTGACTGGTGTCCTCCCCCCATTATATCCACCGAAACGAAACGGATTTCCTTGGCCCTTCGTGGCCGTGAACGGACACGTCGGCCGGCGAAAACGCGACCATGGGACGCCTCGGCGTTGTTTTCCGTGCACCTCTCCGCCACGGGGGCGCCGTGCCGGTGCGCGTCGAGGCGGGCCGCGGGTGGGTTCATGAGACGACCCAACTCCTTCCTCAGCTTTCCGAGCTGCTACTGCATCGAATACTACGTTCAACGACACTGAACAGGCGGATGTTGCCCTGGCTGCCGCCTTCAACCTGAAAATCCTGTCCCTGCTCGCAGGCCGATCTGGTGGCGTTGTCAAGCCCGAGTTGTGAGCAGGCAGCGCGATAGGCCTGATCCAGCGCGGCCTGTCTGGTGTCTCCGGTTCCTGAACCACTGCCGCTGCCAGATGGAGAGCTTACCGAGCCGATGGTGGACGGAACCAGCATCAACGTCACGTCGCACTGCCACATAGCCGTAGCAACGCCATTATCTCCGCAGGCTGCAAGGATCAGGACCAACAAAGCGAACCGTTTCACGTTCTTCTCCCCCTTCCTAAAGGTGATCGAACACTCCGTTACCGTGGCGTGCCGCGCGGCTGGCGCGGCACCGGGCACCCGCACCAGTCCATCCTCAAACGTGTTCCGCACATGCGCCGTCCGAAACGTCAGATTGCGACACGAGGCGGTCGCATCGGGTTCAACCGGCATGCCCGGCGCCCTGGACCGCGCATTTCACGCAATTCCAACGACAACCCCGGATCCATATCCGTGATCAAGTCGTCCAGCTCTGGCCGTCCGTCAACCGATGGCCCGGAGTAATAGTAACTTTCCGAGCCCGTGCGCTTGATCGCGCGTTCCTCTGGCTCCCGGCCACGGCGAAAACACCAGATTCAGCGCCGGTGCGGCGGGATGCCGAAGGCTCGCTGCAGGAACGCGGGTATTGTAGTGTTGATTCGGTCCCCTTTCCATCTCTTCTCCAATGCCCGGAGACAATCGTACTCACATGCCGCACCCAACGTTGCTCTCGGCGGAGCGCTCGGGCTCGAAGGAGTCCCGCGATCGGCGTCCCCGGCGGCGGCACTTATCGTCTCCAGGCAGCGGCATCGGGAATCCCCCGGCTGATCAGCACCTCCAACCCCGGCCCGGCGGTACGTCCCGCCGCGTCCCTGGCGGCCTGGGTCGCGGGCGGCAGGTCGCGCAGGATGCCCCTCACCTGTCCGGTCCGCGGGTTGCGCAGGATCGCCATCGGAAGGTCGCTCTCGCGGTCCACCGTGTCGGAGCCACCAGGCCCCAAGAGCGTGATGCTCGCGAGTGCGCCGGCCCACCCGGGCCTGGCCGGGAGTACGAAGGCGAAGGAGGAACTTCCGTCTCCGTGAGCCACCTCGGGCATGGCGAAGCTGAAGGAGAAGAGCTGGCGGCCGTTGGCGGTCCGTCCAGTGATCCGGTGCTCGCCGGCGGAGTCAGGGAGCGTGGGCGGAGCGTTAACAACAAAAACGGGTTCCAGATAGGGTACGCTGTCCGCGGCCACGCCACCCCACAGGAGGAGCGACTCCGTGGCGACCGCTGGCGTCCCCTCGTCGAACAGACGATATCGGAGCGCGTTGGTGAAGTGATAGTCGCTGATCCACTGGTTCCCTGTCCGCCCATAAGCGTTGGATGTTCCACCGCAGTAAGACATGAGGTCGGGCGTGTCCGGTGAGACCAAGCGGCCGTTGTTGCGAAAATCGTACCCCCAGGCCCCGCTGGATCCATCCGGATACGGAAACGAAGGGTCGACGCTTTCGAGATGGTGGCCGCACGGCGCGTGTTGCAGGTTCAGGGTATGGCCGAGTTCATGGGCTATGACAGCCGACTTTGGTCCGGCGACCGCAACTTTTCCACCCAAATCGGCGTATCCGCCACCCCCCTTCCCGCCAGAATGTGAGATCATGCCCAGATAGTGGCCGTGCGCCCCCTCCATGGCCCGGATCGCCGCGGTCACTCCGAGCATCGAGGTGCCGGCATATTTTGTGGAGTGCAGCACTGGCTCGTGGGCCGTTACGTTCATAATGCCCACGGGCAACAGCGTCCGCGTATCCCCGAGTAGCTCGTGAGCTTCGGGTTCAGCGGCCATTCCGCTCGTTATTGTCAGGATCGCCAAATCCGGATCTTCGGTCCACAGGAACGGGATCAACGTGAGGTCAAAGAGCGGTGTGCTTCGTACATCAATTGCCATCCGGCCCGCTTCCGGGATTCGCTTGGTTACGCCCAACGCAGGGTCGAGCGTGCCCTCGGGGTCTACCTCGACGACCATCTCCAGGCCCGGCTGCACGATCTCTGCGGGAATCTCGGCGTTGGCCGACTTCGAGAGACTGCCCTCGCCCACTTCAGTCGGTATCGTCGAGGACTTTCCAGGGATGTCTTCAACGTGCGTCTCCCGGCCGTTGCGGTAGAACCGGGCTCGCACGGAGGGAATGCTCGCACCGGTCGCGCTGGCCGCGGTCATGAAGACCCGCAACAGCGCTTTCTCGCCAGCGACCAACGGCACCGGGAATTCCCGCGATTGCACGGCCTGTGTAAGATAGGCGGTGTGCGGGCTGGTGGTGGCACAAGAGGCGATGCGCCGCTCGTGTATGCCCTCCAGCCACTGCTGGAAGCTGGCGTCGGAAGGCGCGCAAAGACCCGTGCCACCCGCCAGGAGGGTCTCGAGCTGAGCGAGCGCCACTATGCTCAACGGAAGCGATCCGGACAAACGGGGGTTGTGGGACAACGTCATCGTCTGAACGCGAACCAGCTCGCCGAACCCACCCGGCACCGATCCGGTCAAGTCATTGTTGTCAAGGCGGAGATCCGAGAGACTGGAGAGACCACCGAGTTCGGGCGGGATCGGGCCCGAGAGCCCGCTCGCCCCGAGGTCCAATCGCTTCAGGTTGGCGAGGTTGCCGAGTTCGGGGGGGATCGGGCCGCTCAGGTTGTTACCGGCGAGCCGCAGCTCTTTCAGGCCTGGTAGCGTGCCGAGTTCGGCCGGGATCGGGCCCGAGAGCCTGTTCACCCCGAGGTCCAACCGGTTCAGGTTGGCGAGGTTGCCGAGTTCGGGCGGGATCGGGCCGCTCAGGTTGTTGTGCCGAAGCGCCAGCGAGAGGACGCTACCGTCGGCGCGCGTCGTCACACCGTACCACTCTCCCGGGGGTGCATCCGTTAGCCAGTTGCCGCTGTTGGTCCACATCGGCCCGCCGGTTGCGTCATACAAGGAAACCAGAACGTCCCGGTCCGAGGGCGGCGCGCACTCCACTCCCGTGCCCTCATGCGATGGAATCGCGTTAAGCCACTCCTGGAACGATTCGTCCGTCGGCGCGCACAGACTTGTGTCAGCGTAGCGCAGCGCTTCCAGCGGGAGACGGACAAGCAACAGGGGCAATCGGCCGGAAACGGCGTTGCCCGAGATCTGGAGTTTCGTCATCGTCGTCAACCCGCCCAGGCTCTCCGGGATACGTCCGACCAATCCGTTGTGGCTCAGATCCATCACCTGTACCCGACCGAGCGCGTCCGTTTCGATCCCGTGCCACACGGCGAGTGTAGCTCCTCCCAGCCAGTTATCCGAGTTGGTCCAGCTCGCGCCGCCGGTAGCGCCGTAAAGCGATTCCAGAATGGCTATGTCGGATTCGTTGCAAAACGGTCCTTCAGCATCCTGGATTCCTTCGATCCAATCGACAAAGGGGGCGGTCCCCGGGGCACAGAGAGTCGCATTGTCTGCGAACGTAAAGCTCCTAAGCAGGTCAAGCTGCAAGAGTTCAGGCGGAATCGGGCCGCTCAGGTTGTTCTCATGGAGCCACAGCCTTCCCAGGTTCGGTAGCGTACCGAGTTCCGTCGGGATCGGGCCCGAGAGGCGGTTTTGACTCAGGTACAATCCATGGAGTCGGGGGAGATTGCCCAGCTCCGACGGGATTGCACCCTCCAACTCGTTCCAAGAGAGAGACAGTGCCTCCAGTTCGGCTAGATCTGCAAGTTCGGGTGGGATCGTGCCCGTCAAGTTGTTTGTAGACAGATTCAAGCCGATCAGACCCGGGATTCTGGTGAGTTCCAGTGGAATCGAACCTCGGAAGGCGTTTGTATTGAGATTCAACGTCCTTAGTTGCGAGAGGTTGCCGAGTTCAGGTGGAATCGGGCCGCCCAGGTCGGCTTCTGAAAGGTCCAGGTCTCTAAGTTTGTGCAGGTTGCCCAGTTCGGGCGGGATCGGACTTGTCAGATAGTTTTTGCCAAGCCTCAGAACTGTCAAATTGGACAGATTGCCGAGTTCTGGAGGGATCGGGCCGGAAAGGTCGTTGGTACTGAGGTTGAGAACCTCCAGGTTAGCGAGACTTCCCAGTTCGGGCGGGATCGGGCCTGTCAAGCCATGTGGCACCCACTCTCGACTGACTGGGTCCCATCTGCCGGCGAGATCCAGCCGGACGACTCGGCCGGAGGTATCCGTATCCACCCCGTACCACTCCGCCAGCGGTGCGTCGGTGAGCCAGTTTTCTGAGTTGACCCAGTTTGGCCCGTCTGTTGCTTCGTATAGAGCCACCAGCGCCGCCCGGTCTGGGTTAGGACCGACCGTGATCTCGGCCGTTCCCTGTGCGCCGCCGACACTCGCCGTGATCGTCGCCGTCCCTACCGCGACCCCCGTCACCAGACCTCCGGCGTCCACCGCCGCCACCGCGGCGTCACTGGACTCCCACGAAAACTCGGCTCCCGCCACCGCCTCCCCATTCTCGTCGAACGCCTCCGCCGTCAGCTGTAGCGTACTGCCCAACCCAATCGTCTGTGCAGAGGGCGACACCTCCACCGAGGCCACCGGCTGCATCACTGGCACTACCGCGGAGCCTGACGCCTCGCCCGCGCTCGCCGTAATCGTGGCCACTCCTTCGGCGACCGCCGTCACCAGACCCCCAGCGTCAACCGTTGCCACCGCGACGTCACTGGACTCCCACGAGAACTCCGCTCCTGCCACCGCATGGCCGTTCTCGTCGAACGCCTCCGCCGTCAGCTGAACGGTCTGACCCAACGCGGTCAGCTCGTACACGGACGGCGACACCTCGACCGAAGCCACCGACTGCATCACCGTCACTACCGCGGAGCCTGATGCCGACCCGGCGGACGCCGTGATCGTCGCCGTCCCATTGCCCGCCGCTGTAACGAGGCCCGACGCATCGACCGTCGCCACCGAGCTGGCGCTACTCGTCCAGGTCACGGTGGCCCCAGCCATGACCCGGGCGTTTTGGTCCCGCACCTCCGCGCTCAATTGAACCGTTGTGCCCAACGCGGTGAGCTCGTGCGTGGCCGGGCTCACCGTGACCGTCGTCGGGCGGGCGGGCTCTGGCGTTGGAGGCGCGGTGGCGCTGTCGCCGCCGCAGGCCCACCCCAAGGCTAGGCTCGCCAGCACCGCGGACAGCCGGATGATGGTTCGGCGACGGCTCATCGAGATTCTTCTTCACACAAGACAGTGGCTCGCCGTGACCTGACCCCCTGAAACGAGACCAGGTAGCGAGATGACCGTCGTGCTCGACGACGGATCCCCCCGCGTGATCCGGGTGGGAAGAGGTCTGCGTAGCGCGAGGCAGCGCCTGGCGAGGCTGGAGCAGGAGCTGGCGCGCTCGGAAGCGGGATCGAAGGGCCGGGCGAGAACGATGGCCCGACAGCTCAACGGCCGCCCTCGACAAACCCTCGGCTGGATGAAACCATGTGAAGTCTTCGCCAAGACCGTTGCGTTCACCGCTTGAGACCGCCGGGGCAACTCCAGTTCACGGGCACGCGGTCTGCGTTTCCCACACCCGGCAAGAAAGCCGCGGAAGCGTGCTTGGATGGGCGGTGAGTGTCCACTCGTCGTTCCAAGAGATGCCGGTGAACCTGATCGGCGTGGCTTCCGCGCGCTGATCCGTCAGTTCGCCGTCCTTGTACCAGCCCAGGAGGTACTCTGTCCTCGGATCATTGTACCACCAGAGGGACAGGACAGCCGTCCCGACGGTACCGGCAGGAGCCGTGATCCGGACGTCAATGGGAGGACGTATGACAGAGGGAAGCGTAACGCTCGTCCGCAGCAAGAGCTTGAACGAGGACGAGGCCTCGATGTCCATCCGGATTTGTTCTCCGGGGATTTGCGGGTCCGTGCTCTTCTCGGGCCAGAGAATCCGCATGACAAGCTGATCGTAGGAGGTAATCTGGGACGGCAGCCACTCCTCGAAATCCCTGTCGAAGTCATTGATGTCGATGCCGAAGGCTTCCTTGAACGCCTCCTCCCACGTCGAGCGTGTACTGAGCAGCTTCCAGAACTCAATGTAAGCGTCGTCCGGTGCTTGGCTCATCAGGAAGAATGTCGCTACGAAACTCAAGGCGTAAAACTCGAACCCATTCCAAGCGCAAATCCCAACAGGGGTCAGATCTTTAGCCAAACCACTTAGATCAAGCCTGCCCGTAGATGCGGCAATCCCCAAGTCCTCGTAGGGGGTGTATCTGTCACCTAAGAACGGAGCCCGTCCCGGCCGAGTTGGTGAATACCTGTAGTCGGCATAGGAAGCTTGCCCCTCGCCGAGCCATCTGGGGAAGTTATTTCCGAGAGACCACCCGATTTCACCATTCCCTACCGGCTCAAGTCCCGAGGCGAGTTGTCCCTGAAGAACGTGGAAATACTCGTGAACGATATAGTTCGTGAGCTTGGCAACTGTCCAGGTCTCGTGGCCGTACAGTAACGTAATGACGGCACCGCCGCGTACCGAACTTGTAACCCAAGCGTCAGTGTCGGCAAAAGAGTTATCCGGGAGATCGCTGCCGGTCGCGTCCTTGTACACCCGGGCGAGTGCTTCATGGTTCTCGCCGACCAGAACGGTGAAACCCGTTGCCTCGACACCGTACTCATTGGCGAAGTACGCCCGGCTGTACTCCATCTCCTTGCGAAACACCATCCGGTCGGACTCCGGTATGTTTCCGGCGAACACCCAGGTCGGAGGAGCGGAACGCGCCGCCGCTACCGTCACCGGCGCGCTACCGGACGCCGTACCGCTCGTCGCCGTGATCCTCGCCTTCCCGTTGCCCACCGCAGTCACAAGGCCCATCCCGTCCACCGTCGCTATCGCGGCGTCACTGGACTCCCACGAGAACTCCGCGCCCGCTACCGCATAGCCGTTCCCGTCAAACGCCTCCGCGACCAGCTGCAGCGTGTTCCCGACAGCAGTAATCGTCTCCACGGACGGCGACACCTCCACCGAGACCACCGACTGCATCACGGTCACCACCGCGGATCCCGATGCCGACCCTGTGCTCGCCGTGATCGTCGCCTCCCCGTTGCCCACCGCAGTCACAAGGCCCATCCCGTCCACCGTCGCTATCGCGGCGTCACTGGACTCCCACGAGAACTCCGCGCCCGCTACCGCATAGCCGTTCCCGTCAAACGCCTCCGCGATCAGCTGCAGCGTGTTCCCGACAGCAGTAATCGTCTCCTCGGACGGCGACACCTCGACCGAAGCCACCGACTGCATCACCGTCACCACCGCGGAGCCTGATGCCGACCCGGCGGACGCCGTGATCGTCGCCACCCCTTCGGCGACCCCCGTCAGCAGACCCCCGGCGTCAACCGTTGCCACCGCAGCATCACTGGACTCCCACGAGAACTCCGCTCCTGCCACCGCATGGCCGTTCCCGTCAAACGCCTCCGCCGTCAGCTGTAGCGTACTGCCCAACCCAATCGTCTCTGCGGACGGCGACACCTCCACCGAGGCCACCGACTGCATCACCGTCACCACCGCGGAGCCTGATGCCGACCCGGCGGACGCCGTGATCGTCGCCGTCCCATTGCCCGCCGCTGTAACTAGGCCCGACGCATCGACCGTCGCCATCGAGCTGGCGCTACTCGTCCAGGTCACGGTGGCCCCAGCCATGACCCGGGCGTTTTGGTCCCGCACCTCCGCGCTCAATTGAACCGTTGTGCCCAACGCGGTGAGCTCGTGCGTGGCCGGGCTCACCGTGACCGTCGTCGGGCGGGCGGGCTCTGGCGTTGGAGGCGCGGCAGGGCTGTCACCGTCCCCGCACCCCTTGGTCAAGGCCACAACCGCTAGCACGGCGGACAGCCGGATGATCGTTCGGTGACAGCTCATTCGGATTCCTGAATGTCCGAAAGATGGGAGTCCAGCAGCGATTTCAACGGAAACCGTGGGTCGCTGAAACCGTCTTGTCAATAGCATAATTGTATTGTTTCTGTGCCCTATTTGTATTGTGTGAAAAAGCTCGGACCCGGACGGCCATGAACTGCCCTTCTTATGCGTGCACGCACAGCAACAACCCCTCCCGATCCGGGGCGGGCGCGGTGGATGAACTGCCTCGGATAGAACGCACTTCGACCGACCGCGATTGAGGTTCTCCGCGGGCTCTCCCGGAGCAGATCGGGCGTCCGCTGGCGGAGCCCAGTCAGCCTCTAGTACGTCGCTGGAACACCTGGGACATCGCCTTTTTGCCCGTTGTTGACACCGCATAAGGCAGGCTCCTCAATATACGGGTATGGAGATTTTTACGGCCCAGTGTTCCGACTGTCGGCGGGCGAGTTTGGCCGCTACGGCGGGAGAGCCAGCCTACCCTTTGGGGCCACGCTTCGCGGGTCCCCGGCAGGGGCTGGCGGGGGGCTGTGCCCCCTCTGACCCCCCCAACGGCAACGGCACATGAGGGGCGCTGGACGCGACGTGTGGGTGAAGATCCGCGCCAGCGAGGCGGAGCGTGCCGAGTGGCACGCGAAGGCGCGCTCCGCGGGGTTGACGCTGTCGGATCTGGTGCGCCGGTCGGTGGGCCGGGTGCGCCCCTGGACCGTGGCGCACGCCGCGGTGGAGCGAGAGCGCACCCGCGAGCTGGCGCGGATCGGAGCGAACCTGAACCAGATCGCCCGCTGGGCCAATACCCTCAAGGCGCACGCCGAGGCCGTCGAGATCGTCGCCCACCTGGTCGCCATCGAGCGGGCGCTCGCAGCGCTGGTCCCCGTCGGCCGCCCCGATCCCGATGCACATTAAGTTCCTGGCCCGCGGAACCGGCTCGGCCCGGGAGGCGGCCGACTACCTCCTCGGGGCGCGGGACGCGACAGGGCAACTGCGCGAGGGCGTGGAGGTCCTCCGGGGGGATCCCCATCAGGTGGCCGCAGTGGCCGACGCGCTGGCCTTCGAGCACAAGTACACCTCGGGTGTGATTGCCTGGGCACCCGACGACACTCCGACCGACGAGCAGATCGGCACGGTTCTGGATGCCTTCGAGCGGACGGCCTGGGCGGGACTCGAGCCCGACCGCTACGCCTGGGCGGCCGTGGTGCACCGCGAGCGTGACGGCGGCGTTCACGTGCACGTCCTCGCCGCACGGTGCGACCTGGAGACCGGCCGGAGCCTCAACATTGCCCCGCCGGGCTGGCAGAAGACATTCGACCCGCTCCGCGATGCTTTCAACGCCGAGGAGGGCTGGAGCCGGCCGGACGACCCGGCGCGTGCGCGCGTGCAGCAACCCGGGCACCGCGCCTACGTCGAAGTGGCGCACCTGCGCGCCGGCCTCGCGCTCGAGCCCGCCCCCCGCGACCTGATCCGCGACTACCTGCTCCAGCGTGTCGAGCACGGCACGGTGCGGAACCGGGCCGATGTCGTCGCAGCCTTGCAGGAGGCGGGCCTGGAGGTGCCGCGCCAGGGCAAGGACTACCTGACGGCCCTGGATCCCACGACCGGGGACCGGTGGCGGCTGAAAGGAGAACTGTATGCACATGACTTCCAACGCGAACGACTTGACCGAGCGGTTGCGGAGACGGCTGGAGACCGAACGCGAGGCGATCGAGGAATTGACGGCGAGCGAGCTCGAGCGGCTCGGCGCGAACTCAAGGCGCGTTGCGAGCAACGCGCTGCGTACCATCGAACGCGATACGGCGGTGGCGACCGGGCGGATGCGCGCGCTCCTGCTCAAGGCCTGGCTCCGGCCCCTGGTAGTCGGCCTGAGCCTCTGGCTTGGCATCTGCGGCGGGAGCCGGGCGACGATGCACTGGCTGTCGGCGCGCATACAGGCCCGGATCCAGACGGCCGCCGCCCTCGACCTAGAGATCGAGGAGGCGCGCCAGACCCTGGCACGGCTCGAGGCGACCACCTGGGGGATCGTGCTCCAGGAGATCGAGGGGGAGCGGTTCGTGGTGCTGCCGGCCGGCGCGCTCGCCTATCCGCCTTGGACCGTGGACAATCGGCCGGCCGTGAAGCTGTCGAACAAGTGAAGGAGCTCTATGACCGCCTTAGAACAGCAGTTGACGAAGGCCTTGCGGGGGTTGTCCGCGCAGTACGAGCAGGCGCAGCAGCAGCACGCCGCGCAGGTCGAGACCTTGCAGCGGCAGGTCGCGCAGCTCAGCGCGCAAGTGACGTACTTGGCCCGGGACTACAGGACGCTCGCCGAGACGTTACGCGGGCGCTGGAGCTGATGCGCCAGCGTGGTCGAGAGCGCGATCATGGTCCGAGCCGCTGATGGTTCGCGGCAGCGAATCGGCCGGCGGCGACGGTGCGGCGATCAGCCATCAGGACGGGCCGGCAAGACGGAGGGGGGACGAGCCCCCCGCCCGGTCCAGCGTCCATGATGTGCCGTTGCCGTTGGGGGGGTCAGAGGGGGCACAGCCCCTCGCCAGCCCCTGCCGGGGACCCGCGAAGCGTGGCCCCAAAGGGTAGGCTGGCTCATGACAGGTAAGGGTCATGAGCCAGCGCCTCAGCGGACCGGTTCGGCCTCCGGGTCTCACCCCTCGCCAGCGAGGTAACGCGCCCAATCGTCCATCAACCGACGCCGCCGCTCGAACAGGTCCGTGCGCCGGTACGCCGCCTCGATCTGGTTGCGGACCTTGTGCGCCAGCGCAGCCTCGGCCACCTCCCGAGGATGATCCGTTTCCTCGGCTGCCCAGTCCCGAAAGCTCGACCGAAAGCCGTGCGGCACGGCGGCGAGCTTCTACATCATGGAAGTTCTGCCCGCAGAACCAGCGCATCCCCGCATGCATCCGCATCTCCGTGCACAACTCCCGGTCACTGAGGTCGTACAACACCCCAGCAACATCATCCGAACAGCAAGCTCCGGGTTGATGCTGGGCCGTCCCCTGTCCGCCGAGTAACACCCGGCCACCGCATCGGGGACAAAACTCAAATCCAGCACCGCGTCGATCTTGCGAAGCACATGATCGCTCGGCACCAGGCTCTCCATGTCCACCATCTGGAAGAGCGCAGGCTCGCAAGTATCTCGTCTCAACATCGCCTGACCCCGCTCCTGACGCAGGCCGCTTGATCGCTCCATACAATCTACTCCCCGCCACCTTCAATCACGAGCAGATTGCATGGACTTTTTCAACAGGCTTCTAGGGGTCGCGGGCCTACCGACCGATCTTCCCAATATGATCCAGTAGCAGACCGCGGCGGCGGCTGGCACGGTAGAGCCGTCGGGCTCTAGGCCGCGCACCAGCATCACCAGTACTAGAACGGGCAAGACGACCGAGTACAGAAACCTAAACCAACATAATCCCCCCCTCGTGCGGGTGGGCAAGGGAACCCGGACACACGGGTGCCGGGCCGTTGTCATCATGGACATCCTGAAGCGAGCGGCAGCCCGCAAGAGGGCCTATCTGGAGGAGCGCCAGCGCCGCGAGCTGGAGGCCGAGGTGTCGAGCCTGCGCTGGCGCGTAGCCCGTCTCGAGGGACAACAGACGTTCGCAACCGGGTAGCGCGGCCTGTGGACGAAAACGATAGGGAAAGGCTCTTCACGGCTCTTGACCAGATCGTGAATCTACTGGAGCGGACGGTTGCCGTGGCGGAGGACTTCCACGCTAGGTTGGAGGAGGAGGAGGAGGCCCAGCGGGCTGTCGCCCGTATGGCAGAGCGGTACACGGGCCGGCGGTGAGGCTCTAGCCCTGATCCTTCCTGGGGTCGAAGCTGTGCCCGCACTGACGACACAGCATGTGGTTGGCGAGGAGCATCCGGTGGGGACCCCTGTTGTCGCATTCGGGGCACAGAGGCCGGGCAGGGTGCACGGGGTTGGAGCACCGGGGCAGGTCGGTCAGCATGTCCGGCCTTACTTCCTTGCTGTAGATCAGCTTATACCCACAGCCGCAGTATATGGGCCGGTTCACGGCGGCCCGAGTACCGCCACCTCCTCGTCCATCCGGTGGCGGCCACCCACGTTGACGCGCTCGGCGCGGTAAGCGGCCAGCCGCCGGTGGCGTAAACTGGCCTCCCACTCCTCCCCCATGGCGCGGGCAGCCTCCCGCAACAGGTTCCAGCGCTCGTTCGCCACCCGCGACGCCTGCTCGTTCGCCCACTCGCGTTCCGCTGGTCCGGGGGCCAGCATGGCCAAGCGGCGCATCCGGCTCTCCTTGCCGTGAAAAGCCTTCACTTCCACAATGATGTCAGGCTGCACGTTCATCGCTTCTCGATGGTAAGGTGCGGTTGCCGAAGGGGTTCCCCTACGGGGATTTACGGCACCTATGGAGGTTCTATTGCCCAATCTATAAGGTCATGATCCTCGCAGTACGCTAATCCCAACAAGGCTGTCATGACCTGACCGTTTCTAGGCGCTGGAAGCGGTCCGGAGGGTCTGCTCAACTTGGCGCCCTTTTTCCCACACTCCGGGCAATCTACCGGGTCGCTCCTGTGCCTAACGAGCACCAATTCCACGGTCGTAGCTCCATCTTTAAGCGGGTGACGTTCGGGCTCGAACCCGCGAAACACCGCAGTGGCTCGAATGTTCCCCGAAAGTAACGATTCAAACGCTATCATCACCCGGCGCCGTTCCCGGGGCCAAGCGGCAACGTTAGAGCCTTAATAAACTTGCGTTGAAATGGCCGTAACTGCATGCTATTACCTGCCTCAGTTATGCATAACTAGCCATTTGTGGAGGCCATTCGGGGTGCACGCAACAGCCCCTCTTTCGATACTTCCCCAGGTCCTGGCAATCTCACCAGGGGTCCCCAACCGCCGAAGGTGCATAGGTATTCATTTCTTGCCCCATCCCATTAGATCGCCGAGAGTCTTGCAATCTTTCAACGGAGGCGGGAACAGCCGATCAACTAGAGCCCGTGCCTGTTCTTCGGACATCGCGTTCCCCTCACGATCAACGGTTTCCTTCATGATCTCTATTCTTTCTTCGTCAGTAGCTGCGCCCTTATAGAACTCATCGCAAGTTATCATTTGTCCTTCCTCTTAGTTTCGTGCTGCCGAAGTAAAGCCGTCCGCCGTTCATAAAAGAAAAAGCCGTCTCCCCCGAACGGGAGACGGCCTCACGCCGGCCGCTTTGTGTAAAATCGAGAGAGGCGTCACGCCTCCCTTACCGCTACGAAGTTATCTCCTCAACATGAAAAACGAAATACTTAGACTCTTATTGAGTTCTTGCGGGCTCGAAACTCGCCTTGTCAAAAATTACTATAGTCACATCACTTGTCATATGATCTTCTTTGGGCATCCTTTCGATTCGCTCTCCGTCCAACAACTCGCACCGAGTGAAAGCACCTCTCAATCCTGGGGCATTCCGATGGTCCGAAAAAATGACGATGCGACATTCGGGACGTGGGTTCTCACGCCATTTTATTTGCATAAATCTCCCGACATTCCACGTCGTTGGGAGGAAAAAGGCAATGATATTATGCGCCAAAATGTTATCCTGATGGTCAATGAACTGAACAGAGACAGATAATCCAACTTCATCCAAACTCCTTCCACACATATCAATCCAGATTTTCCCGAATTCAAACTGCAAGGCTTCGTACTTACGTGCCAAATGTGATAGCTTTTCTGATTCTTCTTTGAGCGCTCTGTCCTTCTCATCAATCTCGCGCTGATACCGCGTACCTGCGCGTCTGAATGCCTTTTGCCTTTCCCTCTCTCGCGAAGAGCCTCTTGGTGATTCCTCGGTGGACGTCCTCGGATTGGTACGTCCGAAACGACGCGCCCACCAATAAATGACGACGCCATTTCCGATCAGCGCGACGGCAACTAGAAGGATCACCAGCCTATAGGGGTCTTCGTAGAATGCCCCGACAGCTGCTACAGCTAGACCTGCTACGGCCGAGAGAATCAGAAGGACGATCCCAATCATCCAATGAATGTCACGAGCCAGTTGCAACTTATCCGAAACCCACCGCGAGATTTTCATCCCGGAATGTTTATGAGGAGGTGACCTGACCCCCTGAAACGAGACCAGGTGCAATGTTAGGATCGACCTGGTCTGAAGCTTTTCAGCGAGGAGGTCAGGATGGGAAGGAAGCGACACACTCCGGAGCAGATCATCACTGCACTGCGGGAGGCAGAGGTGGGTCTGGCCCGCGGCAAATCCGTGAAGCTGATGAGCCGGGAGCTCGGCATCACCGAGCAGACGTACTACCGGTGGAGGCGGGAGTACGGCGGGATGAAGGTGAGCCAGGCACGGCGCCTGAAGGAGCTCGAGCGCGAGAACGGGCGCCTGAAGCGAGCAGTGGCGGACTTGACACTGGACAAGCTGATCCTGGAGGAAGCGGCCAAGGGAAACTTCTGAGCCCCGAGCGCCGACGACGTTGTGTGGTGCGTGTACGTCAGCAGCTCGGGGCGTCGGAGAGGAGAGCGTGCCGGGTGCTCGGGCAGCCACGCACGACCCAGCGCCGGGCGAGGAAAGTGGCGAGTGACGAGGGGGCGCTCCGAGGTGATATCGTGCGACTCGCGAGTCGATTCGGCCGCTACGGCTACCGACGCGTCACGGACATGCTCCGCATCGAGGGCTGGGGGGTGAACCACAAGCGGGTGGAGCGGATCTGGAGGCAGGAGGGGCTGAAGGTGCCGGAGCGGCAGCCGAAGCGAGGTCGGCTGTGGCTCAACGACGGATCGTGCATCCGGCTGAGGCCGCTGTATCGGGGCCACGTCTGGTCGTACGATTTCGTGGCCTCGAGGACGCACGACGGGCGTGCGCTGAAGCTGCTGACAGTGCTGGACGAGCACACGAGGGAGTGCCTGGCGATCGTGGTGGCTCGCAAGCTCCGCTCGCACGACGTGCTCGAGGTGCTGGCCGATCTGTTCGTCCGACACGGGCCTCCCGAGTATCTGAGGTCGGACAACGGACCGGAGTTCACCGCGAAGCTCGTGCGGCGGTGGTTGGGGCGCGTGGGCGTCGAGACGCTCTTTATCGAGCCGGGCAGCCCGTGGGAGAACGGCTACAACGAGAGCTTCAACGGCAAGCTCAGGGACGAGCTGTTGAACGGGGAGATCTTCTGCTCGTTGGCGGAGGCGGCCGTGCTGGTCGAGCAATGGAGGCGCGAGTACAATACCGTCCGACCCCACAGCGCCTGCGGCGGCTTTCCCCCGGCCCCTGAGGCGATTAAGCCGTCGCCCTGGTTCCTGACGATGCCCGTCCTTCACGGCCCTCCACAGGTGCTGGGACTAACATAGGATGTGGTACCACTCTTGGGGGCAGGTCAATGGTGTCAAGGGTGGATTGAATGGATTTTCAACGTCGCGGCCAACACTCTTTTTCTCTCTCTTTCATGAAATTGTGATTATCAAATATCCCTATTTCCATGAGATGTTGATCAATTTTCCTCCTATGTCATACATTATCGGACCCGATAGGATGATATAGCATGATTCTTTCTAGGCTGCCCTGCGGGGCGGCCGCGCCGGGCAGCTGGCACCCGCGGGGCCGAGACGATGGCTCCGCTATGCTGGATCGCAATGGACGCTGATGGCGAGCGCTGGATGCGGGTGCGATTATGGGGCAACTCTGGGGGCACAATACAGATACCCCGAGCAGATGAGCGTTTAGCCACAACGACTTACGAGCCTTTTAGATAGGTTGCACCGGCTCTTGCCGGGGGGCTGGGTCACGCTGCAGGACGTCTACCGCTGCACGATCGACGCGGAGCTGTTCGCCGAGAGAATCCGCGAGGCCCAGGACCTGGTGGCTGAGGCGTGCCCCGCGCGGGTCGTCATCTCCCACGACGACATGATCGGCCATCCGGAAGCGCTGAATGACTGGGTCTGGATATATACCTCCGGTGAGGACACGGTGACGTGCCGGCTCGACCCGGTGCTCCGGGATCGGCTCGCCGAGCTCAAGATCCCGTTCGAGACCGAGGAAGGCGAGAGCGGCGCGGGCAGCGAGCTCAGGGAGCAGGTCGAGGCGATTGAGCGCTGGTACCTGAACGATTGGATGGCGCTCGATGCCAAGCTCCGCACCTCGATCGTCGAGGGCATCAGCGTGTTCCTCTCGCTCTTCGACCAGCCGCAGGTCGCGAGCGTGTTCTGTCCGCCGCCGCCGGAATCGGATGAGTCCCCATCTATACATATAGGTAACGATGCGCCCGACGAGGACGGCGCGGCCGTCCGGCCCATGCCGGGGCTTCGCCGCCGCCTGCCGCCGCTCGCCGAGCTGATCGAAGAGGGCCGGGTCCTCGCCCTCAACATGCCCGCGGGCGCGAACCCCGCGCTCGGACGAGCCATCGGCGTGCTGCTGAAGAATGCCTGGATGCAGGCGCTCCTTCGGCGGCCCGCAGAGGCCGCCCGCCGGCCCGGACGCTACCTCCGGCCCGCAGTGTTCATCTGCGACGAGTATCAGGCGTTCGCGACCGTGGGCCAGGACGACCCCGCTGGCGACGAGAAGGCGTTCGCGCTGACGCGGCAGTGCCGCTGCATCCCGATCGTAGCCACGCAGTCGATCTCCTCGCTCCGCTCCGTGCTGTCGGGCACGGAGGCGTGGCGCACACTGGTCCAGACGCTCCGCACCCGGATCTTCCTGTCCTTGAGCGACGAGTCCTCGGCCAGGATCGCCTCGGAGATGTGCGGCAGCGTCATGAAGACGCAGCCGTCCTACACGTTCACCGAGACCACGGGCAGGCCCGAGTTCTCGCTGCTGTCGGGACGCGCCGGAGGGGGCCGTGGCACGATCGGCGCGAGCAAGTCGTTCCGGCAGGCACGGGAGCCGGTCTTCACGCCCCGGGACTTCACGCTCCTCGCCAACTATCAGGCGATCTGCCTGCCCTACGACGGCACGAAGTCCCTCCCGGCGCGGCGCGTCTATCTGAAGCCCCACTACCTGCCACGCGAGAGGGGCTACTGGCGCCTTCGCGAGGAGGGCCGGCTATGAAGCGCGCGAGCGGGATCGGGCACCTGAAACCGTTTCTGCCCGGACTCGAGGCCGTGCTCGAGGACCTCGAGGTCTCCGAGCTGATGATCAACGGCCCCGGCAACGTCTGGGTCGAGCGGGGCGGCGAGCTCGAGCCCATCGAGGCGCCGGCTCTCACCGCCGCCGCGCTCTACCGGGCGGCGATCCACATCGCGCGCCCGCTCGGCCTCGATCCGGCCACACGGCCCATCCTCGACGCGCGGCTCGACGACGGCTCGCGGGTCGCCATCTGCACGCCGCCGGCCAGCCCCCACGTGGCCATGACCATCCGCCGGTTCGGGGGCCGCGCGTTCTCCGCCGAAGACCTCGTCCGCCAGGGGGCCCTCCCCGAGAGCGTGTTCCGCGCGGCCGAGGGCGCACTCCGCTCCCGGCGGAACGTCCTGGTCTCCGGAGGCACCGGCTCGGGGAAGACCACGCTCTTGAACGCACTGATCGAGCTGCTCCCAGAGGAGGAGCGGATCGTCGCCATCGAGGACACGCTCGAGCTCAGGATCGACCGGACCAACTGCCTTCGCTTCGAGGCCGGAGCGGCGGGCTCCGAGGCGCCCGTGTCGATCCGCGACCTGGTCCGCCATGCGCTCCGCCACCGGCCCGACCACATCGTCGTCGGCGAGGTGCGGGGCGGCGAGGCCGCCGATCTGCTGCAGGCGCTGAACACCGGCCACGGCGGATCGCTCACCACCGTGCACGCCAACAACGCCCGCTCGGCGCTGTCGCGCCTGGCCAGCTGCGCCATGCAGGCCGGCGGGGCGCTCCCCTGGGAGGTCACCTGCCGGGGCGTGGTCGACGGGATCCATCTCGTCCTCCACATGACCCGCCGTCGTGGCCGGCGATTCGTCGAGGAGGCGCTCCGAGTCCAGGGCTATGACGCGGCCGCCAACCGCTGGCTCACCGAACCCATCTGGAAGACGCACGATGAAGAACCAACAGCCAAGGAGTGACGCCATGACAGGTGACGAGAAGGTCGTCCGCGTCGATACGCTCGACGAGTTCGACCGGGAGCTCGCGCGGGATGGGGGCGAGGCCCTTGAGGTGCCAGCCTCGTTGGCCGAGGAGTACGGCCTCTTCGCCGAGGAGGTGGGCAGTGAGGACGAGATCCGGGACGCGGGAGAGGATCGGCACGGCGAGGAGGAAGAGCGATGAAACACGACGAATATCACCGCCAGTTCGCCGACGCGATTATCGAGCAGATCCGCCAGGGCACCGCGCCCTGGCAGAAGCCCTGGGGGCCGGGCGAGCGTGTGCTGCCCGCGAACGTCGATACCGGACGCTCCTACGCCGGAGGGAACAGCCTCCACCTCGCAGCCGTGGCCCAGTCGCGCGGCTACGCCGACGTGCGCTGGGGCACCTACCGTCAGATCCAGGCCCGCGGCGGCCAGGTGCGGAAGGGCGAGCGGGGCACCCGCGTCCTCTCCTTCCAGGACCACCGCCGGATCGCCCTGACCGATGAGCACGGGCGGCCCGTCAAGGACAATGAGGGCAAGCGCGTCTACCGCCACGAGCGCCTGCCCACGCCCGTCGTCCGGCAGTACACCGTGTTCAACGCCGAGCAGGCCGACGGGCTCCCGGCCCGGCCGACGCCCACGGCCGAGCCGCTCTGGAAGGTCCACCAGAACGCCGAGCGGGTGCTCGAGGACAGCGGGGTCCCCGTGCGCCACGAGCCCGGAGACCGGGCATTCTACAACCTGAACCGCGACGAGATCGTGCTGCCCGAGCGGGTGCAGTTCCCCTCGGCCAACCACTACTACCAGACGGCGCTCCACGAGCTGGGGCACAGCACCGGCCATCCGGAACGGATGAACCGCCCATCGCTCGTCGAAGGGATGAACGACGGGTTCGGATCGCCGGCCTATGCGAAGGAGGAACTCCGGGCCGAGATCAGCGCGATGATGACGGGCGAGCGCGTGGGCGTGGGCCACGACCCGAGCCGAGGGGCCGCCTACGTCGAGGGCTGGGTCGCCGCCCTCGAGGAGGACCCCCGGGAGATCCGCCGCGCCGCGGCCGACGCACAGAAGATCTCCGACTTCGTGCTAGCGCGTAGCCGCGAACGCCAGGCCGAGCGGGAGCCGGTACCGGTGGCCGCCACCCGCGCTCCCGCTCCCCAGCCCGCCCCCGCAGTCCGGCCGGAGCTTCCGCTGCCGGTCCCGAACCGGAGCTTCGGCCCGAGCCGCTGAGGCCACGAGAGGAGCCGGGAAAGACCAAGAGATGTTCGACCGCACGATCGAATCGGACCCGCGCCCTGCCGCGCCACAAAGCCGCACTCACTACCGCATGCGGGACGGCCATCGCCGAGAATACGACGCGCGCGAGGGCGCCGGGTCCATATCCTTCCGCGACCGCTCCGAGCGGGCGCTCGCCGACGTGGGCATCTACCGCTGCGTCTCGTTCCGGGACCTGGCCGAAGCCCGCTTCGGCGGACATCCCTACACCACCCGGCGGGCCGTGAACGCCTGGATCCGCGCGGGGCTCGCCAGGGAGTCCACGGCCAACGGACCGAAGGGACGGCCGTTCAAGGTTCTGACGCTCACCCGCAAGGGAGCGGCCGCCGTCCGGGACTTGGCCATCGGGCAGGGCCTGGAGCGCGGACAGCACATCGACGCCGCTCGCCCGCAACACGCTCAGCTCGCACACGACACGGCGATCTACCGGGCCTGCGGGCTTGAACGCCGACGCTTGCTCGAGCAGGGCGCCACAATCCGGCGCGTGCGGCTCGACGGCGAGCTCAAGGGCGCCGTCGCGCGCCGCTCCGAGTCCGCGCGGGTGCGGGACGGCCGCCGGGCGGCGGACGCCGCACGGCACCAAGCCGCCCGGGAGCTTGGGCTCCCCATCGACGCCCGGGGCCGCGTGCTCTACCCCGACGCGCAGGTCGAGTACACGGACGCAGACGGCCGCTCCGGTCGCGTCAATGTCGAGGTCGCATCCGGCAACTACCGCCAGGGATCGGTCCGGGCCAAGGCCGCCGCCGGGTTCCGGATGCACGCGAACGGACCGGCCGGGAGAAAGGTCCTCCGCATCCTCGGCGCGGGCGACGACCATGCCTCCATACGAGGGCCGGCCGAGCGCGATCCGGCCGCGCTCGAGCTCTAAGCACCCTCACCATGCAACCCTGGAAGATCAGCACGGGCCTGACTGCCGCACTCGCGGGCTCCGCCCTCCTACTCGGCGGGTCGCGTCTCGAGTACCTCGCGCCGTTCTGGCCGTTGATCCTCGCTGACCATGGCGTGACCGTGGTCCTACATGTGGGGCTGGCGGTCGCGGCGGTTGCCGCCGCCATCTACGCCGTCGCGCGTGCCACCGGGCTCGCCGATCTGGGGCGCCGCGTCGATCTCGTCGAGCGCTCCGTCCGAAGAGGCGAAGGCGATCCCGAGCTCGCCGACGCGCTACGCAGGGACGCCGAGGGCGACTGGGAGTGAGGGCTGAGGCCCGGCCCAGACGTGTTGCAGGAACAAACGCCTACAGCTACGCACGGACCCGCACCGAGGCGAGGTGACATGCTGCCGTAGCCGGTCGTATTCGAGGGCACTTGGGGGGAGGGCCCCGCGCAGCTTGGTCCGCTGCAATCCTGCTAAACTAGAGAAGGTGGATCGGCAACACGTGAGGCTGTTGGCGCGGAGCACGCAATGGAGTGGCTGACTTGGATGTCGGGATCGCTTTGCCGACTGCTACCGTGGGCCGGGCGGTCATCTCTGGCTGTAGGGAATCTCTTCAGAGCCAAGCTGGAGCAGTCGCATGACCGGTTCCGCTTCGTGCTATGCTGGCTGGACAACGATAGGGATGGGAAGAACACGGACGTTGTTGTCCAGGCGTTCACCAGCGTGCCGGGTGTGACACTAGTGCGTTCGGCCCGCGTCGTGAAGGCATCTGGTGCGGCGGACGATTGGCGGCTGGCCATGCGGAGGAATGCCGATGCCGTACTGGAGTGCTGGCACGCCGACTTGGCACTCGTTGGGTTGGTAAAGAAACCGGGAGAAGTATTGAGTCTGTGGTTCATACCACGGTTGGGCGACGGTACGCTCGGACGCGGGGACCGCCCCTACATGTTGGAGAACGTCACACTTGGAGAGGACTTTCATAGCGACCTCCACGCGCAGCTAACTGCCTTCGCACTGGCAGCAGTCGCCCCGCTATCGCAAACCGAACTACGTGCGCGCGTATTGAAGGAAGGTCTCATGAGAGCCTCGCGCAAACTAGCTAGTCTCCATCGAAGGATGTCCACCGGACAGCCGGGATCGCCGGTCGGATCTGTACTTCGCGCTTGGTAACGCCCAGCAAGTCTTGGGCGAGCGGGTAGGCGGGACGGAGCCGCTCGAGCAAGCCGTGGTGGCCTACCGAACCGTTCTTGAAGAAAGCCCCCGTGACTCCGCACCACTCGCGTGGGCTACGACGCAGAACAACCTCGGCACGGCCCTATTAACCTTGGGCGAGCGGACAGTCAGGACAGAACAGCTGGAGGAAGCCGTGGCAGCGCATCGAGCGGCGCTTGAGGAGCGCACCCGCGAGCGCGTGCCGCTCGATTGGGCATCCACACAGAGTAACCTTGGTGTCGCTCTCCAGGCCTTGGGCGAGCGGGAAACCGGGACGGAGCGGCTGGAACTGGCAGTGGAGGCCTACCGGATGGCACTACAAGAGAGAGTGCGTGAGCATGTGCCGCTCGACTGGGCTGCGACACAGAACAATTTAGGGACCGCACTATGGGCCTTGGGCGAGCGGACAGTTGGGCCGGAGCGACTGGAACAGGCAGTGGAAGCCTACCGGGCAGCCCTCAAGGAGCGCACCCGCCAGCGCGTGCCGCTCGACTGGGCTGCGACACAGAACAACCTTGGTGCCGCCCTTCACGGCTTGGGCAAGCGGGATGACAGTACGGAGCGACTGGAGCAGGCAGTGGCGGCCCACCGGGCGGCGCTTGACGAAAACACCCGCGAGCGCGTGCCGCTCGACTGGGCTGGGACGAAGAATAATCTCGGCAATGTGCTATTCACTTTGGGGGAGCGGACAGTTGGGACGGAGTGGCTGGAGGAAGCCGTGGCGGCCCACCGGGCGGCGCTTGAGGAGCGCACTCGCGAGCGTGTGCCGCTCGATTGGGCGGCCACTCAGAACAACCTTGGTATTGCCCTTCACGTCTTGGGCGAGCGGGAGGGTAGTACGGAGCGATTGCAACAGGCCGTGGCGGCCCACCGGGCGGCGCTTGACGTGCACACCCGCGAGCACATGGCGTTCGACTGGGCCCGGACACAGAACAATCTCGGTGACGTCCTTCAGGCCTTGGGTAAGCAGGAGAGCGGGACGGAGCGGCTCGAACAGGCAGTGGAGGCCTATCAGGCGGCGCTTGAGGAATTCACCCCCGAGCACCTGCCTCTCGGTCGGATCGTGGCGCAGACCAGCCTGGACGCGGTCCTAGCCGCTCTGCGTCATCGGAAGAGCGGGGCGGAGCGTCTTGAGTAAACAATTGGGGCCTATCGGGTAACGTTCGAGGCGTATTCGCTAGACGGCGAATCGCCGCGGTGGGCCATCGCGAGGAGTCGGGCAAACCGGCAAGACCGGGGCCTGTAGGGACGCAACACGCCGATTCGTCGAGCACGCGCCGCGCGCACTATGCTCCACTGTCCGCGGCGGTCCGTCCTGCCTGCCCGGCCCAGGCGGCCTCCTGAGCGCCGGCAAGTTAGTCGGTTGGCTATACGGTGGTGCTAGTGTCCCTGCCCTGCGCTACGCCTGCCGGGGACAGCTCGTGCGGCTCGGCGCGTTCGGATGACTTCCTACGCCTCGCCCGGCGTAGCCGATGCGGTAGCCGACGCCGTGCTCGGTGAAGATGTAGGTGGGGTTGGCCGCGTCATCATCGAGCGAGGCTCCGGCCGATCGGCCCGGGCGTGTTCCGCCGGACCGCGGGGGGTGGAGGATAGCGCTCTTCGCGCGTGAAGTCACTAAAGGGCCACGACGCTCACCCGACAAGTCACAACTCACTCACAAAATAGCGTGTAGCTTTCCGGATAGCTCTCGATAATTGTAGTTATCGAGAGTAACCCGCGGCAAGGATTGTGACCAGAGAGGCCCCCGGGTTCTTCGGGGCTCATCTGCGTTTCTGAAGCCGTGCCAGCTGGGCGGCGCCGTTCCTCTTGGCCAGCAGCCGCTCGCCGTAGCGCTGCACCATCTGGGCGCTCTTCCAGCGCCCGGCCTGCATGATCGCCGGGATCCCGATGCCCGAGGCGATCATGTCCTGAGCCGCGCCCACGCGGGGGCTGTGCCCGGAGAGCCGCCGCACGATCTGCTCCGGGAGCCCGGCCCGTTCGGCCATCGCCTTGTAGATGCGCGGCACCTGGCTCTCATGCAGCCGGCCGCCCAGCGTGCCGTCCTTGCGCATCGAACGGAAGAGCGGCCCGCCACTGATCCCGCTCGCGCTCAGCCACTCCGAGAGCAGCCTCACGCTGTCTCGGTACAGGTAGAGCATCGCGCCGCCACCCTCCGGATCGGTCTTCGCGCGGCGCACGAGGAGCGAGGCCGAGCCGCCCCTTTCTATCGTCACATCAACGACTTGCAGCGCGACCAGCTCGGAGCGGCGGAGCATGGCGTCGTAGGCCACGGCCAGGATCGCGCGGTTCCTGACGTCGATCACCCGGTCGCCCGCGGCCTCCATCAGGCGCCGGCGGAGCGCCCAGGTCAGACCCCGCACCTGCCTCTGTCGGCACCCCCTCTGCCGGTGCATCCGCTTAAGCGCCCGCCTCACGGTCACGTGCTCGAGCGGGCTCCGCTCCCCGGCCGCCTTGTGCACGGTGGCGACGCTCGAGACGTAGCGGCGCACGGTGGCCGGCGCTCGCTCGCTCGCCATCGCCTCGACGTACGCCACCACCGTGGCCGCACGCGCGGGTAGCGGAGAACGCCCCCGCTCCGCGCACCACCCCGCGAACCGTTCCAGGTCCGCTCTCACCGCTCGCACGGTATGGCCGCTCAGGGCGCCGCGGGCGTCCTCCAGGTAGGCGGTCAGGCGCTCGCCGTTTTGTGACTTCTGAGTGGCCGGGTCGGGACGGTCGGACACACCTCCTGGGGACGAAATCCGCATAAGTGCCCCCTGCACAATGACATACAGCAAAACGGTTTACTCTCGATAACTACAATTATCGAGAGCTAAATCCGCGCGCGGAAACCGCAGGCGAACGAGCGAAGGGGACATCGCGATCACTAGGATACCGGACGGAGGCGGACGCGAGCGCCGCACGGGTACCATCTTGCCGAGCGTCTCAAGCGCGAGGGAACACGGCTGCCCGCCTCCACGGCCTGACACCCTGCCGCCCCGCCGGGGCGGCCGTCCCTCCTCAAAGACCGCATCCGCCGCCGGACGACCGGCGTTCGCGCGCCTCGCCGACGCACGGCGCGCGCTCGTCCGTTCCGCGCGCGCGGTGGCCGCTGTAGCGTGCCTCTGTGCCGGTGCCTTCGCCCCGGCGGCAGCGCACGCCCAGACGACGAACTTCTATCTCTGGCGCACCACCATGACGGTGGGGGAGGACAGCGGATATCTTGGATACGAGGCCGCCACCGCGCTCGGATCGATCAGCACCGGCGCGAAGTTCAACTACCCGCCTTGGAACCCACCCCACAAACATCACTTCGACCCCGACTATGAATTCACCGTGGCATACCTCTACATCAACACAGCGATCGATAAAGTTGGTATACAAGTGAGTGAGGCCGGCGCTGCCGGCGGAGCCAACCTCGGGAACATCACGCTCTGGATCCGAAACACGAGCTTTCCTTTGGTAGGGTTTGGTACCTCGGGTGCAGATGAGTTCGCTTTTGATATTCCAGACGGACCCGACCTCGACTGGAGTGAGGGCGACAAGGTCAGTGTGGTGCTGTCTTACGAGCGCCGGCTGCCGTCGGAGCCGAGGAACGTGAGTGTGACGGCGCCGCCGGGTGAGGACGGGACGCTGGAGGTGAGCTGGGAGAAGCCGAAGAAGGGCACCTTTCCGATCGAGTGCTACCTCGTCGAATTCCGCCACCCGAGCGGTGAGGCCAAGAAAAGAAAGCAGTCCTATCCCGGCTCTCTCGGTCCCGGAAAAGGATGCGGCGACCGCCCGCCGACCAGCGTGCGGCGCACGGACCTCGAAACGGGCGTCGAATACCAGGTCCTCGTGCAGGCGTTGAGCGGCGACGGCTACAGCGAGTGGTCGGAGATGAAGACGGCCCGCACCGGCGGGAGGTCGCTGCGGGCGTGGTTCGAATCGCCGCCGGAGCGGCACGACGGTGGAGTCAAGGGGTGGCGCGGTGCCGTTAGGGTCCGGTGTGTATTTGTTCCGCTTGCTTTCGCGCGGTGCAAGTCCGGCTCCCGTAGGTCCGTTTCCACCCCCTGCTCATCGAACCGGACATGCGGATTTCCCGCATCCGGCTCTCAGTTGGGATCACGCCTTCGCCCACGGAAGGTGTCGTGTCGTCAGCGCAAGGCGCGTGAGGCCGCATTGCTCCCACAGCCATCGGTGGGAAAATCGCACGTATTTTCCTGATTTCACCTTGTGCTTCCGGCAGAACCACTGTCGCAGCCGCAGGGCCGCGTACGCATCCACAACCGCGTAGGCCGGACTGACCTGGCCGAGTGTGAAGTAGTTCGCCCATCCGGATATCATCCGATTGAGGCGCCCTACGACCTCCTCTGCTGGCCAGCCCTCGTACCGTGGGTCCGTTTGCGCGCGGATCCTGCGGCGTATGCTTTGGACGCTCGCCTTGCTCGGGCGTGTGCCGATATACCGGTCTCCGCCTTTGGGACGATAGTTCCAGCCGATGCGATATCCAAGGAACTCGAGAGGCTCCTCGGGGCATCGGAGGCATCGGGTCTTGTGCGCGTTGACCGGTAGCTTCAGTCGTTCCATAAGCCGGTTGACCACCGCCAGCATCTCCGCCGCCGGGGCCTTGCCGAGCACACAGAAGTCGTCCGCATAGTTCACGATCTCCGCACTGAAGCGCCGGGCATGGCCCAGCGCCTTCCAGCCAAGGATGAACCGCCGCATGTAGATGTTGCTCAACAGCGGCGAGATCGGAGCTCCTTGCGGAGTCCCCTTTCTCTCCTTCCGCGCCCGGTTCGTGCGGCGTGTGCCGCCGTCCCCGTCCTCCTCTACCACCGGCATCTCCAGCCACGCCTTGATGAGCCGAAGCATCCGTCCGTCACTGACCCGGCGCGCGATGCTCTTCATCAGTTCGGCGTGCGGTATCTCACCGAAGTAGTTGGAGAGGTCCGCATCGACCACTTCGTTGTGGCCCCGGTACAGCAACCTGTGGATCCGCTGCACCGCGTCCTTTGCGCTTCGTCCCGGCCGGTATCCGTACTGCTCCGGCTCCAGGTCCGCCTCGAAGATCGGCCCCAGCACCAGCATCGCCGACGTCTGCGCAACCCGGTCCCTCAGGCATGGGATGCCCAGGGGACGGAACTTCCCCGGCTGCTTCTTCGGGATGAGCACCTGTCGCACCGAACTCGGCGCGTAGGTGCCATCCTTCAGATCCCGCGACAGTTCCCCGACCCAGCGCTCCACTCCGTGCGCCTCGACATCCGCGACCGTCTCACCATCCACTCCAGCCGCTCCGCCGTTGCGCCGCACCATCCCCCATGCCGCCAGCAGGAAGTCCTCCCGCCATACCTTGTCGACAAGGGCGTGGAAGCGCCGTCCGGGTTCTTCCTTCGCTTTCGCATGTAGCACGGTCTGGAGTTTCCGAACGCTCACCGACCCTGTTAGGCTCGCGCCAGTGGTCATGTCCCTGCCCCCTTTCCGTACCGCTCCCAACTCAGGGCCCCTTCCCTCGACGAGCATTACCCCGCGTCCCCGGTACTACGGGCCCATCCGCCACCCCGCCGGCCCGGCCTGCCCCTCGCGGGGTTCCGGTTGCCGCGTGCACGGCACCGACGGGGCTTCCCGTGTTGCCACGCATCCCATCCTCCACACGTGCCGACGCCACTACCCCGGCGGGAACCAGCCGGTTGTCCCGTCGCTCTCTCCCGGCCAGTCGGCGGCCTTCCCCTTTCTTGCGGAGGGTCGGCTCCCGCATTTGACGTTTCGAGGCCTGCTCGGCGTTCACTCACGTTTCGGCCCGCGTGGTCGCTGAGCCTCCTACCGACTTAGCTCCCCCCTTGGCCGTCTCCGCCGTTTCCGGCTGCGTGCCCGTTTAGGATGTCGCATATCGTGCGAGGCCCTTCTGCCAGAGTGCTTCAGCCCATGTCGTTGCCTCCACAAACCGCTCTGGCTGCTACCGGCAGGAGCGACAGTTGCCGGGTGGGATTCGCACCCACTAGGAACGCGCGCCTTTCCACGGCGCACGCAAGAAGCGGTTTACGGTGCAGGTGGCGTTCAGCGAGCCGATCGACGAGAGTCCGGAGAACGTGGGCCAGCACGGCGTGGACGTCGAGGGCGGCCGTGTGACGTCGGTGCGCCCGGTGGGCGGCAATGCGCCGGGCGGCGCGGGAAACCGCTCGGCGGGCGGCCGGAATGCCGGACGGGAAGACCGTGAGGCCGTGTGGGAGTTCGAGATCGAGCCGGACTCGGACGGCGACGTGACGGTGAGCCTGGACGCGGGACGCCCGTGCGGCGAGCCGGGCGCGATCTGCAGCGCGGACGGGCGGTCGCTGTCGGAGGGGATCGCGACGACGGTCGAGGGTCCGGACACGGGGCCGGCGCCGCTGACGGCGTCGTTCGAGGGCCTGCCGGCGGCGCACGACGGCGAGAGCGCGTTCCGCTTCCGCGTCGCCTTCAGCGAGGACATCGGGATCAGCTACCAGGCGCTGCGCGAGGACGCGTTCACGGTGACCGGCGGGCGCGTCACGGGCGGACGGCGGGTGGATGACCGGCGCGACCTGTTCGAGATGACGGTCGAGCCGGACGGGGGCGGCGACGTGACGATCACGCTGCCGGCCGGCCGCGCGTGCGCGGTCTCCGGGGCGATCTGCACCAAGGGGGAGAACCGGCGGCAGCTCACCAACACGCCGGCGGCGACGGTCGCCGGACCGCCGGACGAGGCGCCGGCGGGGCTGACGGCGTCGTTCGAGGGCCTGCCGGCTGAGCACCGCGGCGAGGGCGGGTTCCACTTCCGCGTCGCCTTCAGCGAAGACATCGGGATCAGCTTCCGGGCGCTGCGCGAGGATGCGTTCACGGTGACCGGCGGGCGGGTGACCGGCGGCAAGCGCGTGGACGGCAGGCGCGACCTGTTCAGGATGACGGTGCGGCCCGACGCGGACGGCGACGTGACGATCACGCTGCCGGAGGGGCGTGCGTGCGGCGTCTCCGGGGCGATCTGCACCAAGGGAGAGAACCGGCGGCAGTTGACCAACAGCCCATCGGCGACGGTCAAGGGTCCGGCGGCGAGCTCCGCGGCGGCCGCCTCCGGCTGGCCAGACCGGGCCGCGCGCCTCTGCTCAGCGCTGGCCGCGGGAGACGGCCTGACCCCGTCGTCGGCGGCCGCGGCGTTGTGGGGGGACAGAGATCCCGGCAAGGACCGGCTCGACGCCCTCGACAGTTTGGGCAACGAGAACGGAAGGTATGACCTCGGCGACATGCTCGCCTGGGCCGCCCGCTGCCGCGGGGGCGAGGCATCCGGGCCGGCCACCGGCTCCGGACCGCCCTCCCCTCCCCCCGCGCTCCCTGCGTCGGGGCCGGCGGGAGGGGCCAGCTGGCGGCGGAAGCGCGCGCGCGGCCCCGCCCGCCGCCGCCGAACGGCTCCGGACCCACCTGCCGCCCGTTCCCGGACCCGGCGGTCCGGGTGGTTGCGGACGGCGCTGCTGGCCGTGCTAACCTCGGCCTGGGGCTGCGGGGACGGCATCGTCGACCCGCGGGGGGGTGACGTAGCCAACGCGTCGGCCGTGGATCCCGGCCCTCTGCACGTTCGGTTGACGGCCCCGCCGCAGGCCCGCGACATCGGAGCCATGCTCGTCGTCGAGGGTCCGGCCATCGACTCGCTGCAGGCGCCGGGTCTCGAGATGTTCGAGACGGACGAATCGTCCTCGACACGACGCGAGGTCGTCATCGCCGGTGCGCTGCCGCCAGACGGGCCCGTGCTGCGGGTCTGGGTGCCCCACCGGGGCGACCACGCCCGGTACCGCGTCAGGCTGCTGCAGGTGGCGGCCGAGGACTTCACGCTTGGGGACCTGACCGTGTACGGGAGCGTGATCTCCCGCTGAACGCTGGGCGCGGCGCCCACCTTGACGTGTGGGGCCGCGCCCGCTCGATGCGGCAAGATCAAGATCCAGGGTGACCCTCACCGCGACCCGCCGGCCCTCGACTCACTTGGAAGCTCCCTCCGAGGCGGCATCCGGTCGCGCTCGGCCACGCGCCGCAGTGGATGAGCGGGTCCTCGTGGGCCGGATCTCGACCCCAACTCCTGGCCGCTCCCCCGAGACTGGCGATGGCCTGTCAGGTCCCCGTGTTCATCGAAAACTGCCGCCGGGCCCATGTGGCCCCTGTTCCCTCCCGGGGCAACGCGCCCCGGAATTCTTCACCGAACAGAACGGAGGCAGACCGATGACGAGAGCAATGGAACAGAGCATGGACGCGCCCGCCCGCGTCCTGAGGTTACCGCGAGTGCAGGCCCGCACCGGGCTGGCGCGGAGCACGATCTACGTGCGGGTGGCCGACGGGAGCTTTCCCCAACCGATCCGGCTAGGCGCGCGCGCCGTCGGCTGGATCGAGTCCGAAGTGGATGCGTGGATCCGAGAACAGATCGCCGCGAGCCGCAGCAGTGCCGAGTGATCTGAGACGATAACTATCTGAATCGTTCGCAATGCGAGAGGACAGGGGCCATCGACAAACTGCCCTCCCGCAAGCTTCGCTCCTTCGCCGCCTCCGCGGCAGTTCCCCAATTCGCGTCGACATCGGCGGAATGCGGACTCGTCCGACGGCCTACGCCGATCGGGGTGCAATGGCGCTTCGCGAGGCAGCGAAGTTGGTTGCGTTCGTAGACAGCTCGTCCGTGAACCTCCGCTACAGTCCACTGGATTCCCGTTTCGAAAGAGGGGTTTAATAAGGGGATCAGAGTGGGTTAATAAGTCTTAAGTATATTATTAATAATAAGTTATAACGGACCAGGCGTGGATCAGCCAGCCCCAGGCCGGTTCGCCAGGCTGTCCGAAGAAGGAGGCCCAGTAGTTGGCCGACGTCCAGCTGTCGAGCAGCTGAGCCGGAACTCGCCGCTCGCCGCTGGCGGAGGCGGCCGCAGCTTCTTCGTGGAGCACCTCGTCGAGGCGGATCACCCCGGCGATCTTCTGGTACCCCTGGCTGCTGGTCGACGCGCGCAACAAGTCGTGCAGGCGCCTCCTCTGCATGTCGCTCAGGTCCCCGACCCTCACGCCGCCGCGCTCCACCATGCTTGCAGGCAGATTGCTCCAGCGGGTGCGCTCCGCGTCGGCGTCGAGCGGGAACTCAGCCGCCGCGCGCTGTTCCGGAGAGAGGGCGGTCAGGAACTGCCGCGCGGCCTCGGCCATGCGCTGGGGGGAGGGCTCGTCTGCGACTGGTGACAGCGGCGGGCGAGGGGACAGAGCGTCGGCAGGTTGCGACCGGGTGACCGCACCATCACCCTGAACGCTCACCAAAATCAAGCCTGCGAACACGAGGCTGGCGAGGATCAGTAAGCCGGGGAGAGAGAGTGGATTCGATGCTCGCTTCATGGTGGTCTGATCCGGGCGCGGAGAGTCAGCACTGGGCGGTCTTCCCAGGCGGATCGGTCGTCGATCCCCTAATGATCGGCGGGTCACAGAGAGGTCGTCAAGGGTCAACCCGCCCCCCCACACCCATCTCTATTCCCCTCGCTCCGACGCATGTCCGTCTGGTCTGCAGGTCCGGGTCACGGGAAGGCCCGGGTTGTTCAGCAGGCGCGGAGGTGAGCGTAGCGAGCGGGAGCGGCGCCGAACAGGGACGGTGGTCGGACCGCTGGTCGCTTGGCCGTAAGCGGCCGTACGGGAGTGTGGTCGCCACCGTCCTTCCCTACGTCCGAACGGGGCGTGGCCCTCCGGTCGGCGGACCAACGGTGACCGTCGCCATGGCCTCCCGTGCCGCAGCGCTAGCGTGACACTGGATCACGTGACCTCATATCCTCCTGCCATCCGCGCTCCCGCCACACTTGCGCGAGCTCGTAGCTCGCCTGCATCCGCATCCAGTGCTCGGCGGCACCCCAGCCGATAGCCTCTAGCGCCAAGGCCATGTGCGCCGACACCCCAGCCCAGACGCGGTAGCGTCCCACGCTCACACCCCAGACCATTCCATCCGATCTCTTCCATGCTCTCACGGATCAGTTCGCCCAGGTGCGGTGGGTTCAGCATCGGCCCTACGCGATCGCTGTCAGTGTGGTTCATGCTCAGTGCTCCGTCCCAATCAGTGGTAGTCGATCAGGTCTACGTCCACGGCCTCCTCGGCCTCGAAGCGGAACACCACGCGCCAGTTACCGGCTACGCGCACGCTCCATTGGCCCGCTCGGCTGTCCTTCAACGGATGCAGCCGAAAACCCGGAGCGTCAGCACTGCCGGGATGCGTCGCTTCCAGAATCGCTGGGCGGCTGACGTTCGAGCACGCAGTCATGGATGGTCGAATCCGGCGTCCCGGGGGAAGTCGCGGAGGCCTGCGGCTGGAGCGGCTACAACCTGGCCAGATACGTCAACTTCACGACGGCTGCCCTCGTGTTCACGTCCCATGTCGAGGTGGCGCTGCCGCGCTCTTCATTGATGACGATGAAGAGATCGCTGCCTGGTCTGTGAATGAAGTTGATTCGGACGCTTAGGGACAGCTCGTCGTCTCGCTTGTTGTACTGCATCAGGGCGTCGGCAACGAGCTTCGTCGAGAGCGCGTACCCCAGCCGGAGCCGAGCCAGATTCGCCGTGAATGCTCCCGCCGGGACGTCGACCTTGTTGTTCGTGAATCCGACGGTCAGTGCGATGTTGGCGGTCGGATTGGCGGTCACGTCGCTCGTGATCGTCCTGACGCGACCGTCGAAATAGCTCTGGAAGAAGGCCATGGAATTCAGCCTGATGGGCCGGTTTCTGCTGGTGTTGGCAAACCATCCAATCTGGTTCGCGTCGTAGTCACCGGCCGGGACCGTGACGTCCTCACCGATATCGAAGGCCTCGTCGAGTCGGTTGAACCCGCGGAAGAGGAAGAACCCGAAGCTATCGCCCGTAGTCCACTCCGGCGCGACGGCCACTCCGCTCTCCCAGTCCTGCAGCGCTCCGTCGAAGCTCATGGTCAGGTTGTTGCGCCAGAAGAGATCGAGCTTCCGCAGCCCGAGGACCCTAGGCCGCGGGGTTAGGCGCACGAAGGCGTCGGACCGTTGGACATCCGTCCTCGTGATGAACCCCAGATCGGCCGTCGCGTCCGGGCCGATACCGAGATGGCCTGCCGCGATCCCGAACCGGTCCCTTTGGTAATCCACGCCGAACCGGTAGGCCGCTCCGTCACCCCCCGCCCCACTCGTGGCCGTCGTCGCGGCGAAGCCCTGCACGTTCAGCGCCGACGTCGGCCAAAACGACCAGTCCACCCCTCCGGTCGTGTTCCAATGGCCCGCGCTCCGGCGATCCGTGAACATCGCGCCCACGTAGCTGCTGCTGCCGACGTCACGCTTCACGCGGGCGACGGCGTGGTTCTCACGTGGTTCTCCGAACGCGTCGTTCGTCACCACATTGAGGACGCCTACGGTTTGACCCCCTACCCGGCCCGTAAGCCTCAATCCGCCCAGCACCGGGACCGGCCCGTCCTCCGATATCCCGATCCGGCGAGAGAAGAACAACAGAAAGGGCGGCGGCTCGAACCTCCCTCGCCAGCCCATCTCAAAAATCCCTCCGTTCTCCAGGAAGAAATCGCGCTTTTCTGGAAAGAAGAGGCTGAACCGCGTGAGGTTCACCTGTTGATCGTCCACTTCAACTTGGGCGAAGTCCGTGTTGAGAGTGGCGTCCAGCAGTAGTCCGGGTCTCAGTTCGTATTTCGCGTCGAGTCCGATCTCGAGCTCCCCATCGGTGTCCAAGCGATCGGACGAGTCCAGCTCCTGGGTGGAGCCCCCCAACAGGTACGGCTTTACTTCCAGATTCAATCCCGCTCGTGGCAGATCCGTGAGGCCGTGGATGTGACCGGCTCTGCTCACGCGAGTAAACCCCTCGTTCGAGCGGGACCAGGAGCTCCACAAGACCTGCTCGTTCTTTCTCCTGATGACGCGGTAGACGTTGAAGCCCCAAGGCTCATCTAACGCCTCCGGAAAGCGCAGTGTACGGAACGGGATCGCGAACTCTGCGGACCAGCCCTCGGGCGTACGCCGGGCGGCGACCTCCCAGACCCCCCGCCAGTCGACGTTGAACTCGCGACCCTCGTCCGTAATGAGCGCATCGTACTCGGCGCCGTTCGGGTTCGTGCCCAGAACGACTGCGTTCCGGTGATCGTGGAACGGATCGAGGACGATCACGACCGCGTCGTCACTCGCGAACTCCGGCTCCTGCGCGAAGTTCATCTCCATGAGCTTGTCGCGCTGAAGAATGCGGGCAATCACCTCTTCGGGTGAGCGGTCACGGGCCATCACGCCCACGTAGAGCATGGCATCGTCGAAGAGGACCCGTACCTCGGTGATCTCTGTCGCCGGCTCCCCTTCGAACGGCTCCTGCTGCCTGAATCCGGATGCCATCGGCGCATCGAGCCAGGCGGTCTCGTCCAATACGCCGTCGACACGGAGGAGGGACCCGTCCCCGGAAGGGAGGCGGCGCGCATCGACGTCCGGTGCAGGAGACACCTGCGCAGCCCCACACATCACATTCGATGCGAGCAAGAGGCTGGTCAGCACGATCCCGTGTGACCAGCCGCCACGGTGTGGTGGAGTCACGATTCGTGGCGGCCTCTGGAGCCTGCCAACCCCGGCGGCGGTCCTCGCTTCAGCTCCCGGACAGGCCGCCCCCCGGACCACCTCGGCCAACATCCGAGCCCCGCATGTTCAGTCCGCTTCATGATGCGTGTCTCAATTGTGAAGGAAGCAGAGAGCAGATGTCGAAGTCCTTAGGAGCACAGCCGGCTCACGGCGAGAAACGGTACACCACGGGCAACTGCGCGGGGTCCGTGATGGCCGAATCGGTGTGGTGGTAGATTTGACGCGCCCGGTGCCGCAGTCTCCGAAATCGTCGCAGGAGAGTACACCGATGATGCCCTGAAAGCCGGACGTCGCCCCGATTTCCTCGCGCAGGGCAGCGCGGTCCACGTACAACTTCCCGCCCTCCTCCACCGCAACGGCGTTGATGGCGCTGAGCAGCAGCGACGTCGCGTCGTACGCGTGCGCCCACCTCAGAGTGCCAGGAGACTCGCCGTAGGTAGATTCGAACGCGGCGAGAATCTCGTCCGCATGCTTGCCGGTCGCAGCATTGGCGTTCAAGCCATGGGACGCGTCCGGCCCTGCAAAGTAGATGCCCTGCGACTGCGGTGTGCCGAGGAACGCCGACACCAGGAGGGCCGAGTCCGTGATCAGCGTCGCGCCTTCTAGGCCGTTCACCTCCCTCACCTGCTCGGCAAATTGCGAGCCTTCCGACTCGAAGAGCGGGAAGAAGATGCCGTCTGGCTCGACTTCTGCGAATGCCGCGAGGATGTCCCTCATGTCTGTGTCGCCCTTCTCGATCTGGGCGGTGCCCACGACCTCCCCGCCGAGAGCGCGGAACGCATCGCCAAACGCGACGGTGAGGCCCGTGGTGTAAGGGTCACCGTCGTCTATGGACACCATGCGCTGCAGGCCCAGTTCATTGTATGCGAAGTTGGCGACCGCTTTCCCCTGATAGAGGTCGTTGTTCGCAGTGCGGTAATAGCCGGGGTGGTAGTCGGCGCTCGCGTTGCCGGCGAGGTCGGACGTGAGGGAAGGCGATGTGTTGGACGGCGAGACCATCACCAGACCTGCCGCGCTGAGCAGCGGTGAGACCGCCACCGCCGATCCAGAACACAATGTGCCGACAACACCCAGTACCCGCGGGTCCGCGATGACGCTCTCGGCGCTTGTGCGTCCGCCCTCCGGCGAACACATGGCGTCTATTGACTCGCCGAGTTCGATCTCGTGACCGTGGATGCTGCCGAAGTCTCGGCTCGGTAACTCGATGCTGTATCGCAACGATTTGGCAGTCGACGGCACACCGGAACCTGTCAACAAGAGTGAGACACCCGGGGTCATAAATTAGTGAGCGGGCTGCGGTGTCGGAGCCGCAGCTGGTGGATTGATCCAGACCTCCGTTGGGAGAGGCTGGGGCGTGGGGATCCCCTGCACGAAGCGTTCAGGGTGTTGGGACCACGCCTGCTGGAGAGTGCGCTCACGCTGGGCGAGCACGTCACGGGCTCGGTCGTGATGGACATCAGCCGGGGTGAGCATCGCGATTCCGCCGTGGCGATGCTCATGGTTGTACCAAGGGAAGAAGGATCGGCAGAAGTCGATCGCCGCGCCGATGTCGGCGAAGCGTCCGGGGAAGTTGGGGTAGTATTTGACGGTCTTGAAGTGCGCCTCCGAGAAGGGGTTGTCGTCGCTGACCCGGGGACGGCCGAGCGAGCGGGTGATCCCGAGGTCGGCGAGCAGCTGGGCCGTGCACTTGCTGGTCATCGGGGCCCCGCGGTCGGAGTGCAGGGTCAGCGTCTCGGGCTGGACATCCTGCTTGAGGCAGCTCTCCTGGATGAGCCGGCTGGCGAGCGCGGAGTTCTCGCGGTCGGCGACCATCCATCCGACCACGTAGCGGCTGAAGATGTCGATGAGGACGTAGAGGTAGAAGTACGACCACTTCTCGGGTCCGAGAAGCCGGGTGATGTCCCACGACCAGGTCTGGTTCGGTGCCGTGGCCACGAGCTGGGGCTTCGTGTAGGGGGGATGCGTGAGCTGACTGCGCCGCTCACGCACGGGGTGATCCTCTTGGAGGATCCTGTACATCGTGCGTTCTGAGCAGAGGTACTCGCCCTCGTCGAGGAGGGTGGCCACAACCTCTGCGGGAGATCGGTCGACGAAGCGCGGGCAAGCGAGGGTCTCACGCACCTTCTCGCGCTCGGATTCATCAAGTGCCCGGGCGGGGCGCTGCCTGGGCTGCTGGTGCCCGGTCGTGGGCTTACGGCGCCGGTAGAACGTGGCACGCGCCACACCCAGTGCTCGGCACGCCGGCGCGGCGCCGACCTCCCGAGCCAGGGAGGCAGCGGCCATCAGGAGTTCTTTCCGCTGTCGAAGCTCAACCCCAGCAGCCCGGCAACTTTTCCCTGGACTTCCAGGATCGTTTCCGCCGTGGCAAGCTGCTTCTCGAGCCGGGCCACTTCGGCCTCGAGCTCATCCACCCTCTTCTGGAGGGAATTGCGGCGGGCCGGCTTGCGGCCCCGCCGCTTCGGCGTCAGGCCCTTCAGAGAGCCCTCGCGCCGTGCCTTTCGCCATGCCGTGAGATGAGAGCTGTACAGACCCTCCCGACGCACGATCCGCCCAACCTCGCCGGGCTCCGAGCACCGGTCGGTCTCTTCCAGGATCCTGAGCTTGTACTCCGCGGTGAACTGCCGGCGGGTCGGCTTGGCCACAACCTCCGGATCCCGTGCCCGATTCCGCTCGGCGACTTGGGCCCTGGCGGCCTCGTCGCTACGCTCCTCGCCCCCCAGGGCCCAAGCGCCCACACCCATACCAATCATCGTATCTCTCCCCTCTACCATCGCCATCCACCTCCGCCCCCTTCAGTAATCCCAAAGGTACCAGGTGTCTCACTGATATTGGCAGAGAGGGCACCGGTGTGTGCGAGCAACGAACGGATCTGAACGGCCTCGCCCTCGCCAACCTCGACTGCGCCGAGCGGCCCAGCCTCGAAGCTGCTGGGCGGCCTCGCCTCAAGGGTGCCGACGGGATCCTCGCCTCCGCACGCTGCCAATAGACCCGCCAGCAGCACGGCGTGAACCATCCTGATTTCGTTACCCATTGGCGTAGACATCCTGGTTTGAGCTATGCAGCGGTGTAAGGTACAACGGTCTATCACGTCGGCGGGCGAGCCGCCTTCGCGGCTTGGCGGGACCCACACGTCGATCTGGCCCGTGCTCGGGAGCAGGCGGCTCAGGTAGGTGCCGTTCCTGTGGCCCTTCCGGCTCGCGACCCGCTTTAAGCGACGCCATCCGATCATCAGCCTGCAACTCCTCCTCCAGCACCATCTCGAGCGTGAGACGAATCGCACCCTGAAACGGCGCGCAAAATCCCGACGCAGCTCGTCTTGCCGCGGCCCTCTCAACTGCGCCCACCTTCTCCATGAGGAAGCTCCCTTCCGGTGTTCGGACCTGCCTCGCGCCAGCCCGGACTACCCGGGTTCATGTGATGATGAACAACTCAAGGAGGAGCTTCCTTTTTTCTTTTCCGGACTCTCCACCACTAGGTGAACACCCTTCTCCCCCTCTTACACAATTCTGGTGACACTACCTAGTCGAGGCTGGGCTCGAGGGCGTGAGCCGTCGGAGAGGGACAAAGGACGACCCAGCGCGGTAAGCGCGAGTCGCTCGCATCACGTACATCCCGACGTGGGCGGGCTGCCTGTACCTGGCCGTGGTGTTGCTGGACGCCTGAAGCCGCCGGGTGGTGGGCTCGGCGATGGACACGCCCTGAGGACGGAGCTCGTGCTCGGGGCACTGCACATGGCTGTCTGGAAGCGGCGGCCCAAGGCGGCGATCCATCCGTCGGACAGTGAGTATGTGAGGGCCGGTTCCCTTGGGTGACCTAACCCGCACAGCGACAGACGGAACTAGGCTAGTGGGGCCGGCCGCCGCCGGGTGGCTTGACCCACACTCTGACTGACCGAGATGTCATTCCCTGGACATGTCGGCCACCCAAGGGCAGCCGGGCGGTCAAGAGGGCGGGGCGCGACGCCCACTCCGGCAGACCACACGGGGCCGCCGGTTCGGCTCGCCACCCGCAGTCGAGCTAGGATCGGCTCACCGCCGTATGCTGACATCCGTTATCCGCGCCTTCGGGTAGCGGATGTCCGTGCGTAGGAACTCCTCGAAGAAGCTTTCCATGTCGCGCAGCTTGTCGATGGTGTTCTGGCGGCCGTACACATAGTACCCCTCGCCCGGATACGCCTTGTAGCGGACGATCTTGTATTGCTGATCCAGCATCCGGGCAAAGCTCAACGCGGCGTGCGGCTCTCCTTCGGGAAGCCGCCAGCCGGCCGCCACCCCCTCGCCCTGTATCACAAAGGTGGGCGTGGTCACCTGGTGAGCCTTCAGGATCGGGGAGCTGTTCCGATAAACCGCCTCGTTCTCGGGGTAAGGGCCCAACTCGTACTCGAGCAGCTTGATGTGCTGGAGCTCGTGGACCTTGGTGTGGAAGTCCGTCATGTCGCCGTAGCCCGAGAGCGAGATCGCCGCCTGGAAGACGTCCGGAGCGAACGCGACGGCGGACATCGTCATGATGCCCCCGTAGCTCGTCCCCGTGACGCCGATCTTGTCGGAGTCCACGAAGGAGAGGGATTTCAGGTAGTCAACCCCGGCGACCACGTCCTCGAGGTCGCAGTGGCCCCAGCACTCGTTGTTGAGATCCTCGAACTCGAGTCCGTACCCGGAGCTCCCGCGGATGTTGGGGAGGAGTAGCGCGTATCCTCTCTGCACGAAGTAGTGGACCTGTTGGTGGCGGCGGAACTGGTCATCGAACTGGGACGTGGGACCGCCGTGGATCCACATGACGCCCGGGACACGCTCGCCCGGAGCCAGCCCGACCGGACGGTACAGATACGCCTGGATCGTGAGCCCGTCGCTGCTCGGATAGTTCACCTTCTCCGGCATGTGGAGGCGGTCCTGCAGGCCCACCGGCAGCGACAAGGTGAGCTGCCGCCTCTCTCCCGACTCCACGGCGACCACGTGCAGGTCGGCTGGTCGCGTCGGTGTCTCGAAGGTGTAGCTGATGATCTCGCTGTCGGGTGACCACTCGGCGCGGCCCACGGCCCCGACCTCGGGATCGACCAGCACGCGCGGCTCTCCGCCGTCGGCCGAGACGACGCGAAGCGAATGGGTCCCGTCCCGGTTCTCGGTGTAGAGGATCGAGCCACCGTCCGGTGACCAGCGCGCCCCGGTCTGATCGTAGTCCGCCGCGGCCACCTGACGCGGCTCTCCACCGTTCAGCGGAGTGACCCAGAAGTTCAGCCAACCGCTGCGCTTCGAGCGGAAGAGGACCCTCTCACCGTCCGGAGACACTACGGCCGCCCCGAAAGCCAACCCCGCCCGGTAGTCGAAGAAGTCCGTGTCGGACAGCACGACCCGGGGCTCCCCGCCGTCCGGATCAATCTCGATGACGTCGTGCTCCACCCAGGCTTCATCCATGCGCACGTAGAGGAGCTTCTCCCCGTCCGGTGTCCAGCTCGGATAGCCTTCGTAGAGCGGTTCGTCGGTGAGCCGAAACACCTCACCGTCGGGCACGGACACGATCCAGATGTCCATGTTGCCAAAGCGGTCGCCGGCGAACGCGATCCAGCGGCCGTCGGGTGACCAGGCCAGCCCGGTGGCCCGCGCTGAGAGGTGCGTCAGGCGGACGTCGCGTGCGTCTCGGGCGGACCAGAGCCAGATGTCGGGAGCTCCGTCCTTGTCAGAGGTGTAGGCGATCCACTCTCCGTCGGGGGACCAGGTCGGTTGGGGAGCTCCCAAGGATCCCACGCCACTCAGGGACAGGTCGCCGGTAAGCAGGACGGAAGCGCCGCCCTCAGGGCTCACCGCAACGAGCCGCCCGCCCGAGATGAAGCTGATCTTCGAGCCGTCGGGAGCCCATTTGGGTGAGCGCGACCCGCCCACGGCGGACTGCATGGCCAGAAGGTCTTCGGCCGCGATCGGCTCGAAAGCCTGCGCCCAGCCGTCGCCGGCCCCGCCGGCAAGGAACAGGAGTGAGACCAGGAGCGCGATACGGTTGGATGACATGGGTCTTTCCTCCTCGGCAGCCTCTTCAGTTAGGTCGCAGATCCGTCGGCAAACGGCGAATCATCCATCCCCCCGGCGGCCTCGATCACCTGCTGGGGGTGGCCCGCCGACCGTGCGACGACTCCGTCCTTCAAGAACTGATCGAAGCAGTCGAGCATGTCAAGCAGCATCCGGCGACGGTTGGCCTTCCTCTGCCGCAGTCGGTCTCGTCCTCGTACGTCTCGTAGCGGAGGGGCTTTTAGTGGTTCTCGAGCGCCTGGGCGAAGATCTCCGACTGGTCAGAGCCTGGGTACAATACGGCATCGCGGAGGCTTGACATGCGCACGCCGACGCCACCGGATCGGAGGCCGCACCTGGTTGATTCTACTGGATCAGAAGACTATGGGTATCTGAGACGATGCCCCCCGAGTTGCCCCTGAAGCCATGGGGCCACCCCTCAGGCACGCGGTATCCTTACCTCGCGCGCGGCGACCTGGCCAACTCCCCAAGGTGACCGTGAAACACGGGAGGAACTGCGCCGGCTGCGAAGACCGGCTGCCTTGAGCTTCCGTTACGTAAGGCGCAGGGCGCCTGATATGGGTGAGCTCACTCGATGGAGCCTGCGATGAATCCCGAAGCTCTCACCGCACTCACCGGCATCGCGGTTTCGATGACCTTGGCGCCAGGGCCGAACAACGCGATGCTGAGCGCCTCGGGCGCCAACTATGGCTGGCGCCGGTCTGTGCCCCATGCGATGGGCGTCGCCGTCGGCTTCCCTATCATGCTGATCCTGGTGGCTTTGGGCCTGGAACGCATGCTTGAGGCCTTCCCGTTCATCGTGGAGATCCTCAGCTGGGGCGGTTGCGCCATGATGGCGTGGTTCGCGTGGCGCATCGCGACAGCAGATGCGGCGAGCTCAAGCGCTCGGGGCAGCCCGCTCACCTTCCTCGAAGCCATCGCGTTCCAATGGGTGAACCCCAAGGCTTGGGCTCTTGCGATTTACATCACTGCGGGCTACGCAATTGGCGAGTCCGCGCTCTCGAACACCTTGCTGGCCGCAGGCGTGTTCCTTCTCTCGGGCCTTGCATCGTCACACACATGGGCCGTGTTTGGGGCCGGAATCGGGAAGGCACTCAACCATGGCTGGCGGCTGCGCGCGTTTAATGTTGTGATGGCGCTTCTGTTGCTGGTCAGCGCGGTATGGCTGTTGCGGTGACCAGCAACGTAGAGGGAGGAGATGCCTGTCAAGTGACGGCTGGTGATGGCGGCCAGAGTCTGGAGCGTGCCGCCGGTGGATGAACTACCCTCAATAGTAGTTCGCATGTCATCGAGTGAACTTGCTCACGGCCGGCCGCTGTTGATCGCCAGCAACTCGCGGAGGACATCGGTCAGTAGAGGATACTCCCCTCGCCCGTGCACAGCACCCTGGTCCTAGTCTTGCAATCGTAGCTGCCAGCCCGATAGGTGTCCGTGGCCCTGTAAACCTTGTTTCCATAGACGGGATTATAGATGTGCAGGACGATCCTCCTGGTCGTTCCCCTCTCGGCGTAGGTCGGCTCCCACGTGCTGGGAGCAGCGCGGCGCCACGTCCAGTTGCCGACGGGTGCGTCGCCGGTGTCGCTCCACTCGGCCGGGTCGTCGGCCTGCCGCGGGGGCTCGGAGAGAATCGTCTGGCCGCTCCAGACCAAGCCGGGCCACCTCGCCCCGAATTCTTCCGCTTCGCGCAACAGAATCGATGCGGACAGGTAGGACCAGGGACTCCCATCACCCTCTATCGCTTGCATGAGGGGGACGGCCCCCGGCGGCTGAGGCAGCCACGTGTCTTCGACCCTGAACCTTTCGCCCGGATCATTCAGCGGCGCATCGGCCGGCACCGCCCAGATCACGCCCCTACTGCTGCCGCCGTCCTCATAGGCACACGGGGTGAATCCGTCCTTGAGCCAAAGCGTGTCGAAGACACGGATCAGGTCGTTGGCGTCGTGGCCGTCGGTGAAGCAGGCGTTGGATGGGCCCTGCACCAGCCACGGATCGGGGCGTTCGGCGATGAGCGTTCTGGCCCTTACGGCGGCACGCCTCAGGTGATTGACCCGTGTGATGGAAAATGAAATGGACTTCATCGGTTCTCGAGACCGCACCGGTCATCGTCCGAGCGATCGACCCCTAGCCATTTCGTGATCAATTTTTCTCTCTCTCCCTCCCTCTCAGGCGAGAAAGCCCGCTTCCACCACCATCCTAGCCACCGACCTCTTGATAGGCCTCTCGAAGCACAGGTGTCACAAGCTCGAAGTCTTGTGGGGTGGCCACCGACAGCTCCGATTTCGGCGCCCATGGCGGGGTGGGGCCTTACGCCCAAGGGCCGCTCCCGGCATCGAAGTCCCGCGCGAACGCTTCGAACTCCGCGGCATTGACGCCCCGCAGGAGGCGGCGGCGCACTCTTGCCGCCTGCCGCGATCCGTCGGCGGCCGTGTCGGCGACGAGCGCGATGGCCATGCTCAGACTGTCGATCCCGAGTCCGACGGAAGCGGCTATCAACTCCTCGTGCCCCGAGAGCTCGAGAATAGCTTCCGCCACGGCGAGCGGCAGGCCCCGGAGATCGCCCTGTGCGAGCGCGTCGGCTACGGCGTCCCAGTGGATCATTCCGGCGATGGCCGCGACGTCCACCCGGTCCGGTTCGGCCGCGCGATCAGCCCGCCTGGACACGGGTTTGGCGGAGCTGGAAGGGGCCGAATCCATCAGAGGGGAGAAGGATACGGCGTGGACTGGCGGTGCCGTGCGCGGCGTCGGGAGCCGCACTCGCCGGGTCAGGGGCAACCCCTCTTGCCTCGGTCCGTCATCGACGCTCAGGAACAAGCTGGTGAGGTGCGTGACGAGCCCCTCCCCCACTGCAATGTTCGTCGCATGGTCCTCGCTCGCGCACGCCACGGCGAGGCTGGCGGCGTACGCTGCGACAGCCGCGGAGAACGGGCCGCGCTCGCGGTGGCCCCCTTCACCTGTCCAGTGCGCCTCGATCGAGGCACGCCCTCTGGGGGTCCGGACGCGCAGGGGCGAGCCCCCGGTATCGAACTCGCCGAAGGACTCCTCCGCACGCCGCGACCGCATGCCCTGCACGCAGGCGGCGAGTGCCCGTCCCACGTCGGCGCCGAAGCTGAACTGGAGATCGCCGCCGGTCAGCGCAGCGAGGTGCCCGACCCCGGCCTCCAGACTGTCCTCGCCCACGAGGACCACGAAGATCCGGCGGCCCGCCAGCGCCTGCCTCTGCACATCCAGCGCGTAGCTCATGCCGTCGGTGATCAGGAGCACGTCCCGGGACTCGACGGAACGTACGGAGTCAAGCGCGCGCCCGATCTCGGTGCCGCCGGCCGGGCCGCTGAGCTTCGGAACGAGGAGCGCGAACTCGGAAGGACTTCCCGGCCGGCCGCTTCCGACGGGATCGCAGGAATTGTCGAACTCCCAGAGCGCGATCCTGTCGCCGTCGCGGAGAGTGCCAGACAACTCGCCGAGTGCGCTCCGGACTGCATCGTGCTTGGTGAGGTGCGTCCGCAAGCCACCCTCGCAGTGTGAGTACATGGAGCCCGAGTGGTCGACGAGGAGCACCGCGTCGATGTTCCCACCTCCGCCGGAGGCGGGTTCGATGGCGAGGGACACCTCCCGACCGTCGGCGGCACAGCCGACGAGCCTGCTGCGGTTCCAGCCTGTCACCTCGATGTCGACCGGGGCATTCGCCGGGACCTCGGTGACGAGGCTCCCGTCCGGCGAAGGCACGGAGTGGCCGTCGGCGAGCCGGACGCCGGAGGCGTCGTGCCGGACGCGCAAGGTGGCCAGCGGCACGCGCCCGCCGTGAACCAGTTCGTCCGTTTCGGGGAGACCGGATACGCCGTAGACATCCCCGACCGTCAGGGGAATGCGCACGTGCGCCGACGCGTCCAGAAACCGCATTGGTTCGGCCCAGCGGATCGTGACCTCCGCCTCGCCGCCGGGTGCCAGGTTGGCCACCGAGAGCGCATGCACCCCGCGCAGGAGTTCCTCGTGGAGCACCGCAGCCCTCCCCTCGTCGATCGCCTCTTCGTACGCCTCGCGAGCTGCCTCGCGGGGCACCGCTGCCGCCTCGTAGAGCTTGCCCCCGATCTTCGCGGTCAGCCCGAAGAACGCCGCATGGACGGGCACCGGGACGCTGAGAAGGGCCTCGATGGCCTTCTCTTCCCGGTTCACGTAGGTACGCGTGGTCTCGACAAGGGCGAGTCCGCCCCGGATCGTGACCTCGATGTCGAGCGAGCAGAGCGGGGCTGGGTCCGCCCCGGAATTGGCGCGCCTCCGCTCTACCAGCGCCGCGATCGGGTCGATCAAGTGTACTCCGCCCGATCCGGGCGATGTGGTCATCGCGCCTTCGGCAGGGCCCGAGACCGGACCGCGCCACCATTCCTCGACGTCAGGTGTTCTCATCATCCTCTCCATGCTTGTTCAGGATCTCCCGGAGGAGAGCCTCGATTCGCCGCGACAGCGGTTCGACGGGCTCTCCCGATGCGACGAGCGCCGGCTCGACGACGAGCGTGATCCCGGGCACCACCGGGAACGGCGCGCCTGCCCGCGCCTGCAGGAGAACTCGTATGGACGCAGGTGTGAATCCCAGTCCCCGCAGGCGCATGTACCTTGTGACCGCCGCAACATGCTCTTCGCCGTACGAAGCGCGGGCACGGCCGCCGGCAGGTGGCGGCACGAAGCCCTCAGCGATCATGTAGCGCACCTGTCTTGGAGCGACGCCGACCACTTCCGTGAGTTCTCGCAGGGTCATCTCCAGTCCCCCTTTTCGACAAGGCTATTGTCGAAACGATCGGCTGTCAACTCCCTCAGGGCGGAGTTGCCCATCACCTCGAAGTCCTCGACGACCGTTCTGCCCGGCGTGGCACCATCCTCGCTAGCCAGCTCCCCGTCGAGCACTGGCACGACCTCATCGGAGACCCCACCTTCGGCGACGCCATCCTGGACCGGCTCCTCAATAATGCACACAGCATCACTCTCGAGGGCGCTTCCATAAGGCGTCTGTACGACTCAACCAAGTCCCACTCCACCACCTAACTTCAACCCTCAACCCCACGCCCCAGCACCGCTATGGACCTCCGTTCCCCAGGGTGATCGACATGCCGGAATCGATGATCGACATCGTGGAACAGGTGATCGACATGGGTGGAATGCGGACCACAACGCTGGAACGAACGCGCGGCTGCCGACAAGCGAATCCCGGGGTCAGCCGGTGACTTCAGTGGCCTCGTCGGGAAACACCCACGCCATGGTGACGGAGCAGTCCAGCACGAACGTCGTCAACGCCGGCGACCCTCTTTGATCATGTCGCGAATCGAGAGTCCACCGAGGCTGTGCGTCGCCTGAAAGGCCTTCAGGTCAGCGATCGCCGCCTTGACCTTGTCGGCGTCGGTTGAGCGGAAGGGGATCAGTTCGGCGACGGAAAGACCATGCCTCGTGATGACGAACCTCTCCCCTGTCTGCACACGACGCAGGAGGCGGGGCAGGTAGATCCGGTAGTTTACGCTCATCATCCGCTGACCAAGTGATGCTGGATCTCTGGGACTGCGGTCAGCCGCACTACCTCCCCTCGTGCATTGACCGCAACGCTCCGGCTTCGAGCTGCGATGATGCCTTCAATTCGGTGTTGCCGGCACCAACTGCCTCGCGTCGCGGGATCAATAGATCCCCGAGGCGGTGCACATCAAGCCCTTCCAGGGGTCGTCGCTCCTCGAAGTGCTTGAAGAGATGGTACTTCGGATCGATCCGGTGAGTCCGATGGTCTTGGAAGAGCTAGCTCGGTGGTAGCAGCATGCATGCTATGCTGAGCTTGCCGCCCCGGGCTGAACGCGGAGAAGGGCATCTGGTCGGCGGCAGGATTGGTGACAGGTGTTAACCGATCCGGGCTCGGATCCGTCTCTTGTGGAGTGAGGCCCACTCTCGTGAAGCCCGAATCCGAACTCTTACCGTAAGGAGCTGGGAAATCATGGAAGGAGTTGTTGCGATCATCGGCGGTATCGGCACGGTCATCTTCTTGGCCTGGTTGCTCGTGCAGTTCATTCTTCGGTGGCGCGAGATCACCCGGGAGACACAGGTCGTATCCGAACTAGTCGCAAAGGTGGGCAGCGCAGACGAGGCCGTGCGGTTCCTCGAGGCCCCATCGGTGAGGTCGCTCTTCGAGCGCATGGTCGACCGGCGAACGCTCGTCTTGCAACGCGTGCTCAGGGCTGTTCAGTCCGGTATCGTCCTCTTGGCGCTTGGAGTTGCGATGTTCGTTGCCCGCTCCCAGCTCCCAGACGACGAAGTTGAGGTTGCCGTACTGGGCACACTGGCCGTCTCACTCGGAGTTGCCTTTCTGGTTGCGGCGCTGGCCTCCTATCTGCTTGCAGAGCGGTGGGGACTGTTGAAGGAGTGACCGAGCTCGGAGCCGGGCCGATTCCCCGAGAGGGGCTCATGGTCGGTGGCTGCTGTTGACCGACGACGAGTTCGAGCAGTTCTATGTCGAGACCTCGGCGCCCCTGCACGCCTACCTCTCCCGGGCAGTAGGCTTGGAGTCACTGGCTGAAGATCTCGTCCAGTCCACTTACCTCAGGTTTCTGAGCGCTCGGAATCCCCCAACCGACGTGCGGGCACGGAGGGTTTACTTGTTTCGGATTGCAAGGAACCTAATCCGAGACGAGATCGGTCGTCGGGCAGCCGAGCGACGCCGGCTTAAGGGACTCACCCACCAGAGTTCCGAGGGCCAGGGGAATGCGTCACGGGGCGCGGGTGTGGGGTGTGAAACGCGCATCGACGTAAGCCGTGCTTTCGAAGCTCTCTCCGAGCGGGATCGGGAGCTTCTCTGGCTCGCGTACGTGATAGGGATGACCCACCGCGAGGTCGGGGTCATCACAGGAGTCGGAGAGGCCAGCGTGCGCGTGCTGCTGCACCGAGCGCGAGGACGGTTCTCGAGGATTCTCGCTGAACGCGACATCGGACCGGAGGACCTGGCTTGAACGATCTCGCTGCCGCCGAGAGATTGGCTCATGGAGTCTAGTCCGATGGCCCCGTGTCCCTGGCAGGACCGGATCGAGTCGTGTGCCCTTCGAGAGGAGCTGAGTGCCGAGGAGAGGGCGCACGTTGCGGGGTGCGCCGATTGCCGGGCCCTGACCACGGTGATTCGCGCCATGATTTCGGAAGGACGCACGACGGAACGCGTCTCTCGGGAGCGCGTGCCCCCGGCGCTGGAGATCCTGGCCAGGGCACGGGGCCGGGACGAGGCAATCGACAGGGGCTCCTCCCCATCGGCCCGTGAGGTGCTCCCCGAGGACCGGAAGGTTCTCTGGCCGATCATATGGCTTGAGCGCGTGGCCGGGGTCGTCGCCATTGTCCTCGCGGCCGGTGTGGGCTGGCCGCTGGCGGAAGGGCTTCCTGGACTCTTGGGGACGAACCTACCGTGGCCTCCGACCGAGCTCCTGGGCTCCGTGGGATCCGGCAGTCCGACGGATGTCGGCGCTGCCTCGCTGCTCATGGTCCCGGTCGTGGTGATCTTCTGGATGGCCTTCCTGTACGGCCTGACAGGATTCGGTGATGCCAGCGGATCAAATCGCTAGGCGCCCGCGGTTCGCCACTCTCCGGCCGGGGAGACAAGGCTGCAGGCGGACTTGGTCGAGGGGCAAGGCACGGACCCAGGGCTTCAACCTCTCTCCGGGCAAGAGATCGCCCCTCTGAAGCGATCCCCGATCCTGGCGGGCTTGGGGGTTCTTCATCTCGGCAGTCTGGATCACGTGAAGAGGGGCGAGGGCCGGTGTGTGGCTCAGATGCCAACTCCCTTAGCGCTTTTTCTCCACCCTCAGAACGCCTTGAGGTAGGTGAGCTTCGCCACCCCCGTCCGTCGGGCCCATCGCGTCTCGTGCGGGTCCAACAGATCGCCAGCCAGGTACCCCGTGTCCAGCACCAGGAAGAGATCGCTCCCGGGTGTGTGGATCCAATCGATCCGGACGTTCGCCTGAAGGGTCTCGGAAACGTCATCGTACTGGATCAGGGCGTTGGCGAAGAGCTTGCGGTTCACCGCCGCCTTCACGGTCAGGCCCATCACCGTAGTGGCGAAGTCGCCGTTCTCCAGAGGCAGTGAGATCTTGTTTCGGTCCAAGGTCCCGATGAGCGTGAGGTGGGGGCCCGTAGACCACTGCAGTGATCCTCCGACTTGAGTACGGTCCCCGCTGTAGAAGTCACCGGTGGAGAGATTCAGGCGACCCGAGAGCGGGCGGCTAGGATTGGTTCCGAGATTCGCTCCGAGGCGATTGAACGCGTATCGGCCAACGGGGATGCCCACGCCGGATCGGATAAAGAAGGTCTCGTCCAACACCTCCGTCTCCCGGGTCCCGTCGATCGTCACGTTGTCCGTGGATTGGAGCGTCAGCTTCGTCGAGACCTTGATCTCGGCGGACTGCTCGTTTCCATCCTGCCCGTCGATCTGCATCGCCTCGCCGGTCAGCGAGACTTGGCGCGCCCACGCACTTCCCTCGAACCTCGGCGTGAAGCCCGCGTTGCCCTTGCGACGTACCTGATCCCCGCGCAGCACCAGACCCAGCTCGGGAAGATAGCCCTCCCCGATGTCGAGGTAGCCCGCCCCCACCTGCCAGAGATCGTTCGCGAGAGCGAAGTCGGCGCTACCAGCGAACGCGCTCCCAGGAAGATCGTCGGAATCCCACACGTTGGCGCCCCAAGCAGTCAGAAAGCTGCTGTTCCAGAAGCGAATGGACAGATCGCCACCCGCAACACGGTTGTGGCCGGCGCCGTTCTGGAGGTTGGTGAAGATCCCTCCCACGGTGGTGCGAGGGAGCACATCCACCCGAATGCGGGCTACGGCGTTGTTCGCGCCCGGAACCGCACCCTCGTCACGGGTCTGCAGGTTGAGCAGCCCGATGGAGAAGGGGCCCACCTGACCCGTGAGGCGCCCCCCGCCCATGATGTCGTTCCCGATCCCGATCCGGCGGCTGAAAAAGGCCTCCGTGGAGCGGGCTTCGCCGAACGTGAATTCCCCTGCCCTCTCCAGGAAAAACTCTCGCTTTTCAGGGAAGAAGAGGCTGAAGCGAGTAAGGTTGACTTGGGCGTTGTCCGCTTCGACTTGGGCGAAATCCGTGTTCCAAGTGAGATCGAGGGTGAGGTTGGACGTGAGGGAGTACTTCACATCCACCCCGACGTCCCTGAGCACGTCCGCCTCGGGCTCCTCGGCAAACCGCTGCGCGCCGGCGATCGCGAAGGGCTTCACCTCGAGGTTGCGGCCCCTCTGAATGCCCTCCAGACCCTCTAGATCAGCCCACTGGGAGGCTTGGTAGAATCCGGCCCGAAAGCGCTGTGGAATGTGGGGCCAGAGCACTTCCTCGTTTTTCCGACGGATCGACCGGTAGAGGACAATGCCCATCACCAGGGGGTCGTTCGCGGGAAAGCGGATGGTCGTGAACGGAATCGCCACCTCCAACTCCCAGCCGTCCCCGGTGACCCGTCCCTCGCTCCAGTAGACGCCTTCCCACTTCCAGTCTTCGCCGTGGTTGATCTCTTCGTCGGTGAACTGACCGTCCTCCTGGGTCCCGAACACGTTCATCCCGAACATGTAGCCATTGCGGTCGTCGTTGAACGTGTCGAGGCCGATGGCCACTCGATCGTCGAACGGGACCTTGCCTTCCCTCTCGAGGATTGTGGCGATGATCCGGTCCGGCTCGGAGTCGAAAAGCTTCAGGCCGAAGTAGAGGTTGTTGTCATCATATCCGATCCGCACTTCGGTGCGCTCCGACGGCTCGCCGCCATCGACGGGCTCCCGTTGGCGGAAGTCAGAAATGGGCTCGATCTGGTCCCAGATCGCCTCATCGATAGCCCCGTCGATGGTGGGAGCGTCGAGGATACGTACGGCCCGCACCTTCATACAGGGACCGCCACAGTCGGCACGCGGGGCTGACGGGGCCTCGTTCGCCTGCGCAGCGAGTGCGCTCGGGCTAAAGGTGAGCCCCATGACGGCAACCACCGTGGCGAGTGCCAGGCGTTCGAGCATGAAGATTCTCTCTCCGGATCCGTCGTGTATGGTGGAGCACCGTTTGGTCATTGACCGGCAAGTGTGTACATCATCCCGAGAACGGCGATATGGCAAGTGCGAGGGCCGCTCATCTGATGCGAGCCGTTGAGGGTGGGGGTGTACGAGCAGCTTCCATCTGGAGTCGGTATTGTTGCCACCAATCTGCCCACCGCCGAGCCGCCGGGTCCCAGAGTTGTCGGTCACCCCGCCAGGGCCGTTGCAGGCGCCTTGCTGAACTACAGTGCCCCGAAGGCGTGGAGGCGGCATGCGCAATCGCAGCCGTAGCTGACGCGCGCTGCACACGACGAGGCCAGCTGAACACTCGAGAAGTTCCCGGAACACGTCCATGTTCCCGTCCGGTTCATTTCCTCTGGGCCGGTGGAACGACAGTCGGCCTCAGACCAAGCCCGTGGAGCAAGAGGTCTGAGGCCGCTCTGACACCCCAACCGTGGCACCCCGAGTTCCCTCGGGGACGAGTGGAAGGTAGTCGCCAGCGCCTGCCCTGACCAACCGCCAGCCCCGCCGACGTGCACTGTTTGGAGTCAGTTCCGGCAGCAGGCCATCTCGGGCGGCGCGGCATGCGACTCAGCGCAACACCCGCTTGCCCGCTCCAATCGCTTGCGGTCCTTGGCCGTCGCCGGCACGTGCGTGGCGCAGTGGGTCACCGAGTTGACAAGGGTCCTCAGGATCGCGTCGTCCGGCGCGGCCAGCCGGTAGTGCACCCAGAGCCCGTCCTTTCGCCCTTCCACAAGCCCCGCCCGCCGGAGGTAGGCCAGATGACGGGAGACGGTCGGCTGCGGGAGCCGCAGGCTCTCGTGCAGATGGCACACGCAGACGTCGCCCGTCAGCAGCAGGTTGAGGATCCGCAGCCGCGTGCGGTCCGCCAGCGCTTTGAGCACCGCTTCCATCGCTTCCAGCCGCGCCATCGATTCCACCTCCCGAGCGCCGAAGTATATTCGCCTTGACAAATATAAGATGTGCCGTAGAGTGGCAATACATTGGCGAATACAGGAGGAGGTAGGAGCTGGGGACTCGCGCGGGACAGTCGGGAGGGAAGACATGCTGATTAGGGATGACGTGAAGAGGGTCGTCAAGGAGAGATACGGCGCCATTGCGTCCGAAGTGGAGCAGGGTCGGGACGCGTCGTGTTGCGGACCGGCGAGCTGCGGCTCGGGGAGCGGAACCGACGCCATTACCGGGAATTTGTACGATGCAGGCCAGGTCGAAGGCCTGCCGGCGGAAGCGGTGATCGCCTCGTTGGGTTGCGGGAACCCGACCGCCCTGGCCGAGCTGCGGGCGGGGCAGACCATCCTCGATCTCGGGTCGGGCGGCGGGATCGACGTCCTGCTCTCCGCCAAGCGGGTGGGGCCGAGCGGGAAGGCGTACGGTCTGGACATGACCGACGAGATGCTGGCCCTCGCGCGGGAGAACCAGCGGGAGGCGGGCGTGGAGAACGTCGAGTTTCTCAAAGGGGAGATCGAGCAGATCCCGCTGCCGGACGCGTCCGTGGACGTGATCATCTCGAACTGCGTGATCAACCTGTCCGCAGACAAGGACCGGGTCCTCGCGGAGGCCTATCGAGTGTTACGGCCGGGCGGTCGCCTCGCGGTCTCGGACGTGGTCAGACGACGTGACGTGTCGCCGATGCTCCAGCGCAGCGTCGAGCTCTGGATCGGCTGCGTGGCCGGAGCGCTCCACGAACGTGAATATCGAGACAAGCTCACGACGGCGGGCTTCGAATAGATCCTCTTGGAGCCGACCCGGATCTACACAGCCGATGACGCACGGGCGTTTCTGGAACAGGCCGGCCTCGGACCCGCGGACGCTGACACGCTCGACGGAGCGTTCGCGAGCATGTTCGTGCGAGCAACGAAACCCTTTGTGAGACGGGGTCGCTGAGGCCTGGGACGAAATCGCTCGACGGCTCGCCACCTTTCCCTGATCCGCTCCCTCCGCACGGGCTCCCCCCAAAGTGTGCAGTTTTCAATGGCCATATGGAGTGAACCCCATCGGTTGGACAACGGGGCGGAGAGACTTAGGCCGCGTGCTGAGCATGTTGGGCCTCATACTCCTTCGGACTGAGGTAGCCCAGTGCCGAATGGAGCCGTTTCTCGTTGTAGACCTGGTCCAGGAAGCGAGGCAAGCGAGCCACGACGTCCTGGTAGGTTCCGTAGTCGTTCAGGTAAACCTCTTCGCACTTCACGGTCTTGATGAAGCTTTCCGCCTGGGCGTTGTCGTAGGGGTTGCCCCGGCGGCTCATGGACCCGCGCAGGCCCCACTCGGCTAGGACCGCCCGGTAGGCCGCCGCGCCTGGCTGCCGCGGTCGGTGTGATGAATGCAACCGCGTGGTGGTTGTCGATCGGCCAACGCCGCGCGCAGGGCCGCGATCGTCAGCCGTGTGTCGACTTGCCGTGACACAGCGTAGCCAACCACGCGGCGTGACCACGCATCCAGGATCACCGCCAAGTAGACGAACGCCGAACGCGTGCGGATATACGTGATATCGCCCACCCACAACTCGTTCGGACCGGTGGGCGTAAAATGGCGGGCCAGGTTCGGGAACGCCGCTTCGCGGCCCCCGCCATCGCTCGTTCGAACCGTTCGGCGCCGTAGTTTCACGCTCAGGCCGCGTTCGCGCATGATGCGGGCGACTCGCTTGTGGTTGATCCGCCAGCCCTCGTGGCACAGCTGCGCCGTGACGCGCCGATACCCGTAACGGGGGAACTCCTCACAGATCGCCTGGATGCGCTGGAGCAACGCCTCCTCGTCCCGACCCCGACCTCGCGGGCGGTAGTAGTAGGTGCTACGTGCCAAGCTCATGAGTTCACACCCTCGTCGGACCGAGAGACCGTCGGGCCGCTCACCACGGAGGATGTCGCGCCGCTCGGCAGGCCTGCTGGCCATCTCGTTTTTTTGAGCAGCTCGTTCTCCATCACCAGCTGACCCACCTTGCGCTCGAGCTCCGCGATCCGCGCTTCGTAACGCGCCAACAGATCCCCTTGCACGACCTCATCGTCGAACTCGCCGGTCTCGTACTTGGCCACCCAAATCCGAATCAGCGATCGACTGATGTCGTGCTGACGAGCCAACGCGGCAAGGGCGACCTCACCGGACAGGTACTGCTGCGCCACCTCGCGCTTGAACTCCAGACTGTAGCTGCGATACCGAGCCATCATTCCTCCTCTCTGGCCCAGCAACCATACTGGCTAAATCCCACCGCCAATGTGTCCAACCGATGGGGTTCACTCCAAGAAGTGTGCAGTTTTCGGTGGCCATTGACACCTGGGGCAGCTTGAGGGCCATGTGGTGGTGGTAGCGCACACGCCGCGCCGTGAGAAGGCGCGGATAATTTCGATGAAAAAGGGCAACCGCCGTGAAGAAAAAGCCTACCAAGAGCGACTTGAAACGCCTTGATGCGATGAGCGACGCAAATAGCGATTACTCCGATATTCCGGCACTCGATGCGGCCTTCTTTCGGGATGCGCGGGTGGTGGTCCCGCCCGGAAGAAAGCAACTGACCGTGCGTCTGGACGCGGACGTGCTGGCGTGGCTGCAGGATCAGGGCAAGGGCTACCACACCCGGACAAATGCCATCCTGAGGGCGTATTCCGAAACCCATCAGGGCACAGGAGGACGGTCATGACCAACGGCAAGCCAGCCTATCTGATTGCGAGTTCGTTCATGCCGGAAGGCCGCGCGCTCGACGACCACGCCCACGCATCGTCGCCGCTGTGGTTTGTGTCTCCAGCGCAAGGCACCACGGAGCGCATCGGGTTCAATCCCAAGGGTGGTCAAGCGAGGAATCGATGAGCATCAGTGAGCATCTGTTACCGGAGTTCGACCAGGAGATCTCCGGCACCCGCAAGACGCTGGAGCGCGTGCCGACGGACAAGTTCAACTGGAAGCCGCACCCGAAGTCCGGCTCGATGCTCTGGCTGGCGGGGCACCTCGCGAACCTGCCGACCTGGGGCACGCTGACCGTCAGCCACGACGAGCTCGACATGGCACCCGGCGGCAAGCCGATGGATCCTCCGCCCCCGCCCGCCGATACCGCCGACCTGCTCGCAACGCTCGACAAGAACGCCGCCGAGGCGCGCGCGGCGATCGCCGGTGCGAGCGACGCGGACCTTATGAAGCCGTGGTCGTTGCTCACGAACGGCACGGTCCTGTTCACGATGCCGAAGGCGGCGGTGCTCCGCACCTTCGTCATGAACCACCTGATCCACCACCGGGCGCAACTCGGAGTCTATCTGCGGATGAACGACATCCCCGTTCCGTCGCTGTATGGGCCGTCCGCCGACGAGACCCCGCCGGGGTAGCGAAAGCGAGGAATCGATGAGCACGCGAAACAAGGTGACCCCCTTCTTGAGATTCGGCACTTTTCGCCGGGCGCCATCCGGGGGTCCGCTGGTTCCTTGTCAGTCTCAACGGACACCCCGATCCGGCGGGAAACTCGGAGCTGGCGAAGAAGGGCGGCGGGTGGCTGCGAAGGACGACACGGCGGCTGCGATTCTGGCGGTATCTCTCGGTCCGCTTGGCCGCCTAGCCCCGAAAACTCGACCGGAACCCATGCGGCGCGGCCGCGATCCGTTACCTCTCTAGCAACCGGCGCATCCGCTCGCCGCCCAGCGCTTTCCCACACTCCAGTTCAGCCACCAGTGGGCCGATTTCTCAGTCGAGGCACTGATGAGCCTGCACGGCTTGGTGGCGATCACGGCGATAACGGTCTTGGGCGAACTCGGCGATCCCCATCGGCAAGCGCATCGAGACCAAGCGAAAAAGATCGCCGCGGTAGTGAAGGAGCCTGGGCTCCAGCCGTGGCTGGCACCCGACCCCCTCAATGCCACTGCGGAGGACGAGACCGACTTAGTGGCATGACGGGGGTCGCTAAGACGGACGCCTCAACGGCCAAGTTAACGGTGCTGCATAGCAGTGGTCGTGGCTGAGACCTCCGGTGCGACCAATGGGCACTCAGACAAGATCGGCGATGTAAAGACGCGCGGCGTGGCGTTGGGTCATCGCGGCCTGAAGCGCATGTACGAGCGTGGCGATCCGAGCCGAGTGAGTCCCGACATGGCGGATCGGGTCGCGCTTGCCTTGGCAGACCTCGATGATGCACGCAAGCCCTCTGATCTCGACTTGCCCGGCTACCGGCTTCACCCGCTGAAGGGCAGCCTGAAGGGGTATTGGAGTATTACGGTTTCCGGCAACTGGCGGGTGATCTTCCGCTTCGAAGATGGCAATGCCTACGATGTCGACTTGGTCGACTACCACTAGTAGGAGGCAGCAAATGGCAATGAGTAATCCCCCGCACCCCGGGCACAGCGTCCGCAGAAACTGCTTGGATCCGCTCGGTTTGAGCGTGACCGAAGCCGCGCGGGTCCTGGGAGTTGCCCGTCACACCCTCTCGCGGGTACTCAACGGCCGCGCGGCTATTTCTCCGGAAATGGCTATTAGGCTCGAGAAGGCGGGCTGGTCCAATGCCGAGTTCTGGCTGCGCCGACAGACCACGTACGATCTCATGCAAGCACGCAAGGACGAAGGCCGGATCAACGTCAAGCGATACCGGCGGCAGCCGACGGTGTGAGGCGCTGCAGATCGCATGCGACACGAATCGGGCCCGGATCGGGGCGTGGCGCGATACGGGTTTGTCACACGCACCGTCCCCCGGCGGTCAGTGCATGACGGGAATCATCGGACACCACGCCCAGGCGTTGGTGATTTCGGGATTCACTCCCGCAAGCGATGCCGGCAGCGAGATCAGGATATTGACCGCACGGATCATCAATGCTCAATCAGACGAGATCGCCTTGATGCAGCGCTGGCTGCGTGGTCAGGGGCGGCGGGCGTACCGGAGGTGGACGACTCGGGCCACATGGCACAGGCCATGGACGTGCCCGGGATGCTGAGCCAGGAGCAGCTCGGAGAGCTCACCGACCGAGACGCTCAGGACGATGTCGCTTTCAAGCTCGCGTCCGACATGGAGGTGGATCATATTACTGAGACCGCTCGCATGCGGCCCATGCTGGAGGCGCTACCGCCGCCTCAATAGAATCGCTGATTCCGACGCACTCATCACGTTCGAGGAACCCGATATGACCTCTGTCGCCCTGGTGCCCCGGCTCCTGTCTCGTGCCCCCGCTCAAGTGGCGAAGCCGTGCGTGCTGGCCGTCGGCCTGGTGGCCTTGGCCGGCTGCGCCGGTCAGTCTGCCGCGCCTGAGACAGCCACGACCGCCGCCCGACCTGCGATGGCCCCCCAACCGCTCCGGGTCACACCGCCGAGTCCGGATCCACGCGTAGGCCTGGAAGCTGGGCTCTTCGACGCCGCTGAGGCCACGTGGAATCTACGTGTCGTATCGACCACGCCCCCCGCCGAGCCCTTCGTCGGCGTTACGAATTCGGACCTGGCCTTCACGGGCGAGTACGCCATCCAGGGCAACTACAACGGCTTCCAAGTCTGGAATATCGAGGACCCGAGCAACCCGGCATCCACGACCACCCACCTCTGCCCGGCATCGCAGAGCGACGTGTCCGTCTACAAGAACCTGCTCTTCGTTTCCGGCGAGGGCATGGGCGGACGGCTCGACTGCGGTACTGAGGGCGTCGACGAAGCGGTCAGCCCGGAACGGCTGCGCGGAATCCGGATCTTCGACATCACCGACATGCGGAGCCCCAGGTACGTGGCCAACGTGCAGACCTGCCGCGGATCGCATACGCACACGGTGTTGGAGGCTCCCAACGACCCGGACAACGTCTACATCTACGTGTCCGGATCTTCGGTGGTGCGGCCCGTCGATGAGCTGGAAGGCTGCTCCGCAGCGTTGCCGAGCGAGGATCCGAACTCGGCTCTGTTCAGAATCGAGGTGATCCGGGTGCCGGTCGACAATCCGGAGCAGGCTGCGATCGTGACCTCGCCTCGGATCTTCAACGAGCTCGTGGCTCCACCGACGCACGGCCTGTCGCCGGCGGACATCGCCGAGCTGGAGGAAGCGCGAGCGCAGGGCGCGTTCATCGGTGTGCTCGGGGGCGGAGGCCAGGAGCGGGTGCTTCCCGACCGTATGATCCAGCCGCTGCTCGCCGACATCGTCGCCGCCCGGGGTGGCTCAGGAGCCGCGACCGCCGCCGACAGCGCGGCGCTCCGCGAACGCTTGCCGGAGCTCCTGGCCGAGCGGCGGAGGCCGCGGCCCGGCGCGGGTCAGAATCTCGGGCCCTCGCAGTGCCACGACATCACGGTATACCCCGGGATCGGGCTGGCCGGCGGGGCCTGCGGAGGGTACGGGCTCCTGCTCGACATCAGTGATCCCATCGATCCCAGGCGGCTCGCTGCGGCGGCGGATTCGAACTTTGCCTACTGGCACTCCGCCACGTTCAACAACGACGGGTCGAAAGTGCTCTTCACCGACGAGTGGGGCGGAGGCGGCTCGCCGAAGTGCCGCGCCACCGATCCCATGGAGTGGGGCGCGAACGCCATCTTCACAATCGAAGGCGACCGGATGGAGTTCCAGTCGTACTACAAGCTGCCGGCCCCGCAGACGTCGTTGGAGAACTGCGTCGCCCACAACGGGTCGCTGATTCCGGTCCCCGGACGCGATATCATGGCCCAAGCGTGGTACCAGGGTGGCATCTCGGTCTTCGACTGGACCGATCCCAGGAACCCCGTCGAGATCGCGTTCCACGACCGGGGCCCCTCTGACGCGACACGCCAGGGCTCCGGTGGCAGCTGGTCCGTCTACTGGTACAACGGCGTGCTCGTGAGCTCGGAGATCGCTCGCGGGCTCGACATCTTCGAGCTGACGCCGAGCGAGGTGCTCTCTCAGAACGAGATCGACGCCGCGAAGTCCGTTCGCCTCGACCACCTGAACGCCCAGGGGCAGCCCAAGTTCGAGTGGCCCTACACGTTTGCCCTGGCACGTGCGTACGTGGATCAGCTCGAGCGCTCGCGCTCAGTGACGGCAGCACGAGTCGCAATGGCCCGCGAAGCGCTGGCCACCGCGGAGCGCGCGTCCGGGCCGGGCCGCGGCTCTGCGCTGAGGTCGCTCGCCCGAGAGCTGGAGAGCGAAGCGGATGGGTCGGGGGATGCAGCCAAGGTGCGGATGTTGGCCGAGGCGGTCCGGGGGCTGGCCGGGAGCTGAGTCGAGGACCACCGCCGGGGTTAGAAGAGCTCCAGAGTCCGCAACGAATCGTGAGGTTGCGGACCTTGGTCACGCACCTCCTCCGGTGCCGCGAAGATCGTGTTGTGGAGCTTCCGCAGTGTCGCTCCCGGGCGATTTCGCCGGCACCGGGCCGTCTCTTCCCGTGCCTCCGTCACATAGGAGACAATTGGGGGCTGGGCCACTCGCCGGCCCGGCTTCGGGTCGCGTAACACCGGGTTATGGTGTTTTGAGAGGTTATTGTCCCACAGCTTGACCCACTAGTGATTCAAGAGAGGTGAAGGCTCGGCAGGTTCGGAGAGCCCCGACCGCTCGGAAGATTGCCCCCCGGTCGAAACCGACACACAGGACCAAAGGGAGAGGTGAATGGGAAGGCTGTTGCTCTCGGTCGCCGCCGTGCTCGTGGCGGCCGATACGAACGCGCAAACCACTTGGCGGGGATTGGCGCTTGCACCAGAGTACCGTTGTTCACCGTACCAGTCTGGCGACTACAGCTATCCGCAGTCCGTTGAGGCGTCGATCGTCCGAGAGTTGGGCGGCATCTACTCTCCCTACACTGGAGAGCGCTTCGCCTCCACCGGGCAAACCGACATCGAGCACATGGTCGCCCGCAGCGAGGCCCATGATTCGGGACTCTGCGCGGCCGATCCCGCCACCCGCCGCGCGTTCTCCAGGGACCTGCTGAACCTGACGCTCGCTAGCCCGTCGCTGAACCGCGGCGTCAAGGGCGCGCGCGACGCCGCCGAATGGATGCCCCAGCGCAACCGCTGCTGGTTCGCAGCCCGCGTCGTTGCGGTCCGGCAGCGCTGGGGCCTGACCATCGACCCACGAGAGGCGAACACCTTGGAGGCTGTTCTGTCCGGCTGCTCGACTACCGAACTGGCCGCCGCCGGCGGCGACTTATCCGGATACCAAGAACCGACAGCGCCGCAATCCGGTCAACGCGACGCCCTGAGACTTTGGGACGACAACGGGAACGGGATGATTACGTGCGCCGAAGCGCGGCGGCACGGGATCGCCCCGGTTCCGCGCGACCACCCCGCCTATCCCTTCATGCGGGACGGCGACGGCGATGGCGTTGTGTGCGAGAGGGGCGGCGATTTGTCCGGTTCCCAGCAACCGAGCGCGCCGGAAGCCGGCCTGCCCGACGCCCTGCGGCTCTGGGACGACAACGGGAACGGGATGATTACGTGCGCCGAAGCGCGGCGGCACGGGATCGCGCCCGTGCGCCGCGGCCACCCCGCCTATCCCTTCATGCGGGACGGCGACGGCGATGGCGTTGTGTGCGAGAGGGGCGACCGGTAGGCCGGGCGCTCATGCAGGAGAGCGTGGTAGAGATCCAATCAGGGCGGCCAGCCGCCTGAGAGGCATAGACCAGCACTTACATCGCAGAGGCTGAAAGAGCGAGGCCGCCCTAGGCACGGCAGGAGAACGCTCGCGCGAACTATGTGGCCGGACCCGAGACCCACGCGACCCAGATCTATAGCGCACCCGGTTTTTCCGGACACCCGTTTAGCACGGTTCAACCTTACGGGGTCGAGAGAGAGGGGGTGCGAGGATGTCGGAGAAGCCGACGGAGGCCGGAGGCGAGGGTCTACCGAAGCACTGGAGCGCGGGGCAGAAGGCTGAGGTCGTGCTGCGGCTGCTGCGGGGCGAGGATATCGGCGAGGTGAGCCGTGAGATCCGGGTGCCACCGCCGGAGCTGGAGCGCTGGCGGCGGAGGTTTCTGGAGGGGGCCCAGGAGGGCCTAAAGCAACGGAACGCGCCGGACGGGGAGCTGATGCAGACGCGCGCGAAGCTGGGGGAGATGACGATGCGGGTGGAGCTTCAGGCGGAGCTCCTGGAAAAAAGGGGGTGCGGGGACGAGCTGAGGAAGCTCTTACGGCGCGCCGGTGAGTGAGTCCTTTACGGGGCGGTCGTATCCGCTGAGGCTGGTGTGCGAGGCGTGGAGCGCGCCTCACAGGCTTCAGCGATCGAGCGCCTACGCATCGCGCTCGGTATCGGGCGGCGGGGAGAAGCCGGGCAAGCGCGGTCCGAAGACGGCGCTGAGCGACGAGGAGCTGGTCGTGGAGATCCGGACGGTGCTGTCGGAGAGTCCGTTCGTGGGTGAGGGGCACCGGAAGGTGCGGGCGCGCCTAGCGGCCGAGGGGATCGGTGCGGGCAAGAACCGGGTCCTGCGGCTGATGCGGGAGAGCGGTCTGCTGGCGCCGGTGAGGCGGGGACACCCGCGAGGCGACCGAAGCCATGGCGGGCGGATCCGGACGGAGCGACCCGACGAGTTGTGGGGCACGGATGCGGCGCGGTTCTGGACACGGAGGGAGGACTGGTGCTGGTTCTTCGGCGTGGTGGAGGGTCCCGTTCTCGGACAGCGAACCCATCGTTGTCCACCAACTAGGTTTCGGTCATGAGTTACGATCTCGCGTTGGTCTTGGTGGTGCTCGTCGTGACGGTGGTGCTCTTCGTCACTGAGAAGCTCGCCGTGGATGTGGTGGCCATTCTCGCCCTCGGCGTTCTCCTCATTAGCGGAGTCCTGCCTCCCGACGAGGCCTTCGCGGGCTTCAGCAATGAAGCCGTAGTCACGATCGGGGCCATGTTCATTCTGAGCGCGGGCCTTTACCGCAGCGGGACGCTAAACCAGTTGAGGCAGCACTTCGAGTTCGCCGCGCGCAAGGATTCCTGGCTGGCTCTCGTCGGACTGATGGTGGCCGCAGGAGTGTCCTCAGCCTTCATCAACAATACAGCGGTGGTCGCGATCCTGATTCCGATCATCCTCGCGACATCCCAGAAGCTACGGGTCAGTGCGTCGAAGTTCCTGATGCCTCTTTCATTTGCCTCCATGTTCGGCGGGGTGTGCACGCTCATCGGGACGTCGACGAACCTCTTGGTTAGCGCCATCGCCGACGACTACGGTCTTGAGCCATTCGGGATGTTCGAGTTCACCCGGCTGGGCCTTGTCTTCTTCGCGGCAGGCAGCGCCTACATGCTGACCTTCGGCGTACGCCTCGTTCCGCCACGGCGGGGGATGGATGACCTCGCTGACAGTTGGCGGGTGGCCGACTACGTCACGGAATTGGTGCTGTCTCCCCAAGCCGAGTCGGTCGGCAAGTCGCTTGCTGAGGCCCCCCTCACCAGGGACCGTGACGTCGACGTGATCCAGATCCGCCGACACGGAGAAGGGCTTCTGCCGTCCGGCGAGACAGTTCTCGAAGCCGGCGACCTTCTCCGTGTCCGGTGCAATGTGACCCGGATACAAGAGCTTCTTCGACGGGAAGGGGTCCTCGTCCAGCCGAGGACGAAGTGGGAAGACCAAGACCTCGAGTCCACCGAGGTCGTCCTCGTAGAGGTCGTCATCGCGCCGAACTCACCCGTTGAAGGCGGGACTCTTCGCTCGTCGGAGTTCCGGAACCGCTTCAGTGGCATCGTCATCGCCCTCCGACACCGCGGAACCCTCGTGCGGGAGGCGCTAGCCGATATCCGGCTCCGGGCTGGGGACGCGCTTCTAGTAGAGGTTGCTAGAAGGCGCCTACCACAGTTCCGAGCCAGCGGGGCGTTCGTGGTGGTCTCCGAGGTCCCAAGTCCGGAATTATTCCGGCCGTCCAAGGCGGTCCCGGCCGTGGCGATTCTCGCCCTCGTCATCGGGCTGACCGCCATCGGGGTTGCGCCTATCGTCGTGACGGCCACAGGCGGAGCCGTGGCGATGATCCTGTGCGGGTGCCTGACGCCGGAGGAAGCGTACCGAGCCGTGGACTGGAGAGTGATCTTCCTACTGGCCGGCGTTCTCGCGCTGGGGGTGGCTCTGGAGCGCACGGGTGCAGCCGAGCTCCTTTCCCGCGGGTTGATCCTTGGCCTCGGAGGACTGGGCCCCGTGGTACTCCTGTCGGCGGTCTACCTGGCTACCACACTTGTGACCTCAACGATGTCCAACAACGCCGCTGCCGTGCTCCTCGCACCCATTGCTATCACGGCGGCGGTGGAAATGGGGGTGGACCCGAGGCCGTTCCTCATGGCGGTGACCTTCGCTGCGTCGGCCAGCTTCATGACCCCCGTGGGGTATCAGACGAACACCATGATCTACGGCCCGGGGCAGTACCGCTTTATGGACTTCGTGCGCGTCGGCGGGCCGCTGACCCTCATCTTCTGGGTGCTCGCAACCGTACTCATCCCCTGGTTTTGGCCTCTGTGAGGCGGGCCGACGACGACCCCACCGCGCTCGGGGGATGGAGGGGGGCCGCACCGCCCTACCAGGCGGGAGGCCCGTAAGGCACGTAAGCCAGCATGCCCCATGTAAGACATTGGGGCTGGCGAGGGGCTCCGCCCCCTTCGATCCCCCCTTAGGCCTGGAATCCGGCGGAGTTCGCGGATGGGGAGCGAAGACATCGAGGCGGCCGTGTCGTCCCACGGCTCCTCGCCGCGTCTGTGGACCCACAGCCCGCCTGTCCGAAGTCGCCCCTCGCGATTGATCCGACGCGGGCATAATGCGAGCATTATGCTCGCATCTACGAGCCCCGGGAGAACTCACATGGGCAACTTGACCATACGCAATCTGAACGATGCCGTCATCGACCGGCTCAAAGCGCAGGCAAAGGCGAATGAACGCTCGCTGGAGGGGGAGGTTCGCCACGTGCTCACCCGGGAAGCGGCTGTCTACCTTGGGACGGCCGAGTTCCTTGCCCGCGCGGACTCGCTGGCGGCGACGACGACCGACACGAAACAGACCGACACCACCATCCTCATCCGGGAGGACCGGAACCGGTGAGAGTCACGGTCGACGCGAGCGTGGCCGTCAAGTGGTTCTTCGCAGAGGATCACCGCGAAGAAGCCCGGCATCTCCTCGCGCCCAGGATCCAACGATACGCTCCAGACCTGCTACCGGTGGAATGTGCCAACGTGGTCTGGAAAAAGGCCCGCCGCAGGGAAATCGCTTCGGCGACGCCCTTTCTCGACGGAATCGCCAAGCTCTCGGAGGTCGTCCGAATCCAGCCTGGCAAGACCCTGCTGCAGGACGCGACGGAAACGGCGCTGCGACTCGGTCATCCGGTCTACAACAGCCTATACATCGCCTGCGCGAGGCTCACGGCGTCGGTGCTCGTCACGGCGGATAGGAGACTTGCGAAGGTCGTATCGGCTCAAGTTCCGGAGGTGTCGGTGATCGCGCTGCAAGATAGGGCGGCGATGGCCAATGTGGAGGAGGCTGGGATTCGACTCGTGATCGACCGAGACAGAGTCGATGAGTTGATTGAGGTGTGGGAGCGCGTTGCCGCGACCAAGGAGAGCGTCGAGGACGATATCCATCCAGTCCCTGAGACAGGAGTCCGAATCATCGCTTCCGAAACCTCGGAGCTCGCAGAGACTTCACCAACCAGGCTGAGGCTGGTCAGGATGGTCGAGGAACTGACCACCGACGAGCGGATGGACCTCCTGGTGCTCGGCTGGGTCGGGGACGGTCGGCCACACACCAAGAGGAGGCTGTTCGACCTTGCGATGCGCCATGTAAACAATGCGAGGTACATCGCTGGCCTTGGTATGCGCTGGCGCGAAGGCCTAAGGCGATGGTCCACATGGGATCGGACGATTTCGGACTCCTGATGCTGCCCGTGTCGGTTGTCCGCCAATTCGCCGTCTGACTTGGCGGACTGCCTCGCCGGTGAGAGCCGAGACCCGGCCGTCGGCCCGGTCCGTTCATCCACCGCAGCCCGTCGCTCCGCCGGCCCTCGTCCAGGTCCGCCTGCTTCACCCAGTTGCGGATCGTCTGCTCCGACGGCTCGAACTCCCGAGAGAGAGACCCGGGACTACGCCCCGCCCGCACTAGCTCGACCATCCGCTCCCTGTACTCGGGCGGATACCGCCCCCTCCTGCTTCCCGCCATGGCACACCTCCTTGGTCGTCCCAAATGGAAAGGTGTCCGTCATGGCCGGGCAACTCCAGTCGTCAGGGCGTAAACACGCCTGGCGACGCGCCGGACAGGGCTCAATGCGGGTAAAGCCGTGCAACTTCTGAGAACTGGTGGCACGCAAACCACCGGTCCTGCGTAGGTTCCTGGTTCGGTGTTCCGTGTGCGAGGTGCATGGTCCCACTGGAGAGCCCGGTGCGCTTCCGCCCCGGATACCGCAGAGGTTGACCGTTGCCCGAGCTCATACGACGCTTCACTGAAACGTCGGTCCGGCACCGGGGGAGAGGCAGAGCGTGAAGAAGTGGATTGTCGCGACGGTGACCACGGTCGCGTGGCTGGGGTCCCTGTACCTTGCGTACGGCCTCGGCGGCATGGCCGGCATGTTCATGCCGGACCGGGTTTCCACCGCCGCCAGAACGGCGTTCGCGGTGATGACCCTGTTGCCGGCCTCGTCCGCCAGGCCCTGCGCGGACGATCCCGCATCGTGCGGCTTCGCCGACACGGAAGCACGGGTCGAGGTGGATTGCGACGCCTTCGTCGGCGACGATCCGGACCAGGCGGTGCTGTTCGTCTTCGGGCAGTCGAACAGCGCGAACGCCGCCAAGGACCGGTATGTTGCCGGGAACGAGGTCATCAACTTCAATCCGCATGACGGCAGGTGCTACCAGACGCAGGATCCCCTGCTCGGGCCGGACGGGCTCGGCGGCAGTGTGTGGGGACGCCTCGGAGACGGCCTTGTCAGGGAGGGACTCTACCGCCGGGTGCTGATCGTGCCGATCGGCATCGGGGGCACGCAGCTCGCGCCGTGGGCTCCCGGCGGCGCACTGCATGTGAGAGTAGAGAAGACGGCCCGCATGCTGGCGAACGCCGGTATCCGCCCGACGCATGTGCTGTGGCACCAGGGTGAGGCGGACGTGGTCGCGGACACGCCGCCAGCGGAGTACGTGGCGCAGTTCGGCGCGCTGGTGGCGTCGCTGGCCGAGCTCGGCATCGACGCGCCAGTGTTTCCCGCCGTGGCGACGCACTGCTACTTCGAGGACGAGATGCGCGTCACGTACATGGCGAGCGCGGAGCGCATCCGGCGGGCGCAGGCGAGCCTCCCCGGACGGATTCCCAACGTATGGCCGGGGCCGGACACCGACGCGATCGTCGGGCGGCGGTTCCGCTACGACGGGTGCCACTTCAACTACCAGGGCATTGACGCCCACGCGCGGCTGTGGGTACGCGCGCTGCGGGAGTCGGTACCCGGTTAGCTAATGGCTAGCTAGCTCTTGTCCGTTTTCTCGGCGTAGCGGCAAGTCGGCGGCACCCGCACCTTGCCGTGGCCACCTCGAGCTTGGCCGAGATCTGCCACGCGCAAGTGAGGTCAAGGGACCCCTTGGCCGTCTTGCGGTTGGCAGCGCCACCTCTGTCTTGCGTAGCCGGTTGATGATCTGTGCTGGACTCAGCCTCTTTGGTGCGCCCATTCCGCCCTCCCTTCCCTTTCCTCCACTCGTCCAGATCCTGAGACTGGACTCGGTCTCGTTTCAGAGGGGCAGGTCAGGATCCCGGCCGCCCGGTGCACGGTGCAGCGGTTCATGAGAAAGATGGGCCTCAAGGGAGTCGTCCGCGGCCGCGATGTTCACGACGACTAACGATGCCCGTAGCGGCAGTGGAGCGGCTGCTTGACTTGGTGGACCGGGACCCCACGGCACAACGGCCCCAATCAGTTGTGGGTCTCGGATTTGACCTACCGTTGCGACGTGGCACGGCTTCGTGTACGTGGCATTGGTGGTCGACGCGTTCGCGCGCCGGATCGTGGGGGGGGGGGGCGGGGCCTGGCGCGTCCCCAAGTCGCTGCGCACCGACCTGGTGCTCGATGCGCTCGAGCAGGCGATCTGCGAGCGGCAGGACGGGAGTCCGGCTAAGCTCGTTCATCACAGCGACCCCTTGAACCCGGCCAGCACCTCTCGATTCGCTACACCAAGCGGCTGGCTGACGCGGGCATCGAGCCGTCCGTAGGCACCGGAGGCGGCTCGTACGACAACGCGATAGCCGACTTATCCGGACACGCATCTGCGATTCTCCCCGAGATTCTGAGGGAACACGGAAGCTGGCTCCGACGCCTGGCCCTCCGGTGAGCAAGCGTTTCGGGAAGTGAGTCTGAGGGGAGACAGTCCGCGTTGCGAGCGTTCCGGCGGACGTCTAAGATTGCGGAAGCGAGCCCTGTCGAGGTGGCTAACGAGGGAAAACGGGGATGAAGCGACATCACTGGATCGTGCGAGTTACGCATTGGGGGGCGGCGATAGTGATCCCTGGAATGATCGCCAGCGGGTTGCAGATCTATGGCGCTTACCCCCGTTTCGGGGAGCGCGGCGGCCCCTTTTTCCCAAATCCCTTCCAGAACGTGGTGTTTCCCGAGTGGGCCCGGCTCGGTGGATGGCTGGCCGGTGGCTTGAGTTGGCACCTCTTCCTGATGTGGCCACTCACGATCGTTGGCGGGGTCTATCTCGGCTACCTTGCCTGGTCTGGAGAGTGGCAGAAGCTCCTTTTCAGACGTCGGGACGTCGCACCGGCGATCGAGATGCAGAAGTACTATCTGCGCCTTCGTGGGGAGCACCCAAAGCAGGGAAAGCACAACGCCCTCCAGAAGCTCTCGTACAGCTTCATCATCGTCCTCGGCGTCCTTTCGATCTTTACCGGGTGGGCGATCTATCAGCCGACGCAGCTGTGGTGGCTGACCACGGTCTTCGGGGGATTCCAGGCCGCGCGGTATTGGCATTTCTGGGCCGTCTGGCTCTTCGTTGGATTCACACTGGTTCACGTGGTCATGGTGTTCGTCGCGGATCCCCCTTCGCTCCGTGCGATGATCACCGGGACCTACCGGGGGAGGTTCCAGAGCGATGAGCCGTAATTCTTCCCGCCGGACCTTTCTCGCCAGCACGCTAGGTGCGCTCCTGGGAGGCTGCGGCTGGGACGGCGGCGACGTACTTCGCCCTCGGCTCTTTTCCTTCTCACGCGTGAATGACTGGGTTGGCGGGTTGCTCTTCTCCGAGGAGCGGATGGCTCGATAATATCAGCCTGAGGATCGATCCTCCAGCTTCCCGGCCTACCACATCAGCGCGATGACTCCGACACTCCCCGACCCGTCGCTTTGGCGGCTCGAGGTTGGGGGCATGATCGACCGTTCACTGTCCCTCTCGTTGGATGACATCCGTCGCTACCCAGGGACGACGTACACAGTGAAGCACCACTGCGTGGAGGGATGGTCCGCCATCGCCACCTGGACCGGGACACCGCTCCGTGTGATTGCCGAGCTCGCAGGAGTCCAATCAGGCGCCCGATACGTCCGCTTCGATTCCTTCGACCAGGGCTACTACAGCGGATGGGACCTCGCATCGGCCCTGCACCCCGAGACGATCCTGGCCTACCGGTTCAACGATGCGGATCTCATGCCCGATCACGGGGCGCCGGTGCGACTCTACGCACCGCACAAGCTGGGATACAAGCTGACGAAGTACCTGACCAGAATCAGCTTTACCGACGTCCGTCCGGGCGGATACTGGGAGGACCAAGGATACCCATGGTTTGGAGGCATCTGATGGCTTGGCGGGCTCCGACCTCGATGCGCGTCTGCCTCTGCCTCGGCGCAGGGGTCCTCGCACTCCTGGCCGCAGGGTGCAAGAAGGACCGAGAGATGGCCGAGAAGATGGAGATGCCCGACTCCACCCACATAATGGAAGCCCTGGCCGACGAGATTATGATGGATTCTCTGTTGGATGTGATGCCCGGCGGAGAGATGGCCCGGGGTGATTCAGCAGCAGCGGACCGGCTCCTGAGGAAAAAGCTTCGGTAAGTCACGGGATTGTCTGCAGCCCATCGCCACCTAGGGTGGATCCGACGATAGGCAGATCACGCCGACGGGCGATCAGCACGCTGGCGGATGTGGCGAAAACGACCGTCAGCAGCATGACGCGAAGACCTCCGTCTCCTCCTACGTTCATGCCCAGCACCGTGAAGTGGGCGATGATGGCTCCGAGCATCACGCCCACGGCGAGGAGTGCCCCGATCGCCGCCTGCGGCGAGACGAGGAGAAGCGCCGCGACGAGCTCGATGGAACCAATAATGATCCGCCCGTGGGGCTCCATTCCAAGCATCTCGAAGAGCATCACGTCGCCTCCTGCCAGTTTGAGGTAGCCGGCTGGCACGAGGATGCCTGCGGCTATGAGGCGAAAGATCCACTGGAGCCACCCGGTCAAAGAGCCCCTCCTCCCCCTAAAGCCGGCGCGTAGATGTCGTCGATGTCGAGTTCGGCCGACGTAGTGGCTCCCATGGCCGCGAGCAGCTCCTCGTGCTCGTGACACAGGGCCTCGACGTAGTTCGCGATCCGGTTCGATTTGGCCTCGATGTCGAGGCCACGCTGCAAGTGCTCGTCGTGCGTCGTGATCCCGACCGGACAGGTATTCTGGTTGCACTGCAACGCTTGGATGCAGCCTAGCGCCAGCATGAAACCGCGAGCCGTATAGCACGCGGCTGCCCCCATCGACATCGCAATGAGCTGGCGCCTCGAATCAATGAGCTTGCCTGCTGCGAGGAGTTTGAGCCGGTCGCTCACCCCTTCTTCCGTGATCAGCTCTTCGACGAGAGGCAGCGACTTGAACAGGGGGAGCCCGACCCCATCCATGAAGCTCTTGGGTGCGGCTCCCGTACCACCTTCAGCCCCGTCCACGGTGATCCAATCGGGAAAAACATCTTGCCGCCTCATCTCTTGGACGAGCTCGCGGAGTTCCTTGTCCCTGCCGAGGCAGAATTTGACACCGACGGGCAAGCCGCTGACCTCTTGTACTCTCGCGATGAAGCTCACGGTGCTCGACACGCTCTGACACTCTTGATGATAGGGGGGCGAAATCACGTCTCGATCCCGAGGTACGCCCCTCAATTCAGAGATCTCCTCGCTGATCTTTTCCTTTGGCAGGAGTCCTCCTTTGCCCGGCTTCGCACCTTGCGAGAACTTGATCTCCACCATCTTCAGACAGTCTTCGGACGCAAGTCTTGCGAGCTTGTCCTCGTCGAGAAGGCCATCTTCCGTACGGACACCAAACTTGGCGGTTCCCATCTGGAAGATGAGGTCGCATCCCTCTAGCAAGTGGTACTTCGGGAAGCCGCCCTCGCCCGTGTTCATGGCGATGCGAGCCTTTCGGGCGCCACGGGCAAGAGCCCGAACGGCCTTCTCACCCAAGGCGCCGAAGCTCATGGCGCTGATGAGAATCGGGCGGTGAATGGTATACGCCGATGCGCAGCCTCGCTCCTCGCCGAAGGTCACTTCGAAGCGCTCCTGACGCTCCTTGGGCGTGGGGAAGAAGGAGTGCCGCAAGGTGATCACGCCTGGGCCATAGTCGAGCTGAGTGCCGAAGGCCGCGGACGAATCAATGCCCTTCGCCTTGCGGTACACCTCCGCTCGCTCGTTGCGCGTGAACGGCCGCTCCTCCGTGTCGCCCGAATAGAGGTACTGCCGGAACTCCGGGCCGACACTCTCGACCAGGTATCGGGTCTGCGCGATGAAGCCGAAGTTGGCCAGCAGCGTGTGGCTCTTCTGTACGTGCCGCCAGTAGAGATTCAGGAGGTTTAGAACGAGGAATGAGACGGTCAGGAAGTGGAAATAGAACGAGACGAAGTACCCGAGTACCAAGGAGCCAACGAGCGCGATCACGACGCCTACGTTGGCTGTCCTGGCCATTCGGTCCAGGTTCACCGACAGGCGTGTTTCTCGGTGGCGCAATCCGGCGGTTGGGGGCGGCATCGCTTGCGAGGACATTAGATGCTGAGCGTGAGGGCACCAGCACGTGTCCACACTGGTGTCTCCCTGCCGTGCTGGACCGACGAGGCCGGGGATCTTCGGGACAGGTGGCGTGCCGTACGATATTCTAGCGTGGCATCTCGCTCGCGTACACGCCCTGCTTCATGGAGTGCACCTACCACAGATCTCGTTTGTTGACCGTAGCCACCGCCGATACCGTACCGTGTACCTCGATGCTCCGAGCACCCGACGCTCGGAGATTCGGGAGGCTTCACGAGCCCACGATACCCCCTGCCTGCGCTGCGCCGGGTCCGCCATCCACGGCTGCGTGCCAGCTTCGCCCGCTTCGACCGGCGCGCCATCGTCGTCGCCCGTCGCTCGGCTCGCCAGCCTTCAGCCCTCGTGAAATCTCCTCTCGCCCCCCAAACCGCCAGTCTGTGCTGAGATGGTATTGACCCGACACCCGGCCCTCGCCGGAGCTGCGTCTAGGCTGCCTTCGTCCGCGGCGTCCGCGGCCGACCAACCGGATTGCTTCCCCCATACCCGATCATATGGCCAGCACAGGGCCATGAAGACGACTATCGATATCCATGATGAGCTCCTCACTCGAGCCAAGCGTCACGCCGGCGAAACGGGGCGACCGCTGCGCGCCGTGGTCGAGGACGGGCTCCGCCGTGTGCTCTCGTCCTCACCCCCTCCGCCCCGCTACACCCTTGCCGATCTGAGGGCTGGCGATCCGGGAGCGGCCGATCCCGCTTGAACGGTATTCCTGGCCTGAATGGCGCGAGTCGATCCACGGCGATCCCGGAACCCGGTGATCGCTGTGGGCGCCAACCTGCTTCTCTACGCAGCTCCGCCGTGGGGCGCGCCTGGGCGATGCGGCGCATGAACTCATGGTCGGGCTCGCCGAGCGGGAGACGGCACCTGGGCGAGCCCGTGGCCGTGCTGTTATGAGTTTCTGAGCGTGGCGACCAATCGCCGGATCTGGAAGAACGAAGCGACAGCTCCCCGAACATGCGTGGCGCGAGTTCCAGGCCTGGATGGGGTCTCCATCGAACCGCATCGTCTACGATGCCTGTATCGCGGCACTCTGCATCGCGCACGGCGTTGAAGCACTGCTCACCCGGAATCGCGAGTTCTCACTGTTACCGGAGCTAGGAGCACGTGATCCCTGGCCCGGAGCGCCCGCTACACACCGGGACCGCCACGACGCCGCCCGGACCCTCGGCCCCGGCCGTCCCTGTCGGAGCCGTCGGGGCGACCGGCGGCGGCATCGGAGAGATCGAGGCCCAGGTCGAATGCCGCGGTGTATCCCGCTGCGGTCTCGCTCACGCGGGCCATCAAGCTCTCGCCGCCGTTGCGGAAGATCCCGTCGCTGCCGTTCGTGGTATCGCGCCGCCCCCGCCCCTGGTACGGCGCCAGCCCGTGCACCCGGTCCGTGAGTGCCTCGTCGAAGTAGAGCTGTGAGGTGAACTCGTACGGCTGACCGGCGACGTCGGTGCGCACCTTGAAGTGCACGTGGACCGCGCGCCCGCCGTACCAGCCGGGATAGATCGTGGTGAAGCGGGCCACGCCGTTGGCGTCCGTGCGCTGGTAGCCCCGTAAGAACTTCTGGCCTCTTGCCCGGGGGTCGGCGTCCTCGTCGGAGACGGCTGAGTACACGCCGTCGGCGTCGCACTGCCACACGTCGACCAGCGCGCCAGCCAGCACCCCGCAGGCGCCGGCGGCGAGTTGCGCCAGGTTGAACGTGAGCGTGAGCGGCACGCCCTCGCTCAGCACGCCCGTCAACGGATCGGACCGGATGTCGGAGCGGTCGAGCTGCGTGTCGACGAAGAAGGGCCCTTCGGTCTGCTCCGGCCGCACCACGCAGGCCGGCAGGGCTACAGCCATCACGTCGCCCTGGGCCGCCTGCGCCGCGTCCACGCCCGATCCGAGGGCCCACCGGCCGGCTGCCAGCGCCCCACCGCCCACACCGAGGGCAGCGAGAGCTTCGCGCCGCGTCAGCATCCGCGCCAATTCGATGTCCTTGTCCTTACGCGCCATGGTGCACCCCCGCCGTGTCTGTGCCGTTTGTGCCCCGGCGCGCGAGTCGCGCTGGACGGCCGCGCCACCATCTGTTGATGGACGACGACACCCCCCCTTTCGTTAATTCACGATCACGATCGCACGCTCGGCTCGGCGCTTGAGATCTCGGGGGCAGGCTGCCCGCCGGCGGCGTGCAAAACGGTGGCCGACCGACGACCTGTCGCCCTTGTGGACACCCATCCCGACCTACACCTTGGTCTCCTGCTTCATAGGGCCGGTCTCCTGTTCCGGTTGCGACCTCAAGGGTCGCATGTGGCTCTGGCACCTCCGACCACCGGGGGGGCAAACCCACGGTAAGCCGGCAAGGGCCGGCCCTTCCATATGTTCTAGACTGACTGGGCGAAAGGAGTGTTCGATGGCCGAACCGACGCCGCAAACCTACGGGAATCACACCCGCTATGTGACGTTCTACCATTTTGTGAGCGCTCCGATCTTCATCCTGAACCTGATCTGGGCTGTATACCGGCTGGTCACGGGTTTCTCGCCCGACGCGGCCATCGGTGCGCTGCTGGCGTTTGCGCTCTGTGTCATCTTTCTCTTCGCGCGCTACTTCGCGCTAAGCGCGCAGGACCGCGTCATCCGGCTCGAGGAGCGGTTGCGTCTGCAGGAGCTGCTGCCGAAAGATCTGCAGCCGCGCGTAAACGACTTTTCGACGGACCAGTTGGTCGCGCTACGCTTTGCCAGCGACGCCGAGTTGCCCGACCTCGCTCGCGCGGTGCTGGCCGAGAACCTCACCAGCCGCAAGGTGATCAAGAAGCGCATCCAGACTTGGCGGCCGGACTATCAGCGCGTCTGAGAGAGGAGCTTAGGCAACCGTTCGGTCGTGGTGTGGCGGGGCGGTCGCTCAGCATCGTCACCGTGGCCATCAAACGTCCTTCAGGCCGCTGTCGGGCTTGAGGTCGATGCGCCTGCAGAATTCCCTGGGCAGGGCATGGCGCTTGAGCGTCGGCGGGTCGGCGATCAGCGTGTGTCAATAGCCATCGAAAATGAGACACTTCTTGGAGTGAACCCCATCGGTTGGACACATTGGCGGTGGGATTTAGCCAGTATGGTTGCTGGGCCAGAGAGGAGGAATGATGGCTCGGTATCGGAACCTGTCAACAAGAGTGAGACACCCGGGGTCATAAATTAGTGAGCGGGCTGCGGTGTCGGAGCCGCAGCTGGTGGATTGATCCAGACCTCCGTTGGGAGAGGCTGGGGCGTGGGGATCCCCTGCACGAAGCGTTCAGGGTGTTGGGACCACGCCTGCTGGAGAGTGCGCTCACGCTGGGCGAGCACGTCACGGGCTCGGTCGTGATGGACATCAGCCGGGGTGAGCATCGCGATTCCGCCGTGGCGATGCTCATGGTTGTACCAAGGGAAGAAGGATCGGCAGAAGTCGATCGCCGCGCCGATGTCGGCGAAGCGTCCGGGGAAGTTGGGGTAGTATTTGACGGTCTTGAAGTGCGCCTCCGAGAAGGGGTTGTCGTCGCTGACCCGGGGACGGCCGAGCGAGCGGGTGATCCCGAGGTCGGCGAGCAGCTGGGCCGTGCACTTGCTGGTCATCGGGGCCCCGCGGTCGGAGTGCAGGGTCAGCGTCTCGGGCTGGACATCCTGCTTGAGGCAGCTCTCCTGGATGAGCCGGCTGGCGAGCGCGGAGTTCTCGCGGTCGGCGACCATCCATCCGACCACGTAGCGGCTGAAGATGTCGATGAGGACGTAGAGGTAGAAGTACGACCACTTCTCGGGTCCGAGAAGCCGGGTGATGTCCCACGACCAGGTCTGGTTCGGTGCCGTGGCCACGAGCTGGGGCTTCGTGTAGGGGGGATGCGTGAGCTGACTGCGCCGCTCACGCACGGGGTGATCCTCTTGGAGGATCCTGTACATCGTGCGTTCTGAGCAGAGGTACTCGCCCTCGTCGAGGAGGGTGGCCACAACCTCTGCGGGAGATCGGTCGACGAAGCGCGGGCAGGCGAGGGTCTCACGCACCTTCTCGCGCTCGGATTCATCAAGTGCCCGGGCGGGGCGCTGCCTGGGCTGCTGGTGCCCGGTCGTGGGCTTACGGCGCCGGTAGAACGTGGCACGCGCCACACCCAGTGCTCGGCACGCCGGCGCGGCGCCGACCTCCCGAGCCAGGGAGGCAGCGGCCATCAGGAGTTCTTTCCGCTGTCGAAGCTCAACCCCAGCAGCCCGGCAACTTTTCCCTGGACTTCCAGGATCGTTTCCGCCGTGGCAAGCTGCTTCTCGAGCCGGGCCACTTCGGCCTCGAGCTCATCCACCCTCTTCTGGAGGGAATTGCGGCGGGCCGGCTTGCGGCCCCGCCGCTTCGGCGTCAGGCCCTTCAGAGAGCCCTCGCGCCGTGCCTTTCGCCATGCCGTGAGATGAGAGCTGTACAGACCCTCCCGACGCACGATCCGCCCAACCTCGCCGGGCTCCGAGCACCGGTCGGTCTCTTCCAGGATCCTGAGCTTGTACTCCGCGGTGAACTGCCGGCGGGTCGGCTTGGCCACAACCTCCGGATCCCGTGCCCGATTCCGCTCGGCGACTTGGGCCCTGGCGGCCTCGTCGCTACGCTCCTCGCCCCCCAGGGCCCAAGCGCCCACACCCATACCAATCATCGTATCTCTCCCCTCTACCATCGCCATCCACCTCCGCCCCCTTCAGTAATCCCAAAGGTACCAGGTGTCTCACTGATATTGGCAGAGAGGGTATCGCAGCTACAGTCTGGAGTTCAAGCGCGAGGTGGCGCAGCAGTACCTGTCCGGTGAGGTCGCCCTTGCCGCGTTGGCTCGTCAGCACGACATCAGTCGATCGCTGATTCGGATTTGGGTGGCCAAGTACGAGACCGGCGAGTTCGACGATGAGGTCGTGCAAGGGGATCTGTTGGCGCGTTACGAAGCGCGGATCGCGGAGCTCGAGCGCAAGGTGGGTCAGCTGGTGATGGAGAACGAGCTGCTCAAAAAAACGAGATGGCCAGCAGGCCTGCCGAGCGGCGCGACATCCTCCGTGGTGAGCGGCCCGACGGTCTCTCGGTCCGACGAGGGTGTGAACTCATGAGCTTGGCACGTAGCACCTACTACTACCGCCCGCGAGGTCGAGGTCGGGACGAGGAGGCGTTGCTCCAGCGCATCCAGGCGATCTGTGAGGAGTTCCCCCGTTACGGGTATCGGCGCGTCACGGCGCAGCTGTGCCACGAGGGCTGGCGGATCAACCACAAGCGAGTCGCCCGCATCATGCGCGAACGCGGCCTGAGCGTGAAACTACGGCGCCGAACGGTTCGAACGAGCGATGGCGGGGGCCGCGAAGCGGCGTTCCCGAACCTGGCCCGCCATTTTACGCCCACCGGTCCGAACGAGTTGTGGGTGGGCGATATCACGTATATCCGCACGCGTTCGGCGTTCGTCTACTTGGCGGTGATCCTGGATGCGTGGTCACGCCGCGTGGTTGGCTACGCTGTGTCACGGCAAGTCGACACACGGCTGACGATCGCGGCCCTGCGCGCGGCGTTGGCCGATCGACAACCACCACGCGGTTGCATTCATCACACCGACCGCGGCAGCCAGGGTGAGTTCAAGCGGTCGTCGCAACACCCCTGTGTTGAGGGGTTTGTTCTTGGGTCCCTGCCTTCACGAGATAGTAGATCGGCGACAGCGACGGGGTCCAGACCCACAGGGCATTCTTGATGTCGCCCAGCCCTGGGGGAGTCAGAAGCGACCGAAGGTCGTGGAAGGCAGGATGCCGGAGCGGTGAACGCTTAGCCCAAGGTGGAGGTTTGGTTCAGCGATCGTAGGAGATCATCCAGAGTTTCCGCCGGGGTTCGCCAACCGAGGGTCTTGCGGGGACGACTGTTGAGAGCGGCCGCGACCGCGGCCAGATCGTCAACCGTATGTCTGCTGAGGTCGGTGCCCTTGGGAAAGTACTGTCTCAACAAGCCGTTGGTGTTTTCGTTCGTGCCGCGCTGCCACGGGCTTTGTGGGTCGCAGAAGTAGACGGCGAGGCCAGTGTCGATGCGAAGCTGTGCGTGCTGAGCCATCTCTGCTCCTTGGTCCCATGTCAGAGACCGGCGGAGTTGCTCGGGCAGGGTCGTGATCGACGAAGCGATCGCGTCCCGGACGGCTTCGGCACCGTGTCCGGCCAACGCTGGACCGTTCTTGGTCCTGGGTTCGCCGTGTGGCTTGAGGCGGGGGAGGTGGAGCAGCATTGTGAACCGGGAAGTCCGCTCGACCAGCGTTCCGATCGCCGAACTGCCCAGGCCCAGGATCAGGTCGCCTTCCCAGTGCCCGGGAACGGCGCGGTCATCTGCCTCGGCCGGTCGCTCGCTGAGCATGATCTCGGGGCGAACGAACGTCTTGCCCCGACCGCGGGTGCGAGCTCGAGGCACCCGTAGCGCGCGTCCCGTCCGAAGGCACGCCGTCAGCTCCCGCCGCAGCGCACCGCGTCCCTGAACGTAGAGTGCCTGGTAAATGGCTTCGTGCGATATCCGCATGGACTCATCGTCGGGGAAGTCGATCCGTAGCCTGTTGGCGATTTGCTCAGGACTCCACGAGGCTGCCCATCGTCGGTCTTGTCGGGGACCGCGACGTCGCCCGGTCCAACGCACATCCGGGCCCGGCACGGCCGCTCCGCCTGCAGCCGCCACCAGACCTCCGAGGCGGTCCTGCACATACTGCCTCAGTTCGCCGTTCGCAGCGAGTTTGGCAACTTTCGGACGCTTCGCTCTCCGATCGGCATGCCATTGGGCGGTTGTGGCCCGATACTCGAAGCTCCCACTTCGTGTGGCTGCGTTGCGCCGCAGCTCTCGCGAGATCGTTGACGCTGCGCGGCCCAACTGCCGGGCGATCTCGCGCACGCCATGACCGCGGGCTTGAAGGACGGTAATCTCTTCTCGCTCGACGAACGATAGGTAGCGCCCCGACGGAGGACGAAGACTGAAAGGTGGCATGCCACCACATTCGCGAAACCAGCGCGTCCCGACAGCGGGAGACACGCCGGCTGCCACCGCCGACTCCTCGCTCGACGATCCGCGAGCAACTTCTTCCCAGAACCTCTGCCGATGCTCCCGGCGTCCCACCGGGGGACGACCGGGCGAACACATCGGTCGCCGCAAAGCTCGATCCGCGCGCCGGCGCCTGTTCGGCTCCATCGCCACACCTTCCCGAGGTGTTGCGACGACCGCTTGAATTCACCCAGTATGGCGCGGAGGCCTACCGGGCGGTCCTAGCCGAGTGGGGCCTGCGCGGGTCCATGAGCCGCCGGGGCAACCCCTACGACAACGCCCAGGCGGAAAGCTTCATCAAGACCGTGAAGTGCGAAGAGGTTTACCTGAACGACTACGGAACCTACCAGGACGTCGTGGCTCGCTTGCCTCGCTTCCTGGACCAGGTCTACAACGAGAAACGGCTCCATTCGGCACTGGGCTACCTCAGTCCGAAGGAGTATGAGGCCCAACATGCTCAGCACGCGGCCTAAGTCTCTCCGCCCCGTTGTCCAACCGATGGGGTTCACTCCATATGGCCATCGAGAATGAGACACTTTCGGGGACGCTCCGCGGAGGGAGCGTAGCGACCGGAGCGGGGCGTCCCGGGAGGCTCGGAAGGGGTCCCATCACCGGTCCTTCTCTTGCTGCGACCGCTCTGCGGAGATGGCTCGTGCGGCGGTCGGGTGGATGGCCCTGGAGAGCTCGGTGTGGTGGCGCATCCGGTAGCTGTTGCCGCGGATGTTGACAATATGGCAGCGGTGGAGCAGGCGGTCTCTGGCCGCGATCTAGCAGAAGGCCGAACGGGGCGAGGGCGACGCTTCAGTTTCTTGATCCCGATGCCCAACGGTACTCGCATCTCCTCTTAAAGCATGAAGAGGTGCTCGGCGCGTTCACTCCCCACCAGGACATTGGGGGGGCATTGTGCAGAGCGAAGATCCACCTACCGCCGCCTTGCAGGTATTCGCGAGATCCGCGACGCGCTGCTCAAGGACCGGCGGGTCGTCGAAAAGAACCCGTCCCACAAGTGCAGCCGGAGAACGGCTTCGGGACCACCCTGCCTGCCCGACCGCAGCCCTCGGGCCACATCCAGCCGCAGAAATCCGTCCATGTAGACGAGCCCCGCGCCCAGCGCGTAGAAGTCCTCGCCTCCGGTCGAGGCCCAGTCGGCGAATATGGAGAAGCGGAGGAAGCTGATCTGCCGCTGCAGATCCAACCTGGCCATCTGAATTCGAGACGACCGCTCCGCTGCCGCGTGGCCTCGGAGCCAGCTTCCGCTGCCACCGATGCGCCAGAGGTCCTGCACCGCGGGTTCGCCCCACACGTGCGCAGTAGCGGCCTGCATTCCCAGCGACAGGCGCGAGGGGAGTGGAATCACCAACGCCCCCTCGACGACTGCCCTTACGTGAGGATTGTCACCCGCCGCTGCACGCACGCTCGCGCGGCCACCCCCGCCGAACGACCCGAAAGCGAGGCCGCCCCACCAAGGCTTCCATGCAACACCGGAACCGACCCGGTTCCGCCTGCTGTCGGTCCCGATGTCGGCATCCTGTTCGGCAAAGAGGCGGAGTGACAGCCAGTTCCGCTCACCGGCTGGAGGCAAGATTCGGATCGCGGCACCGTGCGACCAATGGAAGTCCGCAGCGTCTCCGGTCACATAGATGCCGGGAGTGCCGAGGCCTCCCTCCCTGGGGTCAACGTCCCGCAGCGCCCGGTAGAACGAGACGAGCATCCCGTGGCTGGGACGGTTGAGCTGCAGAGTGAGGTCGATGTCGGGTAGCTCCAGACGAGCAGTGCCGACGCGCGCTGTCAGCGCCGCGCGTCCCCATCCGAAGTCGCGTTGCAGACGGGTTCCCAAGGATACGTGTTCCACGGGATTATAGCGCAGGAGCCTCAACGTCTTGCCCGGGGCGTCAAAGACCCAAGGGCTCGGTGCTTCCGCGCGGTCACCTGCTTCTCCGGTGCCGATGGCGGCGAGGTCCGACGCGATCTGCTCGAGGGTGGCGTCGTCGACTCCGCGATCGTCTTCCCATAAGGTCTGGGGTAGCAGGTCGCTCGTTGTCAGGCCCTGCTGGTCTGCGGGTGTGATCGTGACCGTCTCGCCGGGGGCCGCCTCCTCCAGTATCCCGCTGATGCTGTCCCCGTCTTGGCGCCAGAGCTTGAGCGCTTCTGCGGCCGTGGCCGGGATGCCGGGAGCGATTTCCGCGCTGCGTTCACGGATATCCTCGATTTCCACGGTCCAGTCCATCATAGCCGGGATGGGTGGGGGGCACGTCGCCGGCAGCGGTGACGCCCTCTGTCGCGGCTATGTACCCCGTCCATGTCACGCTGCGGGGCAGCCAGTGCCGCATCTCCCATAGTCCGTAGTCCGCGACTACCGTCGAGATGTCCATTTCGAGGCGAGGAATCGCGCTGTTGAGCACTCCGTTGACCAACCGGTCGAAGAAGCCCGGACGAGCGGTAGGTGAGTCCGATCCGGGTGTTGAATCCGCTACGGGTGCCCTGTCAGAGGGATCGACCGGGCCGATGTCAAAATGCACTCCCGGCTGCCACTCTCCGTCCCTCCTGAGCAGCCAGGACACCTCTCGGTCAATCTTCTTGGCCAGCCGGTAGGCGACGCGCCCCAGCCCGAACGACTCCGGGTCGATCCACATCATCGCAGAGACGAGGCGGATGCTTGGGTAGCGCGGAATCACGGTGACGGCGACCGCTCTCAGCATGCGGTCGTCGCTGAGTCGCACGGTAATGGTGTCTCCAGAACGAAACTGGTAGTGGCGCTCAGAACCGGGCTCCAGCGGGCTGCGGGTGACGTGCCCTTGCCCGAAGACCGCGAGGCCGAAGAGGAAGGGATCACCAAGCGGATCGCCCGCAAAACGCTCCGTCCGCAGCCCAGTGAAGAACTCCGAATCGTCCGTGCCGAGGGACGGATGCCAGAAACGCGCCCCGAGGACATGCACGATAGTGGGTTCCTCACGGGACCACCTGAAACGGGCTGTGCGCTCGCCGTGCATCCATGGCCGACCGCGTCGTTGGTCAGGCATTTCGATGCCCACCCGCTCGCGGATCACGGCCGTATACCCGTCGATGGCCAGCCGAGCAGTGTCGCGAGCGGCCTTCAACCCTAGCACGAGTCGGCGGGCCGTGTCGTCGAGGTAGGCGTCCCCGGCATGCACGAGGGAAAGGGAGTCGTATGAGACGGCGTCGGGTGTCTGTGCGGCCACCGTGCCGTGCATGGCGACAGCCAAAAACAGGGCTTGGATCGACCACAGCGTCAAGCGCTGTCCCGGTACTAGTCGACGGGAAGAAGAAGGTCGTTCGCGACGCCGGAGATCGCTTGCGCGTGCTTTCAAGCCTTTTTCAGCATCCAAGCACCCCCGCTAGGGCCGACCCGCCGCTCCTCCTCCTGCGAGCGTCACTTCGAAGGCAAGCTTGGTGGTGTCGATTATGACCCCTCAACATAACGGCGCGGGCAACGGCAGGGTGGAACGGCCCGCTCAGCTACATTTGGTAGTGCTTCTTCCATATGATCCGTTAGGAAGATCGGAATGAATACCTACACCGTCGTCACGACCCTGCTCACGCTGCTGGGCGTCGTGGGTCTGCTCTCCCTCCGGGTTCTCGGTCTCTACAGCCACCAAGCGTTGGCGGTCGTGCTGCTGCTCGGCTTCGTCTGGGCGGTCGCGAGCCGCATCTGGCTGGCGCGGAAAGGGCGTCTACAACCGGGGCTGCTGCGCGCATTTCGCGGGCGCGACCACTGGCCCCAACTCCTGCAAGCCGCAGGGCGCGCGAGCTTCTGGATGGTAACCGGCGCCGCGTGCCTGGCAGTTTTCCCGCGGTCGGCGGAGATGACGCCTTTGGTTGCCGGCGTGATCGGCGTTTCCGCGCTGCGGGTCGCGGCATCGTTCCTCGTCCCGCGCCGGACCAACCCCGGGCCTACCCTCGTCATGGTGGCGGGCGCATTGGTGCTGGCATTCGATCTCGGTCGGGTCATTCTGGGTGGGGCTTTGGGGGAGAAACCGGCCGCCGTCGCGCAGATCGCTCCACCTTTCGAAGGGGAATGGCTAGTGTTGCAAGGCGGCCAGAGTCCTCTTCAGAATCACCATCTCGCGGCCTACAATCAGCGGTTCGCCCTCGATCTCGTTCGGCTCGATAACGGCCGGATCTTCACCGATGAGACGGACGATGCGGATGTCCACAGCTGGGAACAGCCGCTGGTGTCGCCTTCGGACGGTATGGTGGTCGTCGCACAGGACAAGATGGAGGATTCAGAGGGTGCCAACTTCGTGACCGACCGCGCGGACGCGGCGGGGAACGTCATCGTCATCGAACTCGAAACCGGCCATTTCGTCGTCCTTGCGCACCTCCGGCACGGATCGCTCCGGGTCGGCGAAGGTGACCGAGTTCGGAAGGGCGATCCGCTGGCTATGGTCGGAAACTCGGGGAACACTACCATGTCACACCTCCATCTCCAGGTGCAGACTCACCCCGACCTGTGGGATCCCGACAACCGCTCCGTGCCCTTCGCGTTCCAGCCTGACGGCCGCGTCCTAGCTCGCAATGATCGCGTCGAGGCGCCAACCCGCTAGCCTCAGTGTTCAAATCGGTTCCTTCCTCTTGGCGTACCAGAAGCGATACACCCGCCATAGAGATATCCATATGTTACTCCACAGCAAGGAGTTATGGAATCACGAGCAACTCTTGCTGTTCGATTATCTCAACAACGTCCCGGTGTTCCCATAGGGATAGACAAGTCTCAGGTGCCCCACCCCCGCGAACGCGGCGTGCCCAGGCAAACCGTCACATCAGCACACCATCACGGGAGTCGCCGTGGTGAGCCTCGAACGCCAAGGCTTCCGAGAGCTTCACGACGCTAGCGCGTTGGCCTTGGGCTTCTCCCCGGTCCCGAGCTGGTCCAGGTAGAGGCCCATTCTCATCAGCTGCGCCAATATCCCCTATCCCCCCATTACACACCGCTTTCTGAACGGGACTTAATCGGACGCTCGAAGACGCTCAGATGATTCTCGTCTCAGATCACTCCGCTTTTCCCAAGGGAGTGTGGCGGTCCGCTGTCTTCTCTCTGATCGTTCGTTCCTTGCGGACCTAGACGAATAGCTCCCTGAAACCGACTCGCGGTGGCCGGGAGTTCACGGTCCGCTCCGATCGACCTACCCTGGGAAAGCGCGGGGCCAGGGGAGGACTCGGCGACCTTGTGGCCCTGGCGCTCCCACTCGCAGCACCGCCTAGAGATCGCGCCCGGCCCATCCGGCAGGGTTATCTTGGGAGCGTCCGGGTGCGATCGGGACGGTGGCGTGCCGGAGGCGACGACAGCGCCAGTGGTCACGGACGGGACAGTCCGGGTACGAGGTTGTCGCCGAGACCGGCGGCAACCGATTCGGGAGATGGCGCTTCCGATCCAGGAACCGACAAGAGGGGACGTTACCATGCGCCGTATCCGAGCGGAGATACTTCTGGGAATCGGGCTGGCCGTGGCATCGTGCGGCGGCGAGAGCTCGACGGAGCCCGACGACTCGCTGACCGCGGAGGAGTCCCTCGCGCTCCTCGAGGTGGCGATGGGTCACGGCCTCGCGCTGACCGACGACGTGACGCCCGGGAGTGACACCGTGACCCCTGACGGCGCCGTGCTGCAGTATACGGGTTCCTGCGCGATGGGTGGAACGGTGGCGGTGGACGGGCGAGCCAGCTTCACCGGAGAGCCGGGCGGCGACAGCGCCGGCGTGGAGTTGTCGGTGACCCTCGTCCACTCGGGCTGCGTGGAGACGCACCAGGGAACCGGGATCACGTTCACCCTGGACGGCGCGCCCCAGCTGGAGATGAACATAGAGCTGACGATCGGGACAGAGTTCATGATCACGCTGAGCGGGACCGTGGACGGGATGGTTCGCTGGGCCACGGCCGATGGCCGCAGAGGGACATGCACGTTGGATGTCGCGCTGGAGCCGGTGGACGATCCGGACGCGTTGCTCGGGATCACCCTCACCGGGCAGGCGTGCGGCGCCCAGATCATGGAGTCCTTCTCGGCGACCGGGCTGTTGGGTTGAGCTAGCCCGAGGCACCGGAACGGGGAGGCTCACTCCCTCACGGTCCGGGCGGATTCGCCGCGACTCCGGCCCTTCGGAGACCGCCTGGAACGGTGTCCGGGTCCTCGACGCCGCAGGCCGCGCGTCACATGGTTGCCGTTTGACTCGTGTGATGCGGCAGCGCCGGACGACGCGATCGGCGCCAACGCGAGGAGCTGGCCATGGAAGCGGCACGGTCGGTTAAACGATCCCTACGCGACGATCGCCACGGGCAACATCGCGAGGGTCCGTGAGGTCTTGGCGCGCGAGCCGCATCTCGCGCATGCCTCCAGGGAGGCGCCCCCTCCCCCGCACTGGGCGATCTGCCACGACCGGCCGCCGCCCGCGGCACTCCTGCTCGATCCCGGAGCCGATATCACGCTCCGGGATCCGGACTGGGACGCCACGCCGCTCGGACGATCGGAGAACGAATCGGTGACGCCGGGACCGGGAAGCGAGGTGACGGCTCCGGTGGCAGCACTTAGAGGGAGCACCACGTGACGATCGAATCCCCCCGGGGCACCCGGCGCTTCCCGCGAACGCTTCGGATCGCCGGTGTCCTCGTTCTGGCGAGCGCCTGCGGGGGCGATACGACAGGACCTCCTCCGCCCGTCCCGGCCTCGATCATGATCGAGCCTCGGATCCTGACCTTCTCGTGGGTCGGCCAGTCGCACCGGCTCATCGCAGAGGTACGGGACGAAGCCGGAGCGATCCTGGGGGATCCGTCCGTGTCCTGGACTTCGACGAATCCCTCCGCCGTCACCGTCTCACCCGGCGGGCTGGCCGCCGCCGCGGGCGCGGGTCAGGCGACGATCACCGCCTCATCGGGAGCGGCGACGGCGTCCGCGAGTGCCACCGTGACGCTGGTCCCGGACTCGATGCTCAAGGTCTCGGGAGACACCCAGCGCGGCAGGGCCGGATCACCGCTCCCCGACAGCCTGGTGGCGGAGGTAAGGGACCTGGGCGGCACGCCCATTCCCGGAGCGGCGGTCTCGTGGGCCGTGTTCGGCGGCGACGGCGTCATCGCATTCTATCAGGAGCAGACCGACGGCGCGGGTCGCGCCTTTGCCCGATGGACCCTGGGGAACACCGAGGGAAGCCAGGCGGTGACGGCACGGGCCGGGACGCTTGAGATCGTGTTCACCGCCGAGGCCGTCCCCCCGCTCCACGCGTCGATGAGTCCGCCCTCCGCCAGGATCCAGGTGGCGGACTCCGCGGACTTTGCCCTCGAAATCAGCGGCGGTGATCCCGACGAGACGGCGAGCTGGACGTGCACCTCCCCCGACACGGGCGTGGTCTCCGTCCGGCGGACAGCCATCGGCTGCCGGGCAACCGGACTGGCGGAAGGAAGCGCCACGATCTCCGCCGCGGTGACGAGGGGCGCGGACCGGGCGACAGCCGCGGCCGCGGTCGAGGTGGCGATGCTCCCCGGCGCCGTGCGGATCACGGGGATCGAGCCCGCAGTCCTCGTCGAAGGTCGGGCTGCGACGATTCACGGAACGGGCTTCTCGACCGTGGCCTCGGAGATCCGGGTGACGATCGGCGGCCTCGACGCCCTCGTCTCTTCGGCCACGGCCACCCGCCTCACCCTGACCGTGCCGCGGGCGGAGTGCCTGCCGCCGAGGCAGGCTCTACTCCTCGTCTCGAACTCGTCGACCACGGCCTCGAGAAGTGTGGGCGTCACGCCCCCGCCGGAGGACGTCGACCTGCCCGTCGGGTGGTTTCGCTCCACGGCCGCGGGGACCGGCTGCCTTCACCTCCCGGGAAGCGCTGCAGGCGGAGAATACCTGATCGGGGTCGCCTCGACGTCGGAGGTCCCGTCCTCGCTCACGCCGGTCGCCCTCTCCGGGATTCCCGGGGATCCGAGCGTGGTCGCCGCCTCCCCGGCCGCGGCCGGACGGACGGAGGCCGGGACCGGGACCGTCGCCGCGCAGGAGCGCATCGCCGGCGGGGCCGGGGGCGGAGCTCCGCCTCCGGCCGGGCGGCTCGAGGCGCTCGCACCCCTGCGGGAGTGGACCACCGGGCGGCGGGAGGCCGAAGCGCGGCTCAGGGCGGGGGCGCAGGCGGAGCTGGCCCGCCTCGGCCGCCCTCCCGCGCCTGCCCCGCGAGCCCGGTCTCCGGCCCGGATGGCCCCAGGCGAGCAAGTCAGTCTCTGGTTGGCTCCCGGCGGGAGCTGCACGACCGGGACCCAAGTCCAGGCGGCCGTCCGGTTCGTCGGGACCCACACCGTCTGGCTGGAAGATCTCGCCAACCCGGGCGCGACGTTCAGCGACGCGGAGTTCGAAAGGCTCGACACCTTCTACGGTTCACGGGTCGAGGCCGTCCACACCCGCTACTTCGGCGAGCTGTCGGACGTGGACCTGAACGGGCGCGTCCTCGTCCTCCTCACGCACGAGATCAACAAGGTGGTGGGCCTCGGCGGCTTCGTCACACCCACCGACCTGTACCCCACGGCCGAGTGCGCAACGAGCAACCATGCTGAAATTTTCTACGTTTCCGTGCCGGAGGCGGGTGGCGCGGATGGAGGGGCCCCAAACGGTGCGTACGTGCTCGCTGTCTATCGGAACCTGCTGACGCACGAGATCACCCACCTGGTCCAGGCGAACGCCTACGTATTCGGGGGCTCGGGAGAAAAGGCGATCTGGGAGATCGAAGGGGGAGCGACTCTCGCGGAGCAGCTCGTGGCGTACGAGCTCTTCGGGCACGGCTCCGGGCAGAACCTCGGTCACGCCCAGGTCGAAGGGTCGGAGGAGAGCAGGGCCTGGTACTGGGGCGGTTGGATCGCCGACATGGTGTCGTTCTTCGGGGGGGACGGTTTCGCGGATGGAAGCGGCCGGGTACGCGGCGCGCCGGAGGAGTGCACATGGATCGGGAGGGAGGGCGACGGGAATACCGGGCCGTGCGCGGGCCGGCGCGTCTACGGCGTGCCCTCCATGCTCCTCCGCTTCGTCATGGATCGCTGGGGAGAAGCGTATCCCGGCGGTGAAGCCGCGCTCATGCGCCGCCTCGTGAGCTCGCCCTCCGTCGGGTTCTCGTCGCTCGAGGAGGTGAGCGGCCAGGGGATCGAGCAGATTCTCGCCGGGTTCTACATCGCCCTCTGGGGCGACGGGCGCCCGTCGTCCCCCGGGTCCGCCTGGGACTGGATGGCATCCTGGGACCTCCACGACATCTTCAGCCGCTTTCCCGACGACTATCAGCTTCAGCCGCGAACCTCATCGTCCCGAAGCCCGCGGGCAGCCGCCAACATCCGTGGCGGATCGAGCCTCTACGTGCACTGGACCCCGAGCGGGAGGCTGGCGCCAACCAGCATCCGGGTGACCGCTCCATCCGGTCACCCGGTGCCCGGACACATCTCGGTCTGGGCATGGAGGATCCGGTGAGAGCCCAGATCGGCGGTAAGGCGGCGGACGATCCTAATGCAGATGTCTGTGCCCCTTCGCGTGGCGCGGGAGCTGTCTTGTTGGGACGCCCTGGAAGCTGCTCGTGGGCGCCTGAAGCGGGGGGCGAGGGTTCTCAGCTCGCCAGATAGGCCGCCCAATCGGCCATCAGGACGCGCCTGCAGCTGCCCGACTTGATCGAGATTGTCCGCACGCGGAGCCGCCAGTTGGTTACCAAGGGCGGCTATTCGCAGCTTATGGTCGTTGACGTCGATGTCAAGATGCTGGTAGCATCGGCGTCCACGGCGACCCAGTGCGTAAAGGCCGAGCGCTTGGTCGTCCGCAACGTCGGGCAGGGCGCCTGGATCGACGCCGTCAACTCAGACAGCGATTGACGATGACCGGGAAGCGGAAGCCGTACCGGAAGGGGTTGAAGGCCGACTACGAGGGCGCGATCCCCGAGCAGGCGAGCCAGAAGACATGACCCACGAGCAGACGATGACCGATCCGCCGGGCTGGACCGGGGAGGACGGGACGGCAGGAACCCTTTTCTGCGGGACGGATGGCATGAATGACATCGCCGCGATCTTTGGCCGAATGGAGGCCAACTGCCCCGCCCCATCGTCCACTTCCAAGAAGCTGTGGCAACTACGGCAAGCAACCACCATTCGGCCCGATAACGCACGCCCGGAGACGATGCTCGAGAAAGCCGTCGCCATGTTGGCCAAGAAGGGGCACATGCCGGGATGGTTCAATCAGTGTCCAACCGCATCGGGGATCGGCGACTCTTCCAGGACCAGACACAACAACATCGACCTTGTGCACTGGAGCGAAGCGGACCGGCATGCGCATCTGGTCGAACTGAAATGGGGAAGCGATAGTCCCTCCGCAGCGGTGAGACAGATTCTCCGCTACGGCGCGGCCTATGTCTTCTCCCGGTTGCACCGAAGCAGGCTGCCGATCCGGCGCCGTGCCTTGATGGATGCCCGCGATGCTACGCTCCTCGTCGTGGCACCGGCATCTTACTGCAGGGAACCGAACCTGCCGGATTGCCTCTCTAGCGCTCGCGAGGCTCTAAAGCGGTTCGACGTCGGATCGAGGATCGAGGGACTGTCGATGTCTCTCGATGTGCGCGGCTTTCCCGAATGGTTCGATCGCCCACCCTTCTCCAGCGGTGCCCAAGTCTCGGAGAGCTGCGATCAGGCGGAACTGACCGATACGGGCCGCAAGATCCGCGATGCCTTTGACGGCCTGACCTCCGTGTGCCCCGAACGGAACGGACAGGCGGAATGACCGGAAGGTTCTTGCCCGGCGTGCCGGGGCCGGAAATCGAAGCCATCTTCGACGCGACCGCCGGCAACGAAATCGCGACCGGGAAGTTCGACAACCCGGAATCCTCTGCGGCCCTCGCTGCCAACGCCTTCGGTTTCTTTCTCCAGCGGGCGTCGGAGCTGCCGGCGCTACCGGGCTGTGGCAGCGAGACCTGGCCGGCCCGTTCGCTGATGCTCGAAGCCGAGCTACGCTTCCCGTGGAGCGGAGGGCGGCACCCCGTTCTCGATTGTCTCGTGAGGACGCCCTCCGCGCTCATCGGCATCGAGTCTAAGCGGTTCGAGCCATATCGGACCCGACACACGTCGCCCCTAAGCGATGCCTACTGGCGTCGGGTCTGGGGCGCACGCATGAGCGGCTACGAAAGCGTTCGCGACAGCCTTCACAGCGGGCCGGACCTCTATGTCCGTCTGGACGTGGCACAGCTCTTCAAGCATGCCTTCGCACTCCGGACCGAGGTCCACCGCGAGAACCGACATGGCGGCCTCACGCCCATTCTCTTCTATGTCTATGCGGATCCGGAACGCTGGCCGGCGAATGGGAGACCAGTGGATGTGGACGCGAAGGCCCGGCACCGGAAGGAGATCGAGCGTTTCGCAGCAGCCGTGGCCGGTGACGAAGTCGTCTTCATGTCGTGTCCTTACAGGCGCCTGCTCAAGGCGTGGACGGACTCTGAGGGTCGCCGCGTTCGCGCCCATGCGAATGCAGTGGCTACTCGCTTTTCACCGTGAAGGATCGGTAGGCTGGCCTGCTAGCCACCTAGCAGGCCGTTGTAGCTGCTGTCGCCGAAGGGGCGTGTCGCGGGTCGGCCTGCACTGGCAAAGTCACGTCTCATGGGACCCGGTCCGCTTGAACACCACCGGCTTCATGCCGACCACTCCTGCCCCCTCAGAACACTGGACTGGCTTACCGAGGTCTCGTATGAATTGATGAGAGGTGACCACTCGCTCGCGTCGAACTGCCAGGAGGCATACCGGTGGTGGCAAGAATACTCGAAGGGGACTTCAAGACCGAAAATTCGTCTCGCGGCCGTAACGATACCACCGCGCAGAGAGAATCACGCGCTCCAGAGCAGCGAGGCGGGCGATGAGGATTGCGGGTGAGACGGACGCCGGACCCCCGACCGAAACGCTGGCACCCGAGGAACGGCAGGCGACGGTCGACCGGCTCTGCGAGCACTTCGCGCGCGATGCTCTCACCGCCTCGGAGCTGGAACTCCGGCTCGACCTCGCCAACGCCGCCCGCACGAGAGCGGAACTCGTTTCGCTGGAGCACGATCTTCCGGCCCTCAAATCGGAAATGCGGCTGGCGCCTCCACCGGCCGAGGCGCCGTCATCCGTGCCGATCGACCCCGGCCGCGCCGTCCCTGAACGCGACCTCATCGTGTCGATCTGCGGAGGCACGGCGCGAAAGGGGGGCTGGACGCCTGCCCGCAGGCTGACAGCACTCGCCCTGATGGGCGCCGCCGAGCTGGACTTTCGCGAGGCGGTCTTCACGACGCGCGAGGTCTCGGCGCGCGTCATTGCCGTCATGGGCGGGGTCCTCGTCATCGTCCCGCCGGGTGTCGGCGTGGAGTGGGCCGGGATCGCGCTCATGGGCGGCGTCACGACGCCGGAGCGCACGGGGCTGTCCACTGCGGACGGTCCCGTAGTACGGATCAGCGGACTCGTATGCATGGGCGGCATAGATGTAGTGGAACGCCTGCCGGGAGAGAGCGCCAGGGAGGCTCGGAAGCGCCTGAAGACTGAGAAGAAAGCGCATCGCAGACTCGACTCGGGGACTTAACCAACACAGACTTCCTGAGCGGGTTTGCGGCCGCGTTCAGGCCCGAAGCTCGGCGAGCGGGCGTTCGCCGAGTTACTCTCCCGACCGGCAACCATGGAGGCGAGGACCCGAAACGCCGAGTAGATCGCCGAGAGTCGTTGGCCCGTTGTTGAGCAAGGCGATCTCCCGATTCGTCGTGGCGGCTTCGTGCTCAGACGCGGGCGCGGGCGACGCGTCGTCGGGCCGGCGAAGCCGACCTAGACCCCGCGCGCCGATCGCCTTGTCGGGCTTGCCCAGTGGCCTTCCCGCCAGGGATCCATGGCTCAAGCGACCCCGAGGGGCGGAGCGTGTGTAAACACGCGGAGTCGTACGCCATCACTAGGGCGTCCGCGGGAGGGGTCGCGGACAACGGCCAGACCGTGCAGTACTCGCTCGTCCTCATGAGCGAATGGAGGACGAAGCTGCCGGAATTCGATCGGCATCGGGGAGGATGGCGATGGGCATCCCCATCCTCCCCTCCGCTGCGGGGTCGCTCCCAGCCAGCAGTCCCTCCGGACTGCCTTATAGAGTGTCGTAACTCATTTACTGTAAATGAGTTATGTATTTTTCTACGGCGCTCTTCCCCCCATTATCTCCACCGGGACGAAACGGATTTCCTTGGCCCTTCGTGGCCGTGAATGGACGCGGCGGCCCGGATCGCTGGGTGCCCGAGCGACCGGGGCCGAGCGGCTGAGCGCGGGGTCGGTGGTGCTCCGATCCGTGCCGCCCGTGCCCAACTGACCCGGTGTCTGCCGCCCAGCCAGCGTAACGCGGGTGGACGACGAGCATTGGACATACCCCCCGCTTGGCGGTGAAATTGAGCGTGCGGCCAGCAGAGCCTCCCGGCACGCGGAGAATCCAACTTTGACCCCAAACGAGTTCATCGCGAAGTGGCACGCCTCGGAGTTGAAAGAGCGCTCCGCGGCCCAGGAGCACTTCATCGACCTGTGCCGACTGCTCGGCGAACCCACGCCAGCCGAGGCTGACCCCAGGGGCGACCACTATTGCTTCGAGCGCGGAGCGTCCAAGGACTCCGGCGGGGACGGCTGGGCGGACGTGTGGAAGCGGCACTGCTTCGCCTGGGAGTACAAGGGTAAGCACGCCGACCTCGAGGCCGCATTCAACCAGCTGAGGCAGTACGCCCTGGCGCTGGAGAACCCGCCGCTGTTGATCGTCTCGGACATGCGCCGGTTCCGGATCCGGACGAACTGGACGAACTCCGTGAGCAAGACGCTGGAGTTCGAGCTGGACGATCTCGTGGACGGTGCCGTCCGGGACAAGCTCAAGTGGGCGATGTCCGATCCCGAGCGGCTGCGGCCGGGCGAGACAAGGCAGACGCTGACGGAACGCGCCGCGAAGACCTTCGCGGAACTCGCACAGTCGCTCCGAGACCAGGGCCACGCGCCGGAGGAGGTGGCGCACTTCGTGAACCGCCTCGTGTTCTGCATGTTCGCCGAGGACGTGGGGCTGCTCCCCGACGACATGTTCACCCGCATGCTCGAACACGCGCGCCGGAAGCCCGAGGAGTTTGCGGCGCTGGCGCAGAAACTGTTCGGCGCGATGTCCACTGGCGGGCGGGTGGGCTTCGAGGACGTGGAATGGTTCAACGGTGGCTTGTTTGAGGACGATACAGCCCTCCCCATGGACAAGAGCCAGATCGAGACGACCCTGAAGGCGTCCACGCTGGACTGGTCGAGCATCGATCCCTCGATACTGGGGACCCTGTTCGAGCGCGGCCTCGACCCGGACAAGCGCTCGCAGCTCGGAGCGCACTACACCGACCGGGACAAGATCATGCGGATCATCGATCCGGTGATCGTTCGCCCGTGGCTGGCCGAGTGGAACACCACGAAAGTCCGGCTCGCGAGCAGCCTCGAACACGCGAAAGCAGCGAAATCAAAGGGGGCGGCGACGCGGCACCACGGGCAGGCCAAGAGCTCGCTCGGCTCGTTCCTCGAGCGGCTACGGAAGTTCACCGTGCTCGACCCCGCCTGCGGCTCGGGCAACTTCCTCTACCTCGCACTCCATGCCCTGCACGATCTGGAGCACCGGGTGCAGCTGGAAGCCGAAGCTATGGGGCTCGAGCGCGCCTTTCCTTCGGTCGGCCCGGCCAACGTGAAGGGGATCGAGTTAAACGCCTACGCGGCCGAACTGGCGCGCGTATCGGTGTGGATCGGCGAGATCCAGTGGATGCGGCGGAACGGGTTTCCGGGCTCGCGCCAGCCCGTCCTCGATCCGCTGGAGACGATTGAGTGCCGTGATGCGATTCTGATGTCCGAGGGCGGCGAGCCGCAGTGGCCCGAGGCCGATGTCATTATCGGTAACCCGCCGTTCCTGGGCGGCAAGCTGCTCATCACCAACCTCGGCGAGGAATACGTCTCCACCCTGTTCCGGGTGTACGAGGGCCGGGTGCCCCGCGAGGCCGATCTGGTCTGCTACTGGTTCGTGAAGGCCGGAGAACCCTTAGGCGGAGGGACCTCGAAGCGGGTTGGCCTGGTCGCGACCAACTCCATCCGGGGTGGTGCAAACCGCCGGGCGCTTGAAAGGGCGACTGGTGGCAGGCCAATCTTCGACGCCTGGAGCGATGAGCCGTGGGTGATCGATGGCGCGGCCGTGCGCGTCTCGCTGGTGTGCTTCTCGAAGTCGGACGACGAACTGACGCCGGAGCGACGGCTCGACGGCGAGGCGGTGGACGAGATCTTCACCGATCTGACGGCGCGCCGGGGCGGGGCTGGCGTCGATTTGACGAAGGCGCGGCGCCTCGCCCGGAACGCGGGCGTGGCCTTCATGGGCGACACCAAGGGCGGTCCGTTCGACGTCTCGGGCGACCTCGCCCGGGAGTGGCTTCGGGAGCCCTCGAACCCGAACGGTCGGCCCAACTCGGACGTGCTCGCGCCGTGGATGAACGGCATGGCCATCACTCGACGCCCCGCCGACAAGTGGATCGTCGATTTCGGCTGGACGATGGAGTCGGAGGAAGCTGCCCTGTACGAGGCTCCTTTCCAGCACGCCCAGGAACACGTCTACCCGATGCGACAGGGGAATCGGCGCGAGTCCTATCGCCTCAACTGGTGGCGGCACGTCGAGCCGAGGCAGGGCATGTGGAAAGCTCTGGACGGGCTGGCGCGGTACATCGTCACACCCACCGTCGCCAAGCACCGCCTCTTCGCGTGGCTCGATGCCCGTGTCTGCCCCGACCACCAACTGATCGTCATCGCCCGCGAGGACGACACCACGTTCGGGATCCTGCACAGCCGCTTCCACGAGGTCTGGTCGCTCCGCATGGGCACTTGGCTCGGCAAGGGCAACGATCCGCGCTACACCCCCACCACGACCTTCGAGACTTTCCCTTTTCCGGAGGGACTATCACCGGACGTGCCCGCCACCGACTACGTCACGGATCCACGCGACCAGGCCATCGCTTCGGCGGCACGGCGGCTCGTCGAACTCCGCGACCGCTGGCTCAACCCGCCCGAGTGGGTGGAATGGGTTGAGGAGCCCGTTCCCGGCTATCCGCCGTGCCCGGTACCGCGTGACAAGAAGGCTGCAACAGCGCTCAAGAAGCGGACCCTGACCAACCTCTACAACGCCCGGCCACAGTGGCTCGGCGACGCGCACAACCAGCTGGACGCCGCCGTGGCCGCCGCCTGCTGATTCTACGGCATGTCGATCACCGATTCTACGGCATGTCGATCACCCATTCCACGGCATGTCGATCACTGATTCCACGGGATGTCGATCACCCTGGAGCGAGCGAGTAGCGGCGCTGGATGACCTGATGTAGCGAGCCGTTCTTCCATCCTCGCAGAGGTCCCACGAGGAGAGGAGGAAGACGGTGACGCAGCAAAGGCTGTCCATGCGGAGCATTCGGGAAGTACTGCGCCTGAAGTACGGTCTCGGGCGTAGCCACCGGCAGATCGCACAAGCGCTGGGCATCGCCAACAGCACGGTGAGCCTGTACGTGAGCCGGGCGGCCGAGGCGGGCTTCTCCTGGCCACTGCCTGAGGGACTCGACGACACGGCGCTCGAGACGGCGCTCTTCCCGCCCCAGCCACCGTCGCGGGATGTCCGGCCCGAGCCCGACTGGGCAGAGGTCCACCGGGAGCTTCAGCGTCACAAGGGCATGACGCTGCAGCTCCTCTGGCTGGAGTACCGCAACGCCCATCCCGACGGCTACGCCTACAGCTGGTTCTGCAGGCACTACAGGAAGTGGCGGGGCCGCCTGGACGTGGTGCTGCGCCAGACCTACCGGGCGGGCGAGAAGGCCTTCGTCGACTACGCCGGCCCGAAGTTCGACGTCGTGGATCCGGATACCGGCGAGGTGCGGGACGTCATGGTCTTCGTCGGAGTCCTGGCCGCGTCCAACTACACCTTCGTGGACCTGACGTGGAGTCGGGCCCTTGCGGACTGGACGACCTCGCACGTCCGGATGTTCGAGTTCTTCGGCGGGGTGCCCGAGCTCGTGATCCCGGACAACGAGAAGGCGGGGGTGCACCGGGCCAGCCGCTACGAGCCGACGCTCAACCCCACCTACCAGGAGCTCGCCGCCCACTACGGGACCACCGTGCTCCCGGCCCGGCCGAGAGCCCCGCAGGACAAGTCTCTTGTTTCATGATGCACCTTGTGTTGTCCGTGGAGTTTTGCGTGCGGATTCCGTGATCGTGCCGTCCTCTTCGCCGCGGCGGTTCGCCCTGTACATGCAGTACTGTCGGCCTTCGGTCTCGATCATTGCCCGCTCGACACGGGAGTCATTCTCGTCTCTGCCCAGAGCACGGACGGTTCCGGGCGTGAGGCCGAGTTGATCGGCCACTTCGCCGGCTGCGCTGAAGCCCTGATTGCGAAGTCGTTTCCTTTCCCGCTCGAGGTAGGTGAGCAAGCCGTATGCCCAGCGCGTGCTGTTGACGCGCCGGGCAGTATAGGGCTTGCCCTGCCAGTTTCTGTACCCCATCCGGTTGAGCTCTCGTGCGGCGGCTTCAGTGGTGTGGGTTTGGAGTAACCGGTCGAGCGCGGCCACGGTTTCGGGGGGCGTCTTGCGGAGCTGTGCGATCGGCCTCGGCAGTGGGACGGCCTCAAGGGTCAGGGGCCGTCCCCCGCGCGTGCGCAGTTCGATCGTCACCTCGTAGCCGTCGCGGGTCAGCGTCGCATCTTCGATCAGAAGCCCGAGCAGCCGCTTGCGGTCGGCGTTTCCGGTTTCGGGAGCGTTCCATACCTGCTCGAAGTCACGCGTCAGCTCCCGGATGCGTCGGAGCTGCCGTTGCGAGAGTTCGGTATCGCGCGCTGCGGTGCGGGCCTCGCGCTCCCGGCAGGCTTCCTCCAGAACACGCAGGCGCTCGTTCCAGTCGGCTTCGAGCGTCGCCGCTACCAGCCGGTTGGCCGGGTCGACCTCGAAGAACCTGCGACGCGCCAGATCGGCCTCGTAGCGGATGGCCTCGATGCGTATGGCGCGCTGGGCATCGGCCTCGGCGAACTCCGCACCGACCTGCTGCCGGACCGCGAGAGCGAGATCGATGTTCTCACGGTTCATCATGTCGACCACGAAGCGGGATATCTCGGCATCGACGAGATCGCCGCGTATGCTCTGGCAGGTTTTTCGCCCGTAGCGGACCAGCCGTTCCTTACAGACGTAGTAGTAGCGCGCCGGCTGCTTGCGCGCCGGGTGAGGGTGGTTGTAGAGCAGGCCCATGCGTCGTCCGCAGTGGCCGCAGATCACCCGCGACTGCAACAGCGCCGCCCCCTCGCGGGGCGGCGCTGTGCGTGAGCCCGACGGCAGGAACGCCGCGGCATTGCTCGCCAGGGTGGCTTGATTGCGAAGGAACTCATCCCAATCGATGAACCCCGCATGGGCCCCCGGGATGCAGACCTGCCACTCCTCCATCGGCACGGCGCGGCTTCTTTCGGTCCCGTCCGCCCGCCGCTCGATGCGCGTCCGGCCATAGACGAAGGCGCCGGCATAGCGGGGGTTTTTTAGGATGCGGCCGACTTGCGAGAAGCTCGGGAGCGCCCAGCGCAGCTGGCCGCGGCCGGGGCCTCTTCGCGGACGTGACGGCAACGCGATGTTCTCGCGGTGCATCCACTTGACCACCTGCATCGCCGATCCTCTCCGGCGGAAGCTGTCGAACACGTGGCCGATCGCGTCGACGATGGACCGGTCGGGATCGAACACTACGCGGTCCCTCTGGTCGTAGGCCAGACCGATCAGCACATGCATCCTGAGGGCGCCGCGCGCCGCGGCGCTGCGTTGCCCACCGAGCAAGCGCGCCTTGATCCCCTGGAGCTCGAATTCCGACATCGTACCCTTAAACCCGAGCAGCAGCCTGTCATTGCTGTCGTTGGGATCGTAGATGCCGGCTTCGTCCAGGATCAGCGTCTCGGTGATGCTGGCGATCCGCAGCAGCTGGTGCCAGTCGGCGTTGTCTCGCGCCAGGCGCGAGACTTCCAGGCCGAGAACGATGCCCACCTCGGCGGCGGCGATGCGAGCCATCAGATCGCGGAAGCCGCTGCGGTTCGCGCTGTAGGCCCCCGACTTGCCCTGGTCGTCGTCGATCACCCGGACGCGCTCCGCCGGCCAGCCCAGCGCGATCGCCCGGCGACTCAGTCCGTACTGGCGCCGTGCGCTCTCGGTGTTTTCCGCAACCTGGCGAAGCGAGGACTGACGGACATACAGGCAGGCCTCGCGCTCCAGATGACGCGCCGTGATCTTGCGCGTTGCCCCACCTCAGACATGACGCTCCCCCTTGTGCCCGCTCACGGGGGCCGATGACACTCGCAGCAGGCGTCGAACCTGGCCGGCGGCCTCGGCGATGACCGCATCGGCGACGGTCCGTTCCACAACTGCAGACGAAGTCGACGGGGGGCGGGCGCGGTTGCGCGCACCTTCGACCATGGCCAGAGCGCCCCACAGACCGTGGAAGCACATCGCGGCGATGGCGTTGCTGTCGCGGCCCGACAGCCAGAGCCGGCGCCAGCCCTCGTAGGTCTCCCACGCGTCGTCGCGCATCATGGCCCGGGTTCCAGCGTTTTTTTTTGAGCCCGGTCAAGCGCCTTCTCGAGACCGCGCGGATGGACCGTGACGCCGAACTCGGCCTCGATCAGCGGCACCAGCCGGCGCGCACCGACACGTCCATGCCGGGACCTGTAGTCGTCGACGAAGCGCAGCATCTCCGGGGTGATCTTGTGCGGCCCGCGCGGCCCGCGCCGCGCCGGGATCAGCCCCTGCAGCCCGCCCATGTCGAACGACTTGACCATGCGGAAGCACGTCGACCGGGAGACCCCGAACCGTGCCGCCGCCTGTGCCAGGGTGGCCCGGCCCTGCCGGACCAGCCGGACCATCTCGTAGCGGACCTGAAGCAGGTCGCGAGCATCGAAGAAGTCGCCGGCGGCGAACATCGGATCGCTGACGTCTTCCGGCTTCCGGTTGAGGGTTCCGGCCTTCTTGAGACGGTCTCGCTTCCCGGTCTGGCCGCAGTCTTCCATGGCGGAGCAGCTCCGTGCGTGGGTATCATATAATAGTACGCACACTATTGCGCCCATGTCAACGAGTAGCCACTCCATACCCCTGTGAATGGCTAAGTATCATAGGCATAGCATCGGATCTCACGCCGGTCGGCAGCCCCCGCTGGCGCCCCAATTTATGATCATTATGCGCCATCATTTCTGATCACGGCCCTCCGTCGGCGCCCGCAGCGAATCCACCACCTCGCGAAGCGCAACCAGATCGTCCGCCCGCAACACGCTGCGCCCCGACGCAACACGCTCGAAGTCGTCGACGCGCCGCAAGGACGTCCAGGAAACCGGGATGCTGACAAGCACCGAATGGACTGGACCGTCCGCGACGTAGCGGACCATCGCCACGTTGCCCACCGTCACTTGCTCATGGATCCGGAACCGCTCGCCCCTGAGCGGATGAAACGGGTGCGTGATCAGAACCCGCCGAGAATCACCCGACGGAGCCCAACCGCCTGCATTTGGAAACAGTGGACAAGGCGAAGGCCGAAGCAGCCGTGCAAAACGCCGAGCGCTGGATCATGGCCCCGCTTCGCAACCACACCTTCTTCTCCCTCGATGAGCTCCGAGGAGAGGTCGCACCACGACTCGCCGCGCTCAACGAGCGGCCCTTCCAGAAGACCGCCGGGAGCCGCCGCAGCTGGTTCGAGGAGCTCGACCGACCGGCGCTGAGGCCGCTGCCGAACCAGCGCTACGAGTACGCCGAGTGGCGCAAGGCCCGCGTCAACATCGACTACCACATCCAGCTCCATCGTGCCTTCTACAGCGTCCCCCATCCCCTGGCCCGCCACCAGGTCGATGTCCGCATCAGCGCCCACACCGTCGAGATCTTCCACAAGAGCCGGCGGATTGCTGCGCACCGGCGCGTCCACACGAAGGGCGGATACTCGACCGAGCCCGCTCACATGCCGGCCGCTCACCGCGCCCATGCGGAGTGGACCCCGTCGCGGTTGATCCGCTGGGCTGAGAAGACCGGACCTCACACCGCCGCCTTCGTCGCCCAGCTCCTCGAGACCCGCCGACACCCCGAGAAGGGCTACCGCGCCTGCCTCGGACTCATGCGGCTCCTTCGCACCTATCCCCCCGAGCGCCTGGACGCCGCCTGCCACCGCGCTCTCAGGTTCAGGACGCTGAGCTACAGATCCATCAAGTCCATCCTCGCCACCGGCCTCGACCAGGCCGACGACGAACAACCCGAGCTCGCCCTGCCCGAAGGTCACGCCCACGTCCGCGGACCGGACTACTACGCCAACCACTTGAACGACAAGGAGAACTGACGACCATGCTCAGACAACCCACCCTCGACCTCCTCCACGAGCTCCGCCTCCCGGGCATGGCCCAGGCCTTCGAGGAGCAGGCCGCCATGCCCGACATCGCCGAGCTCGCCTTCGACGACCGCCTCGCACTGCTCCTCGAACGCGAGAAGACCGACCGCGAGCAACGTCGGTATCAACGACTCAAGGGCCTCGCCAAGCTCCACCTCGATGCCACCGTCGAAGACCTCAACTTCAAGGCCCCACGCGGCCTCGATCGCTCTGTCGTCCTCCGCCTCGCCTCCGGTCAGTGGATCCTGGATGGCCAGACCGTCCTGATCACAGGTGCCACCGGGTCCGGTAAGTCATACCTCGCCTGCGCTCTCGGCCACCAAGCCTGCAGAACTGGGATCTCTACCCGCTACTACCGCCTCTCTCGCCTCCTCGACGAACTCACCCTCGCCCGGGGCGATGGCTCCTATCCCAAGCTCATCCAACGGCTCGCCAGGACCTCGCTCCTCGTCCTCGATGACCGTGGGCTCGCTTCTCTCTCCGGCCAGGGTCGTCACGACCTCCTCGAGGTCCTCGATGACCGCTACGCTCGGCGCGGTACCATCCTCGCCAGCCAGCTCCCCGTCGAGCACTGGCACGACCTCGTCGGTGATCCCACCTTCGGCGACGCCATCCTGGATCGGCTCCTCAATAATGCACACCGCATAACTCTCGAGGGTGCCTCGATGAGACGGCTCTACGACTCGACCAAGTCCCCCTCCACCACCTAACTTCCACCCTCAACCCCGAGCCCCAGCGCCGCTATGGACCTCCGCTCCCCAGGGTGATCGACATCGCGTGGAACAGGTGATCGACATCGCGCGGAATGGGTGATCGACATGCGTGGAATCAGGACCGCCTACGGCTGGCCTGCCGACATCACGGACGACGCGGCGCTGAAGGAACTATTGACCCGTAACCGCGTGGACAGCATTCCGGCGGGCGAATCGGCTGCGCCGTGAGTTCGTGACCGCTCTCACGTTCCCGTCGGGCCGTTCCTCGTGGAAGCGGTCGGGCGCTACGGCCAGCCGCAAGCGATCGCGGCGGACCGATGGCATGCAGGCGAGCTTGAGGACGGGGTCCGCGAGGCCCCGCTACAGCTCCCGGAGCCGACCTGGCGGGGCCAGGGCGCTGGTGCGACCGGGCCAGGACGTCCGAGCCTTCCGCGCCGCTGTTCTCGAGGGCCCGGTCGCGGCTCCCGTCTCGCTCGCAATACGCGCCGCTTTGGCAGAGGCGAAGGTCGTGGCCGACCCAGCCGCGAACGAGAGGCTCGCCAAGGCCGGGGAAGGCCAGCATAGGAGGCGTCGGCGTGAGGGCAAGATGTCATGCGAATCCTCGAATGAATGGCTATGTTGCTAGGAATCGATTGTGTCCCTCCAGAATGGGAAGCTGGATGACCAGCTCCGAGGGCGCCTACGAAGTTGGAGCAGTCGCCAACTTCATGATAGGTCGTGCAAAAAAAAGTGGACATCCCCTCACCCACGTCAAACTTCAGAGCCTCGTATACCTCGGGTATGGGATCTGTCTGGCCGACCAAGATCGTAGGCTGTTCAAGCAGCGCATCGAGGCGTGGCCGTCTGGACCGGTAGTGCCAGAGCTATACCATGAGTTCAAGAGGTTCGGCACAGTCCCCATTCGCGACTGGTCCACCGATTTCAACTACGAGACGCGAAAGGCCACCTTTCCGGCTGTAGACGATGACGACCGGTTAGCGCTCCACGCCCTTAACCTCACATGGTCTCACTACGGAAAACGCTCTGCGCTGGAGCTGAAACAACTCACCCGTCTACCACACAGCCCATGGCGCCAGGCCAATTCCAAGAACCTAAGTGAGATCCCCGACGCTTGGATCAAAGAGTACTTCAATCATGTCCTCGCTCGGGTGGTCGAACGGGTGTTGACGCGCGGAACGGACGGCTAGTGGAATGAGCGAGGACGTCAAGCCCGACCCTTCTGGCGAACAATTTTCCCCACTCGCAAAGATACTCGCCGAAGCTAACTTTCCCACTAGGTTCGACCAACCGGCCGATAAACCATCTAAGGCTGAAAAACTTGCCACTTGGGCCCAGAGAATGGATACCGCATCAGCATCCCTTCTCAGCTTGTGGCTTCGTCTGTGCTTCGTCGTGGGATCGGGACTGGGTGTCGGCGTCCTGTTTATGCTCGTCTGGTCTCCCGACTCCATCTCGACCGTCGTCGAACTCATCGAACTGATTATCTTGTCGGGACGTGGCTTCGCGATTCCTACGTTGGTGCTCATTTCGCTGTTGCCCAAACTGATGGGGCTCTTCGCGAATCTGCGGGAGTAGGCCAGCCCTCGGGTCTCTTCACGGGCCGTCACCAGCCCGAGACTGCTTCGTAGCGTCTGGACCAGTGGGTTACCGCAAGGACTGCTCGTCGGCGATGTATTGGATCCACTCGTCAAGCATCCAATGTTGATCTGGGTCTTCAAGCGCAATCGGTGCGGCTTACCCGGCTCCAGTTCCGATGAGAAGCCGACGCTTGGTGCCCGTACGGCAATGTGCAGGAGACGTGAGGGGTCGATGCACACATGGCCCCGGTCGCGATTCACAGAGCATGGCTCGAGATCCCTTTGCGGTTGTTGCGGTTACGCCTGGTTCTGCCCGGTCGGCGGGGACGCACTAGGCGCACCGACCGGACCGGGAGCGACCCCCCGATCTGACGATCCGGTACGGGCGCGGGGCCGTGCGCGTTTTCACGCGCCCGCCCCCGCCCCCTGGGGTCGCTCCCGGTCCAATGATCCCTTGGCGGGAAGGCCATCGAGCGCTGATGCGGGCACGGCACCGGCAGGGGGGTTCGGGGGAGAGTCCCCCGCCCGCGCACTCTGCCGGAGCGCGGACCTTCGGGGGATCGAAGGGGGGCGAAGCGCCCCCTCGCCAGCCCCAATGTTACACATTGGGTAAGCGGAACACGGGTGGCGCGAATCACGGCAGGATATCGTCTAAAGTCAACCCGGACTGCACGATCTGCGTTTCTTGCCGTTCGACCATACCTGAGTCCACCGCACTAGAATGGCGGGGAAATCGCATCAAATCGCGGGAACCGATCAAGGTCATCCGACTTTCAATTGCACAACCCACGATCGCGTCCCTCACTTCCCGGCTGTCCGAATACTATGGGTTATCGAACGCTCGGCCGTTCCGATCGCCAGAATCAGGCCTCCCGCGAAGCCAAGCCAATCCTGCTTCGCCGAGAAGAATCCGTCTCCCTCCAACGCTACAAACGACGGTCTGAGTCTCCATTCCTCGTCACCCAGACGTTCGATGTGCCCGCCGTCTGCAAGCACCTCGTAAGTGGCCACCGTCCTGATCACGTCCTTGAGCGTGATCCCACGCTGGTCAAACATCACCAACTGCTGTCCGAGCCACCCGCTACAATCAAGCTTCTCCTTGCCCTCCAACTCGAACAGTTCCCTTGGCGCCATCGTCCAAGGCCGATCCTCGGTCGGCACCGTCGTCCAACTCGCGGCACCTGGCAGAGGCCACTCGATGGCAATGCTCAATGTATGAGGCGCTATCGGCAATGAGTCCGTGGCCACCGGGCGTCCGGTCGCCTCGTCCAGTTTCTGCATCGCGATCATCCCTCCCGGCGTCGACAAGCCCACCTCTAGGGTCCGCCGTTCGGCGGGTATTCGCCGGAGCTTGTCGAAGTCCATGCCGAACTTCTGAAGGACACTGTCGTCCAGCAATCGGGTCGCTGAGTTGTTCCGGTCGCCGATCACCATCTTCCTCAGAAACACGGAACACGCTCGGGCAAGGGCCGCACTCCACCGCCCGCTATCGCTCCGCGCGGTTCGCCGGGCCAAGGAGAACGCTCCCTCACAAGCCAATTCGAGATCCCATACGGTCTCCGCAATCCGCTCGGGTTTGTCTCTGTGTCTACCGGCTACCTGTGTACCCTTCGTCCTAACAAACCGGACAAGGCCATCGGTCCTTCCCTGAGATTGACGAGCATCCATGGTCGGTTCATCCACGTGATCATCGCGTCCCGCCCTGTCTTCACTAGTCAAAGTGTCCTCCTGCCACAGTGCTCATCATCGCCCACGGTCCTTGAGCAAGGTGAACGACCTGATCGAGACCATCAACCGAAGAGCCCGTTCGCGGGACTCGACCCCGGATCAACACCATCAAGAGTGTCTGACCCGTTGCAGCGTGGCCGAACTCTACCATCCAGCAACCGATCAACCGCAGCTGGCCGTAGGGCCGAGCCGAATCCGGTCCGCGCCGCTGATCCGGTGTCATGCCGCCCAGCCTGCGGACAGTACCGCTGCTTGTTCCAGCACGGTCCGCGTGGCCTTCTCTTGCTTGTCGGTGGGTAGCCGTGCTTTCGCAGGATGCGCCTTGACCAGTCGGCGGAGGTTGGCGCGGACGTTTTCGCGAAGCGTCCAGTCGATCCTCACGTTGTTCCGCGCGGTCACCACCTGCTCCCGGGCGATGTCGCGTAGCGTCTCGTCGCCGAGGACCTGCACCGCCGCTGTCGTTCGCCTCGAGCGCATCGTAGAAGGCGAGTTCGTCTTCGGAGAGCCCCAACGCCTCGCCCTGGGAAAGGATACAAGCAAGTGTCGGACTTCGTTGTTACCGGCCATGCAAAATTGGACACTTGTTGGAGTGAACCCCATCGGTTGGACACATTGGCAGTGGAATTTAGCCAATATGATTTCTGGGCCAGAGAGGAGGAATGATGGCTCGGTATCGCAGCTACAGTCTGGAGTTCAAGCGCGAGGTGGCGCAGCAGTACCTGTCCGGTGAGGTCGCCCTTGCCGCGTTGGCTCGTCAGCACGACATCAGTCGATCGCTGATTCGGATTTGGGTGGCCAAGTACGAGACCGGCGAGTTCGACGATGAGGTCGTGCAAGGGGATCTGTTGGCGCGTTACGAAGCGCGGATCGCAGAGCTCGAGCGCAAGGTGGGTCAGCTGGTGATAGAGAACGAGCTGCTCAAAAAAACGAGATGGCCAGCAGGCCTGCCGAGCGGCGCGACGTCCTCCGTGGTGAGCGGCACGATGGTCTCTCGATCCGACGAGGGTGTGAACTCATGAGCCTGGCACGTAGCACCTACTACTACCGCCCGCGAGGTTGGGGTCGGGACGAGGAGGCGTTGCTCCAGCGCATCGAGGCAATCTGTGAGGAGTTCCCCCATTATGGGTATCGGTGCGTCACGGCGCAGCTGTGCCACGAGGGCTGGCGGATCAACCACAAGCGAGTCGCCCGCATCATGCGCGAACGCGGCCTGAGCGTGAAACTACGGCGCCGGGCGGTTCGAACGAGCGATGGCGGGGGCCGCGAAGCGGCGTTCCCGAACCTGGCCCGCCATTTTACGCCCACCGGTCCGAACGAGTTGTGGGTGGGCGATATTACGTATATCCGCACGCGGTCGGCGTTCGTCTACTTGGCGGTGATCCTGGATGCGTGGTCACGCCGCGTGGTTGGCTACGCTGTGTCACGGCAGCTCGACACACGGCTGACGATCGCGGCACTGCGCGCGGCGTTGGCCGATCGACAACCACCACGCGGTTGTATTCATCACACCGACCGCGGCAGCCAGTTCACCGGCTTCGCCTTCACCGGGCGCTTGCGGGAGGCCGGTGTCCGGATCTCGATGGACGGCAGGGGCCGGTTGCCTGGACAACGTCTTCATCGAGCGGCTGTGGCGTTCACTCAAATACGAGGCCGTCTATCTGCGCGAGCTCACCGACGGCTTCGAAGGCCCACGCGTCATCGGCGAATGGATCGGCTTCTACAACACCGAGAGGCCGCACTCGGCGCTCGGCGCAAGAACGCCAGCCGAGGCCTACCGTGGCAAGCCGCCTGTGGATATGGTGGACAAGCCGCTAAGCGCCTTGTCTTTGAACGCATGCGTTCAAACCCCACAGGCACAACATCAGCGACAGGAAGATCGATTCACAGGGATTCTGGCGGCAGAAACGATAACCGGAAATGCACCTTTAAATCAGCCGTCAGGCTGTCCGACAAATCCGGACCACCTTACACCTCAATAATCCGCGCCTGGGAGGCAGTTTGCGACGCTCGCAGTCCTCTTCGGCCTGGGGCGCGTGACGGCGGAATCAAAAAGCGTACTTCATGACCAGAGTGACTCCGAACGCACTCAGGTCTTCCGTTTCGATCGTATACACGACGACGTCCGTTCCCGCACCATTGTCTGAGCCATGACTCCGCAGCTGATCCCATTCGTTGCTGTCACTGAACTCGGCGTACTTGACCCAGCGTCCCTTGAGGCCGATGGAGGCGTGATCGGACAGCATATAGTCCACTCCCACAACCGCTTGGTAGCCCGATATCGTATCCTGAAGCGTGTGACTCGCCGTCGTAGTCGTACCGGCGATTCTCTCGTGCAGAGCCTGGCGGTCGGCGGCTTCGGTTCCGCTGCCGTTATAGGCGGCGTCGTCCGCGGTCGTAATGACATCGGGGTTTAGATTTCGGGCAAAAACGCCGGCATAGTCCAGTCCGGCCATTCCGAAACTCAGGCCGCCTCCGATATAGGGGCGGAGCTGTCCAGAAACCGGAAGATCATAATATAGGTTCACGGCCAGGTTACTTATGTTGACACTTCCTATACGTTCGTCCAAGCGGCGCAGTTCTTGGTCCGACTTGTCCTGAACGTCCGCTCCTCCTCCGCCAAGTGCGGAGGTCGCATTGTACTGGATGCCGGAACGAAAATATTCCGCTTCAATCCTCGCCCCGATCTCGGTGCTCACACCCACGGCGAAGCCGGTGATGATCCCAGTCGCGCCGCCGAAGCTGTTACTCCAGGTGGACGCCGCGGACGAGCATCCTGCGGGCTCGGTAATGCCCGGTGGAGAAAAGAGATTGAGGGGATCCAAGTGCTTGTCGCAGAGGGTCGGAAAATCCGTGTCCCTGGCTTCTGTGCCCAGAGAATTTCCGATGCCAAGTCCCGACTCAGTGCTCACATACAGCCGCTGGGCCGCCAATGCATAAGGAACCAGAATGAAGACCGCTAGATAAGAGACTGCGGATATGATTCGATTCACGTTATACCTCCTTTGGTTCGCGACTGCATACGCACACCCCAGGGCAGGCCGTGCGGCTGCGGGAGCGGGCGGGGCGTGCCCGTATCCGCTCTGGCGGGGCGCGAAGGCTCGGAGGTGCCCGCGCCCAGCCGGGCGCGGCAGGGAAGGACTGCGAATCAGACCAGGCTGAACGTCCGGTCGCGGTGCGAAATTGCCGAAAGCCGAAGAACCAGGCGAAGAAATCCACGACCTTCGGTTGCTCCCCTCTCCCCCTCTCTCTGGACCCCAACTCCTGTTGCCAATCTAATTGCTCTTGCCCCCGAAAACTAATCCAGCTGGACTAAGGAAGCTCTGAGCAAGGCCTTTCTGGGGGCGGTGCGGGACGGAGGGAGCCGGTTTCAGGGGTCTTGGGGGCGATGACGGGCTGAAAACGCGCTAAGCCGGCATGCTCTGGCCGATGATCCCGTCGTTGGGCCCTGCGTGGGCGGATGTTCCCGCGCCGGCTTCTCACGCCATCGAATAGCGGCCCGCCACGAGCAGGTTCGCGAAGCCCAGGAGCAGCGCGATCCGTTCGGTGTTCTTGGCCAGCCCGCGGTAGCGAACCTTCCGGTAACCGAAGTGCTGCTTCACATACAGGAACGGGTGCTCCACCTTGGCCCGCACCGAGGCCTTGTCCCGCTCGCGCACCCACCGCGCTCCGTCCTGCTCCAGGAGCCTCCGCCGCCCCGGTCTCATCGCCACATGCCACTGCACCGGACGGCCTCCCGTGTCCACCCGCTTCTCGATCCCCTGGTAGCCCGCGTCCGCCCACACCTCCTCCTCCCCCCCGTGAAGCAACGCCCCCGCCTCCCGAAGATCGTGCGTGTTCGCCGGCGTCGTCCGCACGCCATGCACCAGTCCTGTCTCCGCGTCCACCCCGATGTGCGCCTTCATCCCGAAGTGCCACTCGTTGCCCTTCTTCGTCTGATGCATCTCTGGATCCCGCACCCCCTCCCGATTCTTCGTCGATGACGGCGCCGCGATGATGCTCGCATCCACGATCGTCCCCGCCCGCACCCGGTAGCCCCGCTCCGCCAGGTACGCATTGATCTCCTCAAACAAACCACGCCCCAGCCCGTGCCGCTCCAACAAGTGGCGAAAGTTCAGAATCGTCGTCTCGTCCGGCAGCGGACCCGCCAAACGCAGCCCCGCGAACCGCCGCACCGACTCGATCTCGTACAGCATGTCCTCCATCCCCGGGTCGCTCAGGTTGTAGCACAGCTGCACGCAGTGAATCCTCAGCATCGCCGCCAACGGGTACGGCTGCCGCCCCCGGCCCGCCTTCGGATAGAACGGCCGAATCCGTTCCTCCAGGCGCTCCCACGGAACCAGCGCCTCCATCCGCTCCAGAAACAGCTCCCGCCGCGTCCGCCGCTTCTTCCCCTCGTACTCCACGTCCGCAAATGTCACCTGTTCCATCCTTCGTCTCCCCCGATCGACCCGCTTAGCCCGCGTACTCCCCTCCCCCTAAATTTAACGTCCCGAGGATGACTTGTTCAGAGTATTCCTAACGTAATAGCGAGCGAGCTAGACTCAGGCCGAACGCGGTCCTGAGAGGCGGGGAGGAGGCTTGAAATGAGGAAGTCGAGATTCACGGAGGAGCAGATTGCGATGGCGCTCCGGCAAGCGGAAGCCGGGACCGCGGTCAGGGAGATCTGCAGGAAGCTGGAGGTGACGGAGCAGACGTTTTACCGGTGGAAGAGGAAGTACGGAGGCCTCGGGGTGCCGGAGCTCAGGGAGCTGAGGCAGCTACGCGAAGAGAACCGGAGGCTGAAGGGGCTGGTCGCGGATCTGAGCCTGGACCGAGAGATCCTGCAGGAGGCCATCGGAAAAAAATGGTAAGCCCGGCGCAGCGGAGGCAGGGGGTATCGTGGGCAAGGCGGGCCTATCGAGTCTCCGAGCGCCGGGCGAGTCGGGTGCTCGGGGTAGCGAGATCCACCGTGCAGTATCGGAGTCGTCGGGACGGGAGAGAGCTGCTCAGACGGCGGATCCGAGAGATCGCCGGGGTCAGGGTGAGCTACGGATACCGGCAGGTGCATACGCTGCTTCGCCGAGAAGGCTGGCCGGTAAACCACAAGCTGGTCTACCGGCTTTACCGGGAGGAAGGTCTCACGCTGCGGCGCAGGCGCCCCAAGCGGCGGCGGGCAGCCGTCCAACGAGAGCGACCGAGCGCTCCGAGCGGACCAAACGAGAGATGGGCGATGGACTTCATGCATGACACGCTCTCGGGCGGATGCACGCTCCGGGTGCTCACGGTACTGGACGTGCATACACGCGAGTGCGTCGCGCTGAAGGCGGGACGGAGCTTCAAGGGCGAAGATGTGGCGGGAACGCTCAGCGAGGCAGGAGTGGCGAGAGCCGCACTGCCGGACGTGATCTCGGTGGACAACGGGACGGAGTTCACCTCGAGAAGCCTGGACCACTGGGCGTATTGGAACCGGGTACGGCTCGACTTCAGCCGACCGGGCAAGCCGACCGACAACGCCCACATCGAGGCGTTCAACTCGGTGCTTCGGCGTGAGTGCCTATCGCAACACTGGTTCATCGATCTCGAGGACGCCCAGCGGATCCTCGATCACTAGCGGGCCGACTACAACAACTTCCGCCCGCACGGAAGCTTAGCGCGCTCTACGCCGGCCGACTTCGCGGCCGGCGCTCCCTTCACCCTAGTTGCGTCGGTCCACTCGATTCCCGTCTGCTGGGCCACGGATCACCCCTGGTAACCGAAGACATACCGAATATTCCAATGTACTCAAATTGCCCAGTGTTGTGTAGGTAGCGTGTTTCCGAAACCAGACTCACGGGACACTGCATCACCCCGTCGGTCGACGCTAAGCCATACGTGCGGCCACCGAACAGCACCACCGGTGGACTCGATCCGAACGTCTGGATCGGTAGACCAAAGGCCGACTGGTTCCAGGAGACCTACTCCCTCATCCACACGAACGTGCATGGCCACAATGTAAAGGTGCTCCCAGAAAACGTGCAGGAGGTCATTGAAACAACCACTTTCGCTTTCGTAGCCGTGGACGACGCTGACGACCGGATGATGCTGTATGACACGCTGGCCAACGCGGGAATCCCGTTCGTCGTGGTAGGACTCTCACCAGTACGTAAGGACAAGCGAGTCAAGGTTTCCATGCGGATAGTGACCGCCCATGTCGGTGTGTCCTCTTGGAGGGAGGCTATCCCTCAAGTTGGCCAGGCGGGACAGGATGATTACGGAAGCCTTGACTTGCCCGACGTCTACTCAATGGCTGCGGGCTGGGCAATTCAGTGAGGGAGCTGTATGACCGCGTTAGAGGAGCAGTTGACGAGGGCCTTGCGGAGGTTGTCCGCGCAGTACGAGACGGAACAGCGGCGGCACTCCGGGCAGGTCGAAGCCTTGCGGCAGCGCGTCGAGCGGCAGAACGGGGAGAACGAAGCCTTGCAGATGCGAATCGAGCGGCTCGACGGGCAAGTGACACGCTTGGCCGAGTGCTACGGCACGCTCGCCGCAATCTTGCGCTGACGGTGACCGTGATGCGCCAGCGCGGGCGGGAGCGCGACTCCGGTCCGAGCCGCTGATGAACGGGGGTAGCTGGCGCGGACGACCTCCCGCCGACCAAGTAGCCGGATGCCTTCTCTACGAGTTCGGCATGAGCAGTGTGGGGACGACGAACGTCTTATTGGGAGCTGGCTGACCCAGGGGCCTGTCAGACGCCCTCCTGGATCGGCCCGCCCCTCGTTCATTGTCGGAGGTGTAGGGTTGCCCCGAACTCGAATCGGCTCGTTGTGGGACGAATACCGTAGCTGACCTCGACCGAACCGAACCGTGTTCGAATCGCTTCGTTTCGATCCGAGGCCGTCCGGTAGGCCGAAACCATGCCCCAGACCCAACCGCCTAAGAACATCACCGCGCCCAACCCAGAGACTGTTTCCTGGGTGTCGGAGCAATCCGCCGTACCGATTATGTCCGCGCACATTAGCATCAGGGGAATGCCGCCTAATTCGACTGCCTTAGGAAGGAGCCCCCGCTTCATGTCTCCGGCGTACCAGTGGCCGACGGGCAAGGGCCACACCAACCCTTCGAGTACGGCCGCAAGTGCTGGGGACCGCGTCGCAGCCTGCATCAGGTCGACGGTATCCTGCTCCTCCTGGGCGGCCACGGGGGAACCCGCCGCCAGGACCAGGGCGATCGCGAAAAGTTTGCAATTGAAAGACATCTTCACCTCTTCGGTCGAAGCTGTCCCAACCGTAGTTGAAGGTATCTGATAGGGGGAAAGAAAAGTGGTGGCTCCGGGGGACCCGGGCCGATAGGCTCGGGCAGGCAAAAACCCCAACACGGAGCCACCACGATGAAGAGAACGTACGAGGTAAGGGATCGGGCGGACAAGCGCGCGATCAGGGAGTTCCTGAAGCGGGAGGGGCAGTTTCTGCTTCCGATGCTTGAGCTCGTGGAGCAGACGGAGGTCGCGATCGACGAAGTCATCCAGGTGATGGGACGAGCGACGATCGAAGCGGTGCTGGAGATGAGCGCCGAGGGTGTGGCAGGCGTGAAGCAGGCAGGTCGGTCACGAGCGGAAGACGACACGGTGTGGTATGGCCGGCAGGGTGGTGTGGTTTACCTGTCGGACCGGAAGGTGCGTGTGGAGCGGCCACGGCTCAGGCGCCGGGGCGCCGGGGAGGGTGGCGAGGTCGAGGTAGAGGCTCGCGCTCCAGCGCCGGGGCCGGGCCGTCGAGGCCGTCGCCGCCGGGCGCACCACGGGCGAGACGGAGCGGGCGCGGAGGATCCTGCGCGGCTGGGCCGAGGCCGCGAGCCCCGGCGAGCCCGACGCCGGAATCCGCGAAGAGCTTGACCGGATCGAGCGGGGGATCCTCAAGGGCGCGGTCCACGTCCTCGAGGAGTTCGGCGGTCTGCAAGCCGCCCTGAAACGCAGCGTGGCGCTCGAGAAGGAGGCCCGCCGCCGCGCCGCCCGTGGGGCGATACGGCGCGGCAGCACCTGGCGGACCGTGCGCCTCTCGGGGGCACGGTACCGATGACGCGCGCGCGTGTCATGGCCGCACTGGAGCGCGCAATCGACATGGGGGTCCGATGCGCACTTCGGCCCTTCCGCCATGCGCACCGGATCGGGGGCGCAAGCCGCGACGCGCGAACGTCTTGCGCCCGCGCGCCCCGGCCGCCCGGCGCCGCAAGGGGCGTTTGGGCGGTGTTGGGAGCGACCCCCCAGTCCGAGGGCCTGGTACGGGTTCGGGGGCAGGTGTGTTTGCGCACCCCTGCCCCCGCCCCCTTCGGGTCGCTCCCTAACCAGCAATCCGTCCCGGAAGGGTGTTTCCACCGCCGCTTCGAGGCGGCGGAGCGCCTGCTCGGCGACCGGCTGGCCATCGGGCTGTTCGGCATCGCCGCGCAAGCCGGCGGTGGCTCCGATGGCGCTGGCCGCAGCCACGCCACCAAGCTGGGGATCCGCCTGTCCCGGCTCGCCCTTGCTGCCTTCCTGCCAAGGACCGATGAACGGGGAGCGACCTGCCGGGGAGGGTGACATGGGTATGTCCCATGCCGATCCTCCCCGATGCCGATCCAGGCATCCCGAAGGGGCGGGTCGCTCCCAGCCACGGCCAAGGAACGGGGATCGGCATCACCGCTCCGCTGGCCGTGGCGCAACCGCAAGCCCGCCAGCGACCTGCACGACCGATGCCGTGTCCGTTCGAACGGCGATTTCGTGTCCGGCCACCCGCGAAGTGGCCCGGACACTCGTGGATCGGCATCGGCCGTGCGGTTTCTGGCCCCAAAAGACCGACTCCCAGCCGTCTTGGAGCACCGCACATGAAACCTCCAAGTCATTGGATCCGGACCTGAGAATCGGCGTGCACCGGCCCGGCGGGTCAACCGCTCGGACCGGCGCGAACGCCGGGAGTGCCTGCGCGCTGGAAGTGCGCTCATGCAGTCCACGGAAGACCGGGAGACGGAGATGCCCTTGAAGGCCACCACTGGCCAGCAAGCCGCGCGTTCGCGAAGTTTCGGACGCGCAGATCGTGCAGTCCATCACGAGAGGAATCGAATGATGGCACGCACGAAACATGTCCGGCGCGGCTACGGCGCCGGCGAATGGGGCCGGAACCGGGTACGGGTCTTTCCTGATCCCAAGACTGGCCTGTTCCAGATCAACGGGCCGGGTGGAACATTGGTGGTACACATTGGACCTTCCCGGACCATTCTCCACAGGCCGAAAGTCCTTTATCGACAACGATTTCTCCAATAACCACCGTCCCATGGTGTTCCTTGCGGTCCCAATCGATTCCATGTACCATTGATTGCAAAAGGTGCAACGGCAAGTCATACACGAAATCGAGAGACACGCCATCAAACACCCCTCGAAACCCCTCAGCGCCTCATTCGTGAAGCACGTCAAGCGGCCGGGCCGGCACGGCGACGGCGGGCGCGGCTCGCACGGCCTCTACCTGCGCGTCTGGCGGCGTCCGAACGGACGCATCGGCAAGGCGTGGGCTCAGCGCCTCCGTGTCGGCGGCAAGGTCACGTCCCTGGGGTTGGGACCCTATCCCGTCGTCACGCTGGCGGAGGCGCGGGCGAAGGCGCTCGGGAACCGCCGCGCCGCCCACGCGGGACGCGATCCCCGGGGCGGCGGAGTTCCGACGTTCGAGGTGGCGGCCAGGAAGTTCATCAAGCTGCATTCGCGGACGTGGAAGGCCGGGTCGCGGCTCCCCCGGGAGTGGGAGCAGACCCTCGCGGACTACGCCCTTCCCATTGTCGGGGGCAAATCCGTGGCGGCGGTCACGACCGGCGACGTGCTGGCCGTGCTCACTCCGATCTGGCACACGAAGCCGGCGACGGCGAAGAAGGTCCGCCAGCGCATCGGGGCGGTGATGAAGTGGGCCGTTGCCCAGGGCCACCGCACCGACAACCCGGCGGGCGAGGAGATCAAGGCCGCGTTGCCGAACGGGAGCGGCCACACCCGCCACCATCGGGCGCTCCCTCACGACCGGGTTGCCGAAGTCCTCTCGAAGACCAGGAGCAACGTCAACGGCGTCGCCTTGCGGTTCGTCGTGCTCACCGCCTGCCGCGTGTCGGAGGTCGCCGGGGCGAAGTGGTCCGAGATCGACGGCGGCGTTTGGACGATCCCGGCTTCGAGGATGAAGACGAAGAAGGAACACCGTGTTCCGCTGTCGTCGGCCGCCTTGCGGGTGCTCGCCGAAGCGAAGTCCGATTCGCCGTTCGTTTTCCCCGGACGGGGCGGGAAGCCGATTGCTCGCCAGTCCATCGGACGGGCGCTCAACGGGACGAAGGCGACGCCTCACGGGTTCCGTAGCTCGTTCCGGGATTGGTGCTCCGAGACGGGAGTTCCCCGCGAGGTCGCCGAAAGGGCGCTCGCCCATGTCGTCGGGAACAGGGTCGAGGCCGCGTACAACAGGACCGACTTGCTGGAGCGCCGCCGCGAGGTCATGGAGGCGTGGGGGCGGTACCTGTCGTAAGCCAGCCGACGCAGTATTGAACACATTGCGGTCTGGCAAGGGGATGCTGCGCCCCCCTTCGACCCCCAGCCTCCGTTGCCGCTGCCGACGCAGTCGGCGGGGTCCTCGCCCCCCTTCCGGCGTGGCGCCGCGGCGCAGCGGAGCGCAAGCGCACCCGGCAGGTCGCGCGCGTCGGCAAGCACTCAATCCATCGAGCGGGCGCTTGCGGCGATGGCCGCCGTCGGGAGCCCCGAAACCGATGGACATTAGGTTTGTGGCTCGCGGCACCCGCTCGGCCTGGGCGGCCTATTGGCGGAGGCGAAGTCGGGCTCCGAGTCGGGCTGCAAACGGTGCACGAAGGCGTCGGCTGGGGGAGCGGTGCCCCCCGTTCGGGCTCATTCCGTTCGCCAATGCTCATCATGGGCCCTAAGATTACTGGGAAACGTACACCCGATCGGCCCGGGGTGGGGTTCCTCAGCCGCGAGGCCGCCGGACAGTAGATTCAGAAGGTCGCCGCGATGCTGACGTCGTCAAGAGGCCGTTTCCTCATCGCAGCTTTTTGTGGCCGCGCCGCGCTGCTGTTACTGCTGACCGCAGCGCCGGCGGCCGCCCAGCAAACGGGAACCATCAGGGGCACGGTAGTGGACGTGTCCGGCAACGCCTTGCCCGATGTCTTGGTGACCGCAACCGGTTCCGGCGTGGGCGAGGAAGTCGTCACGGATGCTGAAGGCGCCTACGAATTCCCCGCTCTCGCCGCCGGCGACTATGTCGTAACCGCCACCCTGTTCGGCTATGCGCCCCGGGAGATTCAGGTCACCGTGGGCGCGGGTGCCGTGGAAACGGTCCCGATCGTTCTGGAGCCCACTTTCCGGCTCGATCCGCTGAGCGTGGTGGCGGAGGAGCCCACGGTCTTCGCGCGCAATTTCGTCGCGGAGCCGATGATCAGGCAGCAGTCGAACATCACGGCCGTGACGTCCGTGGTGGACAACCTTCCCGGCGTATCCGTCCAGGAGGGGGACGCGTATGCCTTTGACGACTGGTCGAGCAACGTCGCCATGCGCGGGTTCCAGTCGACCATCAACGACGTACAGATCGGCACCACCATCGACGGATTCCCCAACGGCACGTCGGATTACTGGAGCGGCGCGAAGGCGAACCGGTTCGTCGACCCGATGAACCTCGGAGGCGTCGAGGTTTCGCAGGGGACCGCCGACATCGCCTCCCGGTCGGTCGAGGCGCTGGGCGGCACGTTCAATTTCCTGACGGCCGACCCGGCGGCGGAGCGGAGCCACACGGCGTCCGTCACGATCGGCGAGAACGAGGGCCAGCGCTTCGCCGCGCGGGTCGAGACCGGATCGTTGTTCGGCGGCACGACGCGGGCCTGGGTAGCCGCGATCCGGCAGGAGGCGACCGACTGGATGGAGGGCTCCGCAAGGAACGAGCGGGAGCACCTCGCCGCCAAGATCGTGTCTTCGCACGGACCTCTCGATCTCACCGGCTACATCTCGCACGACGACATCCACGAGGATGTCTACCAAAGGCTCTACGGCGAGGCCGACTTCAGGGCCGACCCGCGCTGGGACCGGCTGGTCGGCCACTGGCCCGGCGTGCCCTACCTGAACCAGTTCTACCGGCCCGGCTGGCAGACGCGGCGCAAGAACACGCTCGCCTACCTCAAGGCCGACTGGTCCGTCAGCGAGTCGATCTCCCTGAGCGCGGGCGCATACCACCATCGCAACTCGGGGCGCGGCGACTGGTTGCCCCCCTACATCGTGGACGTGGCGGACGACGGGGATGGGCCGGAGTCGGAGCTAGCGGGCCTCGCGCCGGTGCGGGGCGGCGGCCAGCTCGGAGTAGTCCACTTCGTGGACGGCAATGGCGTCGCCGTTGGACCCGTGCCGGGATGCACGTCGTCCTACATCTTCAACTACTATGGGTCGGGCGGCCCGGAGGTCGACCCGGCATGCCACCCGGGGGCGACCGCGGTACAGTCGTACCGCCACAGCCACTACGGCAAGAATCGCCTCGGCGCGAACATCGACGCAGAGTGGTCCGTTCCGTTCGGCGGGGGAGGGGGCAGCGCACTGCGCGCGGGCATCTGGTACGAGGACTCGCGGCGCGACCTCGGCCGGGACTGGCACCGGATGCTGGACCCTGCGCTCAACTTCAAGTGGGACGAGCAGGCCTATTGGCACCAGTACGAGTGGGACTTTCCGCAGGACGTGTTCAAGTGGTACGTGGAGGAGACGCTGTACTTCGGCCCGTTCGAATTGGCCGGCGGCGTCAAGCAGTACCTTGTCTCCGTGTCGCGCGAGGACCAGTTCGGCATTGATCGGGACCTTGGTGTCGATTCCGATTCGGAGCTGCTCTTCTCCGGCGGCGTCACCTACCAGACGCCGGTCGAGGGCCTCGACCTGTTCGCGGGCTACGCCGAGAACTTCAGGGCGATCAGCAGCACGTTGCTCGAGGTGCCCGGTCGCAGTTTGGACCTCCTGGAGCCCGAGACCGCGTCGAACATCGATGTCGGGGTTCAGTACGCCGGCGAGCGGCTCGCGCTGAGCGCCACCATGTATTCCATCGATTTTGACAACCGGATCTTCTACCTCGGCCCCCAGACGCCCGCAGGACCCAACTACCTCATCCCCGGAGGGGGAGCCTACTTCAACGCGGGCGGGATCGAAACGAGTGGTGTCGAGTTGGCCGCCACGGTGGCGATGCCGGGTCGGACATCCTTCTACACCGCGTTGACGCTCAACGACTCGAAGTACGCCGGGACCGACGATCCGCTCGTTGACGCCAGCCAGGGCATTGTGCCCGGCACGGACGTTACGGGTGTACCGCCTCGGCTGTGGGTGGTGTCCCTCGACCGCGCCGGACCTCTGGGTGGCGGGCTGTCCGCGAAATACACGGCATCGCGCCGCGTCAGTCTGACGGCGGACTGGTACACCGACGCCTACTGGGTGGTGGACGCCTACGTCAGCTTCAGCGGCGAAGCGTTGAGCGATCTGTTGCGGTCGACGGAGTTCTCGATCGTGGCGAACAACGTGCTCGACAACCCCTATCTGTCCGCGATTACCGAGAACGCGGCCTGGCTGGGCGCACCCCGGACGATATCGATGACCACGACCGTCTCCTTCTGACGAATCGCCAGGACGCCCCTTTCTTGGACGGTTTTCAGCCGTTGGGTGGCGGGGGCGAGGAGCCGAGCGATAACTCAGAGCCACGCGCCGGATCACCAGTTCGCCGACCCGTGATCGCCGCCACATGCTTCTTCCGGATGGGCGGCAGTGTCCCGCGCAGATCCCACGACAGACGTCGCGGAGCGGGTCGAACGTCCTCCGCCAACCCGGAGGGGCGATGTTGAGGCTCCGGCCGGTCTCCAGGTCGCACCGTGCGGCGAGGACATGGACGTGAGCGCTGCCGCCGCGCTCGCGGTGAAGCACGACCCCCTGGGCGTAGCGGTCGGGTTTCGAGCCCCGCCCAGGCCGTCTCTTCGAAGGCGTCCAAAACCTCGCCGATCTGGTCGTCGGTCGGAGCATCCTCCGGCGCCCAGGCGATTACGCCCGAGGTGTACTTGTGATCGAAGGGAAGCGTGTCGGCCACGGCGGCCACTTGGTGGGGATCCCCCCGGAGGACCTCGACGCCTGCGCGCGGCTTCCCGGCCGCATCCCGCGCCGAGCCGGTCCCGCGGGCGAGGAACTTAACGAGCATCGGTGTCCGGGCACCCAGCGGGAGCCAGCGCCGCGAGCGACCGCTCGATGGCGATGAGATGGCCGATCACCTCGACCGTCCCCTTGTGGGTGTTCGCCCAGCGGGCGATCTGGTTGAGGTTGTTGCCGATGCGTGCCACCTCGGCGCCGCGGTCCAGGTGCGCACCCGGCCAACCGACCGGCGCACCAGATCCGACAGCGTCAAGCCTGCGGAGCGCGCCTTGGCGTGCCACTCGGCACGCCCTCCGCCTCGCTGGCGCGGAGTTTCACCCACACGGCGCGTCCCGGGCTCATGACGCGCCGTTGCCGTTGGGGGGGTCAGAGGGGGCACAGCCCCCCGCCAGCCCCTGCCGGGGACGCGCGAAGCGTGGCCCCAAGGGGTAGGCGTGGACTCAGACGGAAAGAAGCACGTGCTGGGCGTGAGGGAAGGAGCGAGTGAGAACGCCGAGGTGACCAGCGCGCTCCTAGAGGATCTGGTCGAGCGCGGCCTGGACCCGGGCAGGCGGCGGCTGTTCGTGATCGACGGCTCGAAAGCGCTCAGGAAGGCGATCGAGAAGGTGTTCGGCCAACGTCACCCCATCCAGCGCTGCCGCAACCACAAGCTCCCGAACGTGCTGGGTCATCTGCCGAAGGATCAGCATCCTCAGGTGAAGGCGGCGTTCCGGGCGGCGATGAAGCTGGACGCGAAGCAGGGCGAGCAGAAGCTCGAGCAGCTCGCCCGATGGCTCGAGCGCGACCACCCCTCGGCCTCGGCCAGCCTGCGCGAAGGCCTCAGCGAGATGTTCACCATAAACCGGCTCGGCCTCCCACCGCGGCTGAGGAAGTGCCTGGGCTCGACCAACCTGATCGACAGCACCCACTCGGGCGTAAGACGCAAGACCCGCAGGGTGACTAACTGGAAGAACGGAGCGATGGCCTTGCGCTGGGCCGCGGCCTCGTTCGTGGAGACCGAGAAGAGCTACCGGAGGATCATCGGCTACGACCAGCTCTGGATGCTCAGGGCCCACCTCGACGACCATGAACCGGTTGCCGAAATGAGAAAGGCAGGCTAACCAAGAGACTCTCCGGAGCCACCACCTTCAACTGTCAGCGGGACACCATCAGGTAGTCGGCGGCATGCACCAGCATCCCGCCGGAGCCTGACGTCGGGTCGTAGATGGTATCGCCGGGGCGCGGCTCCAGGATGCGCACCAGCGTGTCCACGACCTCCGGGGGCGTGAAGAACTCGCCCGCCTTCGCGCCGGCGTCGTCGGCGAACTTCTTGATGAGGTACTCGTAGGCCCGGCCCAGCACGTCGGCCGGCACGCTACGGTTCGACAGATCGTGCTCATCGTAGTGCTGGACCAGCGCATGAACGACTTCATTGGCGATCAGCGGCTTGCCCGATCCGTCGGGCGCCGGCTGGTTCCAGTCCACGGTGAACACGCCCCGCAGCTCGTCGTTGGCGTCAGCGACGGCCCGCATCGCACGGGTCAGGGCCTCGCCGATGCTTACAGAGACCGCCTTGACGTCTCCCCACCGGCAGCCGTCGGGGATAGAGTAGCGATGCTCGCCGCGTTTCCGGAAGATCGCCTTCTGCGCCTCAGTGAACCCGCGCCCCTGCTGCCGCTCAACCTCGGCGATGGCGTCGTCTGCCTCCCACTCCCACTGATCGCAGAGTCGCTTGTAGAACATCAGCGACAGGATGTAGTTCTTGTAGTCCTGTCCCGCCGTCTTGCCGCGCAGAATGTTTGCAGCGCCCCACAGATGCGCTTCGAGTCGCTGGAGAGTGAGTTTCATCTTGTGGCGTGCTCAGGTGCTACGGGGTCTCGAATCGCTGCCAAGGCGTCCTACTCGCTTGCCGGAGACGCGGCACGAGTCGTGCGTGGCAATTGGTGACGTTGCCGCCGCAAAGGATTCGAGGGTCACGGTCGGTGGCCGCAGCTGTCAGCATGGACCAGCCGACCAAGGATCGACGACCTGCACTCCCGTACCCTGGAAATCCCTCACATTGCGCGTCACCAGAACGGCTCCGCGTGAGCGGGATATGGCGGCGATCTGGCAGTCAGCTTCGCCGATCGGTCGGCCCGCGCGGCGGCGCTCGGCCGCGATCTCCGCATAAGCTCGGGCCGCAGCGCTGTCGAAGGGCAGGATCCGCTCTCCGAAGCCAAGATCGAGCCAGCGGGTCATGGCGGCCTCCAACGCGCTTCGCCGTTTTCCGGCCGGCATGATCGCGACGCCGTAGAGCAGTTCCGCTTCGCTCACGGCCGTCAGGAACATGTCCCTCGCATCGCGCTCGTCAATCCATGCCGCTACGACGGACGTCGGTTCAGGGCGCATGAGTTCGGACGTGACATTCGTATCTATGACGAACATGGGACCGCTCAGGACAAATCCGGAGGCTCGCGCATCGGGCCACGCGGGGGAAGTTCGAGTTCGACGCCGCCGAGCGACGCGAAGCACTGGCGGGTGAACGTCGCGAGGTTCCGAGGACCGGCGCGACCACCGTTGACGACATCACGCAGGATGATGCGCACTTCTTCCTCCATCGAACGGTGATGCTCCGCGGCGCGTACGCGAAGGCGCGTCTTTACGTCGTCATCGAGATTGCGGATCGTGATGCTCGCCATTCGCCGTGCCTCCTCCATGGTGCGGACGTGTCAACGACACTAACGAATGATTGCAGTGCAAGCAAGCCGCGCGCTGCACCGCCGGGGCCCGCATTGCGCGAGCCGTTGCCGAGACGCCCGTCGGTCCCCGAGCCGGTTGCGCGGGCCTTGCGACCGTCGCATCAGGCCGCCCGGCGGCTGAGCTTCTCGCGGGCCCAGGCGCCCGGCGCCTACAGCCGCCTGGACACCCAGACGGCGCGACCGACGATGCGGACCTCCCCGGCGAGGCGTTCGTAGCTGTCGTATCCGGGGTTGAGGGACTTGAGCACCACGCGGGGCGGCTCGGAGTGGGGCATGTGCTCGATCCGCTTGGCGACGAGCCCCATGCCGTCCCAGATCACGAAGACGCCGGGCGGCACGGGCACCTGGCGGCTCACGTCAATCGGGATGCAGTCGCCGCCTAAGAGCAGCGGCTCCATCGAGTCCCCGTCGACGGCGATCATCCGCTGGTCCTCGGGTCTGGACCGGAACTCATGGCGGATGAGGGGATCGGAGAACAGCCATATGTCCTTGGCCCGCTCGAGCTCGTCGTTCCAGGCCCCCGGACCCGCCGACGCACGGACATCAATCTCCGGCACGGCGCTGAGGCCCTTCGGAGCCGCGTACGGGCTGGCCGGCGGCGGCTTCCGATGTGGCGCGCGGCGGGGAGGCCGGGCGTGCCCGGGCAGGTCGGGGCTACAGCCCAGATGTTCGGCCCAGGGCTTCCCGGTCGTCCTCGGCCAGGACGCGGGGCGTGCCCCGGTGGATGAACTGGTCCAGATAGGCCGCGTTCCGGTCGAATCGCGAATGAGGCCGTGCGCAGATTCGAATGGCTCTCCGCCACCAGCCTGAGGAGGCTGGCGGCACCATCCGGCAGCTTCCCCGCCGTCCCGAACATCCTCGAACGTTCCCGGAATGTAGGCCGTTTCCTACACGTTGACGCGCTTGCGAACAGGTCTTCAGCGTTCGGGGCCATGACGGTGAGGTGGTCCGCGGGGAGCGCACCGGCGACGCGGTTCGCGACGGCGTCACCCACCGCTCGCTGCCCCGGCAGCGGCGCGGGAAGTTGGGGGTTCAAGGGGGGCGTAGCGCCCCCTCGCCAGGCCCTTTGTGGGTACAAGGGGTAGGCTGGCTCTTGACCCTTAAGGGGTCGGGAGCCAGCCGTGGATCGGCCTCGGCTCACGCCTCAACGGCTCGCGCGTCAGCGGCTGGGACTGGCCTCCGGGTCTCGACGCTCGCGGGCCAGATACGCGTCCCAGTCGTCCATGAGCCGACGACGACGCTCGAACAGATCCGAGCGCATGTACGCGGCACGCCGCGGCCGAGGTGTCGCCGGGGTTTGGACCCCGGTCTTCGTTGAGCCACTGCCAGAGTGCGCGGGTGGGTTGAGTAATGTAGCACTCGGTGCTATAGATATGGCATAACGGCAGGAACTCGTGAGGTCCGAGCTGGAGACATTCAAGACCAAGGCGTTCGCGCGTTTCGCCGATCGTGAGGGATTGGAGGATACCGCGTTGTGCGAGGCCGTCGGGCACGCCCGGAGTGGCCTGATCGATGCCGATCTCGGCGGCGGCGGCATCCAGCAGCGCATCGCCCGAAAGGGAGGCGGCAAGTCCGGCGGCTTCCGCACAATCGTGCTGTTTCGCCGCGACGAACTGGCGTGTTTTGTCTACGGGTTTGCCAAGAGCAGCCGGAAGAACCTACGCCGGGACGAGCTTGAGGCCTTCCGGATGCTGGCAGACGAGATGTTCGGGCTGACCAGGGCTGGCCTCGCCGCGGCCCTGGCGAATGAGACGATTGTCGGGGTGACATGCGATGACTAAGCGTTACAAGAGCGAGGCCTTGGCGGCCGCGCACGAGGCGGCGCTCGGTTTGACCGAGGCGGGGGTCATGGCGAAGCGGACCATGAGGGCGTTCGACGAAGTGTGTCTCACGCCGGTCAAGGAGATGACGCCGGAGGACATTCGCGAGTTGCGGCTTCGCGAGCATGCGAGCCAGGCGGTGTTCGCGCGCTACCTCAACGTGACCACCAGCTTGGTGAGCCAGTGGGAGCGCGGAGAGAAGCGGCCGCGAGGCGCTTCGTTGAAGCTGTTGACGCTGGTCGCAAAGAACGGCCTGGGGACGGTGGCGTGATGGTGCCCGCTGTGGCGGCCTCACGTCGCGCGGACCACGCCTTCTGGGTTCGAGCCGCACCCAAGGGATCCATCGGGAGGTCGATGCCGCCTACGCGAGCGGAGAAGGGCGATCCACCTAGTGTCCTGAGTTAGAAGTTCATTGCATTAGTGGCTCGCGCATGGTAACTTGCCCCGAACCTGTTCCGGGAGGATGCCATGCGTGGACGTCCGTTGGCTCCCCTGACTCTCGATGACGCCGATCAAGAGACCTTGGAGCGTTGGGTGAAGCGACCCAAGACAGCCCAGGCTCTGGCGATGCGGGCCCGCATCGTCCTTCGGGCCGCCGAGGGAGCCGCAAATACTCAGATTGCCGACGAAGTGGGAATCACCAAACAGACCGTGGGCAAATGGCGCAAGCGCTTCGTGGGGGGGGGGGCGTGGACGGGGGCGTGGACGGGCTGTTGGACGAGCCCAGACCTCCGACGCAGATATCTCCTCTCATGACATCAACGATCCTGGGGAGTGGCCGAAGGGACGACTAAACGGCCGGGTCGCGATCGTACGTCTTAGTGATCGTGTAGAGGTGGAGTTCATCGAGAAATCGTTCGCGACGGACCCGTACCTCCTCGCGGCCGCGCGAGTCCAGCCGCCACACGCCGAGGCGTTCATCGCGGTTTCGATTTGCCCGGCATACGAATGCCCGCATGATGTCGTGCCTGGGAAAATGACAAACGTGGACAGCTCACTCCATCGCAGCATCTCCGACCTGACAGCCTTCATTGGGCGGCCGAAGCATCACCGTGTGATTGTCGCCGGCGACTTCACCGTGATGCGCGGCCCGAGCAAATACCACGACGCCTACTGGAGCGCACGTGCCCAAACCGTCTTCGACAGGATGGACGCCCTCGGCCTGCAGTGCGTCGGACCGGAGGCGCCCCACGGCCGACAGGCAGATCCCTGGCCTGTTTGGTTGCCAAGGGCAAGCAAGAACGTGCCGACCTTCCGCCGGATCGGGACATCGCCGGCGGACGCGGAGGCCCAACTCGACTACGTCTTTGCGTCGAAGCGCATGGTTGACTCCGTGCGCGTATGCGCCCTCAACGACCCGGACGCATGGGGGCCAAGCGACCACTGCCGGGTGGTCATCGAAGTCAGATGACACCCTGCGTTGCTGCAAAACGCTCGCCACCTCGGGTCTCGACGAGGAAGCTGGACCGGCGTGCTGGCTTCCTCTGCTCGGCTTCGCAACACGCCGCACACTGCGGATTCTCTATTCCCCCACAATCGGCGGATGCGAGGGGGTGGAGCGGATCGGTATCGGACAGGACGGATCCTCATGCACCTTTTTAGACAGATATTGGTAAGTCAGTTATGGACCTTGTGGGATTCGACCGGACGATAAGGCTTGTTCCCATAAGGCAGCCCCTGCGGGAAGGCGAATCAGGCAAGCCTGGGAAGCGGCTGGCTCTCGGCGTCTAGGTCTCCTTCGCTGGCTCGACGACGATTCGTCCTCGCCCGCGTCTGAGCACATCCCTTCGAGGATCTCGTCACCGGAGGTCGGATGTCCGACGAGGTCGTGCCAGTGCTCGACGGGGACTTGGCTGGCCTGCCCTGGAACTGGTGGGCCGTGTACTGCGGACCCCAGTCATGTCGTAGCCCGAGTCCGAGCGCGACCCTGGGCGTGTAGCCCGCCATGTGGGTCCGCACGCCCTGGCGGACCGGCTCGAGGGCCGCCCAGCGGTCTCCCTTCTTGGCCACATGCCATCCCACGACGTCGCTGACACGGTGATCGAGGGCCACGAAGAACCAGCACCAGCCGTCCGCCTTCGTGTAGAACCGTGTGGCATCGGTGCCCCACATCGGTGCCCCACAGCTCGTTGGGAACATCGGTCGTGATCCGGCCGCTGTGGCTTCGGTCTCCCCGTGGGTGCCCGCGGCGCACCGGCGTCAACAGCCCGTTCTCCCGCATCAGCCTCAGCACACGGTTCTTGCCCACACCGATCCCTTTCGGCCTCAGACGGGCTCTCACCTTCCTGTGCCCCTCACCCAGGAAGTCGCTCTCCCGAAGGACCCCTCGGATCTCAGCCACCAACTCCTCGTCCGTGATCTCCGTCTTCGGACCCCGCTTCCGCGGTTCCCGCACCTCACAGCCCAGCCCTCGAGCCCGTATCGTATAGACCGTCGAACGTGCCACCCGCCACACCTCGCACACCATCGTCAGAGGGTAGCGTCGTCCCGTCCCCGGACTCACTCGTGTCCGCGCCTCAAGAGCTTCCTCAGCTCTTGCCCGAATCCCCTTTTTCGAGGAGCTCCCTCGCCAGCTCCATGCGCATCGTCATCTCACCCAGCTTCGCCCGCGTCCGCATCAGCTCCCGCTCCCCCGCATCACCCCTCCGTCGCTTCAGGCCCTGCTGGCCTCTCTCCAAGAACACTCGGCGCCACTCTTCCAGATCCACCGCCGAGACCTGAAGCTCGCGGCTCACTTCGCCCAAGTCTTCTCCGCGAAGCAGCCGCAGCACGACCTCCACCTTCCGCCGCGTACTCCATCGCTCCGGTAGCTCCTCCCTTCCACGACCTTCCGTCGCTCCCCTCCCCCCGCTCTCCTGGGATATAACCTCTCCCTCTCTCTCTGGACCCCAACTCCTGTCGCCAATCTACTGTCCAGGGAAATCGGGTGCGCTAAAGGGGTGATCGTGCTTGAGCCAGCCGCGTGAAGCCGCATCTTACTCCCCGCTACCTGGGGTAAGCTTTTCACTCCGGCAACCAAAGGATAAAATCAAGACCTCATTGTTCACCCATCCACCGAATCGGGACAGCTCCAGCAGGGTGTCCATGCCAGTTACAATTGCAGACGTGACTGGAGCTGCCCACTGAGTCGGAAGGCCCTATGCACCGTCTGAATCAGCTCGTTGCAGTGCTCTTTCTGCTGTTCGTCATGGCGTGTGGTGATGGCGGAAGTCAGGCGCCCACCAGCCCGCCCACACCACCCCCTCCCGCTACCAACCGTGCACCGACCGTGTCGGCCGCGATTCCGGACCAGAGCGTGGAAGAGGGAGCGCAGGTAACGGTAGGTGTTTCCGGGGCATTTTCCGATCCCGATGGAGACGCCTTGAGCTATGGGGCCACGTCGGGCGCTCCGGGTGTTGCCGCGGTGAGTGTTTCCGGGAGCAATGTCACCCTCACCGGTGCGGCTCCGGGCACTGCGATCGTCACGGTCACCGCGACCGATCCCGGAGGCCTCAGCGCCAACCAGACCTTCGAGGTCAGCGTCAGCAGCGCCAACCATGCACCGACGGTGTCGGGTGCGATTCCGGATCAGACGCTGGAGGCGGGAGCGCAGGTGACGGTCGACGCTTCGGGGGCCTTTTCCGATCCCGATGGAGACGCCTTGAGCTATGAGGCCACCTCGGACGCTTCGGATGTTGCCACGGCGAGTGCCTCCGGGAGCGACGTTACGGTGACCGGTGCGGCTGCGGGCACGGCGACCATCACGGTGACCGCAACCGATCCCGGAAGCCTCAGCGCCACGCAGACGTTTGAGGTCACCGTCAGCGGCACCAACCATGCGCCGACGGTGTCGGCCGCGATTCCGGATCAGACGCTGGAGGCGGGAGCGCAAGTGACGGTAAACGTCTCGGGGGCCTTTTCCGATCCCGACGGAGACGCCTTGAGCTATGAGGCCACCTCGGACGCCTCGGACGTGGCCACGGCGAGTGCCTCCGGGAGCGACGTTACGGTAACCGGCGCGGCTGCGGGCACGGCAACCATCACGGTGACGGCGACCGATCCCGGAGGCCTTAGCGCCACCCAGACCTTCGAGGTCGCCGTAGAAGCGGCCAGCAGTGGAGCGGACCTCGACGCTCTCTTCGCCCCGGCCACGGCGATTGAGATCGAACAAGTGGAGGCGGAGTGGGCGACCCGTGAGCCCGAGGTGAGCGGGGTTCGCCTTGAGCTGGATGCGCCGGAGACCGTGGGCTTCGCGACTTTCAGGGTCCGGATCCTGTCTCATACCGTAGGCGGGCTGCGGCACTACGGCGCGGTGGTGACTCCGGCAAGTGCGGAGCCCGGATCCCTTCCCGTGGTCCTCATTACTCACGGTGGAGATGACGGAGTGGGGGTCGACCTGACGTTCCTGCTGACTTCCATCCTTCAGGCGCAGGGGCTGAGCGCGGCCTTCGTAGTACCGTCCTATCGGTCGGAGCCCCTCCGATTCGGGAACCAGGTGTTCCTTTCCGAGGGTCCACCCAGTCCCTGGGACCGGGACGTCGACGATGCCATGTCCCTTCTCTCTGTCGCGTTCGAGCACGCGCCGGAGCTGGACGAGGAGAGGGTCGCGATCCTGGGGTACAGTCGGGGAGGCGCCGTGGCTCTCCTCGCGGCCGCGCGCGATCCGAGGGTCGACGCCGTCGTCGAGTTCTTCGGCCCGACCGACTTCTTCGGTGAGTACGCACGTGAGGTCTTCGAGGAGGCGCTCGAAGGCGAGCTCCGGGATCTTCCCGGCCTCGAGTCCTTCAACGAGACCGTCATCCAGCCCTGGAAGCTGGGGAATCTCTCCGCTGCAGAGGCTCGGCGTGAGATGGCGCGCCGATCCGCAGTGTACTTCGTCGATCGTCTGCCACCGGTCCAACTGCACCATGGCGATGCGGACGCAGTGGTGGCGGTCAGCCAGGCCCACCGCCTGATAGAGGCGATGCGTGCGGCGGGAAAGACGGAAGAGGACTTTGAGTGGCACATCTATCCCGGTAGTGGCCATGACTTGTTCAGCCTCCCGGCGGAAGCCGTCCCGCGTGCGCTCGAGTTCCTTCGCCCCTTCCTCTTCGAGCTCCCATAGGCGGTATGGAGGAGATCGCGGGTCTTAGGGTCTAGCCCGGAGTCTGGCCCACACTAGTGTCCTGAGTCGGAAGTCCGCGTACAAAAGCGGGCAAGAGTTTGGAGGATCTGATCAGCGGACTTGGTCCAGACGAAGGGTTTGGGATCGTGATTGGTGATGTCGACGTAGCGCAGGATCGTGTCCTCGAGCTCGCGCGTGCTACGGAAGACGCCGCGTCGGAGCTGTTTTTCGGTGAGAGCGCCGAACCAGCGCTCGACGAGGTTGAGCCAGGATGAGCTGGTGGGGGTGAAGTGTGGAGGTGGAAGCGAGGACGCTTGAGGAGCCAGCGCTTGATGATCTGGGTCTTGTGGGTCTGATAGTTGTCGACGATGAGGTGGATATCGAGGCCTTGGGGGACGGTCGCCTCGATAGTGTCGAGGAACCTGCGAAACTCAATGGAGCGGTGGTGCTTGTGACATTCGGCGATGACCTCTCCGGTCTTGGTGTCGAGCGCTGCGAAGAGGGAGGTGGTGCCATTGCGAACATAGTCGTGGGTACGGCGCTCGATCTGCCCAGGACGCATCGGCAACAGGGGCTGGGAGCGGTCGAGGGCCTGGATCTGGGCCTTTTCGTCGACGCACAGGACCAGAGCTCGGTCCGGGGGATGCAAATACAAGCCGACGATGTCACGCACTTTCTCGATGAAGAGGGGGTCGGAGGAGAGCTTGAAGGTTTCACTGCGATGGGGCTGGAGCGCGAAGGCCCGCCAGATGCGACTGATGGCGCTCTGACTCATCCCGGTGCGCTGCGCCATGGAGCGGGTGCTCCAGTGCGTGGCGTCTTTGGGCGTTTCTTCCAAGGTGATCCGGATGACGCGCTCCACATCCTCATCCCCGATCGTGCGGGGAGCTCCAGGTCTGGGCTCGTCCAACAGCCCGTCCACGCCCCCGTCCACGCCCCCCCCCCCACGAAGCGCTTGCGCCATTTGCCCACGGTCTGTTTGGTGATCCCCACTTCGTCGGCAATCTGAGTATTTGCGGCTCCCTCGGCGGCCCGAAGGACGATGCGGGCCCCCGCATCGCCAGAGCCTGGGCTGTCTTGGGTCGCTTCACCCAACGCTCCAAGGTCTCTTGATCGGCGTCATCGAGAGTCAGGGGAGCCAACGGACGTCCACGCATGGCATCCTCCCGGAACAGGTTCGGGGCAAGTTACCATGCGCGAGCCACTAATGCAATGAACTTCTAACTCAGGACACTAGGTGGAAGCGGCCTAGCGCCCGCCCCCAGGTCCGTTGTCGGCCTGGGGAACCGGGCGCCCAATCGCGCGGCGCCGCGCCACGATCTCCGCATCGGCGCGGGCTGCAGCGCTGTCAAATGGCAGGACCCGTCCAGCAAACAAGCTCCCAAGGGCACGCTCTCGCTCGAAGCGCGGCGGTTCACGCTTCGGTTTGTGCGGTGGCAGTTCCAGCTCGAACGCCGCCGAACGGCTGGAACAGTTCGTGGATCGCCGACCCTAGCCCATTCACGGGAGCGGTTTCCCGCTCGACCGCTTCGGCGAGAATCCGCCGATCTTCTTCTTCCATCGACCAGCCGTTGGAGGCCACCCGAACCCGAAGGCGGGCCTTCACTTCGTTGTCCAGATTTCGGATCGCGATGCTCGCCATTGTCACACCTCCCTGTTTGCCGCGAGCCGATACGACGATCGCATCGCAAATCAAGGCGAGAGGCTGCGCCAGGCGTCGTCCGTCTGCCGTCGGCTCAAGCGGACCCCCAGACGCGGACGGGTCTTGAGCTCCATCGCCTTCATGCCCTGGGGTGCACGGGTCAGGTCGCGAACCACCTCTTGGCCCCATCACGGCACCCCTACCGCGCTCATCTCCCCGGCGCGGTGAAGACGCGCCGGGCCCAGCGCATCGAGGCGATCCGTCATGGCGGCGACCGGCCGCAACGCCGACCATCGCAACGTGCGTTGCTGAGGAGGCGGTGACGGAAGACCGGGCATGTCAGCGTGACTGGCTCTTCAGGAGACTTGACTCGAGAAGGAGCCTACTACTCAGCCTACGTCCGTCCTCGCGCCACTCGATCGGAAGCAGAGAGGCGATTCAGAAGGCTCGACGCTGGACGTATTTCAAGGAAGAAAGTTCGAGGACGGAAAACCCGCAGACGGCATCCCTGGGTCCGCGATCCACGGCTCCGAGGTTGGGTCAGTGGGTGTGTAACGTGTCAGGCGGCGTACTTTCCGCTGTTGGGTTGAGGCCGAACCGGCCGTCCCAGCGCATCGACGTGGTCGGGCGAGCAGCTCCCGCCAGGGCCCGGTTCCCGTCAGGCGCGCAGCTCCCGCCAACTCACCCGCCCCTCGAGCACGGCGCTCCGCACGGCCCGCTCCCGCGCGCTCAGCCGGGACCGCCCCGTCTTGATCTCCACGAAGACAATCTCCCGCACCTCGGTTTCGCCGAGTCCGTCGAAGACCACGAAATCGATGGGGCTGCCGAGGAAGCGGGCATCCCGGGGATGGTAGCCGAAGTCGCCGGTGAAGGGAGCGAGGTGCTCGAAGGCCTGTCCGCGCGTGACCGCTGCGCTGCGCACTACAGCGTCCTTGCGCGCCTCCCGCAGCATCTCCGGCAGCTCGAGTCGCAGCCGGGTGTGCTTGCGCAGCACGATTGCGAGAACGATCGCGGCCAGCGCCAGCAGCGCGGCCAGGATGGCGGTCGCGAGGAGATAGGGATCGTTCACGGGAGGTCTCCGGGTTGAGTGCACGGAAGATACCCCTGTCGTGCCCCTCCGTCCCCAGAGGGCGGAGGAGGTCGCGGCAGCCGTAGTCGAAGCCGCCGCCGACATGGTGACAGGCGGGGACGGGAGACGATGCGGAGCAGTTACGCAGTGCTTCGGAAGTACTGACGCAGGAGGCCGTTGGTGTTCTCTGTCGTTGCGCGCTGCCACGGGCTTTTGAGATCGTAGAAGTAGACGGCGACGCCGGTCTCGATGGTGAAGCAGCCGTGCTCGGCGATCTCCTTGCCCTTGTCCCAGGTGAGCGTGCACGGGAGCTGATCGGGCAACGCCCTCAGCGCTTCAGCGAGGGCATGGCGAACATCGGGAGCACCGCGGCCGTCCGGGAGGTGCAGGAGAAGCACCTAGCTAGAGACTGTGCCGCTCGACGACCACACCGATGGCCGAGGAACGTGCCCTGAAAAGATCAGGCCCACCGACGGCGTCCCCCCCCCCCCGAAAGGACGCACCCAACCCGGCTCTCGCCTCCAAGGCGTGGCACAGGTGATGTGAATCACGGTAGAGTCGAGGACTGGCGCGCCGACGTTAGGGTCCGGTGGCTATTCCGTCGCTTTCGCTCGGGGCCTCAGACCGGCTCCCATAGTTACGTTTCCAGTTCCCGCTCATCGAACCGGACGTGCGGATCTCCCGCATCCGGCTCTCAGTCGGGATCATGCCTTCGCCCACGGGAGGTGTCGTCCTCGAAATAGCCTCTTCACCGTTGAGAGACTTGACACGGCTGGAGCGGCAGTCATGCAGACCTTTGAGGAGCAATTCAACACACGAGTGAACGCGTTTCTGGGCCGTATGGGCCTGAGGCCGACGACGCTCGGCATGAAGGCGGTGGGCGACCCAAGCCTGCTGCGCCAGATCGGTCGGGGACGCTCGCCGTCGCTGAGGGCGGCGGATCGGGTTCTGGCGTTCATCGCCGCCCGCGAGCCGGACTTGGGCGGCGCCGGGGCTTCCACCCGGGCGTGGCCGCAGACCGAGGCCCGCTATGTGGGCGGGGAATGGACTGCACGATCTGCACGGTTGAAACTTCGCAGGGCTATTCCGTGTGAAACTTGTAACTTGCTGTGATAAATGCATATAGACAATATCATCAAGTGGCTGTCCCCATTTTACATCCCCTTTTCTGAACGGGAACCCAGGAGACCCCAAAAGGGAGCCCCCCGGAGTTCCCGGAGGCCGGAGCCCCGGAGTCGCGCAACCACAGACCATAGACCACACGGATCCGGGGTGAGGTTGTTGCCGACGCTCGCGATTCGGCCGAGTGCGCTCGCGCCGCCATCACCCTCGTCGCTCTTCGCCAGCACGGCGCCTCGCCGTCCTCCGGTCCCACGGCTGGTCGCCGCCGGGCGTCACAGCCGCCACGCCGACCGGTCCGGGATGCCCGAACTCATGAGAACCTCGAAGCGGGTTCCGCCCGGCATGTCGGCCGCGCGATCGGCAGCGGCCGCGCCCCGGAGGATGGCCCGGACCTGACCTGTCTCCGGATCGCGCACGATGACCGCCGAGCGATTGGCGTTCCGGTCGATCATGGCGTCCCCGGAAGGACCCGAAAGCGTGATCTCTGCGAGCGCGTCGGCCCATTCGGGTTGGAAGGGTACGGCGAAGATGAATCCTTCCCGCCCCTCCCCATCCGACGCGATCGCCATGTCGAAGTCCAGAGAGAACAGCACGGCACCGTCGGCTCTGCGTCCGATGATCCGCCAGTCGCCACCGCCTTCCGGCAGGGCGGGAGGCGCGTCAACCGCGAAAGCCGGGTTCAGGAACGGAGTGAAGACACAGGAACCACATCCCATCCGCAGTGAGCCGGCTCCGATCGCAGGCACTGCAGAACGGCTCGGTTGTTGAGGTGATGATGCCGAAGGTCGTCCCGTCCGGTAGCCCATAGCGGTCCGCCGGAGCCGAGCCACTGTCGCGGAGCGGCTCGATCAGCCCGTAGTGCCTCTCCAGCAGGCTCAGTATCTCCCTCCTCGAAACGACCAGGTCCATCGACCACCGCGTCGCGCCGCCCACTGCTGATTCTACGGCATGTCGATCACCCATTCCACGGCATGTCGATCACTGATTCCACGGGATGTCGATCACCCTGGAGCGAGCGAGTAGCGGCGCTGGATGACCTGATGTAGCGAGCCGTTCTTCCATCCTCGCGGAGGTCCCTCGAGGAGAGGAGGAAGACGGTGACGCAGCAGAGGTTGTCCATGAGAAGCATACGAGAAGTGCTGCGCCTGAAGCATGGGCTCGGGCGTAGCCACCGGCAGATCGCACAAGCGCTGGGCATCGCCAACAGCACGGTGAGCCTGTACGTGAGCCGGGCGGCCGAGGCGGGCTTCTCCTGGCCACTGCCTGAGGGACTCGACGACACCGCGCTCGAGACGGCGCTCTTCCCACCCCAGCCGCCGTCGCGGGATGTCCGGCCCGAGCCCGACTGGACGGAGGTCCACCGGGAGCTTCAGCGTCACAAGGGGATGACGCTGCAGCTCCTCTGGCTGGAGTACCGCAACGCCCATCCCGACGGCTACGCCTACAGCTGGTTCTGCAGGCACTACAGGAAGTGGCGGAGTCGCCTGGACGTGGTGCTGCGCCAGACCTACCGGGCGGGCGAGAAGGCCTTCGTCGACTACGCCGGCCCGAAGTTCGACGTCGTGGATCCGGATACCGGCGAGGTGCGGGACGTCATGGTCTTCGTCGGAGTCCTGGCCGCGTCCAACTACACCTTCGTGGACCTGACGTGGAGTCGGGCCCTTGCGGACTGGACGACCTCGCACGTCCGGATGTTCGAGTTCTTCGGCGGGGTGCCCGAGCTCGTGATCCCGGACAACGAGAAGGCGGGGGTGCACCGGGCCAGCCGCTACGAGCCGACGCTCAACCCCACCTACCAGGAGCTCGCCGCCCACTACGGGACCACCGTGCTCCCGGCCCGGCCGAGAGCCCCGCAGGACAAGGCGAAGGCCGAAGCAGCCGTGCAAAACGCCGAGCGCTGGATCATGGCCCCGCTTCGCAACCACACCTTCTTCTCCCTCGATGAGCTCCGAGGAGAGGTCGCACCACGACTCGCCGCGCTCAACGAGCGGCCCTTCCAGAAGACCGCCGGGAGCCGCCGCAGCTGGTTCGAGGAGCTCGACCGACCGGCGCTGAGGCCGCTGCCGAACCAGCGCTACGAGTACGCCGAGTGGCGCAAGGCCCGCGTCAACATCGACTACCACATCCAGCTCCATCGTGCCTTCTACAGCGTCCCCCATCCCCTGGCCCGCCACCAGGTCGATGTCCGCATCAGCGCCCACACCGTCGAGATCTTCCACAAGAGCCGGCGGATTGCTGCGCACCGGCGCGTCCACACGAAGGGCGGATACTCGACCGAGCCCGCTCACATGCCGGCCGCTCACCGCGCCCATGCGGAGTGGACCCCGTCGCGGTTGATCCGCTGGGCTGAGAAGACCGGACCTCACACCGCCGCCTTCGTCGCCCAGCTCTGACCTGCCCCCAAGAGTGGTACCACATCCTATGTTAGTCCCAGCACCTGTGGAGGGCCGTGAAGGACGGGCATCCTCAGGAACCAGGGCGACGGCTTAATCGCCTCAGGGGCCGGGGGAAAGCCGCCGCAGGCGCTGTGGGGTCGGACGGTATTGTACTCGCGCCTCCATTGCTCGACCAGCACGGCCGCCTCCGCCAACGAGTAGAAGATCTCCCCGTTCAACAGCTCGTCCCTGAGCTTGCCGTTGAAGCTCTCGTTGTAGCCGTTCTCCCACGGGCTGCCCGGCTCGATAAAGAGCATCTCGACGCCCACGCGCCCCAACCACCGCCGCACGAGCTTCGCGGTGAACTCCGGTCCGTTGTCCGACCTCAGATACTCGGGAGGCCCGTGTCGGACGAACAGATCGGCCAGCACCTCGAGCACGTCGTGCGAGCGGATCTTGCGAGCCACCACGATCGCCAGGCACTCCCTCGTGTGCTCGTCCAGCACTGTCAGCAGCTTCAGCGCACGCCCGGCGTGCGTCCTCGAGGCCACGAAGTCGTACGACCAGACGTGGCCCCGATACAGCGGCCTCAGCCGGATGCACGATCCGTCGTTGAGCCACAGCCGACCTCGCTTCGGCTGCCGCTGCGGGACCTTCAGCCCCTCCTGCCTCCAGATCCGCTCCACCCGCTTGTGGTTCACCCCCCAGCCCTCGATGCGGAGCATGTCCGTGACGCGTCGGTAGCCGTAGCGGCCGAATCGACTCGCAAGTCGCACGATATCACCTCGGAGCGCCCCCTCGTCACTCGCCACTTTCCTCGCCCGGCGCTGGGTCGTGCGTGGCTGCCCGAGCACCCGGCACGCTCTCCTCTCCGACGCCCCGAGCTGCTGACCTACACGCACCACACAACGTCGTCGGCGCTCGGGGCTCAGAAGTTCCCCTTGGCCGCTTCCTCCAGGATCAGCTTGTCCAGTGTCAAGTCCGCCACTGCTCGCTTCAGGCGCCCGTTCTCGCGCTCGAGCTCCTTCAGGCGCCGTGCCTGGCTCACCTTCATCCCGCCGTACTCCCGCCTCCACCGGTAGTACGTTTGCTCGGTGATGCCGAGCTCCCGGCTGATCAGCTTCACGGATTTGCCGCGGGCCAGACCGACCTCTGCCTCCCGTAGTGCAGTGATGATCTGCTCCGGAGTGTGTCGCTTCCTTCCCATCCTGACCTCCTCGCTGAAAAGCTTCAAGACCAGGTCGATCCTAACATTGCACCTGGTCTCGTTTCAGGGGGTCAGGTCACTGGTCGCACGTCTCAACCGTGTTGTATGTTCTCGCTGCTGACCTGCCCCCAAGAGTGGTACCACATCCTATGTTAGTCCCAGCACCTGTGGAGGGCCGTGAAGGACGGGCATCCTCAGGAACCAGGGCGACGGCTTAATCGCCTCAGGGGCCGGGGGAAAGCCGCCGCAGGCGCTGTGGGGTCGGACGGTATTGTACTCGCGCCTCCATTGCTCGACCAGCACGGCCGCCTCCGCCAACGAGTAGAAGATCTCCCCGTTCAACAGCTCGTCCCTGAGCTTGCCGTTGAAGCTCTCGTTGTAGCCGTTCTCCCACGGGCTGCCCGGCTCGATAAAGAGCATCTCGACGCCCACGCGCCCCAACCACCGCCGCACGAGCTTCGCGGTGAACTCCGGTCCGTTGTCCGACCTCAGATACTCGGGAGGCCCGTGTCGGACGAACAGATCGGCCAGCACCTCGAGCACGTCGTGCGAGCGGATCTTGCGAGCCACCACGATCGCCAGGCACTCCCTCGTGTGCTCGTCCAGCACTGTCAGCAGCTTCAGCGCACGCCCGGCGTGCGTCCTCGAGGCCACGAAGTCGTACGACCAGACGTGGCCCCGATACAGCGGCCTCAGCCGGATGCACGATCCGTCGTTGAGCCACAGCCGACCTCGCTTCGGCTGCCGCTGCGGGACCTTCAGCCCCTCCTGCCTCCAGATCCGCTCCACCCGCTTGTGGTTCACCCCCCAGCCCTCGATGCGGAGCATGTCCGTGACGCGTCGGTAGCCGTAGCGGCCGAATCGACTCGCAAGTCGCACGATATCACCTCGGAGCGCCCCCTCGTCACTCGCCACTTTCCTCGCCCGGCGCTGGGTCGTGCGTGGCTGCCCGAGCACCCGGCACGCTCTCCTCTCCGACGCCCCGAGCTGCTGACCTACACGCACCACACAACGTCGTCGGCGCTCGGGGCTCAGAAGTTTCCCTCGGCCGCTTCCTCCAGGATCAGCTTGTCCAGTGTCAAGTCCGCCACTGCTCGCTTCAGGCGCCCGTTCTCGCGCTCGAGCTCCTTCAGGCGCCGTGCCTGGCTCACCTTCATCCCGCCGTACTCCCGCCTCCACCGGTAGTACGTCTGCTCGGTGATGCCGAGCTCCCGGCTGATCAGCTTCACGGATTTGCCGCGGGCCAGACCCACCTCTGCCTCCCGCAGTGCAGTGATGATCTGCTCCGGAGTGTGTCGCTTCCTTCCCATCCTGACCTCCTCGCTGAAAAGCTTCAGACCAGGTCGATCCTAACATTGCACCTGGTCTCGTTTCAGGGGGTCAGGTCACGCGGGGCTGCGTTTGGCGGGTCCGCTGCCGGACGAGACGACGATTCTGAACTTTCGCCACTTGTTGGAGCGGCACGGGCTGGGGCGTGGTTTGTTTGAGGAGATCAATGCGTACCTGGCGGAGCGGGGCTACCGGGTGCGGGCGGGGACGATCGTGGATGCGAGCATCATCGCGGCGCCGTCATCGACGAAGAATCGGGAGGGGGTGCGGGATCCAGAGATGCATCAGACGAAGAAGGGCAACGAGTGGCACTTCGGGATGAAGGCGCACATCGGGGTGGACGCGGAGACAGGACTGGTGCATGGCGTGCGGACGACGCCGGCGAACACGCACGATCTTCGGGAGGCGGGGGCGTTGCTTCACGGGGGGGAGGAGGAGGTGTGGGCGGACGCGGGCTACCAGGGGATCGAGAAGCGGGTGGACACGGGAGGCCGTCCGGTGCAGTGGCATGTGGCGATGAGACCGGGGCGGCGGAGGCTCCTGGAGCAGGACGGAGCGCGGTGGGTGCGCGAGCGGGACAAGGCCTCGGTGCGGGCCAAGGTGGAGCACCCGTTCCTGTATGTGAAGCAGCACTTCGGTTACCGGAAGGTTCGCTACCGCGGGCTGGCCAAGAACACCGAACGGATCGCGCTGCTCCTGGGCTTCGCGAACCTGCTCGTGGCGGGCCGCTATTCGATGGCGCGAGAAGCCGGCGCGGGAACATCCGCCCACGCAGGGCCCAACGACGGGATCATCGGCCAGAGCATGCCGGCTTAGCGCGTTTTCAGCCCGTCATCGCCCCCAAGACCCCTGAAACCGGCTCCCTCCGTCCCGCACCGCCCCCAGAAAGGCCTTGCTCAGAGCTTCCCTAGAAGGGCCGGGGGTACGGCGAGCATGATGGAACCGCCGACTTTGCGCAGGTTTGTCGTATGCATGGACACCTCCATTATTATACGTCAATATAATAAGAATAGTCGGCAATGCAAAAGGTCAGCCCGACTGTGAGTCATGGTGGCAACGTAGTTGACGGCCCCGCGCGTGCGGGTTCTCCTAGTGCACCGCGCTCCGACCTACGGTTTGCGGCTCCCACTGGTCAGGAATTCTGCCTGCTGCTCCATGCGCCGTCGTCGGCGCTAGAGCAGATCCGAGCGGGCGTAGGCCGCTTTCCACCGAATCCGGGCCAGACCGCCGCGTAGAACCTAAAGACCTGCGGGTCTCCTCCATACGGCCTATGGGAGCTCGAAGAGGAAGGGACGAAGGAACTCGACCGCACGCAGGGGAGCTCCTGGAAGGGCGAACACGTCGTGGCCGCCACTAGGATAGATGGGCCACTCGAAGTCCTCTTCCGTCTTTCCCGCCGCACGCATCGCCTCGATCAGCCGCTCGGCCTGGCTGACTGCCACGACTTCGTCCGCGGTCCCGTGGTGCAGTTGGACCGGCGGAAGGCGATCGACGAAGTACACGGCTGACCGGCGCAAGATCTCAAATCGAGCCTCTGCATCGGAGAGAACTCCTCGCTGCCAGGGCAAGATGACGGTCTCGTTGAGGTAATCGAGGCCAGGAAGATCCCGGAGCTCGCCCTCGAGCGCCTCCTCGAAGATCTCACGTGCATACTCGTCGAACAGGTCCGTCGGGCCGAAGAACTCGACGACGGCGTCGATCCTCGGATCACGGGCTGCCGTCAGAAGACCCACGCCACCTCCCCGACTGAACCCCACGATGGCCACCCTCTCCTCGTCTAGCTCCGGCGCCTGCTCGAACGCGACAGAGAGAAGTGACTCCTGTCTTGCATTGGGGGTACACCAACTTGGACTGGGCGGTGCCGTCCGCTCTGGCCGTAGGCGAGCGAGACGGACGAGATGCTCTGCGCGGTGTTCATTCGAACAGCTCGGCGTGCGTGCCGGCGCGGGCGAAGTAAATCGAACCGCTGGAGCCGTCCGTGTCGTCGGTGCGATAGATCAGAAGGAAGTCGCCGCCGACGTGGCATTCCCGGTAGTTCGCCCATGAGCCTTTGAGCGCGTGATCCCTCCGTTCGGGGCCGAGCGGAGCTTCGTTGGCAATGAGCAGCAGCATGACCGCCTTCAGCCGATTCATATCGTATCGGCCGGAACGCGAGAGCCGCTCCCAGTCCTTGAGGAATTGTCGGGCGTAGTCAACCCGGCGCGGCAGGTTGGCCCGCTTACTCGCTGCTGGCTTCTTCAAGCTCCGCAAACATCTCGTCTGCGCTCGCGAATCGCGCCGTGCGGGTCTTCACCATCTCATCCACCTCGGCCATGGCTCTGCGCGTCTCGGCGTTCGGTACCTTGAGTTCGAGCGGGAAGGCTTGATCGACGGCGATGCGGTGGAACAGCAGCCGCACGGCGTCCGAGGCCGTCAGCCCCATCGCCGCGAGCGCCTCCGTCGCCTTCCGCTTCATCTCGGTGTCCATGCGGACATGGACCATTGTGCTCTGTGTCTTCATCCGAACCCCTCCTGTATCGCAACTGATATTGCCATCGTGCCGCAGTCGGGTCAACGGGATATGTTCAGACAACCGTCGGCTACCGGACCGTTCCTCAACGTCTGAAACCGATTCTCCAGTCGCCGCCGGATCGTTGTGCAAGGAGGCTGCTCGCAGATTTATCACCCGTCGCGGCAGGATCGTGGAGGTCGGCTCGACCTGCGGGGGATTCCGGTGCACCGGTCCGTTCACGGCCAGGAAGGGCCAGGGGAATCCATTTCGGCACGGTGGAAAGAATGGAGGAGAGCACGCCACCAACAAATTCGTAAATCGTGTATAGCAAATGTGTTACGTTTCTCAGGGAAACATCCAGAACGTGAGCCAGGCCGGGCGCTATTGCGACGGCCACGGCCTCTATCTCGATGTGCGGCCCACGGTAGCCGGGCTGGATCCAGCGCCTCACGATCCGGGGCCGCCGAACCGAGTTCGGGCTCGGTGGATACCCCCTGGTTTCGCTGAAGGAAGCGCGCGCGAAGGCGTTCGCAAACCGGAAGCTGGCCCGCGACGGTGGCGACCTCCTGGCCGAGAAGCAGCGGGCCGAGTCGACGCCCACCTTCGCGGGCGCGGCGCGGCAGGTCTGGAACCAACTGCGGCCGGGCTGGCGCTCCCCCGAGCATGCGCAGCTATGGCTAAGCAGCCTGGAGCGATATGCCTTCCCCCGCATCGGCGAGAGGCCGGTCTCGAAGGTTACGAGCGCCGACCTGATCGGGGATCCGGGCCCCGATCTCGCACGACAAGGCGTCCACCGCCCGAAAGCTGCGCCAACGCATCCGCGCGGTCATGGAGTGGACCGTGGCGATGGGCCTTCGGCCCGACAACCCATGCGACCGGATCGGTCCGGTTCTCGGAGCGCAGGGCAAGGTCGTGCGGCACATGCGGGCGTTGCCCCACGGTGAGGTGGCGTCCGCGATCGAGAAGGTGCGGGCGTCGACCTCAGGGCCGGTCGTGAAGCTGGCGTTCGAGTTCCTGGTGCTGACGGCGACGCGCTCCGGCGAGGTCCGGGGGACCGTGTGGACGGAAGTCGACCGGGAAGAGGGGGTGTGGACCATCCCGGCCCCGCGCACGAAGGGGAATCGCGAGCACCGGGTCCCGTTCAGTCGGCGGGCGCTGGAGATTCTCGATGATGCACGTGCCCTCAGTCGCGGCGGCATGGTGGTGTTTCCGAGCGTGCGCGGAAGGCCGCTCGGCGACACCGCGATGCCCAGACTGCTCGGGCCGGCGCTGCTCGCCCTCGTGGGCCTCGCTTCGGCGGCCGTCCACGCCTTCTGGGCACCGTTCCCCAGCCCCGGCGGCAACCCCGTGCTGGACCTCATCGCTTACCACGATCCGGGCTTTCCGGAAGGTGTGAGGTCGTCATGCTGATTGCTCTGGGTGGTCTCCCCGGTGTGGGAAAGTCGGCAATTGCCATGTCGCTGGCCCAGCGGATCGGCGCGGTTCATCTGCGAATTGACACGATCGAGCAGGCGATGCGGAACGCGGGTCTCACCGTGTCGGAAGCTGAGGGCTACCTTGCAGCCCGCGACCTCGCCCAGGACAACCTGCGCATCGGCCACACTGTCATTGTCGACTCGGTCAACCCGGTAGCGATCACTCGCACTACTGGCGTGAGGCCGTAGCGCGCATGAAGGTGGAGCTTGTGGAGATCGAAGTGGTCTGCAGCGACGGACGCGAGCACCAGCGGCGGGTCGAGTCGCGCATCGCCGATATTCCCGGTCTTGTGCTGCCAACTTGGCAACAGGTCCTGGATCGATACTACGAGCCGTGGGAGACCGCCCACGTCATCGACACCGCGGGGCGCACGTGCGAGGAAACGGTTTCGCAAGCTGAAGCGTGCGTCCACATTTCTGCCGCTCGCCAGCTGGACCTGGATCACAGGTAGCGCGGTTGATGCGTCCCGTGCGGGACCCGCGTCGGATGCGAGCGGCGGGCAGCGCCCCTCATCACGCTCCCGGACAATCCGACCGGCGACAGCGGCGAGCCGCGCTGCCAGTGTCGCCGTCGGCGTCGGCGCAGATGACAGAGTATGACGGCCACACGGTCCGTCAGCGCCACCAGCCAGGCATGTTAGTAGCGTGCCACCGGGTGGTCCGTTCTCGTCATGGAGGCAATTGGCCTGACCCAGGATGACTGCTGCCAGCCACGCGACCGACCGGAGGACGGCACTGGACGCCTCCCCACAGCGAGCCGTGTGTCGACGATGTATGCCACGGCCTTGTCCTCGTCGATCGTGAACGGAACGTGGTGCGAAATCACGAACTTGAGCGAAGCTCGTGGCAGCCTCCTCGTCCGAGGGGCGCGAGGGGCGCCGTCGAGCGGCCGGTCGCCGCCATAGACCTGGCTAAGCCGCTCGGTCCGGGCCCTGGCCTTGTCCGCCCCTGGCTCTGCAGGCGCGACGGTGGGACGCTGAGCGGGGCTAGGGAGTAGACACATCACCGCTGGCCTGATCGGAGGAGATGCTCTGAACGGGCTGCTGGCGGCCCCGCGCGTGCGGGTTCTCCTAGTGCACCGCGCTCCGACCTACGGTTTGCGGCTCCCACTGGCCAGGAATTCTGCCTGCTGCTCCATGCGCCGTCGCCGACGCTGGAGCAGATCCGAGCGGGCGTAGGCCGCTTTCCACCCAATCCGGGCCAGACCGCAGCGTAGAACCTAGAGACCTGCGGGTCTCCTCCATACGGCCTATGGGAGCTCGAAGAGGAAGGGACGAAGGAACTCGACCGCACGCAGGGGAGCTCCTGGAAGGGCGAACACGTCGTGGCCGCCACCAGGATAGATGGGCCACTCGAAGTCCTCTTCCGTCTTTCCCGCCGCACGCATCGCCTCGATCAGCCGCTCGGCCTGGCTGACTGCCACGACTTCGTCCGCGGTCCCGTGGTGCAGTTGGACCGGCGGGAGACGATCGACGAAGTACACGGCTGACCGGCGCAAGATCTCAAATCGAGCCTCTGCATCGGAGAGAACTCCTCGCTGCCAGGGCAAGATGACGGTCTCGTTGAGGTAATCGAGGCCAGGAAGATCCCGGAGCTCGCCCTCGAGCGCCTCCTCGAAGATCTCACGTGCATACTCGTCGAACAGGTCCGTCGGGCCGAAGAACTCGACGACGGCGTCGATCCTCGGATCACGGGCTGCCGTCAGAAGACCCACGCCACCTCCCCGACTGAACCCCACGATGGCCACCCTCTCCTCGTCTAGCTCCGGCGCCTGCTCGAACGCGACAGAGAGAAGTGACATGGTATCGTCGACGTCCCGGTCCCAAGGGCTGGCCGGACCCCCGGACAGGAACACCTGCTCGCCGAGTTGGAGGGGTTCCGAGCGATAGGACGGTGCCACGAAAGCCGCGCTCAGACCCTCGAGCTGAAGGATGGAGTTCACGAGAAAAATATCCTCGACCTCCACGCCGCGGTCCCCACCATGGGCATAGAGGAGTACGGGTAGGGAGCCGGGCTCCGCACCTGCCGGAGTCACCACCGCGCCGTAGTGCCGGAACCCACCTACGGTGTGAGACAGGATCCGGACCCTGAGGGTCGCGAGGTCCCAGGTCACCGGCGCATCCAGCTCAAGGCGAACCCCGCTCACCTCGGGTTCACGGGTCTCCCATTCCGCCTCTACCTGTGCGATCTCGATCGCCGTGGGCTGGGCGAAGAAGGCGTCGAGGTCCGATTCACCGATTGCCGCTTCTACGGTGACCTTGAAGGTCTGGGTGGCGCTGAGGTCTCCGGAATCGGTTGCGGTCACCGTGATGGTCGCAGTCCCCGGAGCCTCGCCGCTCACCGTGACATCGCTCCCCGACACACTCGCCGCGGCAACACCCGGAGCGTCCGAGGCGGCCTCATAGCTCAAGGCGTCCCCATCGGGATCGGAAAAGGCCCGGGAGATGTCCACCGTCGCCTCCGCTCCCTCTTCCAGAGTCTGGTCCGGAATCGCACCCAACGCTGTTGGTGCATGGTTGGCACTGCTGACCGCGACCTTGAAGGTCTGGGTGGCGCTGAGGTCTCGGGGATCGGTTGCGGCGACCGTGACGGTCGCAGTCCCCGGAGCCTGGCCGGTCAGGGTGACATCGCTTCCGGAGACACTCGCCGTGGCAACACCCTGAGCGTCCGAGGCGGCCTCATAGCTCAAGGCGTCCCCATCGGGATCGGAAAAGGCCCCGGAGACGTCGACCACCACCTGCGCTCCCTCTTCCACGCTCTGGTCCGGAACCGCATCCGACACCGTCGGTGCATGGTTGCTACTGCTGACGGTGACCTCAAACGTCTGGGTGGCGCTGAGGTCTCCGGGATCGGTTGCGGCGACCGCGACGGTCGCAGTCCCCGGAGCCTCGCCGGTCAGGGTGACATCGCTTCCGGAGACACTCGCCGTGGCAACGCCCGGAGCGTCCGAGGCAGCCTCGTAGCTCAAGGCGTCTCCATCGGGGTCGGAATAGGCCCCGGACACCCCTACCGCCACCTGCTCTCCCTCTTCCACGCTCTGGTCCGGAATCGCGGCCGACACGGTCGGCGCACGGTTGCTGGGGGGTGCGGGTGGGCCGGTGGGCGCCCGAGTTCCACCATCACCGCACGCGACGACCAACTGCAGCAGAATCACTACAACCAGCAAGTTGGGACGCTGCATAAAGCCTTTCTGATTCGGTGGATAGCTGAACACCGAGGTCTTGATCCTTTCCTTATGTTTCGCGGAGTGAAAGGTTTCCATCAATTTCGATTTCCTGGACCAGCTCACTCATTGGCGAGCAGGACCCAGGGCCTCGAGCGATCACGATGTCGGGCATAGCCCAGCACCTTCCAGCCAAAGATGAACCGCGATCCAATGGGCCGGCTGCCGAAATGACAAAGGCAGGCGAACAAGGAGACCCCCGGATCCGACACAGGTTCGTCCACTACACAGACAGCGGCCACATGAGGCTCACCGACGAGGTCGTCGGGGAGATGCTGAGCTTCGTCGCGGATCTGGAGGAAAAGCCCTAACGCCCGACGCCCCTCGCGCCAAGGGACACGCCTTCGGTTCCGAGCAATGCTCCCGTGCTCCGGGCATCGCTTGGACCCTCGTCTCTGGCCCGGCGAACCGCAGGGTCCGCGCCTGCCGCCGAAATCCGGCGCGGGTTCGCGCGGGAGTGCTTGCTCAGCACCATGACCGAGAGGGGCGCGCCGCCAGAGGCTGTTGTGATCCCGGCCCCCTCCTGCCTTCCCACGCCTCCAGGGATCCGTCGGGCTGCCCCGCTTCGGTCGCTCCGCTCCCTTCCCCAGGGGTAGACCCCAGGCCCTGACACTTGCATGGCCCTTGACAAGCGGCTCTCCCCAAGCCCCTCGAGGGGCCCATTGGCAGAGCGGCTCCAGGTCCCTGTCGCCGCATCTCCTTGCCAGACAAGAAGGTAAAGAATAGCCACGTCAAGCTCGCCTTGACGCCCTTGACGGCAGGCCATTCGAGGTAGCAGATATTCGGTGTTTCTTCGGTTTTCGGTCTGGACGCCGACGCCGTTCAGGGCGGGCGGCGAAGTCTTGAGGGGATCTACCGGGTGGCAGCGCGCGGAAGGCGGCGACGGCCGACCTGGCCTCTGTGGAAGGGACCGAGACCGGGCTTCATGCGATGGCGACCCATCACGGGATCGTTCCTCGAGAAAGGAAGGGCAGAGCAATGACGAGAGGGATGGACCACGAAACGGAGGCGCGCCTGGGCTCCTCCTGCGGCCCCCGCGAGGGCGAGCCCGCACGGGGCTGTCGCGGAGCACGACCTACCCGCGGACGTCCGAGCGGAACTTCCCGAAGCCGGTCCAGCTGGGCGCACACGCCGCCGGTTGGATCGAGGCGGAGGTGGATGCGTGGCTCCGCCAAAAGATCGAGGCAAGCCGCGGCAAGGCTCACGGACCTGGGCAATCAAAAGAAACAGGAGAAGACGATGCAACCTTGGTCGAGGACTCTGTGGGCGGCGGTCTGGGCCGCGCTCTGGTTGTTGCAACCGGGCGTGCTCTGGGCGCAGGGGACGAGTCCCTGGGTGGATGCGGTGAACGAGCTGCAGGCGCAGTTCACGGGCCCGATCGCTCGGGGGCTGTCGCTGATCGCGATCGTGGTGGGCGGGCTGATGTTTGCGTTCGGCGAGGGCGGGAGCAAGCGCACGCTGGCCGGGATCATCTTCGGTCTCGGAATGGCGATGGGCGCGGCCAACTTCCTGGCGTGGCTCTTCTGATGCGGGGTCTCAGGCGCTGGGCCGGCTACCCGGCGCTCAACCGTCCGCTGACGATCCTGGGCGTGGAGCGCAGGGGGTTCCTGCTGAGCGCGACGCTCGCGCTTGCGATGTGGAACGCGATGAACTCGCTGGTGACGGGCGCCGTGGTGTTCGCGGTGGGCTACGGGGCCGGCTGGCTCGCGGGCCGGAGGGACCCCGACATGCTCGCGGTGCTCCGGGCCGGGACGCGCTACCAGGCGCGCTTTGACCCGGGCAAGTGGGCCGAAGAGCCCTGGCATCTCTTGATCCGGAGCGGGCGGTGAGGATCTCCGCGGAGCTCCGGGACCACGAAGCGGCCGGCTCGCTGGCCGAGGAGCTGCCCTACTGGGGCTGGCTCGAGGACGGCCGTACCTGCCTGACCCGGACCGGCGAGCTGATCGCGGCCGGACGCCTCGCTCCCGCGGTGGTGGACGGGCGTTCGCCCGAACAGATCGACCGCGTGCTGGGCCGCTGGCAGCGTCTCCTCTCGGGTTTGGACGCGGGCACGCGCCTCTACTTTTATATGCTCCGCCGGCCCGACCCTCCCGGAACCGAGGACGACGAGGGCTCGGGCATCGTAGCCGTCTCCCAGCGGAAGCGCCGCGCGTTTCTCTCGGGTCGCGTGCAGCAGCTCGAGGCCTACCTGGTCTGGGCGCACGATCCGCGGCTACGGACGGTCGCAGACGGGCCCACATCGGGAAGAGCCTCCCGGCTCAGGGGGTGGTGGAAGCGCCGCAAGGCGAGCGCGCCGACCTACCTCGGTTCCGAGATCGAGGCGGCCGCTGCCCGCTTCCGGGCTCTGGTGGACGCGGGGCGGGCGCTCGCAGGGGAGCACACGCCGATCGAGATCCTCGGGGCCGCCGAGGCATCCCGGCTCCTCTCCGAACTGCTCAATCGTCCGGGCACGGTGTGGGACGGGGCAACGGGGAGCGGTATGAACTGGCGGCTCGCCCTTTCGGAGCTCGAGGCGGAGCGCTCTCACCTGCGCCTCGACGGGGAGCCGGTGATCCTCTACTCGCTCCTCTCTCCGCCCGGGCAAGCGCGCGCGAACCTGCTCCGGGAGCTCTACTGCCTGGACGCGGTGATGACGGTCTCGCTCGAGTGGCGTCCGTGGGCGGTGGAGGCGGCGAGGCGCCGGATCCGGGGCGCGCAGCGGCACTACTTCGCCAAGCGCTACTCGATGATGGCGCACGTGCAGGAGACCGAGGGCACGGCGGCCGCGATGGTGGATTCGGCCGCGGCGACCGAGTCCGACCGGCTAGGCGAGGCGCTGGTAGAGCTCGAGGCCGACGGAGTTAGCTACGGGGAGGCCTCGCTTACCGTGGCGCTCCACGGGGAACTCGGGCGGATCGAGCGTCTCGACGGCGACCTCCGGCGTCTCTTCGCCGCGCACGACGCGAAGGTGATCCGGGAGGGCTACGGCCAGCTGCCGGCCTGGTTCTCCCGGCTGCCGGCCCAGCCCCGGGGACGGCAGGTACGCTCCGTCTTCGTCTCGGCCGGCGTGGCGGCGTGCCTCGCGCCGCTGTTCGGGCCGCCCGCGGGTTCGCGGGAGAGCCGCCACCTCGGCCGCGAGGCGCTCGCGGTGCTCGAGACCCCGTGGCGCACGGCCTACCACTACGACCTGTTCGCCGGCGACGTGGGCCACACGCTGATGCTCGGCGCGACTGGCTCGGGAAAGAGCTTCACGCTGAACTTCCTCCTGGTCGAGGCTCTCAAGTACGGTCCCCGGGTCCTCATCCTCGACCTCGGCGGCTCCTACCGCTGGCTGACCCGGTTCCTCGGGGGCCGCTACCTGGAGCTGTCGCCCGGCGAGGCGGAGCCCATCCTCCGGTTGCAGCCGTTCGCCCTTCCCGCGAGTGCCCGGACCTTCCAGTTCCTGACGGGCTGGGTGCTCCGGCTACTGAAGCTCGGTGGTTGGGAGGCGAGCGGAGCGGACACGAGCGAGATCCGGGCACGGATCGAGGACCTCTACGCGTTTGAGCCGGAGCGGCGCACGCTGAGCACCTTGGCCGCTTCCCTGCCCTCCGCGATGTGGCCGGCCTGGAGCCGTTGGATCGGAACAGGCGCCTGGGGCCCCTACTTCGACAACCCGGTAAGTGCGGCGGCGGACCTGGAATTTGCCGACTGGCAGGTGATCGATCTGGCCGGCGCGGTCGAGCATCCGGATCTCTGCGACGCGGCGCTCTCCTATCTGCTCGAGCGGATGCGCCTCGAGGTGGAGGATCCGGCCGAGGCGGCGCGGCTCAAGCTGATGGTGGTCGACGAGGCTTGGCGTTACCTGCAGGACCCCGCCGTACTGAACTACCTGGCCGAGGCCGCGAAGACGTGGCGCAAGAAGAACGCCGCGCTGATCCTCGCCACCCAGTCCGCGGTGGACGTGACGAGCACGCCCGGGGCGGCGGCGCTGCTGGAGTCGATCCCGACCAAGCTCTTCCTCGCCAATCCGGAGCTGCCCGACGAGGTGGGAGCGCTCTTCCGGCTGAACGGCTCGGAGCTGGCCCAGGTCCGAAGCCTGGCTCCCAAGCGCGAACTGTACCTGCGCCGTCCGGACGGGGCCGCGGTGCTCCGTCTCGAAGTCGATCGGGAGAGCTACTGGCTCTACACCTCATCGGCGCTCGACGCCGAGGAGAGGGCCCGGGCCGTCGCCCGCTACGGACTCAGCCGGGCCATCGAGGTTCTCGCCAACCGAGAGCATCCCGCCCCCGACACGAGGTCATGACACGCCATGCGATCCCCGATGACACCGATTGCCGCGCTGACACTTCTCCTCGCGGTGCTGCCTGGCGCGGCCGCCGCCCAGGAGGACGACGCGCCCGTGCTCCGGGTGAGCGTCCCGGAGGAGGGTGAGGACCGGATCCACCGGATCCGCACCCAGATCCGCCATACGACCATCATCGTGCTCCCCGCCAAGGAGAACATCCTGGACTTCGTGGTCGGCGACTCCGAGTACTGGCATCTGACCGGCGCCGCGAACGTCGCCTTCCTGAAGCCGCTGGCCCCAGACAGGGCGACGAACATTGCGCTCGTATGCGAGTCCGGCCGCATCTACTCGTTCCTCGTGGCCGAGCAGAGCGAGGAGCCGCCCCATCTGGTCGTGCGCATCGCGTCCGCCGCGGCGGGGGCGGGCTTAGCCAACGGCGCGGGTGTGGCCGGCGCCGGGCAGCCCGCATTCGTCGGCCGCGATCAAGTCGCCGCCTACCAGGAGATGGCCGCCGAGGCGGCCGAGGCGGCCCGCAGCGCCCAGCGGGAGGCCGATGCCCGCATTCAGGAAGCTCAGGCGCGGGCCGAGTCGGAGATCGAGGAGTTCCGAGCCAACTACCCGGGGCGCCTCACCTTCGAGTACCGCCTGGACGGGGACGCGGCCGATCGGCCGTTCCTGGTCGAGGCGATGTGGCACGACGGAGAGTTCACCTACCTCCGCTCCCACGCCCAGGAGTCGGCGGCCCTCTATGAGTTCAGGGACGGCGAGCCGGCACTCGTGGCCTACGACCTGACGGAAGACGGCCTCTACATCGCCCGCCACGTGTTGGGCGAGGGGTGGCTCCAGGTCGGCGACAAGCGGGTCAGGTGGCGCTTGACGCCCAGGGAGCGGCTCCGGTGAGCCGCTGGAAGCAGTGGATCTCCCCGCCGGAAGGCGCCCTGCCGGGCGGGATCGTCACCAAGGCCGGGGTCGCGTTGATCGCCGTGCTCGTGGCCGGACTCCTCTTCTCCTGGGCCGTGACGGGCTCGGGGGATCCTGCCTCGGGTCCTCCGACCGCGCCCGAGGCCCAAGCCGTCGGCGACGGCATGCGACGATCGCTCGAAGGCCGCATTCGTGCGGAGACCGAGCGGCAGGCCCAGCACGCCGCCGTGCTTGCCCGGGCCGAGCTCGAGCGCCGGCAGGAGGCCGCCACCGAGCAAGCGGCCCAGGCTGAGAGCGCCGCGATCATCGGCTCGGGCATCGGCTCGGCCGAGTCGGAGCTTCAGGAGACGCTCCGGCTCGAGGAGCTTGAGCGAAGGACGCGCTCGCTCCGCTCCCAGCCCGTCGCTCGGTCCTACAGAAATCCGAACGCGTCCGCCGGGCCGTCCGCCCGGCCGTCCGACAGCCCGAACAGCACCGACGATGGGGCTGGAGTGGACCCCCACGCCGTGGATGCCGCGCTCCAAGCGGCGCTCACATCCCTCGAGCGCTCCGTCACGACGCTCGAGGGCGAGCTGGTGGCCGAGCCCGGCCTGTTCGGAGCTCCCCAAGCCGCCGGAGCGGCTCCTCGGCAGGCGAGCCCCATGCGACAGGCCTCCTCTTCCACGGCGAGCCAGGCCGAGCCCGCCCGGAGTGTCCGGCCTCGAGACCCGCCGGGCTCGGAGCGCATCTATGAAGGTTCGTTCCTCGAGGCGGTCTTGGTCACCCAGCTCTCCGGTGACTTTCCCGGACCCGTGCTGGCGACGGTGTCCGTACCGTTCTATTCGGCCGACCGCCAGCGGATCCTGATCCCACGTGGAACCCGCGCCGTCGGCACGGCTCAGGCCGTCCAGGACCGTGACCAGAGCCGGCTGGCCATCGGCTTTCACCGGCTCCTCTTCCCCGACGGGCGATGGATCGATCTGGAGTTCGGGGGCCTCAACCAAGCGGGCGAAGCCGCGCTGAAGGACCAGGTCGACCGCCACTACTTCAGCACGTTCGCGGCAGCCGGCAGCGTCGGCGTCCTGAGCGGACTCACCCTGGCCGGCAGCACGCCCTACGGACTTCAGGCGGGAGCCGGCCAGGGACTGGGCCAGAGCGCCGTCGGGATCCTCGATCGGTTCCTGAATCGGCTGCCCACAATCACGATCCGCGCCGGCCACCGCCTGCGCATCTGGTTCACCTCCGATGTCCTGGTGCCCCGGCCCCCAGCACGACCCTGACACGAGAAGGAGCCTCTCATGCGTCACCGAATCCTTGCCGCCGCCATCGTGGCTGCGACGCTGGTCCCCGCCAGCGGGTTGCCGGCCCAGCTCCTTGGCGGCATCACCGGCACGTTCCAGCGGGCCCAGATGATCGCCAACCAAATAGCAGGGCTCGCAAATCAAGTCCGTCAGCTCAGCACGATGGCCCGCCAAGTGTCCGAGCTCGAGGAGCAGCTTGACCACATGAAGCGGGTCGCCAGGGGCCAGGTGGACGCGCTCACCCAACCGTTCTCCGAGCTGGCGGCCGGATCCGTCGGCCTGGTCGGAGAGGAGCTCGGCTGGGGTTCCGACTTTAGCGGCGCGGGGGGCGGGCTGGTCAATGCGGTCCGGGACATGGGGAGCACGAGTTCCTTTACGGAGCTCTGGCGGGGCGCACGGGGCGCGGCGGACCGGGTCGGCGAAGCGGAGATCCTCGAGCTCTTCCGAAGCCACCCGCCCGAGGCGTCGTCGCGCGCCGTGGCGGACTACCGCCAGGCCCGGGAGGCCGCCGACCGGCAGAGCGTGCTCGACTACGCGATGCTCGATGCCGCGGCCGCTCTCGCGGCCACGATCGAGAACGCCCAGGGCTCCTTCGACGCGCTGACCACCAACGGCAACCTGTCGCACACGGCGCTCCAGCAGGCCGAGGTGGCGGCCGCCCTGACCCAGGGCCAAATCAACGCCGCCGCGGGTCAAGTGCTCGCCTATCAGGCCGTCGAGCAGGCGAACCGCATGCGGCAGGCCGAGCTGGCCCGGCTCGAACGGCTCGGCGCTTGGAGGGCCAGCCAGCTACGGGCCAACGAGACGCTCGAGCGGATGCAGGCGGCCGTCGCTCAGAACCGCGAGGTGCTCCGGGATGGGCTGCTCTTCCGAGTCCATCCGTTCTACATGGGCGGCCAGTACTAGGGGCCCGGGAGCGCTCACGATGCAGATCCTGCCACCGCAGACGATCGATCCCAACGTCCCGGCCCAGATCCCGGCCGAGCAGCTCCAGGACTTCAAGAGCTTGCTGGACATCGTGCTCGAGACCGTCGTCGGCGGCGCAGCGCCCGATGTCCTGACGCTCGGCCACCAGCTGTGGGGCGGCCTGGCCGCCATCGTGGTCGCATGGGCCGGTCTCAAGATCGCCTTCAGCGGCACGCTCGAGCCTTGGGCGCTCGTGCGCATCGTCCTCTCGCTGGCGATCCCGCGCACGCTGCTCCACTACTACAGCATCCCGATTCCAGGGGTAGGCTTCTCCTTCCCGGCCGCGGTCGCGGCCGGGGGCACCTGGCTTCAGAACCTGTTCATCTCCGACGTCGTGTCGGCCGCATATACGGAGATGAACGCATTGGTCCACGCGTTCGTCGCCGAGCTCCGAGCCGCCTGGGCCAGCCGCAGCCTGATGGCGGTCCTGACCGAAGGCGTCACCGTCTTCTTCTCGTCGGTCGTCACGTTGATCATGGGCCTGCCGATCGTGCTGGGCCTCGTCGCGCTGTTCTGCCTCACCTACGCGCAGGTGATCTGGGCCCAAGTGGCCGTGGCGATCGTGATCCTGCTCGGCCCGGTCTTCATCCCCTGGCTCCTGTTCGAGCCGCTCGCGTTCCTGTTCTGGGGATGGTTCCGCACGCTCATGGTCTACACGCTCTACGGCGCGGTCGCCGGCGCCATCCTGCGCGTCTTCATGGGTGTGGGCTTGGGCTACATCACCACGTACACCGGAGCCCTGATGGGAACCGGCCCGGCCGACGCGGCCGAGTTGGGGCGCTGGCTCGTCGTGCTGATGCCTCTCGTCATCTCCGGCCTGATGGCCGGCATGAAGGTGGGCGAGCTGGCCACGATGCTCGTCTCCGGGTCCGGATCCGTCGGATCGGGCTTCCTGGCGCTCGTGGCGCGGGGGGGCGGGCGCTCCGCTCCGAGCCCCGCCCGGGCCGCCGTCACCGGGTCTTGACCTCGAGGAGAGACGTCCATGAAACGAGCGAGGGACGCCGGCCTCGAGTACGCGGAGATCTGGGGCGCGACGGTCGAGGCGAACCGGAAGCTCCGGATGGTCGCGATCATGCTCGCCGCCACGTGCCTAACGCTGGGCGTGCTTCTGCTGCGCATCGCGAGCGTCGAGCCGCCCCGGCCCATCGTGGTCCGGGTCGACGAGGTCGGCCGCGCCGAGGCCGTGGCCTACGACGCCGCCACGGCGCAGGCGGATCCGCTGGATCCCACGACGAAGTACTTCCTGAACCGCTTCATCGACGATTTCCATTCACGCCGCCGGGCCACGGTCGAGGGGCACTGGACTCGGAGCCTCCGGTTCCTCACCACAGAGCTCGCGAACGCGGCCTTCTCGCGCGACGGCGCCGAGGTCGCCGCCATGGCGGCCGGGACCGCTGAGACCGAGCTCCAGGTCGACCAGGTCGTGCTCCGCATCCACGCGGCCCCGGAGCCGCCACACGGCGCGACGGCCGACTTCGACCTGGTCCACCTCAGGGACCAGCAAGAGATCCAGAGGGAGCGGTGGTCGCTCACGCTGCGCTTCCGCTTCCTCGATGCGATTCCTTCCGAGCTGGTGGTCTACAACCCGATGGGCATCCTCATCACCTACCTGCAGGCCGATCGGGCGCTGGTGACCCAGCAACAGCGATGATCGCCCATTTCGCGGGACGCGAGAAGGCGCTGGAACCCCTCGGGTGGACGGGACCACGGGCCGAATGGATCACGCTGGTCTGTCTGCACAGCGGCGGCATCTTCACCCGGGCCCAATGCTCCGAGTTTCTGGGTTGGCATCCCAAGACCGTGGACCGCAGCATCCGGGCCCTGATCGCACAGCGCGTGGTCACCGAAGACCGGGTGGCAAACGTCAGCGGCATCGACCGCGTGTGCCGGGTCCGGGGTCAGAGGCTCTACCAAGCGCTCGGCACCGGGGAAGGCCGCCGCCCCCGGCTTGCTTCTGGCGAATCGCTCCTGCGGCGCCTGCTCTCGCTCGACTACGTGCTCGGGCATCCGGGCGTGGGGTGGCTTCCGACCGAGCCGGAGAAGGTCCGTGCCTTCGAGGCCCTCGGCATCGAGCGCCGGCTCCTGCCCGGACGCGACTATCGGGGATTGAGCATGAATGCCTGGCACCACTTCCCGCTCAGGCTACCGGTCGCTCTGGACGCCGAGCGCGCCCTGTTCGTCTACGTCGATCCGGGACACGGCACCACGACGGCGCTCCGATCCTGGGGCGCGAGGCATCGCGGCCTCTGGCAGGCTCTCAGGGAGCGGGGCCGATCCGTTGAGGTCGTGGCCGTCGTCCGGACCTGGAGGGAGCTGGAGCGGGCCCGGAGGACCCTCAACATGTGGAGCCGAGCCTCCGGTCCGTCCGAGCCGGACGGCGCGGTGCTCCCTGAGATCGCCCGGATCGAGCAGGCCATCCTTCAGGGGGATGAAGGGGTGCTCGGGGAGTATGGCGACCTGCAGGCCGGACTCAAGCGCATCGTCGAGTTGAAGCAGCTGTACCGGACCGGGAGCCGCAAGGCCAAGATCGACGCCTCTGGGACGTGGCGCTCGAGCCGCATCCCCGGAGGTGGATTTTGAGCATCGATCCAGCGCGCTCGGTGCGGAGCCACGGGTGCTGCCCGTCCGACACCGGAGTGCGCGCGCGCGGGGAGCACCGCTTCGAATACGCCCGAGGGCTCCCTTCTCGGGCCCTGCTGCCCAGGGGCGCAGCCCTGCCGCTCGGCCCGCCGCGGGGGTCCGGGACTCTCGTAGCCACAGGGGAGCGATCCCCCCGCGTGGACTGTCTGGCTTGGCGTCCCGAAGGGTACGCGCGTCTGCGCCGATGGCGCCCGCCCTGGGGGGCCGCGCCCCTCGAACAGGCCGCTGCGGGAAGGCGGCTGGCCCGATGACGAGGGCGGCGACGATGCTGATGCTGGGCGCGGCCGGAGCGGCAGCCGCCGGCCACGCGGCTTCGGCGCCCCTTCCCGGCCCCGGAGCAAACCCGGTGCTGGACCTCGTCGCCTACCACGAGCCGGGCCTCTACACCCTGATCCGCATATGGTACTACGCGGCGCCCGCCGTCGCCGTGCTGCTCGCCGGCTCCCTGGGCCTCTCGGTCTGGAGAGTGTGGCTCCAGCCCCGGGCGAGTGCCGCCGGCCGGGCCGCGCTGCCCCCCTGGCCTGCCTCGCCCGGCGACGGGACGCCTTCGCTCGTGATCGGTGAGCTGCACCACCCCACCGCCCTCTCGGAGAGCGCCCAGCCCTCCTGGCTCGTCATTCCCGAGACGGGGCTCTACACCGGCGTGCTCATCGTCGGAGCCGTCGGCTCCGGCAAGACCTCGGCCTGCATGTACCCCTTCGCCCAGCAGCTCCTCTCCTGGCAGGCCGACCGGCCCGGGCTCCGGGCCAGCGCCCTGGTGCTCGAGGTCAAGGGCGACTTCTGCCATGGCGTGCGCCGCATCCTCGAGGAGGCCGGCAGAGGGGACGACTACCTGGAGATCGGACTGGAAGGCTCCTTGCAGTGGAATCCGCTCGACGATCCTCTGCTCGATGCCTACTCGCTCGCCTACACTGTCTCCACCCTGATCAACCAGCTCTTCGGCAAGGGCCGGGAACCGTTTTGGCAGCAGGCCTACACGAACCTCGTGCGCTGGATCAGCGGAGTGCGGAGGACGTGAATCGCGGTAGAGTCGAGGACTGGCGCGCCGACGTTAGGGTCCGGTGGCTATTCCGCAGCTTTCGCTCCGGGCCTCAGACCGGCTCCCATAGTCACGTTTCCAGTCCCCGCTCATCGAACCGGACGTGCGGATCTCCCGCATCCGGCTCTCAGTTGGGATCATGCCTTCGCCCACGGAAGGTGTCGTGTCGTCGTCGCAAGGCGCGTGAGGCCGCATTTCTCCCACAGCCATCGGCTGGAAAATCGCACGTATTTTCCTGATTTCACCTTGTGCTTCCGACAGAACCACTGTCGCAGCCGCTGGGTCGCGTACGTATCCACGGCCCCGTAGGCCGGACTGACCTGGCCGAGCGTGAAGTAGTTTGCCCATCCGGATATCATCCGATTGAGGCGCCCTACGACCTCCTCCGCTGGCCAGCCCTCGTACCGTGGGTCCGTTTGCGTCCTGATCCTACGGCGTATGCTTTGAACGCTCGCCACGCTCGGCCGAGTGCCGATGTACCGGCTTCCGTCCTTCGGGCGATAGTTCCAGCCGATGCGATACCCAAGGAACTCGAGAGACTCCTCGGGGCATCGGAGGCATCGGGTCTTCCGGGCGTTGACCGGCAGCTTCAGTTTTCCCATGAGCCGGTTGACCACCGCCAGCATCTCCGCCGCCGGGGCATTCCCGAGCACACAGAAGTCGTCCGCATAGTTCACGATCTCCGCCCCAAGGCGCCGGGCATGGCCCAGCACCTTCCAGCCAAGGATAAACCGCCGCATGTAGATGTTGCTCAGTAGCGGCGAGATCGGAGCTCCTTGCGGAGTTCCCTTTCGTTCCCTTCGCGCCCGGTTCGTGCGGCGAGTGCCGCCCTCTCCGTCCTCCTCCACCACCGGCATCTCCAGCCACGCCTTGATGAGTCCAAGCATCCGCCCGTCGCTCACGCGGCGCGCGATGCTCTTCATCAACTCGGCGTGCGGTATCTCGCCGAAGTAGTTGGAGAGGTCCGCATCGACCACTTCGTTGCGGCCACTGTTCAGCAAGCGGTGGACCCGTCTGACCGCGTCCTTGGCGCTTCGTCCCGGCCGGTATCCGTACTGCTCCGGCCGCAGGTCCGCCTCGAAGATCGGCGACAACACCAGCAGTGCCGACGTCTGCGCAACCCGGTCCCTCAGGCATGGGATCCCCAAGGGACGGAACTTCCCTGGCTGCTTCTTCGGAATCAGCACCTGTCGCACCGGACTCGGCTCGTAGGTGCCATCCCTCAGATCCCGCGACAGTTCCCCGACCCAACGCTCCACTCCGTACGCCTCGATGTCCGCGACCGTTACGCCATCCACTCCAGCCGCTCCACCGTTGCGCCGCACCATCCCCCACGCCTCCAGCAGGAAATCCTGCCTCCATACCTTGTCGACGAGGGCATGAAAACGCCGGCCGGGTTCTTCCTTCGCTTTCGCATGTAGCACGGTCTGGAGTTTCCGAACGCTCGCCGACCCTGTTAGACTCGCGTCAGTGGTCATGTCCCTGCCTCCGTTCCGTACCGCTCCCAACTCAGGGCCCCTTCCCTCGACGGGCATTACCCCGCGTCCTCAGTACTACGGGCCCATCCGCCACCCTGCCGGCCCGGCCTGCCCCTCGCGGGGTTCCGGTTGTCGTGTGCACGACACCGGCAGGGCTTCCCGTGTTGCTACGCATTCCATCTTCCACACGTGCCGACGCCACTACCCCGGCGGAAACCGGCGGTGCTCTCCTTGCTCTCTTCCCACCGGTCGGCGGCCTTCCCCTTTCTTGCGGAGGGTCGGCTCCCGCGTTAGACGTTTCGGGGCCTGCTCAGCGTTCACTCACACGTTTCGGCCCGCGTGGTCGCTGGGCCTCCTACCGACTTAGCTCCTCCCTTGGCCGTCTCCGCCGTTTCCAGCTTCGTGCCCGTTTAGGGTATCACCTATCGTGCGAGGCCCTTCTGCCAGAGTGCTTCAGCCTACGTCGTTGCCTCCGTAAACCGCTCTGGCTACTACCAGTCGGAGCAACAGCTACTGGGTGGGATTCGCACCCACCAGGAATGCGTGCCTTTCCACGGCGCACGCAAGAAATCGTCTAAGTTCAATCAGGACTGCACGATCTGCCATTCTTGCCGTGAGGCCGTGATCGGGTCTGTCGTGCTAAAATAGCGGACAAATCGGGTCAAATGGCGGACATTTGGCGGACCGTTGAAGCTGCCCTTCACAGGGGTACCGGTGCGACGGCATGAAGGAGCGGTGCCTCCACCGGCGAGAGGCTGTCCGGTACGAGACGGTCTTCGGCTTCCGCGAATCGTCGAAGCCGCCGGAGGTCGGCCGCCCGTTCGGTCAACGCCGTGATGACTGCGGCGTACTGGTTTGAGTTGGCGACACATTCCCAACTCGAATAGGAGGGGCCGGAGCCAAGCGGCGTACCGCAACCAGAACGTCGAGCAGCTCGCGGGCCGACCCCTCCGCCAGTCTGGGGCCGGGGCTTCTCGGTCTGCAGCGTGTGACTCATGTGCGCGGTCTACCCTCTGACGGCCGATTCTTCAGACACCGTCTGCGGAATCGCCCTACAGAGAACGTGATTCTCGGCCATAAATCGTCTAGAGCAGGTGCCTCCACCGCGCGGCATAGGGGAACGAACGCCCTATAGGTCTTCAAGGCAGGAATCCAGCGAAAGCCGGGCGTTCGGTGACCGTCAGCCCGAAAATGAGGTCAAGACCGCAGCGTGGAACCTGACCTCGGCGAGGCCCGGTGTCAGGTGACAACCATACTTGTACCCCCTGGTCGAGTGATCGACCGGGATTCCCCGGAGGAGAATCGGATCAACTTGTCACGAATCCATTGAGCCAGATGCTCCGACACCGAACGCCGAACGCTGAGCAGGCTGTTTCCGGCTAGCAGAGAATAGAACCCCACCAGGACCGCCGCGGTTGCCACGACTCGCGCCGCCAATTGCAACCAGCCGACCAGTACTAGCTCGAAGAAGACATCGAGGATGGAGTGAAGTGCCGCGCCTGCAGTTAGTACCACAAGGATTGAGAAGAGCAAACAGGCTATGAAGCTTCCTACTTTTTGGCCCCTCCGGGTGGCGGCGATCTCCACGGACCTCCATTTTTCGCTCGCCTCTCGGGCAGCAGACCTCTCTGTGTCCGCCTCGCTGAGGGCTCGCCTAGTCGCTTCTGTCGCCTCCTGGGCAGCAGACCTCTCTGCGTCCGCCTCCCTGAGGGCCTTCCTGATTGCTCCTGTCGCCTCTCGGGCAGCAGACCTCGCCACCTCCGTCTCGCTGCGGGCCTTCCTGATCGCTTCCTGGGACTCCTCGGCGGCCTCTGCACGGTATTTGTCTATTACGCGCTCGATCGCCTCGTGAATCGTGTCAGCGTCTGGCTCGCCGCTGTCCTCCACTCTTGCCAGAAGTGGCTCAGTAAGCTCGCTCGCCACCACGGCCACAGTTTCGTCGTTTGTCATTTCTTTGTTGTCACACAGCTCCCTCAGGTTCACGATGAATTTGTCCCATGTTTCACGGCTTGGCCGGAGCGCGGACCTGCACAAAGCAGCCAACTCATGCATCTTGATGCCGTATGCAGCTTGTGGTTTCTTGAACCAAGCGATACTCGAGAGAGCGTACTGGTGCACAATCGGGGGGATTCCGGCTTCACCTTGATCCCGATACCATTGTTGCCCCTTCTTGATCACTGTACCGCTAGTTGTACAGAAGACTGCTCTTGCGCGCTCGATCGAGGTGGCAATCCGCCCCCGTCGGAGAGTCAGTGTGGACGCAATGACGTCTACGTCGTGACGAATCCGAGGGGCTTCGGAGTTACCCGTCTCTCCCGTCAATGCCTCTGCAAGGACTGTCTCATCCAAAGTGAAACGTCGGTCTCTGTCAGGCATGTCGCGTACTTGAATTGCGAGCCTCGCTAGGTGTCTCTCGAGCATGGCCGATATGGTCCGGACATCGCTGGGTGCCATCTGCTGTGTCAAAATGTGATTGGTCAACTCTGTAGGATATAGCTCAAGGTGTCCTCCGGGCCTGCCGAGCCGGTCCTCATAGACGGCGAGTATCCGCCGTATTTCGCTCACGGTTGGATCGAGAGCTGTCGTGATCGCACCGGCCTCGCGGACCAATGATAGAAACTCAGCGGTGGCCAACCTATTCGCTTCCCCGTTAAGTCCTAATACTGACAACAGGATCGGTGTGTCTAGAAGTACAGTCAGGTTCCGAAAACGCTCGGAAGGGTACCTCACGTCCTGTAGGAGCAACGTGTCCTTGAGCACGAGACCTTCTGTCAACTCTTGAAGTCGCGCAGTGAGTGTGTCAGATTTAATGGCTTCTTCTGTTATGAATGCTGCAACGAGCCGGGAAATCCTCCGATCTAGCACGGAGCCACGTCGGGGCGAACCGGGTACTCCTTGCTCGAGAAGGAGCGGTACCTTGTTGTCAGTGATGAACTGCGCCAAAACTGTGAGGGCTTCATCGGGACGTAGAAGGACTCCCTGGTTGTCGGCATAGGCCGAGAACGCGCCCGCCAGGATCTCATTCTTGGCCTCTTGGTTTGATCGTACCTCGTCTAACCCTGGGTCCGCGAGTCCACCGGAGTAGAAAAACCGCCCGCCCTCGCGACGGAGCTTCCCTCTCCTAGAGAATCGCCCAAGGACGGTCTTGACCGTGTCCGAGGGCAGGACAAAACCAGATCGATGCAGGACTTGCGAGGCTATGTCTTGTGGGAGAAACGAATCCTGCTCGAAGTGCACCACGGCGTCTCCAACAAACGGCTCGATGAGTTCCAGGTGGTCACGACCCTCATCGAACCGAGTCTTTAGGAGCGCAAGAGTAGCCAAACCTTTGGGCGTTTCAATCATCGTCCCTTGTCGCACTGATAGCCTCTGAGGGGCGGCAGCGGGTGTCCAGGAATAGTAGGAGGTTTCCGAATCGTGGTGCCTCCCGGACGCCTGGCCCAGGTTAGCATCAGACACCACAGGGAGACCGCTTCGATACAGGAATACTACCAGAGGAAAGGCCGGCCGGACAAGACCGGAATCGTCTAAGTTGAACCAGGACTGCCCGATCTGCCATGCCTGCCGTCGAGCGTGATCCGGTCGCGTCTTGGCAAGACAGCTGGATTCGCGGAATCGATTGGCGGGAGTCCCGCCGGTCGGCCCAAGACGACGCTTGGCTTCACGGCGGCGTGTTTGCGAAGGCTTCAGCACGTGAAGTCGACTCCAGCTTGGAATCGCGCCGCGATGTCGGACACCTTTCCCTTTGGGACAACTCCGGAGGGATGTGAGCGATGGCGGAGAACGGAGGGCGGTATCCGCCCGACTACAGGGAGCAGGTCGTCGAGCTGGTGCGGGGCGGGCGTAGCGGTCGCTGGTGCCAGAATTTGCGCCATCGGAACAGACGATCCGCAAGGGTGCTGTCCGTGAAACGCCCGTCAATACGGTCCTGGAGCAGCCCAAACAGGGGGTCAGACTGTGCGTCAGCCGCCGGGTCAGGGGGATAAACTTGCCGGGGGTCTTAGGCGTCCCTGAAGGACTCCAGCTTGGCCAGCCGCTCGAACGCTTCCGATACGTCAGCCGGGGAGGAATCCGGATCGGCCAGCGTGTCGCGTAGCAGCATGGACACCCAACCGCGCACTTGGTCCATAGCCGCCCGGTCGCCATCCGCCGCCGCTTGCAGCACCGGGCGCACCATCGACCGCGGCAACCGCCGCGAGGTGCGAGCGATCGCGGTCGCCAGCCGGTCCAGTTCGAGGGGGTCCGGTCGTCCGCTCATTCGTCCCTCTTCAGCCGAGGCAGTTCGGCTTCCGCAGCCTTGTGCCGGTCCCGCTCCTCGGCCGCCGCCGACAGCCCGGACAAGGCTTCCACCCGTTCACGGGCATCCGCGTCCGGGCCATCGCCGAAGTGCTCCCGGTACAGGGCTGGCCGCCCGATCCGCCGATTCAGCGCTGTCGTTGCCAAGGACGTTGTTCACAAGCACTCCTGGAGCCGGCTGAGGGGTCGGCTTCTCCTGCGAACTCCGGCTACCCGCAACCACTCGATCATCCTTGGACCAAGAGCGCAAGATCCACGAAGCCGATGACCCTGTCGAAGTCTTCCACCATGACGAGTGAGGGCGGTCCGTCTGGACGGGCGAGATAACACTGCCTTCCCGCATGGGATCGATGGTTGGGAGCGGCGGAGGATGGCATGTGCGTGCACGTGCCAACCCTGCGCGATGCCGATCGAAGCATCCCAAATCGGGGGGTCGCCTTTGTCCCCGAGACCCTCGGGACGGGCGACCGCGCGTGCGGCCCGTCCGTAACCGCAAGACAGCCAACCAAATAGGAATGATCGCGTATTCGACGGGGAACGGCCTCCCGGCGCACACGCACACCGTTGTTTGATGTGCACTCGCGGATCGGCGGTGAAGATCCGCCTCTGAGCCTCTCGGACGCCATGTAGCGAAGAGCCTGGCGTAGCCAGCTCCCTCTTCGCCGACCGCACGCTGGTCTGGGTGCCCGCGTGCGATCAGATGTCCCTTCCCAGGCTTCCGGTGCTGGGTGCCATAGGCTGTCCAAGGATCCAGCCTTCGATCCGCGTCGTGGCGTCGTCCGGTTCACCGGACGGAGAATTGCCGAGCACGACGTCGAGCATACCACACAGGCCGACAACGGCATCGAAACGGTCTTCACCGTCCGTGCCATCGCCGAATCCGTCTGCGATCTCGCCATGGAGTCGATCCGTCAGATGCACGCGGTTTGTGCGCACCCAATCGTTTATCGGACTAGCGTCCTCGGCCCGATCTGACTGACGGCGCTTCGACCGTTTACTCCCGCGAATCGCGAGGTGCAAGTGTCGATACGACTCGGCGGGATAGGTTTCGGCAACAATCACGCCGGGACGCGCCAAGAGCTCGGCCAAGCAGCCATCGAAAGGCCAGATCGACACTGGCATGCCCTTCTTCGCCAAGGCCGGGGCGAGCAGGTCTCTCCAGCCGGTGATTGCGGCCTTGCCAACCTGTTTGCCGCCGACGAGCCAGAACAGCGCCGCAGCCCGCGCACGGTCGGGATGCACGTCACAGCGCCGATACAGCTCATCGACATCCCGCATATGAAGACCCTCAACGAGATGTTGCGGGCTAGTGCCAAGCCGCGGACTCGTCGGATAGAAGGGTCGAGTCACGGATATCGCCGATGGCGTATCTGCTGGGCGGTAGAAGTCGATCCAGCGACCACGACCAAAGCGGGACAGCGCGGCAGGGAATCTCGTAAGGCGAGCGTTGTCGGCGTAGGACTTGGGCAGCCCAATCGGGAAATCAAAGCCGCTGAGCACAACAGCGTCCGGGCCGGCTCGTCTGAGCAGGCGTGTAAAATACGTGGAAACCTCTCCGACCGGCTCGGGAGCATCGACCCCATAACGACCGTCAGATTCCAGGCTGGCGATCGCACACCACCGCTTCCCCGGACTCGTGCTCCAGTCGGCGTGAACAACGAGGTTCGGGAGCACGTACTTCTCTTGTCGCTGCCGGTGCGACTCGGCGCAAAGGTGCCGAAGCTCATCTCCGGTCTTGATGATGTGGCGCGTACGATAGATGTCTGGGTGCTTCTGATGATGGTCGTAGCCCGTGGGCTCGCCGTCTCGGGCTCTCACGACCCAGGAGGCGCGTCGTCTTCGGCTGCCAAGGGCAACGCCAACGCTTCGTGCGGACCTTCCGATGACTGCACCAACGGCGCCGTACGTGGCGCGGATACGCTTGCCCTCCAGGCACTCGAGAATCTGATCCACCGTCATTCGCGCCTCCTTGGGGGAGCGGACATTCGAGTCGCCAACCAGCCGAGCCAATGGCACGCCGAAGCATAGCCGATGCTGTCTTGCATCCATCCGCCGGCCACAGTTGCTTGACGCGTCGGGCGACGGAGTAGTTCTCGTCTCCTCCGGTGACGTCCGTCTCAGCGCGACGACAGAGCGCCACTGGATACGCCGGGGCGCTTGCAATCCAGACGCGCCAAGTGGCTATCCACGCGTCAACGAGCGGCTCGGAAACAGCTGGCTCCTGACGTGAAGATGTCATGAGCCAGCATACCCCATGGAGCTGGCGAGGGGCTTGCCCCTTCGAGCCCCACAAGGGCCCACCCCTCCATGGGAGAGGTGGCGGACGGGGAGTTCGCCCCCCTTTGCGGCGGCGCGTCGTCATCGCTGATTGTCGGCAACCTAGGCTGGTGAGCCGCCCGCCGGAAGACCGCATCGCGACCGACGCCTCCGCTCGCAACCTTCTGCACAGTTTCCGAACAGCTTGGCCGGGCTGCGGCCAAGCCTCTGGCACGGCGGTATGACCGTTGGCAATCGGGTGGTAGGTCATCCCGATACTAACTGACGAACACCGTCGCACCCGCCGATCCGCAACGGCTGATTAGCGGAGGCATTCCAGCGCATCGCCTAGCTTCCACTTGCGCCGGGTAGAGGTGATATTTACAGATCATCACTTGATGTGAGCACAGATCGCGGGAAACGCGGGACGGTCGACGGGCGCCACCGCATCGTGCTAGGGGTTGAAGAACAACGGTGGTAGGCGAGAGAATACGTGATGTACGAGAACATGATTCTGATCGATCGGCAGGCCCGCGAGAGCCTGCAGATGCAGATTCGGCGCCAGTTGGCGATCGCCATCGTGAGCCGGCAGTTCCCGTTGCACGAGCCGCTGCCGTCGATTCGCCGTCTGGCGTCGGACCTGAAGGCCAGCGTGACGACCGTCGCGCTGGTGTACAAGTCGTTGAAGGCGGACGGATTCGTGAAGTCGAGGGACCGCTCGGGATACTTCGTGAACCCTGACGTGCTTGCGGATCCGGGTCACCGGGCTGCGGCCGACGGGCCGAGCGCCGATACGGCGCAGCCGTCCAGGGTCGACTACGCCAGGCTGTTCCGGGGCCGGAGCTTCGATCGCGAGAGGGTGGTCAAGCCGCCGGACAGCCTGGTGCGCTATCGCTACCCCTTCGTGTGCGGCCTGATCGACCCGAAGCTCTTCCCGCTCGCGCAGTGGCGCGAGTGCGTGCGCGATGCGGTGAGCGTGGTGGGGGTCGGCAACTGCGCCACGGATTTCTCCGAGACCGACGACCAGATGCTGATCGAGCAGCTGATCCAGCGTGTGCTGGCCAGGCGCGGCATCTTCGCCCGGCCCGACGAGGTGCTCGTGACGGTGGGCGCTCAGCAGGCCCTCTACATCGCCATCCGGCTCCTGCTGGCGCCGGGCGAGACGATCGGCGTCGAGGATCCCGGCTACCCGGACGTGGTCAACATGGCCAGAATCGAGGGGATCAACGTCGAGCGGCTTCCCGTCGACGAAGACGGGTTGATCCTCTCGGAGCGAATCGGCCGGTGCAAGTGCCTCTACGTGACGCCGAGCCACCAGTTCCCGACGACCGTCACGATGCCGCTGGCGCGGAAGTCCGGGCTGCTGGAGCGCACCGAGCAACACGGCCAGTTCGTCATCGAGGACGACTACGAGTCCGAAATCAGCTTCAACAAGACGCCCCCGAGGGCCCTGAAGAGCCTCGATCGATGGGGGAACGTCATCTACGCGGGCAGCCTGTCGAAATCGTTGTTGCAGGGACTGCGGCTGGGCTACCTGGTCGCGGACCGCGAGTTCATTCGGGAAGCGAGGGCGCTGCGTCACTACATGGTGCGCCACCCGCCGGTCAACAACCAGCGGAGCGTGGCCCTGTTCCTTCAGCGGGGCTACTTTGATCGATTCGTCGCCAAGCTGACCGGCATCTACCGCGGGCGCTGCGACGTGATGCACGAATCGCTTGAACGGCACTTCCCCGGAGCCGCCGTCAAGCCCGAGTACGGCGGTGCCATCATCTGGGTCAAGCTGCCCGAGGACGTGGACGCAGGCGTTCTGCACGAGCTGGTGGAACCCGACGGCGTGTTCTTCGAGAGCGGCGGGTTCACCTTCTCCGACGAGCAGAGCAACCGCAATCACATCCGCCTCGGATACTCGGTCATCGACGAGGCGCTCATCGCGGACGGGATCGACAGGATCGCCCGAGCCGTCCCGAAGGCGGCCGGCTAAGGCCCCAGCGGCCTCGGGACGCCCGGTGGGGCGCAGAGCACGGCGTGCGCCCCGAGAGTTTCGTACGCCACTCGCTCCATCTGTACGTATCGAGATCCCAATCTGCAGATAGTCCCCGCGTGTCAACCGCCCTACCTTGACAGCAAAATCGATCCGATAACCGATCCAGCGGGCAACCGAATGCAGGCGAAAAGGAGTAACACAATGGTGATATGGAATTGGTCGTGGGCTCGTCGTGATCGTTATCGCGGCACTTGGATATGGCCCATTGGAGAATGTCACCGAACGGCAAGCAGATGGATTCCATGGACTGCGGTCGCGGGCGTCTTGGTAGAAGGAATTGCTGCATCATGGAGTTGATGGAGCGTTTGCTGACGCCGGGTCCGGTTACTCCAACGTTTGTGGCGGCGGTCGGATTGTTCCTTCTGGTCGCGGCCCTGATCGTCGCATGGCTGGGCCGCAGGTGTTGACGCGTGAACGAAAGACCGGCGCTCGGGCAGTGCCCGGGCGAGAGTTCGCACCAAGTCCCCCGGACCCGGACCGACGAGCCACTGGCTTGTATGGAGGAGAATCCCCATGAGCCGTCGCCGAACCATCATCCGGCTGTCTGCGGTGCTAGCGGTTGTAGCCTTGGCCGAGGGGTGTGGGGACGGTGACACCCCTATCACGCCCCCAACGCCAGAGCCCGCCCGCCCGACGACGGTCACAGTGAGCCCGGCCACCAACGAGCTGACCGCATTGGGCACGACCGTTCAACTCACGGCTGAGGTGCGGGACCAGAACGCCAGGGTCATGGGTGGGGCCACCGTGACCTGGACGAGTAGCGCCAACTCGGTGGCGACCGCGAACGCGTCGGGTCTCGTGACGGCGGCGGGCAATGGGACGGCGACGATCACGGCGTCCGCCGGGTCGGCATCAGGCTCCGCGGTGGTGGCGGTGACGCAGTCGGTGGCCTCGGTGGAAGTATCGCCGGCCACGGCCCCCCTGACCGCGTTGGGCGCGACCGTTCAGCTGACGGCAGAGGCGTTCGACGCGAACGGCCATGCGGTGGCCGGTGCCGAGTTCTCGTGGGAGTCCAGTGACGTTGCAGTGGCGACAGTCGACGAATCGGGCCTTGTGACGGGAGTCTCCGAAGGAGTGGCCACGATTACGGCGAGGGCGGGCGATGCGTCAGGCTCCGCCGTGGTGAGTGTAAGGCAGCCCGTCGCCTCGGTGGAGGTGTCGCCGTCTTCGGAAACGATTGGGTTGGGCAGTACGCTGCAGCTGATGGCAGAGGGATTCGACGCGAACGGGGATCCGGTGGCGGGCGTAGCGTTCTCGTGGGAGTCCAGTGACGTGGCGGTAGCGACGGTGGACAACAAGTCGGGTCTCGTCACAGGAGTCACCGTGGGCGTGGCGACGATCACTGCGAGTGCGGGCAGCGGACAGGGGACGGCAGAGATCACCGTCATGGACCTGGAACGGGCGGCGCTGATCGCACTCTACGAAGCGACGGATGGGCCGACTTGGGTCAACTCCGAGAACTGGCTCACCGACGAGCCGCTGGGGGACTGGTACGGGGTGCGTACGGATGCTTCCGGCCGAGTCGTTGGACTTGATCTCTCCGGCAGGTGGGATAGCGACGAGGAACGTTTGGTGCGACAGGGCCTCGTCGGCTCGATCCCTCCCGAACTGGGCAGCCTCGCCAACCTGACAGCGCTGTGGCTCTCGTCCAACAACCTCGCCGGTCCCATCCCTGTCGAACTGGGCAACCTCACCCAACTCAAGTCCTTGCACCTGGATGGCAATGATTTCTCGGGCCCGGTCCCGCCGGAACTTGGCAGGCTTGCGAACCTGGAGTCGTTGGTGCTCGAGTTGAATAACTTGACCGGCCCGATCCCTCCCGAACTCGGTAGCCTCGCCAACCTGACAGCGCTCTCCCTCTGGGCAAACGAACTAGCCGGCCCGATCCCCCCCGAACTCGGTAGCCTCACGAATTTGCGGGCGCTGTGGCTCTGGTCCAATCGTCTCACCGGCCCGGTTCCAGATGAACTCGGTCGCCTCGCCAACCTTGAGGGACTGGACGTGAGCGGCAATAACCTCGGCGGCCCAATTCCCCAGAACCTCCTAGAACTCACGAAGCTGGAGACGCTGAAGTTCGCAGACAACGATAGTCTTTGCGCGCCCGGTACCTCGGCCTTCGCTACATGGTTGGACGGGATCGAGAATCGCGACGAAACGACGCTCTATTGCAACGAGTCGGACGCGGCTGTACTCGATGGCCTCTATGAAACCGCCGGTGGTTCGGAGTGGACCCATTCCACCGGATGGCGCGCGAGTCCCGTCCTGGAGGAGTGGTACGGGGTGGATGCAGACTTCCTTGGCCGGGTCACGGGCCTCGATCTGAGCCACAACGGTCTGTCGGGGAAGATTCCGGTCTCGTTGAGCAGACTGACCCGCCTGACGGCTCTGAAGATCAATGGAAACGACCTGTCCGGACGATTGCCGCTGGCGCTCACCGCCCTGTCGCTGCGGGAGTTGCACTATGCGGACACGGAGCTTTGCACCCCCGCCAACGGGTCGTTCCGGGAATGGCTGAAGACCATTGCGTCCCATGAGGGCACGGGCGAGGAATGCGGTTTCGCATTCACCTCTCTGGAGGTCTCGGAGACGGACCCTCTAACTTCCATCGGTGAGACCGTGGAACTCTCGGTGACCGGTGTCTCGGATGACGGCGCACAACCGGTCGACAACGCCCTCATCGACTGGCAGTCCTCCGACCCCGCCGTGGCCACCGTCTCCGAGGGCGTTGTCACCGCCGTCCGAGGGGGCAACGCCACGATCACGGCAAGCTATGAGGAAAACACGGTCGAGTTGGTCATCTCGGTGTGGATTTCCACGCTGCGCGAGGGATCGGTGCGGGTGCTGTATGTCATGCCCGCCGATCGGGAGTTTCGCGCAGACTACAGTGCCGGAATTACGAAGGCGATTGTGGACGTCCAGTCATGGTATCGCCGACAACTCGACGGCCTGACGTTCGACATCTACAGCGTCGTGCCGGAGCAGTGTCGCCTCCCCGGAAACGAGGACTACTACAGCCACGGCGACGTCTGGGCGAAAGTCCTAGAGGATGTCCAGCCCTGCGCGCCGGTGCAACATGGCAGCTCACGGTTCAAGTGGGCGCTCTATGTGGACGCGGAGGAGCGCTGCCCGGAAGCGGACGAGCCCCACGAGCTCGGACGAGGGGGGAACGGGGTTACCATGCTTCCATGGAATGACCTGGAGTTGATGGTGAGACCCGGGGTCGAATACTGCGGCCAACCGACGGGTAGAGATTTCTGGGGCGTTGTCGGAGGCCTCGCGCACGAACTCGCGCACACCTTCCACGTGCCGCATCCGCCCGGATGTGATGAGGGGCTTGCGACGTGTGACGGGGAAGCACTAATGGCGTATGGATACGGACAATACCCGGACACCTATTTCCGTGACGACGACAAGGTAATTCTGCGTCGGTCGCCGTTCATCAAACCGTAGTCGCCCCTGGACGACTGCAGTGATCGAATCGCATGTCCACGATGGGATTCAGCGCTCCGTTCCTGCGCGGGTCACTTGATCACAATCGTCCTCAAAGACCCGCAACACATCCGTCAGCGGTTTTCAGAGGTCCAGCGAAGCGGCTGTACGCTTCGATCGCGAGCGACTAGCATCCTCGCCCGAACGCGTGACCATCGCCTTGCTGGCTGCCGCGGACGTATTTGTCGCGAAGGGGGAGCTTCACTGGACGGTACGTATCACCGGGGAGGCCTTCCATCATGAATCGGCTAAGCTCAGCGAGCGCGAATGGGCACATGAGGGGGGCACTCTCCACTCGCCGCCTGCGTTGCGGAGATAGGCGGCGCATGAGTGAACACGTTCGCCCGGCCATCATTGAGGCGGCGCGATTGGGTCATGGCGTGCCCCTCGAACACGGGCCGGACTGGCCGGTTGGCTGTAACTGGTGCGCGGAGTCCGTCGCGCCGGACGGCACGCCCGGCCCGGCAGGCGAAGCGGCGGGCGACCATCATGTTGTGTTCGGGCTTTTTCTTGTCCACCGCCGTTGTTTCGTTACGCCGAGGCGGCAGGCGCAAGCGGCGCTAGTCCAATACCGTAAACATGCGATTGCCCCAGTCCAGATAATCAGAATACTGAGTCTCCGAGAGGTAAAGCTCTACCATTCTTTTTATTGGTGCTATCAGAAATACCCCAAAGCGGGCATACATAAGAGGGTCTTCATGCGAAGATGGCACATGTCTGATCGGAAATACTTTTGTTGGATTCGGGAATTTCGCGAAAGTCTCTGCTATGATCGTCGTACCATGAACTGACGCTGAGAACATGCGATAGGTTTCGTATAGATCGAATTCCAGACGGTATTCATCGAGCATCTTGTCGATCAATTCTTTGACGTTCATGGGTCCGTCAAACAGAGAATACCACGGCGGGCGGGCCTTCGCCGGTCTAGAGCGGCTGCGCCGTACCTGAGCATCCTCATATATCGGTTGTATTGACTTCAACGGTTCTTCCGCCAGTTGTTGTTCATATGCCTGCCGAAGTGTGGAGGCGGTAACTGGATTGATAAGACCCATGTTCTCGCGTCGTAGCATGCTCTCAATGCCCTCGCGAGTCGTAACGTAGAGCCATGCGAGCGCCTTTCCACGCTGGTTCTCACCATTCAACAAGTACATAAGCCCGACGTTCGCTTCAAGTGCGCTTCGCATCATCGGCGCGGAAGCGTCTACGCACACATGAGACAACAGAGACTCAACGGCATCGGCCAAGACAATACTGTGTCGGAACAGATGCAGGGTGATGAAGTGATGAAGGGTGTCGGAGGCGTCTAGCGCGTCCACCGCGTGGACACAACGATCAAATTCGTGAACACTTCGGTTGAGTATCTCGCGGAGTGGCGGACACACGTCAGAAACGTAGGCGGCGTGGTCGGCCACGGCACGTTCGCGCTCAAGTAGGGGATGCTCGGGAGTAGTGAACATGAGTGCAGAAATCTATTCGAGGGGAGTCACTCTGTCGGGCGACGTGAAGCTGACCGCAATTTCAGCAGAGCACGAGGGCGGGTTTCTGGCGCGCTCAGCTAGGCCGGGCGCAGAAACGCTTCGGTATACGTTGGGTCGCTCGTTCGTAAGGTCGGCAATGATGATTTCCGAGTCATTCAAGAACTGGACAATCTCACTCTTGAGGAGCCCACCCTCGTTGTGGCGGTCTACCCGCTTGGCCTGCAGGCCCACCGACTCGATGGCCGGTTGGATCACCGTCTCGAATAGCTGATCCAGCTGTTGATCTCCAATCTGCATCACGACGAAAGCTATGCTCATGTAGGTCTCCTCGACTTCATTGTGAACCGCTCCGGATTCGCCAGCTGGCTGGGTGGGTGAGCATCGGAAGTTTGGACCGAGCGTCCCGGAGACGGCAATAGTTGCCTTCTACGCCTCGCCCGGCCGGGCCATGCGATAGCCGACCCTGCGCACGTTGAAGATGTAGGCGGGGTTGGCGGCGTCGTCGCCGAGCTTGTGGCGGAGCTTCTTGACGACGGTGCGCAGGCGACCGGTGTGGTGCGAGCCCCGGCGCCCCCAGACCTGACGCAGGAGCGCCTCCTTAGTCACGACCCGTCCGCCGTTGACCGAGAGGATGCGGAGGAGGTCGAACTCGATGGCGGAGAGCGGGACTTCGCGGCCGGCCATGCTCACGCGGCGCTGATCGTAATCGACGGTCAAGTCCCCGAGCACGAAGGTCTCGGGCTGGGCCCGGTGCCTGAGCGCCGCCTGGACGCGCGCCACGAGCTCGGTCGGCGAGAACGGCTTGACGATGTAGTCGGCGGCGCCGCTCTCGAGCGCCCGTGCGATGGTCTCGTCGCGGCCGTAGCCGGAGATGAAGATGACGGGGAGATCGGAGAGCTCGGGGAGGCGCTTCATCAGCTCGATCCCGTCGGTGCCGGGGAGCATCAGGTCGAGAAGGACGAGGCCGGGCTTCTCGGCATGGATGACGCCGGGGAGCCCGTCCGGATCGGCTGTCACGAGCGGGGCGTAGCCCGCATCGGAGAGGGTGTCGCGCACGTAGCGGAGCGTCTGCGGGTCGTCGTCGACCACGAGGACGCGGGTCTTCCCTCTCTTTCCGGGCGGGTGCGGCCGCCCGCCGGGCGGAGCCTCCTCGGGTGCGGCCGCCCCGGCCGCCGGGATCGTGAAGGTGAAGCGCGCGCCCTGGCCCGTCCCCCCGCTCTCGGCCCGGATGCGGCCGCCGTGAGCCTCCACGAGGCCCTTCGAGATCGCGAGGCCGAGCCCGGTGCCTCCGGCGGGGCCGGCGCGCTTGCGGAAGAGGTGCGGGATCCGGTCGGGCGGGATCCCCCGGCCCTCGTCCGAGACCGAGAGCGCGACGTAGCCGCCCTCGCGCGCGCCCTCGACCCGGATCGGCGACGACGCGGGAGCGTGACGGGCCGCGTTCGAGAAGAGGTTGTTCATCACCTGCACGATGCGCTCCCGGTCGGCCATCGCCTGCGGCAGGTCCGGCGGGAGATCGATGAGGACGGCGTGCCGGCCTCCGCCGCTCAGGAACGTGTTCCTGGCCCGGTCCACCAGCGCGGCGACGTTCGAAGGCTCGGGCGCGACGGTGAGCGTGCCCGCCTCGATGCTCCCCGCATCCAACAGGTTTGCGATGAGGCCGCTCATGTGGTCGGCCTGCGCCTCGATGATGCGGAAGAACTGGAGCATCTCGGCGCGGGTCGGGGCCCGCGAGGCGCTACGCACGGTAGCAGCCGAGCCCTTGATCGAGGTCAGGGGGGCGCGGAGCTCGTGGCTTACCATCCCGAGGAACTCCGCCCGCTGCCGCTCGAGCTCCTCGAGCGGCGCGAGGTCCTGCATGGTCACAACGACGGATACGACCTCTCCGTCCTCGGCACGGATCGGCGTGACGTTGACGAGCGTCCGGACGCTCCGCCCGTCCGGCACCGACAGCTCGATCTCCTCAGCGCGCATCGCCGTGGCATCCTCGAGCTGCCGGGCCAGGGGAAGGTTCTCCAGGGAGAACTCCCGCCCGTCGGCGTCCCGCCACGTCATCACCTCGAGCAGCTGCTCCGTCGGGTGGCCCGGCGTGCGGAGCTCCTCGACGATGCGCCGCGCTTCGCGGTTCAACGAGACCGCACGGCCGGTTCCCGCATCGAAGACCACGACCCCGACCGGCGAGGTCTCGATGAGCGCCGCGAGGTCGGCCCGCGCCCGCTCGACGTCGCGGTAGGTGCGCGCATTGGCGATCGCCGTCGCCGCCTGTGAGGCGAACAGGACCAGGATCTCCTCGTCCTCGTCCCCGAACGCCTCCCCTTCCTCCTTGTCGGCGAGAAAGAAGTTGCCGAGATGCTCGCCCCGGTGATGCATCGGGGTCCCCTGCATCGTCTTCTGGTTCCAGGGGTTCGGAGAGAGGCCGAGCGACCGAAGGTAACCGCGCATGTCCGCCACCCGGAGCGGCGCCGGGAGGTCCCGCAGGTGGTCGAAGAGCCGCGGCCCGTCGGGCCACTCCAACATCTTCCGGCGCTCATCCGGAGAAAGGCCCGAGGTGACCAGATCCTGCATCTCGCCCCGCTCGTCGATCGTCGTGATCGCGCCGGACCGGGCACCGGTGAGCACGCGGGCGCTCTCGACGACCTCCTCCAGTACCGTGGGCACGTCGAGGCTCTGGCTGATGCGGAGGATCGCAGCGCTCAGCCGCGAGATGCGCTCGTCGGAGGGCCCGGTCGGGTCTCGATCGTTCAAGGCTCCACTCCCGCCGTAGGATGAGGCGGAGCCGACGAGGCTCCGGCCGATCGGCCCGGGCGTGTTCCGCCGGACCGCACGGGGGTGGAGGATAGCGCGTTTCGGTCCCCAAGTCACTCAAGGGACACGTAACTCGCCCGCTAGAGCATGATACGCTCATAAAACATCGCTTAGCTTCCAGATAGCGCTTGATAACTGTAGTTACCGAGCGCTATTTGCGAAAGTTATTGTGACCGGAGAGCCCTGAGGCGACCCCCCGGGGTCTTCGGGGCTCATCTGCGTTTCTGGAGCCGTGCCAGCTGGGCGGCGCCGTTGCGCTTGGCCAGCAGCCGCTCGCCGTAGCGTTGCACCATCTGGGCGTTCTTCCAGCGCCCGGCCTGCATGATCGCCGGGATCCCGATGCCCGAGGCGATCATGTCCTGAGCCGCTCCCACCCGGGGGCTGTGCCCGGACAGCCGCCGCACCGTCTGCTCCGGCAGCCCGGCGCGTTCGGCCATCGCCTTGTAGATGCGCGGCACCTGGCTCGCAGGGAGCCTCCCGCCCAGCGTGCCGTCCTTGCGCATCGAACGGAAGAGCGGACCGTCGCCGATTCCGCTCGCGCTCAGCCACGCCGAGAGCAGCTTCACGCTGTCGCCGTGCAGGTATAGGATCGCGCCGCCACCCTCCGGATCGTTCTTCGCGCGGCGCACGAGGAGCGAGGCCGAGCCGCCCCTTTCTCTCGTCACGTCAACGACTTGCAGCGCGACCAGCTCGGAGCGGCGGAGCATGGCGTCGTAGGCCACGGCCAGGGTCGCGCGGTTCCTGACGTCGATCAACCGGTCGCCCGCCGCCTCCACCAGGCGCCGGCGAAGCGCCCAGGTCAGCCCCTCCACCTGCGTCTGCCGGCTCCCCTTCCGCCGGTGCATCCGCCTGAGGGCCCGCCGCACGGTCGCGCGCTCGAGCGGGCTCGGCTCCCCGGCCGCCTTGTGCACGGCGGTGATGCTCGAAACGTAGCGGCGCACGGTGGCCGGCGCTCGCTCGCTCTCCATCGCCTCGACGTAGGCCACCACCGTGGCCGCCCGCGCGGGAAGCGGAGAGTGCCCCCACTCCGCGCACCACGTCGCGAACCGTTCCAGGTCCGCTCTCACCGCTCGCACGGTGTTCCCGCTCAGGGCGCCGCGGGCGTCCTCCAGATAGGCGGTCAGGCGCTCGCCGTTCTGTGACCGCTGTGTGTCCGCATCGGGAAGGTCGGACATGTCTCCTAAGGCTGTAATCGGCATAAGTGCATCCGGGACAACGATATACGACCGACAATTTAGCGCTCGATAACTACAGTTATCGCGAGCTATCCAGCACGGCAACGGCTTCATGCTGATTGATGCGGAGGCACCGGCATATGACAGGAGCACCCCGACACCCGGGAGCAGGTCGCTTCCCCGTAACCATACCGACCCGACTGTGGGCCGTTCGGGGGCTCCGTCGCCTCCTACTCTGCCGGTCCGGTCCGGACTCGCGTGTTGACTCGGCGACTCTACGCCGAGCCGCCCCGCGCCGGGGTGATGGCCCTAGCTCCGCCGCGCCCGCCGGGGCGCGGGATCGAGACCGGTCCCGTCGGCCCGCCCGTCCAGGCCGCGCCGCCGCCGCCGTCCTCGTCGTGGGCCTGCTGCTCCTCGGGGCGGCCGCGGCGGAGGCGCAGACGGTGCGCATCCTCGTGAGCAACCAAGCGCAAACGGCCGATGACGCCGCCAACACCAGTGGCAACGACCATGGGCAGCTGTTCCGCACGGGTGCCAACACGGGCGGCTACACGCTCACCCAGGTGGTCGTCCACTCCGAGGACAGCGCGGGCGACGACTTCGACGTCGAGGTCTGCGAGGCGGATACCACCGCGAACGAGTTTCCTACCTCGACCTGCACGGCCCTGACGGCGCCGGCGAGCTTCGCGGCCGGGCTCCTGCATTTCCCGCACGCCGGCCTCGCACTCTCGGCGAACACCAACTACGTGGTGGTGATCAAGCAGATCGGCACCGGGAGCGTGGAGCTCAACTCCACCACCTCCAGCGCAGAAGACAACCTCGGCCTCTCGGACTGGAGCATCAAAGACAAGTTCTACTGGAAGAGCGGCAGTACCTGGATGCTGAAGTCCGGGTCCGACGAGGCAATCCGCATCATCGTCCGTGGCTATGCGAACACGGTCGCCGACGCCACCGACGCGACGCTGAGCGCCCTGTCGGTGAGCGGCGCGACGCTCAGCCCGGCGTTCGGCGCGGCCACGACCACACCAGAGCAATACCTGGCGGTGGTCGCGAATGCGGTGACCCAGGTCACGATCACCGCGACGACAAGCGAGGGGACGGCGACGGTCGAGTATCTCGACGGGTCGGACGCCACGCGGACGGACGCCGACACCATGACCGCCGGCCTCCAGGTCAACCTCAGCGTGGGCACCAGCATCGTCAAGGTGAAGGTGACCGCGCCCGACACCACGACCACGGGGACCTACATCGTCCACGTGTTGCGCGTCGCCGTGCCCGTCGCGTGCAGCCCCGCCTCAATGCCGAACCGGATCTGGACGGGCAACCTAACCGTGGGTCGTTCGATAGGTTCAACCGCGGTTGGTTACGGATCTATCTACGGCAGTCTGAGGTGGTCCCGGTTTTTTGGACAGGTCGTTAAGGTGGATTCCAGAGCGGAAGAGGAGGCACCGAGATGGCCAGGAAGAGACGGCGGTTCACGGCGGAGTTCAAGGCACGGGTAGCGCTCGAGGCGCTGCGCGAGCGGGACAGCGTGCAGGCGATCGCGGCGCGGCACGAGCTTCATGCGAACCAGGTGACCACATGGAAGCGGCAGCTGCTCGAAGGGCTGCCGGAGGTGTTTGCCGGGGGCGCGGGCCGCAAGGCCGCCCTGGAGCACGAGGCGAAGATCCGGGACCTGCACGCCAAGATCGGGGAGCTCACGGTCGAGCGGGATTTTTTTCGGCGCGGGCTCAAGCGCTGAGCCGGGCGGAGCGGGGGCGGATGATCGAGCGGGACGGACCGCTGAGTCTTTCGAGGCAGTGCGCGCTGCTGGGCGTGAGCCGGTCGTCGCAGTACTACCGGCCGAAGGGGGAGAGCGCCGAGGACCTGGCGCTCATGCGGCGCATGGACGGGCTCCACATGGCGTATCCGTTCTACGGGAGCCGGCAGCTGATGCGGCATCTGCGCCGCGAGGGCGTTGCCGCGGGCCGGCACCGGATCCGGCGGCTCATGCGCCTGATGGGGATGGAGGCGACCTACCGGCGGCCGCGCACGAGCGTGGCGAGTCCGGAGCACCGGGTCTTCCCCTATCTGCTGCGGGGCCTCACGATCTCGCGGGCGGACCACGTGTGGTGCGCGGACATCACCTATGTCCCGGTGACGCAAGGGTTTTTCTACCTGGTGGCCGTGATGGACTGGGCGACCCGGCACGTGCTCGCCTGGCGGCTGTCGAACACGATGGACGCGTCGTTCTGCGTCCAGGCGCTGGACGACGCGCTGGGCTGGAGGGCTCCGGAGATCCTCAATACGGATCAGGGCTCCCAGTTCACCAGCGAGGCGTTCGCCGACCGGGTGCTGGGTGCGGGCGTGCGCTTCTCGATGGACGGCCGGGGCCGCTTCCTCGACAACATCTTCATCGAGCGGCTGTGGCGGTCGCTGAAGTACGAGGCGGTGTACCTCTACGAGCTCCGGGACGGGCCCGACGCCCAACGCATCATCGGCTCGTGGATCGACTTCTACAACGAAGCGCGCCCGCACTCGTCGCTGGGCGGACGGACGCCGGGCGAGGCCTATCGCGAAGGCGCGGAGGTGTGGTGAGGACGATCCGGCGCGACGCCACCCAACCGGCGCAACGACGCCTGCGATCGTCGCGGGATCTACGCGCGGCCCTTCCCTCCGTCTTCCCATCGGGAACCAGTCCCGACGGGAAGGCGGAGGTTATATTCAAACCGGGCTCGAAGGAGAACACCCGGCCTCAAGCGGGACCCCGAGGGCTTTGGAGACCATCGGAATCCACCTTAAGATCGCCCTCGGACTGTCCAACGAAGTAGGACCACCTCAGTCTCGACAACACGAGTTTCAGCTACGAGGGCACCAGCTACACCATTGACGTCATAGATAATTTGTCCGGTGTTGGATTCAGCTTCTCGCTCGATGCCGGGTTGGGCGCAGCCGCCAACGACCTGGTGCTGCACGTCGGCGCCCAGACTTACCCTTTGGCAGACGCCACATATAACTCCGGTACTCACGCTTATGCGTTTTTCAGCAACATCCCCACCTGGGCCGACGGCGACGCGGTCTGCCTGGCGCTGACGGCCGACAGCCCGGCCGTCTCGTCGGTCGCCCTGACCTCCACCCCAGGCACCGACAACACCTACGCCATCGGCGACAGTGTCGCGGCCACGGTGACCTTCGACGCGGCGGTCGACATCTCCGGCACCCCGCAGCTGGAGCTTGACTTTGACGGCACCGCGAAAGGGGCAAGCTGCACCACCGCCACGAACACGACCACGATGGCGTGCAGCTACACGGTGGGGGTGGGCGACGAAGCTGTCGGCGGCGTGGGGATCGCGGCGAACAAGCTCACCGGCGGCACGATCTACGGCACCGGCCACACGACCCTCACCGCCGACCTCGACCACGTCGCCGTCCTGATCGACACCGGGCACAAGGTCGACGGCATCCGCCCGACGCTCGTCACCACCGGCAGCGATGCGCCGACGACGTCGACCGACGGCACGCAGGTGATCCTGACGTTCAGCGAGGACCTCGGGATCTCTTTCGTCCTTAATGTGGTCGACTTGAGTGTGGGCGGTGTGAGCGGCCAAGCGGCGGGAGCAACCCCGAGCATCTCGGGGGGCAGGACCGTCACGCTCACGCTGGTTTCCGCCGCCACAATCGCAGCGGGTGAGACAGTTACCTTGACCGTCGGGACAGGCGCCGTCCAAGACGCCGCCGGCAACACCATCCTCGGCGTGACGGGGATCGCCGTGACCAACGCCGTCGGCAGCACCACCGCCCCCACGGTAAGCGGCGTCGCCCTGACCTCCGCCCCCGGCGTCGACAACACCTACGCGATCGGCGACGCGGTCGAGGCGACGGTGACCTTCGACGCGGCGGTGGACATCACCGCCGCCGCGCAGCTGGCGCTGGACTTTGACGGCACCGCGAAAGCGGCCGCCTGCGCGACCGGCACGAACACGACCACGATGGCGTGCAGCTACACGGTGGCGGTGGACGACGCGGCCCCGAACGGCGTCGCGATCGCGGCGAACACGCTCACCGGCGGCACGATCTACGCCACCGGCAGCACGACCACCAGCGCCGACCTCGACCACGTCGCGGTCGCCATCGACGCCGGGCACACAGTCGACGGCATCCGCCCGACGCTCGTCACCACCGGCAGCGATGCGCCGACGACGTCAGCCGACGGCGAGACGGTGTTGCTGGTGTTCAGCGAGGACATCGGAGCGGTCAGTCATAGCGACATCACCATCCAGGCCAACAGCGTCACCCTGTCGACGACGATGGCGAGCGTGGCTGGAACCAAGGTCGAACTCACCCTGACGACGGCCCTGACCGCCTCGGTCACGACCCTCACCGTGGCGCTCGCCGCCGACGCCGTCGACGACGCCGCTGGCAACGGCAACCTCGTCGTGGCAGCGACCACCGTGACCAACGCCGTCAGCTCCACCGGCAGTAACACCGCGCCGGCATTCTCCTCCACGACCACCACGCGCAGCGTCGCCGAGAACAGCGGAGGGGGCACGAACGTGGGGGCGCCCGTGACGGCGACCGACGCCGACAACGACCCGCTGACCTACACCCTGGAGGGCATGGATGCGTCGTCGTTCACGATCGTCTCGACGAGCGGCCAGATCCGCACGAGGTCCGGCGTGACCTACGACTACGAGACCAAGCCGAGCTACACGGTGATCGTGAAGGCCGAGGACAGCAACGGCGGTAGCGCCATCATCACGGTGACGATCGATCTCACGGACGTGTTCGAGCCCCTGGGGCCGCCGACGAACCTGAGATCCACGCGCGGCAACGAGCAGGTGACGCTGCGCTGGACCGCGCCCGTGAACACCGGCGGGGGACCGATCACGGACTACGAATACGAGCAGGACGGGGATGGCAACTGGATCTCGACGGGCGGGACGGCGACCCGTTACACGGTGACCGGGCTGACCAACGGCCAGTCCTACACGTTCCGGGTGCGGGCGGTGAACGGCATCGACGCACCCGCGCAGTCCAGTTCGCTGTCGGCCACGCCGAGGAGACCGCGGCCACCGCCGCCACCGCCACCACCGCGCAGGGTGGTGGTGCGCCCGACGGCGCTGACCGTGGCGGAGGGCGGAAGCGGCGAGTACACGGTGGTGTTGACTAGGAGGCCGACAGGTCCGGTGGAGATTGAGGCCACGGTGAGCGGGAGTCCCGACGTCACGGCGTTGCCGGTGTCACTGACCTTCACGGCATCGAACTGGAACGCGGCGCAGACGGTGACGGTGAGTGTGGTCCACGACGGCGATGCGCTGGACGACACGGCCACGGTCTCGCACACGGTAAGCGGCGGTGGCTACGGCAGCGTGACGGCGGCGTCGGTGGAAGTGACGGTGACGGAGGACGAGACGGAGTCGACGGAGGTGGCCTTGACCCTTTCTCCTGCGGTGGTCTCCGAGGGAGCGGGGAGCGCCGGACAGACGGTGACGGTGACCGGCATGCTGAACGGCGGGACCCTCGCCGAGGCGACGGCGGTGACGATGACGGTTGCGGGCGGCACGGCAACCGAGGGCGATGACTTCATTGCAGTGTCCGGCTTTGCGCTGACGATTCCGGCGGATGCTACAGGCGGCACGACGACGTTCACGCTGGTTCCGGTGGACGACGACCTGGACGAGGACGATGAGACGCTGACCGTGAGCGGGACGACGACCTCGGGTCTCACGGTGACGCCGACGTCGTTTACGGTGACGATCACGGACGATGACGAGCGTGGGATGGTGGTAAGCCCGACGGCGCTGACAATGGCGGAGGGCGGAAGCGGCGAGTACACGGTGGTGCTGACATCGGAGCCGACGGGTCCGGTGACGGTCGAGGCCACGGTGAGCGGGAGTCCCGACGTGACGGCGCTGCCGGTGACACGGACCTTCACGCCGTCGGACTGGGACGTGCCTCAGACGGTGACGGCGAGTGCGGCCCACGACGGCGATGCGGTGGACGACACGGCCACGGTCTCGCACGCGGCAAGCGGCGGGGACTACGGCGGCGTGACGGCTGAGCCGGTGGAAGTGACGGTGACGGACGACGAGACGGAGTCTACGGAGGTGGCGCTGACCCTTTCTCCCGCAGTGGTCTCCGAGGGAGCGGGGAGCGCCGGACAGACGGTGACGGTGACCGGCACGCTGAACAGCGGGACCCGCGCCGAGGCGACGGTGGTGACGGTGACGGTTGGGGGCGGCACGGCAACCGAGGGCGACGACTACACGCCGGTGTCCGACTTCACGCTGACGATTCCGGCGGATGCGACGAGCGGCACGACGACGTTCACACTGGTTCCGGTGGACGACGCCTTGGATGAGGACGATGAGACGCTGACGGTGAGCGGGACGACCACCTCGGGTCTCACGGTGATGCCGGCGTCGCTTACGGTGACGATCACCGACGACGAAGACACGCCGACGCTTTCGGTTGCCGATGCGCAGGGCGCGGAAGATGCCGGGAGCATCGCGTTCACGGTGACACTGAGCGGAGCGAGCAGCAAAGCCGTGACGGTGGACTGGGAGACCTCGGACGGCACGGCTACGGCCGGCAGGGACTACGAGGCCGTCAGCGGCACATTGACGTTCGCGGCACACCAGACCGAGCGGCTGGTGACGGTTCCCGTTCTGGATGACGCCGTGGATGAGGCCGAGGAGAGGTTCAGCCTCAGGCTGAGCAACCCGGTCAACGCGCAACTGGGAGACGCAGAGGCAGTGGGTACGATCGTTGGCCGAGATGCGTTGCCGCAGGCGTGGCTGGCGCGCTTTGGGCGGACGGCGGCGGGACATGTCCTGGATGCGGTAGACGAGCGCCTGACGTCGACCCGGAGCGCTGGGCGTGCGGAAACAGCGGCGAACGGCCTGGAAGTGACGGTAGGAGGGAGACGTTTGAGCCCAACGCTGGACGGTGCGGTACAGGATGGATTTGCAGCGCTATCCCGCTGGATGCCGGAGGAGACGGGTCTCAACACGTCGCCGTTAGGCTCGGCAGACGGAACGCGGCAACCCAGCGGCCGCGACCTCCTGGCGGGCAGCGCGTTCCGCTATCAGGGGTCAGCAGGGGCGAACGGCACATGGAGTCTGTGGGGTGGGGGTGCGTTCACCCAGTTCGATGGTCGTGAGGAGAATGTGGAGCTCGACGGCGAAGTGCTGACAGGTACGGTCGGCATAGATTTTGGGCGCAACAGATGGCTGGCCGGGTTGGTGCTGTCCCAGAGCCGGGGCGATGGCGTCTTCTCCAGCTCTTCGAGCAGTGGCGACCTCGAGTCCTCCCTGACGGGTCTCTATCCGTACCTGCGCTACCAGGCGAGTAGGCGAGTGTCGGTCTGGGGCCTCGGTGGCTACGGGAAGGGCACGCTGGGGTTGGCCGAGCAGCAGCAGACGGACATGGCCATGACGATGGCGGCAGCCGGGATACGCGGCGAGCTGTTGTCGCCTACTGACGGGCGGGGACTCTCACTGGCGTTGGCAACTGACGCCTTGTGGCTGCGCACCAGCTCCGACGCGTTGGAAGGCGTACTGGCCGCGGAAGCGGAGGTGAGTCGGTTGCGGCTGCGCATCGAGGGTTCCTATGGAGGCTCGCTTGGCGGCTCGCTGGCGCCGACCTTCGAGCTTGGCGTGCGCCAGGACGCGGGCGATGCGGAGACGGGCTTCGGCCTCGAAGTGGGCGGTGGGCTTCGATATGCGGCCCGGGGGTTGACGGCGAATCTGGGTGTGCGCGGCCTGCTGGCGCACGAGGATCAATACTTCCAGGAACGAGGGGTGGTGGGGTCGATCATCTACGACTCGAACCCGTCCTCGGATCTGGGCCTGTCGTTCTCGCTTTCACCGTCATGGGGAGCCGCCTCTTCGGGCGGCGGTACGGATGCGCTGTGGGCGAGGGAAACCATGAATGGTATTGCGGGGACCGAGGCGCATATGCCGGGTGGTCGCCTGGATGCAGAACTGGGCTATGGGGTGCCGGTACTCGGCGGCCGGGGCGTGGTCACACCCTATACCGGACTCGTGGTCTCCGAGGGCGGCCGCCGTGACCTGCATCTCGGCTGGCGCCTGAACTGCGGCTCATACTGCAATCTGATGCTTGGCCTGAAGCGCCCTGAAAGCGCCGTCCGAAACATGCTGAACGAATACAGCGTCATGCTGCAGGCTCGCCTGGATGGCAACCGGCTGTCGGAACTGTACGATCTTGGACGTTCCGTCCTGGATCGTCGCTAGGGGGGAGGGGGGGGGCGCCGCCACCGCGCCTCTCCCCTCGTATCGGGTGCCGGTAGAGGCCTCGGACACGCCCGCAGACGCCGCCAGACCAGGCAGCGCCACGTTCCACCTCAATGCCTCGGGCGCCGCCCTCGGCGATGCAGAGGCGACGGGGACGATCCTTGACGACGACAATGCGCCGCCGCTGACGGCGAGCTTCAGCGACATGCCGGACTCGCACACGGGCGGGGAGTTCACGTTCGGGCTGGCGTGCAGCGAGGAGGTGGAGCTGAGTTACCTGACGTTGCGCGACGTGGCGCTCAGCACCAGCGCCGGCACGGTGCAGAAGGCCAAGCGCCGGCAGCAGGGCAGCAACCAGGGCTGGACCATCCACGTCGAGCCGGAATCACATGGAGCGGTGAGGATCGGGTTGGCGAAGACGACCGACTGCGACGCGAGCGCCGCCATCTGCACCGGCGACGGCCGACCGCTGTCGCACTCGCTGTCGGCGACGGTCTCGCCCGCGGCCTCGGCGAGCGCGAGCGTCGCGGAGAGCGGGGATGTGGTGGACGACGCGGTGGCGCTCCTGGGCGGAGTGACACCGGATGCGGCCTCGGCGGCGCTGTTCGGCGAGGGCGGACTGAGCGAGGCCCAGTTGGACGCACCGGACCGCCTGGGCAACCGGAACGGCCTCTACGACCTCGGCGACATGCTCTCCTGGAGAGATCGCTGCCGGAGGGGCGAGGCGCGCTGCGGAAGATCCTCCACGGACTCCGGTCCCGCTTCCTCCTCCGCCCTGCTCGGCGTCGCAGCGGCCGGACGGCGGCGAACCTCGAAGCAGCCGAAACGGGGCGACTCCGGGCGCCGCGCGCTCTCACCGGTCCGGGGCATGCGCCGCCGTGCGCGCAAGGCCGGCTATGCCCTCGCCATGCTGCTCGCCGCCACCATGGCCTGGTCTTGCACCGACGGTTCGGTGGGGCCGGCCACCCCGGCCGCCGCCGTGCAGGGTCCGGGCTTCCTGACCGTCGAGTGGACTGGGCTGGCAGCCGCTCGCGACATCGGCGTTCTGCTCGAACTGGAAGGTCCCGGCATCGAGACCGTCCGCGCTCCCGGTCTCGATTTGTACGAATCCGCCGCGCCCGGGCGGCATCAAGTCGTGGTGGCGGGGTCGCTCCGGTCGGGTCCCCTCATGCGGTTCAGGGTGCCGGATCGCGGCCAGTTGCCTCTCTACCGGGTCGGCGTCGTGCAGGTCACGGGCGAGGACTACGGCCTCAGGGACGTGGGCGAATACCCGGCCGTGATCACGTTGAACTGAAGCCTTCGGCTGGGATGGGCCCCCCGACGTGCGCGCCGCGGATCGTGTACGCTGGGAGGTCCGGGGCGACGCCAACCGCGGCGGCGCCCGGCCTCGCTCGATCCCGTCTGTTCGGGCGTTCGGCGAAGAGCCTCATCATGACGGGCCGAATCCCGGTGCCCGCGAACGACGGTCCGCAGCCGCTGTAGCACGGCCCGCCCGCGGCGCATTCCATGCCGCGCGCGGTCAGGCTGCGCACGGATTCCCACTCCGCGCCGGGCATCGACCGGCTCAGCTAGCGCTGGCGCGGTCCTCCTCCGAGCAACCCGCCCGGCTTCCCCGACGGTATCCGATTCCCGCGCGGGCGTTCGAGCGCGGCCGCACCGGCCGGACGACTCCGAATCGGCCCGCACCCGGGCTCGGCTCCCTTCGTCGAGCCCCGCACCCCACCTCCCCGACCTCGCATCCCCTCCTGCCTCGCGGGGGCGTGCGCCGCCGCACTGGCGGCGGCCTCCCGGGCTTCCCGGACAACGTCTGATAACTACTTACACCGCGGACACTTAGGAGATCTCCTAAGAGTTGACTTCCTGGAAAAGGCCCCTTCAACGTTACGGGCCTTGACACGGCTGGATCGGCTCTCATGCAGACCCTGGAGGAGCAATTCAACACACGGCTGAACGCGTTTCTGGGCAGCACGGGCATGAGTCCGACGACGCTCGGCATGATGGCGGTGGGCGACCCGAACCTGCTGCGCCAGATCGAGCTCGGACGCTCGCCGTCGCTCAGGACGGCGGACCGGATTCTGGCGTTCATGGCCGCCTACGAGGCGGACCCGGGCGGCGCCTGGGCTCCGCCCGCCGGGCTGGCCCGGCCGAGGCCGGCGACGCGGTGGAGGCGGCTGAACCGGAGCGGAGCGATGAGCAAACACCGGAGGACTGAGAGAACGAAGCCGGCGATCCGCTTCCTGCGGATTTCCGAAGTCGAGGCGCTGACCGGCCTGTCGCGGACCACGATCTACGACTGGTCGGCGGACGGGCGCTTCCCCCGGCCGGTCCGGCTGAGCGAGCGCGCGGTGCGCTGGATCGAGTCGGAGGTCGTGGAATGGATGGAAGAGCGGATCGGGCAGGGCCGGGGCGGGGACGACGCCCCGGCGGCAACACGCAACCCCAAGGAGGAGAGAGAATGAGAACGTTGTCGAGAACGCTGCAAGCGGCCGCCTGGGCCGCACTGCTGGCGCTGACGCCGGGCGTGCTGCTGGCGCAGGGCACGAGCCCGTGGGTGGACGCGGTGAACGAGCTTCAGACGCAGTTCACGGGACCGATCGCGCGCGGGCTGTCGCTGATCGCGATCGTGGTGGGCGGGCTGATGTTCGCGTTCGGCGAGGGCGGGAGCAAGCGGACGCTGGCCGGGATCATCTTCGGGATCGGGATGGCGGTGGGCGCGGTGAACTTCCTCGCCTGGCTGTTCTGATGCGGGGCCTGAAGCGCTGGCCGGGCTACGCCGCGCTGAACCGTCCGCTGACGGTGCTGGGCGTCGAGCGGCGGCTGTTCCTCCTGGGCGCGACGCTCGCGCTCGCGGTGTGGAACGCGACCGCCTCGCTGGTGGCGGGCGGCGTGATCTTCGGCGGCTGCTACGGCGCGGGCTGGCTCGCGGGCAGGAGGGACCCGGCGATGCTCGCGGTGCTCCGCGCGGCGTCGCGCCACCCGGCCCGGTTCGATCCGGGCAAGTGGCCGGACGAGCCGTGGCACCTGAAGATCCGGGCAGGCGGCGAGTGAGGGTCGCCGAGGAGCTTCGGGCGCACGAGGCGGCGGGCTCGCTGGCCGAGGAGCTGCCCTACTGGGGCTGGCTCGACGACGGCCGCACCTGCCTGGCGCGCTCGGGCGAGTTGATCGGGGCGGGCCGGCTGCGGCCCGCCGCGGTCGACGGCCGCACGCCGGAGCAGGTCGACCGGGTGCTGGGCCTCTGGCAGCGGCTGCTGTCGGGGCTGACCCCAGGCGCGCGCCTGTACTTCCATCTGCTCCGGCGCCCGGCGGCGATGGCCGGTCCGGCGGATGCGAACGTTTCCGAGATCGCATCCATCTCGGGACGGAAGCGCCGCGCGTTCCTTGCTGGCCGCGTGCAGCGCCTCGACGCCTACGTCGTCTGGTCGCATGGATCCGGTCTCCGTCCGGTGGCCAGGAGCACGCGGTCCGGACCGTTCTCCCGGCTCGCCCGGTTGCGGAAGCGTCGGAGGAAGGGCGCGCCGACCTACCTCGCCTCCGAGATCGAGGCGGCGGCGGACCGGTTCCGGGCGATGGTCGAGGCGGGGCGCTCGCTCGTGGGCGAGCACACGCCCGTCGAGATGCTGGGAGCCGTGGAAGCGTCCCGGCTCCTCTCCGAACTCATCAACCGCCCGGGCACGCCGTGGGACGGCGCGACGGGCAGCGGCATGAACTGGCGGCTCGCCCTGTCGGAGCTCGAAGCCGAGCGCTCGCACCTGAGGCTCGACGGCGAGCCGGTGATCCTGTACTCGCTCCTGTCGCCGCCGGGACAGGCGCACGCGAACCTGCTCAAGGATCTCTACTGCCTCGATGCCACGCTGACCGTCTCGCTCGAATGGCGGCCGTGGACCGTGGAGGCGGCCAGGCGCCGGATCCGGGGCGCGCAGCGCCATTACTTCAGCCGCCGCTACTCGATGATGGCGCACGTGCAGGAGACCGAAGGCACGGCGTCGGCGATGGTCGATTCGGCCGCGGCCGTCGAGTCCGACCGGCTGGGCGCCGCGCTCGTCGAACTCGAGGCCGATGGCGTGGCCTACGGCGAGGCGTCGCTCACCGTCGCGCTCCACGGCGAGCTTGAGGATATCGAACGGCTGGACGGCGACGTGCGCCGCCTGTTCTCCGCGCACGACGCGAAGGCGGTGCGGGAGGGCTACGGCCAGCTGCCCGTCTGGTTTTCGCGGCTGCCCGCGCAGCCACGCAAGCGGCAGGTGAGGACGATGTTCGTCTCGGCCGGGCTCGCGGCTTGCCTCGCGCCGGTGTTCGGGCCGACCAGGGGCTCGGCCCGGTGCCGACACCTGGGTCGCGAGTCGCTCGCGGTGTTCGAGACGCCGTGGCGCACCGCCTACCACTACGACCTGTTCCGTGGCGACGTGGGCCACACGCTGATCCTGGGCGCGACGGGCGCGGGCAAGAGCTTCGCGCTCAACTTCCTCTTGGTCGAGGCGCTCAAGTACGGCCCGCGCGTTCTGATTCTGGACCTGGGCGGCTCGTACCGCTGGCTGACCCGGTTCCTCGGGGGCTCCTACCTCGAACTCACGCCCGGCGGCGAGGCCGAGTCCGGGCTCAGGCTCCAGCCCTTCGCGTTGCCCGCGGGCACGCGCACGTTCCAGTTCCTGACCGGCTGGGTGCTCCGGCTGCTGAGGCTGGGCGGCTACGAGCCGGGGGGCGCGGACACGAGCGAGATCCGGGCGCGGATCGAGGATCTGTACGCGCTTGGAGCCGACCGCCGCACCCTGAGCGTGCTGACCGGCTCGCTGCCCGCCGCCATGTGGCCGGCGCTCAGCCGCTGGACCGGCGATGGCGTCTGGGGCCGGTTCTTCGACAACGCGCCGGCGGGCGCGGCCGACCTCGAGTTCCGGGACTGGCAGGTGATCGACCTGGCGGGCGCGGCCGAGCACGCGGACCTGTGCGAGGCGGCGCTCTCGTACCTGCTCGAACGGATGCGCCTCGAGATCGAGGACCCCGCCGAAGCGGCGCGGCTCAAGCTGATGGTCGTGGACGAGGCGTGGCGCTACCTGGCCGACCCGGCCGTGCTCGCCTACCTGGCCGAGGCGGCCAAGACGTGGCGCAAGAAGAACGCCGCGCTCGTGCTCGCGACCCAGTCGGCCGTGGACATGACCGGGACGTCCGGCGCATCGGCGCTGCTGGAATCGATCCCGACGAAGCTGTTCCTCGCCAACCCCGAGCTTCCCGGCGAAGTCGGCGACCTGTTCCGGCTGAACGAGTCGGAAGTCGGGCGGATCCGGGAGCTGACGCCCAAGCGCGAACTGTATCTCCGGCGGCCGGACGAGGCGGCGGTGCTCCGCCTCGAAGTCGATCCGGAGAGCTACTGGCTCTACACGTCTTCGCCCTTGGACGCCGAGAGGCGGGCCGAGGCCGTGGCGGAGCACGGCCTGGTCCGGGGCCTCGCCGTTCTGGCGGGCGGCGCAACACCCCACCAACCCAAGGAGGACATGACGCCATGATGTTCCGAACCATACCGATTGCGATGACGTTGCTGCTGGCGGCGGTTCCGGCCGCCGGCCAACAGCATAAAGCCGCTGGGCAACGCGCAGAGGACGCAACGTTCCTCCGCGTCCCGGCCGCCGAGGCAGGCGACGACCGGATCCATAGCATCCGCACTCGCGTGCGGCACACTACGGTGATCGTGCTCCCGGCCTCCGAGCGGATCCTCGACTTCGTGGCCGGCGACTCGGAGTACTGGCACCTGACGGGCGCGGCGAACGTCGCGTACCTCAAGCCGCTGGCCGAGGACGCGGCGACCAACGTCGCGCTCGTCTGCGAATCGGGCCGCATCTACTCGTTCCTCGTCTCCGAGCACGGCGCGGAGCCGCCTCACCTGGTCGTCCGCGTCGAAGCGGGCGCGGAGGCCGCGGGGATGTCCGGCGCGGGCGCGCCCGCGTTCGTCGCCCGGAGCGAGGTCGCGGCCTACCGGGAGATGGCCGCCGAGGCGGCCGAGGCCGCGCGCAGAGCGCAGGCAGCGGCGGCAGCCGAGATCGAGGCGTTCCGCGCCTCCTACCCCGAACGCCTCGCGTTCGAGTACCGGCTGGACCGGGACGCCTCGAAGCGTCCGTTCCTCGTCGAAGCGATGTGGCACGACGGCCGGTTCACCTATCTGCGCTCGCGCGCCCAGGAAGCGCCAGCGCTCTACGAACTCCAAGACGGCGAGCCGAGCCTGGTCGCGTTCGACTTGGGCGAGAACGGCCTCTACGTCGCCCGCCGCGTGCTGGACGACGGATGGCTCCAGATCGGCGAGAAGCGGGCTGGCTGGCGGTTCGAGCCGAGGGACGCGCGATGAGCCGCTGGAAGCAGTGGATGAAGGAGCCCAAGGGCGCGCTCCCGGGCGGGATCATCACGAAGGCCGGGATCGCGCTGATCGGCGTGCTCGTCGCCGGGATGCTGCTCTCGTCGTCGCTCACGGGTCCCGAGGAGGACCCCATGGCTCCGGCCGCGCCCGAGGCGCGGGCCGTGGACGAGCGCACGGGCCGGGCGTTCGACGGTCGCGTGCGTGCCGACACCGAGCGCCACGAGCAGCAGGCGGCCGCCGACGCCGACAGGGAACGCCGCCAGGCCGAGGCCGAGACGGCCGGGGCCGGCGGCGACAGTGGAGCGGAAGGTGGCGAGCGCGGAGCGGGAGACGGAGGATATGTGGCGGCCGGGATGGTCCAGGCCGAGCACGAGCTTCGCGAGGCGCTCCGGCTCGAGGAGATCGAACGGCGGACGCGCTCGCTCCGCTCGATTCCGGTCGCCCGGACCTACAGGGATCCGAACGCGTCGCGCGGTGGCGCCCGCCCCTCGCCGGAGCCCGAACCGCCCGAGGCCGCGCTCGACGCGATGCTCGCGTCCTTCGGACAGTCCGTCGCCGCGCTTGAGGCGGAGATGCAGGCCGGGCTGGCGAGCGAAGGACTCCTGCCCGGCTCGCCGGAAGCTGTATCGCAGAGCAATCGCGCGCCCGGCACGGCCGAGCCGAGCCTCAGCGTCCGGCCGCTGGACCCGCAGGGCTGGGAGCGGATCCGCGAGGGCTCGTTCCTAGAGGCCGTGCTGCTGACGCAGCTCTCGGGCGAGTTCCCCGGCCCCGTGCTGGCGATGGTGTCGGTGCCGTTGTATTCGGCCGACCGCCAGCGGGTCCTCATTCCGCGCGGCGCGAGCGTGGTGGGCACGGCGCGGGCCGTCCAGGACCGGGACCAGAGCCGGCTCGCGGTCGTGTTCCACCGGCTGCTGCTGCCCGACGGCGGCTGGATCGACCTCGAGTTCCGAGGCCTGAACCAGGCGGGCGAGGGCGCGCTCAAGGACCAGGTGAGCCGCCACTACTTCTCGACGTTCGCCGCCGCGGGCGCCGTCGGCGCGCTGAGCGGCCTGTCGCTCGCCGGGGCCTCGCCCTACGGGCTCCGCCCTACGGGCTCCGGGCCGGCGTGGGCCAGGGGCTCGGAGGCAGCGCCACCTCGGTCCTCGACCGGTTCCTCAACCGGATGCCCGAGATCACGATCCGCGCGGGCCACCGGCTCCGCGTCTGGTTCACCGCGGATGTCCTCATTCCCATCCCCAACGCACACCGATGACACGAAAGGACTCGCATGCTCCACCGCATTCTCGCCCCCACCCTGCTTCTTCCGTTCCTCATCCTCGCGAACCCCGCTCGCGCGAGCGCCCAGTTCGACTTCGGCGCCGTGTTCCAGCGCGCCCAGATGATTGCGCACCAGATCACCCAGATCTCGAATCAGGTCCGCCAGATCCGGGGCATCACCCGCCAGATCTCCGAGCTCGAGGACCAGCTCGACCACATGGAGCGCGCCGCGCGCGGTGAGTTGGGCGCGCTGCTCCAGCCCTTTTCCCGGCTCGCGGCCCGCCCCGTCGGGCTGGTGCGCGACGGACTCTCCTGGGGATCGGACTTCCAGGGCGCGGCCCGCGAGACGGTCGATGCCGTCCGGGACATGGGGAGCGGCGGTCGCTCGCTGACCGGACTGTGGCGCAGCGCCCTGGGCGCGGCCGACCGGGTGACCGAAGCCGACATCCTCGCGCTCTTCGCGGACCATCCCCCCGAGGCGGCGGCGCGCGCGGCCGAGGACTACCACAGCGCCCGCGAAGCCGCCGACCGGCAGCGCGTGCTCGACTACGCGACGCTCGACGCGGCGGCCGCGCTCGCCGAGACCATCGAGAGCGCGCAGGGCTCGTTCGCCGGGCTGACCGCGAACGGCAACCTGTCCAACACGGCACTCCAGCAGGCCGAGGTCGCGGCCGCGCTGAGCCAGGGCCGGATCAACGCCGGCGTGGCCCAGGTGCTTGCCCACCAGGCCGCCCAGGAGGCGAGCCGCGCGCAGTTGGCCGAACTCGCGCGCCTCGAACGGCTCGCCGCATGGAGCGAAAGCCGGGCGCGCGCGAACGCGATGGCCGGCACGCTACGCGACGCCGCTTCCCGGAACCGGGACGCGCTCCGCGAGGGGCTGCTCCTGAAGATCCCGTCTTTCTACGGGGGCAACTAGGGCGATGCAGCAGTCGATCGATCCCAACGTCCCCACGCAGATCCCCGACGACCAGCTCCAGGACTTCAAGGGGTTTCTGGACGTGGTGCTCGACACCGTCGTCGGCGGGGCCGCGCCCGACGTGCACGCGCTCGGGCTCCAGCTGTGGGGCGGGCTCGCCGCCGTCATGGTCGCCTGGACGGGCCTGAAGATCGCGTTCAGCGGCACGTTCCAGCCCTGGGAGATCATCAAGCTCGTGATCGGGATCGCCATCCCCCGCACGATGCTCCACTACTACATCGTACCGATCCCCGGGGTCGGGCTCACGTTCCCGGCCACCATCGCGGCCGGAGGCGCCTGGCTCCAGAACCTGTTCCTCTCCGACGTGGTCTCGGCCGGATATGCCGAGATGGCCGCGCTCGTCCAAGCGTACTCCACGCACCTCGGCGACGCCTGGTCGGCCGGGAACCTGCTCTCGATCATGACTTCGGGCGTGACCGTGATCTTCTCCTCCCTGGTCACGCTGTGCATGGGCGCCTCGCTCGTGTTCTCGCTCGTCGCGCTGTTCTGCGTCACCTACGCGCAGGTGATCTGGGCGCAGGTCGCTCTCGCGATCGCGATTCTCCTGGGCCCCGTGTTCATCGCCTTCCTGCTCTTCGAGCCGCTGGCGTTCCTGTTCTGGGGATGGTTCCGGACGCTCATGGTCTACACGCTCTACGGCGTCGTGGCCGGCGCCATCCTGCGGGTCTTCATGGGCGTCGGCATGGGCTACATCACGACCTACGCCGAAGCGCTCATGGGCACCGGCACCGCCGACGCGGGCGAGCTCTGGCTCTGGGCCGTCGTCCTGCTACCGCTCGTCGTCTCGGGCCTCATGGCCGGACTCAAGGTCGGCGAACTCGCCTCGATGCTCGTCTCGGGCTCCGGCTCCACCGGGTCCGGGTTCACGGCCATCGTCATGCGCGCGGCCGCCTCCGTCAAGCCACCCGTCTGATCCACAAGGAGATCCGCCGATGAAACGAGACAAGAGCGCCGGTCGCGAGTACGCCGAGATCTGGGGCGAGGCGGTGCAGGCGAACCGGAAGCTGCGGACGATTCTGCTCTTCCTCTCCGCGAGCTGCGTCCTCGGCGTCTTTGTCCTGCTGCGGATCGCGGGCGCCGAGCCTCCCAAGCCGATCGTCGTGCGGGTCGACGAGGTGGGCCGCGCCGAGGCGCTCGCCTACGAGGCCGCGACCGCCGAGGCCGATCCGCTCGATCCCACCACGAAGTATTTTCTCAACCGGTTCGTCGACGACTTCCACTCGCGCCGCCGCGCCACGGTCGAGGAGCACTGGACCCGGAGCCTCCGGTTCCTCTCGACCGAACTCGCCAACGCCGCGTTCGCGCGCGACGGCGACGACGTGGCCGCCGCGGCCGCCGGAACGGCCGAGACCGAGCGGCAGGTCGAGCGGGTCGTGCTCCGCATCCATCCCTCGCCCGAACCGCCCCACGGCGCAACCGCCGACTTCGATCTCGTGCATCTCGCCGCTGGCCTGGAGGTCCTGCGCGAGCGCTGGTCGCTCTCGCTCCGGTTCGAGTTCCTCGACCGGGTCCCGCCCGAGCTGGTCGTCCACAACCCGATGGGGATCCTCATCACCTACCTCAGGGCCGACCGGGCGCTCGTGACCGGGGAGGAGCGATGATCGCGCACTTGAAGGGGCGCGAGAAGGCGCTTGAGCCGTTCGGTTGGACGGGGCGCAACGCCGAGTGGATCGCGCTGGTCTGCCTCCACAGCGGCGTGTTCACGCGCGCGCAGTGCGGACGGTTCATGGACGCGCACCCGGAACAGGTCCGGCGCGGGGTCCACGCGATGATCGCTCAGCGCGTCGCGAGCGAGGAGACGGAGCCAGGCATCGCCGGCATGGGCCGGGTCTGCCGGATCTTCGCCCGCCCGGTCTACCGCGCGCTCGGCACCGAGCACATCCGCCACCGCCGCGGCGCATCGACCGAGGTGCTCGTGCGCCGCCTTCTCTCGCTCGACTACGTGATCGAGCATACCGACCTGCCCTGGCTCCCGACCGAGACCGAGAAGGTCGCCGCGTTCGAGGCGCTCGGGATCGAGCGCTCGCTCCTGCCCGTGCGCGTGTACCGGGGAGCCGCCCGGAGCACCAGGCGCTACTTCCCCGTAAAGCTGCCGGTCGCGCTCGACTCGGTCCGCGCCCTGTTCGTCTACGCCGACCCCGGCCACGACACCTCGACGGCGCACCACTCATGGGGCAAGGCGCACCGCGGACTCTGGCGCGCGCTCCGGAGACTTGGCCGGTCGGTCGAGGTCGTGGCCGTCGCCCGCACCGGGCGCGAACTCGAGCGGGCGCGGCGGGTGACGCACGGATGGGCCGAGCCCACCGGGCGCGCCGAGCCCGAAGCCGGGACGGCCGAGGAGCTGGCCCGGATCGAGCGGGCGATCCTCCAGGGCGCGGTCCACGTCCTCGAGGAGTTCGGCGGCCTCCAGGCCGCGCTGAAGCGCAGCGTCGCGCTCGAGAAGCAGGCGCGCCGACAGGGCGGGCGCGGATCGATCGACCGCGGCGTCGCCTGGCGGACCGAGCGCCTCGCGAGGGTCCGCTACCGATGAGCGGCGGGCGTCCCATGCCGCACCGCGGCGTGAAAACGACGCGGGGGGTCGTTTCACGAATCGGCCCTCCGGCGATTCACGCCGGGCCTTCCGTCCATCCGGCTGCGCGGTGGTGTGTTGCGGCCTCGTGGCCCGTCCGCCCGTTGCCGGACGGGCCGCATCGGCCGTGGCGGGAGCGACCCCCCTCGCCGAAGGCTCGGTACGGCATAGGGCCGAGTGTGTTTTCACACAACTCGCCCCCACGCCCTCCAGGGGTCGCTCCCGCAACATCGATCCCTCCGGGAAGGGTGCCCGGCCGATGAGGCCGTGGACGCTGGTCCTCATCGGGTTGGCCCTGACGGCGCTCGCCTGGCGCGCGTTCGTCGCGCCGTTCCCCGGGCCGGGCGGCAACCCGTACCTCGACCTGATCGCCCATCACGATCCGGGCCTGCATCGGGCGATCCACCTCTGGTATTTCCTCACGCCCGGTGTGGCCGTGCTCCTGGCCGGCAGCATCATGCTCTCCGTCTCGCGGGTCTGGCTCCAGCCGCTCACTCGCCGCCGCAACCGCGGCAGGCTTCCGGCCTGGCCCGTCTCGCCGGAGGACGACGCGCCGTCGCTCGTCGTCGGCGAACTGCACCACCCGGTCGTGCCCACCGAGAGCGAGCGGCCCTCCTGGCTCGTCGTCCCCGAGAAGGGACTCTACACCGGCATCCTCGTCGTCGGGGCCGTCGGCACCGGCAAGACGACCGCCTGCATGTACCCGTTCGCGCGGCAGCTGCTCACCTGGCAAGCCGACGATCCCCGGCGCCGGGCGGGCGCGCTCGTGCTCGAAGTCAAGGGCGACTTCTGCCATAAGTACAGTAGTATGATCGCCCACCTCGTTCCATGCCGTTCCGTAATGTTCCACAAGCCATCGTATGACAACATGATATGGTGTATCCTGGCCGTGTTCGTCGGCTCCCTCTTGTGCTGATTCGTACCGTGTTGTACCATGGTGTATCCGTCGATGTGTGATACACAAGTAGGACACACCACATGCGCAAACGACCGCTTACGGCTGCCTTCGTGGCACGGGCAAAGACGCCGGGACGCTACGGCGACGGCGGGCGCGGCGGGCTCGGGCTGTACCTTCGCGTCCACCGAATGAAGTCCGGGCGCATCTCCAGGTCCTGGGGCCAGCGGATTCGAGTGGCGGGGAAGCCCACCAATCTCGGACTGGGCTCGTACCCGGTCGTGACGCTCAGGGAGGCGAGGGAGAAGGCGCTTGAGAACAGGCGGGCGGCCCATCGGGGCCACGACCCGAGAGACGCGGGGGTTCCCACCTTCGAGGCGGCCGTCGAGAAGGTGATCGCGATTCACTCGCCGACCTGGAAGAACCCCTCGCGCATGGCCCGGCAGTGGCGGCAAACGCTGCGGGACTACGCCCATCCGCGCATCGGCCGGAAGCGGGCGAACGAGGTCGCGACGGCCGACGTGCTCGCCATCCTCAAGCCCATCTGGTCAAGCAAGCCCTCGACCGCGAAGGCCGTGCGTAATCGGATCGGCGCGGTGATGAAGTGGGCTGTCGCGAAGGGCTACCGGCCGGACAACCCGGCGGGGGACGCCATCACCGCCGCGCTGCCACGCAACGGCAACGCCACCCGGCATCACAAGGCGCTCCCGCACGGCGCGGTGGCGGAGGCTCTGGCCGAGCTCCGCAACTCGGAGTCCCATGCCGGTGTCCGGCTGGCGCTCGAGTTCATGGTTCTGACGGCGACACGCTCGAACGAGGTCCGGGGCGCGGCGTGGTCCGAGATCGACCACGACGTCTGGACCATTCCGGCCAGCCGCATGAAGGCGAAGCGCGAGCACCGGGTTCCCCTGTCGAGGCGGGCGTTGGAGATCCTCGAGGCCCGGCAGCGCCTCGACGACGGCGGGATCGTGTTCCGCGGCGCGAAGGGAGGAAGGATCCACGCCTCGATGTTCAGCAAGTTGCTCCGGCACCTCGGCATCGGGGGAACACCTCACGGAATGAGATCGTCGTTCCGCGACTGGTGCTCGGAGACGGGCGTGGCGCGCGAGGTGGCGGAGGCGGCGCTTGCACACAAGGTCCGCAGTCAGGCCGAGGCCGCCTACGCCCGCTCGGACCTGCTGGACCGGAGGCGTGAGGTCATGGAGGCTTGGGGCGACTATCTCGTCGGCGAGCGTCAAGAACCGGAGGTCGGACCGGTGCCCTGAGGCGCTGGCTCATGACCGGTTACCTGTCATGAGCCAGCCTACCCTTTGTGTAACATTGGGGCTGGCGAGGGGGGTGCTTCGCCCCCGAACCCCCCTGCCGGTGCGCTGATGGCTGAGCGCCGACCGGCACCGCCGCCATCGAGGCGGCCTATCGGTGCACGGAGCTGTTCGAGCGCCGACGCCGGCTCATGGACGACTGGTTGGCCTATCTGGCTGGCGAGAGTCGAGACCCGGAGGCCGGACCGGTCCGGTGATCCGCCGCGCTCGCAGCGGCGCTCGGTGGCCTTCCCGCCAGGGACTGATGGATGGGAGCGACCCCCGGCGGAGGGGGGCATGGGCGTGCCCATGCCCCCCTTCCCCGACGCCGATCGAGGCATGCCGAGATGGGGGGTCGCTCCCATCCACGTCCGAGGAGCGCGGATCTGCATCGGCGCTCCGCCGGTCGTGGCGCAACCGAAAGCGCGCCAGCGACATCGGCGGCCGGGGCCGTGTCCGGCCCAACGGCGATTTCGTGTCCGGCGATCCCCAAAGTGAACCGGACACGCAGGAATCGCCACCGGAACCCGCATCCGGCGGTCATTACAGGCCTCGCGACAGCCCTTCCCGATCGCAATGCCGTGAAGTCGTCGATCGTCGCTTCGGAGGGTGCCGGCCGGGAGCTCGACGAGCCGCCCGGGGTCGTGCCCGAGGCCCTCAACCCCGAGTGCGACGGCTACGAGCGGGCCGCCGGGGAGATCGGTGTCGGCGCATGGGACGTGCCGTGTGCGGCACGCGACCGGGGAACCCGGCGACACCGGGGAGGGCGCGGGCCACTGGCTGGGGGTTCCCGGCTCGGCCCTTCACCTCGATGAACCGGAAGCGGCCGGCCCCGCCGTCCCGGACCCCGCTTCCGGGGACCGTCCGCGGGGTGTCTTCGGAGGCCCCCGCGGCGGCGGCGATCTCCGGGGTCAGAGGGGGCACGGCCCCCCGCCAGCCTCCGCCGGGGACGCACGGAGTGTGGCCCCAAGGAGTATCCTGGCTTACGCACCTTAGTCCCTTACGCACCTTAGTCCGCGCCGGTGATGGTAGCGTTTGATGTAACGATTTCCGGGGTGGCGGGGGTGCGGGCCATCTAGGACGGTAGGGGGCTTGCCAGGCCTAACCCAAAGTTACGGGCATTCTAGAATAGCAGTTTGTCTAGGGCCATGTAGAGCACCTGCCAGGGCTCAAGCTCCTCGCCCTCGACCACCGACACGCACCGAGGGTCAACATGGCGCATGGTCACATGGATATCGAAGTCGATCTTCCCGTCGTCGCCCCGCACCCGGATCGTCCGCATGTCTTTGAGGTCGAACGCCACCAACCTGCCGTTACGAACCACCGAGAAACCCGGATCCTCGTCATGCGATATGTGCCTCGGCATGGGCTCCCCAGAGCCCTCCAATTGCTTGATTCGAGTCTGGACGCTCTCCTCGGTGGCCCACTCCAGATCGACCAGCACGTGCGCCGCGCTGCAGTCCTGCCGCTTCTCAACCCAGTTCATTGACGTTGCCTCCCTCCTTGCGCCCAAAGTGCGAACGAAGAGTGGCCGCTTTGCGATAGCGTAAGCACGCCACGGAGGAGGATATCCAGACCAATCAGTGCATCGTATGGAGCACCACTCGGCGCGAACTCTATCACTCGCAAGTTTGTAACGATTTCAGCGGTCACGCCGGCGCCAGGCCAGGATCAAGCTTGAGAAGTTGCCGTATGGGAGCTTGTACTGGCCCGTCCGACTCAAGATCAATTCGCACGGGCCGTTGACGCGCTGGTACTAGTGCCGGTTGCCGGGATTGGTACGCGAGCGCCATAAGCCGAGCCATGAAGCCCCGGTCGGGGTCCGCTTCGCTGGCCGATGCGAGTTGGTCTACCTGATCGAAGCGGGTGAAGTGGTGCCGCGCTTGGGGCGAGGCGTCGCGGATCGTCGGCACCTGGCCGGACAGATCGGCCAAGGGTTCACTGATCGGAATCAGCTCGCCGCGTTTACGCTGCATGGCCTATTCTCTCATGCCTGTCAGACAAGACCACAGAAAACGAGCAGTCCGAGTGCCGCCTATTCCTGATCCGTTTTCTCTAGGTGAGGTCTTGCGGAGACACCCCAATGTGGAAGTGAGAGGAGTACGCCAAGGAGCCAGAAAGCGCCGATGTACAGGATGGCATACAAGTACGATGTGATACCCGCAGCCAGCGCTCCGTATAGAACCATTCCCCCGCCAACATACTTTATCACCCGTCCCCGCCGCGCCCATTTTTGAAGTCTTTCTATTTTCCAGGACTCCAAAAGAGGGGAGGTAGATGGCCCCTCCGAAGCAATCCGACCGAATGCCATCGCAAGAGCACCAACAATCCCTAGAAACAGCGCGAGTAGCACTATTCGGAGCTCCTTCGTAGACGCTACCGTGACCTTTGGCCCCCGGCGTGTGCATCTCCTCTGAGCTGCCAGTGAAGCTCTCGTGGGCTCACCAGAGCACCACGAGAACGGGCTCAGCTCAAACGCAGTGGAGGGGACGGGTCGTCAGCGAGTCGATGCAACCTATGGCTTGCGACCTCCACCGGCCAAGTACGCAGCCCAGTCGTCCATGAGCCGGCGCCGGCGCTCGAACAGGTCCGAGCGCCGGTACGCTGCCTCGATCTGGTTGCGGACCTTGTGTGCCAGCGCAGCCTCGGCCACCTCGCGAGGATGATCCGTCACCTCGGTCGCCCAGTCCCGGAAACTCGAGCGGAAGCCGTGCGGCACGGCCGCGATCCGGTGCAGCCGCCACGCCTGCTCTTGTCAAGCGGCTTCCCACCCCGGCTGGTGAACACGGGTGGAATGGCTGCCTCCCCAAGCGTCCGTACCGCGTCGAGAATCTCCATTTCGCGCTTGATCCACAGAAACCGCCCGATCGGCAGCATTGTGATGAAAGCACGCGCCGCAGTACAGGCGTGGATTGCGTACAGGCTCAACGAAGCTGAAACCGAAGCCGGAGCCGAGGGTCCCACGAGTGCAGGCCCAAATCCTCATGATACAGGTGATTCTACCTGTTGGACGGGCGTTGGTTACGCCGATCCCCCGAACTTCGAGTTCGCGGCTCCGGTCCGTGGGCGACAAAGCCAATGACGAAGAGCCCGGCGGGCGGCGGATGAATTCTTTACTCCTTCGGCTTCAGGTTTGGGAGAAGGAGTGTGGACACGATCTCGGTGAGATGCTCACAGTTACTTCCGGTCGCCGAAAGAAGGCTATATCGCACCTTTTCGGTCTCGACCTCCACTCGCATCCGCGAGTCCTCGGTCGGCGGCCCGTCAGGTGGTAGGTTGAGGTTCTTGTACTGCAGACCCAAGTACTTGATCGAGTCCACGTATGGCGAGATGTCGACATCGTCTCCCGTCACGAAGTCTCTTGCCTCCATCCAGTACGGACCCTGGAACCCCCATAAACTCGGGTATTGCAGACCATCCGCCGTGATCTCACTCGAAAGGAACAGATCGTCGACTTCCGCTCCACAGAGGAACTGAAACGCGTTCGTGACCGTGTCGATCCGACCGCGGATCGGATCCGGAAGGTCCAAGGTCGCCAAGTACTGCATAATCTTCTTATTCATTTCTTTCTTCTTCTTGGCGGTGGCGAATGTTCATGATCGCCCCATCGGCATAGTGTAAGATGTGCCCCAGGAAACAGGGGGCGAACTGTTTGCACTTATAGTCCCACAGCATGTCCTGCAGGGAGAGTCCAGCGTCGAGCCGGCGCTCGACATAGAAGGGGTGTGTCAGAGCCCTGAGGACGTCCTGCACCTGAGTACACACCTGAATCTCAACCGGGATCGGTCCCGAAGGCGACTGAAGACTTAGGGTCAAGTGTCGTGCGTAGTACCCTTCTAGACGCGCGGCAGGCTCGTCGGCATTCAGGGATACACCTGAGGCCTGTGCCACGGTAAGGATCACGTCTCGAACGACCTCGACTCCGTCCATATACTTGACGATTACGGTCGTCCGGATCACGTCCTTGATCTTCTCCAGCAAGTTCTCCGGGGTTACCCAACCTCCGTTCGGTGGAGACGGCCATGGCTCGTTGCGGTTGAGTATGACGTTCTTCCGGAACGACTTCTCAACGCAAGACTTCCACGGCTTGGTTCTGACCTCTGGAGGGGTCGCCGGGTGGGTGAGAAGACCGTAATCTTTACTGATCGCGAGGTATGCCGTATTTTGCTTCACCAACTCCGGCCAGATCTTGGTCCAGAATGTAGAGTTCTTAAACTCGGTTTGGAGCCTCTTCGTCTTCAACTCGTAGCGGTTTTCCTGGTGTTCCCAGAGGCGATTCGGGAAGTCCAGGAGATTCTCTTTCTTGCTGGCGTACCAATCCCAATTCTCTAGCGGCCTACTACCGGTTGGCCAAATGTTGGTGGCAAACCACCTCCAATACTCACTCAGATCGGTAGGCCGGGATGAGACACCACTCATAATCCTCCCTCAGATTTTCAATTCTGAAGATATCTTACCGGAACTTCCGGCGGGATCCGATCACCGCCTACCGCAGTTTGGGCACCTAGACATTCCTGCCCGAGGCCACAGATCCTCAGGAGGCGGCCCGAATTCGTCCTCATACAGGGCGAGCGTCTCGGCATACGCTCGTCCGAGCGCGTCCATATCCTCCGGTCCCCGCATGCCGAAGTAGGGAAAGTGGTGCAAGAAATACCCGAAGGCCTGTTCACAGTCTGCGGCGTAAGCCTGCGTATCAAGAATGTGGTAGTGCCAAAAGGTATCCACCTCGCGAGAAGGAACGATCGACTTCGTGCTATGAAGTCGCGCGAGGGTGAGGTATCGACGGTACTCAGTCTCTATTTGACGAGCATACTTGTCACTCCAACCTCGTCCCTCGTCGGGGTCCATCAGCTTCACTCGGATCCATGAGAGGTCCAACGATTCGATCGACGTCAGCGAGTCGGTCGACGCCATCTGGGCGTCGGTTGCGATGGACATGCCTTGTCCTCCTTTGCGAAGGGTAAGAGATAAGGGAGGGTTCCCCGTTCCACCCTGTAGAGAGAGAAGGGGTATCGTAGAAGGGGAGGCGGGGTGAGACAAGACACCAAGCCCGCTCCGAAGGCGGGCCAGAGAGGACGACGTTCCTGCCTTCGCTGAGGAGCTCGGGTCCGAGGTAGCTTCCGAGCATCTTGAGGCGCAGTGAAGTCTGGAAGGTGAAGTCGAACTCCTCAATGGTCCTGAGGAAGGGGCTGGCCTTGCGCACGGTAGGCAGATGCAGGCGCTTCAGCATGGCGTCGAGATCGACCTCATTCGGTATCATGTTCACCGTGCCACCTCCTGGTCCTGGAGGCGGAGGAGGTACTCGTGGCCCCACAAGCGCTTGAAGAGGGCACGCTGGAGAAGGCGGAGGAAGGCGGCGTCACCGATCTCTTTGAGGAGGGCGAAGAGGCGCTCGACATCGCCCTTCCATGTGAAGGGCCGGGCGTGGATGAGCTCGGTCAGGTAGCTCTCGCCGACGGGCCCGAGCTCGAGGAGGCGCTCGCGCATGAAGTAGAGCCGCTTGCGTGCACCGGCGACGGAGGCGAGCTGCTCGGCCCGCTGGCCGGTGAGGTAGCTGGTCTTGCCCACGAGCGGGAAGCGGGGATGTGTGACCTTGAACCGGCCTCCGGCGGTGGTGATCCCGCGGAACAGCCGCGCGGCGGACAGCTTCGGATACGACGCCAGCGGCGCGTCGATGATCCCCTTGTACGGATCCAGCTTCTGAGGACACCGGCGGCCTGGGCCGGTTACCGCACGGCCTCATCCTCGAGCTCACGGTCTAGCTGTCTCGTCGCGATCCACCAATGGATCGTCGCGCGGCACGCCCCAACACGCCACGCAAGGAAGAACGTGCAGAGGGTGTGAAACCAGTGGCGAGGCACCGTGACGGCATCCCGCCGGCTTAGTCTTTGCGCCGGCCTGAAACCTGCATCGCATACTAGCGAGAAAGTAAGAGGATCGCATGGCCCATGTCCCGACATCATGGATTGATCGTGGTGGGGGCGACGAGGCTCTTGACCGTCTCATGAACTCGCTACAGCGTGAAAGTCATGTGCAAGGTACCGCTTTCCACACAGGATGGGCTGGCGGAACTGCAGCTTCGTCACGACACCCTGCAGACCAGGGGCCATGGTTGGAAGTCGACGCGCGTCGCGTGACTTCGGCTCACTCGTCGATCCTGGCTGGCGCACGCTTGGCCAGCGCGGCTCGCAGGGTTGCATCGTGGATGCGCCCGACGCCGGGGCTGCGGGCATATGTGTCTCCGTCGGATGGTGTCCCGCTGACAGTTGAAGGTGGTGGCTCCGGAGAGTTTCTTGGTTAGCCTGCCTTTCTCATTTCGGCAACCGGTTCATGGTCGTCGAGGTGGGCCCTGAGCATCCAGAGCTGGTCGTAGCCGATGATCCTCCGGTAGCTCTTCTCGGTCTCCACGAACGAGGCCGCAGCCCAGCGCAAGGCCATCGCTCCGTTCTTGCAGTTGGTCACCCTGCGGGTCTTCTGTCTTACGCCCGAGTGGGTGCTGTCGATCAGGTTGGTCGAGCCCAGGCACTTCCTCAGCCGCGGCGGGAGGCCGAGCCGGTTGATCGTGAACATCTCGCTGAGGCCTTCGCGTAGGCTGGCCGAGGCCGAGGGGTGGTTCCGCGCTCGAGCCATCGGGCGAGCTGCTCGAGCTTCTGCTCGCCCTGCTTCGCGTCCAGCTTCATCGCCGCCCGGAACGCCGCCTTCACCTGAGGATGCTGATCCTTTGGCAGATGACCCAGCACGTTCGGGAGCTTGTGGTTGCGGCAGCGCTGGATGGGGTGACGTTGGCCGAACACCTTCTCGATCGCCTTCCTGAGCGCTTTCGAGCCATCGATCACGAACAGCCGCCGCCTGCCCGGGTCCAGGCCGCGCTCGACCAGATCCTCTAGGAGCGCGCTGGTCACCTCGGCGTTCTCACTCGCTCCTTCCCTCACGCCCAGCACGTGCTTCTTTCCGTCTGAGTCCACGCCTACCGCAGCAAGCACGTGGTGCGAGCCCATCCGGATCCCGTCCAGGTAGATCACCAGGAGGTCCCACGCATCCAGCCGGCGCTCCATCAGCTCCTTCAGCACGCGCTCCGAGGCCTCGACCGTCTCACGGCTCACCGCCGACTTGCTCACCCCGACCGTGTCGGCCATCTCACCGATCACACGGCCGTACTTCCGCGTGCTCACCCCCGCCATCAGGACCTCGAGCATCCGATCCGCCACGGCGCCCGGTCTCCGCATCGCTGCGTACGCCGGCACCTCGACCTCGCCACCCTCCCCGGCGCCCCGGCGCCTGAGCCGTGGCCGCTCCACACGCACCTTCCGGTCCGACAGGTAAACCACACCACCCTGCCGGCCATACCACACCGTGTCGTCTTCCGCTCGTGACCGACCTGCCTGCTTCACGCCTGCCACACCCTCGGCGCTCATCTCCAGCACCGCTTCGATCGTCGCTCGTCCCATCACCTGGATGACTTCGTCGATCGCGACCTCCGTCTGCTCCACGAGCTCAAGCATCGGAAGCAGAAACTGCCCCTCCCGCTTCAGGAACTCCCTGATCGCGCGCTTGTCCGCCCGATCCCTTACCTCGTACGTTCTCTTCATCGTGGTGGCTCCGTGTTGGGGTTTTTGCCTACCCGAGCCTATCGGCCCGGGACCCCCGGAGCCACCACTTTTCTTTCTCCCCTATCAGGAACCTTCAACTACGGTTGGGACAGCTTCCTCCGTCGCGCTATTCAGCTTGCTCGAGCCACTGCGTGTCTGCCAATTGAGCGTTGACCACGCCGCGAATGGAGTCGGCGCTTGCGGCGTCACGCCCCAGTCCGCGAATTCGTTGCGCGTATTTCGTCCCTTGCCTCGGCCTTTTCGCGGGCCTTGCCATTGACCAACGCTTCCGAGGACTTCGTCACTTATCTCTGCACGCAGACGTTTCTTGCCCTTTGGACCTATCCCGCTCCGGCTCGAGATGACGGCAAGGAGCTCTGCGATCTCATGGTCGTCTGCGATCCCGACGTGCTTCTATTCTCTGTTAAGCACGTCGGGCTAGAGGGTGAGGGCATATCTGACGTAGCGAATAAGAGGTGGACCCGGCGGGCCGTCACCGCGTCGCTAAAGCAAATCAGGGGCGCCGAGCGGCGCTTGGACGTGATCCCTCAGAGAGTGCGCCGCCCCGGTCGATCTGCCCTACTCGTTCCACCCAAGGATAAAAGGTGTATCCACCGGATCGCGGTAGCTTTCGGCGCCGGCAGAAAGTTGCCCATCATGTCTGGGGATGCTGGGCGTGGCTTCGTGCACGTGTTCGACGAGGTTTCCCTTCCCCTCGTCCTTCGAGAACTTGATACAATCACTGATTTCGTCGAGTATCTTCAGGCCAAGGAAAGCCTCTTCAGCAGTGGCCGGATCATCAGGATGCCAGGTGAGGAGCACTTACTAGCCGTGTACTTAAGTAGTGCACGCTCCTTTCCAGATACCGATGCGCAGATCATACGAGTCGCGAAGACCTGGGATGAGTTTAACGCACGCTCCGAAGTAAGAGCGCACAGAGAGCTGGACAGGCCGAGCTATGTTTGGGACTCCTTGATCAACAGTTTCACGAAGCCTGGAGCCACGCGAACTGAGCTGCCCACACGATCTGATGGCGAGATTCAGATTACGGAGGCTGAGGACCAAGAGCTCGACAGGGCCCTCCGAATCATGGCAAGGGAAACTCGGTTTGCGCGGCGTATGCTTGGCCGCGAACTCAAGGATTTCATAAGTCAAGCATACGCCGCAAGGCTTCGGGCTCGAATCGTATCCGCTCCATCGAACGTGCTCTACGTTTTCCTTGCTACTGAGCCTGAAGATGACCTCAAATACCGTCACGCTGAATTGGTCGGTCGTTGCCTAATTGCTCGCAGTCTGGACCCCGATAGGTATCCGATTGTGGTTGGCGTATCGATTGCAAAAGAAGATCGGACCAGCGGTCAAGCCGTGGGAGTTGAGGTGCTGCAGCTCGAAGTTAAATGGCACAAACATCTCCAAGAGCAAGCCGAGTACGCGCGCGAGCATTTGGGGTGGTTCAAGAATACCGTGGTTCAAGACCTGCATGAGTCTGAGTACCCTGACGGTTGAGGTCGGCCATGGCTGGCGCTTATCGACCACGGACGAATTACGCGTAACGTCAACGGTAGTAATTCGGGGTCATGGTGGGCGAGGCGACGGTTCCCGTCGCGGATGAAGGCTGCTGTGCTGGCGTGCCGCAGAGATCCTCGCCGTGCCATGGACACTCGTGCCACCGGATCCGGTCCGCTTGGGTAACTTGTGGCGAATGCGACATTAGCACTCTCGCACAACCCGGTGCCTCGCATATCACGGGCTTCCGTTCAGGTCTACTGCTTCTCTTCTAGCCGTTCTGTTGTGAGACGAAGCGGGATCAGAACGGAGAGCCTTTGAACGTCTCTGTTTCTGAAACTAACAGAAGCTGTGGTGACATGCTCACCACGCCTCTTCTACACCAGCAGCGAAAATTTGGAAGAGATGTACCACCAGGCAGAATTGTCATGGAGCGAATTTATGCCGTTCCACGATCGACATGATTGAACTTAACTTTCGGTGGCCCACGCTGACCGGAGCGAGCCTCTCCGAAATGGTCAACCTCAAGTGGGACGAGATCGGGGCAATCGGAAAGGATGGCGCGAGCGCCCGGCTGGAGGACTCCAAGACCGGGCCGCGCACCCGTCTGGCTCGGGCCGGAAGCGGCAAGCGTGCTCAAGGCGCTTCCCCGGAAAGCGGGTGACCAGCGTGTTTTCCCCGAGAACCTAATGTCTAACCGGCTCTACGCGTTCTGGGTCGGTGTCCGGGACGAAGCCAGTCTACCCGGCCTTCGCATCCATGACTGCCGGCATACATGGGCATCCCAGGGGCGTGATGAACGGCGTCGGATTGACGACCGTCGGGCGGCTGTTGGACATCGCCAACGCGAAACCACAGCAGTCCACGCCCCCCTCGATGACGCCGCACTTCACGACGCCGCTGCCGCAGGCCGCGAACGTCATAGCCCGAGCGATGGGTTACAAAGAGCCGACGCTTGCTTTGTCAGAGGAGGAGAAAGACCGCGAGCAACGCGATCGACTACGCGCCTTTGAACTCGCGAGCCCATGGCCGCCGATTCTCCAGATTCTCCCATGACAAAGAGCAGTTGCGGCGCGGCGTCCGGTGTGGAGCACGAAAACAACACCGCAGAGCCATCGCCCACAACGGAGATGGACCGGTTGCGCGAGCGTCCAACCCGAGCCGAACTCCCTTCAACAGCCGAGCCCGGCAGCGAGCGTCGGGCGCGGCTCGATTGGCTTTGATTGGGCCCGACGGTCCCGGTGCACATGTGGACCGTGCGCATGAACGCGATCCCTCAGCGCCGCATGCTTGCGGCGCCACCCATAGGCGGAGGGATCGCTTCGATTACTTATTGGGCGCTGGCAACGGGGATAGTCCAAGTTCCTTCAGAAACGCGTTGTGCTTCGCCGTTGTCTCCTGAATCTGCTTCTCGATTTCGCCCAACTCCTTGTGTGTGGCCGACAGATCGATCGCGACCTCCTGCTTGGCCGTGCTGACATAGCGCGAGATGTTCAGGTTGAAGTCGTTGGCCTCAATCTCGTCCATCCCCACGCGTCTGGCGTACCGCTCGATGCTCTCCGGACGCTGCTGGTAGGTATCGATGATGTTCTCGATATGCTCGTCGGACAGGTAGCTTTGCCGCTTGGCCTTCTCAAAATGCTCGGACGCGTTGATGAACAGGACATCATCGGGCTTCTTGCACTTCTTCAGGACGAGGATGCAGACCGGAATGCCGGTCGAGTAGAACAGATTCGCCGGAAGGCCGATGACGGTGTCGATGTGCCCGTCGTCAAGGAGCTTGCGGCGAATCTTCGCCTCCGTGCCGCCGCGGAACAACACGCCGTGTGGCAGGATGATCGCCATCACACCGTCATCCTTGAGGTAGTGAAACGCGTGCAGCAGGAATGCCAAGTCCGCTGCCGACTTCGGGGCCAGCCCGTAGTTCTTGAAGCGCACGTCCTCGCCTAACGCCTCGTTCGGGTTCCAGCGGTAGCTGAACGGCGGGTTGGCAACCACGGCGTCGAAGCGGGGCTTCTTGGCCGGGTTCGTCTCGCGGAGCAAGTCCCAGTCGTTGGTCAGCGTGTCGCCGTGATAGATCTCGAACTCTGAGTCCTTCACCCCGTGCAGCAGCATGTTCATCCGCGCGAGGTTGTAGGTGGTGATGTTCTTCTCCTGCCCGAAGATCTTGCCGATGCCGTGCGGCCCCATGCGCTTGCGCACATTGAGCAGCAGCGAGCCCGAGCCGCAGGCGAAGTCCATCACGCTGGCGAGCTGCTTCCGCTTGCCGGTCTTCGGCTCCTGGCCGTCGAGCGCGACGATCGCGGAGAGGATGTCCGAGATCCGCTGCGGCGTGTAGAACTCACCGGCCTTCTTGCCCGAGCCAGCGGCGAACTGGCCGATCAGGTACTCATAGGCGTCGCCGAGGGTGTCGCTGTCCGTGGAGAACTCCGCGAGGCCCTCGGCTATCTTGGTGATGATCGTGCAGAGCTTGGCGCTCCGGTCTGCGTAGGTCTTACCGAGCTTGTCGGAGCCGAGATTGATCTCCGAGAACAGACCCGAGAACGTGCTCTGGAATGACTCGTTCTCGATGTATTTAAAGCCTGCCTGGAGCGTGTCCAGCAGCTCGCCGTCCTGGGTGCGGGCCATGTGGGCGATGCTGGCCCAGAGGTGCTCGGGGCGAATGACATAGTGCGCCTTGAGACGCATCTGCCTCTCGAACGCCGACACATCATCGGGGTTCTGTTCGTACCAAGCAGACAGGGAGGACCGCCCGCCGTTGCCGATGGCGTTCGGGTCAGGGTAGTCGCGACCGAGTTCCTTCTTCGCGGCCCTCTCGTAGTTGTCTGAGAGGTAGCGGAGGAACAGGAACGCGAGCATGTAGTCGCGAAAATCGTCCGCGTTCATCGCCCCGCGGAGTTGGTCGGCGATGCCCCAGAGCGTCTTGCCGAGCTCCTTCTGGTCTTGGTCAGTCATGGGTTGGCTCTACTGCGGGGTAGTTTCAGGAACAAGCTCGGGAAGTGCAAACGGGAAACGGTCAAGAACATCTTTGAGAATTCTGCGAAACAGCTCCTTATTGTCGTCCACCATCTCAACCGGTTCGTAGATGGCGTACTTGCCGTGGCTCAGCAGATTCAGCGCGCGGTTGTAGAGGGTTTCGTCCTGCAGCCCGGCCAAGCAGACCCTGAAGTCTCCGTGGCCGAAGAAACTCGCCGTCTTCTCCAAGATGCTGCGCAGGGCGTTGAAATGGTAGGTGTAGAGGGTGCCTGACCTCACACACCTTTGCAGCTCGGCGAGGGTCGCCACATGTTGAAAGCAGGGTGTATCTCCAGTGGCTCGTAGCGTGAACACATCCTCGGAGTCCGGTCGGTGCAGAAAGTACCGCTTAAGCTTGACTTTCTCTTGGTCTTCCATTGTCCTTCCAAGCTCGTTGCACATGACGTTGAAGAACAATGCGTGGTGAGAGGAGACAACCGTTCTGAGCGGATCTCGCTCCCCGTTGGTATCCCGGCAAGCCGCGGCTCTGCGAAGAAGCGCTGCCAGGTCACAGGCAACAGCGATGGCATGGTCGTCGTCCAGCGACGAGATGGGGTCATCAATGTACAGGTGCTTGGCCCACTGATACGACGGATGGCCATCGATAACACGCTCGCAGATCGCCATGAACATGCACCAGATGAATATGTTCTCCTCGCCTCGGGAGATCTTGATCCGCTCGTCATCACCTTTGCGGAATGTTACCGTCCACGTGCTGTAGTCGATGTCAAATTCGAAGTCGGCGTAGCGTGATAAGTAGCCCGCTATGGATTCATCCAGTGCGAGCTCAGTGAGGCCCTTGAGGAATGCAGAGTTTTCGTTGATCTTCAGGTAGTGATCCGTATCAGCATCAAGGTCGTTGTGCCAGACAAAGAGATCTTCGGTATATGCATTGAAATAGAGTGTGTCTGGAGTCCCATTGCCTTTCCGCTTCCCTTGATTCTTGAACTCCATCGAGAGACGCGTCTTTCCCGTTCGGTTATAGGCGTATAGCACGACACAATGAACATCCTTGACATCGCTGCGGAGCCTTTGCGTGAGCGTAGTCAGATTCTGGTACTGATAGATCCTCCGCGAGTGGCTCATAACTCAATGGCCCTCCAGGGAGGGAAAGAGCTGCTGCACCAGACCCTGCTTGTGTTGCTTGAGGGTGTCGAGCCTCCGGGTCTGTGCGTTGAGTTGATCGTCGAGAGAGGTCAGGCAGTCGGCGATCTTCTGTTGCTCGGCCAGAGTTCGTCTGTCTCGAGGCAAGGGGAACGGCATCGAGGCATACTCGGTAGCGTTGATTCCGGGTTGCCCACTTCGTGCTGATGTGAGACGAACCCAATCCCAGTAGCTCCATGTCGACAGGTACGCTGCAAGGAATTCCGACGTTAGCCGCTCTGGACTAGGCTTCACCCGAATCAAGAATCCGGCAAAAACCAGACGGCCATCCTCCTTCCGATAGCGATATGATTTGCCAACACTGGCCCCAGTCCGTGCAAGCACGATGTCGCCATCCTCAAGATACTGCTCGTCGGTGGCGTCGATATCGACTGAGACTCGAGCACGCGCCGCAAACTGACCGTCGTTGTTGATGTCCGTGATCCGGATGTAGGTTGGCAGGCTGTCAGAAAACGGTACCGCTGGAGAATTCACGCCGTAGTCAGGTGGTCGAGCCAGAAGGGTTCCAAGCGTTATCTCTTCCCAATCTCGAGCGTCCTCAAACTCGGGGAAGCGAAGGCAAGGGCGAGTCTCGCCGGGCTGGGGGAAGAGCTGCTGGATCAGCCCTTGTTTGTGCTGCCGCAGGGCTTCGAGCTTCCGGCCCTCCGCCGCGATCAGGTCGTCCAGCGAGCCCAGACAGTCGGCGATCTTCTTCTGCTCACGCTCATCGCTTGGCAGGAAGAGTTCGCCGGACAAGAATCTCTCGTTAGATATATGGATAGTGTTCTTCGCGCCCTTCTGAGCGAGAGGATCGAGAAATCGGAGGCTGCAGGACGGTGAGTCGAAGTACGCCTCAATCAGTTGTCCGATGTGCCTATTCGCAGGCGTAAAGACACCATAAAGAGGCGATACCAGTGCGTTATGCGGGCCGCGGTGCTGCTTAACAATGCCGAGCTTGAAGATCGCCAGCGGGCTCTTCGTATAAACCACGTCGAACGGTTTAACCAAGCTGTAATGCGATGTGTCAGCGGCAGAGAAACTGCGGCCCATGTGCTCCACCTGGGAAACGACGCCCTTGGTAAGCGAAACTGAGTGCACCTCGGCTTTGCCATCACTCTTTATTTTGTCCTCGCTTAGGACTGAGGTTAGCGGGACTCTTGCCCATCCCTTCCCCTCCCTAAACTCCGGAACCCGCAGCCTCGGGCGCAACTCCTTGGGAACTTCACGTTTCATCGTGCCCCCCCCTGCTCGTAGGCGTTGAGTCCCGAGATGCCCCGACCCTCCGCGCGCTTTCTCAGCACCGGAACTAGGTCGTCCATCAGTGCAAGTTCACGCTCGCGGCGTTCACGCCAGCCTAGTTCGAGCAACGCCATCAGGTCGGTGAGTTGCTCGCCGTCGAAGATCATGCGCTGCAGGATGATGTCGACGAAGGCCGCTAGGGACTCAGGTGTCAGACCGTGGACCTGAGCGAGGTCCTCGATCTCCCTGGCCTGCTTCGCGGCCTTGAACTGCTCGTAGCCGGCGCGGATTGCCGCCTCGTCGAGGCCTTCGCCCTCCTTCAGTGAGCGGACGTACTCGGTGATCTCCTCCCGCTCGTCAAGGAACTTGGCGTCGGACTGGATCAGCCCGATGAGCTGCTCGCGGCTGATCGTCAGCCTCTTCGGGTCCTGACCCAAGTACTTGGCGATCAGCTGCATGATGTAGTCGTAGTCGATGAGGGCGGAGGCAAAGAGGACGAACTCGAAGTCGAGCTGGTCGACCTCGGGGTTGGCCGGCTCGCCGTCCCCGCCGGGCGTGCCCTGCTGCTCTTTAAGTCGCTGGGCGGTTCCGAGGTAGACGCTGCGGAAGGCCCGGAGATCGTCCTTCGGGAGAGCCTGCTCGATCTGCACCCCCTGCTCGTCGGTGAGGTCGGTGTACTGGTCGAGCTGGGTCTGGAGGCGCTGGACCTCCTTGAACCGCTTGATGAACTGAGCCCGGGCATCGTCGCCCATCAGGTTGTTCACCTGATCGGGCTTGGCTTCGAGGCCCTGCGACTGCATGAACTCGCCGAGGTCGGCGACGGCCTTCCTGAAGTTGTCGATGACGACGGGAGCCTTGTCGACCAGCCAGATCTCGCGGGCCTGGTCAGCCTGCGCACCGGAGAAGAGAGCGATGGCGGCATCTACGCTGTCTTGCTGCCGGCGGAAGTCGAGGATGTGGCCGTAGGGCTTGGTCGCGTTGAGAACGCGGTTGGTGCGGGAGAAGGCCTGGATCAGGCCGTGGTGCTTGAGGTTCTTGTCGACGTAGAGCGTGTTGAGGTACATGGCGTCGAAGCCGGTGAGGAGCATTTCGACGACGATGGTGATGTCGATCTTCTCGGCGCCCTTGCGGGGCAGGTCGTGGTTGGGGAATTGCTGGTCCTTGATGCGCTGCTGGATGTCCTGGTAATAGAGGTCAAAGTTGTTGATGTCGTGGTTCGTGCCGTACTGCTGGTTGTAGTCGGCGATGATGGCCTTGAGCGCGGTCTTCTTGCCCTCGGGGTCGTGCTGGTTGTCCTCCTTCTCCTGGGGAAGGTCCTCCTGGATCTGCCGAACGTCCGGGTTGCCCTCCGCGGGCGGCGAGAAGACGGAGGCAATCTTGAGGGGGACGAACTCGGAGTCTTCGGCCGGGCGTTGGGCCTGAAGCTGCTTGAAGACCTTGTAGTACTCGATCGCGTCGTTGATCGAGGCGGTGGCCAGCAGCGCGTTGAAGCGTCGGTCTCCGGTCGCGGCATCGTGCTTGTCGAGGATGGCCTGAGCGACCGCCTGCTTGGCGAGGGTCTCCCGGGGCTTGAGGGCGGGGGCGTCCTTTGGCTTGTAGTAGTCGACGTGGAAGCGGAGGACGTTCCGATCCTCGATCGCGTGGGTGATGGTGTAGGCGTGGAGCTGCTTCTGGAAGAGGTCCTTGGTGGTTCGAAGGGTGGCGACGTCTCCTTCGATCTGCCTGACGGTCGCGTTCTCCTCGAAGATCGGAGTGCCGGTGAAGCCGAAGAGCTGGGAGTTCGGGAAGAACTCCTTGATGGCCTTGTGGTTCTCGCCGAACTGCGAGCGGTGGCACTCGTCGAAGATGAAGATCATCCGCTTGTCGCGGAGCTGCTCGAGCCGCTGCTTGAACGTCGACCGCCCCCTAGCGATGTGCAGCTTTTTGTGCTCGCTGTTCTCGAGGGCAAGCCCGAGCTTCTGGATGGTCGTGACGATGACCTTGTCCGCGTAGTCGTCGGATTCGAGGCGGCGGACAAGCGCCGCGGTGTTGGTGTTTTGCTCGACGCAGTTCTCCTGGAACCGATTGAACTCCTCGCGGGTCTGGCGGTCGAGGTCCTTGCGGTCGACGACGAAGAGGCACTTGTGGATGCTCTCGTTGGTCTTGAGAAGCGTCGAGGCCTTGAAGGAGGTGAGCGTCTTGCCCGAGCCGGTCGTGTGCCAGATGTAGCCGTTGCCGCAGTTCTGGTCGATGCAGTCGACGATGGCCTTGACGGCATAGATCTGGTACGGGCGCATCATCAGGAGCTTCTGCTCGCTCGCGATGAGGACCATGTACTTGCTGATCATCTGGCCAAGCGTGCACTTGGCGAGGAACCGATCGGCGAAGTCGTCGAGGTGGGTGATCTTCGTGTTGTCCTCGGCCGCGCACTGGTAGATCGGAAGGAACCGCTCGTCCGCGTCGAAGGCGAAGTGCCGCGCGGTGTTGTTGGCGAAGTACCACGTGTCCGTGCGGTTGCTGACGATGAAGAGCTGGACGAAACAGAGAAGCGTCTTGGTGTATCCGTTACCGGGGTCGTTTTTGTAGTCGACGATTTGCTCCATCGCCCGCCGGGGGCTGATCCCAAGCGTCTTTAGTTCGATCTGAACGACGGGGACGCCGTTGATCAGGAGCATGACGTCGTAGCGGTGATGGCTGTTGTCCGTATTGATGCGGAGCTGATTGACGACCTCGAAGTGGTTCTTGCACCAGTCCTTGATGTTGACGAGGGTGTAGTTGAGCGGCGTGCCGTCGGCGCGGATGAACGCTTCCCGGTTCCGGAGGGAGCGTGCGGCTTCGTACACGTCGGGTGTGACGATCTCATCGAGGAGTCGCTGGAACTCGCCGTCGGTGAGTGTGACACGATTCAGGGCTTCGAATTTTTCCCTGAAGTTTGCTTCAAGCGCTGCTCGATCGCGGATGTCGGGGCGATATTCGTACTTGAGGTCCCGTAGCTTCGTGACAAGGGACTCTTCAAGATCGCGTTCGGGTGTGATCATCGCCATCGCGGGGACTCACTCCTTTTGGCGTCTGCTGAGAGCGTCCGCCTGTCCGGTGTTAAATGCGAACGCGAGCCGAGCGAGAGCTTCGGTAGCACGGCATCCAGACTCCTCTCGACCTCGCGGGGACCGAGCCATGAGATCGCCCGGATGACGGTGCCGGCGGTTCCATGTGCGGCCGCCAGTTGCTAACGCGGAGCATGGAGCAGTTTGACCTGGTGTGCCCCGAAATGCAGGAGTCGGTCGGGACCGGAAGTGAGATAGACCGTACGTACGGCGTTCGGGGTTGTTAGACCCAGCCAGTTGGCCGCGTCTCCGCCGTTCGACACGATGGTCTCACCCCAGAGGCTCGCGAGCGCGGTGATGGCCTGCTCCAGACTCGGTGCGCGAAGGCCGAACCGGGTCTGGATCGGGCGCATGTAGACGCCCCGGCAGATCCGCAGGAGCCGGTCCGAACGGACGAGTCGGGATAGCGCCCGGGCCACGGCCGCCCGGTCGCCGGGGTGCAGGAGGTCCTCCGCCTGTATCGGCGTGGCCTCCGGCCTGGCCTCGGCGTACTCCACGATCCGCTCGGGCAGGCTGTTCATCGCGTCCGCTGTTCTCCATCGCAAGTCGACTCGGTCAACCCAATATAAGGCGTCCGTCGCGGACGGGGGCGACTACGGGCAGAGATGTCACAGCGGTGCCGCGCAGCCAGGTGCGCCCCGGGCACGCACGCCGACCACGCCCGAAAGAGGACCCGTCTCCGCGCGGTCCTCCATTCGGATCTTCGCGGCGGCTCGGCCCCGTCACCCGGGTCGAGAAGGCGATGGTACCTGACTCGGTTCGAGATTCCTTGCCGTGATTTGGGCTTGCTGGGATGCGCCTTCCCATAGTCTGTACATCCGACCACAGTTGAATCGAAGAAAGCAGGCGCCGGGGTGCTGTTCCACTCGATGGCCTCGAACTGACGTGAGGTTCCTCAAGAGCGGTGTGGGAGCGTGGCAGATCAACGGACCGGTGCGTCCTGCGGTACCTGACTCACGCCGACAAGGTAGGCCGCCCAGTCGCTCATGAGCCGACGGCGGCGCTCGAACAGGTCCGTGCGCCGGTAGGCCGCCTCGACCCTGTTCTGGACCACGTGCGCCAGGGCCGCCTCGATGACCTCGTGCGGATGATCCGCTTCCTCGGCCGCCCAGTCCCGGAAGCTCGAGCGGAAGCCGTGCGGCACGGCCGCGATCTTGTGCTTCCGGAACATCCCGCGCAGTTGCTTCTCCTCGAGCTGCTTGCCGACCCGATTGGGAAACAGGAACGGGCTGGCTCCCTCCACGAGCGTCCGTGCCTCTTCTAGAATCTCCAACGCACGACCACACAGCGGCACCCGGTGCTCCCGGTTCGACTTCGTCCGCCTAGCCGGTACGGTCCATACTCCCTCGTCCCGATCGATCTCGGTCCACTCGGCAGAGTGCGGATAATGTGATTCACGGCAAGAATCATGATGGATCTGATAAGTTACTGTGGTACCACGATATACATATGCTATCTCTTTGGTTGTCCCCTTTTCATACCCATTTTTAGGAACTGGATTCCAAACGACCCTAGCGGACCTTGGCGGACACGTCGGCCACCCGATTGCCATCTTTGACGGTAAGCGTTCGGTCGTGCCGGGATGAGTCGGCAGAGTGACGTTGTGAGCGCCAAGTGAACGGCGAGGTGGGTCGGCTACGTGCGCCGACCTCATTCTCTGGCCGCACGCTCCGCATCCGTCAGTTTGTGTGCACTGCTCATGCCGACTGGTCCACGATTAAGCCGAGATGCCACAGTTGCCAGGTCAGCCTCACTTCGTCGTTTTCATTGCTAGCCGGTCCGTCATCGTCATCGAACTCGACCTCACACCGCACGACCTCTTGAATCTCCGGCCACAGCGCCTTCTTTATCTCCGGCCACGGGGCCTTCCTTCTCAACTTCGGATCCTTGCACAACAATCTCGTAGCCAGAATCGCGTAGGCTCCGTTCCTTCCGCAGTCGGGATGATCCCACATTTCGGATACATCGCAGTCCCTGAAGGGCAAACCACCGTTCTTGTCCTTGATTCGACCGAATTCGTACAGTGTTTTAGCCGCACTCCTCGGACAGGACTTCGTGCCGCTATCCTTGGACTTACCTCCAAGCTTTAGATATGTAGCGTACCAGGAGGCATTCCACGACATGCCTTCTTCCAATCTAAGTTTCTCGATTGTCCCGTAGACCCATTTCTCCAGATCGACGCTGTAAAAAATTCGATGGGGCATCGTTGCAATTCTCCAATCAGCCGTCATGGCCCACCGAGGCCGTGCGGTACGCAGTATAAAGGATAACCATTCCCAGTTCAGCCGCCGCTGCCACGGCTCGACCGAACGATTACCTTTGACGACTACGTACCCACCCGCTGGAGCCGAAGATCAAGCACTTGCGCTCGGTGTCGTCCACCACAGTAAAGCGCGGCTTCAATGAGATCCGTGATCTGCGCGATCACCTCGCCCACGCAAACTACTATGCCGAGACCCCCGCGGCCGCTCGTCAGGTCTGCCAGGTGGGCAGGAAGATTCGCCGCATCCTAGCGGACCTGCTTACAGGGATCGAAGATCAATAGCTCCCCTCAAGGAGAGCCGCCGTGGAGACCTCATCGGCGGGAGGAGGTTGACGAAGGCCCTAATCTGCTATAATCAGACCACGGGCTCAGCACATAAGTATCACGGAAGGGATAGCTATGCCGCAGACATCCTCGAGGGACATTGATGAGAGTGCTCTAACGAAGGGCCACCTCCGCAAGCTGAACGCACTTCGCAAGTCCGTCGGCGAAGATATCGGCGAGCGGGCGTTCGCCGAGTGGCTCTCCCGGCCAGCAACCGCAAGGGCGAGCGACCGGAACGCCGAGTTGATCGCCGAAAGTCTTTGGTCCCTTGTTGAGCAAGGCAAGCTTGCGATTCGTTCTGGCGGCTATGTGGTCAAACGCGGGCGCGGGCGAATCATCGTCGAGCCAGCGAAAAAGACGTAGACGCCCAGCGCCAGCTGCTTCCCCGATCGAGGCATCCCCAAAGGGGGGGGTCGCTCCCTTCTACGGCCGAAAGCTCCGGAGCGGCGTCGCCGCTCCGGCGGCCGTGCCGCAGCCACCCGGGCCATCATGTCCTTCAGGCCGCTGTCGGGCTTGAACCAGCCGATGCCCCGGCAGAACTCCCTGGACAGGGGATGGCGGTTGAGCGTCGGCGGGCCGGCGATCAGTGCGCGTAGCAGCGTCATTTCCCCAGCGGTGAAGTCAATTGCGGCACTCGATCTGACCGGAGATGCCGACGCCATGAGGTCGCGTCTGCGCTCCTCGCCCATCGACCATGGCAACCCGTGCGACAGGTCGTCGGGCGATCGGACGCCGTTGTGCGCGGACGCCGTAGGGCCAGCGCGGGACGTCAATACCACGGCACGACCGAACGGTTACACCTACCCAACCTCACTGAGTGCCATGTCACCCCCATTGGCGTCGGCAGTCGGGCGACTCCGCATTCCGCCGATGTCGACGCGAATTGGGGAACTGCCGCGGAGGCGGCGAAGGAGCGAACCTTGCGGGAGGGCGGGTTGTCGATGGCCCCTGTCCTCTCTCATCGCGAACTGTCAGATGGTTATCGTCTCAGATCACTCGGCACTGCCACGGCTCGCGGCGATCTGGTCTCGGATCCACGCATCCACTTCGGACTCGATCCAGCCGACGGCGCGCGCGCCTAGCCGGATCGGTTGGGGAAAGCTCCCGTCGGCCACCCGCACGTAGATCGTGCTCCGCGCCAGCCCGGTGCGGGCCTGCACTCGCGGTAACCTCAGGACGCGGGCGGGCGCGTCCATGCCCTGTTCCATTGCTCTCGTCATCGGTCTGCCTCCGTTCTGTTCGGTGAAGAATTCCGGGGCGCGTTGCCCCGGGAGGGAACAGGGGCCACTTGGGCCCGGCGGCAGGCTTCGATGAACACGGGGACCTGGCAGGCCATCGCCAGCCTTGGAGAGCAGCCACGGTGTAGCTGACGCACCGGGATCGGATCGCCCACCGCTTGCCGACCGAGCGTGGATGTTCTCATGCCCGTGCGGTCGAGGGACGCAGCCACTCGCGATCGGAACGGCTTCGTCAGCGTCCCCATGGCGGTTACGGTCGAGACGCGGCCCACGAGGACCCGCTCATCCACGGCCGAGGCTGGCCGAGCACGGCCAGATCTCGCCTCGGAGGGTGCTTTCAAGTGAGTCGAAGGTTGGCCGACGGGTCGCGGTGAGGGTCACACTGGATCTTGATCTTGCCGCATCGAGCGGGCGCGGCCCCACACGTCAAGGTGGGCGCCGCGCCCAGCGCTCAGCGGGAGATCACGCTCCCGTACACGCTCAGGTCCCCAAGCGTGAAGTCCTCGGCCGCCACCTGCAGCAGCCTCACGCGGTACCGGGCGTGGTCGCCCCGGTGGGGCACCCAGACCCGCAGCACGGGCCCGTCTGGCGGCAGCGCTCCGGCGATGACGACCTCACGTCGCGTCGAGGACGATTCGTCCGTCTCGAACATCTCGAGACCCGGCGCCTGCAGCGAGTCGATGGCCGGACCCTCAACGACGAGCATGGCTCCGATGTCGCGGGCCTGCGGCGGGGCCGTCAACCGAACGTGTAGAGGGCCGGGATCCACGACCGACGCGTTGGCTACGTCATACCGGGGTGCGTCATTCCGCGGGTCGACGATGCCGTCCCCGCAGCCCCAGGCCGAGGTTAGCACGGCCAGCAGCGCCGTCCGCAACCACCCGAACCGCCGGGTCCGGGAACCGGCGGCAGGCGGGTCCGGAGCCGCTCGGCGGCGGCGGGCAGGGCCGCGCGCGCCCTTTCGCCGCTGGCTGGCCCCTCCCGCCGGCCCCGACGCAGGCAGCGCGGGGGGCGGGGAGGGCGGTCCCGAGCCGGCGGCCGGCCCGGATGCTTCGCCCCCGCGGCAGCGGGCGGCCCAGGCGAGCATGTCGCCGAGGTCATACCCTCCGTTGCCGTTCCCCAGACTGTCCAGGGCGGCGAGCTGGTCATTGTCCATATCTCCGTCCCTCCACAACGCCGCGGCCGCCGCCCCCGGGGCCAGGCCGTCTCCGCCGGCCAGCGCCGAGCAGGCGCGCGCGGCCAGGTCTTCCCTCATGGGGGCACTGGCCGCCGAATTCCCCGCCGGACCCCGCACCGTCGCCGAGATCGTCTCCGACAGCGCCCGGCCGTCGTTCGTGCAGATCGCGGCCGGGGTGCCGCAGGCCGCCCCGGCCGCAAGCGTCACCGTCACGTCCACCAGCGAATTCGGCTCGACCGTCAGCTGCCACAGGTCCCGGCGCCGGTTCACCCGACTGGCCTTCGTCGCCCGGCCCCCGGCCACCGCCACCACGTCCTCCCGCAACCGCCGGCCGTTCATCCAGCTGAGCGGCTCGCTGAACGCGATCCGCAGTGTGAACGCGCTCTCGCCGTCGTGCGTCTCCGGCATGTCCCGGAACTCCGCCGTCAACGGCGTCAGCGCGTTGTCGTTGTCGACGATCGTGCCCGTCGCGGCCGCGTCGCCCAGCGTCGCGTCCGCCGGGTTCGACAACGTCAGCGTGAAGGTCTCGTCCTCCTCGTCCGCCGAGTCGTCCGTCGTCGCGACGCTCACCGTCTTCGACGTCTCGCCCGCCGCGAACGTCAGCGTCCCGGACGCCGCCGTGAAGTCCGTCCCGCTCTCCGCCGTGCCGTCCGACGTCGCGTACTCGACCGTCACCGGCCGACCCCTCGCCGCCGACAGCGACACCGTGAACTCAATGGCGTCCCCCTCGGTCGCGCTCGCGTCCGACACGCTCACCGCCGGCCCCGCGTCCGCCGGGCCGGCCACCGTCGCCGAGATGGTGTTCGACAGCGCCCGGCCGTCCTTCGTGCAGACCGCCGCCGGAGAGTCGCACGCCGCCCCGGCCGCGAGCGTCACCGTCACGTCCGCCGGCGAGTCCGGCTCCACCGTCAGCTCCCACAGGTCCCGGCGCCGGTTCACCCGGCTGGCCGCCGTCGCCCGGCCCCCGGCCACCGCCACCACGTCCTCCCGCAACCGCCGGCCGTTCATCCAGCTGAGCGGCTCGCTGAACGCCACCCGGAAACGGAACCCACTTCCGTCGTGGCGCTCCGGCAGATCCTCGAACGACGCCGTCAGCGGTGCCTCCTCCGGCTCCCCCGGACCCGGGATCGTCGACGCCGCCGGCACGTGCGCCAGCACCTTTCCGCCGGCCGTGCAGATGCCGCCCGAGGCGCACGCCGCGTCCGCCACCAGCGCGAACGTCACGTCGCCGCCCCCGTCGGGGACCAGGAAGAACACCCACGCGTTCTCCAGGCCGTCCTCCGCGTGCGGTTGGACCGAGGCCACCGTGCCGCCCGTCACCGTCACCGACCGCGTGTCCGCCCCGAACTCCGCCACCGGCTCGCTGAACGCGACCACCACCTGCGGCCGGTCGTCCGCGCCGCTGTGCGACGCCGACGCGAACGCGCTCGCCGGGAATTCCGCCGTCAGCTCCGGCTCCGGGTCGCTGTTGCGGATCGTGCCCGTGGCCTCGCGCTCGCCGGACCTGAGCCTCGCGCCCTGCGGGTTCGACAGCCTCAGCGTGAACGTCTCGCCGTCGTCCTCGTGGGCGTCGTCCGTGATCGGCACCGACACCGTCCGCTCCGTCTCCAGCGGATTGAACCTCAGCGTGCCGCGCGTCTCCGTGAAGTCCTCGCCCGCCGTCGCCGTGCCGTCGACCGTCGCGTAGTCGACCCGCACGATGCCCAGCCCGTGCGGCTCCAGGCGCACCGTGAACTCCATCGCGCCGTCGGCCTCGTGCGCCTCGGCGTCCTCCACCGACAGGTACGGCCCCGCCGCCCGCGACCCGTCCACCTTGTGGCCGCGCTGCGTGCCCTTCCGCTTGTAGGAGAGGTCCGCCTCGTAGTCCGTGGCGCTGCGGATGCTCTCGCCGTACACCACCTCGATCGGGTTCGCGGGGATCGCGATGCCGTTGCGGTCGATGTCGACCTCCAGCACCAGGTACGCGAACACCAGCTTGTCCGTGCCGCTCCCCGACTCGTAGTCGGCCTCGCACACCGACCCGCACGGATCGCCCACTTCGACCTCCATCGTCGGGTAGCCCTCGACGTGCACCAGCTGATCGAACCGCACCTCGATGCGGATGTTCTCGCCCTCGCCGTAGGTGTCCGGCTCCCTGGCGCCCCGCGACCACAGCCGCGGCGTCGACACCACCTCGATCCGATCGATCTCCGGCACCCCGTCGACGTCCTCCACCGTCACGGTGGCCGACGACGGGTCGCCCACCGTGTACCCCGCCCCGGCCTGCACCGCCGCCGTTAGGTCGCCGTCCGGCTCGGCCAAACGGTCGTTCTTCAGCTCCACCGTCAGCGCCGCCGTCGACGAGCCACGCGCGAACGTCACCGTACGCTCCGTCGCGGCCCCGTCCGGCAGCAGGTCGCGGTCCGCCTGCTCCATCAGCGCCACCGTCACCGTCAGCGGCGACCCCGTGGCTCTGGTGCGGCTCAGGGTGAATACGGCGGGCTGCTCCTCCAAGACCGTCGGGTTGGCCGCCGCAATGCTCACCGCCGGCGGCCTGTCGTCGTCGCGGATGACGATAGTTTGCTCGGTCCCGCGGTTGTCGCTGTTGCTGTAGATTTCGAACACGATGGTCTCGTCCGCCTCGGCTTCCCCGTCGTCGACGATGCCGATCTCGAAGGAGTGCCGCGCCACCCAGGCCGTGCCGTCGGCGTTGGCCGAGAACTCCGAGATCGGCACGATGGCGATACGGTTGCCCAGACCCTGCGGCCTGGTGTAGTCGTCGCCGCGCGTTGCCGTTTCCGGGCGCTGCCGATAGAACAGTTGCGCGTCGATCACCGGCGCGGTGTTTTGCAGGGTCGTGAGCGTCACGGTCACATCCACCGTCCCCGCGCCCTCGTCCACGGCCGCCGGCGCGTCGATCGCGATGTCCTGGGGAAGGTCCGCATCGTCGTTCAAGATGGTCAGCCTCACGTCGTCCGGGTTCGGTATGGCCGGGTTCGACACGACGCCGGACACCGTCACCACGTCGTTCGGCTCGGGGTCTTCGTCGCCAACCGGACTGATCCTCACCGTGCCGGTGCTCCCGGTCGCGTTCGCCGCGAAGCTCAGCGTCCGGTTCGTGCTCAGCTCGAAGTCGTCGTCGGTCGCCGGCGCCACCGGGCTCGCCGAGATCTCCACCGTGAAGGCCACGGGCGAGGCGGGCGACGCCGTCGCCGTCACCGTGACCGCCAGGAGGTCCTCCAGGGGCTCGTCATCGCTCAGATGCAGCGTCACGTCCAGGCCCGGCGGGATCACCACCGTGCCGCGGACCTCCATTCTCAGTTTGGATGCCGACTGCTCCAGCCAACTGCCTGGTGTCCCCTGGTGACGCGTATCCCGGATGCTGAATCCGTGTCCGGTTGTCTCATTGTTCGAGGTAGTGAGGGAAACATCGAAGTTGGTTTCGTTGTTGGTCGTCGTGTTACTGACCATAACCCAGTAGTGCGTATCGGCGTCGAGTGAGAGGGGGTTTGGAGCCGAAAACGTCCGGTTGCCTGCCGTGCCCGTGTTGTTTCCAATTGGGTCGGCAGGATTGTCGAGCACGGCCAGCAGGGTCCCGGGATTGCCGGAACTGGCGTTGTCGTGGATCGCTACCTGCACGACCGAGCCCGTACCACGGTTTGTGTGCAAGTTCAGCACAACGCTCTGGAGCGTGTACCCCGCTTCATTTGGTCCAGTCGTGAACCGCTGGGCACCGCGGTTCTCGCCAATTTCAACACCAAATTGTTCAAAGTCCGGGGGGTTTATGTTGAGGTTAGTGTTGTGCCCCTGTCCGATATTCGAGACCAACGAGATCTCCTGCGCCTGGGCCGCCGCCGGCAGGGCGAGCGCGCCGGAGAGCGCGAGCAGCGCCGCGGCGGCCAGCGCCCGGGCGGAGCGGAGGACCCCGCGCCGCGCGTCGGCGGGGCGCGCGAAAACCGCCGGCCGTCCGCCGGCGGATTCAATATAAGGAGAGGAACCGCCGCCCCGGCGGGGCGGCAGGCGGTCAGGCGGTGGAGGCGGGCAGCCGTGTTCCCTCGCGCTCAAGACGCTCGGCAAGATGGTATCCGTGCGGCGCTCGCGGCCGCGTCCGTCCGGTGTCCTAGTCATCGCGATGTCCCCTTCGCTCGTTCTCCTGCGGTATCCGCGCGCGGATTTAGCTCTCGATAACTGTAGTTATCGAGAGTAAACTTGTTAGCTGTATGTCATTGTGTAGGGGGCACTTATGCGGATTTCAGCCCCAGGAGGTGTGTCCGACCGTCCCGACCCGGCCACTCGAAAGTCACAAACCGGCGAGCGCCTGACCGCCTACCTGGAGGACGCCCGCGGCGCCCTGAGCGGCCATACCGTGCGAGCGGTGCGAGCGGACCTGGAACGGTTCGCGGCGTGGTGCGCCGAGCGGGGGCGTTCTCCGCTGCCCGCGCGCGCGGCCACGGTGGTGGCCTACGTCGAGGCGATGGCGAGCGAGCGAGCGCCGGCCACCGTGCGCCGCTACGTCTCGAGCGTCGCCACCGCGCACAAGGCGGCCGGGGAGCACAGCCCGCTCGAGCACGTGACCGTGAGGCGGGCGCTGAAGCGCATGCACCGGCAGAGGGGGTGCCGGCAGAGGCAGGTGCGGGGTCTGACCTGGGCGCTCCGCCGGCGCCTGATGGAGGCCGCGGGCGACCGGGTGATCGACGTCAGGAACCGCGCGATCCTGGCCGTGGCCTACGACGCCATGCTCCGGCGCTCCGAGCTGGTCGCGCTGCAAGTCGTTGATGTGACGATAGAAAGGGGCGGCTCGGCCTCGCTCCTCGTGCGCCGCGCGAAGACCGATCCGGAGGGTGGCGGCGCGATGCTGTACCTGCACCGAGACAGCGTGAGGCTGCTCTCGGAGTGGCTGAGCGCGAGCGGGATCAGTGGCGGGCCGCTCTTCCGTTCGGTGCGCAAGGACGGCACGCTGGGCGGCCCACTGCATGAGAGCCAGGTGCCGCGCATCTACAAGGCGATGGCCGAACGGGCCGGGCTCCCGGAGCAGATCGTGCGGCGGCTCTCCGGGCACAGCCCCCGCGTGGGCGCGGCTCAGGACATGATCGCCTCGGGCATCGGGATCCCTGCGATCATGCAGGCCGGGCGCTGGAAGAACGCCCAGATGGTGCAGCGCTACGGCGAGCGGCTGCTGGCCAAGCGCAACGGCGCCGCCCAGCTGGCACGGCTTCAGAAACGCAGATGAGCCCCGAAGAACCCGGGGGCCTCTCTGGTCACAATCCTTGCCGCGGGTTACTCTCGATAACTACAGTTATCGAGAGCTATCCGGAAAGCTACACGCTATTTTGTGAGTGAGTCGTGACTTGTAGGGTGAGCGTCGTGGCCCTTTAGTGACTTCACGCGCGAAGAGCGCTATTCTCCACCCCCCGCGGTCCGGCGGAACACGCCCGGGCCGATCGTCCGGAGCCTCGTCCGCTCCGCCTCACCCTTCGGCGGGAGTGGAGCATTGAACGATCGAGACCCTACGGGGCCCGGGAGCGGGCCCTCCGACGACCGCATCTCGCGGCTGAGCGCGGCGATTCTCCGCATCAGCCAGAGCCTGGACGTGGCCACCGTGCTGGAGGAGGTCGTCGAGAGTGCCCGCGCGCTCACCGGCGCCCGCTCGGGCGTGATCACGACGATCGACGAGCAGGGAGAGGTCCAGGACTTCGTCACATCCGGCCTTTCTCCCGATGAGTACCGGAAGATGGTGGAGTGGTCCGACGGTCGGCGACTCTTCGAACACCTTCGCGACCAGGCGAAGCCGCTCCGGGTGGCGGACCTCCCCGGCTACCTCGACTCGCTCGGCCTCTCGCCGACGCCCTGGACGTCGAGGTCGCTGCATGGGACCCCGATGCACCACCGGGGCGAGCATCTCGGCAACTTCTTTCTCAGCGACAAGGAGGACGGCGAGGCGTTCACGGGCGAGGACGAGGAGATCCTGGTGCTTTTCGCCTCGCAGGCGGCGACGGCGATCGCGAACGCGCGCACGTACCGCGATCTCGAGCGGGCGCGGGCCGACCTCGAGGCGCTCATCGAGACCTCGCCGGTCGGCGTGGCGGTGTTCGATGCCGGCACCGGCCATCCGGTCTCGTTCAACCGCGAGGCGCGGCGCATCGTCGAGGGGCTCCGCACCCCGGGCTGTCCACCGGAGCAGCTGCTCGAGGTGATCACGTGCCGGCACTCCGACGGGCGGGAGGTCTCCCTCGAGGAGCTGCCCCTGGCCCGGCAGCTCGGGAGCGCCACGACGATGCGGGCCGAGGAGGTCGAGCTGTCGGTGCCCGACGGGCGGAGCGTCCGGATGCTCATCAACGTCACGCCGATCCGCTCGGAGGAGGGAGGGGTCGTGTCGGTCGTCGTCACCATGCAGGACCTGGCGCCGCTCGACGAGCTCGAGCGGCAGCGGGCGGAGTTCCTCGGGATGGTGAGCCACGAGCTCCGCGCCCCGCTGACCTCGATCAAGGGTTCGACGGCGACCGTGCTCGGCGCCGTGCCGGTCCCGCCCCAGGCCGAGCTGCTCCAGTTCTTCCGCATCATCGACGGGCAGGCCGACCACATGCGCGGCCTCATCGCGAACCTTCTGGACGCGGGGAGCATCGAGGCGGGCACGCTCACCGTCGCGCCCGAGCCCGCGAACGTCGCCGCGCTGGTGGACCGGGCCAGGAACACCTTCCTGAGCGGCGGAGGCCGCAACGCCGTCCTCATCGACCTGCCGCCGGACCTGCCGCGTGCGATGGCCGACCCGGAGCGCATCGTGCAGGTGATGAACAACCTCTTCTCGAACGCGGCCCGCCACGCTCCCGCGTCCTCCCCGATCCGGGTCGAGGCGACGTGCGAGGGCGGCTACATCGCGCTCTCCGTCTCGGACGAGGGCCGGGGGATCCCGCCCGACCGGCTCCCGCACCTCTTCCACAAGCGCGTCGGCCTCGCCGGAGGCACCGGGCTCGGCCTCGCCATCTGCAAGGGCCTCGTCGAGGCGCACGGCGGCCGTATCCGCGCCGAGAGCGGGGGGACGGACCAGGGCGCGCGCTTCACCTTCACGATCCCGGTGGCCGGGCCGGCCCCGCCCGAGGAGGCCCCGGCCAGCGACCAGCCACGCCCGCCCGGGGACGGGCCGGAGAAGACTCCCGTCCTGGTCGTGGACGATGACCCGCAGACGCTACGCTACGTGCGCAACGTCCTCTCCGATGCGGGCTACGCCCCGCTGGTGACGGGCGATCCGGACGGACTCTCCAGCGTCATCCGCGCCGAGAAGCCCCGCCTCGTCCTTCTCGACCTCATGCTCCCCGGAACGGACGGGATCGAGTTGATGAAGCGGGTCCCCGAACTCGCCGATCTCCCGGTCATCTTCATCTCCGGCTACGGCCGCGACGAGACGATCGCCAAGGCGCTCGAGAGCGGCGCCGCCGACTACATCGTCAAGCCGTTCTCGCCGACCGAGCTCGTGGCGCGCGTCCAGGCGGCGCTACGGAACCGGACCGTGCCCGAGACCTTCGTGCACGGGGACTTGGCCGTCGATTACGGCCGGCGACACGTGAGCGTGGCCGGCCGCGAGGTCCCACTCACGGCCACCGAGTTCGACTTGCTGCGCATCCTCTCGCTCAACGGGGGACGCGTGGTGACTACCGAAGCGCTCCTCCGACAGGTGTGGGGGCGCCGAGGATCGGACGACACCGATCGCGTGCGCACCGTCGTCAAGAAGCTCCGCCACAAGCTCGGCGACGCCGCCGCCAATCCCACCTACATCTTCAACGAGCACGGCGTCGGCTACCGCTTCGCCACCCCGGGCGGGGCGTAAACAACAGTGCGGGCCCGTCGAATTGGGACAAGTTGCTTATGTCGGGGCCTGCTCGCTGAACAGATGATGGGAGAGCAGTGTTGGGGGAGGCCGGTGACTCTTCCAATGTCCACGAACACGTCTCCCTTGGTATCCGGCGGACACGAGACATCAATACCCGAACTAACCTGAGTCGACTCGAATCCACGGGAAGGCAAGAGAAGCTCCGGTCGTTCTCCACCTGGTAGAGTGGTAACGGGTGGGGAATCCCCCACTACCAAGCTGAACGCCTTGTGAGACATGGCTTTCCGGCTGTCCGGTAGTAAGAGCCGGGAGGATCCTCTGTGTGCCACCCGTTCCTTCCAGGTGGGCTTCCCCCTCGGGGATGCTCGCCTACCCACGCGCTCCCGACCGCAGAAAGGAGATCCGGACGTTCCCGACACCGCTGATGGGTCTGGAGGCATTGCGGGCGTGAGCAGGACCGGAAAGCGCGACTTGCGGCCACGTGTGGCTAGAATCCGGCTCGCGAATTCTCTTGCCTAGGCGATGCGACGAATCACGGTTATCGTCCTAAAGACGTGCTGTAGCTGAGTCCGTAGCGGCCCCGGCGTTGGGGTCCGCGTGTGGTCACCCATATCTGCGGTACACTAGGACGCTTCCTTTGAGACTAGAGTCGGCCCAAATACGAAATTTCAAACGTTTCGTCGATCTCTCGATTCACAACTTGCCTTCCGACGCGAAGCTCGTTCTTCTGCTGGGTCCGAACGGTTGCGGGAAGTCTTCATTGTTTGACGCATTCCAAAGAAAGCTAAAGGTAGATCAATTCTTAGGAATGAGCCAAGAACTCAAGAGATATTATCAACGGATGAAATCCGACACCGTTACGGAGACCGACGAAGTAGATCTGAAATTCTATGATTATAACCCTATCTCACAAGATGACCTCAAAAAGAGTCTCTATATTCGTTCTCCATACAGACATGATCCATCTTTCCGCGACACGAATATTCAACCGCAACAGGATGTCCTCGACAGGCACGCAGTCCGCCGTCTGATCGACACGGACAAGACCGTACAGAACAACTATCAGAGGATCATCTGGCGTCTTTTGCGCGAGGTGACGACACCTGGATTGATGACCGACAACATCATGGCGGACACGATCGGTGATCTCCAGAGATCGATGGAGATCGTATTCGGAGACATCCGCCTTGACGCACTCGTTTCTACGCAGGACACCGGTACGTTCACGTTCACTAAGGGGATGTCGCGGAACTTCCTATACGAACACCTGTCGGCGGGAGAGAAGGCGGCTTTCGATCTACTGCTGGACGTTGTCGTGAACAGGGCCGCGTTCGATGACTCTCTCTATTGCGTTGACGAACCAGAGGCACACCTAAGCACGAGACTTCAAGGCAAGGTTCTGAAGGAGTTGTACCGGCTAATACCAGGAAACTCGCAGCTTTGGCTCGCCACTCACTCCATCGGAATGGTGAGGACGGCTCAGGAGATCCGCGCCGAGCACGTGGAGCAGGTTGTCTTCCTGGACATGGGCTTCGGTCCTGATGGCGAGCCGCGGGACTACGATCAGCCGCAGACTATCGAACCAGCCGATCCAGATCACAGGTTCTGGACGCGGCATTACGCCGTGGCGTTGGACGACATGGCGAAACTTCTGGCACCCGACTGCATTGTCCTCTGCGAGGGTTCCACGGAAGGCGATGATCCATCGCTCGACGAGTCCTGCTACAACAGGATCTTCGCGCGGGAGTTTCCAAGGACCCGGTTCGTCTCCGTAGGCGCTGCGACGAAGGTCGAGAAGCGCATGGGCGACCTTCTTCCTGTCCTGGAGCAGATTATCGGTGGCACATCAATCATCCGATTTCGGGACCGAGATGACTTGACGCCAGAGGAAGTCGAGGTCAAGCATGCCGACGGCGTTCGCGTTATGTCGGCGTACAGGAACATCGAATCGATGCTGCTTTCCGATGGCGTCCTGTCGAGGCTCTGTGTTGGTCTTGGCCGTTCGGACTGTGTCGACGTGATCCGAACGGCCCGAGACACCGCTTTGGCCCGTGGCGCTGTCCAGCACGCGACCGATGACCTGAAGCCTGCCGCCCAAGCGGTGCACCAGGCGGCAAGAGCCGAATTGCAGATGCCACGCGCCGGCGAAACGAAGCACGCGTTCATGCGCGATGTGCTCGCACCTTTGGTGGCGCCAGGCACACCGGAATACGAAAAGCTGAGATGCAATATCTTCGGCCAGTAGGCCGGCGGCAGAGGTCCTTGATGACGTCCGCGCGCTGGCCGATCAGCGGAGTCAGCTGCCCCCGGGAAAGGGCCCGTGCCCCGGGAGACACGAGGAATTTGGGGGCGTATAGGGGATCGACTCAGCCTGACTTTGTTAAGGTTGAGGCAGGCTGTCGAATCTGCCACGGCCCCGCACCGACGACCACGCCCGCGACGATCGACTTGGCGAGGCCGCCCAAGAGGAACGGGGCGACCCCAGTAGCGAATGCGTCCGCGGTTCCAAGCGACCACGCAAGCCGGAGCCAGCCTAGACTCAGGATCACGACATGGCCCACGATCATCACGACCAGGGCCGTCCTCAAGCGGGCTAGGTGTCCACCGTCCGCGAACCAACCCACAATCCCCGCGGCAAGCACGAACCCGACGAGATAGCCGCCCGTAGGTCCTGCGAGATGTGGCCAGCCGGATGCACCATCAAAAAAGACTGACAGTCCGACCCCACCAACCAACAGATAGAACACCAACGCCAAGGCCCCGTCGCGAGCGCCCAGGAAGGCTCCGACCAAGACCACGGCCAGCGTCTGGGCGCTCTGAGGCACTGAGGTTCCCGGCATAGCTGCCGACACCCTCGCCGCGACGGCAACCGAGCAGACCGCCAACACATATTTCCCGAGACTCCGCATCACGACTGAGTCCCTCGAATCTTCTGTCCTCTGAGTCCCATCACTCCGATCGACAGCAGACGGTAGTGACGGCTCAAGTCGCCAGCCTCACTCCGGCACCAGCTGCCTAACCTACTACTGGTTCACCCCCATCCGGACGGCGTGCTCCGTCGTTAGGGGCTGTCGGCCCGCGAACCCACCATTGATCTCGTGCCAATGACTGATCTGCGATTCGCCCCGCTTCCAGCATAGGTACACGACGCGGCCGTCGAATGTAGTCGGAAAATCAAGCAAGCCGTGCTCGATTCCCCCAGTCGGGAAACGGATGCCTCGGGCTAGGATCTCGTCGCGAACGAGCCCCTCGATCCTCGCGACGATCCGGTCGATTGCGGCCCGGTGTATCTCGAATTCACCGTGATCGGGGTTCTCAGTTTCCAGCACCTTGGGTCCCCAGAGCGCATCAAGGATCCCAAGCTCCCGGCTGTGTTGCTCCAGCTGACTTCGAAGACGCTCGATCTCTGCTATGACTGCTTCCATCTCGCCAACGAGGCGGTTGGCCTCTTCCACCGTGAAGATCCTGACTGAAAACGACTCGGTCATCGGATAACCTATAGCCCTCGCTCGACTCGGTAGCAGCCCTCTCGGGCAGCAGCGTTCGGGCGGATGATAGGGTCGATGGTTATGAAGGTGACTCTTTTCTCCCAAGAGACCAGGCATCCACCGTAGGGGGTGACTCCAGACATGAACATGGATACTCCACACTATCAATGCGGAGCCCGCCACGCCGGGGCTCCCCGACTACATGTTTAAAGAAGCGTTGGGGAGAGCCCCAGAAGAGGCACTGCGAGCACTGCTCTCCGGGCTGAGCGAGGCCACTCTGCGCGCCAGCGAGAGCCTCGGGTCGATCCCGCGATTCACGCGGCGAGGCAGTGGCAGAGCGTCTCGAGGGGGCCACTTGCGGATCGGCCCCTTCCCCTGGCTCACTCCCAGTCGCCCTCGGCGTCCCTCCTGAGCGCGTCGGCGAGCTCTGGATCGCCCTCCCCGCGCCGGACGGAGCGCTCGACGAGATCGACGCGCCGCCCGAGGTCGGCGAGTCCGGCTGCACGAGCGACGGCGTAGATGGCGGCTAGAGCGGCCGTCAGTGCCAACCCCAGGTGCAGGGCGATGAGAACGCCATAGTCCGAGAGGATCAGTGGCCAGAACGGCGCGAGATACTCGAGGCGTGATCCGGCGAGTAGGACGGTCGAGCCGGCTAGGGCAGCGGTCAGCCCCGCGCTGATCTTCCAGGGTTGCATGGGGGCGGACTAGAGTTCGAGCGCGGCCGGATCCCGGTCGGTCGGCCCTCGCAGGGAGGAGCGATCTCCGCCGTCGCCCACGCCGAGTGAGCGGAGCAGGCGCGCGGCGGCCGGTCCGTTGGCGTGCATCCGGAACCCGGCGGCCACCTTGGCACGTATGGAGTGAGCCCGGTAGTTGCCCGATGCGACCTCGATGTTGACGCGTCCGGTGCGCCCCTCGGAGTCGGTGTACTCGATCTGCGCATCCGGGTAGAGCACCCGGCCTTGGGCATCGATCGGCAAGCCGAGCTCCTCGGCCACGCGGTGCCGTTCGGCGTCGGCAGCCCGGCGGCCGTCTTTCGCCCGCGCGGACTCGCTCTTGCGTGCTACGGCGCTCTTGAACTCGCCGTCGAGACGCACACGGCGGACGGTGGCCCCCTGCTCGATCAGGCGTTGGTGCTCCTGGCGGCAGGCCCGATAGATGGCGGTGTCGTGCGCGGCTTCGGTGGGCCGGGTACGTGCGAACCCGATCTCCTGGCCGGGATCGATTCCCCGCTCGGCGGCCCGCTTCCGGGCCTCGGCCACGCCTTTCCGCGTGAGGGTCAGCACCTTGAACGGGTTGCCGTTGGGTCCAGTGGCTCGGGTTTCTTTGACGAGCCCCTCGCGGGTCCAGGCGTTCACGGCCCGCCGCGTGGTGTAGGGATGGCCGCCGAAGTGAGCCTCGGCGAGGTCGCGGACGGAGACGGCGCCGTAGATGCCGATGTCGGCGAGCGCACGGCCGCACCGTTCTCTGAAGGAGGTGGACCCGCGGTCCCGGCTCGCGTCGTATTCTCGGCGATGGCCGTCCCGCATGCGTTGGTTCGCGCGGCTGGGTGGCGCGGCGGGACGCGGGTCCGGTTCGATCGTGCGATCGAACATCTCCTTGGCTCCTCCCCCTCTCGTCAGCGGCGCGGCCCGAAGCTACGCTCAGGCGTCGGAAGCGGCGGCGCGGGGTGAACGGCGCGGCCGGGCGCGGGCGCGCGGGACGCGGCCACGGCCACCGGAGTGGGCTCGCGCTCGGCCTGGCGCTCGCGGCTTCGGGTGAGCACGAAGTCGGAGATCTTCTGCGCGTCGGCCGCGGCGCGGCGGATCTCCCGGGGATCTTCTTCGAGCGCCTGGATCCACCCCTCGACGTAAGCGGCCCCCCGGCTCGGGTCGTGGCCGACGCCCACGCGCTCGCCCGTCATCATGGCACTGATCTCCGCGCGCAGCTCTTCCTTCGCGTAGGCCGGCGAGCCGAACCCTTCGCCGATCCCTTGGGTGAGCGTGGCGCGGTTCATCCGGTCCGGATGGCCGGTGCTGTGCCCCAGCTCGTGGAGCGCGGTCTGGTAGTAGTGGTTGGCCGAGGGGAACTGTCCCCTCTCCGGGAGCACGATCTCGTCGTTGTTCAGCGAGTAGAACGCCCGGTCGCCGGCCACATGGCGGACGGGAACCCCGCTGTCCTCGAGGACGCGTTCGGCCTCCTGGTGGACCTTCCAGAGCGGCTCGGCAGTGGGCGTCGGCCGAGCCGGCAGCCCGTCGGCCTGCTCCGCGTTGAACACGGTGTACTGCCGGACGACAGGCGCGCGCATCCGCTCGTAGCGGTAGACGCGCTTGCCTTCGTTGTCCGTGACGGGCCGGCCGCGCTCGTCGTTGACGGCGATCTTCCGGTGGTCCTGAAACGAGAGGATGCGAGTGCCCTGCTCGCCCTTCCGCACCTGTCCGCCCCGGGCCTGGATCTGGCGGTAGGTTCCCCAGCGCACGTCGGCGTAGCCGCGCTCCTGCTGCACGGCGGCGAGGTGCAGGCTGTTCCCGCCCGAGTAGGAGCGTCCGGTATCGACGTTGGCGGGGAGCACACGCTCGCCCGGCCCCCAGGGCTTCTGCCAGGGCGCGGTGCCCTGGCGGATCTGCTCGATGATGGCGTCGGCGAACTGGCGGTGGTATTCGTCGTGTTTCATCGGTCTTCCTCCTCCTCGGGGCCGTGCGGATCCTCTCCGGCGTCGCGGATCTCGTCCTCGGTGCCCACGTCCTCGGAGAAGAGGCCGTACTCTTCGGCCAGCGAGGCCGGCACCTCGAGGGCCTCGCCTCCGTCGCGCGCGAGCTCGCGGTCGAAGTCGTCGAGCGACTCGACGCGGACGATGTTCTCGTCGCCTTTCATGGGTTCACCTCCTTGGTGTGTGGGTGCTGTTCTTGCGGGGCTTCGTCGGCCCCGCTCCAGATCGGTTCGGCGATCCAGCGGCCCTTGGCCGCGTCGTAGCCGCGCACTTCGAGCGCCTCCTCGACGAACCGCCTGCCCCGTTGCCGGGCCGTGTGCAGCACAAGTGCGATCCCGTCGACGACGCCTCGGCAGGTGACCTCCCAGGGGAGCGCCCCTCCGGCCTGCATGGCGCAGCTCGCCAGGCGCGAGAGCGCGGAGCGGGCGTTGTTCGCGTGCACGGTGGTGAGCGATCCGCCGTGGCCGGTATTCAGCGCCTGCAGCAGATCGGCGGCCTCGCCGCCCCGCACCTCGCCGACGACGATGTGGTCGGGCCGGTGGCGGAGCGCATGCCGCACCAGGTCGCGGATCGACACGGGCGCGTCGGAGCCGGCCGCACCCGCCTCGAACCGCAGGCAGTTGGTCCGGTCGATCCGGAGCTCGAGCGTGTCCTCGATGGCGACGATCCGCTCCTCCTCTGGGAGCAGCTCGATCAGCGCGTTCAAGAGCGTGGTCTTGCCCGAGCCGGTGCCCCCCGAGACCAGGATGTTCCGGCGGGAGCGGAGCGCGTCGCGGGCGACGAGGAACACCTCTTCCGGCAGGGCGCCCTGCCGCACGAGGTCGGCGGCCGAGAACGCGCGGCCCCCGAACCGGCGGATCGTCATCGCCACGTGGGGGCTCGCCGGCGGCGTGCAGATGGCGACCCTCGAGCCGTCCTCGAGCCGCGCGTCGAGGATGGGGCGCGCGGCCGGATCGAGCCCGAGCGGCCGCGCGATGTGGATCGCCGCCCGGTAGAGCGCGGCGGCGGTGAGCGCTGGTGCTTCGATGGGCTCGAGCTCGCCGCCGCGCTCGACCCAGACGTTGCCGGGGCCGTTGATCATCAGCTCGGAGACCTCCGGGTCCTCGAGCACGGCCTCGAGGCCGGGCAGGAACGGCCTCAGGTGCGCGATCCCGCTGGCGCGCTTCATAGGCGGCCCTCCTCGCGAAGGCGCCAGTAGCCCGTGCCCCTCGGCAGGTAATGGGGCTTCAGGTAGACGCGCCGGGCCGGCAGGGACTTCGTGCCGTCGTAGGGCAGGCAGATCGCCTGGTAGTTGGCGAGGAGGCTGAAGTCCCTCGGCGTGAACACCGGCTCCCGTGCCTGGCGGAACGACTTGCTCGCGCCGATCGTGCCCCGCCCTCCTCCGGCGCGTCCCGACAGGAGCGAGAACTCCGGCCTGCCCGTGGTCTCGGTGAACGTGTAGGACGGCTGCGTCTTCATGACGCTGCCGCACATCTCCGAGGCGATCCTGGCCGAGGACTCGTCGCTCAAGGACAGGAAGATCCGGGTGCGGAGCGTCTGGACCAGCGTGCGCCAGGCCTCCGTGCCCGACAGCACGGAGCGGAGCGAGGAGATCGACTGCGTCGCGACGATCGGGATGCAGCGGCATTGCCGCGTCAGCGCGAACGCCTTCTCGTCGCCAGCGGGGTCGTCCTGTCCCACGGTGGCGAACGCCTGGTACTCCGAACAGATAGACTCCGTAACCTTATGTAGTCTAATAGGTTACGATTTCATGGACCCTCCCGAAGTCACCCCAGCGATCACCCTTTGCGCGGCGGGTAGCGGAATCCCACGGATTGCCGCGTCTCCCCGTTTGTCGTCCGGTCGTCCCGTGGGACCCGGTCTCATCCCATGTGGTCTCCCCGAAGGACTCGGCCCGGCTCGGGCGGGGACCGCCCAATTGACGCGGCGGCCGCCTCCTCAAGTTATCATAGTGGAGCTACTGGACTTGGCCACACTTGCGGCGAAGAGAAAAGGATGACCAAAGCCAACCTCGTCGAACAGGCTTCCGACGCTATCGGACCGCGTGTCACCAAGAGGGATTGCGGGCTGGTGGTCGACGCCTTCCTCGACGCCGTGAAGGACACGCTGGCGCGCGGCGACCACATCGAGATCCGCGGCTTCGGCACCTTCAAGGTGCGGCACCGCAAGGCCCGCACGGGCCGCAACCCCAGGACGGGAGTCGCGGTCGAGGTCCCTGCCCGCGATGTGCCGGTCTTCCAACCGTCGAGGCTCCTCCGCACGCGGGTTGACCAAGGCCACGGCTCGTCCGGGACGGAAGAGCCCCTCGAGGCCGCCGAGCCATAGGGTCTGGCCGCCGTCGAGACGGCGTTTGGCGCTGGTGAAAACGGCTGGCTCACGACCTCTACTGGTCGTAAGCGAGCCTACCCCTTGTGGGTACAAAGGGACTGGCGAGGGGCTCCGCCCCTTCGATCCCCGACAGGCCCACGCTCGGAATGGAGTGCGCGGCATCGCCGATCCCAGCCCTCCCTTCGACAACGAGACTCTCCGATTCTATTCTCCCCCATCCACCAACTCCCGCAGGTCCGTCTCGATCTCTTTCCACCTCCGCGACAGATTGATCGAACATGCCCGGATGCGCTGCCCCACAAGCTCAAAACGGTAGTCGAAGTCGCCATCAACCGCCGCATATAGGAGCCACCCCTCTGGCCCCGGCTCGTCAGAAGAGGCCGCTGCAGCCCAGTTCGTCACGTAGGCGAAGATCTGGTAGAGGTGGCCTGACTTCGCTCGCTCGACCCCGAACCGCGTATCCAGCGGACTGCTGTAGAACTTGGTGTCTACGATGACTGTGCGTTCGAGCGACCGCAGCACGATGTCGGTCTGCATGCCCGGAAGATGCTGGAGATCCGTCTCGCTGCCCTCCGCCCCGAACCAGTCGATCCTGGGCGCGCTCACTCGGTAGGCCGTCTCCCGTTCGCAGAACGTCTTCACGAACTGCTGGAACACCAGACCCATCTTCTGCTCGTCCTCCCGGAAGTCGCGGAACTGCGCCGTTCCGTCCTCTTCATTCACGAGGAGATTCTCGTGGATGATGCGGCAGAGGTGCAGGAGAAAGCGGTAGAACCGGTTGTTGCGGTGGATCTGGACGGTGCGGAACAGGCTCGCGGTCAGGCGGACATCGGAAACCGCGTCCAGCTTCCGATACAGGCGCTCGGTCCGCCGTCTCTCGGCCGGATCGAGGGCCGCGACCAGAGTCAGGCATCGCAGGGTCGCCTTGAGGATCCGGTTCTGCGGCACGTCGTAGCTCAATTCGTCGAAGGCACAGTGCGTCTTGCCGTTCAGCAGCAGGTTCCGCTTTACCGTGGTCGCGAGATCGAGCTTGCCCTTGAGTCCCCGGATGTCCTCGTGGACGGCGAGGTAGTCGCGATCGAGCCCGCGGGAGACGAGCCGCGAGACGCCTTCGTTCAGAACCTTGGCGAAAAGGTCGACCAGCCCGCCGAACTTCTCGGATCCGACATCGACCGTCTCCCCTTCACCGACGTGGTCCCAGGCGTAGCAGAGGAGATAGTAGATGTTCCTGACAGGAATCTTCACGCCAGCAGCGCCCGGATCTCCCGGTCCACATGATCGGGACGGTCGAACCAGTATTCCCGCAACAGGGGTTCGATCTCACGCCGGACGATCGCTTCGTACCAAGACTCGTCGAATCCCCCGTCGTCGTCGCCCGGGCAGAAGAAGCTGTGCCCGATCTCGAAGCCGGGGCCGAGGTTGCTGCGGTCGGCCCGAATCTTCTCGTTCAGAGCCGAGAATCGGACCACGATCTTCTCGACGAGCTCCTCGGGCAATCCCTCGGCGTTCAGGAAATTGCTGAATTGGTCGGTCCCGAAGGCGGGCTGAAGGCGAATGAACGCGAAGCGCCGCCGAAGCGCGTAGTCCACCATCGCCAGGGACCGGTCCGCCGTGTTCATCATGCCGATGATGTAGAGGTTCGCCGGAACGTGGAAGGGTTCGGCCTTGGGCGAGTACGTCAAGGGAACGGCGTACTCGGGACCCCGTTTGTCGGCCTCGATGAGCATCATCAGCTCGCCGAAGATCTTGCTGAGGTTCCCGCGGTTCACCTCATCTATGATGAAGACGTAACGGTCGTCGGGGTTGGCCGCCGCCTCGCGGCAGAATGAGAAGAACACCCCGTTGCGCAGCTCGAATCCCCCCTCCTCCTTCGGCCGATATCCCTGGATGAAGTCCTCGTACGAATAGCTCTGGTGGAACTGGATCATCCGCACTCTCTCGGGGACCTTGTACCCGATCACGCGGTAGGCCAAGCGCTTGGCGATGAAGGTCTTTCCGACCCCGGGAGGGCCCTCGAGAACGACGTTCTTCTTGCGTCTCAGGGCGTCGATGATGTGGTCGAACTCCACCTCAGAAAGAAAGAGATCCTCCAGGGCCTCCCGGCGAGTGTAGGGCGGTGGCTCGGGGGGTGAAGGTGGGGTAGGATCGGTGCCCTCCATGAGCCCGAAAGCGAACAGAAGCCATTGCTTGAAGTCACTGAAATCGGTGAGGGTCTTGATCGTCACCCGTCGGTCCCTGGGGAGCGTCCACTTTCCGATGACTTCCCAGCGTACCTGGCGGATGTGCTTGTATTCGCGGCGCAGATCATGGAATTCGTATTCCGACGTGATGACTCCGTGACCCAGGAGTCCCGAGCGCCCTTGCTTGGCGATCACATGGTTGCCGGGCTGCATTTCGTGGGCGAATTGATGGCAGGCCAGGGAGCCCATCGTTGGATTGGCCGTTCCGTAGACCTCGCGGATTCGTTCGTGAATGCCTTCCCTGCTCCCATAGTCCCGCAAATCCCCGAGCTCATCCCATCCGATCGCGATGATCCCCTTTTCTTGGAACTCACCCCAGAACCGCGCGCCCTCGCCCGGCGCGAGCGCCCACACGCGAGCTTCCCCGAACTTCTCCCGATACCATTGCTCGGACTCTTCGCGAGAAGGAAGGCCGCCGTCATGTCCCCCGGAGTCGGGTTTCCAGACCTTCAGATAGGGTTCGTCGTAGAACTCGAAGTCGGGAGCGGCACCCTGCTCTTGGAGCCTTTTCCGGATGACGAGGATCTGCTGATCGAGGGCGATCCGGTCCTTGTAGTCGAACGCCGCCGGGTCTTCCCCGAATTCCTTCGCGAAGGCACGTACGATGTCTCTCTTGCGGGAGGCCGTGGCCATGGGCTCGAAGTGGTCGGGGAAGAGCAGGTACAAGAGAATGTGCCGTAGCTGCCGGGTTCCCGTCTCGTCCCGCTCCCCCAGCCACTTCGCGAGAGCCCAGGGGTCCGCAATCTGAGCCTCACGTCGCGATGCCGACAACCGGGTCCACACCTCCATCACTCGGATGAGAAAGAGGAATTCCAGCCACCGGAGGGCGTTGAAGGCCGGACCCGGGGTCCCAACGCCGTCATCGAGGGCCTCGTGCAGTTCGAACGTAGCGTCGGGCAACGGCTCGCCCGACCATTCCCAGACTTGGCGAATCTGGTGGCGCTTCGTTCCGGGCTGCATCGAGCCCGGTACGGGAAACAGGTACATCACCCAGAACATCTCTGCCGCGAGCTGCTTTGCTGTTCCCGGCGCGCGGGCTAACTGTTTCTCCAGCTTCTCGAGGAAGCTTCCCGCTCCCTCGTCTAGATTCTCCGCGAAGTGCTCGACGAGGTATCCGACATTCTCCGAGGTCCACAGACTCTTCTCCGTGAACACGGATCCGTCGTCTCGAAGGCATCGGTCACGCCAGCGCACAGCTGCACGCAGAACAGGGTGTTCTGACGATGGTTTAGGCATCTATACGAGTCGGTCTCCACTTTGGCGGTACGATGTCCACCCTTACTCAAGGAAGATACCACGACGGGCCTTTCGCGGCCTCCGGGGAGCCGCGCACCACGCCCCCGTCCGATGCTCCAACATCGGCACGGGAAGCTGGGGGTCGGAGGGGGGCGCAGCATCCCCTCGCCAGACCGCGAATGTTCAACATCGCGTGGGCTGGCTTAGCCACCTTAGAGTGGCTCAAGCCAGCCCGACGGCCGCCTCGAAACGATCCCCGCACGCCGCCCGGAACGGCGGGCACCGGTCCCCGTCGCGGGCAAGCTCCTCGGCCTCGTGGTCGCCAACCTCACGGACGGCGAGAGTGACGGCGGCTCTCCCCCGCGTGGCCGCGTCCCACCCTACCCGTACCCCTCGGAGACCCGAGATCGTCGATTCTGGGCGATCCTATGGCCCGTATCTTCCCCGAAATGCCCTTGGAATGCCCGGAAACGGCCTCTGAGCCCGTCACGGCAAGTGGACGGCACCCGAAGGTCGGATTAGGCGTCGGTGCCCGCTCTCCGGCCCGCCAGATAAGCCGCCCAATCGTCCATCAGGACGCGGCGGCGTTCGAACAGGTCGGAGCGGGCGTAGGCAGCCTCCACCCGGTTGCGCACCGCGTGCGCCAGCGCCGCCTCCATGACCGCCCGCGGCGCGTCTGTCCGCTCCGCCGCCCAGTCCCGGAAGCTCGAACGGAGCCCGTGCGGTACGGCCCCGATCCCGAGCGCCTTGAGCAGGCCGGCGAACTCGAAGCTCGGCAGCACCAGCCCCCGCGCGGACGGGAACACCAACTCCGAACGGGGAGCGTGCGCCTTCGCCCCGGCCAGAATCTCCCGCGCCCGAGCCGACAGCGGCACCCGGTGCTCGCGGCGGCTCTTCATCCGCTCCGCCGAGATCGTCCACACCCCGCCCTCCAAGTCGATCTCCGCCCAGCAAGCCCCGCGCACTTCGCCGGACCGGCAGGCCGTCAGCACCAGAAACTCGAATCCCAGCTTCACCGTCACCCTTGCCTCGGACCCGAGGACCGCTTCAATCGCCCCGGCCACCTCCCCGTAGGGCAGCGCCTTGTAGTGCTTCTGGACGCGGGGCGGCCTCGGCAAGGCCGCCCCGATCGCGTCGCCCGCGGGATTGTCCACCCGGTAGCCCTGTGCGATCGCCCACCGCATCACCGTTCCGATCCGCTGACGGACCCGCTTGGCCGTCTGGTGCTTCTCGTTCCAGATCGGAAGCAGCACCCCCATGACATCGGCGGGCGAGATATGGTCCACCCGCTTCCGCCCGATCCCGGGAAACGCATACGCGCGCAGCGTCGCCATCCACTGGCCCGCGTGCCTGTCGGTCCAGTTCGGACGGTGCATCGCGAACACCCTGGCCGCCGCCTTCTCGAACGTCGGGATCGAGCGCCGCCGCGTCCTCCTCGGATCCCCGCCCGCCCGGGCCGCCTTGCGGTTGGCCAGCGCCGCGTCCCGTGCCTCGGCCAGCGTCACGAGGCGGACGGGACCGAGCCCCGACTCCCTGCGCTTGCCGTGGATGAACAGCCGCTGGATCCACTGCTTGTAGCCAGACGGCTTGACCCGCAGCACGAGGCCATGCTCGTCCCAGTAGAGGCCCGGTTCCCGGACGCTCCGCACGAAGGCGGCGGTGAGTTTCCTGCCATGTTTGCCCATCTGGTCACCCTTTTGCGATCACCCTGCTGGTCACCCTTTCAGTGCTGGAACACACCGAACGCCCTGACACGGTAGTATAATATAAGTAACGTCGTAACAACAACTTCACTTGCTATGCGGGATTTCTCTGAACTTGGCTGGACGGTATTTGTAAGGACTGGTACTCGTCGCAGATGAAGACGGCGGGCCGGAGGTAGCGTCCGGGCCGGCGGGCGGCCTCGGCGGGCCGCCGGAGCAGCGCCTGCATCCAGGCGTTCTTGAGCAGCACGCCGATCGCGCGTCCGAGCGCCGGGTTCGCGCCCGCGGGCATGTTGAGGGCGAGGACCCGGCCCCCTTCGATCAGCTCGGCGAGCGGCGGCAGCCGGCGGCGTAGCCCCGGCATGGGCCGGACGGCTGCGCCGTCCTCGTCGGGCGCATCGTTACCTATATGTATAGATGGGGACTCATCCGATTCCGGAGGCGGCGGACAGAACACGCTCGCGACTTGCGGCTGGTCGAACAGCGAGAGGAAGACGGAGATGCCCTCGACGATCGAGGTGCGGAGCTTGGCATCGAGCGCCATCCAGTCATGGAGGTACCACCGCTCGATGGCCTCGACCTGCGCGCCGAACTCGCTCCCCGCGCCGCTCTCGCCTTCCTCGGTCTCGAACGGGATCTTGAGCTCGGCGAGCCGATCCCGGAGGACCGGGTCGAGCCGGCACGTCACCGTGTCCTCACCGGAGGTATATATCCAGACCCAGTCATTCAGCGCTTCCGGATGACCGATCATGTCGTCGTGGGAGATGACGACGCGCGCCGGGCACGCCTCAGCCACCAGGTCCTGGGCCTCGCGGATTCTCTCGGCGAATAGTTCCGCGTCGATCGTGCAGCGGTAGACGTCCTGCAGCGTGACCCAGCCCCCCGGCAGGAGCCGGTACAGTTCGATGATCCAGCGCACGAGATTCGTGTAGGCTTGCTGCCAAAACGGTTCGCGACTCTTGCCGAAGAGCTGGTTGATCAGGGATGAGACGCTGTATGCGAGCGAGTAAGTGTCGAGCAGCGGATCGTCGAGCGGGTTCCACTGCCAGGATCCGTCCAGCCCGATTTCCAGGTAGTCGTCCACGCGGCCGGCCTCCTCGAGGATCCCCCGCACGTCGTGGCAGAAGTCGCCCTTGACCTCTAGCACCAGGGCGCTCGCCCGGCGCCCCGGCCGGTGCGCCTGCCAGGAGAGGAGCTGCTGGGCGAACGGATACATGCAGGCGGTGGTCTTGCCGGAGCCGACGGCACCGACGATGAGGACGCCGGTGTAGAGCCCCGTCTCGGGAACGACGAGCCAGGAGGGCCGCTCGCTCTCGCACGGGACGACGGGATGGTGGAGCTCGCCGATCACCAGCGAGGGTGTCTCGTCCTCGGGCGAGGCGGGCCAGGGTGGCAACGTGCCCCGGCGCCCTCCTCCCGCTCGTGGCTGGAGCCAGACTCTCCAGACCGAGAGGCCGAGGCTCCCGGCGAGCAGCACGGCGACGGCGGGCGCCGCGTAGTACCAGACGCGGATCACCGTGTGGAAGCCCGGATCGTGGTAGGCGATGAGGTCGAGCACGGGATTGCCGCCGCTGGCGGGAAAGGGCGCCCACAAGGTGTGGGCGATGGCGGCCGCCGAAGCGAGGCCCATGAGGACGAGCGTCGCCGGCTTCAGCATCGCTGTGACAACCTTCCCGTAGGGATCCATGGATGGGAGCGACCCCCCGGCGGAGGGTGGCATGGGCGTGCACATGCCAACCCTCCCCGATGCCGATCGAGGCATCCCCAAAGGGGGGGTCGCTCCCTTCTTCGGCCGAAAGCTCCGGAGCGGCGTCGCCGCTCCGGCGGCCGTGCCGCAACTGTAAGACAGGCAGGCACATAAGGGAGCGCTGGCGCGCACATCGAAGAGGCGTTTCGGTGCACATGCACCCCGTTGTCTGATGTGCACTCGCCGATCAGCACCGACCCTCGCTGATCCGCGTTCAAAATCGGCCTCCAGGGAGCCGTCTCGAGCGCCATGTCGCGAAGCCGTGGATCATCGTTCCTGGAGTCGAGGATCGGTGGAGGTCGTTCAGCTCGACGATCCGCTTGAGGCAGGCCTGCAGGTCGCCATACTCTTTGAGCACCCGCTCATCCTTGGCGCGGATGGCCTGCTCGATTCGGACGATCTCGCGGCGGGCCGCACTGTCGGGTTCCGGAGCGGCGGAGGGGCCGGATGCTGTAGATGTGTTGGTCCAGTTCTCGAGGATCGTCAGGGCCCGCTGCAGCTCCCTCACGGTGCGGACGACGGCCACGACCTCGATGGATCGGCCGCGCTCCCGCAGCGCTTCCCAGAGGCCGCGATGTGCCACGGCCCAGGAGCGTAGCGCCGTCGCGGTGTCGTGTCCGGGATCGACGTAGACGAACACGGCGCGCTCGGCTTCGAGCGCGACCGGCAGCTTGACTGGGAAGTAACGCCGTGTGTTGCCAGCGGCTCCGCGGTAGAGGCGCGAGGGGAACACCCGGCGCTCGATGCCGAGCGCCTCGAACGCGGCGACCTTCTCGGGCTCGGTCGGCAGCCACGGCAAGCCGGTGTGCTCGAGCACGTAGTCGAGCGAGAGCAGGCGCCGCAGGAGCACTTCATCGGAAGCGGTCCGGCGGTGGCGGATGTCCTCGGCCCCGAGCGCGCGGTAGATCCCGCGCCCGCAGATCCGGCAGACTTTCCGGCCTTCCAGTGTCTCGTCGGCTGCCAGCCTTCGCTCCGACATGGCCCGGACGAACCGAAGAGCCTGCCAGCGATCGATCCGTAGATAGGCAGAGAGCTGGGCGCGGGTGAACACGCCGCTGTGCAGACAAGCCAGCGCGATCCATTCGGCCTGGCGTCCCGTCCACCCGAACGGCTCGAGCGCCTGTTCGCGTCCCTGCAGATGCGCGATCACCTGGGCTGCTCCGTGACCAGGGCACGGTCGGCCTGGAGGTAGGTGATGAGGATGCCCATCGGGTTGTAGACGACGAGCTGGGAGGGGATGACGGTGAGGAACGTGAACCGGAGCGTGATCGACCACCGCTCGCGCCGGGTCTCCTGCCCCTGCCGGAGGTGGACCAGATCGAAGTCGGCGGTCGCGCCGTGCGGCGCCTCCGGTGCGGGGTGGATGCGGAGCACGACCTGCTCGACCTGGAGCTCGGTGTCGGAGGTGCCGGCCGCCATGGCGGCGACCTCGGCGCCGTCCCTCGTGAACGCCGCGTTCGCCAGCTCGGTCGAGAGGAAGCGCAGGCTCCGGGTCCAGTGCTCCTCGACCGTCGCCCGTCGCCGTGAGTAGAAGTCGGAGATGAACCGGTTAAGGAAGTACTTGGTCGTGGGATCGAGCGGATCCGCCTGCGCCGTTGCGGCCTCGTAGGCCACGGCCTCCGCGCGGCCGACCTCGTCGACCCGCACCACGATCGGGCGAGGCGGCTCGACGGTCGCGACCCGGAGGAGGAGCACGCCGAGCGTGAGGCACGCGGCGGCGAGGATCATCGCCAGCGTCCGGAGCTTGCGGTTCGCCTCGACGGTCTCACCCCAGATCTCCGCGTACTCGCGGCCGGCATCGTGTTCTCGGTTCATGGATGTCTCCTTCAGCCTCCGGGGACTGGGGGGCGGGCCGGGTTCGCGGCAGCGCTGAGGCGCCCGCCGCCGCGCACCACGAGCGCCATGAACCCCGATCCGACGGACCCGGAGCCTGAGACGAGCATCGCGGCGAGCTCGCCCACCTTCATGCCGGCCATCAGGCCGGAGACGACGAGCGGGAGGAGGACGACGACCCACAGCCCCAGTTCGGCCGGGTCAGAGGAGCCGGTGCCCATCAAGGCACCGGTATAGGTGGTGACGTAGCCCATGCCGACGCCCATGAAGACGCGGAGGATGGCTCCGGCCACGACGCCGTAGAGCGTGTAGACCATGAGCGTGCGGAACCATCCCCAGAACAGGAACGCGAGCGGCTCGAACAGCAGCCAGGGGATGAACACCGGCCCGAGCAGGATCACGATCGCGAGCGCCACCTGTGCCCAGATCACCTGCGCGTAGGTCAGGCAGAAGAGCGCGACCAAGCCGAGCACGAGCGGCACGCCCATCATCAGCGCGACGAGGGACGAGAAGAACACGTTCACTCCCTCGGTCACGATCGTCATCAGGCTCCCGCCCGACCACGCCGCGCCGAGCCGTGCGGCGAACGCCTGGACGAGCGCGGTCATCTCCGTGTAGCCGACGGACACGACGTCGGAGATGAACAGGTTCTGGAGCCAGATCCCTCCAGCCGCCACGGTGGCCGGGAAGGTGAACCCCACGCCCGGGATCGGGACGCTGTAGTAGTGGAGCAGCGTCCGGGGGATCGCGATCCCGAGGACGACCCGCACGAGCGCCCAAGGCTCTAGCGTGCCGCTGTAGGCGATCTTGAGCCCGCTCCAGGCGACGACGATCGCCGCGAGGCCGCCCCAGAGCTGGTGGCCGAGCGTCAGCACTTCGGGCGCGGCGCCGCCTACCACGGTGTCGAGCACGACGTCCAGGAACCCCTTGAAATCCTGGAGTTGATCCGCCGGGATCTGGGCCGGGACGTTCGGATCGATGGACTGGGGGGGAGGAATCTGCATGACGGTCACTCCCCGCGCCTACGCCTGACCGCCCATGTAGAACGACGGGACCTTGAAGAGGAGCCCCTCCCGGAGCTGGTCCCGGTTCTGGAGCGCGGCCGCCCGCATCGCATCGGCCATCGCGTTCGTACGGAGGCGTGCGTCCCTCCACTCGGCGAGCCGCTCGAGCCGATCGATCTCGGCCTGCTGCATCCGGTTCGCCTGCTCGACAGCCTGATAGGCGAGCACCTGCGCCACGGCGGCGTTGATCCGGCCCTGGGTCAGCGCGGCAGCGACCTGCGCCTGCTGGAGCGCCGTGGCTGACAGGTTGCCGTTCGCGGTCAGGTCGTCGAACGAGTCCTGCGCGCTCTCGACGGTCGATGCGAGCGAGGCCGCGGCGTCCATCATCGCGTAGTCGAGCACGCGCTGGCGGTCGGCGGCCTCCTTGGCCTGGCGGTAGTCCTCAACCGCGCGCGACGACGCCTCGGGCGGTTGGTTACGGAACAGCTCGAGGATATCCGCCTCGCTCACCTGGTCGGCCACCCCTTGGGCGCTCCGCCAGACATCGGTGAACGAGTCGCCGCTCCCCATGCCACGCACTGCTTCAACCAGCTCGCCGGCCGCTCCGGTGAACTCGGAGCCCCAGTCGAGGCCGTCGCCGACGAGGCCGATGGATCCGGCCGCCAGCTCCGCGAACGGTTCGATCAGCGCGTCCACCTCGCCCCGCGCGGCCTCTTTCATGTAGTCGAGCTGCTCCTCGAGCTCGGTGAGCTGGCGGGTCATCGTCCGCATCTGGCGGATCTGGTTAGCGATCTGGGTCGTTTGGTTCACGATCATCTGGGCACGCTGAATCGCGCCGCCGATGTCGAAGAAGGCGTTGGCCGGCCCTGCGCTCGCGAGCATCAGGACCAAGACCAAGAGGACGGTGGTAAGGCTGCGGTGACGCATGATGAGCTCCTTTGGTGTCATTGCCGTGTCCCGGCCCTGGGGACCAGGACATCGGAGGTGAACCAGATGCGCAGGCGATGGCCGGCGCGGATCGTGATCGTGGGCAGCCGGTTCAGAAACCGGTCGAGAACCGAGGTCGCGCTCTGGCCGAGTCCCTGGCCGACGCCCGCCCTCAGGCCGAACGGCGAGCCGCCGGCCAGGGCGAGTCCGCTTACGACACCGACAGCTCCGGCCGCCGCGAACGTGCTGAAGTGGTGGCGGTCGACTTGGTCCCGAAGCGCGCCCTCGCCCGCCTGGTTCAGGCCCGTGAACTCGAGGTCGATCCAGCTGCCGTCGGGCAGCAGCAACCGGTGGAAGGCGACCGCGAGCCGGCTCTGGTCCCGGTCCTGAACGGCCCGGGCCGTTCCGACGACCCGCGCGCCGCGCGGGATCAGGATCCGCTGGCGGTCGGCCGAATAGAACGGCACCGAGACGGTCGCGAGCACCGGTCCGGGGAAGTCGCCCGTGAGCTGAGTGAGAAGCACCGCCTCAAGGAACGAACCCTCATATATCCGCTCCCAGCCCGGCAGGTCAGTGGGTTGGACGCTAGAGACCGGCCGAACCGTGCCGGGCGTGCGAGGAGAGCTTGGCGGTGCGGCAGCTCCGGAGGAGCCGGAGAGAAGCTGCCCGGCCGCAGGCGCCGTCGGAGCGGCAATGCCAGGGGACCCGAGGAGAAGCTGCTCCGCCGCCAGCTCGTCCTCGAGTGCCCCGACCGACTGCTCGAAGGAGGCGAGAGCCGCTTGGACCGTGTTCTCGAGAAGCGCCACATCCGCGTCGGCCGCATCGCCGGTGCCGGCTTCGGATGACTCCGCAGTTGCATTCGGGTCCCGGTACGACTGAGCCACGGGAAGGGCGCGGAGCGAGCGGGTTCTCCGCTCCAGCTCCTCCAGGCGAAGCGCCTCCCGAAGCTCCGACTCGGCCGCGCTCACGCCTGGAATCAAGGCTGCGGTGTTCAGCGTCTCCGACTCGGTCTGGAGCCGAGCCATCTCTTCGGCTGCCGCGGCCTGCCGGCGCTCGAGCTCGGCGCGCGCCCGGGCGGCGGCCTCCAGAGTCTGCCGCTCGGCCTCTTGCCGAATGCGGTCTTGGAGCGACCTCCCCATCCCGTCGTCGACCGCTTGGGCCTCGGGCAGGGCTACGAGAGTGTCGGCTTCCTCGGGACCCGTCATCGCCCACGAGAAGAGGAGTCCACCGACGAGCACCGCGATCAGCACCACGCCCGCCTTCGTCACGATCCCGCCAGGTAGCGCGCCTTCCGGGGGCCGGACCCACTGCTTCCAGCGGCTCATCGGAGCCCGTCCCTGGGCGTGAACCGCCAAGCGGCCCGCTTGTCGCCGATCTGCAGCCACCCGTCGCCCAGTACGTGGCGGGCGATGTAGAGGCCCTCCTCGCTCAGGTCGTAAGCGACGAGCGCCGGTTCGCCGTCCCGGAGCTCATAGAGGGCCGGCGACTCCTGGGCGCGGGAGCGGAGATAGGTGAACCGCCCGTCGTGCCACATCGCTTCGACCATGAACGGCCGGTCGGCCGCGTCCCCGTCGAGCCGGTACTCGAAGGCGAGACGCTCCGGATAGCCGGCACGGAACTCCTCGATCGCCGACTCAGCCTGCGACCGGGCCTCCAGGATGCCGGCCTCGGCCGCCTCCCGGGCACTCCGCGCGGCCTCGGCCGCCTCGGCGGCCATCTGCTGATAGGCCGCGACCTCGCTCCGCGCGACGAACGCGGGACGGCCGCCGCCGCTGGACAGCCCCGTCTCCTCCGCGCCGGACTCGAAGCGCACGACCAGATGGGGCGGTCGCTCGTTCTCCTCGGCGCTCTGCTCGGCCACCAGGAACGAGTAGATCCGCCCCGACTCGCATACGAGCGCGATGTTCGTCGCCGCGTCCGGCCGCAGGGGCTTCAGGAACGCGACGTTCGCCGCGCCCGTCAGATGCCAGTACTCCGAGTCGCCGACCACGAAATCCAGGATGTTCTCACCGGCGGGGAGCACGATCACCGTCGTGTGCCGGACTTGGGTGCGGAGCCGGTGGATGCGGTCCTCGCCCTCCTCCGGGGCAGTCACCCGGAGGAACGCGTCGTCGTCCTCCTGCTGCGCGGTGGCCCCGGTGGGGAGCGCCGCCAGGAGAAGCGCCGTTAGAACGATGGGTGTCATCAGGGATCGCATGGCGTATCAGCTCCTTGCGTTGGGGGTGGGACGTTCTCGGCTCGCGAGAACCTCGAGGGCCCGGCTCAGGCCATGGCGCTCGACGGCCCGGGCCCTCTCCTCGGCATCGAGCGCCGAGGAGGTGTAGAGCCAGTAGCTCTCCGGATCGACCTCGAGCCGCAGCACCGCAGCCCCGTCCGGGCGGCGGAGGTAGAGCTCGCGTTTGGGGATCAGGCCCCGGACCTGGGCCAGCTCCGACTCGCTCAGCCGGAACAATGCTCCGACCGCGTCGGGGAGCTCGGGGTTCGCGAGGAACAGCTTCGTCGGGATCGACTCGAGGAGCGCCGCCGCGCCGGGCGTAGCCGTCACGTCGACCGCGGACTGCGTGGCCAGGATCAGCGCGGCGTTCTTCTTGCGCCACGTCTTCGCCGCCTCGGCCAGGTAGCTCAGCACGGCGGGGTCCTGCAGGTAGCGCCAAGCCTCGTCCACGACCATCAGCTTCAGCCGCGCCGCCTCGGACGGGTCCTCCACCTCCAAGCGCATCCGCTCGAGTAGATAGGAGAGCGCCGCGTCGCAGAGATCCGGATGCTCGACCGCCCCGGCGAGATCGATCACCTGCCAGTCGGCGAACTCGAGGTCCGGCGCCCCGACGGCCGGGTTATCGAAGTACGCGCCCCAGGCGCCGCCTTCGATCCAGCGGCTCCATGCCGGCCACGTCGCGGACGGAAGCGACCCGGCCAGGACGCTCAGCGTCCGGCGTTCCGGCTCGAACGCATAGAGGTCCTCGATACGCGAGCGGATCTCGCTCGTGTCCGCTCCGCTCGCCTCCCAACCGCCGAGCTTCAGCAGCCGGAGCACCCATCCGGTCAGGAACTGGAAGGTCCTCGTAGTCGCCGGCAGCGCGAACGGCTGCATCCGGAGCGTCGGCTCCGCCTCGCCTGGCGACAGCTCGAGGTAGCGACCCCCGAGGAACCGGGTCAGCCAGCGGTAGGAGCCGCCCAGGTCCAGGATCAGGACGCGCGGGTCGTACCTAAGCGCTTCGACCAGGAGGAAGTTGAGCGTGAAGCTCTTGCCCGAGCCGGTAGCGCCGAGCATCAGCGTGTGCCCTACGTCGCCGGCAAACAGGTCGTAGTGGTACGCCGTACGCCACGGGGTCTCCAAGACCGCGAGCGACTCGCGACCGAGGTGACGGCTCCGGGGCGTCCCCCTGGGTGGACCGAACAGCGGCGCCAGGCACGCGGCCACACCGGCCGACACGAACACCTTCCGCACCTGCCGCCCACGCGGCTGGGCCGGGAGCCGGGAGAACCAGGCCGGGAGCTGGCCGTAGCCCTCCCGGATCACCTTTGCGTCGTGCGCGGCGAACAGCCGACGCAGGTCGCCGTCCACGCGTTCGATGCTCCCAAGCTCGCCGTGGAGCGCCACGGTCAACGTGGCCTCCCCGTAGCTCACCCCGTCCGCTTCCAGCTCGACCAGCGCCTCGCCCAGACGGTCCGATTCGGTGGCGGCGGCGGAGTCGACCATCGCGGCGGCCGTGCCCTCCGTCTCCTGCACGTGCGCCATCATCGAGTAGCGGCGCGCGAAGTAATGCCGCTGCGCGCCACGGATCCGGCGCCTCGCCGCCTCCATCGCCCAGGGCCGCCACTCGAGCGAGACCGTCATCGCCGCATCCAGGCAGTAGAGCTCCCGGAGCAGGTTGGCCCGGGCCTGCCCAGGCGGGGACAGGAGCGAGTAGAGGATCACCGGCTCGCCGTCGAGACGCAGGTGACTGCGCTCCGCCTCTAGTTCCGAGAGGGCGAGCCGCCAGTTCATCCCGCTCCCCGTCGCGCCGTCCCACACGATGCCCGGGCGGTTGATCAGCTCGGAGAGGAGCCGGGACGCTTCGGCCGGCCCCAGCATCTCGATCGGCGTGTGCTCCGCTACGAGGGCCCGGCCCGCGTCCACCGTCGAGCGAAAGCGGGCGGCGGCCGCCTCGATCTCGGAAGAGAGGTAGGTGGGCGCGCCCCCTCGGCGGCGCTTCCACCACTGCATGAGCCGGGAGGCGCTACCCGACGTGGGCCCGTCTGCAACCGTGCGTAGCCGCGGATCGTGCGACCAGACCAGGTAGGCATCGAGCCGCTGCACGCGGCCGGCCAGAAACGCGCCGCGTTTCCGCTGGGAGACCGCTACGATGCCGGAGCTCTCGTCGTCCGCGGCCTCGGGCGAGGCCGGGCGCCGGAGCATATAGAAGTAGAGGCGCGTGTCAGCGTCCAAACCCGAGAGCAGACGCTGCCAGCGGCCCAGCACGCGGTCGATCTGCTCGGGCGAACGCCCATCGACTACCGCGGGCGCAAGACACCCGGCTGCGATCAGCTCACCCGAGCGGGTCAGGCAGGTGCGGCCGTCCTCGAGCCAGCCCCAGTAGGGCAGCTCCTCGGCCAGCGAACCGGCCGCCTCGTGGTCCCGGAGCTCCGCGGAGATCCTCACCGCCCACTCCGGATCACGAGATGCCACGGCTCTTCGGCCCACTTGCCCGGGTCGAAACGCGACGGGTAGCGCGTCCCGGCCCGTAGCACGCCAAGCATGTCCGGGTCTTTGCGGCCGGCGAGCCACCCGGCCCCGTAGCCGACCGCGAACACCACGCCGCCCGTCACGAGCGAAGCCGTCGCGTTCCACATCGCGAGCCCGAGCGTCGCGACGAGGAGAAACCCCCTACGCTCGACACCCAGGATCGTGAGGGGACGGTTCAGCGCCGCATAACCGGCCCAGCGCCTTAGACCCCTCATCAGAACAGCCAGGCCAGGAAGTTCGCCGCGCCCATCGCCATCCCGAGACCGAAGATGATCCCGGCCAGCGTGCGCTTGCTACCGCCCTCGCCGAACGCAAACATCAGCCCGCCCACCACGATCGCGATCAGCGACAGCCCCCGCGCGATCGGGCCCGTGAACTGCGCCTGCAGCTCGTTCACCGCCTCCACCCACGGGCTCGTCCCCTGCGCCCACAGCAGCCCGGGGAACAGCAACCACAGCGTGAGCGTGGCCCACGCCGCCGCTCGCGCCGTCCTTATGAAAGGTTGCATCGTCTGCTCCTTGGTCTCTCGCTGGGATGCGCCGATCACTCGGCCTCGCCGCGGCTCAACGCGATCTGCTTGCGGATCCACTCGTCCACCTCCTCCTCGATCCAGCCGACAGCGCGCGCGCCTAGCTGGACGGGTCTGGGGAAGGACCCCTCGGCCAGCCGCACGTAGATCGTGCTCCGCCCGAGCCCCGTGCGAGCTTGCACGGCCGGGAGCCGCACGATGCGGATCGGCACCTCCATTTCCTGCACCATGGTTCTCGTCATCTCTCTGCCTCTCCGTTCTCTCGGGGATGAATCCCGGAGCCGGTCGCTCCGGGAGGAAACAGGGTCCACACCGGCCTCGTCGAAGCCTTCCATGAACGCCAGGAGCTGATCGGCCGTCGCGAGCGTCGGGGAGCGGCCATGGCGTAGCTCACGCACCAGGTTCGGATCGCCAACCGCCTGGCGGCCAAGCGTCGCCGGCGCCACTCCCGTGCGCTCGAGGAATGCATCCACTCGCGCCATGAAAAGCCCCTTCAGCATCTCCATGCGAGGGACGATGAAGGCACTTGCGCAACTACGTCAATCCGTAGGATTTAACCGACGTTCTTAGTAGAACTATTGGGATTTAATTGGGAGAGCAGTGTGTCCGGCCGCTCCGCCAGCGGGGCGTCGAGCGGGTGCCGGAGAGCCGCTCGAAGCTGCCGAGAGCCGGGGCCGCGGTGGGTCGGAGCGCAGCCTATGAGGAGCAGCTAATGCACCGCGGCACACCCAGGGGTTGCGCCTCGCGCGTGGCTACCGTGCGAACCGAAGGAGGGTAGGGCGGGTCCCGTCGAAAAGCTGCGGCGCCCGTGCCGGAGCACGATGCTGCACGGCAGCGGGCCAGGGCCCGGAACGGAGAACTAGTCTACCTGTCGGATTGCAAGGTGCGTGTGGAACGGCCGCAGTTGAGGCGCCCTGCCGCGGACGGGGGAGGCGAGGTCGAGACCCCAGCCTAGCGGGTGATGCGAAGACCGGGGCAGCTGGCGGACCGAATGTGTGAGGTCCTCATGGCCGGGGTGAGCGCGTGCAAGTACCGTCGTCTGATCCCGCAGATGGGCGCCAGGGTGGAGTGAGCGAATCTGAAGTGAGCGGTGAGACGGTCGCGGCCTCGGAGCGGGTGTTGCAGGATGTCGTGGAGCGTGGCCTGTAGGGCTGGAACCTCGTCGTCTACCTGGATGGGATCCAGATCGGCGCGCATCATGTGCTGCGGCCGTAGCGGTGGACGATACGGGCAAGAAGCACGTGTTGGCCCAACAGGCACGGGGCTGATGGTGCTGCCGCGGGCCGCCGCCTCGTTCCTTGAGACCGAGAGGACTACCGCAGGATCATGGGCTACCACCAACTCTGGGTCCTCATGGCCCCCCTCAACGACCATGAGCCCAGTTGACCGCACGCGAATCGTCGGCTAACAAACAGGATGCCCAGTGCCATCACCTCCGACTACGAACGGATACTCGACGCTATGTTTGAATGATGCCGTTGCCCGGTGTTACCGGCCGTGCAAAATTGGACAGATGTGGCCATCGAAAATGGTACACCTTGGGCGGGTGAGCGAGGATCGGCTGGGGCGGTGGACCCGGGGGGCTGGTGAGGTTTGCCGGACCATTCTTTACTCTGGCGTCTCCATTGAGCATAGGAGGCGCGATGATCGGGAGAGAGAAGCGGGTGCTTCTGCGACACTACCTCTAGCAGGGTGTGCCGAAGGCGGCGATCGCTCGGCACGTGGGAGTGAGCCGCGAGACGATATATCGTTGGATTGCGACGGGGCAGTTGGACCGGGATCTGGACGACGAGGCGGTGAGATCCCGGCCGAGAACTCCGGCGCCGTCGAAGCTCGATCCCTACAAGGGGATCATCGACACCCGGCTGGCGGACTATCCGCTCCCTCCGCGGCACGTTCCGAAAGTGTCACATTTTCGATGGCCATTGACACCCGGCGCCTCTACGAACGCGGAGGCCATACAGCGATGACCGGGTCTAGGACCTGCACAGTTGGCCCGCCCGACAACGACCGCACCGTCCACACTGCCGTCGTCGAGCACCACGGCGCTCTGCTCCGATTCTCTAGTAGAGGAGCGGTCGCTGAGTTCTTGGAGAAGCATGGGCGATGCGACGTTCCACTCTCCCGCGATCTTGGGCTCGGCAGCGGACGGCGCCAAGCATGAGGGATGCCGCGCTTGCAGACGCCGTCGATTTCTATCGCATCGATGCCTCGCTGAAGCTCGACACCGAGAGACGCGCCACGCTCGGCCAGTACATGACACCGGCACCGATCGGCCGATTCATGGCGAGCCTATTTTCGGAAACGCGCGGAGACCTGCGTGTCCTGGATCCGGGGGCGGGGGTTGGCTCTCTCACGGTCGCGCTCGCCGAACGCCTTTGCGCCGGGACCGTCCGTCCGCGGTCGGTCGAATTCGTATGCTACGAGATCGAACCGATAATGTCAGCCTATCTCGCCGACACGCTCCAGCAGGCGGAAGCCCAATGCCGGCAGGCGCAAGTCGGCGCAACCAGCCGACTCCTCGACAAGGATTTCATTCTCAAGCACGGCTTCGCGCAGCAGCCGGGTCTGTTCGAAGGTGGGGCCGACGATGACGCCAGCTTCACCCACGCCATACTCAACCCGCCCTACCGGAAGATCAACGCAGGCTCGGCGCACCGCGAAGCCTTGCGCAGGGCGGGCCTCGAAACCTCCAACCTCTACACCGGGTTCATGTTCTTGGCTGCAGGACACCTGCGCGATGGTGGCGAAATGGTTGCCATCGTCCCGCGCTCGTTCTGCAACGGCCCCTATTTCAAGCCTTTCCGGGAACGGTTCTTCTCGATGATGCGCCTGCGCCAAATTCATGTTTTCCAGAGGCGCAATCATGCGTTCAAGGACGATGACGTGCTTCAGGAGAACATCATCGTCCACGCGGTGAGGGGCGGCCCTGCACGCGATGTCACGATTACGACGAGTTGTGGAGCCGCGTTCGAAATCGACCCAACACGGCGCGTGTGCACTGCCGAAGACCTCACCCAGCGAACGGTTCCCTACGTTTCAGTGATCCGCGATGGTGATCCCGACCGCTTCGTGCATATCGCCGCCGATGGTATCGAACAAGGCATCGTGGACCGTATGGCCCACTTCACCGCAACTCTTTCGGATATCGGCGTAGAGGTCTCGACGGGGCCCGTGGTCGATTTCCGATTCAAGGACGACCTACGTGCGGAGCCGGAGGAGGGCACAGCGCCACTTCTCTATGCTGCCCATTTCCAGGGCGGGAGGGTTTCTTGGCCCAGAGTCATGCGCAAGCCAAACGCCATCCGCATATCCGACAAGAGCCGAAAGTGGCTGTGGCCAAACAAGGGAAACTATGTCGTCGCCCGGCGGTTCACCTCCAAGGAGGAACGGCGGCGCATCGTAGCCACGGTATATGGCTCGGACCTTCCCGGTGAACTTGTCGGCTTCGAGAACCATCTCAACGTGTTTCATGTGAGTCGCGAAGGCATGCCCAGGAATCTGGCAGAAGGACTCGCCCTCTTTCTCAATTGCAGCCTCGTGGACCGTTATTTCAGGCAGTTCAACGGCCATACGCAGGTCAACGCTACCGATCTGCGGTGGTTGCGCTATCCGGACCGCGCGACCCTCGAACGGCTCGGAAGGCAGCACGACGGGCTTACACTCTCACAGCAGGACATCGACACGACTATCGAGGGAGAGATCGCGCATATGGCAGTCGAGGAGAACCCGCTAGAAGCACAGCGCAAGATCGACGAGGCGGTCGCGATCCTGAAGGCGCTCGGGATGCCGCGCGGCCAGCAGAACGACCGCTCGGCGCTGACGCTGCTCGCCCTGATCGACCTCAAGCCGTCCGGTGCGTGGAGCACGCTGAAACGGCCGCTCATGGGCATCACACCGATCATGGACTACACCCGGGAGCACTACGGCCGGGAATACGCGCCCAATACCCGCGAGACATTCCGGCGGCAGACAATGCATCAGTTCGTGGAAGCCGGTATCGCGCTGTACAATCCTGATGATCCCGCCCGGCCTGTCAACAGCCCTAATGCCTGTTATCAGGTCAGCGAGGCAGCGTTGCGGGTGATGGTGGCTTTCGGCACCCGCGCATGGCAGTCGGCGCTCGATGCCTGGCTTGAAGAACACGAGCTGCTGGCAGAGAAATGGGCGAAAGATCGCGAAATGGAAATGATCCCGGTCACGGTGGAAACGGATCGCGAGATTGTCCTTACGCCAGGCGCCCACAGTGAGCTTATCAGAGACATCATTGCTTCATTCGCCCCCCGGTTTGCACCCGGGGCCGAGGTCATCTATGTGGGCGATACGGGAGACAAGGCGGGATATTTCGAAGAGGAGCTCCTTTCGGCCCTCGGAGTGACGGTCGATAGGCACGGGAAAATGCCGGACGTCGTACTGTATGTCAGTGAAAAGGACTGGCTGCTGCTCGTCGAAGCGGTCACCAGCCACGGACCGATGGACCCCAAACGCCATAATGAGCTGGCCGAGCTGTTCAATGCCGCGCAACCTGGGCTCATCTACGTCACGGCCTTTCCAGACCGGACCGTGATGGGTCGCTATCTGAGCGATATTTCCTGGGAAACCGAAGTGTGGTGCGCCGACGCCCCGAGCCATCTCATTCACTTCGACGGCGAGCGCTTTCTCGGGCCCTATGAGCCAGACGATGAGTGACGAGAGTCACCGTAGGGGCCGACCGGTCCAGCCTTCCCCGGCAGACCAATCCTCCCGATCCGCGACATGTCCCCCATGCAGAGGCCGGTCCTGGAGACGGTCGGGGTTCAACGTGCGGGTGCGTTTCGCGACATTCGAGGACTGCGAAGAAGCAAGGTACAGCCGACACCGCGCGCTTCCACTGCACCCCGCTCGCCGAGCACCTGAGGGTGAAAAGGTCCGCACCACCTGGCACGAGACACTCCGCCCAAGCCCTTACGGCGCGCCATCCATCACGAACACCACGTTTCTCAGTTCTGCCCTATCGACATCTTCTGGCAGCTCGATTTCTTGAGGTATCAGCACCTTTGTACGCCCGTCACGACACTTCAGAAACGAAAGCATCTCCTCCGTTTCGGAGCCAAGAAGGTACTGAACAACTGTTCCGTACGGTGACAGGTTTTCTGGGTGATGCCCTGCCCGTCCTGCTTTCCCATCTTCGAGAATCTCCGCTAGTCGCTCAATCTCGATACCAAGTCCGGTGAGAATATTGACGATGTTACTGGCCATCCGCCGCAGGTCACCCGGTAACTGATCGGAATCCCACTGATCTCTTACTAGTTCAATCCCCTGCCTGATCATTTGCGTGCGGGCTTCCTTCTTGGCCAACCCCTCGCTCGCTGCAAGACTGTCGGCTTCCTCAATCGATACTTCTGCGTGCTCTAGCATGGCCTTTATCTGGTATGCAATTCGTTCCTTACTCCAGCTAGTGTCGTCAGTCTTGTACACTAGATCATGTGTCGCAATCGCCCAGGCGTGCTGCAAAAAAGTCTTAATTTGCACCTCGAAAACAATGCCGGCCAAATCTCGTCGCGGTTCACGTGCATCATCTTCCATCGAAACGTACAGACGCAGATCATCAAATGAAAACACATCTGACGCCTTGTCGGTACAGTCTGCTTGCCGCGGCCGACGTTCTTTCACAGAAAATCTCCCACGGACCATTCCTTCTGCCTTCGGAATATCCTTTGTATTTGCCACAACTATCGTGCATGCGAAAAAATCCTCCAACGCTTCCGGAAACTCGACTTTTCCTGACTCGATTTTTAGAGCGTAACTAACCAATTCTTTGACTCTGCTCTCATAGTGCCACGTCGGTTGTTTCAGGCCATGCATCCGATTGTCAATTGTTTGTTTCAAGAGATCGTTAACTACTTTCTGGTTCTCGTAGAGACTTCTTAAAGACGCTGATACTTTCATCTGTCACTCTAACAATGAAGATTGTAGTGATTCCAATCGCTCTCGACGTGGCTTTAAATCGGTGCTGGGGCCACGATAATGTCTCAAATACGTCAAGGGCAGTTTGTATTGCCCTTCACCTCTTTCTCTTAGAAACTCTCCTAAGTCTTTCTGGGCATGTAGGAGGTTAACTTCCGTCATGAATTTCGTATACCGATCCGTGATGCCATCGGCTGGTGGTAGGTCTACGGCGAGAACAACGAATGCCCAAAGCGTATAGAAATGCGCGAATCCTGTCGCGAACTCGGACACAACCCGGCCTTTCTCTTCCATCTCTAGAATATAATTCTTCGCGGTCGTAATGCGCTGCCGTATGTCCTCTTGGCTAAATCCCTCTAGGGTATCCGTGGCGTCTTCATAGTCTGCATACATCTGATCGAGCACATCTTGATCGAAGCCAATAATATCTTCTTTGAGAACGACAAGGATCAATTCTGATAAGAACTGGGTGTCGGTCATACGCTTTGCCCGCGCTGTGGTCACGACACCAATCTTCTTCCACTCCTCTCGCTCACATTCGTTTTCTGCCTCACTGATAAGCCAACCATCGAATTTCGCATGCCTCAATTCCTGACGTGTGAGTTTCCTTGCGTTCCGGTTCAGCCGGTCGAATACCTCGTTGACCACTGAGCCATCTGGAATATCCATCATCTCCATCGTGATCTGATAATTCCAGAGTTTCTGTTTCAATTGCTGCTCACCCTGTAAATTGCTCCATTTCTTGCCGTCAAGCCGCACGTCGCCGAAATTGCTTGCGATCCTTATACGATCATCTACGAAGTCAAGAATCGTTTGTGTTCGCTGCTTGCCATCTACTACGTGATATGTGGAGCGCCCAGAATCGTCGATTGTCTTGTGCAGAAAAATAGCGGGACTAGGGTAGTTCCGGAAAATCGTATCTAGGAAGAACTGCTTATCCTTGCGTGTCCAGACACTCCTCCTCTGATAGGGTGGATCTAGATCGAGCTGGCCGTTTCGGTGAAGGTCCAATAGCCATGTGATATCCTGTGTGGATGGGCGCCGTTCCATGCTGGTATTCCTCTCTAGTGTGCCACCTGGCGGGAGGGACTTGCAGTCCGGTAAGGTGGGCTCGAGGCTCGTAGCGAGATCATGCGACGGCCAGCATCACTGTCGGTGCCCGTGCCGTCTCCACCTTCTCGTGCCAGATCGGGCCTCCAGCACGTCGGCGCGGGTTACCTCCGACGACCGGCATCTTCCCGATACGCGGGAAGGCGTACCGCTGGAAGCTCGAGATCCATTCGCGGGCGTGATCCGACTTCGCCAGCCGAGGTCCGAGCTCTAGGACGCGTGCCGCTTCAGACGGCATCTGTATCTATAGTCTGCGGGAGACCACTATCCACTTCAGCCATAACCATTTTCTGGGAAGTGAAGAACGCCTCCAATCTCTGCCTGTATCCACGGACTGGTCGACATTCTACGAGTCTTGCTAGTTGTCGCCCTGCCTTCGTTAGTGCGACCCCAGATACTCTGTGTTCCGCATCTGATGGTCGTGGTTCATTAGGTTCCAAAATCCAATACCTATTCTCAAATATAAAAGGACAACGTACTACTAAGTTTGGTGGTTTATCGATAGGAAAAGAAATACCGATACACATCGTAATATCGTAGCGAGAGTTGTAGTCGGATATAATAAGACCATGTTCATTAAGGACGTTGAGATTATCAAAAGATAGTCCGAAATCTCTTAGGGAGTTTTGGCCGGCGTTACCGCCTAGTGAAATAACTCTAGCATCCGCCATCCGATCTTGGACATTGAAGAAGAATATCGAAGCAGAGCGTAGAACTCTGAAGAGTTTCGCCGTTGGCTGGTCAAGGTCCCTGAGGATGCTCAGAGCCTTGATCGAGGTACTCCCCGGCCTCTCAACTTCTCCAGCTATGATCTTGGCATATAGCAGTTGTGCGTCTTCGGTTGAGACGTCTTGAATATCGTTGAAGAATCGGGCTGTCCAATCGTGATCTGGCTCATGATCCTTCACATCCTTGTCTCCAAGCTCCGACGCGGCTTGTCGTACGACAGATTCGATATTGCGCTGGCGTTTTTCTTCTTGGAATTGGATCCTCTGAGCAACCGTATCGGTAAAATCCAATTCCCCTTTGACGTTGGAATCAGGAGACACGAGCGTCGCCCGCGCCTTGGCCTGTGCGTCCGCAATGATATGCATTGTGGCCGCTCGGCCTTCGGTCAAGATTCTCTCTGCTTCCATTTCTCCTTGGGCCGATATCAATCTAGCCTTGACTTCTTGTCGAGCACGCCAAGGAAGCAACATGGTGCCGGCGACACTACCGATTCCGCTAGCCGTATAGTCCGCTAGTTTCTCCAGCCCAGGTACGCTCACCCTGAGTTTCATTGTTAGTACCTCTACCCATCAGATAACACACGAAGCTCAATAGGGGCAGCGCATCAAATACCACTCCGGTCATGTGGCGATTCTGGGGCTCCCCCGGATCCACCTGAACCTAACGTGAGGCATCAACGGATACACCATTCCACCTATCGTCGTAGCCCGTTGTCCGGCAAGATGCTGGGAGGTTGCCCCTGGTCTTCGGGCAAGGGTGAGGAGTTCATCGGAGAGGCAAGCGCTTGCGGGTCCTTCGGAGGACGAGCGAGGCTCTCCCGATGCAGGCGTGTTAGAGCGGTGCGTATCAACGGATCGGCCCGAGCTCCAAGGCTCAACTCGCGCCGGCAACGTAGACCGCCCAGTCGTCCATGAGCCGACGCCGGCGCTCGAACAGGTCCGTGCGCCGATAGGCTGCCTCGACCCTGTTCTGGACCACATGTGCGAGGGCCGCTTCGATGACCTCGCGCGGATGATTCGTCTCCTCGGCCGCCCAATCGCGGAAGCTGGAGCGAAACCCGTGGGGCACGGCCGCGATCTTGTGCTTCCCGAGCATCCGGCGCAGTTGCTTCTCCTCAAGCTGCTTGCCGAGCCGATTGGGAAACAGATACGGACTGGTTCCCTTCACCAGCGTCCGTGCCCCGTCCAGAATCTCCAGTGCACGACCACACAGCGGGACCCGGTGCTCTCGGTTCGCCTTCGTCCGCCTGGCCGGGACAGTCCACACACCCTCGTCCCGATCAATCTCGGTCCACTCGGCAGAGTACAGATGGTGTGAATCACGGTAGAGTCGAGGACTGGCGCGCCGACGTTAGGGTCCGGTGGCTATTCCGTCGCTTTCGCTCCGGGCCTCAGACCGGCTCCCATAGTCACGTTTCCAGTCCCCGCTCATCGGTAGGGTCGGGAGCTGGCGCGCCGATTTTAGGGTCCGGTGGCTGTCCCATCGCTTTCGCTCTGGCCCTCAGTCCGGCTCCCGTGACCACGTTTCCAGCTCCCGCCTCGTCAAACGCAGCATGCGGTTTTCCCGCACTACGCTTTCCTGTTGCCTTCATCCCATGGGTTATGGGGCCTATTGAGCCGGGAGCGCTTTCGGCGACAGCTAGCGAACCCGGTACTGTGAGAACAATCCGAGCCGCTCATATAGCCATCGCCTACTCCACCTCTTCCAGCCAAATCCCCGACGTCCGCGCTGCTCCTCTGCATTCCGAGGGCCTCACGCGATGTCTTCGGCGCGGGAGCGTGCTGCGGCCGAGCCTCCGGATCTCTCCGTTTCTGCGTGTTTCTCCCGTAAACCCAGCGGGTAACCCGACTTACGACTTTCGGACACACCGTGTGATACACGGAGCCCGCAGCGTGTAGCCAAGTCGTTGTCCCATCGGGACTTGCGAAGACTGAACCCTGCTTCTGCCATCAGGTCCGCCGCATCCTGGGCGACGCGGGCCGGGAGGACGACTACCTCGAGATCGGGCTCGGGGGCTCGTGGCAGTGGAACCCGCTCGACGATCCGCACCTCGACTCCTACTCGATGGCCTACGGCGTGGCGTCGCTCATCAACCAGCTCTTCGGCAAGTCGCGCGAACCGTTCTGGCAGCAGGCGTACACGAACCTCGTCCGGTGGATCGTCGAGCTTCACCGGCTCTTGCCGGGGGGCTGGGTCACGCTCCGGGACGTGTACCGCTGCACGGTGGACGCGAAGCTGTTCGCCCAGAAGATCGGGGAGGCCAAGGCGCAGGCCTTGCGGCTGTGTCCGATGCGGGCCGTGATCGCCGTCAAGGACCTCAACGCGCACCGGCAGGCCCTCGAGGACTGGGACTGGGACATGGCGCCCGGCGCCAGGACCGTGGCGTGCCGACTCGACCCGGAACGCGCAGCCCTGCTCGGGAAGCTGAAGGTCGAGTACGCCTCGGAGCCGGAAGGCGGCGGCGCGGGGCGCGAGTACGCCGAGCAGGTCGAGGCCATCGAACGATGGTACGTCCACGACTGGATGGCGCTCGACACCAAGCTCCGCACCTCGATCGTCGAGGGGATCAGCGTGTTCCTGTCGCTGTTCGACCAGCCCGAGGTCGCGGGCGTGTTCTGTCCGCCCCCGCCGGCTGACGATCCCCCGGCCAGGCGGACCGACGACGAGGACGGCGACGAGGCACCGGATGTCCAGCCCATGCCGGGGCTCCGGCGCAGGCTGCCGCCGCTCGCCGACCTGATCGAGGGCGGCAAGGTGCTCGCGCTCAACATGCCCGCCGGCGCGAACCCGGCGCTCGCCCGCGCCATCGGCGTGTTCCTCAAGAACGCCTGGATGCAGGCGCTGCTCCGAAGGCCCGCGGAGGCCGCGCGCCGTCCCGACCGCTACATGCGGCCCGCCGTGTTCATCTGCGACGAATATCAGGCGTTCGCCACCGTCGGGCAGGACGATCCCTCCGGCGACGAGAAGGCGTTCGCGCTCACCCGGCAGTGCCGCTGCATCCCGATCGTCGCCACGCAGTCGATCTCCTCGCTCCGCTCCGTGCTGCCCTCGGGCGAGGCGTGGCGCACGCTCGTCCAGACGCTCCGCACGCGGATCTTCCTGTCGCTGTCCGACGACGCGTCGGCCAAGATCGCGTCCGACATGTGCGGCTCCGTCATGAAGACGCAGGCGTCCTACACGTTCACCGAGACCACGAACAAGCCCGAGTTCTCGCTCCTGTCCGGTCGCGCCGGAGGAGGGGACGGCAGCATCGGCGCGAGCAAGTCGTTCCGGCAGCAGAGGGAGCCCGTGTTCACCCCGCGCGTGTTCGGGCTGCTCGCCAACTACCAGGCCATCTGCCTGCCCTACGACGGCGTCAAGTCGCTCCCGGCGACGCACGTCTACCTCAAGCCCCACTACCTGCCCAGGGAGACCGGCTACTGGCGGCAACGCGAGGAGGGCCGGATATGAAGCGCGCGAGCGGTGTCGGCCACCTCACTCCGTTCCTTCCGGGCCTGGAGAGGCTGCTGGAGGACGCGGAGGTCTCGGAGATCATGATCAACGGACCCGGCAACGTCTGGGTCGAGCGGGCGGGCCGACTGGAGCCCCACGACGCCCCGGGCCTCACCGCCGCCTGGCTCCACCGGGCCGCCATCCACATCGCCCGGCCGCTCGGGCTCGATCCGGCCGCGCGGCCCATCCTGGACGCGCGCCTCGAAGACGGATCGCGAGTCGCCATCTGCACCCCGCCCGCAGCTCCCGAGGTCGCCATCACCATACGCCGGTTCGGGGGCCGCGCGTTCACGGCCGAGGACCTGGTGCGCCTGGGCTCCCTGCCCGAAGACATCCTCGAAGCCGCTCGGAGAACGCTTGCGTCCCGCCAGAACATCCTGGTCTCCGGCGGAACGGGCTCGGGCAAGACCACGCTCCTGAACGCGCTGATCGAACTGCTGCCGGAAGACGAGCGGATCGTCGCCATCGAGGACACGCTCGAGCTCAGGATCGACCGGGCGAACTGCCTGCGGTTCGAGGCCGGGGCCACGCTCTCCGAGACGCCCGTCGAGATCCGCGACCTGGTGCGCCACGCGCTCCGCCACCGGCCCGACCACATCGTCGTCGGCGAGGTCCGGGGCGGCGAGGCCGCCGATCTGCTGCAGGCGCTCAACACCGGACACGGCGGGTCGCTCACCACCATCCACGCCAACAACGCGCGCTCCGCGCTCTCGCGGCTCGCGAGCTGCGCCATGCAGGCCGGGGACGCGCTGCCCTGGGAGGTCACCTGCCGGGGCGTCGTCGACGGCATCGCGCTCGTGCTGCACGTGACCCGCCGGGACGGCCGGCGGTTCGTCGAGGACGCGCTCGAGGTCTGCGGCTACGACGCGCCCACCGGCCACTGGATCACTGCGCCGTCTGGAGCGCGGCCCGGGACGCAACCGGAGAGCAGAACCCACACCCACCCACCGAAGGAGGTGAACGCATGACCTGGAACGGCGGAACCATCCCCATCGACACGTTCGAGGACTTCGACCGCGAACTCGCCCGCGACGGCGGCGAGACCCTCGAAGTCCGGGCCTACCTGGCCGAGGAGTACGGCCTCTTCCCCGAGGATGTCGGGAGCGAAGACGAGATCGCGGCCGCCTGGGACGACCCGCACGGGGAACAGGAGGACCACCGATGAACCACGACGAATACCACCGCAAGTTCGCCGACGCGATCATCGAGCAGATCAGGAAGGGCACCGCGCCCTGGCAGAAGCCGTGGGCACCGGGCGAGCGCGTGATGCCCATGAACGTGGACACCGGCCGCTCCTACCGGGGCGGCAACAGCCTGCACCTCGCCTCCGTCCAGCAGGAAACCGGCTACGGCGACGTGCGCTGGGGCACCTACCGCCAGATCCAGGCCCGGGGCGGACAGGTCAGGAAGGGCGAGCGCGGCACGCGCATCCTCTCCTTCCAGGACAAGAAGCGGATCGCCGTCACCGACGAGCGCGGGAAGCCGAAGCGGAACGCCGAGGGCAAGCGCATCTACCGCTACGAGAAGCTCAAGGCGCCGTTCGTGCGCCAGTACACCGTGTTCAACGCCGAGCAGGCCGACGGGCTGCCGGAGCGTGCGAACCCGACGCCCGAGCCGCTCTGGAAGGCCCACCAGGCGGCCGAGAAGGTCATGGAGGACGGAGGCGTTCCGGTCCGCCACGTCGCCGGCGACCGCGCCTACTACCACATGAAGCGCGACGAGATCGTCCTGCCCGAGCGCGGGCAGTTCCCCTCGGCCAACCACTACTACCAGACCGCGCTCCACGAGCTCGGCCACAGCACGGGCCACGAGGAGCGGATGAAGCGCGAGACGCTCATCGAGGGGATCAGGAACGGGTTCGGCTCGCCCGACTACGCGAGGGAGGAGCTGAGGGCCGAGATCAGCGCCATGATGACGGGCGAGCGGGTGGGCGTGGGCCACGACCCGAGCCGAGGGGCCGCGTACGTGGAAGGGTGGGTCGCCGCGCTCAAGGAGGACCCCCGCGAGATCCGCCGCGCCGCGGCCGACGCACAGAAGATCTCCGACTTCGTGCTCGCCCGAAGCCGCGAGCGCGGGCCCGCGCCGGAGCCCCTGGGTGTGGCCGCTCGCCGCGCCGCCGCGCCTCGGCCCGCCGGCCGGGGGGCGCCTCCACTGCCGGTTCCAAGCCGGAGTTTCGGCCCGAGCCGCTGACATCACGAGAGAGCCAAGAGGAGCCGAGAGATGTTCGACCGCACGATCGACCCGGACCCGCGGCCCGCGCCAGGCGGCCCCACCCTCCACCGCATGCGTGACGGCCGTCGGCGGGAGCACGGCCGGACAAGAGACGGCGAGCGGCTCTCCTTCCGCGAACGCTGCAGCCGGGCCCTCACCGATGTGGGCCTCTACCGCCGCGTCTCGTTCCGGGACCTGGCCGAGACCCACTTCGGCGGGCGTCCCTACGCCGCTCGGCGGGTCGTGAACGCCTGGATCCGGGAGGAGCTCGTCAAGGAGTCCACGGCCAGGGGGCCGAAGGGAGAGCCGTTCCAGGTCTTGGCACTCACGCGGCTGGGAGCGCTCGCCGCCCGCGAGCTGGCCGTCGAGCAGGGCCTCGACCCCGGCCAGCTGGTCAGCTGCGGCGCTCGCCGCCAACGCTCGCACCTGGCGCACGACTTGGCGGTCTATCGGGCCTGCCGGCACGAACGCCGACGCTTGCTCGGACAGGGAGCCGCCATCCGGCGCGTGCGCCTTGAGGGCGAACTGCAGGGCACCGTCGCGCGCCGGAGCGAGTCCGCGCGGGTGAGAGACGGCCGACGGGCCGCGGACGCCGAGCGGCACCGCGCCGCCCGGGAGCTCGGCCTGCCCATCAACGCGCGGGGTCGCGTCGTCTACCCCGACGTGCAGCTCGAGTACGTCGGCTCCGACGGGCGGCCTGGCCACCTCAACATCGAGGTCGCATCGGAGAACTACCGGGCCTCCACCATCCAGGCCAAGGCCGATGCCGGGTTCGTGCTCCACGCCAGCGGAGCCGCCCGGGCCAGCGTGCTACGCGCGCTGGGCTAGGAGAAGCGTTCGCCCATGCAGCCCTGGAGAATCAGCGTCGGCCTGACCGCGGCACTTGCGGGCTCGGCCGTCCTCCTCGCCCCCTCGCGACTCGAGTTTCTCTCTGCGTTCTGGCCAGTGATCCTGGCCGACCATGGCACCTCGATCGCCTTGCACTTGGCCCTGGCGCTCGCGGCCGTTCTGGCCGCCCTCTACGGCCTCGCGCGCGCGGCCGGGCTCGCCGACCTGGGACGCCGCGTCGATCTCGTCGAGCGCTCGATCCGGCGCGGCGAGGGCGATCCGGAACTCGCCCGCGCACTCAGGAAGGACGCCGAGGGCGACTGGGACTGAGAGCCAAGATGGGGCCGGCCTGGACGTGCCCCCCCCTCCCCTCCCCTCCCGCCCCGCGAAGACTCACGGCCCGCGCCTCCGCAAGAGGCTCGGAACTCGCGCCCAGGCTCTGACCCGCGGGCAGGCGCCCTCGGAGGGCGGCAGAATTCCGTCAAGCGCAGGCGCCTCTGCCTGACTGGTGGAGCCCGCTCGCTCTCGCATGCTTGCCGCGGGTTTCCATGCCGCCACCTGCCGCGCTCAGTCGATACCAGAATCGGCCCAATTCCGCTCCAGGAGCCGTGTTCCGAGCGGACGGCGCCGGGGCTCGCGACCACAGCGCCTACGGCAGCGCTTGAAGAGCCTTGACTGGGCTCAACCCACGGAGGGTGGCGCGTACACATTCTCCTCCGCGGAAGCCCGGCCGCTTGGCCCCCATGAAGCGGCGTATCGGGCGGAGCATGTGCCCCAGCTCGCGTCCAGAACGACCCGGCTCGGGAGCTGCGGCTCGCCCGCGTCGTCCCTTGCGTTTCCACGCCCGTTCAGGACACCGACCGGTGCCCAATAGCCTCCTCGGCCTGGCCTTGCGGCGGACGGATGTGGCAGGCTGCCGGGGCTCCGGCCCTTATCCCTACCGCCAGCACCTATTGGAGGGCGGGATCCAGCGCCTCCACGAGGTCACGCCGAAGGATGCCTCGTCGTCGATAGCCTGCTCTTGTTGTAGTCGATGGAGGCGCGGATGGGATAGCCCGGAATTCGGTCACGCTCGGCGCCAAATGGGGCAGCTCCCTGGCCGATCGCCCTCTGGATCTTCGCGACGGGATTCTCGATCGCGGGTGGCTCGGTCACCGGAGACGTGAAGAGATCGCCCGGGTCCGGGGGACGCGCGGTGCTCCACTGACCCGGTCGCAACCTGGACCACCACGGAGGCCGCGCCACAAGACACGCACCTCCGCCAGCACTCGGACACGTGGCTCTGGACGCCCGCCGCCGGCCACCCCCCGCGCTGCTCCAGCTAGTTAGCGGGAGCGGCCCCCAATGAGAAGTCCGCTGTCTCGGTCACCGAGATCTGGGCGCCACACGCTTGCCCGGTGAGAGTCGAGGTGCCCTCGAAGATCACCGCCGTGATGTCGAGGTCGATCAGGCAGGATCCGCTCCGACCCTCGCCCACAGCCCACTGCACGGTGCCCTCGAAAGTTCCGCTGAGCTCGAACAGCAACTCGCTGGCCGACAGCACAAGGCTCGTCACCAAGTTGGGCGCGCCGTTGAGCGTGAACACGAGCCCCGTCTCGTCGTGTCTTTCCACGCAATCGGAGTGAACGCTGGTAAGCGACAAGGACACGGCGAGGCTCTCGCTCTCTGGATCTCCCCCCGTGATATTCGCTTCCCCGTTCACCGCCACCGTTCCGCCCATGGAACAAGGGACCGTGAGCTGCACGGAGGAGGAAGTGCCGTCGCCGGTTACCGCGTCCTCACTCACTGCGAATCCCAGACTCTCGCCCACCGCCACCTCAACGAGTGCGAGGGCCTCGTCGGCGGTCAGCGGGTCACCGGTGGGCTCCGTCGGGCCATCCTCATCGCCGCATGCAACTAGGGCCAGTGCCAACACTGCCAGAATGAACCGCATCGTGGGTGAACCTCCCTTTGTTGACTGTCTTCGGGTAAACCGCACTCCCAGCCCCTTCCCTACTATCTACGCCGTCCCCCCGCAAAATTTCCACCCCTCTTTCCCCCGGCCGTACTCCCGCGTGCTCGCCCCCGCCATCAGGATCTCGAGCATCCGGTCCGCCACGGCGCCCGGTCTCCGCATCGCTGCCTCTGCCGGCACCTCGACCTCGCCACCCTCCCCGGCGCCCCGGCGCCTGAGCCGTGGCCGCTCCACACGCACCTTCCGGTCCCGCAAGTAGACCACACCACGAGCATCGGAAGCAAGTACTGCCCCTCGCGCTTCAACAACCACCGCTTTTCTTGGGCCCCTCGACCCCGTCCCGCTTGCCGCTGTAGGCGTGGACTCAAACGGGAACAAGAACGTGCTAGGTGTGAGGGAAGGAGAGGTGGCCGCCACCCTAATCCTGACGCAAGGCGAGCATCGGGTCGACGCGTGTCGCTTGCCGTGCAGGGAGATAGCTCGATGCGACTCCGGTGAGCAGCACCGCCAGCGTTACCAGGCCGAAGATCTGCAAGTCCAACGGGTCCACCCCCACTAGGAAGAAGGCCAGGCCACGCGTGGCCGCGAAGGCCACGAGCAGGCCGGCGGCGATTCCTACCAAGGCCATCGTAGATCCTTGACGGACCACGAGCCAGAGGATGCGGCCCCGCTGGGCCCCCAGCGCCATGCGGATGCCCATCTCCTGCGTTCGCCGGGCGACTGAATAGCCCAGCACGCCGTACACTCCGGCCGCTGCCAGAACAAACGCGATCACGGCCAGGGCGCCCACCACCTTGGTCATGGCGGCGTCACGGCTGATGGCCTCCTCCACGACAGCGGCCATGGTCGTGACCGAATAGATGGGCTGATCGGGGTCGGCCGCCTGCACCCGGGCGCGGATTTCCTCGATGAGGGACGAGGGCTCGGACGACGTCTGGACGGCGTAGCTCATTCGTCGGTCCCCGATCTGGTAGGCTGGGGTGTAGGCCATGACGGGAGGGAGCCCACCCGGTCCGAAGTCCCGCGTGTTGGCTACGACGCCCACGATCTCGTGGACGGTCTCTCCGAAGGCGAGGGTCTCGCCCAGCGGGCTCTCCCCGGGCCACTCGCGCTCGGCAAGGCGCTTGTTGACGAGCGCCACCTTGGGCGTGCCCCGTCGGTCGCCGTCGTCGATGGTCCGCCCGGCCACCAGGGTCATGCTCATGGCCTCCAAGTAACCCGGCGTCAGAGAGCGGAAGTAGACGAAGGGCGCTTGGCTCTCGTCCGGCGCCGGCCGACCAGGGATGGAGTATTGCGTGCGGTCGATGCTCCACATGGGCAGGCCGCTGGAGCCTCCGGCCTCCACGACGCCCGGGATCCCCCGGATCCGGCGCAGGAGGTCCCGATGAAAGCTGATCATATCGGCGTCCTCGGGATACTTGACCTCGGGGAGCGTCACAGTGGCGGTCACCACGTCGTCGGTGCCGAAGCCCAGCTCCACGCTCCGCATCCCCGCGAAGGACTTCACCAGCAGGGTGGCGGAGATCAGCAATACCATGGCCAGCGAGATCTCCCCCATGACAAGTGCATCGCGCAGCTTTCCCCCTCGCGAACCAGACCCTCCTCGCCCTCCCTCGCCCAAGGCCTCACGCAGGTTGGGCCGCGAAGCGTGTAGCGTCGGCAGGAGCCCGAAGACGAGGCCGGAGAGGAGTGTCAGTGTGCCGGTGAAGGCCAGGGCGCGCGGATCCAACTGGATCTCGCCGACCCTGGGGATGGAGGGTGGGATGAGCGAGGCGATGCCCCGAATGCCCACCACGGCAATGAGGAGGCCCAACGTCCCGCCCGCGAACGCCAGGATAACGCTCTCCGTGAGGAGTTGGCGGGCGATCCGGCCGCGCCCGGCTCCCAGCGCCCCGCGAAGCGAGATCTCCCGCTGGCGACCGGCTCCACGGGCCAAGAGCAGGTTCGTCACGTTGGCGCAGGCGACAAGCAGCACAAGGAACACGGCCACGCTCACCACGGCGCTGCCCTGCCTGATTCCCTCGTTGACCAAGCCGTCCTGCAGGGGGACCACGGCGGCATCCCACCCGAAGACCTCAGGGTAGGCGTTCCCCATACGAGCCTGGATCTGGCTGATCTCCGAGCGCGCGAGCTCGATGGATGAGCCGCTCCGGATGCGGCCGACGGCGTTCATGTAGTGGGTCGCGCGCCACTCCTCCTCAGGCTCTTCGAGGGGAATCCAGATCTCATGCAAGGGGCTGCCGAACCTGAAGTCCGGCCCCATGACGCCCACGACCGTGTGCTGCTCGCCGTCAAGGCTGACGGCCCGCCCAAGAATCTCGGGATCGGCCCCGAAGCTCCGCTGCCAGAGGCCGGTGCTGACGACGATGACCCGACCGGATCCCTCCCCTTCCTCCTCGGGAAGAAACCCTCGTCCAAGGGCCGGTCGAACTCGCAGCACGTCGAAGAAGTTGTACGTTACCGCCAGGCCGCTCAGGCGCTCGGGTTGATCGCTCCCCGACATGTTGAGGCCGACGTTATCGTAGCCGGCAATCTCCATCGTCCGGCTCTGTTGTCGCCAGTCCACGATCTTGGGCATGGAGGTGTTCACGCCCGTCCAGCCCCGCTCGGGGAAGGTCTCCGTGAGCTCCACGAGTTGGTGCGACTCGGGGTATGGGAGTGGCCGCAGCACGAGGGCGTCCACGACGCTGAAGATGGCGGCGTTCGCGCCTATTCCCAGCGCCAGGGAGATGGTCACCGCCAGGCTGATCGTGGGATTCCTCAGGATCGAGCGGAAGGCGAATCGGACGTCATGTCGAAGCTGGTCCATCGACCCATCCTTGCGCCGAAGAGTCGAGGAGAGGATCGGTTTCGTACCCTAATCGACCGGCTGCATTGTCGACAGTGGACCCCCCCAGGAGCTCGTTCCGTGCGATGAAGGGGCGACTTCACCCCGGCCGTACTTCCGCGTGCTCGCCCCCGCCATCAGGATCTCGAGCATCCGGTCCGCCACGGCGCCCGGTCTCCGCATCGCTGCCTCTGCCGGCACCTCGACCTCGCCACCCTCCCCGGCGCCCCAGCGCCTGAGCCGTGGCCGCTCCACACGCACCTTCGGTCCCGCAAGTAGACCACACCACCCCGGCTGTGCTGAGACGGTAGTGACCTGAGGGCTGACCACGAGAGAGGACAAGTGGTCAGCCTGTCCAATCTGTTTGTTGTAGTCGAGCGAGCCGCGAATGGGTGCTCCTCACTCCCCGGAAGATCGTCTCTGCCTTCATGGCCATTCTGTCCTCCCCAGGAGTCGGACAGGACTGGGACTTGAGCGGATCCTCCCCTCGGGTGGAGATTCAGGAAGCCGTGCGGCGCGAGACTGGCGGCGAAACGGCTCTGGACGAGGAGAGCGCTAGGAGGTTGGCCGTTCACCCTTGGCACGTTGGCCTGATCCTGGACATGGCGCCACGATCGGTCCGCGGACCGGGAAAGTCCGTCGCTCATGGCCGGTCTTGAACCTCTTCCCGAGGACTCCGCTGTCGAGGGAGAGCTCGGGCCGCACAACGAATACCACGGACGCATCGATCGCCACCTCCACCAACGGGCCGCGGAGGGGGAAGGAGCACACCTGCCGATGACACGTCGCGTTCCTCGTGCGGAGCATGCTGGACGCGAGGGACCGGTGGGGGCAGGTTGAGGCTCGCCCGACCCTCATGGCCCGACCCGCGCCCGCAGCCCACATGGACCAAGACCCGACGACAGATCTCGCTCGACTGAGGGAGCGTTCGGCGCGCTTCGCCAAGGACGAGGTCGCTCCCCACGCACGGGACTGGGAGCGCACAGGGAAGTTCCCGGACTCGATCGTGCCGCGCCTCGGCGAGCTGGGGCTGCTGGGCATCCAGGTCCCGGAGCAGTACGGAGGCGCCGGGGGCTCCTACCGGTCGGGAGTCGCGATTTTGGAGGAGGTTTCCAGGCACGACGGGGGCCTCGCGCTGGGCATCTCGGCTCACAACGGCCTCGCGGTCAAGCACATCCTGGTTGCGGGGAACGAGGAGCAGCGACGGCGCCTGCTCCCTCCCCTGGTGTCGGGAGAGCAGATGGGGGCCTGGTGCCTCACGGAGCCCGGTGCGGGCACCGATGCCACGGCGCTCCGGACGGCCGCGGTCCGGGACGGCGACCAGTGGATCCTGAACGGCACGAAGCAGTTCATCACGAACGGGGCCCGCGCCGGCACGTACGTGGTCCTCGCGACGACGACCCCTGAGGGGGCCCGGAGCGGGATCAGCGCCTTCGTCGTGGAGCGCGGGACCCCGGGCCTCTCGGCCGACGCCCCGCTGGAAAAGATGGGGATGAGGTCATCCGATACCGTGACGCTCCGCCTGGAGAACGTGCGCGTGCCCGGCGCAGAGCTCCTCGGAGAGCCCGGGCAGGCGATGCGCGATGCGAAGGCCGTCCTGAAGGGCGGGCGCGTCCTGATCTCCGGGATCGCCCTGGGGCTGGCCCGTGGGGCGTTCGAGAAGAGCGTCGCCTACGCGAACCATCGGGAGACGTTCGGAAAGCCGATCATCGAGCACCAGCTCATCCAGGCCAAGCTCGCCGACATGGCGGTTCAGCTAGAGGCGGCACGGGCCCTCGTCCATCGGGCCGCCACGCTCATGGACGAGGGGCGAGCCACCTACTTCGACTCGGCGGTGGCCAAGCTCTTCGCCTCGGAGGCCGCGACCCGAGTCTGCCTCGAAGCCATCCAGCTGCACGGCGGTTACGGCTACCTGACGGACCACGACGTGGAACGGTACTTGAGGGATGCGAAGCTCCTCGAGATCGGTGAGGGCACGAGCGAGATCCTCCGCGTCCTGATTGCGAAAACGCTCCGGGATCCTTCGGCGCGGGCCGGCGGGACGACGAGCCCGTGATACGCATTGCGGCCGGCTCGGCGTTCTGGGGCGATTGGCCCCAGGCGCTGGCGCTTCAGGTGCGGTCGGGGCCGATCGACTACCTCGTCCTCGACTACCTGGCCGAAGTCACGACGGCGATCCTGGACAAGCTCCGCCGCCGGGACGCCGAGGCGGGGTACGCGCACGACTTCGTGACGGACGTGGGCGAGCTCCTCCCCGAGATCGTGGAGCGCGGGATCCGCGTGATCGCGAGCGCGGGAGGCGTGAATCCGCGCGCGTGCGCCCAGGCCCTCCTCCGGAAGGCGAGGGAAGTCGGCGTGTCGGATCTCGGAGTGGGGGTGGTGGAAGGCTCCGACGTGTTCGACCTGCTCCTCGCGGAGGCGGGGAGCGACGGCCGGGAAGGCGGCGACGTCGTGCCGCTCGATCCGGACGGGCCCGAGCTCAGGGAAATGGCGGGGCGGCTCACGAGCGCTCAAGCGTATCTGGGGGCCGACCCGATCGTCCGGGCGCTCGATCTGGGAGCGCAGGTGGTCGTGACGGGCCGTACGACCGACGCCTCCCTCGCGCTGGCCCCGATCGTTCATGAATTCGAGGTCGCCCCGGACGATTGGGACGCGCTCGCGCTCGGTACCGTGGTCGGCCACGTGCTCGAGTGCGGAGCCCAGGCATCGGGCGGGAACTTTCTGGGGGATTGGCGGAGCGTCCCGGATCCGGCGCGGATCGGCTTTCCGATCGCGGAGCTTGTCGGCCCCGAGCGGGCGATCATCACGAAGCACGAGTCGCTCGGCGGCCTGGTCAGCGCCGCCACCGTCAAGGAGCAGCTCGTCTACGAGATCGGAGATCCGCGCTCGTACGCGACGGCGGATTGCATCGCCGATTTCACGACGATCCAGCTCACGGACGAGGGGCCGGATCGGGTCGGGATTGGGGGCGTCAGCGGCCGGCCGGCGCCCGAGCGGCTCAAGGTCACCTGCGTGTACGCCGCCGGGTGGAAGGTGAGCGGAGAGCTGACGTACGCGTGGCCCCAGGCGCTCGCGAAGGCGCGAGCCGCGGGCGAGCTTGTCCGGAAGCGCGCCGAGGCCCGGGTGGGAGCCGTATTCGACGAGTGGCTGGTCGAGCACGTCGGCGCGGGAGCGCTGTTCGGGGCGCTCGGCGGGAGCGAGGGCGCGGGGGCCGCCGAGCCCGACGAGGTCGTGCTCCGGATCTCCGCGCGCTCCCGCGACCGGGCGGCCTGCGAATGGGTCGGGCGCGAGCTCGTGGGCCTCGTCCTCACGGGCCCGCCCGGAGCCACCGGGTACGGCGGCGGGAGGCCTCGCGCGACGGAGGTGAGCGGGATCTGGTCGTGCCTCCTCCCCAGCGCCCGGGTCCAGCCCACCGTCGAGATCCTGAATTGACCGGAGGAGGCCCCCATCCCTTGGCGGAGGGTGTGCGCCACCGTCTCTTTCTCCTGGCCCACGGGCGCTCGGGCGACAAGGGGGACACCGTGAACATCGGCCTCATCGCGCGGCGCATGGAATGGTACTCGATTCTCTCGGCCGAGCTGTCGGCCGCGCGCGTCGCCGAGTACCTCTTGCCCCTCGCGTGGGGCCCCGTCGAGCGCTTCGAGCTGCCGAACCTGTGGGCGTTGAACTTCGTGGTCAGGCGCGCCCTCGGCGGAGGAGGAGCTCTCGGGCTCCGCCTCGACGCCCAGGGCAAGACCTACGCCCAGGCGCTCCTGCGCATGCCGCTCGACCTCTCCGACGAGATCGCCCGCGCCGTCGAGGCGCACTGGGAGGAACGGCTGCCGGGCGACTGCGTGCTCCCCCGGCGATGAGCGGCTCCGTCCGGTACCGAGCCGAAGGGGGAGTCGGGCGGCTCACCCTGAACCGGCCGGAGCGCAGAAACGCCCTCTCCCTGGAGGCGCTCTCCGCGCTCCAGTCCGGTCTGGACGAGGCCGGGCGTGATCGGCGGACGCGGGTGCTCTGCCTGGACGCGACAGGTCCCGCGTTTTGCGCCGGCATCGACCTGAAGGACGTGGACCTGACCAAGCCCGTAGAGGCGCGCGGGCTGGCCGAGGCGCTGTCGGGCGCCTACCGGACGCTCCTCACCTTCCCGGTGCCGGTGCTCTGTTCCGTCCAGGGCCCGGCAGTCGGGGGAGGCGTGGGCCTGGCCGCCGCGGCCGACCTGACCTGGGCGGGCCCCGGGGCGAGCTTCCAGCTCCCCGAAGCCCGGATCGGGCTCGTCCCGGCGATCGTCTCCGTCGTGCTCAGACGGCGCCTCGCTCCCAAGAAGCTGTCTCTGATGGCGCTCGGCGGCGGCGTGCTCGGTCCCTCCGCCGCCCTGACGGCCGGCCTCGTCGACGTCCTCACGGAAGGCGCCCCGGAGCGGGACATGGAGCAGTTCGCCAGGGACCTCGTGCGCGACCACTCCGCCGGGGCTCTCCGGAAAACCAAGGCGTCCCTGGACCGCCGGCTCACCCACGAGCTGGACCGGGAGATCGAAGCGGCGAAGGAAGAGTTCCGAGAGGCCGTGCAAACGGAGGACGCACGCCGAGGCCTGGCCGCGTTCCGCCGGAAGGAGGCCGTCCGTTGGAACGAGGAGTGATCTCCGTGCGCGACGCCGTCCGGCGGCTCGAAGCGCTCTCTGCCGAGTACGCGAGCGCGGGGTCCGCCGCCGCGGTCGCGAGGCAGCATGCCCGAAACAAGCTGACGGTCCACGAACGCCTGGATCTCCTCTTCGACCCCGGCGCGGCGCGCTTCGAGGTGGCCACGTTCGCGGCCATGGGCTGCTACGAGGAGCACGGAGACATCCGCTCCGCCGGGGTCCGCGTCGTCATCGGCACGGTGAGCGGACGCCTGTGCCTCGCCGTCGCGAACGACTCGATGGTCAAGAGCGGCACCTGGTTCCCTCTGACGATCAAGAAGATCCTCCGGGCGCAGGAGATCGCGCTCGAGAACCGTCTTCCGGTCGTCTACCTCGTCGACTCGGGGGGGCTCTTCCTCCCGCTCCAGGACGGAAGCTTCCCCGACCGCGACCACGCCGGGCGCATCTTCTACAACAACGCGCGGCTCTCCGCGGCGGGGGTTCCCCAGATCGCGGCCGTGATGGGGCCGTGCGTGGCGGGCGGAGCGTACATCCCCGCCCTCTGCGACGAGCTCCTCATGGTGAAGGGGACCGGGGGCATCTTCCTCGCCGGCCCGCACCTCGTGAAAGCGGCCATCGGGGAGGTGGCGGACATCGAGGAGCTGGGCGGCGCCCATACGCACACGCGGCTGAGCGGGATGGCGGACTACGAGGACGACGACGAAGCGGGCTGCCTCGCCAGGGTGCGCCGGCTCGCCGCCGCCTGGCCCGAGCCGCCCGCCACTCGCTATCCGGTCCAGGCGGCCCAGGACCCCGAGAGCGATCCGGAGGCACTCCTCTCCATACTCCCGGCCGACCGCACCGACGCGTACGAGACGAGGGCGCTGCTGCGTCCTATCATCGACGCCGGGAGCTGGGAGGAGTACAAGGCAAGCTACGGCCGCTCGCTGCTCACCGGCACGGCGCGGCTGAGGGGCCGCGCGTTGGGGATCGTCGCCAGCCAGCGGGCCGTCTCCCGCACGGCAGGCGGAGAGATGCACATCGGAGGGGTGATCTACGGGGACGCGGCCGCCAAGGCCGCCCGGTTCGTGGTCAACTGCAACCAGAAGGGCCTCCCGCTCCTGTTCTTCCAGGACGTGACCGGGTTCATGGTCGGGACGCGAGCGGAGCAGAGCGGGATCATCCGCGAGGGCGCGAAGCTCGTAAACGCGGTGGCCAACTCGCGGGTGCCGAAGCTCACCGTCGTCGTCGGAAACAGCTACGGCGCAGGGAACTACGCGCTCAGTGGCCGCGCCTACGGCCCGCGGTTCCTTCTCGCCTGGCCCACGGCCTCGATCGCGGTGATGGCCGGAGACCACGCGGCGGAAACCGTGCTCGCCATCGAGAAATCCAAGGCCGGCGGGAGGGTGACCGAAGAAGACGAGGCCGAGATCCTGGCCAGGGTCCGCGAGCGGTACGAGCGGACGCTCTCTCCGTACCACGCGGCCGCGAATCTCTGGGTGGACGCGGTCATCGATCCGCGCCGCACCCGGGAGACGCTCGATCTCCTCCTCGAGGTCGCGTGCCGCCACGATCCGGAGGAGGAATTCAAGCTGGGCGTGTTTCAGGTGTGAGGAGCTCCCCCGGCGATGAAGAGGTCCGGATCACGTATCCTCGAGTTCGTCCGGCGTAATCGGGTTCGAATCGATGCTCGACAGGGTCCAGTCTCTCAGCGATGTCGCAACGCCCCTGCCCGGTGAATTGACTCTCGGTCGCGCGCGCCCGTCGGCCGCGACTGTGGCGGCTGCGATCCTCTCGGAGTCGGGCCAGACCGTTACGGGCGTCTGCATGGACCTGAGTTCCGGAATCGGGTGTTGTGCGGCGGCACTACGGATCAACCTCTTCATGCGCGACCTGCCGTCCTCTCCGTCGACCTCAACCTGACCTACCCGCCCGTCGAAGGGCGGTCGCCGTCGCTCGTTGCCATCGATGCTGCGATGAAACGCATCGCGGAGCGGGTACAGAGGGGCGCATGCCGGGAGCATCCACCCAGTTCGGAGCCCTCAGGTCAGAAGGGGTGGTGAACAAGCTCTTCGTGCGAGCCGGCGGTGCACAGGCCAAGATCGAGATGACGCCGGTTTGAACGGCGGAGTTGGCGGTCGCGCAGGCTTCTTCCTGATCTTGGGCAAAAGGGGCTGATCACCAAGCAGATCGAGTGTGCCCCCCTCCCCCCCGGCTCCGAGGCGCCGAAGCATCGTGCGGATGGGGGAGCACGCTGAACCTCGTGCGCATCCACGCTATACGGCGTACCCGATCTCCCTCGGTGACGAGACGTACCACCGTTTCGCGAAACTGTTCGTAGCACCACTACTACGGGCGGCGGTCTCATCGTCAGCGGCGATCAGTAAGACATTCCCTGGCAATGGGTTTACAGATACGGGATTTTACATAACATGAATTAACAAATATCCGCAAAGATAAACCGACGTGCGGTTTAGGGAAGGGGCATCTTATATAACATGAGTAGCCAAAGAGCCAAGAAGTTAAACCGACTCCAGCATATCCTCCCGGAGGGCCTGCTGGCCGATGCGGCGTGGCTCGAGAGCCGCGGGTACTCGGGCGCGCTCAGGAGCAGCTATGTTGCCAACGGATGGCTGGAGCGACCGGCCCGGGGAGTCTACACGCGCCCAGGCGGGATACGGCGGTGGGAGCAGGTCGTCATCTCCCTGCAATCGGTCCTCCGGGTCCCGGTAGCGGTCGGTGGGCGCACCGCCCTGGAACTCCAGGGCAATGCGCATTACCTGCCGCTCGGCGGCAATGAAACCATCCAGCTGTATGCGGAGACTCCGCTACCGCGCTGGCTCACCGGGCTGGACCTCCGAAATGCCTTCGAAGTCCGCAACGCTGCCAAGCTCTTTCCGGCCGGCGATCTGGCCAACGGCATCGCGCGCCTGCCCGAGCCACCGAACCGTGCAGCGACCGACACGCAAGAGGTCTTGCCGGGAGGACTCAGGACGATGCCGTGGGCTCCGCATTGGTGGCCCATCCTCGTATCGACGCCCGAGCGCGCAATCCTCGAACTCCTCGACAAGCTGCCCGATGACGAGAGCTTCGAGCACCTTGACCTACTTGTCGAGGGCATGCGTACCCTGAGCCCGCGACGGCTTCAATCACTCTTGGAGGCCTGCGACAGCGTCAAGGTGAAGCGCCTGTTTCTGTGGTTTGCGGATCGGCACCGTCACCCCTGGCTCAAACAACTCGACACGGATCGAATCAGCCTCGGCAGCGGAAAGCGCGTGATCGCGAGGAATGGACGGCTCGACCGCAAGTACCAGATCACCGTGCCGGCAACGTTGTATGCCGACGAGTGAGACCTACCGCCGGCAGGTGGCGCTACTTGTCGAGACCTTGCCCTTCGTCGCCGAGGAATCGGCACTCGCCTTGAAGGGCGGCACCGCGATCAACCTCTTCATTCGCAACCTGCCACGCCTCTCGATCGACATCGACCTCACCTACACCTGCCCGTCGAAGGGCGGTCGCGGTCGCTCGTCGGCATCGATGCTGCGATGAGACGCATCTCGGAGAGGGTACAGAGGGGCATGTCAGGAGCATCCACCCAGTTCGGACATCTCAGGTCAGAAGGGGTGGTGACCAAGCTCTTTGTCCAAGCCGGCGGTGTACAGGTCAAGATCGAGGTGACGCCGGTCCTGCGTGGCTGCGTGTACGGCCATGTCAGGAGGGCGGTGTCTCCCGCTGTTGAAGACGCGTACGGCTATGCGGAGGCGCGGGTCGTCTCCTTTGAGGACCTCTTCGCCGGCAAGATGGTTGCGGCCCTCGACCGACAGCATCCCCGAGACCTTTTCGATATCAGTGCGCTGCTCGCCAACGAAGGCCTTACGGACGCGCTCAGGACGGCATTCGTCGTCTATCTGATCAGTCACAATCGCCCTGCGGTAGAGCTGCTCGCTCCCGGCCGCCTTGACATCGAGGCGGAGTTTCGGGACCGCTTCGTCGGCATGACCCCGACGCCGGTAGCGCTTGCCGACCTTCTCGAGGCACGCGAGAGGCTGATCGACCAAGCCGTAGCCCGGATGCCGGAGGCTCACAGGCAATTCCTCATCGAGTTCGAACGCGGTGGCCATGACTGGAGCACGCTCGATGTCACGGGAGCGGGAGTTCTCCCCGCGGTCCGCTGGAAGCTCCACAACCTCGCGAAACTGGAACCCAAGCAGCGGGTCGCTCAGGCCGATACGCTCGCGGGCGCGTGGGATGCGATCTAGGACTGTCCCACGAAGAACCGGAGCGAACCCAGTGGCGTTCGGCCGGGCCCGCGATCCGGCATCAAACCGGCCAGATAGAGCTCAATCAGAACTGTCCGGAACGGCTCGGTCGCGACAGGTGTCACGGACTGCCGCCCTCCCACGCCACCCAAGACCTTCTCCAGGTCCAGGTCCAGGTCCACCACCCACCGGTTTCCCGCCGCGATGTGCTCGCGGGCACGCAGTACCGCTGGCTGCGTGCACAGAGATGGTAATGACCTGACACTCGGCCCTCGCCGGAGCTGCGTCTAGGCTGCCTTCGTCTCGGCGGCAACCGACCGAATTGCTTACCCATACCCGATAATATGGTTAGTATGGGGCCATGAAGACGACTATCGACATCCATGATGAGCTCCTCGCTCGAGCTAAGCGTCACGCCAAGGAAACTGGGCGACCGTTGCGCGCCGTGGTCGAGGACGGGCTCCGCCGTGTGCTCTCGCCCTCACCCCCTCCGCCCCGGTACACCCTTTCCGATCTGAGGGCTGGCGATCCGGGAGCGGCCGATCCGCTTGAACGGTATTCCTGGCCTGAATTGCGCGAATTGATCTATGGCGATCCCGGAACCCGGTGATCGCTGTCGACACCAACCTGCTGATCTACGCGCACCGCCGTGAAGCGCGTCTGGGTGATGCGGCGCATGAACTCATGGTCGGGCTCGCCGAGGGAGACAGCACCTGGGCGATTCCGTGGCCGTGCTGCTATGAGTTTCTGAGCGTGGCGACCAATCGCCGGATCTGGAAGGACGAAGCGACAACTCCCGAACATGCGTGGCGCCAGTTCCAGGCCTGGATGGCGTCTCCATCGAACCGCATGATCGGAGAGACCGAGGACTTTGCGGACATTCTAAGCCGGTTCGTCGGGCGCCCTCATGTTGTCGGCGGGGTCGTTCACGACGCCCGTATCGCGGCACTCTGCGTCGCGCACGGCGTTGAAGCACTGCTCACCCGGGATCGCGACTTCTCATTGTTTCCAGAGCTGCGAGCACGTGATCCGTTTGAGGCCGGACTCTGACCCCTATGTCGAGTATCTCGAGGCGTACTTCACCGCTCTCAAGGCGTGTGTACGCGCATCGGGCGGCGCGACTGGAGAGCGATCGAGCTACGGGCCGCTCGCCAACCTACTGAACGCTGTCGGCGTGTCGCTCAAGCCCAAGGTGTTCTGTGTCGGCGAGCTTGCCGACCACTGCGCCAGGCTATGCACCACCAACGGGCTTGAGCGCCTGCACGCCGAGATCCAGCACCGGATCCGTAGCGCGGGTCCAGCAAAGGGTCCAGCACTTGGAGGATCGCCTGCTGTACCAGCCGGTCCGCTACCGTTGGGATGCCCAACTGCCGCATCCCGCCGCCGGGCTTCGGGATTTCGACCCCGCGCACCACCCGTGACCGGTAGCTCCCGTCCAGCAAGTTGGCGACCAACTCCGGCTCCCTTAGCTTCATCGAGGCGACAGGTTCCCACGTTCCGCACAAGGGCCTGGTTCAGGTTCACGCCACCTATATGCCGGATGCCGACCAGCCAAGCTGCAGGCTCCCGCTGGACTTGTCCCGGGTCAACGACTCGTCCCGGTTTTGACATCGTCTCTACGCTTTCGACACGTTCGCGGTGGTTCATCCCTTCGTCTCCCTGAACCTCACCTGACGCGGTCTAGCCGCGCCTTTTCCAACGACGCTCACCACCCCGGCTCTTTACCGGAGCAGCTCGTGGTGGTTTGGAGCCTGCCCCTACCGGCCGGCTCCGAGGGGCCCTCCCTCATCCCTTGTGCAGCAAGGCTGCGTTCAGTTGGCCATCACGGCCTCCCTCCCGTGACCTGCCCCCAAGAGTGGTACCACATCCTATGTTAGTCCCAGCACCTGTGGAGGGCCGTGAAGGACGGGCATCCTCAGGAACCAGGGCGACGGCTTAATCGCCTCAGGGGCCGGGGGAAAGCCGCCGCAGGCGCTGTGGGGTCGGACGGTATTGTACTCGCGCCTCCATTGCTCGACCAGCACGGCCGCCTCCGCCAACGAGTAGAAGATCTCCCCGTTCAACAGCTCGTCCCTGAGCTTGCCGTTGAAGCTCTCGTTGTAGCCGTTCTCCCACGGGCTGCCCGGCTCGATAAAGAGCATCTCGACGCCCACGCGCCCCAACCACCGCCGCACGAGCTTCGCGGTGAACTCCGGTCCGTTGTCCGACCTCAGATACTCGGGAGGCCCGTGTCGGACGAACAGATCGGCCAGCACCTCGAGCACGTCGTGCGAGCGGATCTTGCGAGCCACCACGATCGCCAGGCACTCCCTCGTGTGCTCGTCCAGCACTGTCAGCAGCTTCAGCGCACGCCCGTCGTGCGTCCTCGAGGCCACGAAGTCGTACGACCAGACGTGGCCCCGATACAGCGGCCTCAGCCGGATGCACGATCCGTCGTTGAGCCACAGCCGACCTCGCTTCGGCTGCCGCTGCGGGACCTTCAGCCCCTCCTGCCTCCAGATCCGCTCCACCCGCTTGTGGTTCACCCCCCAGCCCTCGATGCGGAGCATGTCCGTGACGCGTCGGTAGCCGTAGCGGCCGAATCGACTCGCAAGTCGCACGATATCACCTCGGAGCGCCCCCTCGTCACTCGCCACTTTCCTCGCCCGGCGCTGGGTCGTGCGTGGCTGCCCGAGCACCCGGCACGCTCTCCTCTCCGACGCCCCGAGCTGCTGACCTACACGCACCACACAACGTCGTCGGCGCTCGGGGCTCAGAAGTTTCCCTCGGCCGCTTCCTCCAGGATCAGCTTGTCCAGTGTCAAGTCCGCCACTGCTCGCTTCAGGCGCCCGTTCTCGCGCTCGAGCTCCTTCAGGCGCCGTGCCTGGCTCACCTTCATCCCGCCGTACTCCCGCCTCCACCGGTAGTACGTCTGCTCGGTGATGCCCAGCTCCCGGCTGATCAGCTTCACGGATTTGCCGCGGGCCAGACCCACCTCTGCCTCCCGCAGTGCAGTGATGATCTGCTCCGGAGTGTGTCGCTTCCTTCCCATCCTGACCTCCTCGCTGAAAAGCTTCAGACCAGGTCGATCCTAACATTGCACCTGGTCTCGTTTCAGGGGGTCAGGTCACCGCCATGTGGTCGACGTGTTGCCCGCGCGCTTCCTTTCCGTCGGGTTCAGCGAGACCTTCCGGCGGGTTCCGTTCCTGGTCAAGCTGATGGTGGTCTTTTTCGCTTTCGAGGTCGTCGGTATGAGGGTCTCCATGTTCACCGTCACTGCGACCACGGTTGCGCTGGCCGCGGCCGCCTTCTCAGCGGAGATCATGCGCGCGGGGCTCGAGGCATTGCCCGAGAGTCAGTGGGACGCGGCGGAATCCATGACCATGGGGGGCGTCATGAGCCTCAGACTCTGGGCGTTGCCACAGTCGTGGAAGGTCATTCTGCCGCCCGCGCTGAGCTTTACGGTCGGCCTCATCAAGTCGACGTCGATCGCCTCGCAAATCTCCGTCTTCGAGTTGACCTACGCGGCGAAGGTCCTGAACGAGAGAGGGTTCTCGCCCGTCCTGAGCTTCGGGTCCCTGCTCGTCCTATACTTCATCATCTGCTACCCGCTCAACCTCTACGCACGAAGGCTCGAGAGGCAGCTGGAGCGACCTCGTGGCTGGAAGTCGGGCGCCCCGTTGCTCGCCGAGTCCGGGGCTGCATGACCGCGACTGACCACTCCAACCGACCCGAAAGATGACGACATCGACGAGTCCCGGGATGCAGTATCTGCGAGGTGCGATCGACTGCCATACGCATGTCTGCCCGCACATCAACGGCCGGTCGATCAACGTGTTCGAGGCGACACGACAGGCGGCCGACGCCGGCATGCGTGCCATCGGCCTGATGGACAACTTCGGCAACAGCTCAGGGTTCGCAGCCTTGGCCATGGCCGAACTCGGGTCGCTGGGCGTCGAAGTGTTCGGCGGGATCATCATGCAGCCGATCGCTGGAGGCGTCACGGTCGAGGCCGCACGTACGGCGCTGGCCTACGGGTACGGACCGGGAACCGGCGCTCGGTTCGTCTCGCTGCCCACCCATCACACGCGCAATGTTGCCGAGCGTGAGGGCCGAAGTCCTGCCTACATCGAGACGACCTTCTCGGTGCCCCAGTCGGGCAAGGTGCCGGACGTGGTGCTCAAGATCATGGATCTGGTCGCCGATGCCGATGCGGTCTTCGACTGCGGTCATGTGGCCGGGCACGAAGCGGTCGCGTTGGTCGAGGAAGGCAAGCGACGAGGTCTCGAGCGACTGCGCACCCAGGCGGCACGCTATACCGAAGACGAGATCAAAGCCGTCGTCGCCGCCGGTGCGTACGCCGAGTTCTCGTTCTTCATCCTGACGCATGCGACGCAGGTGAGCCTGACCCATGTGGACAAGGAGAAACACCGCTCGAAGGGCATGACCATCGACGAGATGGCGCCCAAGATCCGGGCCGCGACCCCGGAACGTGCCATTGTCTCGAGCGATGCGGGTGTCTTCCTGCTGCCGCCGCCGGTCGAGGCGTTTCGGGAGTACATGTTGCTCTTGGAGAGCGCCGGTTTCAGCGAAGAGGAGATCCGCACGATGAACTCGACCAATCCTGGAGAGCTGTTCCGGATCCGTGCCGCCCCGGTCCAGTCGGTCTGATGCATCACCTGGAAATCGATCGCCTCACGGCGAGCTACGACGGGAAGGAACATGTCCTCGTCGACGTCAGCATTCAGGTCGCGAAGGGAGAGATCATCAGCCTGATCGGCCCTTCGGGCTCGGGGAAGAGCTCGTTGTTGAGGAGCCTCATGGGGCTCCTGGTGCCGAAGTCCGGCGAGGTGATGCTGGACGGGGAGAAGGTCGACTATACGAACAAGAAGAGCGTGAAGGCGCTCCGGGAGCGGCTGGCGATCGTGTTTCAGCAATACAACCTGTTTCAGAACATGGATGCGCTACGCAATGTTGACCTGACCCCCTGAAACGAGACCAGGTGCAATGTTAGGATCGACCTGGTCTGAAGCTTTTCAGCGAGGAGGTCAGGATGGGAAGGAAGCGACACACTCCGGAGCAGATCATCACTGCACTGCGGGAGGCAGAGGTGGGTCTGGCCCGCGGCAAATCCGTGAAGCTGATCAGCCGGGAGCTCGGCATCACCGAGCAGACGTACTACCGGTGGAGGCGGGAGTACGGCGGGATGAAGGTGAGCCAGGCACGGCGCCTGAAGGAGCTCGAGCGCGAGAACGGGCGCCTGAAGCGAGCAGTGGCGGACTTGACACTGGACAAGCTGATCCTGGAGGAAGCGGCCGAGGGAAACTTCTGAGCCCCGAGCGCCGACGACGTTGTGTGGTGCGTGTACGTCAGCAGCTCGGGGCGTCGGAGAGGAGAGCGTGCCGGGTGCTCGGGCAGCCACGCACGACCCAGGAATGGGCAGACTATCTGGACCGGTGTGCAGTATCGTCCAGTTAAGTCCATAAATGACTGTGATAACAGTAAGTTACGAGCATAGACTAGCAACGCACTCCGCTCACAACATCCATTGATATCCGCTGCCATCCCCTATATTATGCGGGGATGGTTACTGTAACGAACAAGGCCACTCCGCCGCGGAAAACCAAGCCCAAGGGCCGCCATCCAGACAAGGCCCTGTCGGCCGCCTTCGTGCGCACTGCCCCGCCTGGAAGACACGCGGACGGCAACGGTTTGTACCTCTTCGTCCAGCCGAGCGGAACCCGAAGCTAGATTCAGCGCCTGCTCATCCGGGGTCGGCGCCGCGAGCTCGGGCTCGGCAGCGTCGCGCTGGTCTCCCTCGCCGAGGCCCGGGAAAAGGCGCTGGCCAACCGTAAGCTGGCCCGCGAGGGCGGCGACCCGCTTGCCGAGAAGCGTCGTAGGCAGGGCGTACCGAGCTTCGCCGAAGCCACCGCGCGTGTGGTAGAACAGAAGCAAGCCGGCTGGCGAAATCGGGCGCACGGCCGCGAGTGGATCTTGACCTTCGAGCGGTACGCCTTCCCGCGCATCGGGAAGATGCCGGTCTCGGAGGTCACTAGCGCTGACGTGCTGGAGATCCTCGCTCCCATCTGGCACACGAAGGCGGACACCGCCCGGCGGTTGCGGCAGCGCATCCGCGCGGTGTTGGAGTGGGCGGTGGCGATGGAGTTCCGGATCGACAACCCCTGTAACCGGATCGACCCGGTCCTGGGTCCCCAGCGTGACGTCGTGCAGCACATGCGGGCGCTGCCGCATCGAGAGGTGGCCGCGGCCATCCAGACCGCGCGGGCATCAACGGTGCCGCTAGCTGTCCGGCTGGCGTTCGAGTTCCTGGTGCTGACGGCGGCACGATGGGGTGAGGTGCGGTGGGCCGAGTGGACCGAGATCGATCGGGACGAGGGTGTGTGGACTGTCCCGGCCAGGCGGACGAAGGCGAACCGCGAGCACCGGGTCCCGCTGTGTGGTCGTGCACTGGAGATTCTGGACGGGGCACGGACGCTGGTGAAGGGAACCAGTCCGTATCTGTTTCCCAATCGGCTCGGCAAGCAGCTCGAGGAGAAGCAACTGCGCCGGATGCTCGGGAAGCACAAGATCGCGGCCGTGCCCCACGGGTTTCGCTCCAGCTTCCGCGATTGGGCGGCCGAGGAAACGGATCATCCGCGCGAGGTCATCGAAGCGGCCCTCGCACATGTGGTCCAGAACAGGGTCGAGGCGGCCTACCGGCGCTCAGACCTGTTCGAGCGCCGGCGTCGGCTGATGGACGACTGGGCGGCGCATCTGGCGGGCGAGAGTCGAGACCCGGAGCCGGATCGATCCGTTGATCCGCTGCGCTGGTAGCGGTGCTGGTGTGCTGGAGCAGCTCCGGCGAGAGCCGAGTGCCAGGTGATTACCATCCCCGTACAGCTGCCGGTGCTCGAAGGAGATGACAACGGTGTCAACCGCGTCGACCTCGCCGAGCGCTCTTCGGACGAACGTTCGGGTGAAGCTGAGACCCGGCGTCGGCCTTGGCGTACGGATGCGGTGTAGGGCCCCGCGGCGACATCGATATTGACCCGGTCAGTGCGCCTTGAAGACTCCAGGTGCGTAAATCTGGGTGTCTCTTTACAAGGACCATGGACTTCCGTCGGCGTCTATTGCTTGCATCAGCGGGACGGCCCCCGGCGGCCGAGGTAGCCACGTGTCTTCGAGCCGGGACCATTCGCCCGGAGCACCCAGCGGCGCGTCGGCCGGCACCGCCCAGAAGATCCGCGAGGTGCTCCGGGAGAGCGACTTCCTGGGTGAGGGTCACAGGAAGGTGAGAGCCCGCCTGAGGCCGAAAGGGATCGGAGTGGGCAAGAACCGCGTGCTGAGGCTGATGCGGGAGAACGGGCTGTTGGCGCCGGTGCGCCGCGGGCACCCGCGAGGAGACCGGAGCCACAGCGGCCGGATCACGACCGATGCGCCCAACGAGCTGTGGGGCACCGATGTGGGGCACCGATGCCACACGGTTCTACACGAAGGCGGACGGCTGGTGCTGGTTCTTCATGGCAGTCGATCACTGTGTCAGCGACGTCGTGGGATGGCATGTGGCCAAGAAGGGAGACCGCTGGGCGGCCCTCGAGCCGGTCCGCCAGGGCGTGCGCGGACCCATATGGCCGGCTACGCGCCCAGGATCGCGCTCGGACTCGGACTACGCCATGACTGGGGTCCGCAGTACACGGCCCACCAGTTCCAGGCCGAGCTCCGATGGCTCGGGATACGGTCGACCGCGGCCTATGTGGGGGAGCCGGAGTGCAACGGTGTCGCGGAGCGCTTCATCCGCACGCTCAAGGAGGAGTGCCTCTACCTCCACGACTTCGAGAGCCTCGAGGAAGCCAGACACGAGATCGGCCAGTTCATCGAATCCTACAACCACGGATGGCTCTTAGAGCGGCACGCCTACCGGACCCCGGCCCAGGCCCGCGAGGAGCTCACCCGCAAGGCGGCATGATTAGGCCGCCCCCTTGTCCAAGAAATCGGAACCGGTTCACAGGGATCGCACTGTATCCGATCGTCCAAGGGATTCTCGACAAAGTCACTCTGTGCACGATGGCGACTGTGAACCAAGATGGCACCGCCCATGTAAGCACCGCATCTTTCTGCGCCGATTCGGAGTGGCGCGTGTTCCTTGTTTAGAGCGACACTGCAAGACATAGCAAGAACATCGAAACGCGCTCCTCGCTGGCGGTCGCTGTGTCCGACTCCAATCAAGGCTGGGACGACTGGAAAACCGGCCTCCAACTCTTCGGGACTTGCGCGGTAGACCGTGGTCGCGATGCCAGAGTGGGAGCGAGACGTGAGGCTAGGGCATACGCCAACCCGACACCTGCCTCGGGCCAGCCACATGCCTTATTGGTCAGGAGTGAACTATCCGATCTGAACAGCGCTGATAGCCGTGCAGCCTCACGGCGCTGAGGGTGGCGGTACCGGCGAGGCCACCGTGAGCTCTAGCAGACCGTGGAAGAAGGGGGGTTGCAGGCCGCCGGGTGGGTGAGGGGGATCAGCACGGAGGCCGGGCTGACCTTGTGGCTACGGCGGGTGTTGCGGCCTGAAGAGGCGACAATGGGGCCAAGAAGGCCAAACGGACGGCAAGAGAGGCGAATCATGTGCAGGACGGCGGTGCTGACGTGGCATGCGAGCGCCGCTTGCGCCGTGGCGAGGCCCTGCAGACCGCGCGGGGTGCCAAAGCCGTACCGCTTGCGCATGAGAAGCCCGAGGTTGAAGGCGGCGGCCTGAATCAGGATCCGTTTTCGAATCTCCTCCCGCCCGCGGACGTGGACGCGGCGCAGCCCTCCGGTCAGGAGCAGGTGCGCGAATCCCCGCTCCACCTTCTCGCCCCGCTGGCGCAGCAGCTCCTTCCCCCGGTTGCCCTGGATCCGCCGGCGGTTGTCATAGGTCGGCTTCTGCGCGTCCCGGTTCCGCTTCCACTTCCGGCGGCCGCGGTTGGGCTCGCTCACGTAGCTCCGCAGCCCGCGGTCCTGCACACCCGTCATCGTCTGGTTCGAGTGGTATCCCTTGTCGGCCACCACTTCCCTGGGCTCCACCTCTATCTCCGCCAGTTGCCGCTGCGCCTCGTCCAGCGTGTTCGGCAGCGAGGCGGTGTCTCCCCCCTCCATCGTCTGCACCGTCACGGCCACGACCGCGCCGGTCTCCATGTCGACCGCCTGCTCGAACTTGTGCGCCAGGCCGGTCCTTCCGTCCTTCATCTTCGTGATCCGCGCCTCCGGGTCGTGCGGATGCGCCCACTCCCGGTTCGAGCCCTTCTTCGGACGCTTCCGGTCCAGCTTCGCGAGGTCTTGCCGCGTCGGCGTCTCGATCCCGGACGCCCGCGCCACCTCCTCCAGCCACTCCTCGTAGCCCTTCCCGTCGTCGCGCCGCACGATCGAGCGCATCGCCGCGTTCGCCTCCAGCGTCGTCGAGTCCACGCCCAGCGTCTTGCCGCTCAGAAGACCCGACGCCTGCACCACCTCCAGTACCCGGCTGAACACCGCCGCGTGCGCTTCCACGCTCAGCCGCTTCCTCGTCTTCGACAGGCCCGAATGCTCCGGCGGGTTCCTCTCCAGCCCGTATCCGAGAAACTCACGCAGTGAAATCGAGTCCCCACACCGCCACGCAATCCCCCGCTCCGAGCCGATCCCTTCCAGATACCCCACCACCAGCATCCGAAAATACACCCCGGGCGGTATGCCCGGCCGACCCCGCTTCTCCGCATAGAACTCGCGGCACGTCTCCTCCGCGAACTCGTCGAAACCCTCCTCCTCAAGCAGCCTGTTCAGTGCACGGTAGAAGGGGTTGCCCAGCGCGCGAATCTCGCTCGCCGCCACGAACAACTCCTGTTGCCGCCCCTTGCCCCGCTTGCCTATCGCCATCCCCGCCCTCCATGGCTGAGACCCCGGTTCGCCTGTAATCTAAATCACTTCTTATCGACGCTGCGGGTAGGAGTTTTTCCACGGGCTGCTAGGCCGTCGAGTAAAGCGCCTGTGCCCGGCTAACCGCCGGCTGCCGATCCCATCAGGCCGAGGAGCACAACTGCCGGAATGGTGACGGCCAGCCACGCGACGAGACAGACGACCGCCGCGCGCCACGTGGTCGTGAAATCCAGCGCTTGACGCACGGCAATCACCATGGCGATCAACATCCACACCGAGACGACGCTGAGCACGATCGAACCGATACCGGGCAGGCCTCCGAAGATACGAAGCACACCGGGCGCCTGGGCGAATCCCAGCGTTCGCATCAGCTGGCCCATGTCTGCGTGCGTCTGCGATTCTGGCAACAGACGGGTGCCGATGAAGTATGTCAAGAAGGCCCAGATGACCCACGACAGTACCGCGGCGACAATCGTGTAGATGACTCCGGTACCGAGGGTCGCGGCCCCGCTGCCCGCTGCTAGACTGGACAAGAGCACCACGCCCATGGCTTGTCCTGTCGCGTGGCTGTCCGCCTCCACTTCCTCGTAAATCTGTACGTCGAGCTTCGCGACGCCGATCATTCTTCTCAGAAAACTGGTCACGGCAGAGACCTCCTCACGGCGACCGTCGACATGATGGCCATCCTGGTAAGCTTATGTGCCCGGATTTTCATTGTGGACCCGAGTGGGAACCTTTATACACCGAGGTCCCCTTCCGGGCTTTGAGGGCGGCAGAACGGGACGCCAAGGTTACGCTCCCCTGTCAAGCGGACCCACGCATAAGTGGAGCCAGGGTATACACACCAACCCGCCACCTGTCTCGCCACGGGATGCTTGGACAGTGGGCGTCCCGAGCGTTTGACCGCCGATGAGTTGGCGTCGGCCAGGCTTCATATTGGCCACGATCGCCACCAATTGAGCCTCAAGCTCAGCGTCGAACGTCGCGCAAGTGGCGGGTCGCCTTGGGCGGTCGCGCCTACTCCGGCGTTTGTGCTGCTCGACCTCGCGGACGAGCGGCCGCCTGACCACTTGCCCGCGGCTGATGTGGTCCGCGCGCGCGATCGTGTCGAGCAGGGCGACGGGGCGTCGGGGGACATGCGCCCCGAGCGTCTGACTGCTGATGAGTTGGGGTCGGCCCGGTGGAGTGCCCATTGGATCCAAGACTCAAACACTTGAACCAGCCGGTCAAGCATTACGCCTCTCGCTCAACCTCGCGACACCATGCGCTGAGCAATCACCAGCACGTGGTCATTGTCATGCGTGATGTGCGTCACGTCGCGGAACGCCTGCCGCACGCGCTGGCGGAAGATGTCGATCGCCGCGCGGAGCTCATCTTCTGAATACAGCCGAAAGGTCGAATAGTGATAGTGGGTGACTTGTTCGACGAGTCGAACCAAGGAGGTGATGACCGGCCACGCAACCGTCTGCGCGCGCACCGACCTGAAGGCACCGGTGGCTTCCAGGGCGGCTCGCACATCGTTGACCTCATGGAGTCTCGTTTCCCGCGTGGCGAACTCGGGAAAGTGGCGGCCCCAGATCGTGCGGCGGTTCTGCTCTGGGGTTCGCGTATAGACGACGAGCTGGCCGGATGGGGTAAGCACCCCCGACGCCTCGCCAGCAAACCGGGCGAGGTCGAAGTGGTGCACGGCATTGAAGCAGGTCATCACGTCACAGCTGGAGGCCCGGAACGGGAGCGTTTCGACGGCCCCGACCAGGTGCCGCGTACGCAGACCCGCACGTCTGTTGCGGATGCGCGCTTGCCTGAGCATGGGCGGACTCAGATCCAGGCCGATGGAAACGACCTGCATGGCAAGAGCTGAGCCCAAGCAATGATTGACCGCGTCCAGGTACCGCCCCGAACCCGTGGCGATGTCCACGAGCCGCACGGGTCTCCCTGGGTCCACGGCGCGAGCCACCACGTCGCTGACGATACGCACAGCCTCGAAATCCAGCTCGCGCAGCGTTCGATACCGTGCAGACACCTTGGCGAAGTGGTCGCTCAACCGCACCGTGCGACTGCGCGCTTCCCAGTCGTACGTCCCAGGGGCAATCTCGACAGTCAATTCCGGAGTGCCTCCCGTGGCCATCAGTTTTCTGTGGAACGCCGGACCCCACGGCGTGCCCGTGTCCACTTCGTCTCACTGTGGACACCTGTCCTTATGAAAGGGAATTATAACCTTGTGCCCCCTGATCGGCTCAACGGCCTTCCCGCCAGGGATCATTGGAACGGGAGTATCCATGTCAAGTGGATGCCCGTACTCGCGGCGGAGACCCGCCCTGCGGCGTTCCTCGCGACGCCTCCGTTGCGATGCCCGCTCGTCCTCGGCTCGATCACCCGTGACCGCTCCTCGCCTGGCAGGGTGCCGGGAAGACGGGGCAGGAGTACTCTCGCGGCGCGTGTGTCGTCCAGATGCGGTCCTGCTGCACGAGCGTGTTGGCCAGGATGAGGAGCTTCCGCATCACGGCGACCTTCTTCGTCCTGCAGCCCGGCAGTTCCACGGTGGAATCGAGACCGAGTCCGGCATGTGGCACGTCTGTCTCGATGTCGAACTCGATGCCCGGTGACGGCAGCCATCGCAGGTGCGCCGAGCCGCTCGGCTCAATGCAACGATCGCCCGCCTGAACGCGGAATCTTCCCTCGTGGAGCAGGACGGGTTCGTTCACGTCCTTCTGTGGATACTGTTGGAACATAATCGGCCTCAAGTCAGGCGTTACACCGGGGTCAGGCGCATCGAGGAACTTGCACGGTTGCTCTGGTGCGCAACAGCTGCCGGCCCTCACGTCAGAAGACTTGCGGTCTCGCTTGATGCCTGTAGAGGTTGAATCGCCCCGTCTCTAGCTCGACAACCGTACCAGTCCTCTCCGGCCCGATCGTACGAGTGGGGGCTGTAGGGTTGCGGTTTTCCGGACACGGGAACGCCGTCACCATCAGAAGGCCCTGCGTGCGCCACACGCCCCCCCGGCTAGGCCTCTGCTTCCCGCCATACTACACGGTTTTCCCGGTATTTCGGGACGGTCGGATCAGATGCGCGCCAACGGCAAGAGTGGCAGATCGTGCAGTCCTGTATGAACTTACGTGATCTCCTGCCGTGATTCAGGCCTCTGGCGATCCGCTGGGCCAACACACACAAGACGGTGGCCGAAGCTGTCGAGGTCATCGCTCACCTGGTCGCCATCGAGCGGGCGCTCGCTCAGACAACTATTTGATGTCAACACACCGGTTATGATTCCCTCTTCAAATCCCCTTTTCCCTACGGGGATCCGTTCGACCCCAGTGGACGTTTGCGGATGAACGGACGTTGGGTCGGTGGACGGACGGGAAGGCGTTCATGGTGGGCAGCAGCGAGGCGTGGTGGCAGGCGGCTGTGGCGTCTGGAATGGACCGTGACCACGTGCTGGCAGCCACTAGGCGCACGACCGCGTTCTACACGGGTGAATCGACCGACTCCGGGTGATCGAGGCGAAACAGTTGCACCGTCTGGACCCCGAGTTCGGTTTCGCTGAGCAACAGGACGTAGTCGGCGCCGATTTCCCAGACGCTTCCGGGGAGTGCGGCCATGTGGCAGAAGAACTCGCCATCGGGGCCAAAGGCCAGCCATCCGCGATCCTCCCGGGGCCGGTCGTACTGGCGAACCCAGATGCGGCCGTCGCGGTCGACCCGGACTTGGGAGATGGCCGGGAAAAGGTCGGCCACGGGGCGTTCGTCGCTGAGGCGGGCGTCGTCGAAGTGGTTCCAGTCCGGGGAGGCAAACTGAGTGCGGCTCTCGATGTAGTCCTCGCGCCAGGCGCGCACGTCCGCGCTGGTAACCTCACGATCCGGTTCGAACCAGCGGACGATCGTCCGCAAATTGAATTCGTCGTCCAGTACCCGGGCCTCGGTGCTTCTTCCGTGCGCTAGGACGATGGTGGATCCCCGCGCGTCGACCTCGGCGAACGACTGGAATAGGGGGTACAACCCGAAGTTCGGGGCCTCGCGGACGGTACCGCTGGTTCGGTCGGGCATGCGCGCGAGGCTGCTGACCAGGTGGCCATCGGAGTCGTGGACATCCACGACGAGGGTGTCCGGAACGGTATAGTTCTCACGGAGCGCCCGTTTCAATCTCGAATTGACGGTGTATCCGTTGTCTAGCACGCCACCTCCCATGGACGCGTTCGGGAATACCGGGGTCAGGTTGACCTGGCGCACGAATTCACCGGCGGCCGTGAAGAGGTTGTAGCGCCAGGGGGAGTAGTTACCCACCCACAGCGTGTCCCCGGCGGTGATCCACAGGATAAAGGGATTCAGGAACTCGCCAGGCCCTTCGCCGTTCCGCCCCATCGACCGCAGGTGCCTTCCCGTGTCGTCGTAGATGCGGACCTCAGCGGACGACCGGTCGATCGCCGCGACCGACCCATCGGAGAGCCGCCCCATGCCCCGGATGGAGGAGAACCACTGGTTTTCGTCCTCCTCGTCTTCCCCGATGACCAAGACGGGCTCCTCGCTGATCGTGCACGTCGCGTCCGAGCTCGCGGGGGCGCTGGTGACGATCCGCACCCCGGCGCTGTCGATGGCGATCGTGGGTTCGGGGGGCACTTCCGGCGTGCAGGCGCCGACAAAAGGATAAGCGCGGTGATCGCCATTCCCATCCTACGGAACGCGTACGTGTCCGGTATGAAATCAGGCCGGGTCACTACAAACCATCCAGTGGAACGGCATGGATGTCGCGGGCGAGCGGGAAGCGCTCGCGACCGGGATAGACGAAAAGCTTGCCCGCCGGCTGGAGGTCCTGTCAAGCGGCTGGGTAGAGTCAGGTGAGCCCTGAGTCACGAAGCAGTCGCCCCCCTTCGAATCCCCCGAAGGTCCGCGCTCCGGCGGAGTGTGCGGGCGGCGGGCTCGCTTGGCCGTAAAGGGGCCGTACTGGGAGTTGGTCGCCACCGCCCTTCCCTACGCCCTGAATGGATACATGAGCATCGAGGCTCGCATGACAAGCACGGGAGAGGGGAAGAACAGATGAGCAGCATCCTTGGCACCATCGGGATCGACATCTCCAAGGACTGGCTCGACGTCTTCGCCGCGCCCGAGGGGAGAGCATCCCGGTTCCCGAATGGCCCGGCCGGCCTCTGCAAGCTGATCGCCTGGATCGGCCCCGAAGTCGACCGGATCGCGTACGAACCCACCGGTCAACTGTTCCCGTCCTCGGGGGTCATCGGGGTCTTGTGCGTGCCCCATTTCTCGAACCACTTGCGGAGATAGAGCTGGGTGCGCAGTAAGTTCGAGGGCCGCGACGACGTGCCGTGCCATTCGTCCTGGAGGCGCACCATGACCGTGGGCACGCCCACGTAGTGGAGCGGCTGGTAGAACTCCTTCGTCTGGGCCATGGGCGTGCACAGATCCATTTCGCCGGTCAGGAACATGGTGGGCGTGGTCACGTTGCCGACCTAGAAGATCGAGGAACGGTCGATCCACTCGGCGGGGTCCTCCCAGAACGGCTTCTCGAAGGTGCGCATGGGTCAGGATGCCGCCGCCGGAACACCCGTAGACGAACAGGTTGTCCTCGTCCACCTACCTCCGCTCCAGCATCTCGTCCACCCCGTTCTTAAGGTCGGGAAAGTCGGCGCCCGGGTAGTCGGGATTCATGGCATCGGCGAACTCGGTGCCATAGCCGGTCGAGCCTCGCGGATTCGTGTACAGGACGACGTAGCCCTTCGCCACGTGCTCCTGGAACGCGAAGTTGGAGCCTCCGTTGTACATGGCGTGCGGTCCGCCGTGGATGACCAGCATGAGCTGGGTTCATCCATCCGAGGGTTTGTCGAGGGCGACGATTGAGCTGTCGGGCGACGGCATCGAGGTCATCCCGTGAGTGGGCGGAGAGACCGGTACGTTGCCAAGGGCTGCGCGGATCGCAGAATCAGATAGTCTTGAGAAGACTCTGTATACTGTCTTGGACGAGCAGGCCCGACTGGCGTAGCGCCCGGCGCTAGAACCGCACGTGCAGCAGCGGCACTTTCCAGGCCAGCTCATCCCGCCCTCCTAGCCTCACGGCGGGCTCCCACACCGGCGACGGTAGCGGCGCCGAGAGGGACCACTCTCCACGAGACCAGTTCAGCAGCGCGCCGGGCGCGGGGAACCCGGCAGCCTGGGCGTCCTCGCTGGGGTCCTCTTCACCTCTGTCATCCTCCGTCAGCGCCGCGCCGAGGAGCAACCCGACAATGCTGCCCGCGAGGGGAATCCCGATCTGGGTGTTATCGTCGTCCGGCTGGCCGATCAGCACCATGCCGAGGCCGCCCACCCCGCCCATCAACCCGCCGACGCTGATCAGACGGGCCCTCGAACGGCTGAGAGGCCACTGGCTTCCGGCAAGCGCGCCGCCCGCCAGCCCCGCGTTCCCGGTGAGCGCCACGGTTGTCCAAGCTGTGTTCTCGTCCATATCCATCAGGACCGACGCCGCCAGTCCGAACCATGATCCCCACAGGCTGCCCAGCATGGCCGAGGTGGAGGTCCCCGGCGTAATCTCTCGCCGCGCCGCCAGGGCGCCGCCCGCAATGCCGACCGCGCTGCCGGCAATCATCGAAGCGACGATGGCCCGGGCACTCTGTTCTTCGTGGATCACCATGTCGCCTGCGGTCAGGCGCTCGCCGCCGCCCAGATCCAGGGCGTTGGCCCAGCCCATGCCCTGCAGTGCGCCCCATGTGCCTCCCCAAGTGATGGCCCGAGCCTGACCGAGCGACATCGGCCGGGAGCTGGCGAGAGCGCGTCCGGCAAGAAGTCCCGCCGGCCCTCCCACCAGGAGTCCGAGCCCGTACGACTCCGAATCCTCCGCGTCCAGGGCCATCGGCACCGCGACCCCCAGCCAGATACCGTAGAGCGCCGACCAGACCTTGAGTTCGGTCTCGCCCCCGGCCTGGCCCCGTTGGGCCGGAGCGGCGTCCAGCCGGGCGCGCGCGGTAGCGGCGGCGGGTGTCTCCGGAAACCGGTCGGCGATGTGCCGGTAGAGCGCCTCGGCCACGTCGCTTTCCCCCCGGCCCTCGAGCTCCGAGGCCACGCCGAGAAGAACGGCCGCCGAGTCGGCCGGGGCAACCTGGGCGGCCGCCGGCCTGGGCGTGGACACCGTAGCGACCAGCAAGGCGACGACCAAGACGGCGCGCATGACAAGAAAGCCAAAACAGTTCATCAATGTTCATAGTCTCGTGCTTGGGCTTCATGCGCGAGTTCCGCGCGGCTACGCGGGGATCACGGCCGCCTCCGGCGGAAGCCCGAGGGCGTGGGTGTCGCTCCTGAGGGACCCACCGTACATCGCCTGCCACGCGGGCACGTTCGCGGTGAAGTGGCTGGCGGGTGCCTGGCAGCGGGCAGGCGTTGGCACGAAGCCGAACGATCGCGGATGATCTATTCTCAGCGCAGGCGAAGACGCCGTGGATACGCCAGTGGCTTCGGAGCTCCGCTCGAATGCAGGGTCTCTCGGATGCCGGGGGCACCCTCGGTGACGAGTCCGGCGCAAGGGGGGGACCATCCTCCTACGCCCGCAGTAGCGCGACCAGCTCTCCCAGCTCCGCGTCCCATCCTTCGTCGTTCTGCCCGCGGTGCAGATCGGTCCTGAACCCCGTCTCGTGAAGGCGCAGCGTGGTGCCGCCGTCGTCGCGTGTCGCCAGCGTCCATTGCACCCGTGTCGAGGGGGCGTCCTCGAAGGCCACATCCGGCTCGTGCACCCAGCTCCAGACCAAACGCCGCGGGGGATCGACCTCTTCGATCCGCATCGAATAGCGACCGTGCCCTTTCCAGATCATGAAGGCGTTGCCGCCCGGCCGGAGGTCCACCTCGGCCTCGTCCCCGAACCAGTTCGCCAACTCCGCCGGGTCCGTGATCGCGCGCCACACCCTCTCCACCGGGGCGTCGAGTTCTAGCACCTTCTCGACAGTTCGCTCGCTCATCTTCAATCTTCCCCATGCAAGTGGACTCGCAGCCGCTCCAACCGCTGGTCCCAGGCAGCGGCGTAGGGTGCCAGCCACTCGTCGACCTCCCTCAAGGGCTCCGGGCATAGCGCGTGGAGCCGGTTGCGCCCACGTGCACGCTTGGTCACAAGGCCTGCGGCGACGAGGATGTCCACATGCTTCGTGACGGCCTGCCGACTCATCGGGAGGCCTCGGGCAAGGGTCGTCAGCGGACTCTCGCCTTCGTCACGAAGACGACCGAGGATGAAGCGGCGGGTCGGATCGGAAACGGCTGCGAAGACATCGGGCATGCGCGCAATATGCAACTGAATGGTTGCATGTCAAGATTCGAGGTGCCTCGCTGCGGAGAGCTGGAAGCCTCCGGTCGTAATTGGAGTGGTAACCGGTGCGATCGGGCCAGCCGTGGGGGCGGGATTTGGGCGGTTGAGCTACAAGTGGCTCGACTTCGTCCGCTAGGTGGAGTGAACCCTTGCCGGCAGCTGTGCCGTACTGATCGAAAGGGGCGCCGACGTGACAGTGCCTGAGCCAAGTGGAGGTGTGACCGCAATGCATCGGAAGCTGCGATTATTGGCGATGGGCGGAATGTGGATCGCCGGAGGGCTCGCTGCGGCATTGGGAGCCATCGGCCTCCGCGCCCAAGAGGTTGTCGATCTGCCTGCGGAGGATCTTCCGCTCTCTGCGGACTTCGAGCTGGTGTACCGTATCGGATCGACGGAGGCGGAGGCCGAATGGGAGGAGTTCTCTACCATCCAGAGCGTCGGCTTCGACGGTGCGGGGCACCTGTACCTGCTGGACGGAGCGGGCAGGATGGCCGCCAGGCGAGTCGTCGTCGTGGACGCTGCCGGGCACCATGTGCGGGACTTCGGTCGCTCCGGCGAGGGTCCGGGCGAATTCCGGATGGGAACGGAACTCATCGTGTGGGCGAACGGACGGAGCCTCGTCGGGGACATCACGGGATACCACGTCTTCGGACCCGGCGGTGAGTTCGAACGCACGGTGCGGGGAACAGGCCCGGGGTTCGGAATCGGGAATCGTTTTGGCCTTCGACCGGAGCGGACGGGATCTCAGACCGCGGTGGTCCGGGACGAACGCTCGATCCTCCGCCTTGACATGTCTTCGGAGGAGGTTGAGGACCGAGTGCTCGTGGAGGCGTGGGCTCCACGGGTGCCGACCGAGCTCCCCGCCGGGGCAGGTTTCGAGGACGTGCTCGACATGGTTGGCGAGGAGTGGGGGTTCGAACCTGAGGTTCTGTTCGACGCCAAGCTAGCGGGCGGAGTCGCGTTTTCGGACTCCTCGGCCTACGCCATAAAGCTCACGGATGCGTCCGGCGCGACCTCGCGCATCCTTCGTCGACCCATACAGCCGCTGCCCGTGACGGAGCAGCTTCGGCGCGCGGAGCGCGAACGCCGCCTCGAACAGGAGGTGAACCTGCAAGTTACCCAGCTCGGGGGGGAGCCGCCCCCTGAGGTCTTGGAGATGATCAACCGTTTCCGAGCGACTCAGCGCGAGGCGGTCGAGAACATGCGGTTCTACCCCGAAGTCCCGGTGGTCGCGGCGGTGCGCGTCACCTGGGAGGGAAGCCTGTGGGTGGAGCGGAGCACGGAGCCGGGCACGAGTGAGCCGGGCCCGATCGACGTACTCACACCGGACGGCCGATACGTGGGCACCTTCCCCGCCGGGCGGTTCGAAATGCCCGACGCGTTCGGTCCCGACGGTCTCGCCGCCTTCGTCGAAACGGACGAGTTTGATGTCCCGGTCATCACGGTTAGGCGATTGTCGCAGCAGATCCGCTGAACTCCCGGCCTCCACAAGACACGGGGCTTGATCTGGACGGGCCGGGGGATCACAGACTACCGAGCGGGAGGGATTCGAGGAGAGCGACAGCAGGACCTCGAGGAGGGGGCAAGCCCGAAAACTCACCGAGAGTCTGCACCAGGGAAAAGGGCCCAGGGGGTGCGGGCGCCCCCCAGGCCCAATCCCAATTCGGGGGGGCCGCTCTCTAGGCTGGCCGCCCGATCTGGATGGTCCGGCCCTTCGACTCGGGCGCCTTCGGCATGCGCACGTGGAGCACACCGTCCTCGAACCTCGCCGAGATCTCCTCCGCGGGCACGGTGCGCGGGAGGGTGAAGGAGCGGTGGAAGCTCCCGTGCTGCCGCTCCCGCACGTGGTAGCGTCCGCCCTCTCCGTTCTGAGCACGGGTCTCTTCCTTCTGCCCCCGGATCGTGAGGACGTTGTTCTCGAGCTCGATCTCGACGTGCTCCTCGGTGAGCCCGGGAAGCTCGGCCGTCAGGAGCAGCTCGTTCTTCGTCTCCTCCACGTTGACCGCGGGCAGCCAGCCGGAGGCCTCCGCCCCGGGAAGCGCGGACTCGCCAAAGAGTCGATCCCACTGGCGCGTCATCTGATCCAGCGCCCTCCAAGGCGCCACGCTGTGGCGATACCGTGTGATTGCCATGATTCCTCTCTCCTGTGTCTTCACTAAGGGTGAACGGCACTCGTGTGAACGCGTGATGTGGGCGCGTGCTCGGGTGCCCGAACGGGCCACTGAAGCAACCCACAATCGCATGCCTGAGGGGGGCAGGATCCGTGCCAGTGGAGGGCAGCTGCAATTCTGCCAAACTGGCCACACACAATGACTTAATGGCTTTCGGCAATCCGTGTAGGCGCCCGTGCCTGTCACTTTGGCCGATTCGGGCGGCTCCGGTTCCGAAGGCGAGGCGGCTCCCGAGAGATCAGTGTCCCGTTGCCACCTCCCGAGCCGCTCAAGGCGTCGCACTGCCGAGCTATTTGGAATACCGCAGGCGACACCACCAATAGAGGAGCTTGATGGGGCTCCTCGGCCGTTTGAGTGTCTAGCGCACCCGGTTCACTGCGGTTTCTGCGTCTTGAAGTCGGTCAATGATCCATCCGGGGTCCGGCGCATCCCCAAGGATCATGTCCCCCATGGCTCGATAGTCTCGCTCGATTGCCTTACGTAGTCCTGGCTGCGGGACCAATCGCAGTGTTCCCGGAACGGCTTCTTCGAACCGTTTCCAAGCCTGCCGAAAGGCAATGAGGTTGTGCTTCCGAACCGCGTCCAGCAGGCCGATGTCGGCCAAGGCGGACTCACCGGTGCCGGTCGGCGTGATCATCGCCGCGCCGTAGTAGTGGCGCGAGACCCGGTCCTTGTCGGCCGGCACCCGCTCGTTCTCCAGATACCCCCAGTATAGGCCGTGCCGGATCAGCAGCTTCTCCCAATAGGTACGATCCGGCGCGAGCGTCGCGACATTCCTCACGTCGAAAAGCCGATCCGGCAGGTCTTCGGCGATGTAGGGAGTGAGGGTGTGGGTGGCAACGGGTTCCAGCGCTGACCGCGCCCCGGCCTCGATTTTCACGCACGGGGACACATAGGCGAGATCACGGTCCGGATAAAGGGGGGGATACTCAACGAGGAGTGTCTGTCCGTCGCCATTGTCCTCGTCGAGGCTGACAGTGCACCCTTCCGTCATCCTGCCAATCCGCGTCGTCAAGGCAGTTTTCAGATCCCCGCGGACATAGCAGCCGCAGGCCTGCGCAAGATCCTCGAACAGTGCCTTCCGCTTCTTGTTCGAGATACTGCCCGCGATCGTCGGGTCGCGGTCGCCGACGAAGCCTAGGTCATCGCGCCGGACAACAAGATCAATGTCCTCCGAGAAGCGCCGGATGAGGTCGAAGGTCTTCGAGAGCGAGGTCCCGCCCTTGAAGAACAGTCTCGGGTGGTCGCGGGGCAATCCGTTGAAGAGTGCCTCGAGGACGAGACAGACCCAGAAGTCCTTCTCCACATAACTCGGCACTGTGTCGAGACGGGCGCACTGGCAGAATCGAACACGTTCCGCCTGTCCTGCTCCGTGAGGGAGAGAAAGGACGTGAAGGCTTCCGCCCTCATACCGCGGAAGCTCGGCCGGCCGCGATGTCACGCGCGAGCGGCAACGCCCAACCAGGCAGGTCCCCGCTGTGCTTCGACAGATTGCGCTTCACCCCACTGGGGAGGCGGCGCTTCAGCGCCGACACGACCCGCGCGTCCCGGGCGGCGTCAGGACCGAGCCACCGCAGGGCCTGGGCCACTGGGGCCGCCGGCCTGCCTGCCCAACACATAACGCGAGGCCCCCCGTGCCGGAACCGAAGGGTTCTACCATCGATCTCGATTGCCTTCGAAGTACCGTCCGTCACATAGCTGATCTTGGCGGGTACCGCGTTGGTGAGACCAAGCCGATGCGCGGCGGTTGCGCCGTCGGACAGGATCCGGATGCCGTCGCGTCGCGCGAGCGCGGCGACGGCGGCGTCGAGATCGACCGACGCGGGCCGTCTCAACACGCCGCTGATCCTCGGCATGTCGTAGAGGCCACGCGCGACCCGGCGCAACTTGCCGGCCCTGACGAGACGCGAAAGCGCCTGGTCGACGGCCTGGCGGCTTCCGAGGTCCGGAAAATCCCTAGCCGTGCACACCCACCGTCCGCGGCCGTGCGCGCCTACTCTCTTCATGATCTTATCGGCCACGCTGCGAGTCATTCGAGGACACTCCTTCGCTTAGTCTGTCAGAAACTATACATATTATTTCTGACAATCAATCGCCGGATGGCAATGGATTGAGCCTGTCTCGAGGGGGATGTGATTCATTGCTTGAATATCCGGCGGACTTTTCGGAATTCGGGGTCGTAGACTGACGAACGCCCTACACGGCTCGTCGTCTCAGGTGACCGGGTCGCCGCCCTAGCCGGCCGGGAGACCTCTACTCTTCAAGCACCCGGTCATCCCTCTCCCGGATGGTCTGCTCGATCGGGGCGACTTCGCGACTGGCCGCGTGGTCGGGTTCGATCCGGATGCCGACAACCCTCGCTTTCCAGCCCAACCTCTCATCTCAACGGTCTTGCCCGACGAGAGGACCGTAGCGGCCGATTCCACGACCTGGACGACCCGTGATCCAGGCCCTTCCGCCAGGTTCGTACGGCTGTCAGCCCCATGGGCGGCCCCAGGAGGGTTCCGCAGCCACCGCCCCGCCAGAGAGCCGGCCCCCTTCCCTCTCCATCCCGCCCTTCTCGAGCCCCGCCAAGCCCGGTGGCACGGACGGCCGCCGGGGCCAATCCGCCAGCCTCGGCCCCCTCGGATTTTGCTGGCGGATGATTAGGTTCCAGACCACGGCGAGGCCCGCCCGGGCGTCGCGCCCGCTGCCTCGATCCCACAACTCGCGAACGGAACATGTCCCGACTCTCTTCGATTCCTCGTCAGGCCGCTCGAGTTCTGCTGCTCCCCCTCTCCATCCTTGCGTGCGACCGCCCCGGCGACGCCGGCTCGTTCCCGATCGAGCTCCAGCGGCCGGTCGAGGATCTGGAAGCCGAGGCGCTACTAGCCACTCCGCCCGTGGAAGAGGGAGAGAAGCTTGCGCCCGATCTGGTCGATCTCGCGCTCCTCGATCCGGATCTGCGCTTCGACATTCGCTATGCGGGCACCAACAACTTCATGGGCACGGCCCTGTACCGGCAGGCCGAGGCCTACCTCCAGCGGCCGGCGGCCGAGGCCCTGCTCGCCGCCCACCGGGAACTCGGGGAGCAAGGCCTCGGCCTCCTCATCTTCGACGCCTACCGTCCCTGGTACGTCACCTGGATGTTCTGGGAGGGGACGCCCGAGGATCTCCGGGACTTCGTTGCCGATCCGGCATCCGGATCGCGGCACAACCGCGGGGCGGCCGTCGATCTGACGCTCTACGACCTCGAGTCGGGCCGGCCCATGGAGATGGGAAGCGGGTACGACGAGTTCACCGAACGCTCCTACCCCGACTATCCGGGCTTGACCGCCCCGGAGCGGGAGAACCGGAACCGGCTCAGAAGCGCCATGGAGAAGCAGGGATTCACGATCTACCCTTACGAGTGGTGGCACTTCGACTACCGGGCCTGGTCCGACTATCCGATCCTGAATCTGACCTTCGAGAAACTGAGGGACTGACAGCCATCGATCGCACCTAGGTCCGCCCCCCGGGACCGGAACTGGGGGGAGAGGGACTGCCGTCGCGCGAAGGCGGAGTGATTGTGCAATGACTCCAAGTAGTGGCACACCCGAAGGCATCCGTACGATGCTGCTGAGGCGCCGGCCGCCCGACGGTCCCGCCTACGTCGAGTTCGAGCGGATCACCAAGAGCTTCGACGGGCGGACCGAGGTCGTCAGCGATCTCGACCTGACCATCCAGAAGGGCGAGTTCCTCACCCTGCTCGGCCCCTCCGGGTCGGGCAAGACCACGTGCCTGTTGATGCTCGCCGGCTTCGAGGAGCCGACCTCGGGCACCATCCGCATCGACGGCCGGCCCATGAACCAGGTGCCGCCCCGGCGGAGGGGCATCGGCATGGTGTTTCAGAACTACGCGCTGTTCCCTCACATGAGTGTGGGCGAGAATCTGGCGTTCCCGCTCGAGGTGCGCGGACTCGACCCCGCCGCCCGCCGCGAGAGGGTCGGCCGCGCCTTGGAGCTGGTGCGGCTCGAAGGATTGGAGCACCGGCGGCCGAGCCAGCTCTCGGGCGGCCAGCAGCAGAGGGTGGCCATCGCCCGGGCGCTCGTGTTCGAGCCCGAGCTCGTGCTGATGGACGAGCCGCTCGGCGCGCTCGACCGGCGGCTCAGGGAGGAGCTGCAGTACGAGATCCGCCGCATCCACTCCGACCTTGGCGTGACGGTCCTCTACGTCACGCACGACCAGAACGAGGCGATGGTCATGTCGGACCGCGTCGCGGTCTTCCGGGCCGGGCGCATCGAGCAGGCCGCCTCTCCCGAAGCGCTCTACGAGGAGCCTGAGCGCTCGTTCGTCGCCCGCTTCATCGGCGAGAACAATCGCCTGGCCGGCCGCGTCGTCGGCGTCCAGGACGACATATGCGACGTTGACGTCGGCGGACGGACGGTCCGGGCGTTCCGCGTCGCCCCCTGCGGCCCTGGCGACCCGACGACGCTCTCGATCCGCCCCGAGCGGGTCGCCATCGCGCCCGCGGCGGGCCTCTACACCAACGAATTCGACGCCCGCATCGAGGACATCACCTTCCTGGGCGACCACCTCCGTCTGAGGGTCGACGTCCTGGGCAGCTCGGACTTCATCGTCAAGATCCCCAACATGGTGGGCCACGGCGCCGTGATCGAGGGCGACCGCGTGCGCATCGGCTGGATCCCGACGGACTGTCGGGTGCTCGACCCCGAGGACGAGGAGGACACCGCATGAGAGCCAGACACGGACGGACCGCGAGCGTCGCCGCCATCGCGACCCTGGCCCTTGGTTGCGGCGGCGAGCCCACGGGCTCCGTGACCGTCGTTTCCTGGGGCGGCTCCTACGGCGAGGCCGTCAGGAAGGGCTACATCGAGCCCTTCATGGCCGAGACCGGAATCGAGGTGCGCCTGGAGGACTTCAACGGCGGCCTGGCCCAGGTGCGCGCCCAGGTGGAGTCGGGCAACGTGCACTGGGACGTCGTCGACCTAGAAATCGCCGACGCGGTCAGCGCCTGCGACGAGGGCCTGCTCGAGAGGATCGACGCCGCGTCTCTCCCGCCCGCTGCGGACGGCACGCCGGCCACCGACGACTTCCTTCCCGAGACGCTGCTCGAGTGCAGCGTGGGCACTTTGCTCTATTCCACGGTCTACGCCTACAACGACGAGCGCACCTCGGGCGAGAAGCCGGCGACGATCGAGGACTTCTTCGACCTGGAGCGCTTTCCGGGCCGCCGCGGAATGCGCCGCACGCCTCTCGTCAACCTGGAGTTCGCGCTCATGGCCGACGGCGTGCCCATCGAGGAGGTGTACGCCGCGCTCGACACGCCCGAGGGGGTGGAGCGGGCCTTCCGCAAGCTCGACACCATCAAGGACCAGGTGGTGTGGTGGGAGACCGGGGCCCAGCCGCCGCAGATGCTTGCCGACGGCGAGGTGGTGATGACGACGGCCTACAACGGGCGCATCTTCAACGCCCAGGTGCTTGAGAGCCAGCCCTTCGTCATCGTCTGGGACGCCCAGGTGCTCGATACGGGCCAGTTGGGCATCGTCGCCGGCACTCGGAACCTGGGGGTCGCGCTGGAGCTGGTCCGGTTCGGGACCTCGGCGGAGTCGATGGCCGCCGTCAGCGGCTACATCGCCTACAGCCCCGCGCGCCAGTCGGGTCTGCCGCTCGTGGGGGCACACGTCGAGACCGGTGTCGACATGAGTCCCCATATGCCGACGCACCCGGACAACATGGTGCGCGTCCTGACGAGCGACTGGCTGTGGTGGAGCGACCACATGGACGAGATGAACGAGCGCTTCAGCTCGTGGCTGGCGCGGTGAGGCGAGCACGCCTCAGGGCCGCGGGGCTGGTGCTGCCGCTCGCGGCGTTCATCGCGGTCACGTTCGCCCTCCCCGTAGGGACGATGCTGGTGCGCAGCGTCTACGACCCGGCGGTGGCGGACGCGATGCCCCAGACGCTGGCCCGGCTCGGCGAGTGGGACGGCGCGGGGATGCCCCCGGAGGCCGTCTACCAAGCGGCCGCCACGGAGCTCGTGCGCGCGGCCGAGGAGGGGACCGTCGGCCGCGTCGCCGCCCGGATCAACCGCGTGCGAGGCGGGCTGAGGAGCGTGTTGGTCCAGACGGCGCGGCAGCTCGGAGACATGCCGGCCGGCCAGGGGCGCCGGGCGCTCCTCGACATCGACTCCGAGTGGGGCGATCCGGGGACCTGGCACGCAGTCCGCACGGCCGGCGACCGGCTGACGGCGCGCCACTACCTGCACGCAGTCGATCTGGACCGCACCCCCGACGGCTCGATCGTGCGCCGGTCCCCCGACGAGCGCATCTACGTGCGGCTCTTCGGGCGCACGTTCGCCGTCAGCCTGGCCGTTACGGCGCTGTGCCTGCTCCTCGGCTATCCCCTCGCCTACCTCATCGCGCACGCCCCCCCGCGGCGCGCCGGATGGCTGCTCGCGCTCGTGCTGGTGCCGTTCTGGACCTCGCTCTTGGTGCGCACCACGTCGTGGATCGTCCTGCTGCAGACCCAGGGCGTCATCAACGACCTGCTCGTCACCCTCGGGCTCGTCGCCGACGACGGACGCATCGCCCTGGTCTACAACATGACCGGCACGCTCGTGGCCATGACCCACATCCTGCTCCCGTTCATGGTCCTGCCCCTCTACTCTGTGATGCGCTCCATCCCCCGGCGGCAGATGGCCGCCGCCGCCTCGCTGGGCGCCGGCTTCGCCCGGGCGTTCTGGCGCGTCTACTGGCCCCAGACCGTTGCGGGCGTCGGCGCCGGCTCGCTGCTGGTCTTCATCCTCGCCATCGGCTACTACATCACGCCGGCGCTCGTGGGCGGACAGAGCGGACAGCTGATCTCCAACTTCATCGCCTACCACATGCAGACCTCCCTGAACTGGGGGCTGGCGAGCGCGCTGGGCGGGATCCTGCTCCTGTCGGTGGCGGGGCTCTACCTCGTCTACGACCGGGTGGTCGGGGTCGAGCGGATGAGGCTGGGATGAGGCTGGCGGGGCTGGGCGCGAGCGCGGGGCGGACGGCCTACCTCGCGGCCTGCGTAGGGATCTTCGCGTTCCTGCTCGTGCCGCTGGTGGTCATGGTGCCGCTCAGCTTCAACGCCGAGCCGTACTTCACGTTCACCGAGGGCATGCTTAGCCTCGACGCCGAGGCGTTCTCGCTCCGGTGGTACCGCGAGGTGTTGGGCGATCGGGTGTGGCGCCGCGCTCTCGGCAACAGCCTGCTCATCGGCACGGCCGCGACCGTGCTGGCCACCGCCCTGGGCACGCTGGCCGCCCTCGGGCTGGCGAGCCGCGCCATGCCGGCGCGCCGCCTCGCGATGGGGCTCCTCCTCTCGCCGATGGTCACGCCGCTCGTCATCTCGGCCGCGGGCATGTTCTTCTTCTACTCCGCGCTCGGCCTGGCACAGACGCACCTGGGATTGATCCTGGCCCACGCGGCGCTCGGCACGCCGTTCGTCGTCATCACGGTCACGGCCACTCTCGCGGCGTTCGACCGCAACCTGACGCGTGCCGCCGCCGGGTTGGGGGCCGGCCCGTGGCGCACCTTCCGCCGGGTGGAGCTGCCGCTGATCGCCCCCGGCGTCGTCTCGGGCGCGCTCTTCGCATTCGCCGTCTCGTTCGACGAGGTCGTGGTGGTGTTGTTCATGGCCGGCGAAGCGCAGCGCACGATCCCGCGCCAGATGTGGGCCGGAGTGCGCGAGCAGATTAGTCCGGCGATCCTCGCCGTGGCGACGTTCCTGATCGGCTTTGCCGTGCTGCTGCTGTGCACGGTGGCGTGGCTCCGTCGCCGCGCCGGAGCCGGCGCGGGCCTCTAGCTGGCCGCGCGGCCAGCAGCGGCATGCTTGGTAGGCGACGACCCGGGGGCGTCCGGCAAGCGGCCGACGCAAGGATCTCTCGGCGTCGTGACGGCGGGCCTGCTACATTTCCTCCGCACGCGGCATAGGAACGACTCAGGGCCTCCGGACGGCGGGCCCGGGACAAGGGGTCGGCGGCCTTGGCGCGGCAGGGGAGGATTGGCGTCGAAGAAACGAGAGCGCCAACCCCTGAGTCTACGTGGACCGAAACGGCGAAGTGGATCTCGGATGCGCCTAAGAACCTTATCAATGACCGGATCTTGTCGTCCTTCGCTCGGGCTCGCCCTGCTCGCCGCGCTTTGGGCCTCGGCCTGCACCCCCGGGGCGCCTCGGGAGCTCGGGCCTCGAAACGTCATCGTGATGATCGCCGACGGGGCGGGAGTCGAGCACTGGACGCTTGCCCACTTCGCCAGGGGCGAGCTGGCAGTGCGGGAGTTCCCCGTGGCCGGCCTCGTCGATACCAGGGGCCACGGCCATGTCGTGACGGGGAGCGCGGCGGGCGCCACGGCGCTGTCGACCGGCAGCCGAACGTTCTTTGGAGCCGTTGCCGTAGGACCAGACTCGACCGCCCTCGAGACCGTGCTGGAAGCCGCCAAGCGGCAGGGGATGGGGACGGGGCTCGTCACGACGACCTACGTCACCGATGCCACTCCGGCCGCCTTTGGCGCCCATGCGGTCTCGCGCACGGAGCAAGTGAGCATCTTCCAGCAGATGGTCGACCTGCCCGTGGACGTGCTCATGGGGGGTGGCCGACGGCTGTTGGACCTTGCGGAGGAACGGGCGGGCGTCGATCTCTGGACGCCGGCAAGGGAACGCTACCAGATCGTCGAGTCCCTCGCGGAGTTGGAAGCCGTCGATCCCGGCCGGGAGACCGCTCTTCTCGGCCTCTTCGCCGAGGGCGAGATGCCCCGCGCCCGGGAGCGGTCTCCCAGCCTCGCGGCGATGACGTCCGTCGCGCTCGAGGTGCTGGAAGGCCGCCCCGAGGGATTCTTCCTGATGGTGGAAAGCGAGGGCACCGACACGGAGGCGCATCGACATGCCGGGCGCGAGATCCTCGTCGGGGAGATGCTCGCGTTCGACGACGCGGTGCGATTGGCGCTGGACTTCCGCCGCCGTAGTCCTCAGACGCTCGTCGTCGTGACCGCGGATCACGAGACGGGCGGCATTGGCCTCCCCGCGGCCGAGAACCGCGTCGACAGCCTGCAGTACACCACCGGGGACCACTCGGCCGCGTTCGTTCCGCTCTTCGCCGCGGGTCCGGGCGCGGAGCGCTTCGGCGGACTGAAGGAGAACCGGGAGGTGGGGAAGCTTCTGCTCGAGGCTGTGCGCCGCTGAAGCAGGAAGAGCTGGACGAGGTGCGCGGGCGGGCTGGGACCACTGCTCGAGCGTCAGGACTTCGACGGCGAGCTCATCAGTGGTGAGGGACGGGAGAAGCGCTGATCTCCGAACCGCTTCCAACTCAGGTGGGCGACGTCGTGCCCGCTCTCAGGGTTACGCCCTCTTCGCCCGGTGGCGGGTCGAGTGAGGGCGCTGCGTTGTCATGGGTTCTTGGTATCCGACCACGATCTGTTCCAGCCTTCCCAGGAGAGAGGGGGCACCCGCTCGGCTAGCACCGAATAGGCCGTCCTCGCGCGCGGTGGCCTTTTCGGCGGCGGAGAAGAGAGAGAGCCATCGGTCGAAGCGCTCGCCGACACCCATGACAGAGTAGAAACGGTGACCGGGTGCCCTGCCGGGGAAGGCGAGATCGAGCAGGGCCGCGAGCATCGAGACCGGTGCCAGCACAATGTCCTTGGCCCCGTCTATCGTCAATTTGACTTGAAAGATGATCAGGTCCCGAAGAATCACCCATCGAATTCGACCCTTCGTGCTCATTTGAATCCCCCTGCCATTCGGTTTCCTGAGTCGGCGATCGCTTGCGGTCGCCTCTACGTTTTCCAAGCCGCCCAAGATTCAATCGGAGCCCGGTCTCGGGTATGCTGTGCGTCCCCGTTCCGGCCGGGCCTTTCGCTGAATGGCCCTCACCAGCGCGTAGTGACCCGGGGCCGAAGGAGGGGTCGCCAGTGGGATCCCGGTCGCGGCGGCGGAGATGGGTCGTGGTCCTGCATGTGTTCGCAAGGGATCTCCCCCGGTCGACCGCGTACGTAGCGCGCCGCATCGCGTGGGCCTGCCAGGGCCATGCGGGGTCCCCGAGCGGGGATGCCTGCCGGGCCAGCTTCCGGAAGCCTAGGGCGCCGACCACGAGCGAGATGAGCGCGGCTGCGCACCCGAGGGCCCAGATCAGGAACGAGATGGCGGCCGGGCTTGGCGTTGTATCTCGGCACCAGAGAGGTGCGCGGTCTTGCGCTGTCGGCGCGTGGCGATCGTTTCGAATAGTCGTGCCCGTTCTCGCGACCACGCCTCCCAACGACTGCGATCGCGCTCGGGGATTCCCACCATCCTCAGCATCACTCGCATGGCGAGAGGCGCCGCCACGTCGCCGACCCAGTCGAAACGAGCGGTCGAAGTGGGTGGCGAGGCCGGTTGCCGGGAGGCACTTTGCCGCCTGACCGGTGATACGTTACAGTTCTCGTGCAATGATTCTTGGCTTTCGCCACCGAGGCCTCGAGCGTTTGTTCGAGAAGGGAGACCGGAGGCGGATTCCCCCGGGCTTGATCGCCAAAGTCGAGCGGGTCCTTGCCCGCTTGGACGTGGCGGCCAAGCCGGAGGACATGAACCTGCCGGGTTTCGGGCTCCACCCGCTGAAGGGCGACCGCGCCGGCTATTGGGCGGTGAAGGTGTCCGCCAACTGGCGTGTGGTCTTCCGCTTCGCCGGGCGCGATGTCAGGGATGTGGACTTGATCGACTACCATTAGGAGGTCCGCGACGTGCCGATGAGGAACCCGCCGCATCCGGGCCTGTCCGTGCGCCATGATTGTCTGGAGCCGCTGGGGCTCACCGTGACGGAGGCGGCGCGGAGGCTCGGGGTTAGCCGAAAGCAGCTTTCGGAACTTGTCAACGGCCGTTCGGGCATCTCTCCCGAAATGGCGATCCGCTTGGACAAGGCGTTTGGAGGCGGCGCGGAGACTTGGTATCGCCTTCAATCGGCCTATGAGCTTGCGCAGGCCATGAAGAACGCCGGCCGAATCCATGTCGAGCGGATACCGACCCCCGTTTGATGCTCGATCCGGACGTGACAGCAACTGGACCATGGTCCTGGCGACCCGGGTTCCGGTTCGTGAAGCTGACGGCCACGGAGCCCTCTCGGTAGCCGCTTGGGATACGGACGCCTTGGATGGCCCGGGGCGCTGGCCAAGAGGCCACGAACCGCCAAGCCCGGCCTCCATCTCGTCCGCGGCCATCCCATTCGATCCAACAAACTCCCGCTCACATTTGTATATCCGAAGTAGTACACGAATCACTGGGATGAACGATAAAACGTTGTATAACCGCAAGTTACGGAGATAAGCGCTAGTCTTGGTTGAACTCTGCCATCATGATCTGGAGTCATCCACGGCAGTACACGAATAGTCCCGTAACATCCTGTATTGCAATGGTTTTCGCGTGACTTGCGGAGCCGGTCTGTCTCTTGCGTTCCAGGCGGACGTGCTCCGGGTGCCTCTCGCCGATCTGGACCTCGAAGCCCGCCGCCGCGCGGAAGGCCCGGAACCGGATCGCCGCTGTCTTCCGCTGGTGCATCGGTCGGAACTACCGCCCGGACAACCCAGTGGAGGGGCGGTGGCGGCGCTGCCGAGGGTGAGCGGCACCGGGCCGGAGCACTATCGCGCGCTCCCACACCAAGAGGTCCGGGCGGCGCTGCGGGCGATCCGCCGGATGGCGGACGGGCCCTCGGCGGCTGCGTTGTGCGTGGAACTGACCGCGCTGACCGCCGTTCGGGGCGGAGAGGCGCGCGGGGACGAGATCGACTTGGAGTCGGCGAGATGGACGGGCGCGCGCGCTGTCCGGCGAGTGGCCCCTCGCGTTCCCGTCGAGGTCGGGCGGGCCGTTGCCCGTGAACGCGCTAGGGGGCGTACTTCGGGGTGCCGGGGTGGATTCGACGCTGCACGGGTTCCGTTCGAGCGCGCGGTCGTGGGTGGCCGAGTCCGGCGTCCCGGCGGAGGTCGCGGAGGCCTGCCTGGCCCACGTCCCGAAAAGCCGGGTCGTTCAGGCGTATCAGCGGTCCAACCTGCTGGAGCCCCCCATCGAACCCCCGGCCTTCCACAGCCTGCGGATGCGCGGATGGTTGGCACGGGATCGAGGCCCAGGGCGAGCACCCCCCCGGGTTCTAGGGCTGGCCCGACGCGGGCTAGCCTTCGACCGGGCTGCCGTCCGCGTCGAGGAAGCGCATCTCGCCCAGACCTAGTGCCCGGATCTTCCGCTCGATCCGGACCCGGTCGCCGACCACGATCCAGACCAGGTTGTCGGGCCGGAGAACGCGGTTCGCTTGGGCGCTCACGTCGGCTACGCCGATGGCGCGTATTTCGTCGGCATAAGTGACCCAGTAGTCGTCCGGCAGATTGAAGCGTGTCATCTCGATGATGCTGGACATGACCGCGCCGTTGGTCTCCCAGCGACCGGGCAGGGTCAGCGTCTTCTGGTCCCTTACCCGGGCCATCTCCTCCTCGATCGGCGGCCTGTCGCCGCCAATGCGGATGCCACGGAGTTCCTGGTCGATCTCGGCCATCGACTCGGCTGTCCTGTCGGTCTGGACAGGCGCGAAGGCATAGTAGGGCCGCTGGCCGGCGGCGTCGAGCAGGACCGTCCAGGCGCCGTACGACCAGTGCTTGTCCTCGCGCAGGTTCATGTTGATCCGCGAGGTGAAACCGCCGCCGACGATGTCGTTCAAGGCCTCGATGCGGAGGTTTTCGGGGTCGCCCTTCGGCGGCACGACGTGCCCGGCGAAGATGTTCGACTGCTCCGAGTCCGGCCGGTCGATCAGGTAGACGACCGTCTCGGGCTGTGGCTCGACCTCGGCCAGATTCTTGGCGGGCACCTCGCCGGCTTCCCAGGCTGAGAAACGGGCGTCGATGGCGGGCACCAGGTCGTCCATGGTGATGTCCCCGACGACGATCAGGGTGCCGTTGTTCGGCTTGAACCAGGTGTCGTGGAAATCCCGCAGGGAGCCGAGGCTGAGCGCGTTCATCGACTGCTCGGTCCCCGAGCCGGTCAAGGGGTTGCTGTAGGCGTGGCCCTCGCCGTAGAGGATGCGGGGCAGGACGCGCTGGGCCATCGGCACCGGCTCGACCTTCTCGCGCGCGATGCCGGCGAGCTGTTGCTGCTTCTGACGGTCGAACTCGGCTTCGGGAAAGGAGGGATTCAGGATGACGTCGGCGAAGAGGTCGAGCGACTCGTCGAGGTTCTCTACCAGCGCGCTCATCGAGACGCGCGACATATCCAGGTCCGAGCCGGCGCCGAGCGTGGCGCCGAGACTCTCGAGCGCCTCCGAAATCTCGATGGCGTTTCGCGAAGTCGTGCCTTCGTCGAGCATGCCCATCGCCATACGCGCGGTGCCGGGCAGGGCGAACTGGTCGGAGGCATAGCCGGCATCGAGCAGCAGGGTGAGGTTGACGACCGGCACGTGGTCCCGCCGGGCAAGGATGATCTTGAGGCCGTTGTCGAGTTCCACCGTCTCTCGTGCCGGAAAGGCCGCTTGTGGAAACTCGGTGACCTCGGGCGGTCCGGAAGAGCGGTCGATGGTGCTTGCCGTAGTCGTATATGTGGCGTAGGGCCTCACCTCTACGGTCAGGACGCCTTCGTGCAACCATTCGACGGCAGCGGCGTGGACGTCGCCGACAGTCGCGGTCCGGAGGTTCTCCTGTTGCCGCCTGTGGCCGTCCGGGCTGTCGCGGTCCACCTCGCTGGCGGCCAGGACGTCCGACTTGCCGCCGAAGCCGCCGATGCGCTCGACGCCGCGGATGAAGTTCGCCCGCCGGCTTGCCTGCGCGCGGGCCAACTCGACCTCCGTCGGTCCCGAATCGAGGAACGCCTGGAGTTCCTCCTCAAGGACGGCCTCCACCTGGTCCAAAGCCTGGCCCGGCTGGGCGGTGACGGAGACGACGAACTCGCTGCCGAGCTGGCCCGCCCTGACGGAGGCGCTGACATCGGTGGTGATCTGATCGTCGTAGACCAGGCGCCGGTAGAAGCGGGAACTCTTGCCGACGCTCAGGACGTCGCTGGCCAGGGACAGGTGGTCGACGGATTCGTCCTCCACCGTGGCGACGTTCCACACCTTGTAGACCCGCCCTTGAGGCACGCGATCCTGAAGCACGATACGGGTCGGCTCCGCCCGGCGCGCGATACTGACTGCGGGCTTGACCAGGGGCGGCCCAGAGGGGATGTGGGCAAAGTACTTCTCAACCCGGGCCTTGACATCTTCGGCTTCGACATCGCCGGCAACGACGAGAACTGCGTTCGCAGCGCCGTACCAGGTGTCGAACCACTCGTGGACGTCCTCGAGCGAGGCGGCGTTCAGGTCCTCCATCAAACCGGCCCCTGGGTAGCCGTAGGGGTGGCCGTCCGGATAGGTGTTCTCGAGGATGGCGAGCTCCGCCTTGCCGTAGGGCTGGTTCAGGTACTGACGGATTTCGTTCTGGACAACGCCACGCTGCTCGTCGAGTTTGGCCTGGGTCACCGCCGCCGTCATGTGCCCCATGCGGTCCGATTCCATCCACAGCGCCATGTCGAGCGCCGTGGTCGGCACGACCTGGAAGTAGTTCGTGCGGTCCCCGCTCGTCGTGCCGTTCATTCCCGTGGCGCCGACGCGGTCGAACGGCTTGAAGTAGTCGTCGTCGAAGTGCTCGCTGCCGTTGAACATCAGGTGTTCGAACAGGTGCGCGAACTGTTTCCTGCCGGGTTTCTCGTTGCCGGCGCCAACGTGGTACCAGACGTTAACGGCGACGATCGGGGCCTTGCGGTCCTCGTGGACGATCAGTCGCAGTCCGTTGTCGAGCACATACTTCGTGTAGGGAATGTCAACGACGCCTTCCGACGAGGCGCCGGTCTCCGCCGCGTCACTGCTGGCATTCTCATCGGGCTCCGACACGCCACCTCCGGTGCTGCCCGAGTCCTGCTCCTGACCTTGTGCGCCACGTCCGGCCAACGCGAGAGCCAGTGCCAGCCCGACTACTGCCCGCTTCATCCCCGTCGTCGTCGCCTTCATCGTTCTTTGTCCTCGCTCGAAGTCCGTTTTCAGCTTCCCTTGGCCGAGCCGTGGTCCTGGTGGCTCAGCGTGCCATTGCGAATTAGCGCGTCTTACGGGGCGAGCTGACCCTCGGTTTCAGGTCAAGGGTCTCGGAGGACGACGAGGGTGCGTCTCCATGGGAATCAGGTCGCCCCCTTTATGCCGTTGCGCGCGGCTCTAACTTGCCCCGCACAGCCGTCGAGACGTCGAGAGGGGGAGTTGGCACATGAGGCACCATCCAAGAACTGTGAATGGTCACCCGCGGCAGAAGCGATCCGTCGAACCGGTTAGGCCACCGGACGATCCGCTGCCGTCGGTCTCCGGAATCCTCGCCTTCGCCGCGCTCGTGGCGGCCTCGCTCGGCGAAGGCGGCTCGGGGGCTACCAGGTGTTCAAGAAGTGGCTGTCCTACCGCGAGCGCGAGGTCCTCGGTCGGAAACCTTGGGGCCGGGAGGTGCAGCACTTCGCTGACACGGCACGCCGGATCGCCGCCCTGCTGATCGCGTCCCGCTCCGAAGCCCGGCCCGGCGATTCGGCATGAGCACGCCCCGCAACGAAGTAAGGGGCGTGAGCCTCCGCCCGCGACTTCCGCAGGAATGTGGTCTTCGGGGGGGTTCGAAGGGGGGCGAAGCCACCCCTCGCCGGCCCCGATGGTAGAGTCGAGGGTTGGCGCGCCGAACCGGCCTCGTGGGGCACCCGGCCCTCGTACACCTGGAACGGGGTCGAGACGTAGTCCTCGCCGAAGTTGGTGATGAGCAGCTTGCCGCCTAGGAACGGTGGCGCGCCTTCCGTTCCGGTTCCTCATAGCGGCGGGGAGTGATGACAAGGGCGGCGAGGGCCTCACCGAGACCCCCGCCGCCGCGGGCTGCTACCCGATCCAGTAGCTCAGCTTGAGCATGAATACGTCTTCGCCGGGCTGGTCGAGCAGCGTGCCCAGGTTGTTGCGGAAAGAGAAGTCGCCTGACTGGGCGTAGTGGTCTCTGCCCTGGGACCAGACGGCGAAGAGGGCGGAGCCGGGCTGGTACTCCCACCGCAGCACCACGTTCGACCGGAATTGCTTGAAGTTGAAGTCCGGGTTGCGGAACGATTCGGCAGCGCCGTCGCCGTCGATGTCGGCCGACAGTCTGCCGTCACCGTCGTCACCGCTCTCCACCGTGGCGAAACGGTCCGCGTACACGTTTGCGCGCGGGTCCGTGATGCGCTTGAAGTCCTGGTAGTCGCCCGCCGAGACGAAGGGCTGGGCGTAGATCTGTAGGGACAGAGTGGGTGAAAAGGTCCAGTCGGCGCGGGCCGTGATGCCAACCGTGGTCTGGCCCAAGTGCCCGAAGAGGTAGCTGGGGTCGTCCAGGTTGAAGCGCCCTATCCACTGGAGGTCCTCCTGCCGCCAGTTCACGAACGGACCCGCCGACAGGGTGGCCCGGGACGATGGCCGCCAGCGCAGGTTGGTGTTGGCGCCGTAGTTCCAGGAACCGGTCTCAGGGGTCATCTGCCAGTTGTTGTCCACCTCGAATTGGAGCTGCTTGCGCGAATCGGACGAGAAGCCGAACCATCCGCCCCACGACGGGTCCCGGCGCAGCATGGCGCCGCCGCGCAGGGCCGTGTTGCTGAGCCCTTCCGTGTTCCGCATCACGCCCAAGTAGCCGCCCCAGAAGTTGCGCAGGGTGAAGCTGCCGTTGATGTTTGCACCCTTCTGGAAGCCCTCGCCGCCGAAGCTGTACGGGGCCCAGGCGTTGAAGTTCAGGTTCCAGCGCTGCAGGTGCTCGGTGGACTGGTAGCGGTTGTATCCCAACCACGCGAACGGGCTCACGAAGTCCGACTCGCGCATGAACCCCAGGTCGTTGGAATCGAATCCGGGGGAGCGCGCCATCGCGCCGGTCGCGAAGCGCCAGTAGCCTCCCGAGATCTTGGCCAAAGTGGCCGATCCGGCCCATCCGCTCAGGGACGTGCGCGCGGGGTCGAATTCGGTATGGTCCGCGTCGGGCCGCTGGAAGTAGCGCGCGGGCGAGCGCTGGGTCCTGCTGATCGCATCGGCCGAGCCGCGGACGGTGGATCCGAGGAGGTAGCCGGAGACGATGAAGCGGTCGTCGCCGAACCGGTGGCGGGCGTCGATCCCGCCCGTATAGGCGCCGGTGTGAAGCGCGAGTTCGTCGGCCGCCGTCCCGTCGCGCCGGGTCCATGTCGAGATCATCCCCACGGCGCTCTTGCCGTCTCGGAAGTCCTTGCTGATCCGGCCCATTCCGTACTGCGCGGAGGGCTCGACGACCTGGTCCGCCATCGGGCCGGAAGCGTTGGCCAGGAGGGCCTCCTCTCGTCCCGTGAGGGCGTGGAGAAAGCCCAGCGACCAACCGGAACGGGTTTTCCCGGAGAGCTTCATCGCGCCCAGGATGCGCGTCCGATCGGGCGAGTGCGCGTACGGTGCCTGCACCTGTCCATGTGGCGCTCTGCCGATGCGCCGGGAGTAGAACAGACCCTCGCTGGCCATGTCGCCATCGCCTTCCGAGAAACGGAACGAGAAGATGTTGGCGCCCTCGACGAAGAAGGGCCGCCGTTCCGGGAAGAAGGATTCGAAGGCGGTCAGGTTGACCTGCGCCGGGTCGGCCTCCACCTGGCCGAAGTCGGGGTTGATCGTCACGTCCAGGGTGAGATCGGTCGTGATCCCGTACTTGATGTCCGCGCCCAACGTTGACGAGAAGTCGTTGGGGTCGTGGAAGGGGTCCGCCGCGCTGCCGGGTGCGTTCTCCATCCGCACGAGAGAATAGGGCAGTACCTCGAGCCGCTTGGGCGGCGACAGGTCGCGCAGCCCCTCGAGGTCGCCGAAACGCGAAACAAGCGCGCCGTCTCCCCGCGAGATCGGCGCCCAGAGGCTCCGCTCCAGGTGCCGGGCGATGAAGCGCGCGAAGTTGATCCCCCAGGTCTGTCTGGCCGCCCCGTCAAAGCGCAGCTGGGAGTAGGGGATGCGGAACTCGGCAGTCCAGCCGCCGTCGTCGGTCCGGGTGGCCACGTCCCACACCGCGTCCCAGGAGTCGTCTTCGTTGGTGTCGTCGAACATGTAGGAGTCGGATTTGACGCCCGCCGGATTGACGCCGAAACGGAATGCCGTGCGCCGGTCGTGGTAGCTGTCGATCGCCACGTCCACCCAGTCCGAGTGGGGACGCTCGTCACGCCGCGCCAGGCGGGCGACGATGGAGTCCGGGGAGGCGTCCAAGGCCCGGATTCCCACATAGATGGCGTCGTCGCCGTAGAGTACCCGGGCTTCCGTCCCCTGGGAGGGCGTCGCTCCCTCGTTGGGTTCGAAGACGACGAAGTCCCGCGCGACCATGGCCGCCCCCCAGTCCTCTTCGTTCAGGATGCCATCGATCACTGGTGCCTGTCCGTGCACGCGATAGGCGCTCAGAGACGGCGGCGCCGCTCGTCCCCCTGCAGCAGGCGTCGCGTCGCTCTTCTGCGGACTTTGGCCCAGGAGGGTCGTGGGTGCAGCCACCACCATCACCCCCACCACCCCGAACAAGCACCCCCGCATCATCGTCATCTCCACCCCACACATCCCCATCTGCCTCTCTCCTCGTCCCGATACCCTCCTGGGCCCGCTGAAGTATTGTCCCTGGTCGGCCACGGTTCGGTACATTCACCCATCCTGCGGCCACCATGTTTGACGAGAGGAGCGGCCAGGAAGTTGCAAGAGCCCCCGAACGGGGTCCCCCGCTTCTTCAAAGCGCACGGCCACGGCAACGACTACCTAGTCTTGGAAGAGGGCCCGGGTCCAGCGGCCCGTCATCGGTCCAACGGAAGCAGATTCGCCACTGCGCGCTGATCCGAATGCTGTGCTGACGGCCCGATTGCCCCGCAGTGGCCGCGGACTCGAGGATCAACGGGTAGCTCGGCAGCGCGGCCAGGTCGCCGAGGGTCTCCGCGCTGTCCAGCAGGAGGCGGTCATCGTGGACGATCAACACTGAACACCGAAGGGCGGGAAATCCTCTGAGAGGCTCGAGCGCAACGAATTGACATCCGCTTGCGTAACGCCACGATGCGCTCCTCTGGAGCTGGGTGCACGAGCCGGATGTGGCCTTCGAGGACGCCCCCTCACGGGTCCAATGGACGCTGGCGACACGCGACGGCGGCGGCACCACGCTGCGCCTTCGTGAGACGGGGTTCAGGACCGATCTGCACCGCGGGCAGAACGACGAAGGATGGGACGCGGAGCTGGGAGAGCTGGTCGCGCTACTGCGAGTGAGGAGGATGGTCCCCGGCTTCCGCGGACTCGTCACCGAAGGGTGCCCCCGGCATCCGAGAGACGCTGCATTCGAGCGGAAGTGCCGAAGCCACTGGCGTATCCACGGCGTCTTGCCCAGCCTTTCTTCTGCAACAGTCCACTCGTTGCTCGGTTTCACCGCCGGACTGCTCGCGGCCTGGTCTGCCGCATGCGCCCAGTCCGACACTCAGCGCACGGCGTACCGCGACTACCGCGTCGTCACCGTCGCCGACGGCTTCGTCCTACCCTGGTCGATTGCCTTTCTCCCCGACGGCGACGTGCTCGTCACCGAGCACCCGGGACGGCTCCGCATCATCCGGGACGGCGTGGTGCTCCCGGACCCGGTTCCGGGCATCCCCGAGGTAGTGGCGAGAGGGCAAGGCGGTCTGCTCGAGGTGTTGCCCCACCCCGACTTCGCGTCGAACCGGCTGATCTACATCAGCTACTCCAAGGCCACCGGCCGCTCGCAGGGCGGGGCGACCGCAGTGATCCGCGCGGCACCTTCGAGAACGACCGCTTCACCATGACCGACGAGATCTTCGAAGCGGTCTCCGACGGCGGCGTTGGTCTACGGCTTGGGTGCAGAACCTGCTGGCCAGGGGGGGGGGGCTCAGCCCCAACCCTCACGCTCGATCAACCGCTCGATGTGCGCGAGATGATGCAGGCCGTGCCAGGCATAGGAGCCCACCATGACCGCCAGCGTGGCAGCGCCAGACTCGGGGTGCACGAACTCGCGCTGCAGTTGCGGCCAGCTCAGGCCGCGCAGCAGGCTTACCCAGCGCCGATGCAGGGCGTCGAGAAGATCGAGGGAGTGGGGGATCGGCTCCCGGCAGTCCGGCAGCGCGGCCCAGCCATTCTCGTCGTACGCCTTGATGACCGGCCGGTCTTCGGTCAGCGCCCACTTGCAGCGGATGAGGCAGTTCATGTGGCTGTCGGGCAGGTGGTGGACGACCTGCCGCACCGTCCAGCCGCCCGGGCGGTACGGAGTATCGAGCTGGCTGTCGGTCAGTGGCACGACAGTGCACCGGAGATCGGCCGGCAGTGCCGCGATATCGTCGATCCAGGCGTCGACCTGGGCACTGGTGACCGGATCTATGGATGAGAAGCGTCCGATGGGATACCGGAAGTCAGGTGTCTGTAGGCTCATGGATTCCAATTGCCGCCAGAAGCCGATGTCTGGTCCAAAGTCTCAAATGACCTTCCTTCTGGGACACCTGGGAAGCCAACGGCCGACCTTAGAGACGTAAGCTGCATAGTCCCTGCCGAACTCCCGGGCGAGGCGCGGCTCTTCGTAGAGCCGCACGAACAGGGAGAAAAAGACGAACAACACCACAGCGTATGCGACGAGGATGGCAGCTCCGAAGAGAGTGGCCCACCCGACGACCAAGGTCAGCGCCGCTACGTACATCGGGTTTCGCGTGTAGCGGTAGAACCCCCGTGTCACAAGCCGTTTCGGCGCGTCGATTGGTGCGGGGGTTCCGCTCCCAAACACCGCAAAGTCCCACGCAGACCGCAGATATAGGACGATGCCGAGCGCGAAGAGGGACAGGGCCAACCCCAGTGTCCCGCCGCTGGCGGCCGTTCGATCACCCGCGAGAAAGATCGGCAGGAGAACCGCAAACGTGCCGGGCATCACCACCGTGAACAGCGCGATCTTCAGGAAGAGCTTCACGTCTTGTCATCCTACACGTCGTAGACGACGGACACCGTGCCACCAAAGAGCCGATTCGTGAACGCTACCGTCGCATGCGCCTCTGGGGCGGGCCTGGGCAACGGAGTCGAGCTTCGTCCGAGTGAGGCGTCGTTGATTTCCTTCATGTAGTCCGAGTCTTCGCGCTTGCGGGGCTTCTGATCGGCAGCGCGCCGGCCGGTTTTCCACCTCATTCCGCGTGCGCTTCCGAACGGCCACCTACGCGTGCCCGAAGACGATCTTCTCCTGGCGCAGCATCCAGGACGTCAGGGCGAGGAAGAGGCAGGCGAGCAGCGCCGTGGCGACGGCCGAGGTCGTCAGGCTTACGGCCGAGACCGGCTCGCCGCCCATGACGTCGACCAGCAGAAGCTGCTGCGATAGCGCTGGGACCAGCATCATCCAGGCGGCGGGCTGCAGCGGGTAGACCTGCGTTACCATGCCCGGGATCATCGGCAGGAACACGAGCAGGCTGACGTAGGTCTGCGCCTCCTTGAAGCTGCGGGCGAAGGTGGCGACGAACATCTGCAGCGACGACGCGAACAGTGCCATCGGGGCGACGGCGGCGGCCATCAGAGCGAGTTGGCGCCCGCCGAGGCTGAGCCGAACCCCGAGCTGCTCGAGCGGCACGAAGCGCATCATGAAAAGGAACATCACCAGCGTCAGCCACGCCGACACGAGACCGAGCAGGCAGGTCGTGAGCCACTTGCCGACGGTCAGAGCCTCGCGCGACACCGGGTTGACCAGCAGGGGCTCCAGTGACCGGCGCTCCCGTTCGCCCGCCGTCGTGTCTATGGCGACGTTCAGCCCGCCGATGAACGACGCCAGGATCAGGAACATCGGCAGCATCGCAAAGAATCGCGCCCCGGACTGGGCCGGCGTTGCGAGATCGAGATCGTCGACCCGGACCGCCTGCATGACGCCGGGGCTGACCCCACGCGCCATGAGCCGGAGCAGAGCCACCTGGTTGCTGTAGCTCCGGAGCAGGTTGCGCGTGCGCTCGATGCTCGTCCGAGAGGAGGTCCTGGAGTTGTCGTGCATCAGCTGGACGACGGCGGGCTGGACCGACCGGAAGCGGTCGCCATACTCCCCGTCGATCACCAGCACGAGGTTGACGTCGCCGTCGCGGACCGCGGCTTCGGGATCGTCCGGCGGATCGAGCACGACGACGCCCCGCTCCTCCAGCCACGCGACCAGGTTGGGGGCGTGCTCGCGACCCACGACAGGCATCTCGAGCGGGCGGTCCGATCCCTCCAGGAGCGCAATGGCAGAGAACATACCCGTGATCATCAGCGGCATCAGCACCGGATAGATCAGCGTCGACATCAGCGAGCGCCGGTCACGAAGGGCGTCGATGACCTCTTTCCGCCAGACCGTGCGCACCTGGCCTCCGAAGCCGAGTCGGCGCCCGCTCACTGCAGCCCCTCGTCCGTGCCGATGATCCGGACGAACGCCTCCTCGAGGTCGTCTTCGCCGGCATTCCGGCAGAGCTCCGCCGGCGTGCCGCGCGCGACGACCCTGCCGCGCGCGATGATGACGATGTCGTCGCAGAGCGCCGACACCTCCTGCATGACGTGGCTGGAAAAGAGGACGCACTTGCCGTCGGCCGGGAACTGGCGGATCAGGTCGCGCATCGCGCGCGTGCTCATCACGTCGAGTCCGCTGGTCGGCTCGTCGAGCATCAGATTAGGTGGGTCGTGGACCAGTGCACGGCCGATGGCCACCTTCCTCCGCTCGCCGGTTGAGAAGCCCTCAATGCGGCGGTCGATGATCTCGCCCATGTCGAGGAGCGCCACGAGGCGGTCGACGGATGACGCGATCGTCGCGGCGTCAAGGCCGTGCAGCTCGCCGACGTAGCGCAGGTGCTCGCGGGCCGTGAGGCGGACGTAGAGGCCGTGGGCATCCGGCAGGACGCCGATGAGCCGCTGCACGGCGATCGGGTCGGCGACCGCGTCGACGCCGTCGACCGCCACAGCACCCGCGTCCGGGCGGAGGAGGCCGTAGAGGGTGCGCAGGGTGGTCGTCTTGCCGGCACCATTCGGGCCGAGCAGACCCGTGATGCGGTCGTCAGCCGCCGTGAAGCTGACACCGTTGACCGCCAGGACGTCGCCGAAGCGCCGTTCGAGATTGCGCACTTCGATCATGGGGAGGCTCCAGGCGTCACGGGTCGCTGCCGGCGGCCGAGAGCATGAACGGCGGCCGGCGGAGCTGCTCGATGCAGCTCACGTCGAGCCCCTCGTGGGTTCCCGTGTCGATGAACTCGCCGACGACGTCCCGGACGCAGCCGCGCGCCAGCACCAAGTGTCCGGCGCCGGGGGCGATAACGTGACGTGCGTTGGTCAGCCCGTCCATCACCGCCTCGCCCCAGCGCGGCGGGGTCACCGGATCGAGGTCGCCCGACAGGAGCAGGGCGGGCGCATCCGAGCGGACCGGCTCGAAGTAGCTGGCCGGCAGCTCCGCCCTTGGCCACACGGTGCAGGCGTCGGCTATCACCTCGATCAACGTCCGGCCCAGCGTCCCGGCCGCGGCGAGGCGCTCCGCTTCGCCCGGCGCGAATCGCGATACGTCTTCGGCGCAGATGACCGAGAAGAACATCCCCGGGCTGATCGCCGCCCCGTCATCGACCACTGGCACGATCTGGGCGAGGAACGGGGCGAAGTCGCCCTCGGCCGCGCGGGCGATGGTCCACGGCACGAGGGTGGCGAGGGTCGGGCTGTACAGGACGCCCCGCAGGCCGCCGGCAAAGCTGGGCGCGCTGACCGCCAGCTCGACCGGCTCCCCGGTCCGCGGATGGGTCATGTCGATCCGGCGCGGATTCGCCTCCAGGTCCGCGATGACCGCCGTAAACGTCTCTGGCAGGTCGGGGTAGGCTTCGCGGCACCGGGAGTCGGCGGCGCAGTCGGCGAACAGGCGTGCGAGCGCGCGGTGAGCATCGGTGTTCGTGCTGGACGGCAGGCGCATGGCGACGGGAGCGAGGCCGTCGAGCACCGCGGTCCGAACCCGCTCGGGATGGCGTCGCATGTAGACGAGCCCGGCGCGGGTGCCGTAGGAGCCGCCGTATAGGTTGATGGTCTCGTAGCCGAGCGCAGCGCGCACGTCGTCGAGGTCGTCCATCGCTACCGGCGTCGTGTACTGCCGCGGGTCGGAGGCCATCTCGACTTCGTCCAGGCACTCGCGGAGGCGATCGAGCGGCAACGCCTCGAACTGCAGCGACTCGTCGATCTCCTGGTCGGCGTCGTCGCTCTCAAAGAATGTGCAGGTCATCCGGCCCGAGCCGCCGGTGCCCCGCTGGTCGACGAAGACGAGGTCGCGCGTCCGGCGCACGTCGGCGAACAGCGACAGCACCGGGTCGGCCAGCGCGGTGGCGGCCTGACCCGGACCGCCAGCCAGGAAGAACAGCGGGTCAGGCTCGGCGTTGTCGGAGACGGCCGGAATCACGACGACCTTGAGATCGATCGCCCGCCCCGAGCCCGCCGCGCGATCCTCGAACACGGTCAGCGAACCGCAACGCGCCGGGACGGAGACACCGTCGAGGCGACAGTCCGCAAGGTCGAGCGTCGACTGCGCCTCCACGACGCTCGCCGAGACCGTCGCGGCCAGTGCGAGTGCCGGGAGGAGCGTGCCCCAGGGTCCGGTCACGCGCGGCTCGTCGTGAGCATGGCGATGAAGCAGACGCGAGTCCCCCGGCGGCGTTCCCACGCGGGGCGCCCCGAGCAGACGCAGCACCGTCTCGCGCTTGCACTGGGCCGTAAACCGTCCCCTCCGGCCGCCGGCCCCTGATCATGCTTCCCCATCTCGATACTCCTCCTGCGAGAACTTTTCTCGCAGTGTCTAGACATCATGGATTGACCTGCCACAACCTCGGGAAGCTATGGTGCCTGTGCAAGGAGATCATTGTTTGGGGGCAAATCCTGGAAGTGTGGGCCACACAGGAGGTTGCGTTGGTCGTCTCGGTAGCGGTCCCCCCCGAGGCTGAGGCACTGCTGACTGCTCAATGGTAATTGGATCCTTGACATGACAGGCTGACCTGCCGAGGTCGGGTCAAAAAGTGTGTAGACGTGTCAAGCGGCGGCCTCGCGCTGGTGTGATGGGACGGGCGTTCCGTCCACAAACTTCCTGCCTTCGCAGACGTCGCTGAGCAGGTGAGGAGCATCCGGTCGGCGGAAGCGCTTCTCCGCCAGGGTCGGGAGCTTCCAGATCAGCGCCGTAGCGCTCTCGACCTTCTTGAACCGCTTCGCTGCGCTCGTCCTGAGGCGTACGCTCGCGAACGGGCTCTCCGCGACGTTTGTGGTCCTCGGATGCTTCCAGTGGGCCTCAGGGAAGTCAGTAGAACGCGACCACGCGGTCCCACTGGTCCTCGAGCACGTCCACCGCTTTCCGATCCCCGTCCTCAAGCACACCGGCCAGCCGTCTGACATGAGCAGGGCCCTGCGGAGCCACGACGCCGAACTCTGCCAGGTGACCCGAAGGGCATTGACGGTCTGGGTGCGCTGGCGCACCAGTAATGTCGCGCGTGCGAAAGAGCATCCCCTGCGCCTGCTGCGCCTGCTGCGCCTCCGTCTTCCCCACCACGACGTGCATGGTGAGACGCTGTGCCGCTTCACGACACGCCGCCGGCGATCTTCGCGTACTCGGCCAGCGGGCGGCGCTCGACCTCGACGATCCTGGGTGTCGCCGCCTCACGGGTCGTGGAGGCCACCGGCTCCGGTGGAGCGGCCAGCGACCGGTAGGGCCTCGCGGCCAGAGGCGCCAAGTACGGCCGCTCCCGCTCGAAGCGGTCGGCGGGCCGCTCGTTGGGCGTTTCTCGCCAGACCGTTCAGAGGGTCGAGGCGGCCCGTGAAACGTGGCTCTCACCGGACGTGCGGAGGGAGGCGCTGGCCTCAATCTGGGGAGTGTCACTAGCCTACTTAGAGGGGATTCTCGTGTGTCGAAAGAGAAAGCGGGCCCGGTTAGGCCGGGCCCGCTCTTTTGGTGGGGATGGGCCACAGCCCGGCCTCCTCGAGTTCGCCCATTGCGGTCTCGGCGACGGCTGCGTCAAACGGGTCCCCGTAAGCGTACCCCTCGATCCAGTGCTCGCCGTCTCCGCGCACGAGCTGGTGCGTCCAGGTTAGCGCGTCTGAGCACGCGGTTCACCCGGTGCACGGTGGCCACCGAGGGGCTACCCTTCTCGACCCCGAAGCGGAATTCGTGCATCAGATCACCTCGCGAAGGCGTCGGTCGGAAGCGGGATGTCTTTGCCGTGCTCGTTGCAGTAGTAGTCTCCTGTACTCGAGCGGAGAATTGTGCGCGCCGTGCAGCCGAGATACGCGCAGGCCTCCGCGATCTGGCGATCCTTACGGATCCGTTCGTGGGCCTCATTATAGGTAGCTAAGGCTGTTGAAGGCTGTTTCTGGGGGCTGGTAGAGGTCAAGTGAGCCTCCCACGGGCCGGGAAGTCTAAGCGAAGCGCGGTAATGGTGCCTGGAGCCCGGCATTGAACATGACCCAGGGCGCTTCGGGGAACCCCGCAGTGCTGAGCCGGCTAGGGAGAGCCGTCACACGCCTGCCCGAGGATGACGCGGGCGATCCGGGTCCCGAGGCGCTGGCCGACTACGCGGGCCGCTACTTCAGCGAGGAAGTGGAGGCCTTCTACGACATCGTTCTGGAGGACGGCGAACTGGTCAAGAAGCACCGCCGCCTGGACGACGCGACCCTGATCCCCGGCCAACCCGACACCTTCTCGGGGGGCGGCTTCACCTTCCGCTTCGAGCGCGACCGCAACGGCCAGGTGATCGGCTTCTACCTGTCGAACGGGCGCACGCGCGACGTGCGTTTCGGGCGGGTGAGGTAGAGCGATACTGGCTCAGGTCCTCACCAGGGACGCCAGCAGGAGACCGGGGTATAGCACGCACGAATAGAGATTCCACACGACGAACCACTTGACCAGCGTCCAGCCCCATCCGTCGCCGTAGAACTTGCGCAGGGCGAGCAGGACGTAGATCGGCGAGGCGAGCGTAAAGGCGAGTTGCAGCCAGGCGCCGACGCCTTCACCCGGCACCAGCAGCGCCGCCGCCAGGATCAGGTACGCGAAGGTGTGGACGTGCATGCCGAACACCAGGTGCTCGACGAAGAACCGCCGCTTGCTGGCATAGCAGAGGGCGAGGATCATGGCGAAGACCGGGAGCAGGAAGAACATCGCGATCGGGAGGTTGCCGATGGCCTGCTGCAGGAAGTCGTCGGGATCGTGGAAGACGTCGATCGCGAGGCCCGTCCCGTAGCGCGCGAGCCAGTCGACCCAGCCGGGCATGTCTCCGTCCAGTTCCGCTGAAGCGAGCCCGCGGATCGCCTGCTTCCCCACGGACTCGTCGGGACGGCCCAGGATGTCGTCGACTTTCAGCCGACGTACGGGCGAGAGTCCGGCCTTGAAAGCCTCGAGGCGCTCGGGCGGCACCGTCACACCCACGGGTTCGCCCGCGACGGCAGGTTCCGCCGCCTCCGCGGCGGCAGGCAGGATCGTAGCGCCGGCCCGCGCGCGACTGGCCAGCAGACTGTCCGCGAGCGCACCGCCAACAAGCGCCTCAAGCGAGATGCCCCTCTCTGCGAGCAAACTGTCCACGGCCCCAAGGACACTATCCGCGACCGCAAGCGCACTTTCCGCGCGTGCACTGTCCGCGACTGCGTCCGCCTCCGCGTCCGCCGTTTCTCCGGCCTCCACCGCCTCCGTCTCGTCATCGTCGGACAGTCTCAGATTCGCGAGCGAGCCCCGTGCAGTGATCGACAGGATGAGGAAGAAGGCGAAGCTGGCGACGAGATAGATGCGGACCGGCGACATGTAGGCCGCGCGGCGGTTGCCCGAGAACTCGGCCGACAGGTGCCCCGGCTTGAAGAGCAGGGATTTAAGCGTGCGGAAGAGCCTCGAGTCGATTCCGAGGGTCTCGCGGCAGAACTCGTTGACTACCGCCCACAGCGTGCGCACGTAGTCGCGGTCGTTCTGGCCGCAGCGGCTGCAATAGCGGTCGGGCCGGCGCCAGCCACAGTTGGGGCAGACTTGTGTCATTTTGGAACCAGTCGAGTTCAGAGCCAGTCCAGCAGTCCTTCGTCCGTCCCGAGCCGCTCCCGCAGCCGCTTGGCCGTCGTGTGCTTCGCGCTCCAGATCGGAAGCAGCACCCCCATGACATCGGCCGACGTGATCCGGTCCACCCGCTCCCGTCCGATCTTCGGATGCGCGTACATGCGAGGCGTCGCCGCCCACCGGGCCGCGTGCTTGGCGCTCCACGTCGGCCGGTGCATGGCGAACACTTCGAGTGTGCGCTGTCGGATTCCCTGCGTGGCTGACCGGTTTGCTGGGTCCGCCGCGGTTCGATGGGTGCGAGGTTGGGGTCCAGCCATTGTCCGAGCAAGAGTGGTCCCAGCTCGGGGTGCAGCCCGGTCGCGGACAAATGCCTGCCTTAGAGCGCGCGGTGAGCACGCGGCGGATGCTGGGTCGGCGGCCGAATTGCCTCGGCGACCACAGCGCCGCGTGTCGCGCGGTGTGAACGAGGTCGCCGGAGGCGGGACCACATCGGCGCCCGGCGGGTCAAGCCACTGCTCAAGGGCCGGGCCGCTGACGACAAGTGAATGTTGATGAGTCACTTGCGAGCGTTCCCCGCAGCCTCGATGATGGCCTCGCGGTCACCACGATTCCAAAGATCGTATATCGCCTCGTCGGAATAGCCGGCAATGCGCCCGAGGATGAGGAACGCGGGTTGAGCGTGCCCATCACTCCTCCACCGCGCCATCTCGATGAGAGGCGCTAGCGCGCGCCCTTGTAGCTTCGCGAGAAGTTCGGGATCCCGACTTGCCGACAGAGCCGCGAGTGCCCCGGACGCCTTATTCCGGTCGGACCACACTAGTACACGTGGACATAAATACAATGACGTATATATAGACTGGCACTTGCGGGCGTGAGTCGCCATCTTTGGATCTGACCAAGGAGGCGAGAAATGCCCAGATCCAGCCCGTACGTCATCGCGTTGACCCCCAAGGAGCATAGTGTGCTGGAGGCCAGAACCCGTCGATATACGTTACCGTACCGTGACGTGATGCGCGCCAAGATCGTGCTGCTGGCCGCCGAGGGACTCGAGAACAAGGAGATCGGAGAGCGCCTCGACATGCCCCGGCCTGTCGTGAGCAAGTGGCGAAAGCGCTTCTTCCTCGAACGACTCGCGGGACTCGAGGACCGGTCGCGCGGCGGTCGCCCGCTGGCCTTTTCCCCCTCGGGTGGTCGCTGAAGTGAAGGCCCTGGCGTGTGAACTCCCCGCCAAGCTGGGGCTGCCCTTGTCGCGCTTCAGTCGCTCGGAGCTGCGCCGCCATGTGCTGGCCGCGGGGATCGTCGCCAACATCAGCGGGGTCACCATCTGGCGGTGGCTGCATGAGGATGCGCTGCGTCCCTGGAGTCGGCGGAGTTGGATCTTCCCGCGCGATCCGGAGTTCGCGACCAAGGCGGGACGCGTCCTCGACCTCTACCACCGGCGCTGGAACGGCCGTGCGCTCACCGGGGGCGAATTCGTCATCAGTGCCGACGAGAAGACGCAGATCCCGATCCGGAGTCGGCTTCACCCGATCACCCCACCGGCCCCGGGCCGCGTCACTCGCGTCGAGCACGAGTACCGGCGTCATGGCGTCTGTGCGTACATCGCCGCCTGGGACGTGCACCGCGCCCGGCTCTTCGGCGAAGTCGTCAGCAAGATCTCCATCGTCGCCTTCGACGCGCTCGTCGCCAAAGTGATGGCCCGAGAACCCTATCATTCGGCCAAGCGCGTCTTCTGGATCGTCGACGGCGGCACCATCCACCGCGGCCAGCGTGCCGCCGACCGTCTCCAGGCACAGTTCCACAATCTCACCCTGGTGCACCTGCCCACGCACGCGAGCTGGATCAACCAGATCGAGATCTACTTCTCGATCCTGCAGCGCAAGGCCCTTACGCCCGCTCACTTCACTTCCCAAGACGAGGTCGCCGACCGTATCCTCGGCTTTCAGCAGCACTACCAGCAGATCGCCTCCCCCTTCCAATGGAAGTTCACCCGACAGGACCTCACCCGTCTCATGGCCCGCACGCCCGGGTCCGCGACGCCCTCACTTGACCATGCCGCATGAGTATACGTCATCGAACTTCTGTACCGGTGTACTAGCGAGCCCAGAAACTCAATGAACGGTTGAGCAGGAACCTGGGGGACCGATGCACCTCCAGCAGGCCGCATGCCGGCGAATACCAGCAACGAGCGCATCGCGTTGTTCCGCACCTCTGTGGACGGGTCGCTCATTGCGTGCACCAAGTCCTCGACCACCGCTGGCTTATCGGCTGCATAACCAAGAACCAGCGCAGCCAGCGCCCGATGGGCAGCGTCCGACGAGCTCCGCAGCATGACCCGCAGCTCTGGCAGATCGCGGGCGGCAAAGAGAAGGAACCGTTCCTGAATGGTGCGTACGGACGGATCGTCGGCCAGGGCATGTCCCTGCGACCAGTCCTCACCGGCGTCGCCGCGCAGGACCGCGACCTGGAGCGCGTTCGCGCCTTCCTCGCCGGCCCGGACTATGTCGTCCGCCAAGCGTGCGTCGCCCATGGGCTCGGCACGAAAACGCACGGCCGGCGCACCGCGCTCCTCGATGCCCACGTATTACGATCGCACGGCCCCGGTCGCAGCATACAAGTTGGATCCGAGCGCGAGCGATGTCGGGGGACCGCGCCAAGTGGTCCTCCGACTCCCGTAGAAGCGCCGGCTTGCCGTTTGCCAGCGTGACAGTGTCGCCCTCCGTGAATGTCAAGGACTCTCGAACCCGACTTGCCGGCACGCGGTGCAGCCCGTAGAGGTCGACGATGCCGATCTCGATCTCTTGTCCGTTCAGCGCCGCGGCAGCGGGTGCCGCGAGCAAGACCGCGCCCCACGTCGCGTACACCTTCAGCGACCGGATGCCTCGTCGAGGTTGCCAGCGCACTATGTGGTCCTCCGTTGGTTGAAACCTCAACTCTGGCGGCCGCGATCGGGCATCCTTCCGCTTCGGCAACTGTCGCTTACGGGGCCGGGTGCGCGCCTACCTACGAAACTCAAGTCGCCTGTTTCACTACCAATTCCACGATATGGCGCTACACCTGTCAAGCGACATCCGGAGTGGATCCCCCGGCTCTCCACGACGAACGGCACGAACTCCGTGTGACCCTGACGCTAAGGAGGTCCGCATCCGCACTGGTCGCGATGCTGCCGGTCGCCTTCGTCTGCAACTAGAGCGAATCCACGACTCAGCAAATCGGCTAACTCGGCGATCCGCGATTCCGCGAAGACAACAGCGCGCAGCGGGTTTGCAACGGCGCCGCGTGCCTCGTCCATGGGATTCCACCACCCGGCGTGCAACGGGTGAGCCCTGGGGTGATCGTTGGAGGATCGCCAGTCCCTAACGATTGGTTTCACATAGGGTTATGACTTAGTCTACTGCTGAGCGCCGCGCCCGCGGGACGGCCAGGGCCGGCGATAGACGTAGCGGGGACCGTCCGGCGTCCTCTCCACCTGCACCTTGTTGACCAGGATGCGCAGGATCGAGCGGACGGCCGAGTCGGTCAGGGGGTCGGTCATGCGTTCCCGGATCGGGACGGCAGGGGCGCCGCCCGATTGGTAGAGGATGTCCATCACCTGGCGTGCCCGGCTGCTCAGCGGTGGCAGTTGGCTCACTTGGCCTCGCGCTCCGGGTCGGCGGTCTGTGGATGAGGCCGTGAGGGCTCGGTCGGGCGAACGGTGGTGAACGGGACCGAGCACATGAGTGCTAAGCAATCAACAGATCTGCGCTCGATGCCCTCTCCTATCTGGTATCCGAGCGGCACCCCTCTCTCGCACCCAGCAGAAAAACATGTGAGCTTGTGACGAATCCACCTCGACCCACCCAGGAGCAGAGAGTGATTTCACTCGAGGGCGAAAACGCCATCGTCACGGGGGCAGCAAGGGGCATCGGTGCAGCGTGCGCGTTCGCGTTTGCCCGCCATGGCGCGAACGTGCTGCTGGGGGATGTGCGGGAGGAGCGTTGCACGGAGACGGCTGGCCGCATCCGGGAGGAGACCGGAGCGTCGGCCGTGGCGGTGAGGGCGGACGTGAGCCTGGAGAGGGACTGCGTCCGCCTCCTCGAGGCCTGCACGGAGCACTTCGGGGACTGCAGCATCCTCCTCAACAACGGAGGCATCATCGTGCCCGGGTCGATTCTCGACGGCACCGTCGAGGACTTCGACCGCGTGCTCTCGGTGAACCTGCGGGGAACCTACATGATGTCCCGCCTGGTGGCCCGGCACATGGTCGAACGGGGCGTGAAGGGGGCCATTGTCAACATGTCTTCCACCAACGCGGTCGTGACCATCCCCGACCAGCTCGCCTATGCGGTCTCCAAGGGTGGGGTGGCGCAGCTCACCAAGGTGATGGCGATGGCGCTCGCGCCCCACGACATCCGTGTCAACGCCATCGGCCCGGGCTCCATCGCCACGAACATGCTGGACGAGGTGATGGCGGACGACGCGGCCCGGCGGACCATCCTTTCGCGGACACCGATGGGGCGGATCGGCGAGCCGGAGGAGGTCGCGAACGTGGCCGTCTTCCTGGCGAGCGACTACGCGTCGTATCTGACCGCCGAGACCATCTATCCGGACGGCGGCCGGCTGGCGCTGAACTACACGGTGCCCCTGCGCGAGGATGGCTGAGACTCCCCGCGGGGCGATGCGAACGCCCGGGGCGGCGGACGCTTCCGGAGCTCGGCTCGCCATCGACATCGGGGGGACGTTCACCGATGTCGCGCTGGAGACCGGTGGCCCGCCCGTCACGACCAAGGTGCTCACCACGCCGGCCGCGCCAGAGCGGGGGGTGCTGGCCGGGGTCGAAAAGGTGCTCGAAATCGCCGGAGTTCCGCCCTCGGCTGTGCGCCTGGTCATCCACGGGACCACCCTGGCGACCAACGCCATCATCGAGCGAAGGGGCGCGCGCACGGCCCTGATCGTCACATCCGGACATCGGGACGCCTTGGAGATGGCGCGCGAGAACCGCTTCGAGCAGTACGACATCAGCATCGACCGGCCCGAACCCCTGGTGCCGCGCCGCCTGCGCCTGCCGGTGAACGAACGAGTCGACTGTCGCGGGCGCGTGCTGGTGCCGCTGGACGAGGACTCCGTGAGGGCACTCCTTCCCGTGCTGGAGGAGCACGGGGTCGAGTCGGTCGCTGTGGGGCTGATTCACGGCTACGCCAACCCCGCCCACGAGCGGCGCATCGGCGAAATCCTGGCGGAGGCGCGCCCCGGCCTCCCGGTGACGCTGGCGTCGGAGGTCTGTCCGGAGGTGCGCGAGTACGAACGGCTTTCCACCGCATGCGCCAACGCCTACGTGCAGCCGCTGATGTCGCGCTACCTGAAGGGGCTGGCGGCGTCGCTGCGCGACTCGGGGCTGACTTGTCCGTTTCTGCTCATGACCTCCGGAGGCGGGCTCACGACCCTCGAGACCGCCGTGGCGGCCCCGGTGCGGCTGGTGGAGTCCGGTCCCGCGGGAGGGACCATTCTGGCTAGCCACCTCGCGCGCGGGCTCGGCCTGGGAGACGTGCTGTCCTTCGACATGGGAGGCACCACCGCCAAGCTGTGCGTGATCGACGGGGGGCGCCCGCTCCAGTCGCGTGCCTTCGAGGTGGCCCGCAGCTACCGCTTCCGCAAGGGGAGCGGGCTGCCCGTGCGCATCCCGGTGATCGAGATGGTGGAGATCGGGGCCGGGGGCGGCTCCATTGCGGAAGTGGACGACCTCGACCGCATCCAGGTGGGACCCGCGAGCGCCGGGTCGGAGCCGGGTCCGGCGGCCTACTGCCGGGGCGGCGCACACCCCACCGTCACCGACGCGGACGTGCTGCTGGGGCGCATCGACCCCGACTTCTTCGCCGGGGGCGCGATCCCCCTTGACCGCGACAAGGCGGAGGCCGCAATCCGCACCGGCCCAGGGACCCGCCTCGGGCTCGATGGGACGGGCACCGCCCTCGGGATCAGCGAGATGGTCGACGAGAACATGTCCAATGCGGCGCGCACCCACGCCATCGAGTGGGGGAAGGGGCTGGTGGGTCGGACGCTGGTGGCATTCGGGGGCTCGGCGCCCATTCACGCGGCCCGGTTGGCGGAGAAACTGGAGCTGGACCGCTTTCTGGTCCCGTCCGACGCGGGCGTGGGGTCGGCCGTGGGGTTCCTACTGGCCCCGATTTCATACGAGGTCGTGCGCAGCCGCTACATGCGCCTCTCGGACTTCGATGCCCCGGTCGTTAGCGAGGTGATCGAGAGGATGAGGGCTGAGGCGACGGCGGTGGTGTCGCGCGGCGCCCCAGGGGCGGAGACCAGCGAGAGCGTCCGCGCCTACATGCGTTACGTGGGGCAAGGCCATGAGATCGGGGTCGCGGTGCCGGCGGAGGTGGTGGTGGGCACCGCTTCCGCGGACGCGTTGCGCGACGCCTTCGACCAGGCGTACCGGATCGTGTACGGCCGCGTCATCCCCGGCCTGGATGCGGAGGTGCTGAGCTGGACGCTCGTGGTGACGGCACGGGGTCCGGAGGAGGAGGTGTCCGGCGAAGCCACGGTTGGGGGAGCGGGGTTCGGCCAGTCCGGTCGGCCAACCCGCGGGCTGCACGCCGGGAGCGATGGCGAGCCCACCGAGGCCGTGGCCGCCGCGCCTCCTGGAGCGCGGGCGTCGGGCCAGGTCGCGGGTGACCCGACTGGCCCAGCGGCCCCACCCCCACCCCTCCGGCGGACCGAGTTGGTCGACGGACCGGAGGGCGGCCGGGTGGCGGCCGCCGTGCAGTCCCGTGACCGGCTGGGGGAGGGTACCCGGGTGGAGGGCCCTGCCCTGATCGCCGAGACGCAGACCACCACGGTCGTGCCGGGGGGGTGGGAGGCGGAGGTGCTCCCCGGCGGCCACCTGCTGGTAAGCAGGCGGAAAGAGCCGCCCAGAGCGTCATCCACGCGCCCCGCGGTCTCCGAGGCAACCGGAACCACCTTCGCGCGCCCCGCGCTCTCCCCCGTTCAGGACCAGATCATGTGGAGCCGCCTGCTCTCGGTCGTGGAGGAGCAGGCGCGTACCCTGGTGCGCACGGCCTTCTCCACCCCGGTGCGGGAGGCGGGCGACCTCTCCGCCGGCGTCTTCGACCTCTCCGGGCGCATGCTCGCCCAGGCGGTCACGGGGACGCCCGGCCACGTCAACGCCATGGCCGAATCGGTGGGGTTCTTCCTGCGCGACTTCCCGGTGGCGACGCTCGCGGACGGCGACGTCCTCATCACCAACGACCCCTGGGAGGGGACGGGCCACCTCAACGACTTTACCGTTGTGACCCCGGCCTTCGTCGGCGGGCGCCCGGTGGCCCTCTTCGCCGCCACCAGCCACATTGCCGACGTGGGCGGCCGCGGCTTCGGGGCGGACGCCAACCAGGTCTTCGAGGAAGGGGTGCGCATCCCGATCGGCCATCTGATGCGCGCCGGCCACGTGGACGAGACCCTGATTCGCCTGGTGCGGGCCAACGTCCGCGACCCGGATGTAGCCCAGGGCGACCTCTACTCTCTCGCAGCCTGCAACCGCACCGGCTGCGCGCGTCTCGCGGCGATGATGACGGAATTCGGTCTCGATTCCCTGGACTCGCTGGCGGGGATGATCGTTTCGGTGTCGCGCCGCGCCATGCTGGAGCGCATCCGAGCCCTCCGTCCCGGCACCTACCGCAGCCACATGAGAATCGATGGCTACGACCACGACCTCGACCTGGCGTGCGCCCTCACGGTGTCCCCCGACGGGATCCGTATCGGCTTCGACGGCACCTCGCCGATGTCCCCGCGCGGCATCAACGTGCCCCTCACCTACGCGCGAGCCTACGCTTCCTTCGGCGTTCGCTGCGTGGTAGGATCCGAAGTGCCCAACAACGCGGGATCCCTGGGGACCATCTCGGTCAACGCCCCGCTCGGCTCGATTCTGAACGCGCCGCCGCCCGCCGCCGTCGCCGCCCGCCACGCCATCGGGCAGATGCTGCCGGATGTGGTTCTGGGATGCCTGGAGCAGGCGATGGAACCGGGATCAGTCCCGGCCGAGGGCGCTTCCTGCCTCTGGAACCCGGTTCTGCTGGGCGGGCCGGGGCTGACCGGCGCCTACCCCTACGGCACCTCCGAGCCCTTCGTGGTCAACCCTTTCCACACCGGAGGCACGGGTGCCCGCCCGGGCAAGGACGGGCTCTCAGCCACCGCTTTTCCCTCCGGTGTCCGCAGCACGCCCCTCGAAATCACGGAGACGGTCGCGCCCTTGATCTTCTGGCGGAAGGAGTACATCCCCGACTCCGGCGGACCGGGCGAGTTCCGGGGCGGTCTGGGCCAGATCATGGAGATCTCCCACGCCTCCGGCAAACCCTTCGCGATCTCCAAGATGTTCGAGCGAGTCCGCAACCCCGCCCGAGGCCGTGCCGCTGGCCACCGCGGAGCGCTGGGGCGATCGTACGTGCCGGGCGTGGGAGAGCTCCGCCCCAAAGGCCGTGAAGTGGTGCCCCCGAGCCGGCGCGTTGTGCTGGAGACCCCGGGCGGTGGCGGCCTCGGCGATCCCCTGCGCCGGTCCCGGGAACGTGTCCGAGAAGATGTGCTGGACGGCTACGTTACCGAACACGCGGCGCGGAAGGCCTACGGACTAGAAGAAGACCGGTAGAGAGCCCAGGGACGAGGTCCTCTACCACGCCTTCGTCTCCGACCGCGCTCCCTTATCGTCTCGTTTGAGGCCTGCGCTCCAGAGGATTCAGATGTAGTCTCAGCACCCAGCCAACCCGGCAAGGGTTGGCGATCGCCGCTGGAACCAATGGGTTGTGAGACCGGACGGTCCAGAACCCCCGGGTCATCCGCCAGGTCCTATCCCCACTTTGGAGCGTACCAACAGCGGGAACGGTACGTTGGACGCGAAGTAGGTTCCTGCTTCTCCGATGTCCAGCACACGCGGTAGTGAATCGGCCTTGAGGCTAAGAGGTAGGAACAAAGGCATCATAGGGGCATGGCGTCCGCTACCGGTACCGATCAGCAGCGAAGCAGGCCGAAGACGAAGAGGCGTTCTCCACGGGGAGCGGGTGCGCTTTCATCATTGTTGGCGCAAGGAAGCAACCCACCCACCCAGGAGGAGGATGCCCATGGAGAGATATATCGGACTCGACGCACACGCGTCGAGCTGCACGCTGGGGATTGTAGGACCCAGCGGAAAGCGTTTGGGCTCGCAGGTGGTGGAGACGAACGCTGCGGCGCTGATCGAGGTGCTGCGAGGGATTCCGCGGAACCGGCACTTGTGCCTGGAGGAAGGGACGCTGTCGGGGTGGCTATACGAGGTGCTGAAGCCGCACGTGGAGGAGCTGACGGTGGCGGGGGTCGGAAAGAGCCGAGGCCCGAAGACCGACAAGCTGGACGCCTTTGCCCTGGCGGAGAAGCTGCGGATCGGATCACTGGAGACGACGGTCTACAAGAACCGGGGCCAGTTCAGGCGGCTGGGGGAACGGGCGAAGGGCTACGGCTTCCTGGTCGGCGACACCGTGCGGGTGAAGAACCGGCTCAAGAGCGTGCTGCGCTCGAGAGGAGTGGCCTGCGGCGCGGGACGCTCGGTCTACTTGAAGCGCGAGCGGGAGGAGTGGTTGGCCAGGCTGCCGGAAGCGAGCAGGGCGACGGCCGGGTTGCTGTACGAGGAGCACGACGCACTCATGGCGTTGAGGGCGAAGGCCGAGAAGGCGTTGCTGGCGGAAGCACGCCGGCATCGAGAGTGGCATGTGCTCAAGACATGCCCGGGTCTGGGTCCGATCCGGACGGCGGAGCTGCTGCCGGTGGTGGTGACGCCATACCGGTTCCAGAGCCGGAGCAGATTCTGGGCGTACTGCGGACTGGGCGTGGTCATGCGGAGCTCGTCGGACTGGGTGCGGGCCCCGGGTGGGCGGTGGGTGAGGGAGGCGGTACAGCAGACGCGGGGGCTGAACCGGAACTTCAACCACACGCTGAAGCGTGTGTTCAAAGGGCGCAGCGACGACGGTGATCGGTCGGGCCGGGGACGAGCCCTTGTACCGCCACTACGAGCGACTCCTGGAGGGGGGCACGAAGCCGAATCTGGCGAAGCTGACGATCGCGCGTCAGCTCGCCTCGATCGTGTTGGCGGTGTGGCGCACGGGCAAAGCCTACGACCCCAAGAGACTGGAAGCACTGGAAGCGACGGAGTAAACCGGGCCGGGATCGGCGAGCGTGGGGTCGAAGGCGGTCACGACATGAGGTCCGACGAACCGGAAGCGGACCGGTTACAGGGGACAGCATCCATACACACCATGGGCCGGGGCAGAGAGCCCAAGCCCCCAACCAAAGGCTATGCACCCCTGGAGAGCCGAACGAAGCGATGGGCCACAGAGCCCCAGATAGAAGGATGGTTCCCGCTCTGAGCGGAGAACGCGACGGCTGTAAACGTCTTCCGGACTGCGATGCGTACCGTGTGAGCGCACCCTTCCCCACCCTGAGTCGTCGAACCGGCAATCCAAGCCATGCGGACGCCGGCGGTCAAAACATGAGCCGACGGCGTGTGGGGAAGGTGCGTCTTGACCGCCAGCCCCATAGAAGGGTGTGTAAAAAGAGAGGCGACGTACCTTTCCGCTGAGAGTTAACCAGCGAACCCGGGTGAGGGCCCGGGGAAAGGAACGTCGCCTCATGAGAGAGGATATCGGGGGACCGGAGGGTGCGTCCAGCAGGCCGATGTGGGAGCTGCTGGAGGGGATGGTACGGGAGAAGGCGCAGGAGTTCATCCAGCGCATCCTGGAGGAAGAGGTCACGGAGCTGCTCGGTCGGGAGAAGTCGGAGCGCAGGGCGGGGATCGATACGCCCGAGGGCTACCGCAACGGATACGGCAAGCCGAGGCGACCTATCGGCGCACGGACCTGTTCGATCACCGGCGTCGGCTCATGAACGACTGGGCCGCCTACCTCAGCGGGGAACTGACCTCCTCGCTGAAAAGCTTCAGACCAGGTCGATCCTAACATTGCACCTGGTCTCGTTTCGGGGGGTCAGGTCACGATCCCACCGACCTGCGAATAGGAATTGCGCTCTACGTCCCCCCGGCGCCGAACTGCTCGATCACCGTTAGTAGGTCGTCCGCCGTGATCTCCGGTGATATAGGGCTGGTGTCGACCACAACCGGCAACTCGACGTGGATATCATCCGGGGATTCATCCGCCAGCAACGTGGCCGCGATGGAAAACGAGTGCGGTTGACCACTGAACTCGATCCATACGGGGTCGGTGTGCTCCTCTCGCAGCTGCGACATCTTCTTGAATCGGATCCTGGCCAACCACGTTCCATCGTGTTGGCGCACCGCAGCGACGGGCGAGACGTTCGTGCCCATCCAGGTGCCATATGGAAGGGCTCGCGCCGCAGTCTGCACTAGGTCCAAGCGGCGTGGTTGTTTCGATCGATCAGGCGGCGTGGGTGGAGATAGCGGTGCAGGAGCTGTGGCTTTGGTTTGCACCTCGACGCCGGTTGGAAAGAGCAGGTCGAGCGTAACGTCCGTGGCCGGAGCCGATCCGCTATTCCGCACGACGAAGGAAAGCGGCTGTAGGTGCGCGCTAACCCCAAGGTGTTCATTCACCTTGTTGAGCCAGGCAGGCAGCTCTTGAAAGTACCGTGCGACGCGACGCTCGAGCTGTTTGGCGTCTTCCGGAATCATGATTGGATCCATATCGCGAAAGCCTCGCGAGGGCTGCGGGAAGCGTTCCCTCTCTTGGGCGATCACCTCCTTCAACACCGGGCCATGGATTTGGATAGGGTTCGGGGGCCAAGCGAGAGTGAGCACGTCCGTTCGGTCGAAGTGAACTGAGAGCTTGGGCCTCCGGTGACGTTCTAACTCCAGCTGGCGCTTTAGCTCTCGGATCTCCTGTTCAGCCGGGTCATCGGACGCTGGGAGCCGGAAGGCTACTGGAGGGGCAACGGCGCTAATGCCGAGTTCGATTGCGGCGAGCCGCGGTGTTGCGTCCTCAGTGATCAACGTGACCGGCATGTTCTCGGTCGTCTGAAGCTGGAGTGCAGTCGCAACTAGGCGATGGTCGGGATTGGACGCGTCGAGGTTGTGCTGGAGGAAATCGATCGAGGGTTGAAGCGGACAAAACGTCAGTTCTGAACCTCCGGGCAGGTCATGGGGTGCGCCCGCCTCTCGGGTCTGTACGACCAGTCTGAGTACTCGGCGAGCGCGCTCCCGTCGTCTTGTCTTGGGATGATTCGCCTTGAGGCGGTCAAGTTCTTCGACATTGACCCAGCAAATCACGACCCGCCTGATCGGCGCGCCGAGTTCCGACTCCCAGTTGATCTGCTCGAAGTCGTAGTGCAGAAGCACGTTCGTATCTAGAAAGACAATCATCAGTTCTTGTCGTGACGCATAACGGTCAGGGCTCGACATCGTCGGAATACGCAACTGTCCATCACATGGTGTTCGGGCATCTCATGACCCTACCGGGAGCGGTCCAGTCGCGAGTGGATCGTTCTACTCCGGTCGCAAGCGGCCGCGCAACTGTTCAAGGTAGAACGGCGGATCACGACGGTGTAGCATGGAGTGACAGTTTGGGCATACAGGAACGAGATCCCTGAGCGGATCGAGTCGATACGAGGACTTCAGTCGCCCGAGAGGACGGAGATGATGTACGTGAATGAAGCCTTTCCCGATCTCACCGTAACGGCTCTCGAAGTCAAACTCACAAACTGCACAACGCGTTCCGTGGTGCTTGATACACTTCTTTCTCGCCTTCGGATCGCGTTCATAACGGTTCACCAACACGCGGCGGACGGCTCCTTCTTGGTGGGTCTCGCTATCGGCTACCTCACCGAGGGTCTGCGGTGCGTCGGTTTCATCGGGGAAGCAAGACCCGGGCACCTGCGCCAGCCGCTCTCGAGCTTCGTCAAGTTCTGCTGACGTAAAGAGATGGGAGTAGCGATCTTCGAGTACGATTGCCTCGACGGACAGATCCACGCGGCGCGCCTCCACGAGTCTGGCAAAACCAGTGCTCGTTTCCTCCGGAGCGAGAAGCTTCTTGGCCACGGCAAGGCCGCCGTCATTGCGGACGGAGCGGAGGAAATAGTTAGGCCAGTACCCGGTTGCCGTTCCAGTACGGCGATGCAGGCTTAGCATCTCTTCGTGGAAGTCGGCTTCCGTTGCCATGCTGATCCCCTCATGTATCGACTTGCTTGCCGAGGTCCCGCAAGCGGTAGCGCGGCGGGATCACGAGGCTTGCTCTTGTCTAAGCGGTATCGAGCCTGTCACACGGCGGTCCGGCAAGATGAAGGTGGCCAAGTCCCGGCCGACGCCTACCCCTTTCCAGTAGGCTTCGCCGAGCCGAACAAAGGCCAAAAAGGCAGTGCGCGCCCTCGGGCTTGACCTAGATTCTCCCGGAAATAACGTGGATAGTTGAATACTGTTTCTAATACCCTGACATCGAACGGCGTTTTGTCAGTCGGGCAAATTAAGGCTCGTGTCATTGATTCGCAACCACGGAGTGCGGGCATCTGGAATGCCGTCAAGCAGAGCCGGCTGATCGAGTCGCACCCGAGCACGGCCGTGATTGCGGCGGGCCTGTTGCCCGGCCGGTGCGATAGGTAGACCACACCATCCTGTCGGCCATACTACCTCGGATCGGCTTCCGCACGTGACCCGCCTGCCTACCGTGAATGGAGACTAGTCCGGGGGTTGAGGATGGCTTGTTATTCGCTTTCGCACGGCTCTTCAATCGCGGATGTGCCCCTATTAGGTTGCGTAAGCACAACTCGGTTGTGGAGATCAGACGCATGGCAGCGTCGTGAGCCTGTCGAATCTCGCCTTCATAGAGCTGTAGCTTCGCGCTATCGAAAGCACCTCCAATTACCCTGGCCCACCAGCGTCCAGGTTACCTGCAAAGCGTCGCTTCCCCACTCTCAACGGACGAATTGCGCCTGAGCAAAGCCAGCCTATACAGAGCGATGCCGAGAACGAGCGTAACGGAAGTGGAGGTGTCCATCCGCATCGTCTGCCGGACCCCGGTTCAATCGTGCTGATCCCTCTCGCCTCTGAGAGTCAGGTCCTACGACTCGGGACCACGACGTACTCGTTCGGCGTACTCGAGGGAGATGATACGCGGGTGCTGGGATCGATCGCTGACTTGGCTGTCTCCGCCGTGTGCAGGCAAGATCTCACCCCCCGGTACTGAGGAATGCCTGAAGACTAGGTAGAGCATCGTTTCCTTCGGACCATCTACGGTGCCAATGGACAGCTGGGGCGTCACGATAAGACGATTCTGGACGTGGCCTCCCACGCTGCGGAGTGAGTCGCCCCGGCTTGAGCGTCTTCACGGGAGACCGCGTCGCACGCAAATGCTCCCACCGGAAGAAGCATAGAACGTGGCACATCGTTGCAGCTCCGCAAGGAGGCCCGATAGTTCCGTGGCAGGCAGAGCTTCGAATGTTGAGGGGGCCGGATTCACAAGGAGGACGGCTAGAACTGGATCCGACGGTCCTCCGCTTGAAGGGGGGACACCTCAGACATCGTCCAACACGTCCTATCCGCTCGCACGATCATGGGGTATGGTACGTTCCCAACGAAGTAGAGGCTGTGTTGGCCCACCTCAAGGATACGAGGCAAGGATTCCATTTGTTGCGTGAACGTCCTTGTGGTTGTATCAAGAATCCAAGAGTGGATCGCCAGTTCTCTCACGTAGTCGACGACTCCTAGCTGAACGAGCAAGCCCTTGCCGGGAATAATGCCAACACTCCCGAGAGCATGCTGGCTGTTCGTTTCGGGGTCTACGAGAAACTGAATCCCCTGCCGCCCCTCCAACGATCCGGGCACCAGTTGGACTTGGCGATACTCTGGAATCTCGGCCTCCCAGAGTGTGCGTCCCACAGGGTCGTACGCCGTGATGCGGGGAGTACTCTCCGCAACAAGGATCAAACTCTCAGCGTTTGGATCGCAGACGATCCGTCCCCGACCGAAACTTCTTTGGTAGGTATCTTGCAAAGAGGGGGGAAAGTCCTCAGGCGGTTCAGGAGCCGAGGCGAAGGATCGGACCACTCCGCCTCCGCTGTTGAGTTCGTGGATTAGAAGGCCGTTGAAGAAACCGTGGAAGAAGATCCTCTCCCCTAGCAGGCAGAAGTCAAGAAATGGATATGGCAGGGAAAGTTCTTCTAGAAGACTGAGATCGCCGTCGTACGTGTTGAGGCGCCTGTTTCCGGGATCGAGGAGGAGGAGGTTGCCGGAATCCGCGATGTGAATCCTCATTGGGGCGCGGAATTCACCTGGCCCCCTGCCGCTTCGTCCTGCTTGGGCCAAGAGTTGGCCCTCAGCCGAGAATCGCTTTAGCTGGTACAGGCGAGTATCAAGGACGTAGAAAGTCCCCTCAACTCCCTCCTCAACGTCCTCGATGAATCCGAAGGCGTCCCCGGCGGTTCCTTCCAGGCTCCCTAGACGTAGGTTGCCATTGATCTGCTCCAGCAGGGCTGCGGTTTCTTGTCCAATCGAGATGCCCGGTGCGAGGAATAGGATGGACAGCACCCCCATAAGTCTCTTCATGCTTCCACTCCCGACCACGCGAAACCGTTCACGTTACAGTCGGTAATCCCTAGGCGTCACGCCAATGTTGCTCCACGCTAGGTAGAGTCAAGGTCCAACGTAGATTCCGGATGAGGGCACTGCAAGCGTGGTCAGCCGCTTCCAGTTGTGCGCGTACGAGGGGGGGCCTGCTCAAAGCCGCCAGTTCCCCGGGCTGAACGGATAGGTTGGGTCTCAACGAATGTAGAGGCAGGGTCGCCGGAGGTGGGGTGCCCTTGCCTCAGGCTTTGCCCGGGATCGGACCCGAGGTCACGCGGAGGGATGCGGGACGGGGTGGCACCGCGCGCTTCCCGCTTCCACGCTCGAAGAGGAAGTAGAGCGCCGGAGTCGTGGTCAGCACGAAGAACGTGGGCGAGAGCATGCCGCCGATGAGGGCTGTTTTTCGGCAAATGAACTTGGATCAAACGCTTACAGGAAGAATGGTTCGAGAGGCGGCTCTTGCCGGAGTGGCACGGGCGATACCGGACGTAGACCCGGTGCGTTTTCTCCAGTCGGCTGACATCGCACCGAGTGGATCCCTTCGACCTCCCTACTCAAGGATGCTACTGGATGCAAGAGGATACTTGTGGGTTGCGGAGTTCGTAGAAATTGCCGACGATGCTCGTAATTGGACTATTTTCAATCCCGACGGAGTCCTCCTAGGTTCCCTCGAGTTGCCCGAGAGGTTCCGAGTCCTGCAGGTAGGAGAGGACGAAGTGATTGGCCGCTACATCGATGAGCTGGGTGTAGAGTTCGTTTGGAGCTTACCTCTCTCTCGATCCTAGTCGTCGGCGAGGGCGGCTGGCCACCGTCCTCCTTCGTGGCCAACTGTCAGGTCATTCCCATCTCAGCACACTCTGGGTAGTCGACTCGAGCACTACCGAGGCGGGCCGGGCCAAGCGCAACTGCAAGCGGCCCAAAGGGATAAAGCGAGCCCGGCGTCCGCACATCGTCACGGGTGCCATGTGTGCATTTACCCCTGACTTGTCGTGCACATTGCCGTGGGGGCACGAAGCGGCTCCGCGCTCCCACGCGGGCTGGACACGCAGGCCAGGGCATCCATATCTCTTAGTTCGGTCGAGAGATCGTACGGCCCTCAGGGTACGGCCCCTGTTCCCGCAGGAACGCCCCGGGGATCGTGTTGACGCAGCCTTCAAAGGAATGAGAGTCATGACAAATAGAGTGACCATCGCGGTCGCCGTAGCTGCGTCGACTGCCTTCCCGAGTGCCCCAGCGAACTTGTACGGACAGCAGACCTGGTCAGCGACCCTCGAAGCCGAGTCCGGTCTGAGTCTGCCTCTCGCATGGGTAACCGGGCTTGCCGTCGATTCGAAACGCATAGTGTACTTGACTGACGGCGCCCTGGACGGCATCGCGGTTCTGGAAGCGGATCTAACACTTGAGCGGGAAGTCGGTCGCAAGGGCGAAGGGCCGGGCGAGTTCGGATGGCCGGCCACCATTCAGATTCTTCCAGGCGACAGCCTCTACGTTTTCGATGTTCGTCTGTTCCGCGTCACCGTGTTCGAGCCACGGGCGCTGACCGTGGCATACACGATCCGTCTGTCCCTCAACAATCCTCGGGGGCTGTGGAGGATTCCCGGACAACGCGGTTACGTGGGCATCCGAAGCCTGCCCTTCTCCGTCAGGCAGAGAGCGGACGATCAGGGTCGGGTTGACGTCGTGTTCCTGCTGGGGAAGGACGGCGAAATGGAATCGGACTCGATCTATGCGGTCCCCGCCGCCGAGCCCCTTTTGGTGCGTGGTGAACGAAGCGTCATGGTGGGATCTCATCCCTTTGGTGCCGAGCCCTTCCTGAGCCTCCTGGGCGCCGATCGTATTGTCTACGCAAACTCACACGTGCCATCCGTGATGGTTCTTGATCTTGCCGGTACCGTGCAGAATTCGTTCGCGGTTCCGGCGACGCCGGTTCCCGTAAGCGCCGTGGAGCTGAGAGCCACAATCGAGAGCGAAGAAGAGGAAGCCTTTGCCCGCATCCTGGAACGGGGTGCGCCGTACATGTGGCCAGCCCTGACGGGCCTGGTCGTTGATGATGATGAGCGCATCTGGGTCGGCGCCCGATCCGAATCGAGCAGTGGCGAATGGGAGTGGACGGCGTTTACGCAGGAGGGCGCCAGAGTCGGGTCGGTGGTGCTTCCTGCTGGGTTGGAGCTCCGCGTGGTGAGGGGTGGCAGGCTGTTTGGGGTGGTGACTGACGAGTTGGATGTGCCGCGTGGTGCAGGTGTACCGGCTGGAGGGAGGGTAAAACTGCCGCAGCCCGTGACGGACGGCATGAAGGCCGCCGAGATCGAAGGCCGTTTACGGGGATCGAAGGTGACGAGGGTCGGAACGGCGACCCGATGTGACAGGCAATGATCGAATGCCAACGTGCCCAGATCGAGTCCATGGAGTTCTACCACGAGGTGCCGGTGGTGTTCAACCTTCGCACGGGCCGGGGAGGCACCGTGGGTCCTCCGCCAAGGTAAGGAAGGGATGGAGCGCAACTCAATCGACCTCATTTCCTCGGACGGACACTATCTGGGCATCTTCGGACCCGGCTCCAAAGCGATGCCCCGGGCGTTCGGGTCGGACGGGCTGGCTGCCTTCGTCGAGGAGGATAACCCGGACGTGCCCTTCGTGGTCGTGAATCGTCTGCCGGAGGGAATGCGCTGATCCGGGATGCCCCGTCGAGACAAGTTGGATCCGCTAGGGATCTGCGGATTCCTCGGCCGGTTGGCACCGGGGCCTCGGTTGATGGATCGAATCGGAGGTGGATGCGTGGATCCGAGAGCAGATCGCGGCTAGCCGTGGCAACGCGGAGTGATCTGAGACGTACACCATCTCGTCCCGTGAGGGCGTGGACAAAGCCCAGCGACCAACCGGAACGGGTCTTCCCGGAGAGCTTCATCGCGCCCAGGCGTCGCGTCGCTCTTCTGCGGACTTTGGCCCGAGGCCCACTGGAAGTATCTGAGGACCACAAACATCGTGGAGAGCCTGTTTGCTTCGGTACGGCTCCGCACCACGGCAGCCAAACGATTCAAGCGGGTCGACAGCGCTACGGCGCTGATCTGGAAGCTCCTGACCGTGGCGGAGAAGCGCTTCCGCAGGCTTGACGCTCCCCACCTGCTCAGCGACGTATTTGAAGGAAGGAAGTTCGAAGACGGAAGCCCGTCTCAACCCATCAGCGGAAGGCTGCCGCCTGAGACGTTTACACACTTATTGACCCGACCTCTCCCCGGGAAGGTGACGAGCCTGCTGGTATTCTCGGGGATGCCAAAGTCGTTGGTCGGTTGGTTCATCTCTCGGACTTCCCGTTCACGGTGCACAGTGGTGGTCGCCATGCCGACCGCTGCCGGTTCGTCGGGCCATTTGCTGAATTGCGCCCCGAGCGCTGGCCCGCCGCTACCGTACTACAGACATCGGATCGGTCGAGGCGGCCCGCCATCCGGGTACGACGGTCGCTACGACGCCGACCAGCACGACGACGACGACGACGAGCAGGAACACCAGCGGATCTCTTGGATTGACGCTGAACATCATCCCCGCCAAGAGTTGCGAGACCCCCGCGGCCAGCGCCAAGCCGATCCCCAGCCCGATTGCGGTCTGAGCAGCACTCTGCCCGAAGATCAGGCGTAGGATGTTCTGCTTCGTGGCCCCGAGCGAGACTCGAATGGCCATCTCTTGCGCCCGGCTCAAGACGGAGAATGCGAGTACGCCGTAGAGCCCGACAGACGCCATAAACAGTGCCGCCATCCCGCATGAGATAAACACGCCACCGACCACCGCGTAGCGCCAGTGGCGCTGCCGGATTGCTTCCTCGAGGGTCATTGCCTCGTACACTGGGAGGTCGGGATCAAGCGCCCGCACCGCGCTCCGGACCTCCTCCGACAACTCGGCAGCCGGCGTACCAGGAACCGATGGCACGGCGACTACGCTCAGTGCCTGCGGCTCACTCCGCCGCATCGGAATGTAGAAGCCCTCGCGCGCCCCCGCGGGGTGACCCCGCGGCGCAAAGCCTTCCATGTGAAGATCCGGAGCGACACCGATCACGGTGAGCCACTCCACCTCCTCGACCGGCCCAACCCCGAGTCTTCTCCCTACCGCATCCTCTCCGCGCCAGAAGCGATTCACTAAGGATTGATTGACGATGGCGATACGGCTTTCATCGGCGAGTAGCGTCGCGGGGAAGTCGGAGCCGGTCACGAGCCCCTTCCCCATGACTTCGAAGAAGCCGGACGAGACCGTCGCGACGTGTACCGCAGGGCGAGCCTCCTCGGCCTCGTATGACTCCCTCGCCAGGGAGACTCGCTGCATGCCGCTCCCCATGCCGGGAAGCGCAGTGGCCAGGGCCGCGTCGTGAACAGCAGGAGAGGCTCGGAGAGCCGTGACCACCTCCTCGAATAGCCGAACGCGATCGCCAGGCGTTCGGTAGTCCACCGTGGGGAGATCGATTCGGCCCGTGAAGAACGAGGCAGGATCGAACCGAACTCGAACCGACTCACCTGCGCGATGCTCTTCGTCATGAGTCCTGCGCCAACAAGGAGGGCGCAGGAGACTGCAATCTCAAAGACTACGAGCCCCCTCATCAGTCGACCCAACCGGAGGCTGGATGACCCCTGCTGTTCATCCTTGAGCACGCGGTTCGGGTCCATTCTCGCGACCTGTAACGCTGGAGCCGCGCCGGCAACCACGGCCGTAACCCCTGTGAGAGCAATGACGAACAGCAGGATTGAGACGTCGATATCAAAACGGATGTACGCGGGACGGCCTGTCAGGGACGATGCGGTCGCCGAGTCGAACAGGTGCACCGCGTAGTAGGAGAGTCCAATCCCAAGAAAGGCCCCGGCTGTTGTCAGCACGACCGCTTCCGCCAAAAACGGTGACATCACGCGAAAGCGTCCGCCGAGAGCGATGCAGATGGCCGCTTCCCTTGTCCGGATGCACGCTCGAGCCAGCAGCATATTGGCCACGTTGGCGGATGCCACGACCAAGACGAGAAACACGGCGACCATCATCACCGAAAAGATCACCCGGATCGGGCCCTGCGACTGCGAGTCGATAAAACTCAGCAACCTGATGCGCACCTCGGGGTCCGTCGGATCTCGCTCTCGTAGCCTATGCGCCAGCCCGTCTAACTCGAACTCGGCCTGTATCAGCGAGACATCGTCTGCCAGCCGGCCAAAGACCAGGCTCAGCGGGGCTGGGTCGGCACCGGCACTACCCAGGTCGCCCTCCAGCGTAAGCCACATATCGGTCAGACCAGGCCACTTGAACCCCTCCGGCATCACACCCACCACGATCGCAGGCACGCCATCGACCCTGATCGTCTGACCGAGAACATCCGGGTCGGACTCGTAGCGGCCTGCCCAAATGTCATGCGAGAGAAGCACGCGGGGTGCAGCGCCGGGCAGGCTCTCTTCAGACACGAAACCTCGGCCAACGACCGGCTCGACCATTAGTAGATCCAGCGTATTGGTCGTCACCCATGCCCCGGAATAGCGGCCCGGACTCCGACGACCGCTGACATTAACTGCGCCCGATCGAACCGCCCCCATTCCCTCAAGAGACCACTGCAACTCTTGGAACGCTATGAAGTTGCGAGCCGAAGGTGGCGTAAGACTCGCCTCTCCAGCCGCCCCCCGGACCGGGATGCTCCAGATCGTCACGAACCGGTCCTCTTCGGGGATACCGATCCCGCGCCCGAAGATCCCGTACACGACCGAGAACATGAACGTGACCAAGCCGATCCCTAGTGCCATCACGACAACGGACACTGCGGCCGAGCCAGGGTCTCGTCCAAGCGATCGCAACGCCCTCCGGAAGTCTCTCACGAGGTCGCCGACTCTCGGCAACGGACCGTGCCCGGGCGACTCATCCGTCCGTCTTCGCGCGCAGGCTGAGCGGGGTCATGTCAGTCCAGACCTCCGATAGGTATTGCAGGCACTCATCCTTGGAGCCAGCCTTTCCCCGTCAACGACCACCCAGCAGGAATCTCCCGGTCCTCCAGCCACAACGAGTATTGCTAGGTACAACGGGGTCACGTTCGTGCGCAAGCGCGAAAGGGCATAGCGGCAGACCTAGAGGGGCCATGTACTGCTTTGGTATACCCGTGGTCCTGGGCCAGCAGCTCGTAGATCTGTCGCGCTTGGGCCGGACCACCCTCACCCGTCAGCCGCCCGTCCTCCAACGCCCACTGGGTCACTCTCCGTCACCCCAAGCTGCCCAGCCGACTGCCGCACCGAGCTGCCTCGCTCCGCCATCCCCCTTCGCCACCATCACCTGCTCCTTGCTCAGCTTCATCTCACCTGGCCTCCAGATCGTGAGTCGATCCCGAGGGAAGACCGCTCAGAGCGGCCCCGTCAACTCCCCAAGTGCGCAAAGCCGGATGTCTCCCAACTGCGCAAATTTGGGTGTCTCTTTGCAGCGAGCTCCTGACCTGCGCCCCGGACCACTACGTGCCTAAGCGTGCCCCAGACGTCCTCAAGGCCTCAGGGCGTACCAGCAGCACTTCTCGGATGATGGGCACTCCATCGGTATCCGGCGCCGTCCCCCACAGTCTACCGTTCCCGCCTGCCAGAATCTGGAAGCCGTCAGGCAGTGGTAAAGCCCCAAGGTATTCCCCTGAAACCGACATCAGCCTCAAGACGACTTGATCTTCCGGAATGCTTGGATCCTCCTCGGCACGCCACATGTTGCTCTGGCGGGTCCCGAAGATACTGTCGTCAATCGCATAGAGCCCGTTCGTGATCGCGATCGGGCCGACCTCCAATGACCGGGCAATGTCTCCGTATTGTGCAATCCGCCTTTGTCTCTCCATCGACGTCAGCCTCCGCTCGGAAAGGGGCAAGAGAATCTCGCGCACTAGCGCTCCGCTACCAGTGAAGAAGCGGAACGCAGCCACGTCAGATCGAGCTGTGACAATGCCTGACCGTAGCACGGTCCACAGGGGGCGACCTCGGTGGATACGACCTGGTGTCTGATCTGGGGAAAGTGCGGGCAAAGCGATCACTTCCTCATGGATACCTGACTCAAGGTCGATGCGTCGAAGGTGGTTGACGCGTGGGACAAAGACCTCACCAAAGATTCTACTCGTCCCAGGCTGAATCCTTAGGTCCATAAGCATCACGTCCGAGACAAAGCGCTGAGCTGAGAGGAATTCTCCGTCCCGGGAGTACCGCAGGATGTGCGAGTTCTCAGGGTTCAAGATCAATAAGGACTCGTCGACTCCTTCCCACAATAGACGCCGGCCCCAGAGTTCAGCAGGACCCCGCCCGCGTCGACCGAAACGAGCAACGACTTCATGTGTATCGACGTCCAACACCGCGAGGGGATCATCTGCCAGTGGGTCCGACACGAAGATGTGGCCGTCCCGAAGCGGTACGACTGCAGTTGGGTTATAAACGAGGGGCCTTCCGCTAGAATCTTCCGTCCGGAACTCGCGCACGATGCGTGCTTCCCACTGATAGCCGGGATCAAGTATTGACGGCAAGTCCTCCAACGTGACCACCTCGACGCCTGCATCTGTGGTTACGACGAGGCGAGGATTCCGGCCAGATACCTCGCAACCTAGCAACGCAGCAATGATCAGCACAAAGAAAAAGAGCTTGGGCAACGCCCTTGTTTGGAGGGCAAGGCTAACCACCATATTCTCTGGCGCCACTCCCTTCAGACCAACCATATGAGGCCCAACATGCTCAGCAAGCGGCCTAAGTCTCACGGTCCCGTTGTCCAATCCGTGGGGCTCACTCCAATACTGGCTAAATCCCACCGCCCCGGTGTCCAACCGATGGGGTTCACTCCAAAAAGTGTCATATTTTCGATGGCCATTGACACTCGCTCCAAGCTGATCAACAGCTTCAAGGCGCTTTACGTAGCCTGCGCCCGCCAGGAACTCGTAGATCGCCTGAGCATGGGGAAACAGATGTGGGCGGAGAACACCGAACCCAGGAAGGTTGTACGGCCTCAACTTTGACACACCCTCAATTCCTCCCCCTCCCTAACGTCTCGCCCTTCTGCTGCGCGACCAATCTGCCGAACGTAAGGGAAGCGCGCGACCCTCCGGGTCTCGACGACAGCAGCAAACACTGGTTAGGTGTCACATAGTAGCCAGATCGGCGAGTACGCTTGCGACATCCTCAGCTGTGAGTGCCTTCGGAAACTGGGTTCTTCTTACAACCACGTGAAGATCCTGTTTGAGCTCCGTCGGCAGTTCGTCGGCGATGATTGTCACCTCAATCTGAAACGAATGGGCCTCCTCCCCGTTGAACTCTATCCAGATCGGGTCCGTAGCCTGACCTCGCTGTTGGGTCAGTTTCTTGAAGCGAACGCCAGCACGCCAGGAGCCGCTCGCGTCCTTGCCGACTGAGACCGGAGAGACGTTGCGGCCCGCGATCCAAGTGCCGTACGGCAGAATGCGGGCCATGGTCCGCTGAAGATTCAGGGACCGATCGGCAGGCGTGGAAATCGGGACCCGAGGCGGCTGTGGCGGATCTGGGACCGACGCCTTCGTCTTCAGGCAAACACCTAACGGAAACGAGAGCTCGAGAGCTACATCCGTCGCGGGCGCGGTACCGTCATTCCTGATCTGAAATGTCAGAGGTTGCCGATGCGCGTTATCCCGCATGTACGTGTTGAGGGCATCCAGCCAGTCCGGCAGCTGGTTGAGGTACCCCGCAATCCGGCGTTCCTCCTGCTGGGCGTCGGGCGGAATGAGTGCGGGATCCGTATTTTGGTATCGTCGGGATGGCCGCGGGTACTTCTCGGCCTGCAGGGCCACAACTTCATCAAACAGGAGAGCAGGGACCTGGAGCGGTTCCATCGACCAATCGATCTCCGCCCTGAGCTCGCCACCGATGTCCACGGCTAGATTGGGCCGCCGAGCGCGTTCGCGTTCAAGCTCACCTCGTAGGCGGCGAATCTCTTTTGCTTGTGGATCTTCGGACGCCGGCAGCTTTAAGTCGGCAGGCATGTCGACGGCACGAAGTCCGACCAGGTCCGCCGCGATCCGCGGCGTGACGTCGTGAGTTGCCAGCGCCACCTCAGCACCCTCCGCGTTCTGATAATGCCACGCGGTTGCAACGAGACGATGGTCCGGGTGCGTCGGGTCTAGCTCGAGGCTCGCGAAGTCGATTTTCGGCTGGGCCGAATAGAAGGCGAACTCAGAGCCTCTCCCTAGTAGTGTGTCAGAGTCTGCTGCCTGAGCCTCTTCGATCATGCGCAGCACTCGGCGCGCGCGGTCACGCCGCCGTGAGTTGGGGTGCGTGTCCTTGATACGGTCCAGCTCATGGAGGTTGACCCAGCATGTGAGGATGCGTTCAACCGACTCGCCCACGATGGCCTCCCAGTCCGCATCGTCGAAGGCATAGTGGAGGAGCACGTTCGTATCTAGGAAGATGACCATCAGCGATGCGTGTGACACCCAACGACTTTACGACTCTGCTTCGCTACCAACATGCCTACCCCAAGCGAGGCGCGCGACTCTCAGAGCCCAACCTACTCCACCACCACGCACCTTACCATCTCAGACCGAATCGGCATCGGCCAAGGACGGATCTGGTCCCTTCGAGGCTCGGAATCGCTCCAACGTACCATCCAGCGTTGGCCGATAGATCGGCTCGCAGAAGACGACCCCAGGGAGAGGCTCCCCTGAATCCTGAACCGGCCCTCCTTGAACATGACCGATGACTTTACCTGATTCCCAGGCGAACACCGGCCCCCCGCTGTTTCCAAAAGTCGCAGTGATGTCTAGCTGGAAGCCAGATACCAACCGGGGGTCGCCCCCCGCGACGGGAGCGATTGAACTCAGAATGCCACGGGCGAATGAACTGGTCTTGGTCCCTAACTGCTCGTGCAGTCGATTCCCCATGGGAAACCCACAAGTGGCCACCTCCATCCCCTCGTAGACGTTCGAGTAGTCCTCTACTTCCAGATATGGATATCCGTCAGGAAACAGCGTGTGCGAATCGATCCGCACCAGCCCCAGATCGTAATTCGTCTTGCCCATCATCCAGGTCACTGGGACTAGGGAAACCAAAAGTTCTTCCGGATCAGCCTGGTAGAAGAGCACGTGAGGACGGAGCATCTGGATGCCCTTGAGCGGCCAAACGTCTCCTCCCCTGTCCTCCTCCGGCACATCAGCGATCACTTGCCGAATGTCTTGGTGGATAAACGCCATCATGACGTGCTCACAGGTGACGACGACACCCTCAGGTTCAATACAGAAACCCGACCCGACAATGACGAAAGGGGTTTGGCTCGCGTCCTCGGGAGGAGTTTCTGGCACCAGAGCAAGTGCCACCGTGGCACGCTTCACTGCTTCTAGTTGTTCCCTTGATGCCATGGTCGCTTCCTGGCGATTTCGAGATCCCTTGGGCGCCTAAGTTGCAGTCCGCAAGCGAAGCGCGCGAGCTTGACGTCACACGTGACAGTAGCAATCGCTGGTTAGACCGCTGGTCTACCAGGACCAGCAAGACCGAGGCTACCAAACACCAGGGCCGATGTCGCTATCAGGCTACTTGGCGCTTCGAAGTGCCCGTTCCAGCTTGAGCTTCGTAGCAAACCGCGCCCAGTCCTCCTTTTCCTCTCGCCAGTCGTGACGGTCCACCCGGCCGTGCCGGGCGGCCAAACCATCACGATGAACTACTCCACGTACGATGGGACCGCGACGGAGGGCGAAGACTACGAGTACACATACGGCCACCTGACGTTCACCGCCGGCCAGCACACCAAGATCGTGCGCGTGCCCGCGCTGCACGACTCGGTGGATGAGGACGAGGAGATCGTGGGGTTCAGCATAGGCAGCACGAGGATAGGGACATGCTGCGGAAACGAGGTTCACGCGACGAAGCGGACCGCGCAGGGCACGATCCGGAACCTCCAGAGTCAGCTGTCGGTCGCCGACGCCGAGGCCACGGAGGGCACGGACGCGACGATGGACTTCGTGGTGACGCTCGACCCGGCGAGGACCTGGCCGGTGTCGGTCAAGTACGAGACGCGTAACGGGACCGCGAGGGCGGGCCGGGACTACACCTACACGCGCGGCACGCTGAGGTTCGATCCGTACTACCTAATCATCTCACAGTTCGCAATGAGAGAGGACAGGGGCCATCGACAACCGCCCTCCGCCAAGCCTTCGCTCTTTCATCCGCAGGATCTTTCCCAGCCCCGCGCGACGCCCGCGACGCCCAAGGAAGAACCCGTCACGGGGTCCGCGAACGCACCGTATGGTCCCGTGTAATCCCCCTAATAATATACGGGATCACATACGATAGAAACGAGTCGGACCAGAAACTACGACACCCATAACTAACTGTATATCATAGAGTTACGACGATGTAAGAACATCGTCGATAACTGACGCCACGTCCCCTATTTCACCACTCCTCACAGGATCGAGGCTGACTGTCGCCGTATTATCGCCACTATGATCCATGGCGTTGTCTGTTTATCATAAATTCGGCGGGTCAGCTTGTGCGAACGAGGACGAAGACGACATTAGGTTACACACTTTTTGCCCATAAGATCGCGATCGGTGGGCGGGATGAGTTGGTCTGCCTTTTTCCCGAGGATCGTCACCTCGCCGGCGAATCGCACGGCAACGGCGGCGGTGGATCAAGATCGCCAACGCCATTCCGCGGAGCCCCGCGAGCCGGGACCGCAGGGGAATCAACAGGATTGACTGGATCAGGATCAGCCGAAAGATCCACGACCAGTGCCTCGACCGGCGAGTTTGCCGCAAGAAGCCCTGCGGATCATAGATCCTTCATCCGGCGCTCTACGCGCGACCCATTAGCGTTTGTCGGCGTTGGCCGCTTGACTGCTCTCTTGCCGTCCGGTGGATTCCGGGAAACCTGCTCCGCCGTCGCTGCGAGGCGGCGGTGATCCGCCGGCCGAAGACACCGGCCGCGCGGCTCGGCCTCCCGCCATTTGATGCCGTTTCCCCGGCTATTTCAATCCCGTGGAATCAGAAATGATCGAACGGCAAGAAAGGCAGATCGTGCAGTCCTAGTTCAACTTAGACGATTCCTTTCCGTGATTCACGCCATCCAAAGTCCGCTGATCCATCGAGGAAAACGAGGGTCGCCAATTCCAGATATCTGCATAGGCCGTTCGCTCTTCGCATCTGGCGTGGCGTCTGACACTCGGGTTCGAAAAGGGAAGGATTCCCGACCAGGATGCAAAGCGCCTTGGCGCGCGAGGTGGCGACGTTGAACCGATGCCGATCATAGAGGAATTCCATGCCTCTGGGAGCATCCTCCGGGCTTGAGGATGTCATCGAGTAGATGACGATTGGGGCCTCCTGCCCTTGAAAGCGGTCCACCGTCCCGATCCGGTCGCTCATGTCTGGCATGGCCTCGATGAGAGCCGAGACCTGTGCGTTGTAGGGTGCAACGATCAGAATGTGCTCCGAAGTGAGCTCCGCGACCGTCTGCTCCTTATTCTGCCATTGTGCGGCGGACCGGAGTTGGTCGACGATGCGAGCGATCGCTTGTACTTCCTCGTGGCTGCGCGACTGGTTTCCCGTGTGCGCGATGGGCACGAAGCGCAGTCCGGACCCGTAGAGCCCATCCGTGCCGCCTTCGAGCGAAAGAATCTCTTGCCGCTCGAGCCCGGTCCTGGCCCCGAGCTTGCCTTCGTAGTACGCCCGAGAGGTGAAGCGCACGATCTCGGGGTGGAGCCGGTAGGTCTCCGCCAGGAACAGTCCCGTCCCGGCAGGCATGGTGTCCTCACTCGCAAGCAGGTGATAGAGCGCCGATACTTCGCTGCCCTCCGGATGGCTGCTTTGAAGGGGCTGCTCGAGCTGCTGAGGATCACCGAGGAGGATCAACCCCTTCCCGGCCGGTGCTACCGCGAGCACGTTGCTGAGAGACATCTGTCCGGCCTCGTCGACGATCAGCACGTCCACGCTCTGCTCGAAGTCTGGGCGAGCCCAACACCAGGCCGTCGCACCCAGAACATCCATATTTCCATCGGCGAGGTCCCGCCGAATCGCATCGTAGTCGTATCGATGCTCGATCCCCCACTGTCCCTCGTACTCGCCCACCTGACGGTGAACGGCTCGAAGGATCAGGCCCTGCTTCTTCGCCTCCTCCATCGCACCTTCGAGCAGATGTTCGATGACCTTATGGCTGACGGCAGTGACGCCGACGCTCAGGCCACGCCGCTTCAAGGCGCAAATGATCTGTGCGCCCGTGTACGTCTTACCCGTCCCTGGAGGCCCTTGAATGGCGAGGACGTGGCCGTCCAGCCCGAGCGCGAGACGGCAGGCGGCCTCGACGGTGGTCTCATCGGGTTGTTGCAGGGAACCGTCCGCTCCACGCAAGGGCGATGGTCCACGTAGCAGGAGCTCCAACCCCGCCTTGTAAGGCACCTGGGCGCCGAAGCCGTGGGCCAGCACGGATTCGCCTAGCCGCATCAAGGACTTACGAAGCGGATCGGACGGCACGTGGTTGTGGAAGACGACCCGGGATGGATGACGATTCGCCGAAGCCACCATCTTCTTGATGTCGATCGCCCGCTCGGAGTAACTCACGCCCTCAACCTGGCCGATCCTCGCGCCGTGGCTGTCGTAGACCCGGTCCCTCCTCCGCGCGTTGAGTTCCTGGGGCGGGAAGCTGTAGCGCTGCACCGGCGCCCTTGTCCTACTCCGCGCCTCCTGAAATTGCAGGCCGGCCAGCGCTCGCCGCTCGTCGCCGTAATCTTCCTCGTCGAGTCCCTGCACCCGGAAGAATTCCCACCAGCTCGCTTTGTCTTCTCGGCGGTGAAACTCCATCATGTGCGCCAAGGCGAAGCGAGCCTGCTCCTCATCGGATCTCGCTGCAGGGTCTTCCGGCACACCTGCCAAGAGTCGGTGCCGAAGCCTCTGCAGCTCGCGGTCCAGATCACTGATCTCCTCCGACGCCGTCCCATCCGTCGGGGCGGGCCGGGGCAGCTCATGACCCCGCGCAGTGACGTCTTTTCGCAGTCCTTCGAGCCAGTCACGAAGCCGCTCAGCGGCCTCGCAGTCCTCGCGGTTGTAGTCCTCGACAATGCGGCAGTGCTTCTCGATTGCCCCGTCCGTGTGGCCGATTTCGATCATTTGCTCCACGATTCTTCGGCTCATCGAAGCGTCGGCCAGATTCTGTTTTCGTACGTAGCCGAAGAAAGGCTCGAGGTCCTTGAGCGAGTACCGCTCAACGCTTGCGATCAACGCGTGCTTCACGGCGCCATGGAGGTCGACGAAGGCTCCACCTCGGAGCAACTCGTCGAGCTCTACTTCTCTGGTCGCAAATCGCCCCATCAAGCGTTTGAGGGCGGCGGGCTCATAGGGCGCGAAGTGATAGATGTGCGCTCCGGGAGTGCGCCGCCGTGTCTCGAGCGCGACGTCCATGAAGCGCTCGAACGCCTGGCGCTCCTCCGCCAGCGTGAGGGCCCAAAGCGGGGCATAGAATCGGCCGCCGTCAGGCCCTCGAGCGAGGAACCCTGTCAGGTACTCCTGGACGCCCGCTTCGGCGAAGTGATTGCCCTCGAAATCGAGGAAGATGTCGTCCGGCGTGGGCTCCGGGAGGCGAGCGAGTCCGTGGTCTGCGTCAAAGAGCTCAATAAGCTCGTAGCGCGGTGCGTTCGCTTCGCGGCCCTGGAGCTGGATTCTCGCCTGATTGCGGATCCGCTCTAGAGCTTCCCCGGAGCCCTGCGGAGGATCCGGTACTTCCTCTAGCCGGGCGAGGTCGGCGAGCCGCTCAATCCCGAACGTCCGGAGGCTCTGAATCTGGCTCTTCCTGATTCCGGCAACGTAGCAGAGGTGGTCATCGCCTCGGCGACGCTCTTCGCAGCCGCTCCACCAAGCGCAAAAGTCACAGTGCCCCACGAGTTCGGGATAGGTGTCGCCGGGAACTCGGATAGAGTCGCCGATCCCTCGCTGCAGCAGGCGAACGTACGCACCGTAGTCGTCCACACGGAATGAGAGCGGTGCGAACTCGCGGCCCGGCGCGACGACATGCATGTATTCGGGACAAGCTCCCTGCATCTTCTGGAGCAGAAACGAATACGCCGCCAGCTGAAGGATCGTGCCCGCCCTTGTATCCCGCGCGAGCTTCGCGTCCGTGGCTTCGTACGACCATGGTCCGAAGTCGCTCGGTGACTGCACCTTGCGGAGAAAGTCCGCGCGGCCCGCCCAGGTGTCGTCCGCAAGCGCGGCCTGGTAAATCACATCGACGCCGCGGCGCATGGCGGCGAGAGTCCGTTCAAGCGCGGACTGTGTAGAGGGATCAGGGGATACACCGTCGCCCGCGTCCACAACGGATAGCCCCCGCGACTCCAGATGAGCCAAGTATGCCTTCTCGTGTGCCATGCCGCGGGCCCTGAGTTCGTCCAGCAAGGGCCCGTACCGCACGGGCCGCTTCGTCAAGCCGAGCGCGGCATCGAGATCGAGGCGTGTGAGATGACGGCAGCTTAGGAAATTGCTGAGGTCCGTGGGCGCGAGGCGAATTCGTTCGTCGGACTCTTGGCGCATAGCAGTCTCTATCGGCTCCCTGCCAACTTAGGGATCACCTTCCAGCGGCGACCGGATGCGTCGCGCTGCTGAGCCAAGGATAGCCGTCCGACGCTGTAATCGTCATGACAGTGAACCAAGGCCGTGAACCGGTCTTGAGCTCTTCGCGGAGCGGGGCCGGCGGGGCTCCCGATTTCTTGCCGTGATTCACAGCCTTCCGCCCCCGCCTGAGCAGCGGTTCGACTACGCCGCAGTCCGTGACGCTAGGTCACCGCGTCGACGAGGCGGCGGAGCGATGGAGCTGACACCGGCCGACTCCACGAGCCGTGCCCGGGCCGTCGGAACCGGACGAGAAGGCCAGCTGGTCTCGGCCAGGCACGCCCGGATCAGGCGAGGTCGAATCGGTCCAGGTTCATCACCTTGGCCCACGCAGCCACGAAGTCTCGGACGAACTTCTCCTCCGCGTCGTCGCAGGCGTACACCTCGGCGATCGCCCGCAGTTGAGAGTTCGAACCGACAACCAGGTCGACTCGGCTAGCGGTCCACTTGGGCTCGCCCGTGACGCGACGGCGTCCCTCGAAGGTCTCCTCCGACACCGACGTCGCCTCCCACGTCGTGCCCATGTCGAGCAGGTTCACGAAGAAGTCGTTGGTGAGCCTCCCGGGCCGCGTTGTGAGAACGCCGAGCCCGGAATGGTCGAAGTTCGCATTCAATACACGCATGCCGCCCACGAGCACCGTCATCTCGGGCGCGCTCAGCGTCAGCATCTGCGCCCGGTCCAAGAGCAGCGCCTCCGCCGACCTTGGGTGTCCCTCGGCCAGGTAGTTGCGGAACCCGTCGGCCCTAGGCTCGAGCACGGCGAAGGACTCCACGTCGGTCTGCCCCTGCGTCGCGTCGGTGCGACCCGGCGCGAAGGGGACCTGTACGTCGTGCGCGGCGTTCTTCGCAGCCTGCTCGACCGCCGCGCACCCGCCCAGGACGATGACATCGGCGAACGAGACCCTCTTGCCGCCGGCCTGCGAGCTGTTGAACTGCGACATGATCCCCTCGAGGGTCCCGAGCACCTTCGCCAGTTCGGCGGGGTTGTTGACCGCCCAGTCCTTCTGCGGCGCGAGGCGAATGCGGGCACCGTTCGCTCCACCGCGCCTGTCGGTGCCGCGGAACGAGGCCGCCGAGCCCCAGGCCGTCAAGACCAGTTCGGAGACGGTCAGACCCGACCCGAGGATGGCGGCCTTGAGGGTCGCCACGTTCTCCGCGTCGATCAACTCGTGGCCCACCTCCGGCACCGGGTCCTGCCACAGTTGCGGTTCTGCGGGGACCCACGGGCCCAATCCGCGATCGCAGGGCCCCAGATCGCGGTGCGTCAGCTTGTACCATGCCCTGGCGAAGGCGTCGGAGAACTCATCCGGGTTCGCGTAGAAGCGCCGCGAGATCTTCTCGTAGACCGGATCCATCCTGAGCGACAAGTCCGTCGTCAGCATCATCGGGGCGTGCCGCTTCACAGGATCGTGGGCGTCCGGCACGGTGCCCACGGCCGATGCGTCCTTGGGTGTCCACTGCTTCGCACCCGCAGGGCTCGCCGTCAGCTCCCAATCGTAGCCGAACAGGTTCTCGAAGAAGTTGTTGTCCCACTCCACCGGACGGGTGGTCCACGTGCCCTCTGGACCGCCGGTGAAGGCATCCGCTCCACCGCCGTTACCGCGGCTGTTCTTCCAGCCGAGGCCCTGCTCCTCCATGCCCGCGGCCTCGGGCTCGGGGCCGATGTACTGCTGGTCCACCGCGCCGTGGGACTTGCCGAACGTGTGCCCGCCGGCGATGAGCGCGACCGTCTCCTCGTCGTTCATCGCCATGCGGCGAAACGTCTCCCGGATGTCTCTGGCCGCAGCCAGCGGATCGGGGACGCCGTTCGGGCCTTCCGGGTTCACGTAGATCAGACCCATCTGCACGGCCGCGAGAGGCTTCTCGAGCTCCCGGTCGCCGCTGTATCGCGCGTCGCCGAGCCAGGTGTCCTCCGAGCCCCAGTAGACGTCCTCTTCGGGCTCCCAGACGTCATCTCGTCCGCCGGCGAAACCGAGCGTCTTGAATCCCATCGACTCCAAGGCGCAGTTGCCGGCGAAGATTATGAGGTCGGCCCAAGAGATCTTGCGGCCGTATTTCTTCTTGACCGGCCAAAGCAGCCGGCGCGCCTTGTCGAGGTTGGCGTTGTCCGGCCAGCTGTTGAGCGGCGCGAATCGAAGAGTGCCGGCCCCGGCGCCGCCGCGGCCGTCGTCGATGCGGTACGTGCCCGCGCTGTGCCACGCCATCCGGATGAACAGCGGCCCGTAGTGGCCATGGTCGGCCGGCCACCAGGGCTGTGACGTGGTCATCACCGCCTCGATGTCTTTCTTCAGAGCATCCAGGTCGAGGGTCTTGAACTCCTCCGCGTAATCGAAGTCCTCGTCCATGGGATCGGCCACGGAGGGATTCTGGTGGAGGATCCTCAGGTTCAACTGATTCGGCCACCAGTCCCGGTTCGATCTGACCGCAGACCCGCCCGTGACCGGGCACTTGCCTTCGCTACTCATGGTGTTCCCTCGTGCAGTGCAGCACACTCTTGGGCGTCGGACTCCGCGCGCAGCCTCGGGTGTGCTGAATGGTTGTGTGGTTAGTAGTTGCGGCTATCCACCGGCACTGGCCGGGCCTGAGCTGGACACGTGCCAACATTACCGAGAGAAAATAAGCAACGAACCAAGATCAAGAAGGGCAGGCTTGACACTAATGCGCCGGAGGAAGAGCCCCAACGGGGAAACCACTCTCGACGCCCAGAACTCACGGGACGGCGCAACAGTTGCTGTATCCCGCTACGCCGCGCGATCGTCGAGTACGCGGTGCAGGGACGGGCGCCGATCCCTCGGGGTCGTTGACGGTGCCGCTGCCGAGGGAGAGAAATCCACCACGACGCACCTGCCTTAGAAGCGTGAGGTCGGTAGTTCGAGTCTACCCAGGCCCATTGAACTTACGGGAATCGCGGGCCGGATTCCCTCCATTTGATTCCCTCCAATTGACCTCAGGAGCGAACCCTCCGGCGTTGCTCGAGGGCGTTCCTGAGTTGCTCCTCGTCAGCCCGCTGGTAGCGCAGGCTGCCAAAGCCCCAAATTCTAAGTTCAACTGGGACTGCACGATCTGCCGCACTTGCCGTTGCCGAAGATCTGATTCCACCTTACTGAAATAGCCGTGCTCCCGGCATCGAATGGAGGGAATTCGGATCGCGTCGCGTTCCATCCGAGGGGCGCTGCTCAGCACCACGACATTGCCCGCCCGCCCGCACCTACCAGCTCCTCGTGACTCGACCCACCAGGCTGTGGTCCGCATCCGCCCGGCCCAGGCTCTCACGGCGCTGGGCATCGAGGCCGAACTGGAAGTTCATGGCGCCGCGTTGCAGCACCGGTGGACCTCTTCGTCCCTTTTCCACCGCCCTCGACCACGACTCAGGCAACAAACGCCACCGCCCCGATACAGGACATGCCCATCGTCAGCAACTGGAAGGAGGCGATCGCGACCAGCGCGAGCAGCTCGCCACCACGAGATCGATGCCCGGCCTGGCCGAGGATCCACTGCCGGAACGCCCGCACCTCGGGCTTACCCATGGACGCTGGCGCCGTGACCAGCAGGTACCGGGCCGGCGCGGTAACACGAGAATCGAACAAGCTGACCAATGTTCCCTGCTCCAGCTCCCGCGTGATCATCAATGAATGACCGAGGGCAACGCCCATGCCTTTGACTGCGGCCTGGACCATCATGCTGTAGAGTCGGAAACCCGACGCCGGCGACAGGTCGGCCGCCCGCGCGCCGTGGTGCGCGAACCAGTGCGACCAATCGGTCGTCCAGTGCAGGTCGTACAGCAGCGGCCAACCATGAAGATCCGCTGGCTCCCGGGGCCGGCCCCGCGCCTCCAGGAAGGCCGGGCTGCAAACCGGAAGCAGCGTCTCCTCGAACAACGTCTCGGCGTGCCACGTCTCCGTGACCTCGTTCGTGAAGGCCGACCCAGACGTCGAAATCCCGCCGGTCGGGGTTGACCTGCCGATGGCGCGGCGTTGAGAGGAAATCGACTTGGGCGGCGGGGCGTGGACGATCCCGGTGGAACCCATGAAGAGCCGATGTTAGCACCAGGGTGCCGCTGTCGGCGCGGGGCGCGGCTCCCCTCGAACCTGCCAACACCGACGGTCTCAGGCACCGCTCTTCCAGCCCCGCTTGTCGCCGGACAAGAGTCTCCATGCCCTACACGGAGAAGCCCGATTCCGGCTGTGTCAACCGCGTGAATCGAGGCGGATTCCCAAGGATTCTAGTGCCGTCCCGGAGCCGGACCGGCGAGCGCCCGCGGCTCCCCCGTCACCCCCCGACGAACGTGAAGCGGGACTTCGCTCGCGGGCTCGGGTGGACCTGTCGAAGATAGTACTTCGTCGTGCTACCCTGCACGCCTGCGATACTCGCCCATGAAACCCAGATCCAAGACGGTGACGCCAAGCTCCGGCTCTACGGTGAAGGTCGCGAACGAACTCCCGTAGGTCTGGCCATCCCCGCCGTCAAAGTGGAGGCGGAACACATCGTCGTTCCAGTGCTCCATGTGGCCGGAGAAGGTGCCCGGCTCTCCAAAGTGCAGCCTTAGCCGCTCGTCCTGCGCGAGCACGACCTCGGCGTGGCCGGCTCCGAGTGGATCCGCATAGCTGCCCACGTATTCATCAAGGGGTAGGGTGGGCCGGGTTCCCGGGACGCGGGCCGAATCCTGCGCGGCGACGTTGCTCTCGGCCTGTGCGACGATCGCGGCCTTATGGGCCATGGACTCCCCGTGCCAATCTCGCGGCTCGACGCCGAGAAGGCGGGCGAACACCCAGGCGGTGATTTCGTGGTGCGGGTGGAACCATGCGTCTCCGTTCGCCAGCACCACGACGCCCGCGGCGATGTCTGGAAGCAGCGCCACGTACGCCGGAAAACCGAAGATGCCGCCGCCGTGGGACAGGTACGGGTGGCCGTCGAAGGTGGTGCGATGCCACCCCAGAGCGTAGGTGCCACTAGTGAGGTCGTCCGCGAAGAGGAAGGTGGCGCCGCTCGCAACTTGGGGGGCGTGCATCTCCTCTACCGTCGCCGCCCCGAGCACGGCGTGGTCGCCGAACCTCCCCCGCGCGAGGTGCATGCGGAGCCAGTTCGCCATCTCCGCCGCGCTGGACACCACGCTTCCCGCCGCCTGCATGCTGTCGTAGGACTGCCAAACCAGGACTTTGCGCGCTCCTTCACGGTCGACGCCGTGGGGCATCGCGACGTTCCTGCCCGGCGCGTCGGCAATCCCCACCGTCCCCGCCGGCGCCGTGCCCAGGAAGGTGGGCGCCACGAATGGATCTTCCCACACTTCGTATGGGCTGGCCGCGCTGTTGTGCATTTCGAGGGGATGAAAGAGACGCTCCCGTACCCATTCACCCCACGTCTTTCCGGTCACAGCCTCCACCACCAGCCCCGCCACCCCGTAGCCCCGGTTGCTGTAGCGAAATCTCTCCCTGAGCGGGGTCTGGTTGTCGAGGTGTCGAACCCGCTCCGCCGCCGCCCGCGTGTCCATGATCGTAATGGTGGGAAAGGCGTCGCCCGGCATGCCGGACTGGTGGGACAGCAGGTCGCGGATCGTCATCTCGCGCGTGATCTCCGGGTCCTTCACCCGGAACCACGGCAGGTGCTCGACCACCGGATCGTCCCATTGGACCAGCCCGTCGTCCACGAGGGCGCCGATCGCCGCGGCCCCGAATGACTTGGAGATGGAGCCGATCTGGAAGAGGGTGTGCGCGTCGACCGGGTCTTCCCGGCCCAGCTCCTTGACCCCGAACCCCTCGGCGAAGATCACCTCGTCCCCATGCACCACGGTGACCGCCAGCCCCGGCAGCTCCCAGTCCGCCATGGACGCGCGGATGTAGTCAGAAAGACCGGCAAGTCTGCCGCCGGAAGGGTCCTCGGCGACATCGCGGCAAGCGACCCCCCCAAGCGTGATCGCCAGACCGACTCCCAGCAACACCCGACCGGGTAGACCTCCTCGAAGTCGGGTTCGATCAATCATGTCGGGTGGCCTCCGTGCAGGTCTGTCTGGCGGGCTTGGATCTGTAGAATCACACCCGTTGGTGGCGGTGCTATCGCCGGGGCGGGCGGGGTCACGTTGGCCGACGAAACCGCTCGGGGATTGGTCCCGACCGGTTGTGGTCCCAACGACCGCAAGGGACCTGGAACTACCATTCGATCGAGAGGACTGCGAGGACTGTCGGAGCAGCCGCATCAGATATCTCCTCTACGTAGATTGTATCGCGGTACGGCGCATCTACGATTCTGCCAAATCCTTCAGCCGTTCCGCACTCCTGCACACGGCCACGGTCCAGAACGCAGGTGAAGCCGTGATGGACGACCGTTGCCAACTCCTCATCATGGCTTGTGTAGACTGACAGGAATCGATCGCGCCATACATATGCGTCGCCGTGACTCGTCCAACTCGACAGAAAGGCGAACACGCCGGACTGCGACATACCTGCGAGCGACCGATCCTCGGGCGCTCTGTGGAACGGCGGCGCGTAGCTGAGGCCCTCTCTGCCAACTTAGGTGAGACACGGAGCGAGTAAAGAATTAGAGTAGGGCGAAGGCAGAGAAACCGAGGATGCCGAGACACCGAGAGAGAATGGAAGAGAATGGAATCGCCCCACTAACCTGGGAGGGTAAGCGAAGCGCGGCAGCTGCTCCGGACGCGGAGGTGGTAGATAAGCCGACGCGCCGACGGTTTAGTCCGTCGTACAAGCTGCGGGTCGTCGAAGAAGCGGACCGGTGCACGGAGCCGGGAGAGGTAGGGCGACTCCTGCGACGGGAGGGCTTGTACTCGTCGCACCTGACGACATGGCGCAAGGCGGTGCGGAGCGGGTCGCTGAGAGCGCTGTCGAAGAGACGAGGTCGAAAGCCGAGCGAACGGAATCCGCTGGAGGGGAAAGTGCGCAAGCTGGAGCGCGAGAACACTCGCCTGGAGAAGGAACTCGAGAAGGCGCGCCTGATCATCGACGTCCAGGGAAAAGTTGCCGGGCTGCTGGGATTGAGCCTCGAGGACGGGACGAACTCGTGAAGGCGGCCGAGGCGCTGGCCACGTACGTAGGGGTAAGGCCCGCGTGCACTGCGCTCAGGGTCGCCCGAGCCACGTTCTATCGTCGTCGGAGGCCATCGACCGGGCATCAGCAGCCCCGCCCGACCCCAGCCCGTGCCCAGCCCGTGCCCAGCCCGTGCCTTGAGCGAGAAGGAACGAGACAAGGTCTTCGACACGCTGTGTTCGGAGCGATTCGTGGACCGGTCCCCGGCCGAGGTTGTGGCGACCCTGCTCGACGAAGACGTCTACCTGTGCAGCGAACGTACGATGTATCGCGTTCTGGCCTCCCAAGTGCCAGTTCGAGAGCGCCGAGCGCAGCGGAGTCATCCCGAATACCAGAAACCCGAGTTGATGGCGACGGGCCCGGGCCAGGTCTGGTCCTGGGATATCACACGGCTGCTGGGGCCGAGGAAGTGGAGCTACTTCTACCTCTACGTCATCATGGACATCTTCAGCCGCTACATCGTGGGATGGATGGTGGCGGATCGGGAGAGCTCGGCCTTGGCCGGGCGCCTGATCCAGCAGAGTTGCCTGAAGCATGGCGTCCAGCCCCAGGTCCTGACCTTGCACTCGGATCGAGGAGCTCCGATGACGAGCCAATGCACGGCTCAGCTCCTCGCCGATCTCGGGGTGACCCGCTCGCTGAGCCGACCTCAGGTGTCGGATGACAATCCGTTCTCCGAGGCCCAGTTCAAGACCTTGAAGTACCATCCCTCGTTTCCCGGACGGTTCCAGGATCAGGGCCAGGCCAAGACCTTCTGTCGCTCGTTCTTCCGCTGCTACAACGCCGAGCACCGCCATGGTGGTATCTCGATGCTGACCCCCGAACAGGTCCACTTCGGGAATGCAGATCAGGTCATCGCCGGCAGGCAGGCCGTGCTACGCGAGGCCTGGGCCGCTCATCCCGACCGCTTCGTCTCCGGTGAGCCGAAGCCCTCTCTGCCAATATCAGTGAGACACCTGGTACCTTTGGGATTACTGAAGGGGGCGGAGGTGGATGGCGATGGTAGAGGGGAGAGATACGATGATTGGTATGGGTGTGGGCGCTTGGGCCCTGGGGGGCGAGGAGCGTAGCGACGAGGCCGCCAGGGCCCAAGTCGCCGAGCGGAATCGGGCACGGGATCCGGAGGTTGTGGCCAAGCCGACCCGCCGGCAGTTCACCGCGGAGTACAAGCTCAGGATCCTGGAAGAGACCGACCGGTGCTCGGAGCCCGGCGAGGTTGGGCGGATCGTGCGTCGGGAGGGTCTGTACAGCTCTCATCTCACGGCATGGCGAAAGGCACGGCGCGAGGGCTCTCTGAAGGGCCTGACGCCGAAGCGGCGGGGCCGCAAGCCGGCCCGCCGCAATTCCCTCCAGAAGAGGGTGGATGAGCTCGAGGCCGAAGTGGCCCGGCTCGAGAAGCAGCTTGCCACGGCGGAAACGATCCTGGAAGTCCAGGGAAAAGTTGCCGGGCTGCTGGGGTTGAGCTTCGACAGCGGAAAGAACTCCTGATGGCCGCTGCCTCCCTGGCTCGGGAGGTCGGCGCCGCGCCGGCGTGCCGAGCACTGGGTGTGGCGCGTGCCACGTTCTACCGGCGCCGTAAGCCCACGACCGGGCACCAGCAGCCCAGGCAGCGCCCCGCCCGGGCACTTGATGAATCCGAGCGCGAGAAGGTGCGTGAGACCCTCGCTTGCCCGCGCTTCGTCGACCGATCTCCCGCAGAGGTTGTGGCCACCCTCCTCGACGAGGGCGAGTACCTCTGCTCAGAACGCACGATGTACAGGATCCTCCAAGAGGATCACCCCGTGCGTGAGCGGCGCAGTCAGCTCACGCATCCCCCCTACACGAAGCCCCAGCTCGTGGCCACGGCACCGAACCAGACCTGGTCGTGGGACATCACCCGGCTTCTCGGACCCGAGAAGTGGTCGTACTTCTACCTCTACGTCCTCATCGACATCTTCAGCCGCTACGTGGTCGGATGGATGGTCGCCGACCGCGAGAACTCCGCGCTCGCCAGCCGGCTCATCCAGGAGAGCTGCCTCAAGCAGGATGTCCAGCCCGAGACGCTGACCCTGCACTCCGACCGCGGGGCCCCGATGACCAGCAAGTGCACGGCCCAGCTGCTCGCCGACCTCGGGATCACCCGCTCGCTCGGCCGTCCCCGGGTCAGCGACGACAACCCCTTCTCGGAGGCGCACTTCAAGACCGTCAAATACTACCCCAACTTCCCCGGACGCTTCGCCGACATCGGCGCGGCGATCGACTTCTGCCGATCCTTCTTCCCTTGGTACAACCATGAGCATCGCCACGGCGGAATCGCGATGCTCACCCCGGCTGATGTCCATCACGACCGAGCCCGTGACGTGCTCGCCCAGCGTGAGCGCACTCTCCAGCAGGCGTGGTCCCAACACCCTGAACGCTTCGTGCAGGGGATCCCCACGCCCCAGCCTCTCCCAACGGAGGTCTGGATCAATCCACCAGCTGCGGCTCCGACACCGCAGCCCGCTCACTAATTTATGACCCCGGGTGTCTCACTCTTGTTGACAGGTTCCGGATGCCGGAGCTGAGGTACTGCTGGGGCCGACCCGCCTCGTCGACGGTTGCGATCACGCCATGGCGGGCCCCGGTCAGCTCACGGGCGCTCTTGAGGACCTCCTGCAGGACGGTCTCGAGATCGAGGCTCGCGCTGACGCGCAGGACGGCCCCGCACAGCTTGGAGACCCGCGCCTCCAACGCCTCGATCTGTCGCCGCAACTCGTCAGGACCCTGCTTCATTGCCCCCCTCCTCGGCGGAGTCGGCCCGCACTTGGGCGGATATGGCCCGAATATCGCCGAAATATAATCACAACATCTGATACCGTCATCTATATGTCGCCCATGGTTTCGTATAGTGAATCGGGCAGTTCTCTTGGACAACGACCGGGACGTTGGGGCAACAGTCGCGGATCTTCTGGACCGGCAAGGAGAAGCTCATGTGGACACAAACCGGATTCGGCCTGGCTGGCAGCGTTAACTTGACAGCTGCGACCGCCGATCGGTATGGAGTTCGAATGGGACGATGCCAAGAGCAGTGACTGCTTCCTGCGTCGCGGCTTCGATTTCGCGTATGCCATCGGAGCTTTCCTCGATCCGAACCGAATCGACGGACGGGACCGCCGGCGGGACTATGGCGAGGATCGCTACCGGCTTCTCGGCGCTATAAGAGGACGGGTGTTCGTCCTGATCTATACGATGCGCGGCTCCGCCATACGCATCATTCCGGCCCGCAAGGCCAACAGACAGGAGGTCCGGGAACATGAGCACGGTGCACGTGAGGATTGATCCCGGTGATCCGGGAAGCCTGCCCCAGGGAAAAATCGATCATGCGGTGCTGGACGGCACGACCGAAAGCGATCTCGCCTTGCAGCAGGACCAGGACGACACCGAGGCGATGCGGGACATGGCACGGTATGCGCGCCGGATTCGCAGGCGCCTTGGACTGACGCAGATCGAGTTCGCGCAGCGGATCGACGTGCCGCACGAGACGATCCGCAACTGGGAGCAGGGGAAGCGTTGCCCGACCGGCGCCGCGAGAGCCCTACTAAGGATTCTCGACAAGGCTCCCGAGACGGCTCTCCGTGCACTGACCTGAGAGTGGTCGCGGAAGCCGCCGGGACTCCTCGCGCGTGAGTGAAGATCGAAAGGGGAGACGCCCCGCGTGGCTCACCCTGGCGCTGATCGCCTCGTGCCTTCAAAGGAAGGGTCCATAGCCCAACGCCTCCGTCTCTCCGATCTGCTTCCCGGATCGGGAATGACGGTGCTGGCCAAAGTCGCTGGGAGTGATCCGAGCGGTGTCGTGGTGCAGGTGCCGATCGGCGCTACGGGGCGCGCCAGCCTCGGCGAGAGAGAAACGGTCCAGCGGATCGCAATCCAGCGGGACGGCATCCAACGACTAGACCTTCGGCAACTTGCCAAGTCCCGAACCTACCTCGCAGCGGCCGGTAGCGGAGCCGCCATTATCGCCTTCGTGGTCGCTTTCTCTTGCGGATCGGGAAGTGGCGGCCAAACTTCGGAGCCTGTCTACAAGGTCCAGTCTTGGCGCACCCGATTTCTCTGCCACGTCAGCCAGCCGATTGACCGACCTCAGGACCCCTCCTCCACTACGCGTGCATCCGACTCGTGAGACTGGACGATCTTCCAGGCTCCGCCTTCTCTCCTCAGAACCGCAGAGAAGCTCCGGTCCCGAAGTGGACGGGCGCTTCCCTCGATGTCCTTCGAAACGTATCGGTAGATGCCCATGAAGGCGGCCGCGTCCCGCCCCAGTGGGATTACGTGAGCGTCGACCCACTCGCCCTCGAAGGACGTCATCCCCCTCGTGAAGGCCCCGAAGTAACCTTCTCGAACCGCCTCCTGATCGGCGTAGACGAAAGCCGCCTCCGCGTAAGTCAGGTCGTCCCGGTCCGTGAAGTGCTCCATCACTCGGTCCACATCCAGGGCCCTGTGGGCGTCGAGGAACGTCTCGGCCCTCGCTAGCACTTCTGCCTCAATTCGACCTTCTTCCTCATCGGAGAGGGGGGAGGCCGCAGGGGGTGTGCAGGCCGTGAGGAAAGCCGCTAGCGCCCAGGCCAACGACAGCCCTGTGGCGTGCCCGTTCATGGCACTTGCGATTCTACGAGCGAGGAACCGACGTAGGCGTTCACGCTCACACCGAGGCGGGGCGTTGCACCCCCTCCGGGCCGTTGTCCCAGTGCTGCACGCTCGAAATGTTGGGCATCCCCCAGTCATTTCCGTTCCACCCGTCGAACTCGTCCATCTTGATCACGTCACTCCACAAGGAGTGTCCCGCGACGAATGTTGAAGTTCACCCTGCCGGTGCCGCTGGCTAATCGATACGCGGTCTTTGCGTTCGGGTCAACGTCGGCTGATTCCGCCCGGTGAGCTTGCAGAGCTGATGCGAGCTTGCTCGTGGCCCTTGGGGGAGAGACCGAGGCGTGCCGCCAGGTCCAGCTGGATCAGGAACCCGGGGGGCAAGACAGTGCTCATCTTCCCCTGAAAGGGGCGCCCAGCCAGGATCTTCGCGGGGCGGTCAGTCGAAGACGTGGACCCCTAGGGAGAAGGACAAGACGCCGCTCACCGCGTACTTGTAGTCGAGCCGTACCCCCTCATCGACGACGATCCAGTCGGTGAGCGAGCGCGAGTAGCGGACCCGGAAGTCAACCGGCCACTTCCGGTGCAGCGAGGTTCCCGCGCCGATCGCCCACGGCCATCGTGCGAGGCGCTCGCGGTCTTCGCCCACCGCTCCGGTCTCAGGATTCGTCGATCCGGAAGCGAACTCGGTCCACATTCGACGGATGCCGCCGAAGACGTAGACCTGCGAGCGGCCGTTCCCGAGCCCGCGCCCGAGGAGGACGTTGCCACCCGCCCCGTACAGGTCGCTGAAGTCCCACTGGCCGGGCCAGACGTCGTGAACGTTCCCGTTCGGGGTTGGGGAAATCGTCCCCTCGAGCTTGCGTCGGCTGGAGGCGACGCCCTCGACCTCGCCGCCCACGAGCCAGTTCTCCGGCAGCTCTAGGAACAGTCCGGCCGCAACGTTGCCAGCCAGCGCGAGACCCGAAGAGGAGGACGTGCTCGAACTCGATCCTCCCTGGATGGTCACCTTCTTGGTGTGTTCGACCGTACTCCTGCCTACCTCGGGAGCCAGGTGCAGAAAGAAGGTGGACTGCGCGTGGGCCGGATTCGCAGGTGCCTTGGACTGACGCAGATCGAGTTCGCGCAGCGGATCGACGTGCCGCACGAGACGATCCGCAACTGGGAGCAGGGGAAGCGCTGCCCGACCGGCGCCGCGAGAGCCTTACTAAGGGTTCTCGACAAGGCTCCCGAGACCGCTCTCCGGGCACTGACATGAGAGGTCGCAGAAGCTGCCGGGACCTCCTCGCGCGTGAGGAGATCGAAGGGGGAGCGGACTGTTTCCGTTAGTTACGTAAACCATTTACTATAAATGATTTACGCGATAACAAGTTATGGGCTTAACTTGTCGTTGCGAAAAAGTTTCAACATCTCAGAAGTAGCGTCGACCGCTTAGACCGCCGGAGTCATGGACAGGGTCCCGGTGCTGCCGGTCAGGCACTTAGTCCTTCCGGGTCTACCGCTACGTGGCCAATACAGTTCACCCAGGCGTCGTAGCCAGCTGTCCGCAGGAGCACGGCAGCCTCCTTCGCGAAGCCTTCTTCTACCAGCTTCCGGCCCACCGTGTCCGCCGCATCAAGCGGATCGGCATCGACTGTGCCGTCAAGAAACCCTAGGTAGTCCGTTGGCGCGACGGGAAGTGAGGCCCATGGGGACCAGGAGCTCATCCATCCGGCCGTCGAAGGCTCTGCGGAACTCCTCGTTCGAGCGGATCACTCCAACCAACTCCGTAAACCGAGCCATCTCACGGTCGTCATCGTGCAGCGCGAACCACGCGACCATTTCCAACGGCCGGACATTCTCGATGCTGAAGGCGAATTCCTTCGGCACCATCGAGCCATCCTCACGCCGGAAAGCAGTGAGGTGGGAATGACGCGATCGGGTCCAGTTCGCACCCGTGACGAGCAGCCCGCCCTCCACGAGCACGCCGGTCATCCAGTCGAGCGTCCGGTCTCGGAACGCGCGGTCGAAACTCCTGTCGCCGATCTACTGTCCAGAGAAATCGGGTGCGCTAAAGGCCAACAGCCCGGCGGAGGCACCCTTCGTGGCGGGCAGTTTAGCAAAGCGCATCTGGTGTCCCTCCGAAGTCCGTCAGCTGCGGGCTGTGGAGATTCTACTGCACAGGAAGGCCCACACCCCGAGCCCTCCTGGAATCCTCGTAGGGTACATCCAGCGCGAAAATGGTGGCGGACCGCGCCTTATTCGGCCGTTCCACGGGCCGTGCACAGCAGCGCCAGCGCGTAGCCTATTCCGATGACCGGAACCACCACGAAGGCCAGTACCAGTCCCGCATCACCCCGCACGCGGCCCGCGGCTATCAGTTGCGCAAGGCCCAAGTCGGCGATCACGTTCGCTGTCAGGAGTGCCGCTAGAGCAAGGATCGTCGTCGTGGCGAGGCGGGGCCGCAACACGAGCAGGAGCACGCCCGCAGCACCAAGCGGATGCATGAGGACCACTAGCAGCCGTTGCCAGACGTCTCCACCGTTCGCGAATGCACCCACCATGGCCGTGAAGCCGACGAAAACCGCGTGCATCACCGCGAACACCCTCACCGTCATCCGGAAGCTGGTCATGGAGACATCATAGTCCCGCCGACGCCGACGATGCGCGATGACGCGCCGGCCGGCACGACCGCCTCAGTTGTGAGAGCAGGGAGAGCGAGAGAGGCCGCGACAGCACATTCGGAGCAGGCGATCCGCAACTGGGACTCACATCAGATACCATCAACCACAGAAACCAACCGTCCGCGAAAGCGGGGCAGGTCTAGTGCCGTCGTTCGGTGCTCCGGGTGAAGGACTCGCAGCCTTCAGCTCCCGTGAAATCGCGACCGCTGCGTTCTCCGAAATGTAGCACTTCTCGTATGGACTCCGCGTTGCCATGGAACTAAGGAGCTATCGCTTCTCGAACAGCTGCGGCAAAAGGCTCTCTTTGGTCCGCCGTTGTCAGAGGCATGTTTACTCTAGTACGGACCCTCCCGTCCAAGATAACAACTGTCAATGGTGTTGCGATTGCCGCTACCTTATCCCAGAGCGCTCCATCGACGTCGACACATATCGTGCCAGGCCATTCTTCGGGGGTGTTGGAAGTCGCCGGAGCGAATTCGCAACGAGGCGTTTGGTCTCCGAGATACTGCCGGCCCAAACAACCAGTAGGCTCTTCTCCTTGTAGGCTTCGGACTCGACCAACGACGCGATCGCGCCGATATGCACCGAGCAGCGTCCACAGTCCTAACGCGTAGCGAATGTAACCATGATTGGCGTGTCGTCCCAGTCCATCTCCTTCATCTCTTCCCCGCATACGTTACGCACTGCCTCGACCGATGTGCCCCGCTCCATGGCTGGCCTGGTGCGTGGCTAATCGTTGACCGCCGCGTGCCGTCACACCCGAACACACACAATCTTTCAAGAACCGATCGTGAATACGCGCAAGGCGCTACCCTGGTCGGCATCTTCAATCTCCTCAACGTAGACCGTGTGCAGGCTCGGGACGGCCACGACAGCGCCAAGGCCAGTGGCTTGAGCGCAACTAGTGTCTCTGCCCGGGACAGAAAGGCATCGAAAGATACTGTACGACAATGATTGTGTTTCGAGGTCGTACTCGGAATAAATCGACATAAATCCGTCGTCCCAGACGTAGGAGCGCCCATGCCATGTCCATGACCACAAGAAGTCGAATGTCACTCGTTGATTGGAGCCCTCAAATGGTCTATCAAAGGGCTCGCGATAGAACGGCGGCACCAAGTTGAGAGCTATCGTGTCACTTGACAGTAGCTGAATCGCTGGCGAGATGGGCTGTGTACAGGCCACCGCGTCAGCGGTAGCCGTGACGTGCGAAGGCCTCATACGATCCAAGAGGCCCTCCTCCTGCTCACTCGTGAGAAAGCGTCCGTCGATTTCACACCACGTCATTCTCGAGCGACCGTCCATACTCAGCAGATGAGCGATGTGCAACTGACCTGAATTCTCCTGGGGAGAATGAGGGTCAACTACGGCCAAACCGTGGTCGCTGATCGAAAAATCAGTAGGCGTCCCAGGGACGTCGATTCTTCTCTCTCCAAGATAATCCCCCTCTGTTGAAAAAATCTGCAGGTATGGGCCAAGTGAGGGATCCACCACGTAGACCGTATCCTTCCAGACCTCGATGGCCGTAGGGTATCTGAACTCTCCTGGTCCCTCCCCCCGCCGACCGAATCGGCGTATAAGGCGGCCCGTGTCAGAGTCGAACACCTTGACCGACTGATCGAAGCCGTCCAGTACGAAGATGAGCGAGTTGGAGAAGGCTATATCGGTCACCTCATTTACGAAGCCTTCGTCGGAAGTCCCCAGCCTGATGGTTTCTTCGAGCGTAAGATCGAGCTCGCCCACTGAGCCAGGATCAATCGCCCTTTCCGGAAGCCTCACGTTCGTAGTGCGTGGCTCGCAACTGGACCCTACGGATAGGATGACCAGTCCCGCCACCACTGCCGCAGTCCCTTTTATCGGCAATGTGAATCTACTCATGGTCTCAATCCCTCGCCCCAGGTCGGGCTCCCAGAGCCGCGGGGGTGCGGTGCTCCTCTTTGTGATTCTGCAGCATTAGAGATGAACCGGCGCTCCTACCCTATATGACACTGGTTACCCTTGTCATGACCGTGTGCGTGGCCCTGGTTGTCGAAGTGTCGCCTACCGACCAGATTCGCAGTTCTTCGGTCATGACTTTTCCGTCATTCCAGGTTGGAATCCAGCCGTCGGATCTAAGACCATCTCCGACTGTTCACCCTCTCCTACCACGCTAGTGTAGCGCCGCTCAAGAGCGACGTACAACAAGTGGAAGGTGCTATCTTTGAGCCGGCGGCGGCGCTCGAACGGCTCCGTGCGCCGATAGGCCGCCTCGATGGCGGCGGTGCCAGTGGGGCGCTCAGCTACCGTTTGGATTTTAAATGCATGTAGGACAATGGGTTATGTGTATATCCACTCGCTTGTTGTCACTCCCGTGATCACCCTTTGAGCACGGGGTAGCGGAATCCCATTGGGCCCCGTTTCGCCGATTCGGTTCGGTTGTCCCGTGAGCGTCTCGCCTCATGCCGTACCGTCTCCCGCGGGTTCGAGCTCTTGGGCAATCGCTTGCAACGCTTCCAGAGCAGCGTGCAGGTCTTCCACGATCTCGACAGCCAGCACTTCCGGCTCCGGCAGATTCTCGCTGTCCTCCAGAGCACTGTCCTTGAGCCACAGGAGGATGCCAACCTGGATGACCAGATGACGCTGCATGATTTCTGAGCGATGCGCGCACACGATTCGGGACGAGGAGTTGGGGCTTCCGGCCCGGCTTCATCGAGCACCAATGGACCCAAGTGGTCCAGCGAGTCCGAGGCCGGCCCGCGACCGACCACTCCGTTCGTCTCCGTCCTTCCGCTTCGCCGCCGCATCCCGTGTTGCCGTGGCCTTGCTCACGGCGCGCCACCGTTGAGCGCCAGCAACTCGCGGCCGCCGCCGCCGTCGGAGAGGTTCTGCGGATTCAACCGCACGCGGCGGCCACCGTGGCACCGAGGCGTCAACGCACCGGCACCACGTCGAGAACCGGGCGAGCGGTCCGTCCGCGATGCGGCTAAACTAACGGCCCCATCCGTACCCGAGCCGCACGTAATAGTAGGCGCCGTTGAAGCCCCACGGCGTGTACTCGCTGTACTTCTCGCCGACCGACATCGCGCGCGCGCTCTCGTCCGGGTAGGCGTTGAACACGTTCTGGCCACCGATGGTCAAGTTCGCTCCGGCGCCGAGCGCGATGCTCGCCTCCAGGTCGACAATCGGTCGGCCGTCGAAGAAGCCCTGATCAATTCCGCCGGACGGCAGGAACGACTCGGCAAAGCCGCTGTCGTAGTCGTACCAGCCGCCGAAGTAGTTCAGCCGGCCGACAACGCTCACCCGTGCGATCTGCTGGGTCACACCGATGTTCCAGCGGGTCCGCGGCAGCGCGTAGGCGTACTCGGTCAGACGCCGGTCGTTCAGCAGCCCCATCTCGTTGTCGGTCACCTCGGTGTCGGTGTAGTTGAAGACGGCGCTGATGGTCGTGTTGCCGCGTAGCGCGAGCGGCGTGAAGGTCGACACCAGATCGATCCCCTGCGACGCGGTGGAGAACGCATTCGTGAAGAACCGGAACCGCCGCAGGTCGCGGGCGGCCGTCACTCCCGACGCCAGCAGACCGTTGATCTCGTCTGCCGTGAGCGTGAAGTTGCTCGTGATTCCGATGCGGTCGGACACGTTGATCCGGAAATAGTCGGCCGTGAAGCTGAGCTGGTCGGTGCCGAAGACGACGCCGACGGTGTAGTTGATCGATTTCTCCGGGGCAAGCGGGACGCCGCCGCGCAGCGCCGCCAGCGGCGAGGTCGACGGGATGGTGCCGTTGTTGACCAGATCGCCGAGCGCGGGGTCGAAGATGGTCGAGATGTTGAATCCGTTCTGCTGGCCCGGCGTCGGGGCGCGGAACCCGCTGCTCACGCTGGCGCGCAAGAAGAGGAAGCGGGCGGCGAGCTTGCCATTCATCGTCGTGCCGAAGTCCTCGAAGCGCTCGATGCGAACGGATGACCCGAGCGTCCATTCTCCCTCGGTGCCGGCCAGCTCGAGATCGCCGTAGGCCGCGACGTTGCCGCGGCTCCAGGTCCCCGCAGCCATCGGCCCGTAGCCGAAGAGCCCGTTGGACCCGGCCGAGAATCCCTGTCCCCGGCCGTAGGGGCCGACCGTCCACGACTCCGGATCTCCGGCCCGGGTCTCGTACTGCTCGTTCCGCCATTCCGCGCCGGCTGCGATGTTGATCATCTTGGTAGCGGCAAAGGAGAAGTCGGCGTTGAGGCCGACATCCCGCTGCCGGTTGCTGCCGAGATTGAACGCGGTCGGCGTATCGGGGCCGAGCGAGGCGTTGACCGTATTCCTAATGAAGAGGTCGGTCTCGTGGGCGCCGAAAGAGGCGCTCACGTCCCAGTTGAAGCCGCCGGCGGTGAAGCCGCGGACCCCGCCCACCACCGACATGTCCTGCGCTTCGCCCCCGAAGCTCGGCGTGAAGCCGCCCGGGAACAGCTCCCGGAACGAGAAGCAGTTCGGGTCGTCGAACACCTGCTGCAGGGCAACCGGGTCGGCCACGTTGTTGGTGATGGCCACCGTCGGGCAGTTCGCCGAGCCCGTCCCGTTCGCCGCCAGCACGTCGCCGATCAGCAGCGTCTTACCCCTGTCGGCGCTGAACACACCGCCGCGGGTGTTCGGGTTGCGGAAGAAGAAGCCGCCGGTCACCTTCTTGCTGGCATAGTTGGTGTGGGCGTAGACCTGCACGCCGGCGTCGGAGATATAGCCGAAATTCCCGAAGAGCTTGAGGTCGTCCTCAAGCTCCGGCGAGCCCCAGACCTGCGGCGTGTCGGACCACACGTCAGTGTTGCCGGCGGCGATGAGGGCGATCGCGTCGTTGCGCGGCGCACTCCGGTTGGTGGGGTTCGCGCCGCCGTACTCCAGGCTGAGGTTAGCGAAGCCGCTGGCGCCGAGCGGCAGACCGACGTTGGCGGCCACATTCATCGCCTCGCCGTCGCCGTCGCGGTACCTACCGGTCCCGTACTCGAAAGCGCCGCCGGAGGCCGCATCCTTGAGCTGGAAGTTCAGCACGCCGGCGATCGCGTCCGAGCCGTACTGCGCGGCCGCCCCGTCCCGCAGCACTTCGACCTGCCGCAGCGCGATGGCCGGGATGGCCGAGATGTCGGGTCCCTGCGAGCCGAACGCCACCCCGTTGCCGCCGTGCCAGTCGATGATCGACGAGCGGTGGCGGCGCTTGCCGTTGATCAGAACCAGCGTGTGGTCGGGAGCCAGGTTGCGCAGCATCGCCGGCCGGACGACCGTCGAAGCATCGCTGATCGGCTGGGCGTTGACGCTGAAGGACGGGACAACCGTCCGGAGTTGATCCTGCAGGTTGACGGTCCCCTGCCTGGCGATGTCCGAAACCGGGATCACGTCCACCGGGACCATCGACTCGGTCACGGTGCGGGGGCGGGTGCGGCTTCCCACCACAATCAACTCGTCGAGCGCGAGGACCGCCACCCCGAGCTGGACGTCCAGATTGAGGGTCTGGCCCGCTGCAACCGTCACCTCCTGGGTGTGAAGACCGAAGCCGAGGAGGCGGATCTCCAGCGTGTGTGTGCCCGCGGCCACGCCGGAAATCCAGAAGGCGCCGGTTGCCGCCGTGTAGTCCACCAGTTCCAGCGCGGGAATGTCGACCCGGGCGTTGACGAGTCCCTGTCCGCTTTCGACATCGCGAACGTTTCCTTCAATCGTGCCTTGGGCGAAGGCGGCAGTAGGAACGACCAACAGTAAGATGGTCATGAGCGCTCTTCTCATCGCATGATCCCCTGGAAGCTTTGGACGTGGCAAGCAGTTCGATCAGCTTGCCCTCTGAAGTTTATCGTAGAAGCGGATTCCCAGATCCGAAAGGAAAGGGTATTACATGCTTGACTTGACGGGCGGGGGAGTCTTCCCGGCCTTGGAATCAGACTCCTCGGGGCGGTGGCGGTGCAGCGTCTGGAGACCCTCGAAACCGTGAACCTAACGCTGGGCACTCGGTTTGAAGTACACTCCGGGCCTCCCACATTGGGGGGAAGGCGTTGGTAGCAGAAAGCCATCCGCTGCCGCGCTCGCACCTTTCGCTTCTGCGGCCAGGGCGATCAGCGCCGCACGGTTGGTGCCGACCGGATCGACCGGACCGTGAGACCGTGAGCCAGCCCACGTATGTGGACGCCCCCCTGGTTGGCAAGCCAGACTTCGGACCGAGGTTGGTGGCATTCAGGTCAGGTACTGTCGTATGTGCGACCTGTTGATGCGGCCCTCGTTGGCCGCTGGCCCGTATGGTGTTCGTGAGATCGGATCCAAATCGGAAACGCGGGCTCGATGGCCCTCTGCTTCGTACTGGTTTTTCCGACCCGTCTTGCCGACCGTTGGCCCCTACCTCTGTCCGCCGTCCTGCCTGCACTCTCCAGTTGGGACCTTCCCAGCTCGCGCCCATGCGGGTGATCGAGCCGTCAAGCCCCGACGATGTCCTCTCTCTCCTCCTCCTCCGGGTCTTCGCGTCCAGCCAACGCCTGTTTGCTCCACCGATCTGACTCGCAACTCTTACGCTGCGACCGCAACGGCCTTCGTCACTCCCTTTGCCCTGTAGCTCTCCCCCTTCACCGTCACGGCCCAGATGAGGCGCGCCATCCGGTTGGCCAGAGCCACCGCAGCCACCTTCCTCGGCTTCTCGTCCAGCATCCGGCCAAGCCAGGGATCGGTGACCTCATCGCGCCGAAGGGCACTCGAGATGACCGCCGTCGCCCCCAGGTACAGGAGCCTCCGGATGTCGCGCTGTCCCATCTTCGTGATCCGCCCCAGCCGCTGGCGGCCACCCGTCGAGGATTCGCGTGGCGTAAGCCCGACCCATGCCGCGAAGTCGCGTCCCGTTCGGAAGCTTTCCATCGGTGGCGCAAAGGCGTGGACCGCCATAGCCGTGAGCTCTCCCACCCCCGGGATCAACACCGGATGCGAGAAGATCTCGACGAGAGCGCGGCTGATAACAAGGTCTTGCTCAATTTGGGAGTCTTGCACCCACGGTGCATCGGCGCGCCACTCAGTGATATAATCGTACGGGATCATAACTCCGGCTCCACCTGCACGTTGACCCAGAGCTTCCAGCGCTTGTCTCGCTGGCCGCCCTCCTTCGGCAATCCCGGCAGCAAGAGGGTCGATTCGCGCGCGCGGGTGCGCGCGTAGTCTTGAAGAGCAATGGCCTTCTCGGGTGCACCGACCTGCTCCAGCAGGTAACCCAATCGTTGTGCCCAGGAAATCGGTGCTGCGGTAGCGGCCTCGGGGAGTCTATCGGCTCGTAGGCGTTCGGCCAGTTCCACGAGCAAGGTGGCGACCTGATCGAGTCCGCCCACTTTCTCATGGTAACCAATCAGGTCGATCGCGGTTGCTTCCGGAGTCGATACACGCAACGTCCCCCGTGGGGTGTTGACGGCATGGACGGGCACTTCCTGTAGACGCTTGCGGAGCATGAAGATGACTCTCACGTTTCCGCAGGAGAGCGATCGCCGTTGCCGGTCGACGAGCACCTGGAAGGCCTGCGGGCGCTGGTGTGCTGCTCCGTGATACTGCGCGGCCGTCAACAGGGATGCATAGTAGGAACGGCCTTCTCTCTTCATGAGCGCGGGGATGAACTGCTCGGCAGGCAGGCAGCCGAGCGAGCGGTATTCAGGCGGCACGGTGAGGTAGAAGCCACGCGCAGGAGAGGCGATAAGCCCTTGCTTGGCCAGCCGGTGCAGTGCAGCGTTTGCTGCTGAAGTGGAGACGCCGAGTGCGGCCCTCGCCGCAGCGGAGTCGAAGTGATAGCGGCCGGTCGCGGCCAGGCTGTCGATATAGTCCCGAGCGTGGGGATGATGAGTAGCAGATTTCATATGCACAGTATAACGTTTTTCGTCATTCTGTGCTATTGAAATCTAAGAACGGTCTCGAAACCCGAAAGGTAACCAATGTCGCAGGCGTTTACTCTGCGAATTTTCGTGCCAGACGGCGACCCCGAGGGAGTACGGTTCATCGATCGCATGAACTGGACAGGGCTGGGTATTGTCTTCCCTCGGTCGAACTGGCAGGAGATCCGTAAGCGACAGGAGTTTGAGCGAACGGGTATATACATCCTGACGGGCTACGGCGAAGGCGATGACGATCTCCCGACGGTATATGTGGGTCAAGCCGATGGCATCAAGAGTCGCATCGATTCCCATACTAGGAGGAAGACTTTTGAGACACGGGGATCGTGTTCGTGTCCAACAGCGGAGGGCTCAACCGCGCACATCTGACTTGGCTCGAATTCGCGCTGGTGACCAAGGCCGCAGAAGCCAAGCGCTGCCACCTAGACAATGAGAATGTGCCACGAGAGCCGGCGATGAGCGAGGCCGAGAAGGCGGACACTCGTGGGTTTCTCCAAGAGGTCCTTCAGATTCTGCCGTTGGTTGGGCTGCGGGCGTTCGAGGTTCCGCGCGCCGTGGAAGTCCTGCGACCTGCAGATGCCAATGTCGAACACAAGGGCCTGCGGGACTTAATTGTGGTGCCAGCGCAGGCCGAAGGTTTCGAGAACGTCTTCCTCGGCCAGGATTGTTGGTACGCTATTCGGATTGCAGGCGGGATGATGGACAAGATCAAGTACATCGCTGGCTACCAGACGAGTCCCGTATCAGCCATCACTCACTCCGCACCAGTCAGTCGCATAGAGCCATACGGCGAAGGCGGCAAATACAAGTTGATCTTTGCGGAAAAGGCGAAGTCGATTCAACCAATCCGCTTTGGCAACGCCGCAAAAGGGTCAATGCAAGGGCCCCGCTACACGACTCTCGAGCGTCTCATGCAGGCAAAGACACTGACTGATTTATTCGGAGGGTGATCCGCCAGTGTTGCCTACTCGGCCTTGCCTTAGCCCACATCTCTGGTAGAGCCCGTTGGTTGCCCATTCCTAATCGGCCTACGCTGGCCGATCCTGTTGGAAGACGCTGGGATGTGGGAAAGGCTCCACCACGCGGCCGCGTTGGCCTAGCAGCCCGTGGAAAAACTCCTACCCGCAGCGTCGATAAGAAGTGATTTAGATTACAGGCGAACCGGGGTCTCAGCCATGGAGGGCGGGGATGGCGATAGGCAAGCGGGGCAAGGGGCGGCAACAGGAGTTGTTCGTGGCGGCGAGCGAGATTCGCGCGCTGGGCAACCCCTTCTACCGTGCACTGAACAGGCTGCTTGAGGAGGAGGGTTTCGACGAGTTCGCGGAGGAGACGTGCCGCGAGTTCTATGCGGAGAAGCGGGGTCGGCCGGGCATACCGCCCGGGGTGTATTTTCGGATGCTGGTGGTGGGGTATCTAGAAGGGATCGGCTCGGAGCGGGGGATTGCGTGGCGGTGTGGGGACTCGATTTCACTGCGTGAGTTTCTCGGATACGGGCTGGAGAGGAACCCGCCGGAGCATTCGGGCCTGTCGAAGACGAGGAAGCGGCTGAGCGTGGAAGCGCACGCGGCGGTGTTCAGCCGGGTACTGGAGGTGGTGCAGGCGTCGGGTCTTCTGAGCGGCAAGACGCTGGGCGTGGACTCGACGACGCTGGAGGCGAACGCGGCGATGCGCTCGATCGTGCGGCGCGACGACGGGAAGGGCTACGAGGAGTGGCTGGAGGAGGTGGCGCGGGCGTCCGGGATCGAGACGCCGACGCGGCAAGACCTCGCGAAGCTGGACCGGAAGCGTCCGAAGAAGGGCTCGAACCGGGAGTGGGCGCATCCGCACGACCCGGAGGCGCGGATCACGAAGATGAAGGACGGAAGGACCGGCCTGGCGCACAAGTTCGAGCAGGCGGTCGACATGGAGACCGGCGCGGTCGTGGCCGTGACGGTGCAGACGATGGAGGGGGGAGACACCGCCTCGCTGCCGAACACGCTGGACGAGGCGCAGCGGCAACTGGCGGAGATAGAGGTGGAGCCCAGGGAAGTGGTGGCCGACAAGGGATACCACTCGAACCAGACGATGACGGGTGTGCAGGACCGCGGGCTGCGGAGCTACGTGAGCGAGCCCAACCGCGGCCGCCGGAAGTGGAAGCGGAACCGGGACGCGCAGAAGCCGACCTATGACAACCGCCGGCGGATCCAGGGCAACCGGGGGAAGGAGCTGCTGCGCCAGCGGGGCGAGAAGGTGGAGCGGGGATTCGCGCACCTGCTCCTGACCGGAGGGCTGCGCCGCGTCCACGTCCGCGGGCGGGAGGAGATTCGAAAACGGATCCTGATTCAGGCCGCCGCCTTCAACCTCGGGCTTCTCATGCGCAAGCGGTACGGCTTTGGCACCCCGCGCGGTCTGCAGGGCCTCGCCACGGCGCAAGCGGCGCTCGCATGCCACGTCAGCACCGCCGTCCTGCACATGATTCGCCTCTCTTGCCGTCCGTTTGGCCTTCTTGGCCCCATTGTCGCCTCTTCAGGCCGCAACACCCGCCGTAGCCACAAGGTCAGCCCGGCCTCCGTGCTGATCCCCCTCACCCACCCGGCGGCCTGCAACCCCCCTTCTTCCACGGTCTGCTAGGGCTCCTCACTGGCCCTGAGCCGGTCCAGATAGTCGGCCCAGTCTTGCATCAGCCACCGTGACGAGCCCGGGGCGAGGTCGATCAGCTGGCCCAACGCCTACTCTGCGGCTTTCGCGCTCATAGCCTGCATGCGGATCTCCATTGGTGGTTTCGCCAGTCTTGGCCAATTTGGCCCAATATGCAATCGATTCCGGATTCCGGTGGGATCCCCGCATTGGGCACGGAGAACATCTGCCACCACCGGGTGACGGCCATTTTACCGCCCCCGATTTGTCTGGACAGTAGATTGGCAAGAAGAGTTGGGGTCCAGAGAGAGGGGAGAGGATATGTCCCGGGAGAGCAGGGAGAGGGAAGCGACCGAAGGTCGTGGAGGGGAGGAGCTGCCGGAGCGATGGAGTACGCGGCGGAAGGTGGAGGTGGTGCTGCGGCTGCTTCGGGGAGAAGACTTGGGGGAAGTGAGCCGTGAGCTTCAGGTTTCGCCGGTGGATCTGGAAGAGTGGCGCCGAGTGTTCTTGGAGAGAGGCCAGCAGGGGCTGAAGCGGCGGAGGGGTGATCCGGCGGAGCGGGAGCTGATGCGGACGCGGGCGAAGTTGGGTGAGCTGACGATGGGAATGGAGCTGGCGACAGAGCTCCTGGAAAAAAGGGGGCACGGGGACGAGCTGAGGAAGCTCTTGAGGCGCGGAAGCGAGTGAGTCTGGGGACGGGACGACGCTACCCTCTGACGATGGTCTGCGAGGTGTGGCGGGTGGCACGATCGACGGTCTACACGATGCGGGCTCGAGGGCTGGGCTCTGAGGTTGGGGAGCCGCGGAAGCGGGGTCCGAAGACGGAGATCACCGACGAGGAGTTGGTGAGTGAGATCCGCGAGGTCCTTCGGGAGAGCGACTTCCTGGGCGAGGGGCACAGGAAGGTGAGAGCCCGCCTGAGGCCGAAAGGGGTCCGTGTGGGCAAGAACCGTGTGCTGAGGCTGATGCGGGAGAACGGACTGTTGGCGCCGGTGCGCCGCGGGCACCCGCGAGGAGACCGGAGCCACAGCGGCCGGATCACGACCGATGCGCCCAACGAGCTGTGGGGCACCGATGTGGGGCACCGATGCCACACGGTTCTACACGAAGGCGGACGGCTGGTGCTGGTTCTTCATGGCAGTCGATCACTGTGTCAGCGACGTCGTGGGATGGCATGTGGCCAAGAAGGGAGACCGCTGGGCGGCCCTCGAGCCGGTCCGCCAGGGCGTGCGGACCCATATGGGGGGCTACGCGCCCAGGATCGCGCTCGGACTCGGACTACGCCATGACTGGGGTCCGCAGTACACGGCCCACCAGTTCCAGGCCGAGCTCCGATGGCTCGGGATACGGTCGACCGCGGCCTATGTGGGGGAGCCGGAGTGCAAGGGCTATGCATCATACTGCACCCTGTTGGCAGGTTGGGACAGGAGCTGGGGGGATGGGTTGTCGATTGGCCAACTTGCGCCCCTGCTGCTTGGCGGGTGGGTGGCCGATCGGGGGTTCATACAGGCATTGGTTCCTGTCGTTGTAGGGGTGGGCGCGGAGCAGCCCATGATTACGCCATATTTTGATGGTTCTGGTCGAGACCTGGAGTCTGGCAGCGATTTCCGTGAGGCTCAGCAGCCCTTGAGCGCGTAGCCGTTGGTAGCGGGTTTTCAGGCCGTAGGCTCGGCGTAAGACCTGTATCCGTTGTGGCCTGAAGGCGATGCCATGGCCCGTACGCAGCCCGCGGCCGTTTAGGATGGCCGCGATCTGGGTGTCGGTGTGGTTCTCGGTGAGGCGGTCGATCTCGGCCACGACGTGCTCGGAGGTCCGGTAGAGTTGCCAGGCGGGCGGTTCGGGGGGCAGCTGCAACTGCCGCGTCGCACCGCCGCGCAAGCGTATGCCCAAGGCGATATCGGTTCCGCGCGTTAGCGTGACGTCCTCGATCAGGAGGCGCGCCATGCGCTTACGCTCGCGCTCCGGTGTCGCGGGGTCGTTCCACAGGCGCGGGAAGTCGGTGGACAGGGCAAGGATGCGCTGGCGCTGGGCGTCGTCGGGTTGCCCGGGATCCTGGGCGCGCTGTTGCTCGAGTTCCTGCTGGGCGTGGTCCAGGGCACGCAGCCGGGCGTTCCACTCGGCCTCCAGCACATCGGCCACCAACCGGTTGTCGGGATGGGTCTGCATGAAGCGCTGCCGAGCCAGGTCCGCTTCATGGCGAGCCCGTTGCACTGCCTGGGCCCGCCAGGCATCGACCTGCTCGGCGCGTGCCGCCAGTTCGTCCTGTACCTTGAGCGCGACGGTCAGCGTCACCGGCGTCATCAGTTCCACCAGCAGTGCCCCGACGGCGCGGTCGATGCCGGCGCCGGGGATGGACTGGCACTTGGCGCTCGCGGTTCGGATACCCTCGCGCTGGCAGACGTAATCGGGCACCTGCCGGCCCCGGCGGATGTGATAGCGGACCGTCATGCTTCGGCCGCACACGCCACACAAGACCAGACCCTGCAACAACGCCGGCCCCTCCCGGGGCGGACCGCGGCGGCGGTCGGCGCCGTGGGCCAAGGCGTTGCTGCGCAACTGCCGCCGATTGGCCTCGAAGCGTTCCCAGCCGATGTAGCCGGGGTGGGCATTGCGCAACAGCACGGTCCACTCCCCGAGCGGCAGGCGCCGGCTCTCCACGCCGCCGCCGGGAAGCCGCCGCTGCCGGCTGCGGCCGAACGCGTAAGCCCCCGCGTAGCGGGGATTATGCAGCACCTGCAGGACGCGCGAGTGATCCAGCGGCTGCCAGTGCAGTTCGCCCTTGCGGGGCCCGGTGCGCGGCCGCCGCGGAAAGTGCAGCCGGCGCTCGCGGAAGTGGCGCACCGTGGCGGTGGCGGCGCCGGTGCGCTCGAAGGTATCGAACAGCATCCGCAGGCTCTGTTGCACCTGGGCATCGGGGTCGAGCACGACCCGGTCCAGCGGATCGTAGAGCAGTCCCACCGGGAGCGGCAGCTTCAGGGCGCCGCGCCGGGCCTGGTTGAGCAGGCCCCCGCGTAGCCGGGCATGCAGCATGTGCAGTTCCGCCTCGCTCATCGTGCCCTTGAGTCCGAGCAAGAGCCTGTCGTTGAAGTCCCCGGGACAGTAGACGCCGTCCTCGTCGAGGATCAGCGTGTCGCTCAACGCGCAGATCTCCAGCAACCGATGCCAGTCGGTGGAGTTGCGGGCCAGGCGCGAGACCTCGAGTCCGAGCACGATGCCGGCGCGGCCCATGCCGACTTCCGCGACCAGATGCTGGAACCCCTCGCGGTCCCGGTCGGCCCCGGATTGACCGAGGTCGGTGTCGATCACGACGACCCGCTCGGTCGGCCAGCCCAGCGCCACCGCTCGCTCGCGCAGTGCATACTGACGGCGCGTGCTCTCCGTGTTCTCGACCACCTGACGCACCGTGGACTGGCGCACATAGAGGTAGGCGTCGCGGCTCAGGTGGCCGGCGCTCACCTTCCGATGCGCATCGCTCATGCCGCTCTCCCCGTCAGGTGGGGGCGGACCATCGCCATCAGGATGTCCATCGCTTGGCTCTCCACGCCCGCCGGCAGCGGACCAGGCGAACGCGGCCCGTCCCCGATGCTGGCCGGAGCGGGCAACGTCGCCAAGACACGCAACCAGGCGGCGACGCCGCGGCACGTCAGAACGGCGAGCCCGTCGCGATCCTGGAGAGGCCCGGACCGCAGAGCTTGACCGCGCAATCGCTCGTAGCCTTGAGCGCAGGCCGCGGCCGGCCACGGCGGCGCATCGGAGTGCCTGGGCTGGGTCACAGGCGTTTTTTTTGCCGCGCCAGCACCCGCTCGACACTGCGCCGGTGCACCGAGAGGCCGAACCGCTCGCGCACCAGTTCGACGAGTTCCCGGGAACTGGGCGGCGGTTGTTGCGCCCGGGCGGCGCGCAAGGCCGCGACCACCTCGGCACTGAGCTTGTGCGGCCGCCGCGGTCCGGGCCGCTTCGGCAACAGCGCCGGCAGCCCGCCCGCCTCGTAGGCACGTTGCGCCAGGTAAAACGTAGGGCGGGACAACCCGAATCGGGCGGCGCTGCCGCTGACGGACTCGCCGTCCTCGCGCACACGGCGCAGCATCTCGTACTTGACCTGCAGGAGATCGCGGGGATCGAAGAAGGCGTTGTCCAGGAACCGGGGGTCGCGCACGCGCTCGGGGTGAGGGTTGAAGCAGCCGTGTTCGCGCAAGGTGCGCGTCTTGTCGTCGATGGGGCGACGTGCCATGAAGACATCTCCGGCGATGCGTGAAATAGAGTGTCAACATAACTATGACTATATGTGAACCGGCGTCAAGGCGGAGACCGCATGCACTCGACTCAATAACGTCTATGCCACAAGCATATCTGGATGAGAGGACGCTGTAATCCGGCGCATCAGACCGGGTCACACCGATGACGCGGTTAAAATCATGCTTACACATTAGGCATAATCCCCTTTACAACACCCCCACCCAAACATGTCCGCCAGGGCCAGCAAATCCTCCACCCGGAACGCCGAACGGCCCCCCGCGACCTCCACGAACGGATCCTCCACCGCGACACTGGTCCAACCCACCGGAATGTGCGCCAGCACGCCGTCTTCGCCCATGTAGTACACCCGCTCGATTCCCCAGCAAAGCTTCCTCTGGATCAGCTCGAACTCGCGGCCCCGCAGCGGATGAAAAGGATGCGTCACCCGGAAGGTTCGACCTGCTTGCGCCGCTTCGGGTGCAGTCGACGACTTAGTCCAACGGTGTGGCGGAGCGCTTCATCCGCACGCTCAAGGAAGAGTGCCTCTACCTCCACGACTTCGAGAGCCTCGAGGAAGCCAGACACGAGATCGGCCAGTTCATCGAATCCTACAACCACGGATGGCTCTTAGAGCGGCACGCCTACCGGACCCCGGCCCAGGCCCGCGAGGAGCTCACCCGCAAGGCGGCATGATTAGGCCGCCCCCTTGTCCAAGAAATCGGAACCGGTTCACCATGCAGTTTCTTCTGCGGTGCCAGCTCTTGCTCGGCTCGTGTCGGAGCAAGGCGCGATAACGGCAAGTTTTTTTGCTTAAAAACTTGACCTACTGCTTCCACTACGTATAGTGTGATGCCATGGCTGAAACCACCAAACCTCCCGCTGGGACACAGGTTGCCCCCTGGGTTCGTCAGCAGATCGAACAGGGCGGGGAGCGCCTGTGGCGCTTCGACGACTTCCCCGGCGTCTCTGTCTCTGCCGTGGCGCAGGCCCTCTCACGGCTGGCCCGCGAGGGGCAACTGGAACGACTGAGCAAGGGCGTCTACTACCGCTCCCGGCAGACCACGCTCGGAAAGAGCCAACCGAATCCGGCTGCCATCCATAGGCTCGCGGTCACCCGCGACAAATCTGTCTTCCCAGCAGGCATCTCGGCAGCGAACCTCCTGGGATTCACGACGCAGAGCGCTGCCCGTGTCGAAGTGGCAACAAGCGGCTTCCGGCTGCCGCGCAAGCTTCTCGGCAGCGACACGGTGGTCCATACACGCAGGCCGGAAGCCTGGAAGCACCTGGCCGAAACCGACGCGGCGCTACTCGACTTCCTGCGCCGCGCAGGCAGGACAAGTGAACTCTCGCCCGAGGAAACCGTGGAGCGCACGCTCGCGCTGTGCCGTAAGGAGGGACCCTTCAAGCGACTGCTCAACATAGTAGCGAGCGAGCCGCCACGGGTGCGTGCGATGCTCGGCGCGATCGGTGTGCAAATCGGCGAGAAGCCCGCCGCTCTCGAGAGTCTGCGGGAATCCCTCAATCCTATCTCTCGGTTTGACTTTGGAATGCTGAGCGGCCTAGCTCACGCGACCGACTGGCAGGCGAAACGGCGACCGGCTGCATGAAGCTGTTCGAACATCCGGATTTCGAGCAGGTGGTTCTCGCCGCCTCAGAGCACTTCCATGAGCGCGGTCTGCGGTCTGCGATTATCGAGAAAGACTACTACGTGACGGAGGCGCTACGCATCATCGCCGGCACGGTCGGCGAGAAGACGATCTTCAAGGGCGGCACGAGTCTGTCGAAAGGTTGGAATCTGATCGGGCGGTTTTCGGAGGACATCGACATTTTCCTGGATCCCCTGGCGTTCGATCCCGCGCTCGGCAGGCGCGCAATCGACCGGGAGCTCAGGGCGCTCCGGGATTCCCTGGCTGCGCACCCGGCCTTGACATTCCTTAGGGGTGAAAGTCGCACCTTGGGCGGATTCGGCCGCTCGGATCGGTTCGCCTACGCACAGCGATTCGGCGGGCCGGGAGAAGTCGCCGGACGGGTGCTCGTGGAAGCCGGAACCGCGAGCGGCCGGCAACCGACCGCGACGGTAGAGCTGCGCTCCTATGTCGCCACGTTCCTCACTGAGCGCGACTTGTCGCTGGACACCGAGGATGAGGGCGGCTTTCCGATGCGGCTACTTCACTTCCGGAGGACCTTCGTTGAGAAGCTCTTTGCGATCCATGGCAAGGTCGAACTGCTGAAGCGCGACGGTCGGCGGCTCGGCTCGTATGCGCGCCACTATTACGACCTCTTCTGCCTAACCGCGCAGCCAGACGTAGTCGCAATGCTGACCTCTGACGAGTACGCGGACATCAAGGCTGACTATGACACGATCAGCCGTGCGCACTTTGCACAAAACTACTTTGCCCCGGAGGGGATGCGCTTTGCGCGCAGTGACGGGCTATTTCCGCCCCCTGACCTTGCGGAGACTATCGGGCGCGAATATGAGACCCAATGCCGCCAGCTTTGTTTTGAAGCATATCCGTCATGGGGGGAGGTCCAGGCCCGGTTCCTCGACTTACGAACGCTCCTCTGATTCACGTTCGGCATAGTGTTTCTGATGGTCGTCAGCACGATCACCACGGTGGCCGTCATGGCCCTCAGCTGCAGCAGACGCCAAATACGACGAGCCACACCACCACCACCATGATGTCCGTCTGATCACCTTCCACCGGACAAGGGTGTGGCAGACGGCGACATCCAGGCGCCCTATAAGCCAGTTACGCTCGCTGAACGCGTTGGACGATCACAACTAAGGGCACCGAGAACCCTGCCTTCATTACAATGCCACTAAGCTGATCATGAGTGAGCCATCGTTACAATCACACCAACCGGAGGCGCCCGCCATGGGAGAGAGGTGGGCCCGGTGGGGATACGGGTACCAGGACAAGGTCGCGACAGAGCGAATCCTCAACTCTCTGTGGAAGGATATACGGGCTGGAACTTCAGAGTTCGAGGGTGTCCGCCTAGCGGATCATGAAGCCGGTCGCGTCGATGACTTTGTTCTCGTTTGGAAGGGAGCAGTTGAGGGTAGTTCGATCAAGTGGTCTTCCGGTGCGACGCGCTTCACGTGGGGGAACCTTGTCGGCGCATCAGGGCTCCTGAAAGATCTAGCGAATGGATGGAACCGTCTTCGAACCCGCTGGAGTAGGCGCAGGGTCGCTGTGCGCCTTCACACCAACCGACCGGCTTCTAACAGAAAACACCATGCACAAATCTTACCTTCCTTAAGCTTTGCAGACTTTGTTAATAGACACTGGTCATCAGGTCCTGACAACGCAGTTTCACGTCTCGCACAGGGTAGGTCTGGACCTGCCCCGCTTTCACGGACGATTAGTTCTTGGGGTTGATAGTGTCTGATGTGGTTGGTTCTTGCCCCTCGTCCAGGGAGGAGGGGGGCAGCGAACGACTCTGCGGACGCGAGCGAGCGGGAGAAGCCGGGAGAGCTTCGGCCGCTCTTGGAGTGAACCCCATCGGTTGGACACATTGGCGGTGGGATTTAGCCAGTATGGTTGCTGGGCCAGAGAGGAGGAATGATGGCTCGGTATCGCAGCTACAGTCTGGAGTTCAAGCGCGAGGTGGCGCAGCAGTACCTGTCCGGTGAGGTCGCCCTTGCCGCGTTGGCTCGTCAGCACGACATCAGTCGATCGCTGATTCGGATTTGGGTGGCCAAGTACGAGACCGGCGAGTTCGACGATGAGGTCGTGCAAGGGGATCTGTTGGCGCGTTACGAAGCGCGGATCGCGGAGCTCGAGCGCAAGGTGGGTCAGCTGGTGATGGAGAACGAGCTGCTCAAAAAAACGAGATGGCCAGCAGGCCTGCCGAGCGGCGCGACATCCTCCGTGGTGAGCGGCCCGACGGTCTCTCGGTCCGACGAGGGTGTGAACTCATGAGCTTGGCACGTAGCACCTACTACTACCGCCCGCGAGGTCGAGGTCGGGACGAGGAGGCGTTGCTCAGCGCATCCAGGCGATCTGTGAGGAGTTCCCCCGTTACGGGTATCGGCGCGTCACGGCGCAGCTGTGCCACGAGGGCTGGCGGATCAACCACAAGCGAGTCGCCCGCATCATGCGCGAACGCGGCCTGAGCGTGAAACTACGGCGCCGAACGGTTCGAACGAGCGATGGCGGGGGCCGCGAAGCGGCGTTCCCGAACCTGGCCCGCCATTTTACGCCCACCGGTCCGAACGAGTTGTGGGTGGGCGATATCACGTATATCCGCACGCGTTCGGCGTTCGTCTACTTGGCGGTGATCCTGGATGCGTGGTCACGCCGCGTGGTTGGCTACGCTGTGTCACGGCAAGTCGACACACGGCTGACGATCGCGGCCCTGCGCGCGGCGTTGGCCGATCGACAACCACCACGCGGTTGCATTCATCACACCGACCGCGGCAGCCAGTATGGCGCGGAGGCCTACCGGGCGGTCCTAGCCGAGTGGGGCCTGCGCGGGTCCATGAGCCGCCGGGGCAACCCCTACGACAACGCCCAGGCGGAAAGCTTCATCAAGACCGTGAAGTGCGAAGAGGTTTACCTGAACGACTACGGAACCTACCAGGACGTCGTGGCTCGCTTGCCTCGCTTCCTGGACCAGGTCTACAACGAGAAACGGCTCCATTCGGCACTGGGCTACCTCAGTCCGAAGGAGTATGAGGCCCAACATGCTCAGCACGCGGCCTAAGTCTCTCCGCCCCGTTGTCCAACCGATGGGGTTCACTCCAATATCTGTGCAACTTTGCATGGCCGGTAACACAATGGCATGCCGATCGGGCAGCGAAGCGTCCGAAAGTCGCCAAACTCGTTGCGAACGGCGAACTGAAGCAGGTATGTGCAGGATCGCCTCGGAGGTATGATCACGGCTGCAGACGGAGTGGCTGTGCCGGGCCCGGATGTGCGCTGGAGGGGGCGACGTCGTGGCCGCCGACAAGACCGACGGTGGGCGGCCTCGTGGAGTCCGGAGCAAATCGCCAACAGGCTACGGGTCGACTTCCCCGACGATGATGACCTGCCCCCAAGAGTGGTACCACATCCTATGTTAGTCCCAGCACCTGTGGAGGGCCGTGAAGGACGGGCATCCTCAGGAACCAGGGCGACGGCTTAATCGCCTCAGGGGCCGGGGGAAAGCCGCCGCAGGCGCTGTGGGGTCGGACGGTATTGTACTCGCGCCTCCATTGCTCGACCAGCACGGCCGCCTCCGCCAACGAGTAGAAGATCTCCCCGTTCAACAGCTCGTCCCTGAGCTTGCCGTTGAAGCTCTCGTTGTAGCCGTTCTCCCACGGGCTGCCCGGCTCGATAAAGAGCATCTCGACGCCCACGCGCCCCAACCACCGCCGCACGAGCTTCGCGGTGAACTCCGGTCCGTTGTCCGACCTCAGATACTCGGGAGGCCCGTGTCGGACGAACAGATCGGCCAGCACCTCGAGCACGTCGTGCGAGCGGATCTTGCGAGCCACCACGATCGCCAGGCACTCCCTCGTGTGCTCGTCCAGCACTGTCAGCAGCTTCAGCGCACGCCCGGCGTGCGTCCTCGAGGCCACGAAGTCGTACGACCAGACGTGGCCCCGATACAGCGGCCTCAGCCGGATGCACGATCCGTCGTTGAGCCACAGCCGACCTCGCTTCGGCTGCCGCTGCGGGACCTTCAGCCCCTCCTGCCTCCAGATCCGCTCCACCCGCTTGTGGTTCACCCCCCAGCCCTCGATGCGGAGCATGTCCGTGACGCGTCGGTAGCCGTAGCGGCCGAATCGACTCGCAAGTCGCACGATATCACCTCGGAGCGCCCCCTCGTCACTCGCCACTTTCCTCGCCCGGCGCTGGGTCGTGCGTGGCTGCCCGAGCACCCGGCACGCTCTCCTCTCCGACGCCCCGAGCTGCTGACCTACACGCACCACACAACGTCGTCGGCGCTCGGGGCTCAGAAGTTCCCCTTGGCCGCTTCCTCCAAGATCAGCTTGTCCAGTGTCAAGTCCGCCACTGCTCGCTTCAGGCGCCCGTTCTCGCGCTCGAGCTCCTTCAGGCGCCGTGCCTGGCTCACCTTCATCCCGCCGTACTCCCGCCTCCACCGGTAGTACGTTTGCTCGGTGATGCCGAGCTCCCGGCTGATCAGCTTCACGGATTTGCCGCGGGCCAGACCGACCTCTGCCTCCCGTAGTGCAGTGATGATCTGCTCCGGAGTGTGTCGCTTCCTTCCCATCCTGACCTCCTCGCTGAAAAGCTTCAAGACCAGGTCGATCCTAACATTGCACCTGGTCTCGTTTCAGGGGGTCAGGTCACTGGTCGCACGTCTCAACCGTGTTGTATGTTCTCGCTGCTGACCTGCCCCCAAGAGTGGTACCACATCCTATGTTAGTCCCAGCACCTGTGGAGGGCCGTGAAGGACGGGCATCCTCAGGAACCAGGGCGACGGCTTAATCGCCTCAGGGGCCGGGGGAAAGCCGCCGCAGGCGCTGTGGGGTCGGACGGTATTGTACTCGCGCCTCCATTGCTCGACCAGCACGGCCGCCTCCGCCAACGAGTAGAAGATCTCCCCGTTCAACAGCTCGTCCCTGAGCTTGCCGTTGAAGCTCTCGTTGTAGCCGTTCTCCCACGGGCTGCCCGGCTCGATAAAGAGCATCTCGACGCCCACGCGCCCCAACCACCGCCGCACGAGCTTCGCGGTGAACTCCGGTCCGTTGTCCGACCTCAGATACTCGGGAGGCCCGTGTCGGACGAACAGATCGGCCAGCACCTCGAGCACGTCGTGCGAGCGGATCTTGCGAGCCACCACGATCGCCAGGCACTCCCTCGTGTGCTCGTCCAGCACTGTCAGCAGCTTCAGCGCACGCCCGGCGTGCGTCCTCGAGGCCACGAAGTCGTACGACCAGACGTGGCCCCGATACAGCGGCCTCAGCCGGATGCACGATCCGTCGTTGAGCCACAGCCGACCTCGCTTCGGCTGCCGCTGCGGGACCTTCAGCCCCTCCTGCCTCCAGATCCGCTCCACCCGCTTGTGGTTCACCCCCCAGCCCTCGATGCGGAGCATGTCCGTGACGCGTCGGTAGCCGTAGCGGCCGAATCGACTCGCAAGTCGCACGATATCACCTCGGAGCGCCCCCTCGTCACTCGCCACTTTCCTCGCCCGGCGCTGGGTCGTGCGTGGCTGCCCGAGCACCCGGCACGCTCTCCTCTCCGACGCCCCGAGCTGCTGACCTACACGCACCACACAACGTCGTCGGCGCTCGGGGCTCAGAAGTTTCCCTCGGCCGCTTCCTCCAGGATCAGCTTGTCCAGTGTCAAGTCCGCCACTGCTCGCTTCAGGCGCCCGTTCTCGCGCTCGAGCTCCTTCAGGCGCCGTGCCTGGCTCACCTTCATCCCGCCGTACTCCCGCCTCCACCGGTAGTACGTCTGCTCGGTGATGCCGAGCTCCCGGCTGATCAGCTTCACGGATTTGCCGCGGGCCAGACCCACCTCTGCCTCCCGCAGTGCAGTGATGATCTGCTCCGGAGTGTGTCGCTTCCTTCCCATCCTGACCTCCTCGCTGAAAAGCTTCAGACCAGGTCGATCCTAACATTGCACCTGGTCTCGTTTCAGGGGGTCAGGTCATGTTCTCGCTGCAATCAACCTTCGACAGGATCCCATGAGCCAGGACGACACCCGCATCTCCGAGGAGGAGGCACGCGCACTCTGGCGCCGTGCGGCCGAGTTGCAGGCCGAGGCCGCCCGTCGCCTCGAAGAGCGTTCGCGGCAGCTTGCTCCCTCCGACCCGGCGGAAGTCGACGGGTACCGCCTCGGTGATGTCCGGGCCGCTGCGGCAGACGCCGGAATCTCGCCGGAGTTCGTTGATCCTGGATCCTGCATGAGGGGAGTAGTATAGGGAAGAAAAACACCGTCTAAGGCCTTAGGTTGAGGGTACTTCGTCCAAGAAGATTCCTCGCCACAAAAGGCACCCAGACGGTGCGCAACCATCGTATCTGTTCTCGGCCCCATGTACAAGGTGAGAGCTCCCCGCTACGGATTCGTCACAGCGCCCGGAATCTGACCGATGGAGGCGGGCTGATTCTGGTCCGGTATCTGTGGGACGGCATGGGCCTGGGCTCCTGGATCGACCGTCAGAGCGAAGGGCTTGCCGGCTTCTTCCGTCCCAGCCTGATGGTCGAGGTGTGGGTCGTCCTGCTGCTCTACGGTGGGCGCGTGCTCGACGATTTGCCGCTCCTGGACCGGCGCGGCATTCGACGCCTGTTCGGCTGGACTCGCCTGCCCGATCCCACCACGTTCGGACGCTGGTTGCGCCGCGCAGGTGAGCCGCTCGTGCCCCTCCTCGACGAACTCCTGTGGCACGTCGTGTGCCGGCGCTGGAGACTGGGGGGCGTGCCCCGGGCGCTGACCCTGATCCTCGACTCCACCGTCAGCGTACGCTACGGACTGAAGCAGGCGGGCGCCGAGCGGGGCTACAACCCACACAAGCCCGGCCGGCCGTCGCACCATCCGCTTCTGGCCTTCGTTCAGGAGACGGGAGACTGTATGGGCATCCGTTGGCGCCCGGGCAACGCCCCCACCGCTGCGGGGGCCGAGGCGTGGATCGCCGACTTGGTGGGGCGCCTGCGCTCCGTGGGGGTCGAGACCATCACCGTGCGTCTCGACAAGGGCTTCTTCAGCCGATCCATGGTACGGACCCTCGATGACCTCGATGTCCGTTTCCTGCTCAAGCTCCCTGCCCACCGCTGGCTTGCCGACCACCACCAGCCCCGGCGTCGCTCTCGCAAGGGTGAGCACATCTTCCCCGGTCATGAGCTCTGGACCACCTCCGGCTGTCTGTGGGGCGTCCGTCTTCTCTCGCTCCAGACACGGCGTCCGCTCCAAGGCCCAGACACCCTCACGCTCGACACCTACGAAGTCCCCCTGAGCGCTCACGTGCTCACCAACATCGAAGGCATCCACGCCCTCACCGCCTGGCGCCGCTACAACCACGGTGCGGTCGTCGAACAGAGGATCAAGGAACTCGGCCAGCTCGGAGCAGGGGCCACCGCCATCGATCACCTCGACGGCAATGCACTCCTGTGGGCTCTCGGAGCCATCGCCTACCAGCTCCTGCACACACTCAGGACCACCGCCCTCTCCGGAGCTTGGCGCACAGCTCAACCCAACCGCCTCCGGCTCTGGCTCCTCCGCTTGCCCGCCAAGCTCACCCGCCACAGCCGCAAGCTCTACGTCCAGTTGCTCCGTGACGATCCCGCCAGACCCCATATCCTGCTCGCTCTCAGACGCCTCGCTTCCGGACTCCCGCCTCCTCTCCCAGCCTGACGACTCCCGCCCCCCCCTCCTCTAGGCCCTCTCCCCTCCAGTCGTCCTCCCCGTCTGTCCAACACCGCCCTGCCCACTCAATACCACAGATCCGAGCCGCCTCTTTTCCCTCCGGCAGCCCCCCATATCCCCGCCAACTTCCCCTCCGGTCCCATCCACACCCACAAGTCCCCTATTTCACCTCTCCCTGCAGGATCCGGGTTGATCATGCGCTCGTGGAATCTCGCCACATGGCCCTTGTCGAAGGGGCCCAGGAGCAACCGCCGGCGATGGCAGCCCGTTTCCTGGGCCAACCTCCGCTTACCATGGAGGTCTCCCAGGTGATCCAAGCACCGGCGGAGGAAGTCTACGCCGCCATGCAACGGATCCTGCCGGAGCGCCCGTTTCGCCTGAGTCTCGTCGACCACCACGGAGCCGACCCCATCGACGGGGGCGTGCTGGTCTTCAAGGTTCCCGCCTACTCGCACATGACCACGGCAGACCAGTCGTTCGCGTACGAGATGGCCTTGGCGAACCTCAAGCAGCTGCTTTTCAGTCTCCGGCGCCTGGACACCCATCCGCCCACGACCGAGTTGACCGTACGCGGAAGCCTGATCCACAGCCACAAGCTCAATTGGTGGGTCGGGGGCGGCATTTCGGGGGTGCTTGCGTCGTTGAGCAGCGCCGGTGGGGCCTTTGTGGGCGGGGCCGTAGGCGTCGCCCTCGGGATCGGGGGTCTCGTGGTCGGTGCGGCGGGGTTTCTTGCCGGCGGAGTAGCGGTCGGTGGGCTGGCGATGCTGTGTTGGCGCAGGGTGTATCGTTACGCGTTGCGCCGCGGGGAGAAGGCCATCCGGAATCTGATCGGCTCGATCGCCGTCGACGTGGAGACCGGTGGGGACTTTTCGATCCCGAAGCCTCTTCCGAACCCCTTGTGGATGGCGTCCAGCGTTGCCCAGAGGTGGATGTGGGACCGATGAGCCCACACATCATACAGAGGAAGCTCCCTTTGCGACCGACAAACAACCAATCCTCAGAACTCTAGAGCCACGATGAGCATGCTGATCACAACAAGGCTAAGGCAAACCACACGCAGCCGGGAGAACGGACGACCCGGGACTTCCCGCCCTCGCCATTGATGGTACAACATCCTTCCCAACTTGATGCTCGCGACGCCGCCTACAAGCAAAGCAAAGAACTGTAGGTCAAGGGTCATAGCTCGTCTCCATCTTATCGCATCCCCATTCCATTGGTCCGAAGGCGGAACGACAGGCAACGTACACCACAACTTCCTCGCCAGCTCTGAGCGTGGCAACCAGCAGAACGGTGTCTCCGCAGGCTGTCAGCACGGCCAGGCGGGCAGCTATGCAACGCTTCGCGCGTACTAGACCAACGGCCACCGAGCGCCGCCGCATCATGGCCCGGCACACGCCGTCGCAGCGCGGACATCTCTGAAGGGGGGATCGAAGGGGCAAGCCCCTCGCCAGCCCAACGTATGACGTGGGGTATGCTGGCTTAAGCACCTTAGTCCGCGCCTAAGGTGCCGTGACGGCGGGCTGCAGCCTATGGCTTGTGACTTCCACCGGCGAGGTACGCCGCCCAGTCCGCTACTATGTCAAGTATAAGTCATTGATGTGATGATAGATATGTGATACATCCGGGTCGCGAGTCACCCTTTCGATCACCCTTTGCGAATTGGGGTCCGGAATCCATGGGCCAAGCGTCTCGCGGTCTCGCCCGACCGCCGCCTCCCTGCGATGACCCTTCGCGCGATAGCGAAACTCGTATTGCTTTGAGGGATCGTATTCTTCGGCTGTGCGCAGTCGATCTTAGATCATGAGCCGAGGTACTGCCGTTACAGCCTGATGAGCCAGGGGAGATGAAACTCAGATTCGATCATCGGGCTCACTGTCAGGTGTGCCGACGGTGCGCTGTCCCGAGTCTGTTCTCATGAGCTTGGCTGCTCCACCAGCTCTACTCCTTCAAGTTGGGCTGCTCGTCGGTCGAAGGTGTAGAGAGGATGCGCGCCGGATCGTCGTGCGGCGGCAGCAATCATCAGATCAGAGAAGCCAGCTGCACCTCGACGGTAGCCATCGGCTGCGCGCGCGACATCCTCGACAGCCTCAAGCTCGAGCTCTTCGCTCGCTACTAGTTCCTCCAGCACGGTCGAAATCCGGTCACGGGAGAATCGATACGCCCGTTCAAGCACCCAAACGAGCTCCACCGTCACCTCACGGCACACAAAGCCGCACCGCTCAGCCGTCAGACCGGCCAGCAGCACCCTTGCTGCTTCCGCCTGCTGGGTGTCATCGGCCACCAGATATCGGACCAGGACGTTCGTATCGAGCGCGATCACTCCCGGACCGCTCCCTCGGTGACGGCGCGCTCCATGTCCTGCAGTGTCACAGGCGGACCGTCATGCTGGAATGCGCCATACAGGCGACGAACGGGTCGCACCGGGATAATTCGAACCTCATGGTCCAGAATGACGTAACGTACGCGGTCCCCAGGTCGCACACCGAGCGCTTCCCGTACGGGCTTGGGCAGCGTCGTTTGCCCCTTCGATGTGATAGCGGATTCGATCACCGTCTCCTCCAATGAATTCCCTCCGAATTCCACTAATGCCTTACATTTGATAGATAAGCAAGGATAACCGACCAGTCCAGGCCACTCGCCCAGGGCATCCTCGGGGTCCCTAGCCCCATATCAAGACACACGAAGTCAGGGCCACGGACCCGGCCAAGCGTCACACACACCGCATCGCACCCCTTGGGCCTGTAGCGCTCCATCGACGCCGACTGGAGTGCGGTCCGCGTCCGCCTTTGCTGCCGCCGTGGGACATGCCCGGCCACCTTTCAGGCCCTCCGCCTCGAGGAGTGGAGAAACGCCGCGCCCAAGGCGTACCGAGCTTCGCCGCCGCCGCCGCGCGGGTGGTGGAGCAGAAGCAGGCCGGTTGGCGCGATGCGAGGAACGGCCGTGCATGGATGTCGAGCTTCAGGAGGTTCGCCTTTCCGCGCATCGGTGGACTCCTGGTGTCGGAGGTGAGGAGTGCCGACGTGTTGGAGATCCTCACGCCGATCTGGCACACGAAGGCGGCCACGGCCCAGCGTGTGCATCAACGTATCCGCGCGGTGTTGGAATGGGCTGTGGCGATGCAATACCGAACCGACAATCCGTGCGATCGGCTTGGGCCGGTGCTCGGACCGCAGAAAGCCGTGGTGCGGCACATGCGGGCTTTGCCGCACCGCGACGTGGCCTCGGCCATCAAGAAAGTGCGGACCTCGACGGCTGTGCCGGCCGTCCCGTTGGCCTTCGAGTTTCTGGTGTTGACGGCAGCTAGTGTCCTGAGTTAGAAGTTCATTGCATTAGTGGCTCGCGCATGGTAACTTGCCCCGAACCTGTTCCGGGAGGATGCCATGCGTGGACGTCCGTTGGCTCCCCTGACTCTCGATGACGCCGATCAAGAGACCTTGGAGCGTTGGGTGAAGCGACCCAAGACAGCCCAGGCTCTGGCGATGCGGGGGCCCGCATCGTCCTTCGGGCCGCCGAGGGAGCCGCAAATACTCAGATTGCCGACGAAGTGGGGATCACCAAACAGACCGTGGGCAAATGGCGCAAGCGCTTCGTGGGGGGGGGGCGTGGACGGGGGCGTGGACGGGCTGTTGGACGAGCCCAGACCTGGAGCTCCCCGCACGATCGGGGATGAGGATGTGGAGCGCGTCATCCGGATCACCTTGGAAGAAACGCCCACCGACGCCACGCACTGGAGCACCCGCTCCATGGCGCAGCGCACCGGGATGAGTCAGAGCGCCATCAGTCGCATCTGGCGGGCCTTCGCGCTCCAGCCCCATCGCAGTGAAACCTTCAAGCTCTCCTCCGACCCCCTCTTCATCGAGAAAGTGCGTGACATCGTCGGCTTGTATTTGCATCCCCCGGACCGAGCTCTGGTCCTGTGCGTCGACGAAAAGGCCCAGATCCAGGCCCTCGACCGCTCCCAGCCCCTGTTGCCGATGCGTCCTGGGCAGATCGAGCGCCGTACCCACGACTATGTTCGCAATGGCACCACCTCCCTCTTCGCAGCGCTCGACACCAAGACCGGAGAGGTCATCGCCGAATGTCACAAGCGCCACCGCTCCATTGAGTTTCGCAGGTTCCTCGACACTATCGAGGCGACCGTCCCCCAAGGCCTCGATATCCACCTCATCGTCGACAACTATCAGACCCACAAGACCCAGATCATCAAGCGCTGGCTCCTCAAGCGTCCTCGCTTCCACCTCCACTTCACCCCCACCAGCTCATCCTGGCTCAACCTCGTCGAGCGCTGGTTCGGCGCTCTCACCGAAAAACAGCTCCGACGCGGCGTCTTCCGTAGCACGCGCGAGCTCGAGGACACGATCCTGCGCTACGTCGACATCACCAATCACGATCCCAAACCCTTCGTCTGGACCAAGTCCGCTGATCAGATCCTCCAAACTCTTGCCCGCTTTTGTACGCGGACTTCCGACTCAGGACACTAGGTGGTGCGAGGTGCTGTGGGCCGCGTGGGCGGAGATTGATCAGACGGAGGGCGTGTGGACGGTTCCCGCGACGAGGATGAAGGCGAAGCGCCAGCACCGGGTGCCGCTATGCCGCCGTGCCACGGAGATCCTCGAGGAGGCGCGGGCGATCGGAGCCGGTAGCCCCCTCGTGTTCATCCACCACAGTGGGCAGCCGCTCCACGAGAAGCGCCTGCGCCAGTTGCTCCAGCAGCATGGGATCGCTGCCGTGCCGCACGGCTTTTGGTCGTCGTTCCGCGACTGGGCGGCCGAGGAGACGAACCACCCGCGCGAGGTCATCGAAGCGGCGCCTGGCGCATGTAGTACTGAACAGGGCAGAGGCGGCGTACAGGCGCACGGACCTGTTTGATCGACGGCGCCAGCTCATGGACGACTGGGCGGGGTACCTCGCCGGTGGAGGTCGCAAGCCATAGGTCGCAGCCCTCCGTCGCGGAACCTTGGGCGCGGACTAAGGTGCATGAGCCAGCCTACCCCATGTCATCCATTGGGGCTGGCGAGGGGGGCGCTTCGCCCCCCCCCCTTTCGATCCCCCTGAGGCCCGCGCTGCGGCGGAGTTCATGGGCGGCTGGCGCGTCCGTCTTTCCGTCCTGGCGCCGCATCCTGATGGCTGGTCGCCCGCACTGGGAACCGCCGCCGCCCACGTGTCGCCGGTCGGTCGGGGCGGATCCCTTCCCGATCAGCGTCAGGTCGTTTGCGATTCAGTTCTTCGAGATGTCTCCGTCCGATGTAGGCGCGCTCGATTCTCTGTGGTTCCGACTACTGTGAGCCACCACTGCCGTGCTGCCCTCAGTGCCAGCCGGCGCTTTGAATTGACTTGGCCGGCTTGGCGGGGTAGTCCTCGCGCTTCCCTGTATCCCCAGTCTGAATGACGAAGTCACGCCGGTCGCGATACAGGCGCGCTCGGTTCAGCACGTAGTTCTGTCCGTCGTCGAGGTCGACAGCGTCCCAATGGGTCATGAGCCAGTACTTGTGGTCGCCGATGAACAGGTAGGTGTTCGGCCTGCCAAAGAAGGTCGCGTCAACTCCCTCCCCGGCGCGGAAGCGGGCACAGACCAGCTCGATCAGCTCATTCTGACCGTCCTTGCGGCTGAGCACGTACTCGTGCGGCCACGTGTCCCGGTATGTGACGGCTTCCCGCCACGGTGCGCGGCCGATCAACTCGGCGATCTTCAGGTTTTCCAGATTCTCACCGTCCTTCCGCTGAGGAAAGCGAGCCCCGCGAGCCTTGCCGTGCTGGGACAGCCCTTCTGGTGCCTCGGCGTGCTAGTCCGGGTTCTCCGTGCTGTCGGAAGCGAGTAGGCGGCGCAGCTTCTCCAGGATACGGGTTCGGCGCGTCGCGTAGAAGTGCAGGAAACCCTTCACGTCGGTTGGAACGTCGCCCAGATCGTGCAGGTCGCAGTGATTCCGCCTTTCTTCGTCGGAGTACTGCGCGCGTAGCCAGTCGGCAGGCGGCTTGGCACCCTTGCTCGTGTTCGTCGATCCTTCGAGCAGCTGGAGGTTGGCCAGGCGGTTCACCCGATCCTGATACTCGGGGATCCTTTCCTCGTCGACGCCGGCCTTCTTCAGGCGCGCCGGGGTCATCAAAGCGCGCGGGAAGACATGGTCAATGTGGAATTGGTTTGTGGCTACGTCGACGAAGTCGTACAGAAGGAACAGGAGGCTGTAAGCAAGACCTCCGTACGTCGACGGGTAGTCCTGCCAGGTTCCGGTCTGGACGCCCTGCGAGCATGTACGGTACGATGGCAGACACAGATCGACGAGCCACCACGATAGCATGAACGGTGTGAGTCTGCGCGCGACGAGGGCGGGCGGTGGAGGAGAAGATGCGGCCCGAGCCGCGCATCATGGCGTTGATCGCCGACGCACCGTGGCGCGAAGCCGTAACGTACAGGGAGACGTGGCCCCACGAGTACGTCCTCAGCCGAAAGGACGGCCAGCACGAGTTGTTGGATCTGGTCTGCGCCCGCTTCCGCGCCGGGGAGGGCGTTGCCGGCACTTTCTTTGGCTGGCGTGACGCCTACCTGTTCATCGGCGACCACAAGTACTGGCTCATGACTCACTGGGATGCCGTCAACCTCGACGGCGGGCAGGACTATGTCCTGAATCGCGCGCTTCTGTACAGGGACCGTCGCGACTTCGAGATTCGACGGGGTGACACAGGCAGGCGGGAGACGTAGAGGGCGACTGGACCACGGCCGCGAGTTGGCACCGGCACGTTTAGTCTGCCGATCGCGGCTCGAGCTCGGCATGTTCCATCTACTTCAGCTCCCTCAACGAAGCGAACGGACACGACATGGCTGTCAACCGTAGGACACTTCTCGCGCAGCTCGCGCCAATGTTCGGCCCGCAGACAGAGAACCTCGCCGTCGAGGCGCTCGGGCACATTCTGTCCGGGTCCGAGGCGGCGCGGAGCACTCTCTCAGAGGTGGTGTGAGCCGGCGGCGCGAAAGTTGGACAAGTCGCTCAGGTACGCACCCAGGACGTCGGCGAGGATGGCGCGAGGCCCGATCTCGCCGGAGTCGATCAAGATGGCGAGGCCCGCGTTTTGATTGAGGCCAAGTTCTGGGCCGGTCTCACCGACAACCAGCCGGGCGGCTATCTCAGACGACTTGAGTCGGCTCCACAACCGTCCGCGCTCCTGTTTGTCGCCCCTGCCAAACGGACGGACGTGCTCTGGGCGGAGTTGTGTCGCCGATTGCCGGAGTCGGCATTAGATGTTGCTTTGGACGCGCACAGCGACTGCTATCTGCACCGTCGAGGAAGCTGACAACACACGGACCGACGCCAATTGGGGACCCGATGGCGAATGAGCGAGAGCAAGCCGTAGAGATCCTTTGGGATGTGGCCGAGCGGCTGGAAGCGATATCTTCCGGGCTGTCCGGCAAATCGCCGCTACGGATCGAGATAGTCAAGCTCCGGACCGCCATCCGCATCGTGAGCGAAGAAGGCAAGCCATGACAGAACCGCCGGCCCATGGTCGAGCAGCGAGTGGATCACCGTGATAGAGACGAGCCCGTGACGAAGATCGACGTCTACTTCCAGGCCGGAGAGCCCGCGGCGCTTGACATGGTGGCACGGACCGTCGTGGTCATCGATGTCTTGCGGGCCACGAGCACGATGGTGGAGGCGCTGATGAACGGCGCCCGCGGCGTGTACCCCGCCGCCTCGACCGAGGAAGCCATCAAGCTGGCGTCCTCACTGGGACGAGACGACACGCTCCTCTGCGGCGAGTCCAAGGGCGTCATGGTCGCCGGCTTCGACCTCGGCAACTCCCCGCGGGAGTTTTCGGCCCAGGTGGTCGCGGACAAGCGGCTGGTGATGAGCACGACCAACGGGACTAGCCCCTTTCTCATGGCCGGGGATGCCGATCGTGTGCTGGTTTGTTGCTTTCTGAATCTCGACGCCGTAGTCGACGCGGTTGCGGGCAGCGAGGAGCTGGTGGTGGTGTGTGCCGGGAGAGGGGGGATGTTCGCCGCGGAGGATGCGCTGTGCGCCGGCGCCCTGATCAGGCGTCTTGGCGATGGGCATCCCGGAGTGGAGCTCAACGACGCCGGCTCGGCAGCTCTCGAGCTCACGTATCGGTTTCGAGTCGGCGCAGCGTTCCTCGCCGGGACGAGGGCCGGACGGCGCCTCATCGAGATCGGCCTGCGCGACGACCTCGAGCACTGCGCCCAGCTGGACCGGTATCGGGTGGTTCCGGAGATGGAGGATCGCGTGATCCGCGTTCCGCCGACGAGCTCCGAGGCCTCGAAGCTGCACGGCGAACTCGGAACTAACCCGCAGGGGGCGAAGCATCTCGTGGGAGCGCGCGGAAGCAAATCCCGAAGAGGATCGTAGTCTGTCTCTGGGGACGAACGCTCGGACGCTTTCCCAAGCCGGTCTGGCTGGGCGCGCGCGCCATCGGCTGGATCGAGTCGGAGGTGGATGAGTGGATCCGAGAGCAGGTCGCGGCAAGCCGTGGCAGCGCGGCGCGATCTGAGACGAAACTCATCTAATAGTTCGCCATGAGAGAGGACGGGGGCCATCGACTACCGCGCTCCGGCGAGCTTGGCTCCTGCGGCCCCACGGGCCGGGCACCGCAGTCGTCCAGGTCGGGCGACAAGGTGGTCCGATCAGGTGTATTGCTCGTCCACCGGTAGCCGGCGCACCCTGCATGATTTCCTGCGACCTCACGTGTCAGCTTTCGATAGCAAGTTTCGGAATGCGGTGCTTGCGGCCCCACTTCGCCACCGTGACGCTACTGACCGCCGCGCTCCTGGGCGGTTGCTCGAGTCCTCTGATCGAGCCGACGGAGGCGTTGACGTTCACCTTCGACTTCCATCGCGGGCCACAGGGGTTCATCGCCGACTTCGCGGACTATCCACCCGCCGACGCGGCATCCTACGAGTTGACGTCCGGCTACCGAGAGCTCCCGCCCCCGCTGGAGTCGCAGTCCGCCCTGTTCATCTCCGGAGTCAACCGAAGCGACGATCTCTTGATGTTCTTCAAGGGAGTCATCGGAGGCCTGTCGCCCGGCGCGCGCTATGACGTCTCCATCAGCGTGGAAATCGCCACCAGTACGCCAGCCGGGTGCCTCGGTGTCGGCGGCGCGCCGGGGGAAAGCGTTTGGATCAAGGCCGGTGCGACCGCCATCGAACCGCTCCCGGTCCGCGAGGGCTCCTACCTGCGGATGAACATCGACATCGGAAATCAGTCCGCCGGCGGCACGCAGGCCGTGGTGCTCGGCAACGTCGCCAACTCCCGGAGCTGCGAGCAGTCGCGCCAGTGGGAGCGCAAGTCCCTCCCGGGTCGACCGACACTAGTACCCATCTCTGTACCTCCGAGTGGCCGAGTCTGGCTGTTGTTCGGCGTCGACTCAGGATTTGAGGACCTGACGGAAATTTACTTCACCCGAGCATCGGCCACCTTCACGCCGATATGACTACCGCCGCCTGTCAATAGCCACCACACGATGCGCGGCCACGCCGGGGGGGGGAGGGGCTTTCCCAAGCCGGTCCGGCTGGGTGCGCGCGCCGTCGACCGGATCGAGTCGGAGGTCGATTGGTGGATCCGAGAGCAGATCGCGGCGAGCCGTGGCAGTGCGGCGCGATCTGAGACGGAAATCACTTGACAGTTCGCCATGAGAGAGGACAGGAACCATAGACAACCGCGCATGGGCTCCGCCGTCTGAGCAGAGAATACGTACCGGAGATCACCAGCGCCGTCATCATTCAGGGAGGCTGTAGCAGGGAATCGGGGTGTGAGCGGCCGGTGAGGAGAACCCTCGGGCATCCCCATGTGACGCAAACCCCTTGCGGGTAGGACGACTCACGACACAAGAGAGAGGCTGGGCTTGCCCCGCTTTCACGGACGATTGGTTCTTGGGGTTGATAGTGTCTGATGTGGTTGGTTCTTGCCCCTCGTCCAGGGTGGAGGGGGGCAGCGAACGACTCTGCGGACGCGAGCGAGCGGGCCCTCTTCGACCCGCCGGGAGGGCCTAAAGGTCGCCCGGTCTGGGCATGCGGTAGCCGACCCCGCGGGCGTTGAGCACGTAGGCCGGCCGAGCCGCGTCCTCGTCCAGCTTACGGCGGAGCCTCTTCACGACAGCGTGGACCAGCTTTGGGTCGGCGTATCGCCGATCCCGCCCTCTCCACGCCTGGCGGAGCAGGGCGTCGTACCTCATGACCCGTCCCGCGTTGACCGAGAGCACACGGAGCAGCTCGTACTCGGTGGCCGTCAATTCCACCAGTTGGCCGGCCACGGTCACCTGGCGCAGCTCGTAGTGGATGGCCAACGGACCCAGCACGAACGGTTCGGGTTCGGCGCGTCTTCTCAGCGCTGCCCGGATCCTCGCCACTAGCTCGGTCGGCGAGAACGGTTTCACGATGTAGTCAACGGCCCCGGCCTCCAGCGCTCTCGCGATTGTCTCGTCCCTTCCATAGGCGGAGATGAAGATGACCGGCAGATCCGCTAGCTCGGGAACTTGTTGCATCAGTTCGATGCCGTCGGTCCCCGGCAGCATCAGGTCGAGCAGAACCAAGTGGGGCTGCTCCACGGCGATGGTGTGGGACAGCTCCTGATGGTCGGCCATGACCAGTGCGGAGTAGTCCGCCGCCGTGAGCGCATCGCGGACGTAGAGCCGTGCGTGCGGGTCGTCGTCCACCACTAGGATGCGCGCCTGTGCCCGCCCTTGTGCGAGCACCCCCGCCCGACCCCCGGCGGAGTCCGCCGCCGTAGCCCCGCTGGCCTCCTCGGCTACCGGGACTGTGAAAGTGAACCGGGCACCCTGGCCCGCCCCCCCTCTAGTGGCCCAGATGCGCCCCCCCTGGGCCTCGACCAGTCCCTTGCATATGGCCCCAGGCCCAGGCCACCTGCGCTCCCGCCTTCCCCCTCACCGGCACCGAGATATTTCCGGAACAGGTGCTGGAGCTGGTCCGATGCAATGCCCCTGCCGTGGTCCGAGACCGAGATCGCCACGTGACGCCGTCGCGTTCGGCGGCAACCTGGATGGGCGACGACTCGGGAGAGTGCCTGGCGGCGTTGGACAAAAGGTTGTTCAGGGTCTGCACGGTGCGCTGCCGGTCCGCCATCACGCGCGGCAGCTCCGGCGGAAGGTCGATGAGGACGGTCTGCCGACCGCCGCCGCTCAGGAAGGTGTTCCTCGCCTGCTCCACCAGCGCCCCCACCTCCGAGGGCTCCGGCGACACCGACAGCGTGCCCGTCTCGATCTGTCCCGCATCCAGCAGGTCGCTGATCAGGCCCGTCATGTGATCGGCCTGCTGGTCGATGACCCGGAAGAACTGCAGCATCTCTGCCGGACCGAAGACCCGCGAGCCGAGCACCGTGGCGGTCGAGCCCTTGATCGAGGTCAGCGGCGTACGCAGCTCGTGGCTCACCATCCCCAGGAACGCGGCCCGCATCCGCTCCAGCTCCTCCAGCGGCGCCAGGTCCTGCATGGTGACCACCACCGAGACAACCTGGCCGTCCCCCGCATGAATCGGCGAGGCGTTGACCAGCGTCGTCACGCTCCGCCCGTCCGGGACCGAGAGCACGATCTCCTCGGCGCGCACCGTCTCGGCGCTGCTCAGCTGTTCCGCCAGCGGGAGTTCTCCCAACGTGATCTCTCGCCCGTCGGCGCGCCTGCAAGTCACTATCTCCAGAAGCTGCTCCGGAGGGTGGCCCGGCACGCGTACGCTCTCCACGATCCGTTTTGCCTCGCGATTCAGGGACACCACGTTGCCCGTCTTGGCATCGAAGACCACCACGCCGACCGGCGACGTCTCGATCAGGGCCTCCAGGTTAGCCCGTGTGCGCTGCTCGTCCCGGTAGGTGCGGGCATTGGCGATCGCGGTCGCCGCCTGCGAGGCGAACAGCACCAGGATCTCTTCGTCCTCGCTCGTGAACGCCCGCCCGCCTTCCTTCTCGGTCAGAAAGAAGCTGCCCACATACACGTCCCGATGACGCATCGGCGTGCCTTGCAGGGTCTTGTACGGGAGCCCGTCGGCGGCAAGGCCGAGCGAGCGGACGTAGGCCGGCAAGTCCGTGATACTCACGGTGCCGGGCAGGTCCTGGAGGTGCTCGAAGAGCCGCGGCCCGTCGTCCCACTCCGCCAGCTGCCGGTGCTCCTCCGGCGTGATCCCTCTCTGCCAATATCAGTGAGACACCTGGTACCTTTGGGATTACTGAAGGGGGCGGAGGTGGATGGCGATGGTAGAGGGGAGAGATACGATGATTGGTATGGGTGTGGGTGCTCGGGCCCTGGGGGGCGAGGGGCGTAGCGACGAGGCCGCCAGGGCCCGAGTCGCCGAGCGGAATCGGGCACGGGATCCGGAGGTTGTGGCCAAGCCGACCCGCCGGCAGTTCACCGCGGAGTACAAGCTCAGGATCCTGGAAGAGACCGACCGGTGCTCGGAGCCCGGCGAGGTTGGGCGGATCGTGCGTCGGGAGGGTCTGTACAGCTCTCATCTCACGGCATGGCGAAAGGCACGGCGCGAGGGCTCTCTGAAGGGCCTGACGCCGAAGCGGCGGGGCCGCAAGCCGGCCCGCCGCAATTCCCTCCAGAAGAGGGTGGATGAGCTCGAGGCCGAAGTGGCCCGGCTCGAGAAGCAGCTTGCCACGGCGGAAACGATCCTGGAAGTCCAGGGAAAAGTTGCCGGGCTGCTGGGGTTGAGCTTCGACAGCGGAAAGAACTCCTGATGGCCGCTGCCTCCCTGGCTCGGGAGGTCGGCGCCGCGCCGGCGTGCCGAGCACTGGGTGTGGCGCGTGCCACGTTCTACCGGCGCCGTAAGCCCACGACCGGGCACCAGCAGCCCAGGCAGCGCCCCGCCCGGGCACTTGATGAATCCGAGCGCGAGAAGGTGCGTGAGACCCTCGCTTGCCCGCGCTTCGTCGACCGATCTCCCGCAGAGGTTGTGGCCACCCTCCTCGACGAGGGCGAGTACCTCTGCTCAGAACGCACGATGTACAGGATCCTCCAAGAGGATCACCCCGTGCGTGAGCGGCGCAGTCAGCTCACGCATCCCCCCTACACGAAGCCCCAGCTCGTGGCCACGGCACCGAACCAGACCTGGTCGTGGGACATCACCCGGCTTCTCGGACCCGAGAAGTGGTCGTACTTCTACCTCTACGTCCTCATCGACATCTTCAGCCGCTACGTGGTCGGATGGATGGTCGCCGACCGCGAGAACTCCGCGCTCGCCAGCCGGCTCATCCAGGAGAGCTGCCTCAAGCAGGATGTCCAGCCCGAGACGCTGACCCTGCACTCCGACCGCGGGGCCCCGATGACCAGCAAGTGCACGGCCCAGCTGCTCGCCGACCTCGGGATCACCCGCTCGCTCGGCCGTCCCCGGGTCAGCGACGACAACCCCTTCTCGGAGGCGCACTTCAAGACCGTCAAATACTACCCCAACTTCCCCGGACGCTTCGCCGACATCGGCGCGGCGATCGACTTCTGCCGATCCTTCTTCCCTTGGTACAACCATGAGCATCGCCACGGCGGAATCGCGATGCTCACCCCGGCTGATGTCCATCACGACCGAGCCCGTGACGTGCTCGCCCAGCGTGAGCGCACTCTCCAGCAGGCGTGGTCCCAACACCCTGAACGCTTCGTGCAGGGGATCCCCACGCCCCAGCCTCTCCCAACGGAGGTCTGGATCAATCCACCAGCTGCGGCTCCGACACCGCAGCCCGCTCACTAATTTATGACCCCGGGTGTCTCACTCTTGTTGACAGGTTCCGACGAACCGTCCGATTGCTATGCTACGCTGAGCATCTTCTCCTTGGCCAGGGGGAGAGTGTCCAGGAAGGTGTGCATCGGGGTCTTGCCGAAGCACCACCTGCCCGTGTGGGTCCTCACCGTGTTGTACTCCTCGATGTAGCGGTCGAGGTCCTGCTGGAGCGCCTCGAGGCTTGTGTAGATCTTCTTCCTGAAGGCCACCCTGTAGAACTCGTTGAGCATCGTCTTGTGGAAGCGCTCACAGATGCCGTTGGTCTGTGGGCTCTTGGTCTTCGTGCGCGTGTGGTCGATGTCTTCGATGGCCAGGTAGAGCTCGTACTCGTGGCGCTCCGGGTTGCCGCAGTACTCTGTGCCCCGGTCGGTGAGCACGCGCTGTAGCGGGATCTCATGCTCGTCGAAGAACGGGATCACCCGGTCGTTCAGGAGCTCCGCCGCGGTGATCGGGGTCTTGCGATCATAGAGCTTCGCGAAGCCCACCTTCGCGTACGTGTCGATGAACGTCTGCTGGTAGATCCGGCCCACGCCCTTGAGCGTGCCCACGTAGAACGTGTCCTGGGCCCCGCAGTAGCCCGGGCACTCGCTCTCGAACTCGCCCCTTGCCTCCTTGTCGGCCTTCGCCTTCTCCAGCGCCTGAAGCTGTGACTCCGTCAGCACCAATCCTTCCTGGGCCATCTTCGCCTCCAGCGCCCTGAGAGGTCTAAGTGGTGGTTCGGATTCTCTACCCTCACGGAGGTGGGGGGAGTCAGACGCCCTCCGTCGCCGGCATGAGCATTGCACACGAACTGACGGATGCGGAGCGTGTGGCCAGAGAACGAGGGCGGCGCACGTAGCCGACCCACCTGGGCCAGCTGTAGCAGGCTCAGCTTGCGACGCGCTATCTTCTCCTTCTGGACGGTGGTCATCTCCTCTCCCGTGCTAAGTGAGCGACTTTGACATCTCTCAACTAGCTCCGGCGAGGGCGGTTGGCCACCGTCCTCTCTCGTGCCCAACTGTCAGGTGAATACCGTCTCAGCACAGGCATTGTCGTCTTTTCTTCCTTTTCTTCCATCTTTATATTCGGCGGTATTGTTCAGGCGATACAGGAGAATGTACCACCAGGCGGCGTCCACATACGTGGTCATAGAGCTCCTTCATTCGCTCGACAGCTTCACGGCCTGCGGCGTGGTTCGCTGTTCACACGACTCAGTCGTAGTAGATGTCTTCCTCGAAACGGGTCCAGGATCCGAAAATCGGGAACGGGGAAGGTAGATTCCCTTCGGGGTCGTCTATCCGGAACCTGGTCTTCTCCGCGTCGAACACGTCCCGGAGCGATATGGTGACGCTCGAGTGTGCGATGCAGTCACTGCACTGAGTCGGCAGGCTGCGCTGCGAACGCGGCGAGGTGAAGTGAATCCTGACTATTGAACCATCGCTCGTCTGTTCGATGCGATAGTCGGCCGCGGCAATCTCCCACTCGTCTATCGCGTGGTTGCCCTCCGCGTACTGCGCCCAGAGGCTGATGCCGCTGAAGAAGTCGATGACCACTCCCTTGCGAGGACTCCCGTCCCTTGAAGGGTCGAACTGCCGAAACGACCGGCCCGCCAGAGCTGTCCTGATTTCGTGTTCCTCCGCCTCGGTGACGGGGGCGAATGGGCCTTCGGAACATGCCGGCAGCGCAAGAAGAAGGAAGGTGGCGATGGCGGATCGCATGGTCTCCTCCCTGTGTGAACGGACTTGCTCGAACGGGCACTTCAGCCGGGCGCGCCGCCCCGCGGGCTGCGAGCCGGATGCGCTACGCATACGGTAACGACCGAACGGTGACAAGTGTGACGCACGACCTCTCTTTCCACCCCTCGGAGAACCGACAACCGTGATCCGAATCGCTGCTCTTCCCGCCCTCACCGCGCTCGCTGGGCCTCGGCGGCTGCCGCGATCCCGTCGCCCCACCGGACCCCGCGCCCATCGTGCTCGCGGCAACCTTCTCCGAAACCGGCCGGCACGCGGAACTGGGCGACGAGATGGCGCGCGGCTATCGCCTGGCCGTCGAGATGCTCAACGAAGTGGGCGGAATCGACGGCAGAGAGTTGCGGCTGGCCCTTCGTGACGACGCCAGCGATCCCGAAACCAGCGCCCGCATCTACGGCGAGTTCGTGGCGGCCGATTCGATCCACGCGCTTCTAGGTCCCTTCAGCAGCCCCATCACCGGTCCGGCGATGGATGTGGCCGAGCGGAGAAGCCGATCGTTACCGCGATAGCGGCCGCGCCCGTGCTCTGGGCCGGAAGGGCCGCCGGTGGAGTGTCCAGATGTTCAATCCGGCCCCGACCTTCCCCCAAGGTTCAGTGGAGCTCGCTTCACAACACGGAATCCAGACCATCGCCCTGGTCTACGAGGACACCCAGTTCCCAGCTTCCCTCGCCCAGGGAGTGCACGAGGCCGCCCACGCGAGCGGGTTGCGCATCGTGTTGGATCGGTCCTTCCCCGTCGGCGGAGCCGACCATGAGGCTCTGGTCGTGGCCGCCAGAGGCACCCGGGCGGAGCGCTTCGTCGGTGGAGCCTACCGGTCGGATGTGGTCAGCCTGAGCATGGCCATGGACGCCGTCGGCTACTCGCCCCCGGTGGTAAGCATGAACGGGGCGGGTGACCACGGGTTTCTTGCGCAAACGGGCGAATTGGCCAGGTGCGTGGCCGAAAACGCGCCCTGGATTCCGACCATCGAAACATCGGGATACATCGCCAGCAGCACGGCCATGGTTCAACGGTACGAAGCCGCCCACGGCCAGGTTGCCAGCCATCGCGCGGCCGGTGGCTTCGGTGCCGTAGAGCTTCTGGCCGAAGCCATCGACGCGACCTGCCCGCGACGGGAAAGCCCGATCCCGCTGCCATCCGTGACTACCTCTTCTCGGCTTCCACCGAATCGGTGTTCGGCCCCTGCGGCGTCTACCCGCTGGGCGCCGACCAGGCCGGCGCTCAGCGCGCCCTGAAGGGACTGCAGGTGCAGTAGCAGGACGACGGCGCGGGAGGGCTGCCGCTATCATCCATCCCCAAGCCGTCGCCCAGGCCAACCTGTGCCTCCAGCGGTAGCCCGCTACCCCCACGGCCGCGAGCGACTGGACGGAGCCGACGCGGAACGAGTGTCCCGAGGTACCTTCGATTCCGGCCAGGGTCTCGCGCGCCTGCTCGATTTGCACGTTCACCGTCGCCAAGGTCTCGATCCGGCGTTCGATGCTCCTCGACAACCAGTGCATCGTCGCCCAGCTGCCGCCGCTGATACCGAGAAAAAGGCTCAGGCCGACCAGCAGGGGCCGGAGCCACGCGCGCCTCAGCAGGACGCTCACCCGTGTGGTCGCCGCCGCCGTATCGCCCTCGATGGAACGCAGCGCGCCCCTTGCGGCGGCGCTCAAGCTCTCGCCAAGCCGCTCGAGCTCGCGCGCGGCCGTCTCCTCGATCTGCCGGAGGTCGGCCTCCAGCCGGCGCCGGAACCGCTCGGTCAAGTCGTTCGCGTTGGAAGTCATGTGCGTATAGCTCTCCTCTCAGCCGCCACCGGTCTCCAGGTCGTGGGATCCCAGCGCCGTCAGGTAGTTCCTGCCCTGGCGCGGCACCTCCAGGCCCACCTCCTCCAAGGCGGCGACGACATCGGCCCGGTTCCGTACCGTGCTCGACACGCTCGAGCGGGTAGTCTCGGATCAGGTCGCGGGGGGCGGGCTCGAGTGCGAGCCCGCCCCGCAGCCGCGCCACCTCGACGTAGGCGCGGTGCCCGGGTTGCTGCGCCCGCGCCCGGGCCGGGTCGTCCGGCCCGCTCCAACCCTGTTCGGCGTTGAAGGCGTCGCGGAGCGGTCCGAACATCTTCTGCCAGCCCGGCGGCGCGATGTTGAGGCTCCGGCCGGTCTCCAGGTCGCACCGCGCGGCGAGGACATGCACGTGAGCGCCGCCACCGTGCTCGCGGTGCAACGCGGCCGCCCAGGTGTGCCACCAGTGCGGGAGCCGAGCGCGACCTCCTGGTGGAGGACGGCACCCGCATCGGGCACATCCTCGACCCACGCCCGGGCAGGACGGTGGTGCGGCGGGGGTCGGTGACCGTCTGGCACCCCGACGTCCTCGAGGCCGACGCGCTCTCGACAGCCCTGCAGGTCATGGGCTCGGAAGAGGGGCTTGCATGGGCCTCCGAGCGCGGCCTCGCGGCTTGCTTCTTGCTTCTGGACCAACCCGGCGGAGGCGAGGTGACCGTGGTGGCAACGCCGGAGTTTCTGCGTCGGTTCCCGTCAGCCGGAGGTGTCGCGCTTTCGCCTCCCGAGTCGTTCTATTGATTGGGGTGACGTTCACGACGATGACCGGGCCGATGGCGCATCGTCCTTCCCATGGCCGAGGGGACCGACGTGAACAGAAGCGGGAGCAACGCGCGGGTCCTCTGGATTGCCGCGGCGCTGGCTGCGGCGCTGGCCTGCGCAGACGACCCTGTCGACCCGGGACCCGCACCGATATCTCCGCAACCCCAGGAACCGGCGCCCACGGACTCAATCTTCGTGCCCGCGCGCTCGCTCACCGCGGAGGCCGAAGTCCTCGAGAGCAGCAACGCCTTCGCGTGGAAGCTGCTCCCCGCCACCATGGCGGCGGATCCTGACGAGAATGTCCTGATATCGCCGCTCAGCGCATCCATGGCCCTCGGCATGGCGCTCAACGGAGCCCGCGGGACGACGTACGACCAGATGCGGACCACCCTCGGATTCGGGGATTCCTCGCTGGACACCATCAACACGGGTTATCACGGCCTGATGACGAATCTTCCCGCAGCCGATTCTTCCGTGAGCATGCAGATCGCCAACTCCGTGTGGCACCGCGAGGGGTTCGCGGTCGAGCAGAACTTCCTCAACACGGTGCGCACGTTCTTCGATGCCGAGGTCGGCGGGCTCGACTTCTCCGACGCCTCTGCGGCCGACGCCATGAATCAATGGGTCGCTGACAAGACCAACGGACTCGTCAAGTCGATCGTCTCGCCCCCCATCGACAGCCGGACGGTGCTCTTCCTGATCAACGCGGTCTATTTCAAGGCCCCCTGGCAGTACGAGTTCAAGCCGGAGAAGACCCGGAATGCGCCCTTCCACATCGCTGAAGGGGTCTCGGAGTCGATGCCGATGATGGACCTGACCGCCGAATTCCCCTACGGACAGAACGGCGACCTTCAGATCGTCGAGCTACCCTTCGGGGGAGGCACCTTCGCGATGACGATACTGGTCCCCGGAGCCAAGAGCAGCATCGATGCCGAGATCGCCTCGATGGATGGTGCGCGCTGGCAGAGCATCCTCGACAAGCTGAGCACGGGGAAGGTGCAGGTCGTGCTCCCCAGGTTTCGCGTCGAGTATGACAAGAGCCTGGGCGGCATCCTGCAGTCGCTCGGCATGATCGATGCCTTCGCCGCAAACGTCGCCGACTTCACGGGAATCTCCGGGAGTTCGCCTCCTCTCCATATTTCAGAGGTCAAGCAGAAGACGTTCGTCGAGGTGTCCGAAGAAGGTGCGGAGGCCGTCGGCACCACGTCGGTGTCGATCGGGGTAACCAGCCTTCCACCGTCGGTGACCGCGAACCGGCCGTTCGCCTACGTGATCCGGGAGCGGGAGTCCGGTGCGATCTTGTTCGCGGGCGTGCTTCGCAGGCCGCCGGAGGAGAACTAGTGTCGGATTGATTTAGAATGTCCCCCCTAGGGTATGGGGTTTAGCAGAGGACTCTTCCTGCTCCGGAGTCAAAAGTCTCTCCGCCAGCAACGGTCACTTCATAGGTGCCTGTGGACTCGCGTCGCATGTTATCGGGCTTCCGAAGCCGGGGACTCTGTCCGCGGGGGCATCCACATGCGCACCCTAGTTGAGCCAGTGGCCGTGCGAGTTGCACCGGGCGTCGTCAGCAGGGTCCACTTGCAGGGTCAGGCGAGGGTTGGAGGCCGTGACAGGGCCGCTTGTCCCCGCGTCACCACCAGGTTCTTGCCCGAAGCCGCAACGATCTCGGGGACCAATTCTGTCGTAACCAGACGTGTCCAGCGGCCCGGATCTTCATCTGGGCCGACGGAATGCTGATCGCTATGGGACGCGCTAGCGAGGGTGTGCAACGGCAACTTGGCCCTCGCCGCCCCGGCCCGCAGCCAGACGGCGTCAACCCCAGCGAACTCCGCGACCTGCGCTTCTGGAGGTGTCCCGGGAGCCGGGCCGTTCCATCACCGTAGTACACCACCGAGGACCACTCGGCCGCGTTCGTTTCCGCTCTTCGCCGCGGGTCCGGGCGCAGAGCGCTCCGGGCGACTGCAGGAGAACTGGGAGGTGGGGCAGCCTCTGCTTGAGGCGGTGCGCCGCTGAAGCGGACGGTCCCCCCCCTGGAGCTGCCCGGATCTCCCCCGGCGCCGTCTCGGGCTAGCTGCTCGCCTCCACCGTCTCGTTCGGCAGGGTGGCGGCGGTGCCGTTGGCTGGCGAGCCGCCGTGCGCGATCCCGCGACATACGCGAGCCGGCGCGCGAAGGGAGATCAGCCGGCGATCCTGGCCGTGGCCTTACCGTTCACGCTCCGACCGCGTCAGGCCCCTCGTCTCGCCGTTCCAGTTGTCGGGGAATGGCTGGTAGCCGTCGGACGGGTAAGCCGGTTGCAGGAACGCCGGAAGCGGTTGGGATTGATCGGCCTCCCGTATGTCGATGGCGTTCCAGATCTCGTCAACACGGATGCCGAAGTTCAGGCTTCCAACCCCGATACTTACGGGGTCACCATCCTCATGCACCACACGGGTTACAATGCTTGCGTGATGCACGGCGACGACCCAACCGTCGTGGTCGAAGACCGGACTGCCGCTCGTTCCTCCCGAGGCATCGAAGTTGTACTGAACCTCTACGTGTTGGGACTCTCCCAAATCGATCGCCCGGAGCGCACTGATCACGCCGTCCTTGAAGGTCGGAGTAGCTCGGGCGTTCGCTTCGCCACCCGTGATCCCCAGCCCTCCAGGGAAACCCAATGACCCTACGGGCTGGCCGATGTCGATGTCGTCGACCATCTCCGCGGGCAGGAGGTTCAGCCCAACAGGCGTTTCCCCGTCAATAAACAAGAGTCCTACGTCCTCGGTCTCGGGCGTTCCATCGTAGTCGGGATGGATCCAATTGTCGTCGAGGATCTCGTAGGTTCCGCTTTCCCCCAAGACGGTGCCCGATCGCATGACAACGGGCTCCGGGTTCAGCTCCCTCGCTTCCAGCGTAGCAAGATCCTCTTGCAGTCCCTCGACAACGTGGGCATTCGTCCAGATCGCGCTCGTGTAGTATGCGGCGAATCCAGTGCCCACCACACCGTACAGTGTTTCCTCCAAGCTGGGCACGAAAACCCGGAACCCGACCGCGTACACGGCTTCGCCTATGCGCGATTCCGCGATGACGTCCGACCAGTCCAGGGTCTCGCCTTGGGGCCCCTCGGGGCCTTGGGGGCCCGTGGGCCCTTGAGGACCCACTGGCCCGCCCGGGCCGGGTGGACCCTCGCATCCGAGGGCGAGAGACAATACGGCGAGCGGAACCAGGTACCTGGTGCGCATAGGGTTCTCCGTTGTCGCCTTCGGGCCTCGGCGACCGGGTTTCGTGTGCCCCCCCTTGTCGTCTGCCTTGCGCGGGGGGCTGCTTCTCGGGCTTGGCCTTCTCAGGCTTGATCGCACTTCCAAGAGCGAGTGCGCGCCATGCAAGTAGGTGGCCGCTCGACACCTGTCAACCTCCGCACATCGCGGTCCGGCCCGGGTCCGTGGCGAGCATCTCCTCGAGCGCGTCCCGCTCGGCCGGGTCGACGGACATCTCGTACTTCTGCTTCACGGCCACGATCGTTGCGGCGTACCAGCCCTGATTGTGCTCCGGCCTCCACTCGCCCGCGTCGTTGTCGGACTTCTGATTGCGGTTCACGGCGGGGACGGCGACCGTGAGATTGAGGATGTCACCCCCAAACTCCTCAAACCGGCCTCGGGCGAGCCCTGACTCGTAGGCTTCGGCGAGCGCCACGACGTGGTCAATGTCAGTGTCGGCCGCCCCCTGCCCCTCGATGGCGTAGAGCGTGCACGTGTAGGGCGTGTACACCTGTGCGCCCAGCTTCGGGAGGCCGTCGATGATCTGTGCTTCGAGGGACGAGTAGCCGCTCCCAAAATCGTCACGGTCGTAGCCGTCCCGCGAACTCTCGGCACAGACGGGGGCACCTGGCTCACAGTTCGCCAGCGCAACAGGAGGTGGCGGCGGCGGGGTGGGAGGCTCAGCGGGCGGTGGCTCGACGCGCGTCGCTGCCGTTGGGGCCCCTCCACCCCCAGAGCAGCTGGAGACGGCGACGAGCATGGCGAGAACAGCCATTCTTCTCATGGAGGGCCTCCTGTGTATGCACAGTGGCTCCGAGGGACGGTGCCGGGCGGCTTGCCGCACTTGAGCGGACGGGATCCAGCGAGACAGGTCCGCCTTCATCAGCAAGCACCTTCCACCGGGAAGCCGTTGCCCAGGACGTACTCCCCAAAGCCCTCGTGAACAAAGGAGCTTCTGTCTTCCGGGCCGCCGCCGAAGGAACCGATCCTTGCGATAACGGCTCTGATCTGCCCGCTGGGAGCAATCTGAGAGACTTGAGGCTGGGCGTCGATACAATCCCGCATGACTCGGGCTCGTGCTTCCGACGAAGATGCCATCGCCGCGATCGATGGCGAAGACCCGGCCAACATCGAATCGTGCATGAGGGGGCGGACCGAGATCAGCTTGAGCCGCTCGTCCGGAAGCTCCTGAGCGATGCGAACGACGGGGCGGTAGCCCCAGGACTCGACCTGTTTGATGGGATCGAGCACTCTGCTGCTATCTCAGCCCAACTCACGGAGTTTAGAGCCGCGCTGGACCCCCGCCTACCCCGTATCGAGGCCGACCTGCCCGAGCCGCTAGCGACAGGTGCCGTCCGCACTGCGGACGGCACCCTCATCGTGCTCCGACGACACGGCAATCCGGAAGGCCCGCCACTGGTCGTGAGCCACGGCAACGGGCTCGCGACCGACGTGTACTACCCGTTCTGGTCGCTTCTGGCCAAGCGTTTCGACCTCGTCCTGTACGATTTCCGCAACCACGGCTGGAGTGCTCGGACAAGGGGACGCTGCGCCCCCCTTTGAACCCCCAACTTCCCGCGCCGCTGCCGGGGCAGCGGGCGGCCTCGAGCCCGTTCAACCGAGGCGTTGTCCGCGAACCTCCAGCTTGCCCAATGCGGCGCTTGGCGATCACGGCCCCAACGACACCCTTGGCCTAGGTCGGGATCTAGCGGGAGAAGCGGGAGCAGGCCATAGGCCTTTGGATGCTGGCGGGCGATCACCACAACGGCGAGCATGTGGGGTCGGCGCCCTGTTGTCCCCCGTGCGCGCAGACGCGCGACGTGGCGGACCTGCGGGAGGGGATACCGCCCTCTGTTCTCCGCCATGGCTCACCTCCCGGGTTGGCCCAAATGGGAGGGTGTCCGTCATAGCCGGGCAACTCCAATTCCTATATCGTCCTCCTTCAACAGATGCGACCAAACACGTGACCGTCCGCCGCGCGGACGTCACGAGCACATCTCAGGAGGCAGCGCGATGAGCGATGGCACAGCAATCCCCGGCTACACCCACGGCACGAGTGATGTGTTGCCCTCCCCGCTGACGGAAGCCGACTTCGAGCTAATGAAACAGACTGTGCTGTTCGGCGACGAAGACGTCACGGCGCTCCGGCAGTCGCGCGAGGTCGTCAAGGATCAGGTGGATGAGATCCTCGACGTCTGGTACGGCTTCGTCGGATCGAACCCTCACCTGCTCGCGTCGTTCACCAACCCGGACGACGGCAAGCCGGTCGGCGACTACCTCGACGCCGTCCGCGCCCGCTTCGGCCAATGGATTCTTGACACCACAAGCACCAACTACGATCAGGCCTGGCTCGACTATCAGCACGAGATCGGCCAGCGTCACCACCGCAAGAAGAAGAACCAGACCGACGGCATCGCCTCCGTCGACATCGTCCCGTTCCGCTACCTCGCACCGCTGGTCTTCCCCGTGACCGAGACGCTCAAGCCGTTCCTCGCGAAGAACGGGCACTCGGAGGAAGAAGTGAACAAGATGCACGCCGCCTGGGTGAAGTCCGTGCTCCTGCAGGTCACGCTCTGGAGTCACGCCTACGTGACGGATGGGGACTTCTGACCGGGTTCCGATAAGCGAGTGACGTGCCCCTGGACTACCTAGAACCCAGGCGAGACAACGGATTGAGCCCACCGCCCACCCCCCAGGAGTCCGCTGGGTCTAGGGGTCCTCTCGACTGGGGCACTCACTTGGTGAGCAGGGTCGCGAAGCAGGGGGTTCCATCCGGGGTCCGGGTGCTCGACCCGTGCCTCGAGCCCCAACGCTCTACGGAGGATGTGGCGATGGCAGTTCTCGGGATGCCGCTCACTTCCTTCGCCCGTTCACCACTCGACACGTCCGGCGAGGCCCCACCGCTCTTCTAAACTCCATCCCTAAAGGCCGTCTGGGCAATAGAGGGCCAGTGCATCGGAGTCGCGATCCCCGCATCCTCCTGACGCGATCCCCTGAAACGAGACCAGCGCGAATGTTAGGATCTGGCGCTGGTCGCAGAGTCAGGAGGAGGTCAGAAATGAGCAGGCGAAGACACGCGCCAGAGCAGATCATCACTGCACCAGAGAGGCCGAAGTCGGTCTGGCGAACGGCAAGACGGCCGGGATGGTGAACCGGGATGGGATCAGCGAACAGACGTACTACCGGTGGAGGAAAGAGTTGGGGGGGATGAAGGTGGACCAGGCACGCCGCCTCAAGGAGCTAGAGCGTGAGAACGCGCAGCTGAAGCGAGCGGTGGCGAACCTGACGCTGGACCTGTCCTCCCTTTGTACGCATTCCGGCGACGCCGACTCGATGTCGTGGAGACGGAACGATGGCTTCGACCTCGCCTCGCCCGTGCACTCGCCGAGGTGGATGGATGCCACGCTGCCCGAGGTGCGCGACAGCCGCTACGACGACTCCGCACTCCGGGAGCGAGTGCGCGGTGACATCGGCCGCCGGAAGGACCAGGGCGACGTTTTTTCGACCGCCTGGCCGCGAGCGGTTTGTCCCCGGTCGTGCCGCGGATGGCGATCCCCAGCCCCGCCGCGCGGCGTCCGCCGCCGCCTTCGCGCGCGCCCAAGGTTGACTCCCGCGTCCGGTGTCTCTAGGATCTGCCCGGCAAAAAGTTGAGACTGATTCTCATTTTCATAGCTCACCTCGGGACATCCCATGCCAAGTGTGCCGCGCGCACAACTCTTGTGCGCCTTCATCATGATGCTGTCTAGTGCCGCCGGCTGCCTGCCGCGAAGCGGCACGCCGCTCTCGCGGTCCGCCGCCTCTCCCGCGGGCTCCGCCGATCTTCACGCGACGGAGGTCGGAGACAATCTCGGCGTGCTGGTCATGGCGCACGGCGGGGGCGAGGAATGGAACAACCGGGTGAGCCAGGCCGTCGCTGGCCTTGGCGACCGCATTCCGCTGGCCGTGGCCTTCGGTATGGCGAACCGCCCTACCCTGCAGGCCGCGCTGGACTCGCTCCACGCCCGCGCCGTGGGCACGGTCGCCGTGGTGAGGCTGTTCATTTCGGGCGCCTCCTTCCTGCACCAGACGGAGTACCTCTTCGGGGTGCGCCCGGACGCACCGGCGCGCGTGATGATGGGAGATCGGATGGTGAACGGGTCCGATCTCCGTCCGCTCGGGACCGACGCCCGCATCCTGCTGGACCCGGCGGGAATGGCAGGTTCGGAACACGCGAGCCGCATCCTGTTGGGGCGGGCTGACGCCACGTCGCCTCATCCCTCGCAGACCGGCGTACTGCTGCTCGCCCATGGAATGGGGGCGGAGGACGCCAACGATCGCCTGCTGGACGACATGCAAGGGACCGCGAGACGGCTGCGGTCCACCGGATATGGCGAAGTCCGGGTGGCCACGCTCAGGGAAGACTGGGCCGCCGCCAGGAAGACGGCGGCGGCGGAAATCCGGGCGATCGTGTCGGACATGAGCGAGCGCTGGAGGCAGGCCGTGGTGGTCCCGTACCGCATTCACGGCCGCGGACCCTACGCCGAGGTGCTGGATGGGCTCGACTACGTGGCGACCGAGGGCCTGCTTCCCCATCGCTTGGTCGGAGAATGGATCGCTGGCCGGGCTGCGGCCACCTTCTGTACGGCCGGCCTGGCATCCCCGCTGGGTCCGTGTCCCGGCATCCCTTCGACGCAGCTACTCTCTCCCGTGAGGTGTGCCATATGTTCCGGAACGCTCGTACCATGACCCGACGCCAATCGGCAGGGTCGTGGATCCGCGGGGTTGCCGTCTTCAGCAACCCCGTTCCTCGCTCTGTCGGCTTGCGAATCCGAAGTCGTCGCGCCCGAGGAGGTCTTCGAAGAGGGGGAGATTTCTCTCGATGCCTCGGCGCCGACCAACTTCGTCTATTTGAGCCTCGACGCTGGAGCGCAGATCACGCCCGCTGATCCCGGTAGCTCCACCGACTGGCACATTGTGTTCCGGCGTTTTTCCATCCGCCTCAACGGCGGTGTCGCCGACCCGGGCTCGGTGTCGGGCTACAACGTCGCTAACAACGTCGACGCATCCGCCGAGCAGATCGCAGCCCTGGCTCCACAGGACGGTGCAGCTGCCTTTCAGGAGGTGACCGAGACTGACATTCCGGTTGCGGCGTCTTTTGTCGAAGATGGCCTGGCCCCGATCCCGGCGCCTCCTGGTTCCGTTTCGATGGGCGGACCCAAACACTGGTCGTGAACCCCGGTGTTGCGTGGAAGGTGCGAGAGAGCTCCGAGAGGGGATACGCGATCTTTCGCGTGACGGAACTGCAGATGCAGGGACCGCGACCGCTGGGGCTCACCGTAGAATACCGTCGACAGGATCCAGGCGGCTCTCTGGGCTCCGCTCAAACCGTGACCGCCGACCTCTCGCGCGGCCCCGCCCATGTGGGCTTCTCGGGCGTCGAGCGCCCGCAGGCGACAAGCTGTGACTGGGACATCGGGGTTTCGCTCGAGTTCAGCATGCTAGTGAACGGCAGCTGCGGAGCCGGCACCTTCCCCCTCGACGCAGCAGAGGATTTCAACGCACAGGCCCAGGCAGACGACGCCCCGGAATATGCCGACTTCCTATCCGTGGTCCCGGGCGCGTTTCCGGCGGGTGTGAGCGATGCCGACGGGTTCTTTTGGTACGGCATCCAGGACAACAACCGCATGTGGCCCACCTGCAACGTGTTCCTGGTGAAGGTCGACCAGGACGTCTACAAGGTGCAGATCTTCGACTACTACAACGCCACGGGGACATCGGGATTCCCGTCCGCGAGGTTCCAGCGGCTCCGGTGAAAGCCGCCGTCCACGCGGGGCTCATTGCCGTCTTCGGCGTCGCCGGCGCTCTCTCCAGCCTCACGCTGCAGGCTCAGCCCCAGGCGCCGCTGCAGGCACAGCCTCCGGGACGCGTCTACGACCGGGAATCGGGCGCGGCCATCGCCGATGCGAACATCAGCTGGACTCCTCCGGCTTCGGGGAATCGGGTCCGGAACGCGGAGGGGACCGAGGTTCGGGCCGTCACCAATTCACTCGGCATCTTTGGGTTCCGGGATGCCTGGGGTCCCGGGGGCACGGTCGAGGTAACTGCCCTTGGATATGTCGCACGTAGCCTGACCTGGGAGGAAGCGGTCGAGGCGGGCTGGCGCCTGGGGCTGGCGCGCGATCCGCTCGCGCTGGACGAAGTAGTTGTCACCGCGAGCATCCGCGCCCGGCGCCGCTCGGAGATCGCCCTCCCAGTGGAGAGCATCGAAGCCGCCGAGATCGCGGGAGCCGGGGCGGCCTCCGCTGACCGTCTGCTGGAGGAGCTGCCGGGCGTGCAGCTGACCGCGAATCCGACCACCGGATCCAACCTACTGATTCGGGGCATCGGCGGCGCCCGCGTGCTGGTCCTTTTGGACGGGCAGCCAGCCACCGGAGCGCTGATCGAGAACCGTGACCTGAGCCGCATGTCGCTCACCGGCACGGAGCGGGTTGAGATTGTGAAGGGACCCCTCTCCTCGCTCTATGGCTCCGACGCGCTTGGAGGCGTGGTCAACGTCATCACGCGGCCGCCGGCTACGGGCTTTCGCCTGGATGCCCGGGCCCTGTCGGGCGGAGCGGGCCGCCGCGAGGCGGAGGCGATGGCGAGCGGGGGCGGGCGCCTGAGGTACCGCGTCACGGGAGGCTGGCGCCAGGAAGACCAGGTTCCGGGACTCGTCAGTGGCGGACAGGACGCCTTCGCGCGTGTCTGGGACCTCCGTTCACGACTTCATCTCGCCGCGACGGAGAACCTGGAGATGCGGGGTGGACTCACCTACTTGCGCGAGCGCCAGCGGTGGCCCGTGGGAGGCGGGTTCTCGGGGTTCAACGACAACCGCGGGCTGTCGGGATGGCTCGAAACCCGGCGGAGAGCCGACCGGGGGGAATGGAGCGCGAACGTCTTCGCCCAGGACTACGAGCACCTGTACCGCAGCGCCCGCGGCGATTCCCCGATCGCAGGCGGTCGCAACAAGGCGCAGTGGGAGAGGCTGATCATGGGGACGGCGAGATACTCGGGGAGGGTGGGGCGCCACGATTTCGATCTTGGCATCGAAGGGGCGAAGCGCGCGATCCGGTCGCCGGACAAACTGGTCGAGGATCGCGCCGACGACGACAAACTCGCCTTATTCTTGCAGGACGCCTGGCGACTGGGAGCCACGGTCGTGAGCGGCGGGGCACGGCTCACTCGCAACAGCCGATGGGGATCCAACCTGGCGCCCTCTATCGGCCTGACCCGTTCGGTCAGCGACAACCTGCGCCTGCGGGCCGCCGTAGCCCAGGGCTTCAGAGCACCGTCGTTCAAGGAACTCGGCTGGAACTACGCCAACCTTGCGGCCGGGTACATGCTCCAGGGATATCCGGACCTGCTGCCGGAGCGCTCGTGGAGCTTGTCCGGAGGCATGGAGTGGTGGCCATCGATGCGCCTGTCCGTCGAGGCCGAAGTGTACTCCAATCGCATCAACAACCTGATCGAGGCCGGATTGGTCGGCAACGCACCGAGCGGGCTCCTCATCTATTCTCCGCGCAACGTGGCGGACGCGGTCACTCAAGGCTTCGAACTCGGGATGCGCGCGCTGTGGGAGAACGGCGCATTCTCCGCCGGCTACGCATATCTGGACGCGTATGCCGGTGGCTCGGGACTGCCGCTCGACCGGCGCGCAACGCATTCCGCGCGGGCCAGGACGTTGTGGACGCCTGAAGACCTCTCGGGGGTCGGGCTGGATGCCACCGTTCACTTCACCGGCAGCGCCCCGATCATCATGACCCGACCCGACGGAGCGGAGCTTCAGTCCGGCACGCAGGCGCGATTCACGGCGGTCGACCTGCAGGCGACCCTGCCCGTGGCGGGGAACCTCGAGGTGGTGGCGGGCGTCGACAACCTCTTCGACGCCCGCCCTCAAGGCTGGCCGGGAATCATTGAACGCAGGCTCCGTGTCAGCCTCCGAGTGAAGGAATTGTTCGCGCCGGCTGAAGCTCGCCTTCAGCCTCAAGCCAGCCAGCGGTAAACTGCCCCGGCGTTTAGCGGGAACCGCGCCTCGTACTGTCCCCAGTGGGCGTAGTCCTCCAAGCGCACCTGCTCCATTCGCCTGCTCTTCGGACATCCCCTGGTCCAGCCGCCTCCTGGACGGCGTCCCGGAGATCCGCGTAATAGGCGAGCTGGCGCTCCATGGTCGCCCGGTCGCCGACCGCGCCATGGTGTGCTTGATGAGCCGATAGCACGAAGACCGCCGTGTAGGTCTTGCCGCTGCCAGTAGCCATCTGAATGAGAGCGCGAGGCTTGGCCATGGCTAGGGATCGCTCCAGGTTCACGATGGCTTCGTACTGTACGGGCCATAGCTTGCCATGCGGCAGTTCCGGCATCCCTCCGGAGCATGCCGCGTAGTTGCTCTGGTCTTAAGTGCTGCAGCCGCAGCAACTCTTCGGATCGGTGGAACGTGAAGATCTCTCGGCTGCGCGGTTCCGGATCAAGACGTTCGTGAACTGGGTCACGACGCCAGTCGACTCGTAGGCGAACGGGAGCGGGCGCCGCCAGGCCGGGATCCGCCTATCTCGCCCTTCGGTGTACTTTAGCGACTGCGTCGATACGCCCTGCAGGGTGTGTGACCGGCGGGCTTGGCTTCGATAACGCCCAGCGCACGAGCATCGGCGTATGGGAGGTAGTCCGCCGAGCCTCCCTTGAGGCTGCCGCCCTTCTTCCATTTCAGTGGGTACTCACGGACCCCTACGCCGAGGTTGGAGTGGATGCTGATCGACCGGTAGTCCTGAACCTCCCAGCCGGACTCGGTCAGCTGGCGATCGATCTCCTCGCGGGCTAGCTGTTCAGGCGTCAGCGGCACGAGCACATGTTCTTGCTTGAGGGTGTCTCAGGAACCTGCGGACGGTTTCGAGAGCCGCGCCTCGGTTGTTCGTGAGACCGGAAGAAGGGGATAGGGGAGGAGCCCATGGAGGAGAACCTGACAAACCTCGAGACGGCCGCGACGGTGGCCAGCCTTGAAGTGACCACGATGCTCCCCGAGCAAGTGGCTGGATCACGCCGCCACAAAGGGCTCCACCACGATCTCTCCGGCGCGGCCTCGGGCCTGCCAGAGATCGTAGGCCATCTGCATTCCCAGCCAGGTCTCGGGCGTCGAGCCGAAGGCCTTCGACAGCCGTATCGCCATCTCCACCGAGACCCCCGTGTGCTCGTTCACCAACTCCGAAAGCGCCTGCCGGGTGACGCCCAAACCTTGGGCGGCCCGGGTCACGGTCAAACCCAGGGGTTCGAGGCACTGGCGCTTCACGATGCCGCCCGGATGCGGCGGGTTCTGCATGGTCATGATCAGCTTCTCCTTAGTGATAGTCCACGTAGTCCACATCGACCGCCGCGCCGTCCTCGAACTGGAAGGTCACACGCCAGTTGCCGGACACCGAAACAGCATGATGCCCCTTCAGCGGTCCCTTGAGGCCGTGCAGCCCGAACCCCGGCAGATTCATGCCCTCTGGCCCCCGGCTGAAATCGAGCGCCGCCAGGATGTCCCGCAGCCTGCCCACGTGCTCGGGTGCGACCCGCCGTGCCGTCCTGCCCTCGTAGAGGGCCTTCAACCCCCGATGGCGGAACGATGCGATCATCATCCAATTCTAGGCTGTCGCCTGTCAGGTGACAATTTGCGTGCCGAACCCGCTCGGCAACGGTAAGGTGTAGCGGTGAACGATTTCGACCCCGAACGGCCGGGTCGGCCGTTTCGACCGGGCCGGTCTGGATCGCTTCCTCCATCTCGCTTCCGTCGTTACTGGTGGTGGTCCGTGCTGCTCCGAACGAGATGGACGCCCTTCTGGCCGCCGCGAAGGAAGCGCTCGCGCGGGGCGACGGAATCGAGCTCCGGGGATTCAGCACCTTCAAGGTGCGACACCGCAAGGCCCGCACGGGCCGCACCCCAGGACCGGGGAACCGGTCGAGGTACCGGACCACGACGTACCGGTCTTCCAACCCTCGCGGCACCTCAAGAGCGCGGTCGACCGAGGGTAGCACGTGCACGCCATAGCCCCGCCGGAACACGGGGGCTCCAGGGGGCACGAAGGCGACGGTGAGCTTCTTGCCGTGTCGGCCCATCTGATCACCAAACCTGCCTGGACTACGCACAGTAGGAGGCCCAAGCGGCATCGAGCCGAGCGACTGAGCCCGGATCGGTGTCAACCGGGGACTTGCCGAGCGCGCAGCAGTGTGTAACGATTACACACTAGGTCGCGCCGGAGGAGAATAATATGACTCGACGGGTCAATATCATGATGGACGATGACGCTTGGCGCGTTATCGGGAGACTGCCGCGCGGTGCTCGCAGCCGCGCCGTAAACGCTGCGATCCGGGAGTGGGCGGGCGCTTCCGCACGCCGGGATGCCTGCGCCCGAATGGACGCCCTGCGTGCGCGGCTGCCTGCGGTCGAGACGGACGAAATCGTCCGATGGATACGCGAAGAGCGGGAGCAACGGCTGTCGTGATCGTGACTCCCGACGCATCGGTCCTTCTCAAGTGGGTTCTTCCAGGCGATGACGAGCAGGACCGGGAGGCGGCACTGTCGTTGCGTGACGAAGCCGTGGTCGGGGCCATCGAGTTGGTCGTTCCCCAGCTCTGGATCTACGAGGTGGGCAACACGCTGGCGAGGCGGTTTCCGGATAACGCCGACGAGCTACTCGCATCGCTGGCCGATTTCGGCCTGACGGAGGCACGGCTGGACCCGAGGTGGAGAACCCGGGCCCTGTCTCTGTCTGTGACGTACGGAGTCGCATTCTACGACGCGGCGTACCATGCAGTGGCGCTCGCCCTCGGCGGCCTGTTTGTCACGGCGGACGAACGATACGTGAGTCGAGCCTCCAAAGCAGGGGGCGTATCGTCACTGCGGCGCTGGCGGACCCTGTGATGGCGCTGGTCTGAAGGATCGACTATGGGACGGCCGTCTCGGGCGCTGCAGTAGTCGCGAGGGCGATGCCGACCCCCACGATCACGGCGAGGCTGTACAATCAGTCTGAACGGACGCGCCGACGCCGGCTCGCCACGCGCCTGACCAAGCCTTGAGCGACGCTGCCTCATTGAAGTCGTTGCTCAAGGGGAGCCCCACCAGTCGGGCCGGCGTATACACGTGGCTCAGCAAGATGGTCTCTTGCGCGCCGGGGGGGCTGCACTCCGAGGAGAGGAAGGAGACCGGCTGTCACCCTCATCGCAGCGAGCTCCTCGGCTCGGCAAGGCCCGTGACCGACACTTGCTGGTTGTCCCAGGAGCCGACGTCCTCGAAGGCCCGACTCTTGTCCCGGTAGGTAAAGTACAGCGCGGGCGCGATGTTCACCGGTCTGGACTCGTCGAAGCCGAGACCGGGGGCCACGTGCCAGAGGCCTACGAGCTCGTCGGGGTCCTCGTAGGGCAGAGGTTGAGAAGCACGCCATTGACGATCGTGAAGATCGCCACGTTCGTGCCGATACCGAGGGCTAGTGTCCCGGCCGTGGTGATCGTGAAGAGGAGCGCTCGCAGGAGCTTGCGGACGATAGGGCTTAGCTGCCGGCTGAGTTCGCTCAACGTCGTCATCCCCGGCTGATCGCGAAGACTCTCGCGGGTCCGTTTGTGATGCCAGGCCCTACGAGGGTTGAGACTCGGGGGGTTCTCGGAGACGTGGGACCGGCGGCCCCTCCAACGGTGGCGATGCGGTGTTGTCTCTCGGCGCCGTGGAGCACCCAGACCGCTTTGCGGCCCTCCCCGGCATGCCGGGTTCACCACGAGGGTGATGGCTCCGATCTTGCGGGCCTTGCCGGGGAAGCCGGTTCTGCTCCTGGTCGGGGCACTCGACAAGGGGTGGCTCCGTGGCGACGCATGACGTGCCCCAGGCCGCTGCGGATGACGTGCGCATCCCCTCCGTCGTCGACCTCATCGGCAACACCCCCCTGCTCGCCCTCGATGGCATCAACTGGCTACCCCAGAGTGCCCATCTCCCCTTCTGTACGCTCCCACTCGGACATGAGATCGACCACCTCTCCTTGGAGGCGGGACCGCTCGTCTTCCAGCGCCCGGACCTCGTCGGATGGAGTGCGTTCGTAACAGTTCGGCCGGCAGAAGAGTTCGTCGATCTCCCGGACCCGGGCCTCGGCCGTCTCGATTCGAGCGATCAGGGCGTTGAGGCTCTCCTGGATCCGTTTCCTCTTCGCCTTCGAGCCTCCGCTCCGGCGCTTTCCCGTCCCACCGCCTTCCCTCGCCCTCGACTGCCGGCCCCCGCCCCCGTTGAGCGACGCGTCGGCCGCATCAGGGTTCCCCTTCTTCCGCTTCTCACGCTTGGCCTTGAGAATCACGCGGTCCGCGTCCAGATGGTCGTCGCCGCAGAAGTGGACATATTCCTCGTACGTCCCGAGATAGTCGACGATGCCGTCAGGCTTGATCTCCACGACGCGCGTGGCCAACTGGCTTACGAACCAGCGGTCGTGCGAGACCAGAAGGAGCGTGCCCGGGAAGGCTCTGAGCCCCTCCACGAGCGCTTCGATGGATTCGAGATCCAAGTGATTGGTGGGCTCGTCCAGCACCAGCATGTTGGGCCGCTCGATGACCAGCTTGCTGAAGACCAGCCGTGCCGCCTCGCCACCGGAGAGAGCCCTCAGCCGCTTCTTGCCGTCGTCCCCCGAGAAGAGCATGAGCCCCATGCGACCCCGCACATAGCCGATGTCCTTGTCCGGGCAGAAGTCCCAGACCCACTCCTCGGCCGTGCGGGTCGGGGACTCGAACTGCTCGTGGTGGTCCTGGGCGAAATAGCCCGGATGGGTCTCGTACCCCCACCCCACCTCGCCGTCGTCGGCCTCCAGCTCGCCCATCACGATTTTCAGGAGGGTGGACTTGCCGATGCCGTTGGGCCCCATGATGGCCAGACGGTCACCGCGGTTCACGACGAGGTCCACGCCCCTCAGTACCTCGTTGTCCCCGAATGCCTTGGTGACGCGCTTGACCTCGAGCACTTCCTTTCCGCTGTCGCGCGTCTGTTCGAATCGGAAGGTGGGATAGCGCCGCGAGCTGGGCGGCAACTCCTCGAGCGCTTCCGCTTTCTTCTCGATCATGCGGAGCTTGCTCTGAGCCTGCCTCGCCTTGCTCGCCTTCGCCCGAAACCGATCCACGAACTTCTGGTGATGAGCGATCTCCCGCTCCCGGGCCACGATGCCCTTCTCCCTGCGGTCCCGCTCTGACCGCTTCGCCTCCAGGAAGTCGCTGTAATTCCCGTGGTAAAGGAGAATGGTTTGGTAGTCCACATCTAGGATGTGTGTCGTGACGTTGTCCAGGAATCGGTGATCGTGGGAGATGACCACGGCCGGCCCGGCGAAGTCGCGTAGGAAGGTCTCGAGCCACCGGATGGAGAGGATGTCGAGGTGGTTCGTCGGCTCGTCGAGCAGGAGGACGTCGGGAGAGCTTGCAAGTACCTGCGCGAGTAGAACCCGAAGCTTGAAGCCCCCGGACAGCGTGGACAGGGGGGAGCGATGGACGTCCGCGGGGAGGCCCAGACCCTCGAGAATCGTGGCAGCCCGGGCTTCGGCGGTGTATCCGTCGTGCAGCTGCACGGTCTCCTCCAGCTCGGAGAACCGGTCTGCGTCGAAGTGCTCCTCAGCTTTGGCGAGGAGTGCCTCCTTCTCCATCATGGCGTCCCACAGCTCAAGATTGCCCATGAGGGCGACCTTGAGGATCTCTTGATCGTCGTGGCGGAATTGATCCTGGCGAAGCACCCCCATGCGTAGGCGCTTGGGAATAGTGACCGTACCCGCACTGGCCTCGACCTCGCCGCTCAGGATGTTGAGGAGCGTGGTCTTACCCGATCCGTTGGCGCCCACGAGCCCGTAGCGCTCACCCGGGTTGAGCTGGAAGGACGCACGTGTGAAGAGAGTCCGGTCGCCGAACGACTTATCGAGATTGGATACGGAGATCATGGGAGGGGAATCTAAACGATATCGGCCGGGTCGGGTCCAGGCCTTCGGCGATTGATCCCAAGTTGCCGACGCCGCCAGGTGCCGTCGCCCATCAACCTACCGCCCTGAACCCCATCCGGCCGGCAGGGTAGCCGAATGACGGCGAGAACGAAGCTGTCCAGGCACGAGTCAGGGCTTCCTGAAAAGGGGGAAGAAGAGTGGTCGTACGTAGCACTGGATCCTTTAGCATCAAGTGGATACGTACCCGTGGATGACTACCTATTGGACAGCCCCATGCCCCGACGCCTGACACACATGTTGATCCGTCGGGAGACTCCTTCCGATATCGCTTCTATCCACGAACTGCACACCCTTGCCTTCGAAGGCCCGGTGGAGGCCGAACTGGTCGACCGGTTGCGTGACGCCGCGCCGGTGGGCTGGAGCTTTCGCTCGTCGCCGAAGCGGAGAGCCGCGTCACCGGACACATCGCTTTCAGTCCGGTCCGGATCTCATGGGGAAGCTCCGAAACCCCAGCCAGCGGTCTCGCGCCGATGGCTGTCCTGCCCGCATTCCAGAGATCCGGTGTCGGATCACAACTCGTGAGGCGTGGACTGGGGATACTACGGGAGAATGGCCACGAGATCGTCGTCGTCCTTGGCCATCCCGCCTACTACGCGCGTTTCGGGTTCGAGCAATCGGACAGGTACGCGATCGCGTGTGAGTTCAGCGCTCCCGCTGAGGCCTTTATGCTAATCGGACTCCGGGAGGGAGCGCTTGAGGGGGTTCGGGGAACGGCGCGCTACCGCCCGGAGTTCAGCGAACTGTAGGCGCGGGTTCAGACGAAGGCGTACGTGATGCCATGGCTTGAGTGGTCGAGTCCGATGCTGAGGGCGGTAGTGGGCCAGTTTGAATTGTTAGGGTACTATGGAGAAGACTTGCAGCCCTACCCTTGACTGATGTCTCTGGGGGGTCCGGCCAGGACCCGGAGGGCCAATTCCATTGAGGCTCCTGGAACGGCCCAATTTGTAGTAATGCGCCAACTCGGAACCGCACCGCTGTCCCCGGTGGTCACGCCGCTCGTAATCTCGGCGGCCGGCCGGCCTCGACCTGCAACCTAGCCGCGATCGGTCTCAGCGCATGGCGTAGGGGCATGAGGGCCGGCCTCCCTCCGTTCGGGGTCCCCTCCGGCGACCCGGAGAGTCGACACCTACTGCTCCGCGCCAGATCACGCCCAAGGGGGTCTATCTGTGACGGGAGTCTGCGGTGCATCGGAATGGCGGATCGGGTGACCTTCGCCTCTTGGGCGGTCTTGCCCTGCTCCGGGTGTAGGTCGCGTGAGTAGGTGCGCCGGAGGCCCGACGTCTCCGTGGCCGTTCGCCGGCCTGAGTCGTTGCACCTGCGGCCAGTCGGCGACTGTGCGATTCGTCAACTGTCAGAACTTCGAAGCGAAGAACGTCTTACTTGGGGGTCGGCGAGCTGCAACGGGGTCACTCTCGTCCGCTTGGTAAGATCTGCCGACCATGCTCGATGACTTCATTTCGTACCAGATGAACCGAGGGGGTGAACGATGAGGCTGAACAGGGACACGCGGACTCGCCCAGCCATTGGGGCCGGCGGGCTCCGCCTGGCGGCGTGGCTGGCCGTGGGGGGCTTCGTGGCTCCGGTCGGGCTCGAAGCGCAGGCCTGCCTCGGATTCGGCGGCGACGGCTTCGTAGCCGCGGCGGGCGCCGTCAGGCGCGAGTGGTCGGAGAACACGACGGGGATCGGGGCAGCGGCCGGGCTGAGCGTCGGTCCGGTGGCCGCCGCGGCCCGTTTCCTCAAGTTCTCGGGGGCGGACGAGTTCGAGCAGGAGTTCGACTTCCAGGACTCCCGGCTTCACGTCGCCCTGAGTCTTCCCCCTTCACTGCTGTCGGCCTGCCCGGTCGTGACCGTGGGCTTCGACGGGATCTCGTCGAGGGACTTTTCCGACTTCCCCTACAAGAGCGCGGTCGCGTACGGAGTCGGCGCGGCCCTGGGCCGCAGCTTCTCTGCGCCAGGCTCGGGTCTCACCGTGATCCCCTCGCTCATTGTGAGCGTCGAGAGCCACGAGGTCGAGCGGCTGATCGAGGGGGACATCGTGATTGATGAGAGAGAGGTCCGGGGCGTGGTCCGGGGCGGCGTCTCGATCGAGTTCGGTCGGCTGCTCATCCGGCCCCATGCGACTCTAAACACGATCGCCAACGGGTACGTCGCGGGCGGCGCGCTGCTCGGCCTGACGTTCTGAGGTCGAAGCCGGATCGGCGGCGGTCGGAGCGACTCCGCGACGGATGGGCAGCACTCCTTGCGGGAGCGGTTACAATAGGAGCACGAGTGGCCCGGTCCGCTGCTGTCTGCCACAGCCGCCCTGAGGGGACGAAGCAGCGGACGGGCTACTGCAGCCCTGCAGCCCGACCCTCAGAATCTGCGACCGGAACCCTGAAAGAGACGCTGAACCGCTTCTTCAGGCTGGAGCAGCACGGCACGGACGTGCGGACGGAGGTGACGGCGGGCGCGACCACCTTCCTGACGATGGCCTACATCGCCTTCGTCAACCCGCAGATCCTCTCCGACGCCGGCATGCCGTTCGATGCGGTGTTCGTCGCCACCTGCGTGGCCGCCGCGTTCAGCACCCTGGTGATGGGGCTCTACGCCAACCTTCCGATCGCGCTGGCACCGGGCATGGGGCTCAACGCGTTCTTCACCTACGGCGTCGTGCTCGGGCTCGGCCACGCGTGGGAAAGTCGCGCTCGGCGCGGTGTTCGTCTCCGGCGTGCTGTTTCTGACGCTCAGCGTCCTGCCGGTCAGGCGCCGGATCATCGAGGCGATCCCCCACGGACTCAAGCTGGCGATCGTGGCCGGGATCGGCCTCTTTCTGGGAGCCATCGCTCTGCGGAACGGGGGCGTCATCCGCGCCAGCGAGGCCACGCTCGTCACCACCGGAGAGCTGATGACGGCCGGGCCGCTGCTGTCCCTGCTCGGCTTCTGCCTGATCGTGGCGCTCTCGGCCAGGCGCGTGCCCGGCGCAGCCATCATGGGCATGCTGGGTGTCACGGTCGTCAGCCTCGCCCTGGGGGTCACCGAGTGGCGGGGCATCGCGTCGCTGCCTCCCGATCCGACGCCGACGCTCCTGGCCCTCGACATCTCCGGCGCACTGCAGGGCGGCATGATCGCCGTGATCCTGACCTTCCTCATGGTCGACCTGTTCGATACGACCGGCACGCTCATCGGTGTCGCGCACCAAGCCGAGCTTCTCGACGACGACGGACGCCTGCCGGGCATGAAGCGCGCCCTGATCGCCGATTCGGCAGGCACGATCGGAGGCACCCTCCTCGGCACCTCCTCCGTGACGAGCTACATCGAGAGCGCAACGGGCACGAGCGCCGGCGGGCGCACGGGGCTGACCGCGGTCGTGGTGGCCGGCCTGTTCCTCGCCTGCCTGTTCTTCGCGCCGCTCGCCGGGTCCATCCCGCCGTACGCCACGGCGGCCGCCATCCTGTACGTCGCGTGCCTGATGGTGCGGCCGCTCGTCGAGCTGAACTGGAGCGACGTCACCGAGTCTGCCGCAGCGATCATGACGGTGATCGCCATCCCGCTGACATCCTCCATCGCGGACGGCATCGGCATCGGCTTCATCACCTACGTCCTGATCAAGGTGATGGCGGGACGCTGGGGTGAGTGCTCGCCGACATTGATCGTCGTGGCAGCGCTCTTCGCAGTGAAGTTCGCTTGGCTATAGCCACGGCTCCCGAACGCCTGAATGAAGGCCGCTTGGGACGAGCGCCCAGGAGCGGTAGCCCGGCATGGGGCCGATCCCGCGAGTCCGGGCAGTGACCGGAGCTGATCCCACGCGGTCGGGACCGAGTCTCTTGGAGGGCCAGGGCGAGGCCGCTACGCACCGGGAAGAGGAATCCGCCATGAACACCGCCCAGATCAACTACTACCAGCAGAAGCTCCGGTACGAAGTCGATTCGTGGGACCTTCATGAGGCCCTCGGCAATGGCGAGGCCATCATCGTCGTCGACGGCCGCGCGGCCGAGGCCTACGCGCACGAGCACATCCCGGGCGCCGTCAATCTTCCCCACAGAGAACTGTCCTCCACCTCGACCGAGTCGCTCGACAAGTCGAGGACCTACGTCTGCTACTGCGACGGCATAGGCTGCAACGCCTCGACGAAGACCGCGCTGAAGCTCTTGGAGCTGGGCTTTCCGGTCCGCGAGTTGATTGGCGGACTCGACTGGTGGAAGCGAGACGGGTACGCCACCGCCGGCGTCGACGGGAAGCCTGGCACCCAGGTGGCGTGCGGCTGCTGAAGCCGGACCACGTCGCGAGGGTCGGCGGCCTTCAGATCTCGCAGGCGTCCCCGTTGCAACCCGGGTTGTCCATTCCCGCCAGCCCTCGAACGGGGGGCAAGGACAGGAGCAATCCGGAGACAGTGCCCCCGCGAGTGCGCGTGGTAGGTCTCGGAGCCATCGTACCCCCCACCGGACCGGCCTGCACCTTCAGGTGCAGGCCCTCGCGTTCCTGAAGGCAGCCGATGATCTCGAGCAGGTCGCGGGCCTGGGGGTTGCCGTGTGGACCGAGCATGCGCATCAGGCTCTTCGGCGACTTGTCGGTCAATTTGCCGAGTGCCCTAAACCCGATGGTGGCGTTGACGTAGTCGCACAGCACCGACTTGCCGGTTCCACATCGCCAGGACAAGCAGGCCCCCCCCTTCTTCGAGAAGCGCCTCGCGAAAGCCGAGGTCGCGCTCGATCCGCGCTTGGATCGTCTCCTTGCAGTCACGTGCCAATGGCATGGTCTCAATCCTCTTCCCGTTTGCGCTACCGGTCTTCCCGCCAGAGTTTCCCGGCCGTCTCGATGCCGCGTTGCTGGCGTACCTTCGTTCTCCCCCGAGTGGGATGCGATGGGCGCTGTTGAGGAATGGCCGATTGCCGCGCGGCGCCTGATCTGGAGGGGTGGCTGGCGCGGTCGCGGGTCACGAAGAGGCAAAGGCGCGTAGAGGCCTGCCCGTATCTGCTGCTCGGAGAGCTATCCGCCGCCCTCCAGCTCCGCCAAGGCTTCCAGTACCTCCTGCTGGACGAACTCCTCGTAGGCATCCGACGCCGGTAGCTCGGCCGCCTTCGATAGCAACTCCCTGGCCCGCTCCCGGCCACCCTCGCGATCGAGCTCAGGCAGCCTGCGTCCATATTCCAACAGAACGACTTTCGAGTCCGGCGCGAGTTCCAGAGCCCGCTCGTAATAGAGGACGGCGAGCTCCCGGTTTCCCCCGTACATCCATCGGGCGACGCGCCCGGCACTGGCGATGTCGGCGTTCCAGCCCCCGAAGGCCATATGCGCCCCGGTGGAGGCGGGGTAGATGGCAAGCGTGGCCTCGAGCAGACCGCGGACCCTGCCCGCCAAGCCTCGGCGAAGCGCCGTTGCTGTACCGACGCTCTGCGCATATCGGCCAACAGCGTGCGCGGATTGGTAATACGCTTCGGGATTGGCCGAATCGGCGCGCACCGCCTCCTCCCCGAGTTGCATCGCGCGTTCCAAGAGCTCGCTCCGGTCATCATCGGTCGCCACATAGTGGCCGTACACCGCGAGCGATTGCGCCGCCAAGGCGTAGCCTCCGGAGGTCCCGAGGGCTTCCGCAAGATCCGCCGCCTCGAGAAAACGGCCTTCCTCGAAGGCGGCCCTCGCGTCATCGATCGCCTGTGCGTTGGCGTCGGCCGCCAGGAGCACGAGGCCCCCGACCCCCGCGAATCGGACAAGGTGGACAAGGGTCATGTCAGTCTCCCTGGTTCCTCTTCCCCGGTTCGGACCATCCGCGCGACACCCGGCATCCGGTTCCCAACGACGGCTAGGTGCCGTACAGCGGCCCTGCTCGCCGGCCACCCGGATTTCGCGGGTTTCTGGTGGCGTATGGGACGAAGCGGCTGCGGCTGGACCCGAGGAGCGGCTAACCCGGGCATGCCGGGATTGTTGCGCCCTTGGGCAGACAAGGGGGGCGGTCACGTTGCGAAGGATTGACGTTAAGAGGGATCCGTATCGTGCAAGCGATGCCCACTTGCAGTACGTGCGTTGCCGACACATCCGACTCACTCTCGGGTGCCAACGATACGCGCGTCATAAACCCCGTGATCGTATTCGTCCTCGCCAGCTCTCAGATGCCTCAACATCGAAAGATCGACAAGGATTTTGTGGCTACCGCCCCCCGTTCTGTCGACAGAAGTGAAATAGGGTTTCCCGGAGCTGCACGTTCAGATCGCCGATGGGAAGAACGTTTCGGGTGAAGCGAAGCACCCCATGGGTGTCGGTTCGTAGCCAGGTCACGCGTGATGGCCTCACCTTGCTAATCCCGGCCGCAGCTAGCTCCCCTCTCCCCCGGCGCTAGGCGGACTTCGCGGGGCTCTTTTCGCCGCTGGCCGTTGGTCCGCGCAGCTGCTGGATGTTCTTCTCGATGCGTTCCGCGAGCTCGCGCTCGTACTGCAGCGTCTGCAACGTCCCCTGCGCTTCCCGCATCACGAACTCGAGACGAGCGATCCGTTCGCCCACGTCGTCGATGACCACCTTCTGTTCGCTGACCATCTCGAGATTCACACGCACGTCTTCGAGGAGGTGGGCGATCTGGTTCGCCTTGGCCTGCACGTCGGTGACGACGGCGTTCCGCCCCTCGATCGACGCGATCTTCTGCTCAGTGTCGCTGGCCATCGACAGGAGGCTCTGCATCCGCTTGCGCACCGCAGCCACGTCGTGGCGATGCTCGGCGACGTATTCCAAGTCGGCCTTGCTTCGGGCGCTCACCTCGTGCACCTCCTCCACCTGGGACCTTACCGCGGCGACGATCGTTTCGCGGTCCGCCAGGGCCTTGATCTTCTGCTCGACGGCCTGCCGCTGGGCGGCGAGGTCTTCCAGCCGCGCCTCGACTGACCCGACGCGCTTCTCGGCAAACGCCAGCTGCGACCGGCGCTGCTCCAGCGACGCGTACATCGTCTCAGCGCGTTTGAGCTGGTCCTCTGCGGCTTTGGTCTGCGACACCGCGTTGCGCTGGCTGGCCTGTACGCGCGCCAGCTCGCCCACCAGCTCGTCTCTCGCTGTCCCCGCGCGCGCCAGCTGCTCGTTGAGCGACTGGATCTGCTTGAGGCGCTCCTCGGTCTCGGTGGTCAGGCCCCGGCTCGACTCGACCAGCGCGTCGAGCCGCGCCTCCTGCGCGTCGAGCGCCACACTGTCCTGCTGGACGGCCGTCACCTGCGCCTGCGCCTTCCCCAGGCGATCCTGCAGGATGGCTATGCGGTTTTCCATCGGCAGCACCTTCGCTTGCAGCGCCGCCACGGCCTCGACCTTCTGGTGCGCATCCAGCATCTGGGCCACGACGGCGTCGCACTGGACCTGCAGGGTTTCGAGCTCGGTGCGGCGTGCGAGCTGCTCCGCGAGCTTACCGTCGATGTCGACTGTTAGCGTGTGCAGCGAATCGACCCGCCCGTCGAGCTTGTCGAGGAACTGCACGCGCGCGCCCACACGGGTTGTCTGGGCGTCTAGCTCGCTCACCACCTCGCCCAGCTTGACCGCCTGCCTGGTGCCCTCCTCGGCCTGCGCCAGCTTGCCCAGCACGGTGTCGAGGCGCGCCTCGATCTCGGGCGTCCGCGCCTTAAACTCACTCATCCGACCGATGAAGCCTTCGAGCGCCGATCGGTCCGCCCCCAACTGGTCACGCAGACGTACGGTCTCGGCGTGCGACTTGTGGAAGTCCTGGATGTCGACCTGCAGGCGCTTGAGATCGTTCCGCGTCTCCTTCAAGCCCTCGAACTGCGTCGTCGTCTGCTTCGACAGCTTATCGACCTCCGTCAGCCGCTCGCCGAGCGACTCCAGATCCACCTGCTTGTTGGAGAGCTCGCCCGCTCGGGCCAGCAATCCCTCGAACTCCTTGCTCAGGTCATCCACGCGCTGGCCGAGCCGCGCCAGGTGCTGCTCGCGGGCGCTCAGCGCTTCGAGACGGCTCTCGGCCTCGCCCACCGACGACTGCAGTACACCCACCCGCTGCTGATAGACCTCGAGGCTCTTCTCCTCCTTCCCGACCCGATCGAGCGCGGCGCGCATCTGATCCACCAGCGGCCGCCAGTCCTTCTCGAATCGCTCGGCCTCACGGGCCATCTCGTCCCGCACCTTGGCGGCGCCCTCCGCCCGGGCGGTCGCGTCCTCGACGAGCTTCTCGACGCGCGTCAGCGCCTCCTCGCCGCGAGCTGCTTCCTTGAGCCCTTCGTTCAGCTTGCCGATTTGCACGTCCATCGCCCAGACCATCTCGTTGAGCCGGTTCGCCTCCACCGTGGCCCGGTCAATAGTGTGTTTCTGGCTCTCCAGCGCTTTGGCCTTCCGCCCGACATGCTCGGCCAGCGCGTTGAGCGAGTTGAGCTTGCCCTCGGTCGTCTTGCTCCGATCCTGGAGTTGCATCAGCGGGCCGAGCCGATTTTCGATGTCCTTCACCGCGGCCGTCACCGCGGAGGCGTCCTCGCGCGCCGAGCGGGTCGTGTCCTGCAGCTTCGCGTAGTCCTGGCCGAGCTGTCTCGCAGTGCCACGCACCTGCTCGATCTCGCCACGAAGCCCACCGGACTCCTCAATCGCTTGGCGCGTCGAGGCCTTCGACTGGGCAATCTGTTCGCGCAGATCTTCGAGCACGGCCTGTTCACGCACCAGCGCCTCGACGCTCGCCCGCGTCTCCAGCGTCTGTGAGGAGAGTTGCTGCACCTGCTGGCGGTGCTTCTGGAGGTCGCCGTCGGGCGCCATCAGCTTCTCGGCAGCCTCCTGCGCCGCCCCGGTCGTCTGCAGCATCGCCTCGACGCGTTGTTCCGCCTCGTCGAACACCTTGGTCCGGGCCTCGAGACCGTCGATGCGCGACAGCATCTCCCCGAGCCGCTCGCCGATCGAACTCGCCTTCTGGTCGACCGCCTCGAGCGACTTGCGAACTTGGCCCAGCTTCGAGCTGCGCGTCTTGACCTTGGTGAGCATGGTACTGAGCGCTCCCCGCTCCTCCCGCGCCGTCTCGATCAGCTTGTGGAGATCCTTGACTTGGCGCTGTGCCTTGGCGCCCCCGCTAACCCGTTTGAATGCGTCCAGCATATGGTCCTTCCTTCGTGGTGTCGGAGCCCGCTAAGTTACGAAGCATAGTGTACCCGTAGCCTACTCTATCGGGCGCAGGGCCGGGCCGCAACACCGGCAATTCCAGCCATACGTGGCCTTCTTGATCGGAGCGCGGTTTCTGATACCGAGGCCTAGATTACATAGAGGTAGGATCAAAGGGTGTGTAAAAAGAGAGGCGACGTACCTTTCCGCTGAGAGTTAACCAGCGAACCCGGGTGACAGCCCGGGGAAAGGAACGTCGCCTCATGAGAGAGGATCTCGCGGGACCCGAGGGTGCGTCCAGCAGGCCGATGTGGGAGGTGCTGGAGGGGATGGTACGGGAGAAGGCACAGGAGTTCATCCAACAGATCATGGAGGAGGAAGTCACGGAGTTGTTAGGCCGGGAGAAGTCGGAGCGCAGGAAGGTGGTAGGCGAGCCGGAGGGCTACCGCAACGTGCTTCCAGTGGTCCTCGGGGAAGTCGTAGAAGGTGACCATCCGCTCCCAGTCGTCCTCGAGCACGTCCACCGCTTTCGGATACCACGGCCTGTAGCGCTTCTCGAACGCCTGACGAGCCTTCACGGCCTCGGCCCGCGTCGGTGCGTAGACCACAACCCTGAGAAGGTCCTTGCCCTCCGGCTGCTCTCGCTTCGGCAGCCGGTCCAGGACGTTCCTCATCTTGTGGTTCCAGCACCGCTGCTCACCCGCCTCAGGCCATACCTGCCTCACCGCCCCCCAGATCGCCGCGTTGCCGTCCGCCATCAGAAGCTTCGGTGCCTCGATGCCGCGTGCCTTCAGCTCCCGTAACACCTCAGACCAGGACTCGACCGACTCTCGGTAGCCCGATCTCAGGGCCAACACCTCTTTCGTTCCGTCTCGCATCGCGCCCAGCACGCAGCGCGGCCTTGTCCCGCTCCAGCCCAGCCTTCACATAGATCCCGTCCGCCCACACGTGGACGACCTCTCGATCGGCCAGCGAGCGCTTCGATCAGGCCTCGAACTCCCCTGCCCACCCCGCCCGCAGCCGCCGGATCGATGACTTCGATAACGGTGCCGCCTCGCCCAGCAGTCCCCGCATCGCCATGCTCGAAGTCTCCCTCAGCCAGCCCGTGCAGATACAGCTCCGGCAGCAGAGCCCCCCCCCACCTCCTTCGTCCGCCTCGTGAACAACGGCAGCACCCGGCTCCCCGAATCGCTCCTCGACGCCCCGAACCCGAGGACGCCGGAGCGTGATCGTGCCTGAGCTCATCGCCAGCCGCCTTGGCTTGCCGTCTCAAACGTCGTGGAGAGCCCGTTCGCCCCGGTACGCCTCAGGACGAGCGCAGCGAAGCGGTTCAAGCGGGTCGAGAGCGCTACGGCGCTGATCTGGAAGCTCCTGAGGGTGGGGGAGAAGCGCTTCCGCAGACTCGACGCTCCCCACCTGCTCAGCGACGTATGTGAAGGAAGGAAGTTCGAAGACGGAAAGCCCGTCTCAACCCAACAGCGGAAGGCTGCCGCCTGAGACGTTGACACACTTATTGACCCGACCCCATTACATAACCGAGGATAAACTACTCCGAGTCAGGACCGGTCATGCTGAAGTCGCCGTTCAGTAGAAGCCAGATCCTGAGCATCTTAAACCGGAATTTCTGACTCGCACATCGTTCAGCATGGCCGGCTATACTCAGACATTCCGCGGCAAGCAATCAGAGGTGGACTCCATCCTTAGGCGTGTGCCTACCGGACCTGTCAGGATGTCGTGGCTCGGGTCAGAATTTGCACTTAGCCGTTTCGGTTGACGATCTGCAGACCTTTGCTGAACGGCCGGATGCGAATTCATATTTCGGTCCGGTCGCCGCCGATTCGGTGAAATTGCTCCTCCAATGAGGAACGGATGGGCTCGATTACTCCGAGATTGCTATCGGATCAGAAAGTAGTTGAGGAGCTGATTTTTTCGGATCTTGAGGTCAATGATGGTGAGAGATCGGATCTTTACTGTTTCTTCGGTTCCGAAGGCGAGGTCGTTCGAATTCGGGTGCCCTCGGATGCGGTCGACAGCTACATCTGGCCGCGGGGGGCCTTGAAGTTGAGGTCTTCGACGGTGGCATCGAGGTGGAGCTTGGCAATCGACATCCCGTGGAGTGGGTGATCGACATCCCGTGGAGTGGGTGATCGACATGCCGTGGAGTGGGTGATCGACATGCCGTAGAATCGGTGATCGACATCCCGTAGAATCAGCATGGGAGCGCTCGGGCGTTCCTGCCCACGACGACAGCCCAGCTCTGGGCCGAAGCGATGGCCCTGCTCAGCGCCGCTGATCCCCAGCTCGGCGCCCTGGCGGGCCGGCTCCCAGCCCCCTCGCCGGATCAGGTAGGGGTCGTGGCCCTGCTGCTCGACACGGGAACAGCGGGGGGCGGTGTCCCGCCGCCGGGCTGCGTGGCGCCCCCGTTCTGCCAAGCCGTCGATCTGGCCGCCCTCCAGGACATCGAGGCGCTGGGGCCTACCATCAGCAATACCCTGGAGATTGGCTACAAGGGATTGTTCGGGGACCGGGTGTCGTTCAGCGCCAACGCGTGGTGCACTCGCTACGACAGCTACATTTCATCCCTACGGCTGATTTCACCGAACCTTTTCCTGAACGGCCCCGAGGTGAAGGCATACCTGGAGAACGTGTTCCGGAAGATGATCGGAGTCGCCTTCCCCAACGAGGCGGCCGCACTCGCCACGGCCGAAACGCTGGCCAGCCGGGCCGGGCAGATCCCGCTGGGGTCCGTCGTGCCGACGAGCACCGGCGGTACCACATCGCCGCTCGCGCTCGGGTACCAGGACGTCGGAGGGTTTGACGTTGTGGGAGGGGAGCTGGGCGCTGGTTTCCTGCTCAGCGACCAGCTTGAGATGGCCGCGTCCTTGTCGGTCATCAACAAGAACACCTTCGAGACCGCTGGAGAGCTCGTCCGGGAGGTGTCGCTGAACTCGCCGACCGTACGGGGTACGGCGTCGCTCACCTACCGGAACCGTTCGATTCCGGGCCGTGGGCGGGCGACTTGGACGGGGTCACGACGCTGGATGCCAATGTCGGGGCCCGCATTCCGGGAAACGATGACCTCTGGTTCCAAGTCGACGCCTCGAACGTATTCAACAACGAGTACCAGAGCGTGGCGGGAGCCCCAGCGATCGGCCGCGTGGTGCTCACCCGACTGCGTTGGGATTTCAATCCGTTCTAGGATTGGATGCTCAGGGGGGTCCGAAACGGGAACCCAGCGCTCCACCGCAAGCCGGCAGCCGGTGCAACTTCGGAGCGCATGCCACTGTGGCGATGCGTCCACGAGAGAGGTCTGGGGGAGGCGCACCGAGAGTGACCGCCGAGGCCCGGGAGCGGATCCGAGCCGCTCAGACACACGCGGAAGCAGCGCCGGATATCAGGATGCTCAACGAAGTCGCGGCAGCGGCTGCTGGTGCGCACCGGCGGCGACGTGCCGGCGGCGATCCCCGGAGCGTGGCTGCTGCAGTCGGATCAGCGTCGTGAGGGATCGGCAGCCGTCAGATCTCGCAGGCGTCCCCGTTGCAGCCCGGGTTGTCCCTTCCCGCCAGCCATCGCACGGGGGGCAAGGACAGGAGCAGTCCGTAGACAAAGAACAGCGGCACCTGGAGGCAGACCTTACGCGTGGCGTAGATCCCAGTGAATACCTGGTTGTCACGCGTGTCGACCACGACGATGCGCCCCTTGGGAGGGTCGCCCAGCGGAGAGCTGGCCGTCGACAGCCCGACTCTGCCGAGCCAGTCCAAGCGCGACGTGCGCTGCGCCAGGCGCGCGCACGTCGCGCAGTCCGGGTTGTAGTGCAGCGTGATGTTCGCCATGCGACGGCCCCCCTGCATCGTCCCTGAGATTCCCCTAGCGCAGCTTCCGACCGATGTGGGTCTCATCGGCTTCGACGATCCCCTGGGGGCCACCGCCCGTCGTTCCCATGCCGCGAGAGCGTCTCAGGAAGAGTTCGGCGTGATCTCGTGAGAGCGTGCCCACCCAGAGCCGATGAGCCTCCGACGGAGAAACTCGGTCTTGGAGCGAATGGTGATGTCACTCTGAAATCGAGGCTCGAAGCCGTGGTCGTAGACGTAGGCCTTTACGCGGACGAGAAGGTAGGGGAACTCTTGGAATTGGTCCTGGATCAGCACCGTCACGGGCTTTGTCAGCAGGAGAAAGGGCGACGTGTAGACTGCCTCGTAGGCGATCTCTTTGGCCACGATTGGGTCCGTGTCGGCAGGGAGGAACAGGTCTGTGACTACCTGAGACTCGGGGACGCCTGAGTTCGAATTCCATGCCTTCCCGACGAGAACCTCACTATTCGGGATCGTGACCCGCGTATCGTCAGGCGTGGTCAGCTTGGTGCTCCGGAGTCCGATATGGTCCACTTCCCCGTAGGCGTCACCGATCCTCACGCGGTCTCCAAGCTGATAGGGGCGATCGACCAGGATGATGAGTCCGCCGATGACGTTCTTGACGAGATCCTGGGCGCCGAGGCCGAGGGCAATTCCCACCGAGGCAAGGACCGCGATGAGCGTGTCCCTGGAGGGGGTGAAGATCGCCAAGATGACGAACACGGCGAGGCACCAAGCGGCGAATCGTATTGTGGGGTCCAGGAGCTTGAAGAAGAACCTGGCACGGGGCGCCCTCCGTGCGAGGACGTCCAGGAGTCGAGCGATCCCTTTGACGAGCAGCCACGTCACCAAAATGATGACGAGGGCCCAAAGGACCGTTCCCGGCCGAACGCTGGTTAACACGTCGATCGGGTTTTCGGGAGCTTGGGCAACCCCCTGCAATGTCATGAGCGAGAACATCGTTCTTTCCTCAGCCTAGATTCCGGCGGTGAAGAGCCTCGCGCGTGAGTCGCATGGCCGACGGGCGGATGCGGAACCCCGGGCAGAGGGGATCGGGTTCGATCAGCTCCCGAGCGATCAGTTCATCCATATCTGCTCCGCTTGCGGCCGGAGACTGCTGAAAGACTCGTGCGTGTTCGTCGGCCGTCAGGCTCCCATGTTGCATCACTGCGAGAAGAGTGAAGAGATCCTCCTGGCCCAGCTCGGCCACCATCGGCTCGATTTCGGGGGCGCCGAGTGGATTCACGCGAAGCAAGTTGGAGTGGACCCACTCAATCTGACTCAGCCAAGTCTCGAAAGCCGCGCGGAACACCCCTGACGATTCATCCTCCAATCGCTGAAAGAAGATTCGCTCGGAGTCCGTGTCCCTCCGTACTCCGGCGCGGTGCAGAAGAGCGGACACCGGGGACCGAGGCGGTGGCAGGAATTGAAGGCCCAGCCCAGAAAGATCATGCCGGACCATAATGGCTTCACGCAGGGACTCTCCGGAAACACTCGCTGTGTCGATCCGGTGCGAGAACCCGTCTCCGAGGTTCACTACTCGATCCAAGAGGTTAGATGCACGCTGATTGCAGGCGACGACCCAGAGCGTCGTGCGGCACGTGGTTGCGATCAGCCGCTGGAGCTCACGGATGGCGCCGAACCCCCCGATCTCTCGAAGAAAGGTCCGTTCGATCTCGTCGAGCACGACGACCCTTCGATCGGCGCCAAGCTCGGTTTCGATGCCGTCGGGATCAGATAGCCCGAGAGCTTCCACAAGCGACTGCCGGAGATCTCCAGAGTTCACGACTCGCTCGCTGAGCTCCCCCCGAGAGATTTCCACACCAGGGAACGAGCGGGAAAGGGCGCAGTTGATGAGACTCGTCTTGCCACTTCCGCGGGTTCCCACAACGAGCAATGCGACCGGCCTTCCCGTTTCCCAAAGCGCACGCGCTTCCGAAATGGCGGCGAGCTCTTCATTCCGGCCGATGAGGAACCGAGAATCTTCGACCGCCTCAAACCGAAAGAGCCGCCGATAAATCGATGGGATCTCCCGATCGGTGAGGTCCACGATCAACGCTCGAGACAGGTAGGGACGCCGCACGATCTCGATGGCGTCGGGCTCCTGCGGTGGCATCCAATGAATCGCGATCAAGAATCGATGGTAGAGCCGGACCGCTCCCCGCCCCATGAATTTCGCCGCAAGCAGTAGAGAACGGACGGCGCGCCGGCTCCCAGAGGTGGCTACGCGGCGCAGCCCGAGAGCTCTGATCCGGGCCAGGGCTCCCAGTCGGGTGCGTTGAAGGACAAGGCGGAACTCAACGAAGAATCCCGCTAGAGTACCCAGGACCAGATGCCTCTCACGCTCCGAATCAGGTGCTACGGATTCCTTCTCCGCCTCGAGGAGCCCAAGGGCGTTCTCGATCGCCTCGCGGGCCACGGCGGCGTCTTCCGCCTCGGGAGATCCTTCCTGAGCTGTCGTTCCGTACTCGACGATCTGTAGCGCCTGGTCGATCTTGCGCACGAGGGCGAGATGCTCGGTCTGAACTCTGGCGAGAAGGGAGTCCAGCTTCGGCTCGGCAACCTCATCGAAGGTCTTCCTCGCCAGTTCCGCCGGTCTCAACCCCCTCCACACGAGTGTGTGATCCTTAGACGGATCGACCCGCTTCATAAGACGTAGCTCGTCCGGGAGGGAGTCGATCGCGGCATGAAAATGTGAACGGATTTCGTTGCCCCGGCTGCTCGCGGGAGCGACGCCAGGGACTTCCACAGGAGGTGTTTGCGCCGCGCTTCCTTCCGCCAATTGGTGGGAGAGGCGGCCAGCCATGGTATCTATACGGTCCAAGAGGAGGCGCCGTTCATCCTCAATGCTGTCGCATCCCTCCATGCAACGCCTCAGCAGTTCTTGCTCAACGTCGAACAGCTTTCTCTCGAAGCGAAGCTCGCCATCGATCGAGTCCAGGTTGGCCGTCCAATGCTCCACTTGCCTCCTCAGAGCATCTCGTTCGGCTGGGGGAGACACGCTCTTCGGCCAGAAAATGCCAGCGGTGAACGTGCGCGCGACAGCATGGGGAAGCGCCTCGGCAAGACGGTCCCACTCCGCCAACGCAGCCTGCGCTTGCACCGTGATGTAGTAGTGGTCGATCGAAATCTCATAAGAGGCCCATCGGTCGCTCCGTTCACCGCTGCGCTCGCTCACCCGAGTGTCGACGGCTTGCTGCATTCGCCTCCATCGACCCACGAGTGCGTCAAGGCTTCTGGCGAGTGCAGAGACGAAGCGCCGCTGGAGCAGAAGCTGGCGGCCATCTGCGGAGGAGAGTCCGCGATGGATCAGATTCCGAAACGGGATCGCACGGGGCGTCGTACCACGGCCCCAAGTCCGGAGGAAGAGAACGTTCCCCGTGAGGGGACGGAGGACAGCCGCCAGCTCTTCACCTCGGACCTGGATTCGTTCCGGAGCCCTGCGCACTTGGTCGTCCAGCGCTCGATGGTAGTCGTCGAACGCGAGTAGGACTCGCCGAAGGGGCTGACGCCGCTCCCATTCTTCAAGAGGTCCGAGGAGGACCCTCTGGCCCGCGGTTCTCCGGGCGTTGACGTAGTTTTCTGCTGCGTCCTGGTCGTCGTTGGGGCCACCCTCATCTCTCCGGGCGTTGTGGGCTGCCTGAGCGGATTCGCCGGATTGGGAGATCTCACCACGCATACGGTCTTGGATGGGGCCAAAGCTCTGTGTGAATCGAGTCCAATGCTTCTCGAACTCAGAAATCGAGTCTGCCACCTCCACGTCCCTCCTTAGCGCCCACCATCCGTTGGGGAGAGCATTCGCAAGGCTCTCAGTCGTCTGCTCCGAGCGCCCACGGCTCCTAGGCGCTCGAAACCCCCTTCTTGGTTGGCATCTGAGTCAACCAGCTGCGTCCGTAGTCCGGCGACGCGGACCATGCACGCCGACATGCCGTCCACCGATTCCTATGTGGACGCGCCCCCCGGGGGGGGAGCGGAGGTCATAGCGGCGCTTGGGTCGTGGGTTCGAGGGTTGAAGTTAGGGGGTCGAGTGGGACTTGGTCGAGTCGTAGAGCCGTCTCAGGGAAGCGCCCCCTCGAGGGTGATGCGATGTTGTCGAGGAACCGGCCCCGGCCGTCCATCGAGAAGTTCACGCCCGCACCCAGCACCCGGTCCGCGAATGCCCCGCTGGTGAACCTGGCCTGGGCGCCCTGATCCGTGTTGAGGATCTCCGGAGCCCTCCAGCCCAGCGCGTCGTCCAGAGCTTCGACGCAGAACGAGGCGTCCATCGTGTTCGACAGGTGCCACGCGAGCACGTGCCGGGTCGCCCAGTCCATCACAGCCACAAGGTAGAAAAAAGCCTTGTGTCACAGGAACATAGGTGATGTCCGCGCACCACACGTGGTCCGCCCGACAGATCGTGAGCCCGCGCAGCAGGTAGGGGAAGACCCGGTGCTCGGTGCCCGGTACGCTCGTGCGCGGCCGCCGGTAGGTCGCCTCCATCCCCATCAGGCGCATGAGCCGCCGGATCCGGTGGCGGCTCACGCCCGCCAGCGCGCACTGCGCTCGACAGGCTGAGCGGTCCGCCCGGCTCGATCATCCGCATCCGGTCCGCACGGCTCAGCGCTTCAACCCGCGCCGAAAAAAATCCCGCTCGACGGTGAGCTCTCCGATCTTGGCATGCAGTTCGTGAACCTTCGCCTCGTGCTCCCGGGCGAGCTTCCTGCCCGCGCCCTTGGCGAACACCTCCGGAACCGAATCGAGCAGCTGCCGCTTCCACGCGCTCACCTGGTTCGCATGAAGCTCGTGGCGCGCCGCGATCGCCCGTACGCTGTCGCGTTCCCGCAGCGCCTCCAGCGCCACCCGCGCCTTGAACTCCGGCGTGAACCTCCGTCTCTTCCTGGCCATCTCGGTGCCTCCCGTTCGATACTGGAATCCACCTTAACGACCTGTCCAAAAAACCGGGACCACCTCAGGTCACGTCAAGGGCAAAGGCGCGTAGAGGTCTGCCTGTATCTGGACGAACTCCTCGTAGGCATCTAACGCCGGTAGTTCGGCCGCCTTCGACAGCAACTCCCTGGCCCGCTCCCGGCCACCCTCGCGATCGAGCTCGGACAGCCTGCGCCCATATTCCAACAGCACGACCTTCGAGTCCGGCGCGAGTTCCAGAGCCCGCTCGTAATGGACGACGGCGAGCTCCCGGTTTCCCCCGTACATCCATCGGGCAACGCGCCCGGCACTGGCGATGTCGGCGTTCCAGCCCCCGAAGGCCATATGCGCCTCGGCGAAGTCCGGGTCGATGGCAAGCACGGCCTCGAGCACACCGCGGACCCTGCCCGCCAGGCCTCGGCGAAGCGCCGTTACTGTACCGACGCTCTGCGCATATCGACCAACAGATGTACGCCTCGTACCTCGTCGTTGACGACCCCACCACCCTGGACACGCTGCTCTCCGAGCTGAACGACCACTTCTCGGAAATCTACGAGTGCTTCAAGGACATCGAGGAAGGGCTCGGACTTCGCGATGCCGGCGAGATTCAGCGCTATCACCACATCTTCTTCATCGGCTCGAAGGACTCGCACAAGCACATGCGGGTGCTCAAGGATCTTCTCATGGGGAAGAGCCGGGAGGATCCGGAAGACTGTGAACGCTTCATTCGCAGCTATGCCGGCAACCTCCGGCAGGCGTTCGACACGATGCGGGACATCGCGAGGCGCAGGCGGGATGGGAGTGCGCTCGGGAGTACAATCGACAGGCTTTTCCTGGTCGAGCGCGTGGGCAACCTGTATCCGCTCCTGATCGCCGCCTGGCAGAAGTTCGGGGAGGACTCGCAGCGCAAGGACATCCTCCGTCTGTTCGAGGCCTTCGTATTCCGGGCCTACCGCGTCGTCAGATACCGCAGTCATACTGGCCTGCCCTGGTTGCACTCCCTGGCGTATCAGGTCCACCGGGACAGTTTCACCGTCGGCGACTTCCTGCAGAGGTTGAGGGAACTGAATCTGCACTACGTCAGCGACGATACGTTCCGCCGAGATTTGTCTGGAACGCACTGCTACGGGAGTCTCGGTACTAGGACAATCAAGTACCTGCTCGCACAGTACGAGCACAAGCTCCGGACCGACGCGGGCGAGCCGTTGCCGGTGGACCTCTCGGAGATCCTCTCATCCGAGTACGAGACGGAGCATATCCTGCCGCAGCACCCGGCGGGGGGCCTGGGTGAGGAAGAGATGGCCGCTCACCAGGAGACCGTCCATCGCCTGGGCAACCTGACCATCGCATCGAAGGAATGGAACCTGAGCATGGGCAACCGTCCTTTCGAGGAGAAGCGAGACGGTCGGGGGGACAGCGAACCTGGCGACAAGAAGATCTGTTACCGCAATTCGAGTCTGCGCGTCCAGAAGAACCTGGCGAGGTGCGAGCAATGGAACGAATCGTCCATTCAAGAGCGCGGCGCCACGATCATCGACTTCGCTCTGGAGCGTTGGCAAATCGATCCTACGGCTGGCCCAAAGGCGAAAGCGGCCCAGACATGCGACTGAAATGCAGGAAGGGTTCCGACCTTGACGACCCTCCGCCACCTTGGACCCGGCGATCAACTCGGTCGAGGGACTGTTGGAAAGGCTGCGTCACCCACTCGCTTCCGACAGCACGGATAGCCCGGACTAGCACAACGCTGAGTCCCAAGGGCTCAAGACAAATCTGGCGAACCGAAAGACCTGGATGAGGTGGATTCTTCATGGCCATGTCCCGATCCCGTCCAGAGAATGACCATAGCCCCAACGAGGATGGCGGGAATCGAGGCGTAGAGCACCCCGTTCCAGCCAAGCAGCTGCATGACTGCCCCCGCACTCAAGGAGGCAAAGGCCGAGATACCCGTAATACTGAAATCGTTCAGCGCCTGGACACGGAAGCGTTCGGCTGGACGATAGGCTCGGGCCAGTAGCGTCGTTCCTCCAATATAGAGGAAATTCCAGCCGACGCCGAGCGCCACCATGGCCAGGCCGTAGTGCAGCATGTGGCGGCCCGCCAGGCCCGCAACCAGGGTGGCGCCAAGCAGCGCCGCTCCCCCAATCATCACCCGCCCGGCGCTGAAGCGTCCGATGAGAACACCACTGATCAATGAAGGAAGGTACATGGCCAGCACATGGGCCTGGATGACCGCCGCCATTGCCGCCAGGGAATACCCGTCGCCAACATGCATGGCCAGCGGTGCGGCCGTCATCACGAGAGACATGACGCCCCCCCCGATCGCGGCCCCCGTGACGGCCGCGATAAAGAAGCGGCCGCGAGCTATGACGCGCAGAGGACGAGCGCCCCCGGTTGTTTCTTCCTCGGCCGAAGGGGTCATCGGCCGCAAGGCAAGGAGGGCGGCAGCGCCAAACAGATAGCACCCCGCAATAGCAGCGAATGAGCCACCGAACGGTGCGCCTGCGACCCAAGCCTCACCCGACGCGATCAGTCCCGGGCCGAGGAAAGCGCCAATGATGGAGCCCAAGAGCACGATTGAGATCGCTATTGGTGCGGCCGCCGCACCGACACATTCAGCGGCGGCAAAGCGGTATTGCTTAGAAAACGCGGCCCCGCAGCCGATCGTGATCGAGGCGCCACAAAGCAGCGCGAAGCTGTGAGTCAGGGTTGCAACGAAAGCACAGGCTGCTCCGAAGGCGCCCACCGTGGCGCCAATCGCAAAGCCGCGGGCGCGGCCCACGCGCGCCATGGTCCACGAAGCGATGATCGTGGAAACGGCCGTGCCCACGATGAGCAGTGACACCGGCAAGGTCGCCAGGGCCGGGTTTGCCGCCAGGCTACCGCCAAGGATGCCGCCAGCCGTAACGACAGCGAACCAGCCGGTGACCGACACTGCCTGCGCGAATGCCAGGATCGCCAAATTGCGGCTGAAGAGTTGCGAACGGATGGCCGGGCCTCGTTGATTGGTAAAGCGCAACCTGGAAGCGCGGCGGCACGATACAGTCCCCGGCAGCATGGCGCAAAATCAACGGGCGGCCCCGTTGTTAGCACCAAATAGAACTGTCCGGTTTGGGTATGGCGCTGAAGGCGACGCCGACCATTTGCGTGAACACGTCTTCCGATTGACGCTGAGTGCTGAGCGCCCAATCGGGGAGCCATAGGCGTCCGTCAAGATACCTCGCGTCCTTCCGCAACGTTCAACAGCTCGGGAGACCCGAGAATAGCCGGCCTGGGGTCACTACCTGGGTACATTGCCCGGAGGACATCCCCTTCGCACAGCGCGCCTAGGATTCTTCGCGCCGTACGGTCGCATAAAGCCGCCGCGCCGAGGCTACGAACCGTGAACCGGTTCCGATTTCTTGGACAAGGGGGCGGCCTAATCATGCCGCCTTGCGGGTGAGCTCCTCGCGGGCCTGGGCCGGGGTCCGGTATGCGTGCCGCTCTAAGAGCCATCCGTGGTTGTAGGATTCGATGAACTGGCCGATCTCGTGTCTGGCTTCCTCGAGGCTCTCGAAGTCGTGGAGGTAGAGGCACTCCTCCTTGAGCGTGCGGATGAAGCGCTCCGCGACACCGTTGCACTCCGGCTCCCCCACATAGGCCGCGGTCGACCGTATCCCGAGCCATCGGAGCTCGGCCTGGAACTGGTGGGCCGTGTACTGCGGACCCCAGTCATGGCGTAGTCCGAGTCCGAGCGCGATCCTGGGCGCGTAGCCCCCCATATGGGTCCGCACGCCCTGGCGGACCGGCTCGAGGGCCGCCCAGCGGTCTCCCTTCTTGGCCACATGCCATCCCACGACGTCGCTGACACAGTGATCGACTGCCATGAAGAACCAGCACCAGCCGTCCGCCTTCGTGTAGAACCGTGTGGCATCGGTGCCCCACATCGGTGCCCCACAGCTCGTTGGGCGCATCGGTCGTGATCCGGCCGCTGTGGCTCCGGTCTCCTCGCGGGTGCCCGCGGCGCACCGGCGCCAACAGCCCGTTCTCCCGCATCAGCCTCAGCACGCGGTTCTTGCCCACTCCGATCCCTTTCGGCCTCAGGCGGGCTCTCACCTTCCTGTGACCCTCACCCAGGAAGTCGCTCTCCCGGAGCACCTCGCGGATCTTCTCGACCAAGGCCTCATCGCTCAGCTCCGTCTTCGGCCCCCGCTTCCCGGGCTCCCCAACCTCAGAGCCCAGCCCTCGAGCCCGCACCGTGTAGACCGTCGATCGTGCCACCCGCCACACCTCGCAGACCATCGTCAGAGGGTAGCGTCGTCCCGTCCCCGAACTCACTCGCTTCCGCGCCTCAAGAGCTTCCTCAGCTCTTGCCCGTGCCCCCTTTTTTCGAGGAGCTCTGTCGCCAGCTCCATTCGCATCGTCAGCTCACCCAACTTCGCCCGCGTACGCATCAGCTCCCGCTCCGCCGGATCACCCCTCCGTCGCTTCAGCCCCTGCTGGCCTCTCTCCAAGAACACTCGGCGCCACTCTTCCAGATCCACCGGCGAGACCTGAAGCTCACGGCTCACTTCCCCCAAGTCTTCTCCCCGAAGCAGCCGCAGCACCACCTCCACCTTCCGCCGCGTACTCCATCGCTCCGGCAGCTCCTCCCCTCCACGACCTTCGGTCGCTTCCCTCTCCCTGCTCTCCCGGGACATATCCTCTCCCCTCTCTCTGGACCCCAACTCTTCTTGCCAATCTACTGTCCAGATAAATCGGGGGCGGTAAAACCGAGCGCTCGGAGTCGAGGGCGTCGGCCGTCCGCGAATCCCGAGGAGATCCCGTCTGTGACCATATCATTCGAACCGGGCAAGCCGCCGGAGGCGGCAGAGGCCTTGGGTCACCGCCGCCCGCGTATCGCCGGGCTTGGTTGAGCGCGAGCGGACCCGGCAAGCATGGCCATCATCGCCGACCCGCAAGGGGCCGTCTTCACGGCGTACCAGCCATCGGACGTGACACCCGGCCACGACGGCCCGGCCGACATCGGCGAATTCTCCTGGCACGAACTCGCCACCACGGACTGGGAAGCCGCGTGGGTGTTCTATTCGGAAATGTTCGGCTGGCAGGTGGCGAGCCAGATGGACATGGGCGAGGCGGGCATCTATCACCCCGGATCCTGCAGGGAGAGGTGAAATAGGGGACTTGTGGGTGTGGATGGGACCGGAGGGGAAGTTGGCGGGGATATGGGGGGCTGCCGGAGGGAAAAGAGGCGGCTCGGATCTGTGGTATTGAGTGGGCAGGGCGGTGTTGGACAGACGGGGAGGACGACTGGAGGGGAGAGGGCCTAGAGGAGGGGGGGGCGGGAGTCGTCAGGCTGGGAGAGGAGGCGGGAGTCCGGAAGCGAGGCGTCTGAGAGCGAGCAGGATATGGGGTCTGGCGGGATCGTCACGGAGCAACTGGACGTAGAGCTTGCGGCTGTGGCGGGTGAGCTTGGCGGGCAAGCGGAGGAGCCAGAGCCGGAGGCGGTTGGGTTGAGCTGTGCGCCAAGCTCCAGAGAGGGCGGTGGTCCTGAGTGTGTGCAGGAGCTGGTAGGCGATGGCTCCGAGAGCCCACAGGAGTGCATTGCCGTCGAGGTGATCGATGGCGGTGGCCCCTGCTCCGAGCTGGCCGAGTTCCTTGATCCTCTGTTCGACGACCGCACCGTGGTTGTAGCGGCGCCAGGCGGTGAGGGCGTGGATGCCTTCGATGTTGGTGAGCACGTGAGCGCTCAGGGGGACTTCGTAGGTGTCGAGCGTGAGGGTGTCTGGGCCTTGGAGCGGACGCCGTGTCTGGAGCGAGAGAAGACGGACGCCCCACAGACAGCCGGAGGTGGTCCAGAGCTCATGACCGGGGAAGATGTGCTCACCCTTGCGAGAGCGACGCCAGGGCTGGTGGTGGTCGGCAAGCCAGCGGTGGGCAGGGAGCTTGAGCAGGAAACGGACATCGAGGTCATCGAGGGTCCGTACCATGGATCGGCTGAAGAAGCCCTTGTCGAGACGCACGGTGATGGTCTCGACCCCCACGGAGCGCAGGCGCCCCACCAAGTCGGCGATCCACGCCTCGGCCCCCGCAGCGGTGGGGGCGTTGCCCGGGCGCCAACGGATGCCCATACAGTCTCCCGTCTCCTGAACGAAGGCCAGAAGCGGATGGTGCGACGGCCGGCCGGGCTTGTGTGGGTTGTAGCCCCGCTCGGCGCCCGCCTGCTTCAGTCCGTAGCGTACGCTGACGGTGGAGTCGAGGATCAGGGTCAGCGCCCGGGGCACGCCCCCCAGTCTCCAGCGCCGGCACACGACGTGCCACAGGAGTTCGTCGAGGAGGGGCACGAGCGGCTCACCTGCGCGGCGCAACCAGCGTCCGAACGTGGTGGGATCGGGCAGGCGAGTCCAGCCGAACAGGCGTCGAATGCCGCGCCGGTCCAGGAGCGGCAAATCGTCGAGCACGCGCCCACCGTAGAGCAGCAGGACGACCCACACCTCGACCATCAGGCTGGGACGGAAGAAGCCGGCAAGCCCTTCGCTCTGACGGTCGATCCAGGAGCCCAGGCCCATGCCGTCCCACAGATACCGGACCAGAATCAGCCCGCCTCCATCGGTCAGATTCCGGGCGCTGTGACGAATCCGTAGCGGGGAGCTCTCACCTTGTACATGGGGCCGAGAACAGATACGATGGTTGCGCACCGTCTGGGTGCCTTTTGTGGCGAGGAATCTTCTTGGACGAAGTACCCTCAACCTAAGGCCTTAGACGGTGTTTTTCTTCCCTATACTACTCCCCTCATGCAGGATCCAGGATCACATGTTCCACCGCGGCGCACATCCTCTGGGCGGCATGTTCAACCGTCCTCCGCAGATGCCTGTTTCGGCCTGGCTCCCCTTCGTCCGCGTGCCGGATGCGCACGTCACGACCGCGAACGTAGTCGAGCGCGGCGGCGCCATCCTGCACGGACCGATGGAGGTGCCCGGAGGAGATTTCGTCGCTCAGTGCCAGGACCCGCAGGGTGCCGCCTTCGCGGTCCACTCTACGAAGGGGGAATAGGCGGCGGCGGGCGCGGATCCTGGTCCCGGCGGCGGATGGCGTCGGCGGTCGGTCGGGACGCATGTTGCGGTCGTTCTGTACACGCGCGATGTAACACCGCCGGCCTCGCCCTTGGTCGGGGATGCGCACCACCATGAGGTCGCGTCGCCGGAGGCTGCTGACTGGAGTTACCCCGGGCTTCGCACTGACTCGCCTACGCTCGATATGCGAGGGAGCATCTTGGTGCCCACGTTCAGCGCGCCCTCAACACATCGGCTAGAATGACTTCCCCTACGGCCTAGCAGCCCGTGGAAAAACTCCTACCCGCAGCGTCGATAAGAAGTGATTTAGATTACAGGCGAACCGGGGTCTCAGCCATGGAGGGCGGGGATGGCGATAGGCAAGCGGGGCAAGGGGCGGCAACAGGAGTTGTTCGTGGCGGCGAGCGAGATTCGCGCGCTGGGCAACCCCTTCTACCGTGCACTGAACAGGCTGCTTGAGGAGGAGGGTTTCGACGAGTTCGCGGAGGAGACGTGCCGCGAGTTCTATGCGGAGAAGCGGGGTCGGCCGGGCATACCGCCCGGGGTGTATTTTCGGATGCTGGTGGTGGGGTATCTGGAAGGGATCGGCTCGGAGCGGGGGATTGCGTGGCGGTGTGGGGACTCGATTTCACTGCGTGAGTTTCTCGGATACGGGCTGGAGAGGAACCCGCCGGAGCATTCGGGCCTGTCGAAGACGAGGAAGCGGCTGAGCGTGGAAGCGCACGCGGCGGTGTTCAGCCGGGTACTGGAGGTGGTGCAGGCGTCGGGTCTTCTGAGCGGCAAGACGCTGGGCGTGGACTCGACGACGCTGGAGGCGAACGCGGCGATGCGCTCGATCGTGCGGCGCGACGACGGGAAGGGCTACGAGGAGTGGCTGGAGGAGGTGGCGCGGGCGTCCGGGATCGAGACGCCGACGCGGCAAGACCTCGCGAAGCTGGACCGGAAGCGTCCGAAGAAGGGCTCGAACCGGGAGTGGGCGCATCCGCACGACCCGGAGGCGCGGATCACGAAGATGAAGGACGGAAGGACCGGCCTGGCGCACAAGTTCGAGCAGGCGGTCGACATGGAGACCGGCGCGGTCGTGGCCGTGACGGTGCAGACGATGGAGGGGGGAGACACCGCCTCGCTGCCGAACACGCTGGACGAGGCGCAGCGGCAACTGGCGGAGATAGAGGTGGAGCCCAGGGAAGTGGTGGCCGACAAGGGATACCACTCGAACCAGACGATGACGGGTGTGCAGGACCGCGGGCTGCGGAGCTACGTGAGCGAGCCCAACCGCGGCCGCCGGAAGTGGAAGCGGAACCGGGACGCGCAGAAGCCGACCTATGACAACCGCCGGCGGATCCAGGGCAACCGGGGGAAGGAGCTGCTGCGCCAGCGGGGCGAGAAGGTGGAGCGGGGATTCGCGCACCTGCTCCTGACCGGAGGGCTGCGCCGCGTCCACGTCCGCGGGCGGGAGGAGATTCGAAAACGGATCCTGATTCAGGCCGCCGCCTTCAACCTCGGGCTTCTCATGCGCAAGCGGTACGGCTTTGGCACCCCGCGCGGTCTGCAGGGCCTCGCCACGGCGCAAGCGGCGCTCGCATGCCACGTCAGCACCGCCGTCCTGCACATGATTCGCCTCTCTTGCCGTCCGTTTGGCCTTCTTGGCCCCATTGTCGCCTCTTCAGGCCGCAACACCCGCCGTAGCCACAAGGTCAGCCCGGCCTCCGTGCTGATCCCCCTCACCCACCCGGCGGCCTGCAACCCCCCTTCTTCCACGGTCTGCTAGAGGAGAAAGCACTCATGTCTGAAACCCCGTACGCAGAAGCCGTGCAGACGCCGAAGCACCTCTGGGTCATCGGTATCGTCACGCTGCTGTGGAATGCCATGGGCGCGTTCGACTATCTCATGACCCAGACGCAGAACGAGTCGTACATGGATCAGCTCACACCAGAGCAGCTCGAGTTCTTCTACGGCTTTCCGTCCTGGGTCGTCGCGTTCTGGGCGATCGCCGTTTGCGGTGGCGTGCTTGGCTCCATCCTTCTTCTGCTGAGGAAGAGCCTAGCCGTCACGGTATTCATGGTTTCTTTCGTCTCGATGTTTATAACAGCCATCCAGAACTACGCTCTCTCCAATGCCCTCGAAGTGAACGGGATGTTCGGGCTCATCTTCAGCGCGGTGATCTTCCTGGTTGCGCTGGGGTTGGTCTTTTACTCCAAAGCGATGAGTGAGCGAGGGGTCCTAGGTCGCTAGCGGGGGGTCCTAGCGGACGTCCTTCCGGGTTCCAGAGGACCGAAACAGGCCCTCAGGGCGGCGATCGTCGTCGCCGGACGGGTCGCACAGCCCGCCGTTGACCGATGGAAGCGCCGACTGGCCCGAAAGAGCTCGTCGTGGCGAGCCGGAGATCTTTCCCGCTGCCACCCAGCTCGGTGGGTGACTGTATAGGCTTCCGCCGTCCCCTCGCAGGCGTCTATCCGCCCGGGATGAAGATTCTCGCCGGGTGGTTTCTCTCCGAGCGCGGGATGGCGATCGGCGTCTTCATCGGCTCCCTTTCCGCCGGGAGCGCGATGCCCCACCTGCCGCGCCCGCTGGGAGGGATCGGGACCTGGCAACCCGTGCTGTTGCTGGCGTCGGGCCTGGCCGTCGTGGCCGCGGTCATCGCTGCCGTGGGACTCCGCACGGGTCCCTACCAGGCACCGGCGGCGCCCTTCGATCCCCGTGCCGTACGCCGCATCTTCGGCGACCGGGCGACGATGCTCGCCAACGTCGGCTATTTCGGCCACATGTGGGAGCTCTACGCCATGTGGACGTGGATTCCCGCTTTTCTCGCTGCCAGCTTCGCCGCGGATGCGAGCCCGACGACGAACCCCACCCTGGCATCATTCCTGGCTTCGGCGCGATCGCCGCCGGAGCGCTGGGTTCCACCGCGGCCGGCTTATTCGCGGACCGTCTCGGCCGAAGGGTCGTGACGAGCTGGAGCATGGTGATCAGCGGCTCCTGCTGCCTCGCGATCGGACCATTGTTCGGCGGTCCCGCATTGCCCCTCGTAGGGGTCTCTCTCGTGTGGGGGTTCGCCGTCATCGCCGACTCCGCCCAGTTCTCCGCCTGCGTGAGTGAGCTCACCGAACCCGAATACGTCGGCACGGCGCTCACGCTGCAGACGGCCCTCGGCTTCCTCCTCTCGGTCGCGACGATCCGCCTCCTGCCGGTCTGGGAGGCGTCGCTCGGCTGGGAGTGGGCCTTTGCGCCCCTCGCCATCGGTCCGGCCCTCGGCACCTGGAGCATGCTGGCGCTGCGCCGTCGGCCCGAGGCCTCCCGCATCACCGCTGGCCGAGGCTAGCCAGGTCGAGCGCTGGCTGAGAGGCGTCCGGCTCCAGAAGGCTGACGGTGCCGGCGGCCGCAGCCGGTCGGTGACGGTGAGCGGAGACTCCACGTCCTGGTACCCCTGTGCGAGCGTCTTGCGCACCAGGCGCCGGGTGTACCGCAGGTTGATGTGGGCAACGCCGACGCCGGCACCCAGGAACGGCGTCCCGCGCGACCCGTTGAGGAAGTCGTAGTACAGGTTCGCAAAGATCTGGTGCACGCGGTAGTCGGGGATTGACTCCGTCGGGGGGGACACCGGGCTCCACTCGAGGGCTTTGCTGACCACGGCCTGGTTGGCGGTTGACTCGATGATGGAAGACACGCCGCCGCCGTGGGACCGAGCCCTATACTCCCCCTTGATGCGGAGGCCGCCGAACGAGTAACCGCCCGTGAGTCCGCCCGTGAATCCGCCCGTGAATCCGCCCGTGAATCCGAAGCCCGGCGAGAAGCCGTTCGAGGAGAGTGCACGCGGCGTGGTGTCTGTGCATTCTGGGGCGTCGTTCGGTGCAGCGGTCGCATTTCGTCGGGTCGTGACCGCGGAGACGGACGAGTCGAGTGGCCTGGAGCCCGCGAGTCCGATGTCGAGGCCCACGTAGGCGCCGCCCCGGCTGGTCTGGGCGTGGGCCACGCTGCCAGCGAACAGGCTGGTGGTCGGCGACGCGACGGCGAGCCCGCGGGGCAGGCGACGATTCTTCGGCAGTGAGAAGCTGTGCATGGACTGCGTTCCAATGTCAGGAGAGACAGATCACGGCGAGGAAATGCATGAGTTAACTGGGGCTTGCGCGATTTGCCGCATGCGCCATTAGGCCACTGCAAGACCCCTGGAGGACCAGGACAGCGGGAGCAAAGCCTCAAGTCGCGGGCATGCACAATTGGACACCGGGGCTTGAATGAGTTCGCTGCCCGCCCGGCCGGTCGAGAGAACGAGAGGGTTGACGGGCGCTTGGCGGACCAGCTGCTTGGATGTCTCTGGGTACGGAGGATCGGGGTCGCCAACCCTCTCCGGCGCCTGAACCCTGTCGGCCATCGAGCACAGTGACAGAGCAGCCGGACCCTCCTCAAGGGCCGCTTTGCCGGGGTCAGCCGCCCGGCCTACATTACGGAAAGCGGGTGCGCGACGTGTTCGCGCCCGCACCGATCGCCCCCCTGCCTAGGGATAGGTCTTGCGCAGCAGGTTGATGGTCGACGTACCGGCGCGGTCCGGAGCCTCGAGTCGGCCCCGATGCGTGATGGCGACCTGATGGGCGAGGCCCTTCGCCTCCTGGCATCCCAGTGCCTGTTCAGGTCTGAGACGAGCCTCGTCAGGGACGTCACGGTGGCCGGGACTTTCCCGTCGGAGCCCGCTCCTCACACCCCCCGCAGATTCTTCACCTTTTGCCCTGGAGGCGAGATGAAGTCGCTTCGAATCAAACGGCAGCCCGCTCAGCACGGACTCGCTCTTCTGCTGTCGCTCCCTCTTCTCGTAGCTGCATGCCAGGTGGAGGAGGCCGCGACGACCGACGAAGGAGCCGACATCGAGGGCATGGTGAGGGGACCAAACGGACCCGAGGCGGGAGTGTGGGTCATTGCCGAGACCGAGGACCTGCCCACCAAGTTCGCCCGCATCGTGGTGACCGACGACGAGGGCCGGTACCTGATCCCGGACCTCCCCCAAGCCAACTACCAGGTGTGGGTCCGTGGCTACGGCCTCGTGGATTCGCCCAGGGTCGAAGCCGCCCCGGGCACGTCCTTGGATCTCACGGCGGTTCCGGCTTCCGATCCTCTGGCGGCGGCAGACTACTATCCTGCGGGGTATTGGCTGTCGCTGATCGAGGTGCCCAGCAGGGACGAATTCCCCGGGACCGGCCCGGACGGCAACGGCATCTCGCCCGAGATCGGGACGCAGGCCGACTGGGTTCGCCGCCTCAAGTCCGGCTCGTGCATGGCGTGCCACCAGATGGGGAGCGTCGGGACAAGGGCGATGCCCGCGGCCCTCGGTGACTTCGAGTCATCGGTGGAGGCCTGGGCGCGCCGCATCCTGTCGGGCCAAGCAGGTCAGGGCATGATGAACGGCGTCGAGCGGATGGGGGCCGGCAGGGCCCTGGAGATGTTCGCGGACTGGACCGATCGCATCGACGGGGGCGAGCTGCCGCCCGCTCCCCCCAGGCCCCGCGGGATCGAGAGAAACGCGGTGGTCACCGTCTGGGATTGGGCGGACCCCACCGCCTACCTCCACGATCTCGTGTCCACGGATCGGCGCGATCCCACGGTGAACGCCTACGGTCCCGTCTACGGAGCCCTCGAGCTGAGCGCCGACTACACGCCCGTGCTCGACCCACGCACCCACACGGCATCTCAAATCCCGCTCACCGTCCGCGATCCGGAGATTCCGCCCTCCTCCGCCCAATCGATGCCCGCTCCCTCCCCCTACTTCGGTGACGAGCTGATCTGGGACGGAAAGACCAATGTCCACAACCCGATGCTCGATTCCGAGGGCCGGCTCTGGCTCACCGCGAGGGTGCGCGGCCGCTCGAACCCCGAGTTCTGCCGGGAGGGCTCCGATCATCCGTCCGCCCGGGCGTTTCCCGTCGAGAACGCCAACCGCCACCTGGGGGTCTACGACCCGGGGACCGGGGAGTACACGCACATCAGCACCTGCTTCAGCACCCATCACCTCATGTTCGCGATGGACGAGGACAACACACTCTGGACCAGCGGCGGGGGGCAGGTCGTCGGCTGGCTGAACGCGCGGATGTTCCTGGAGACCGGAGACGAGCAGGCGTCACAGGGATGGACGCCCCTGATCCTGGACACGAACGGCAACGGGGTGCGGGACGACTATGTCGGCCCCGACGACCCGGTTGATCCTACGATGGACAAACGGATCGCGGCGGGGTTCTACGCCGTCGCGCCAGCACCCGACGGTTCGGTGTGGGCCTCGTCGCTCGGGTATCCGGGCTCGGTCGTGCGTCTGGATCCGGGAGAACGGCCCGAGGAGACGGCTCTGGTGGAGCTCTATGAGCTTCCGCTGGACGCCGGCGGCGAGCCCCTCGAAGGCTTCTCGCCGCGGGGGATGGACATCGACCGCAACGGTGTCGCTTGGGTGGCGCTCGCGAGCGGCCATCTCGGCCGGTTCGACCGCACACAGTGCACGGGGCCGCTGAACGGTCCCGAGGCCACCGGCCAGCACTGCCCCGAGGGATGGACCTTCTACACGGAGCCGCTGCCCCAGCTCGGGGGCGTGGACACGCGGGGCAGTGCGGAAGCCAGCTACTACACCTGGGTGGACTGGTGGGGAGTCCTGGGCCTCGGCGAGAACGTGCCGATCAACACGGGGAATTCGTCCGAGGGCCTTCTGGTCTGGAACGACGGCGAGTGGGTGGTTCTTCGCGTCCCCTACCCTCTCGGGTTCTACACGAAGTGGCTCGACGGGCGCATCGACGATCCCGACGGCGGCTGGAAGGGCCGCGGCCTGTGGGCCACGGTCAGCACACGAGCGCCGTTCCACATGGAGGGAGGCCAGGGCACGACGAGCAAGGTGATGAAGTTCCAGCTGCGCCCCGACCCGTTGGCCAACTAGCGAGCGATCCCGGGCGTCACCACCACCACCACCTGAGGGCCGAGCCGTGAACTCGGCCCTCCCCCCTTCCACGGTTCAGCAAGGAGAATCCGCCAGAACTCGAGCCGTTCCGGCAGAGGCGGCCTCCCGCAACGGACGTACGGGTCACGAATCCAGCCGCCTACCTTCGGCGCGCACCCGGCTCCCGCGAGATCCTGGAGCTCGGGACCCGCCACGACGCTCCTGATCCGGGCGCTAGGCGTCTCCGCCCGCCCACAGGTGCATCGTGTTCACCGGCTTCCCTTGAAGCTTCAGGTAGTAGAAGAGCTGGCCCTTGTGCTGCGCCAGGTGCCAGATCATGTCGTGGCAGTGCTGGAAGAGCGAACGCTCCGGGCCACCCCAAGGGGCAGAGCTCCGCTCGTTGGCAAGCCGATCCTCGCTGACGTCGGAGAAGATCTGCATGGCCAAGGCCCTGTCCTCGGCCAGGAGCCGGAGCGCTTCGTCGACGTTGTCGACGGTCGGCATCCGCTCCGCACTGGGCAGCATCTCGTCGGGCGGCATATCTTCGGAGTCCACTCCCTCCGGCATGCCCCACTCCCAGGTGACGAAACCCTTGACCACCATGCCGCAGGCATCCGAGCAGTGCCGGAGCAGTTGTCCGACCGTCATCCAGTTGCTCCCCGTGGACGGCTTCCAGTCCAGCTGATCCTCGTCGACGAGCCGCATGAGCGCTTCCGTCGCGCGGTACACGCCTTCCGCGTCTTCCCTCAGGGTGTCGTTCAACGTCACGCCAGTTCCTCCTATGTCTACGGCCGAAAACAGGTCGCCCCCGAAGCTTGCTCATTGCTGCCGCCTGCTCCGATTGCCAGAAAGAGACGACTAGGGCAGGCCTTCCCCCGCCCTCCTACGGCCTCTCGAAACATGCGGCCGCCTCGATAGCGACGGAGGCATGCTGCCGCCTGCCGCTCCGATTGCCAGAAAGAGACGACTAGGGCAGGCCTTCCCCCGCCCTCCTACGGCCTCTCGAAACATGCGGCCGCCTCGATAGCGACGGAGGCACCACAGTGCAGAGAAGGCCGAACAAGAAGGCGAATCAGCCAGGTGTGCAACCAGATCAGAGTGAGCAACTCCGAGAAGTGGCTCGCTCCCGGTGTCTATCCCTAAGTCGCCGGCTCGACGATGATTCGTCCCCGTCCGCGTCTTAACAGATAGCCGCCCGGGCGAATCTTGAGCTTGCCTTGCTGAGTCAGTGGCCAAAGAGCTTCGGCGATCAATGCAGCGTTGCGGTCCGTCTTGGGCACGACGGCCTGCGATGACCGCCACTCGGCGAATGCCCGGTCGCCGATCTCTTGGCCGACAGACTTACGAAGCGCGTGCAGCTTGCGAAGTTGCCCTTTCGTCAGTGTCCCTTCATCAATAGCCATGGCCCCTACTCCTGTGTGTTGTTGGTATGAGGGATTCTTGTTTCGTTGCAATAATGATAGCACAGATTAGGAGCTTGCGCGACCTTCTACCAGCCCTCTCGGTCCGCCGGCTAGTGTCCTGGGATTCGGGGTGGACCGGGCTCCGTCATTGCTGACAGGCCTTCGTCCTCGCACGGGTTGCCCACGGAGTTCTTGCACTGATCTGGAGGGTACGCCACACTTCATTGACGCGTGACTCAAGTGAGGCGCCTCCCGTTACCTTCCGCGGGGGGACATCCACGATCAGCCGGACGGGAGCGTTGTCCCCAATTCGCGACAGAGCGAGACCAATTTCATGGACGATCGAGCGAGGGGTATCGGCACGCTGGCGAGCCCAATTGGGAGACAGTACCAACGACGGGCTCTTGGTCTTTCTCGGCCGCCAAGGGGAAGCTCGCAGCTCTTCTCATGAGGCGTTTCCGCTTACCACCCCAGGGTCAGCGGATTCCGAGCTCCGATCCGTAAGGGCTCGGTCGAGGCGATCATCGGATGCTTAGCGCCGTACGACGAATTGAGTTAGCTCATGGCATGGATGATGCATCACACTGCATTGATCCTTCACTCAAGTGAACGAGAGTAGAGGTGTCCCAATGCGCAGCCCTCCAGCATTCACCGGTATCGCAATTATGCGCCTGCTCACGCTTCTCGTGCTCCTATCCGGCCTCCTGCCCGCATCAGCCCAGGCTCAGTCCCCGGAGTCCCCGGGGGCAGGCATCCTATTCGGTGGCGGCCATCTGCTCCTTGCGCACCCCGTGGGGCAGTTTGCCGAGAACGTAGACGTCGGTTTTGGCTTGGGCCTACACGGAGGCGTCACGGCGGGTGACGGAGGGAACCTGGGCCTACGGCTCGATTTCGGCTTCATCAACTACGGAACTGAGACGATCCGTATCTGTGTCACCTTGCCCTGCCGGGTCACCGGGGACTTGACGACCTCCAACAACATCCTGCTTCTCGGGATCGGACCGGAGATCGCAAGCGGCTCGGGTCCGATTCGGCTGTACGCGAACGGGACGGTCGGGCTCGCTTACTTTGCCACGACTTCTTCTGTGGAGGGAGCAAACGAGGTGGGGCCCTTCGCGTCGTCCACCAACTTCGATGATGTCACGTTCGCTTGGACGGCGGGGCCTGGCGCACGGTTCCGGGGCTGGACAGGCGAGCGCGCGTTGGTCTCACTCGATGTCTTCGCTCGATATCATGGAAACGGTGACGCAAGCTACCTCCGGAAGGGAGACATCCAGGATCAGCCCGACGGAAGCGTTGTCCTCAATCCGCAACAGAGCGAGACCAATTTCTGGACGATCGGGCTAGGGGTATCGGTAAGCTGGTGAGCCCAATTGGGGGACAGGACCAACGACGGGCTCTTGGTCTTCCTCGGCCGCCAAGGGGAAGCTCACGACCTTTCTCATAAGGCCTTCCCGACTGCCCCTCCAAGGGCAGGTCGAAGACGATCCGTACGACCGGCGTTCCGGCAGCGTCTTCCTTGGCATAGAGACGCGCATCCACGAGAGCATAGGGCTCAAGCGGAGCTACTGAAGGCTCATGGATGGCAGGTAGCGCGCTACGGGACACTACCCGCGAAGCCAAGACTGTCGCGACCGAGCCGCAGTCCGCGGTGTCTCCCCTGACGTCCATCCACAGCATCGATCACCTCGGTACGCACACGGATGGAACGAAGCGGGATTCTCGAAGAAACCTTTCAGACCCTGTTCTTCATCAACAGTACGCGGCCGAGCTGGCTGTCGAAGGGGAGTTGGCCCGCAGACTCGACAGAATACAGGCACTGCGAGTCGTCGAAGGCTAGGCTCAAGAGAGGAGTGGGCTCTAGCGCACCCGAACACCAGATGTTGGAAGCGGAGTGGCGGGAGCGCGAGCGCGGTCCCGGTAGGTTCCTGTCGCCCCCCCCCGATAGTCGGCACCATCGCGGGAGAAACCGGGGTCCCACAACCCACCTAGAACTGCCGGGTGCGACAGGCGGTGCGAGTGAGATTCGATTGGGCGCGACGTGCAGGAACACCGGCCACCGCTGCAGGCGCCCTTGCTGTCCTAGAACTTCATCCTCACGCCCACCTGCGCCCGCCGGGTATCGCCCAGCCCGCTCTGGAGCGTGCCGTCGAAGTTGAAGAGCAGTGACCCGTGGGCGGTGTCGAGGAAGTTGTCCTCATTGGTGGCGTTGAAGACCTCAAGGACGGGCTCGAGCACTATTCCGTTGCCCAGCGCGAACTCCTTCGACACGCGGAAGTCCCAGGTGAAGAAGTCGTTGTCGCGGCGCAGGGTGTTGCGCTGGAGCACCGAACCGTCGGGGCAGATGCGGTCGACGGGCTCGGCGGCGCGGTCGCCCGGACTCGCGCACTTCGCCGAGACCGGGGACGCGCTCAGGAGGCGGAACAGGTGGGACGCCCTGATGCCGCCCGGGAACGAGAAGACGAAGTACCCGTTGAACTGGTGGCGCCGGTCGCGGTCGGACCAGCCATACTCGGCGTCCAGGTTGCGGGGATCGGCGTATCGGTAGGCGAAGGGGTCGCGCTCGTTGTCGTCGTCGGAGCGGTCGAAGCCCAGGGTGTAGTTCACGTCGAAAGCGAATCCGCTGATGGCATCCTGCCCGTGCAGCCCCATCGTGAGCCCGTGGTAGCGCGAGCGGGCCGTCGACTCCCCCACGGTCAGCGCGTTGATGCCCCCGCCCGAGGGGTGCGTCCCGATCCCGAAGGGTGAGCCCAGCGCCCGGGCGTTGCGGTCCACGAAACGGAAGAGGCCGTCGGTGCGGGCATGCTGGTAGGAGAGGCTCGCGGTCATGACTGAGCTGAGGGCGCGGGTCGCCTCAGCGCCGAACGACCAGGTGCGCGGCAGCTCCAGGTGCCGGTCGGCGACGTGGATGTCGGGCAAGAAGGGCGCGGCCCCGGAGCTGTCGATCTGCTCGTCGATGGCTGGCACGGGCCCCAGGGCCGTGGCGTCGGCGCTGCTCCGGAAGAGGATCTGCTGGAAGGCCCCGTTGGTCGTGCGATACTGGGCGAAGACCAGACCCGGGATGCGCGCCGCGTAGGCGCCCGCGTTGAGACGCACCAGGGTGCGCCCGTCGTCCACGTCCCACGCGAGCCCGAGGCGCGGCTGGATGTTGTCGAGGTCGTCGGGAATGGTCCCGTCGGATGGGAAGCGCGGATCTCCCAGATACGGCGCGTAGAAGGTTTCCCCGGGCTCGATGAAGACATTGGGATGCCAGGCGCCCTCCCAGCGCAGGCCCAGATTCAGGGTCAGGCGGTCGTTGGGCTTCCAGGTGTCCTGGACGAAGAACGCCAGCTCGTGCGTGTTCATCGTCTGGAGCCCCAGCTGGTCGGCCGGCACGCCCCGGCCGGTCGCCGACTGCAGGTACAGGAGTACCGGACCCGTGACCGCACTCCCCGCCGCGCACGCGCCGGTCGTGCTGTCCGACCCGTCGGAGCAGGTCACGTAGTCGCTCCCGTGGGTGACGAATCCCATGAAGCCATCGACCGAATTGAAGAGGTAGCGGCTGTTCGCAAACCCGAGGAACTGTTGCTCCACGGATGTCCGGTTGTATTCGACCCCCACCTTGAAGAGATGCGCGCCGGACAGGTACGAGACGTTGTCGACCAGTTGGATCCGGCCGTCGTATCCGGGATCGATGGGCAGGAAGTAGGGCAGACCGATGCGGAAGCCGTCGGCGAAGTCCATACCGATGTCGGGGAACGGGCGTCCTCCGAGGCGCGCGAACTGGGGAGGCCCGGGCAGCCTCGCCCCAGGGATGAGCGGCCCGACGTACCAGCGCGGACGGTGCTCGCCCGCCCACTGGAAGCGGAACTCGTTGGAGACGGTGTTGCCCAGCAGCGACCGCAGGCTCGCGTTGACCGCGTGCGAGTAGTCGCGCTCGATGCCGTTGGAGGAGAGGCCCCAGGAATCGACGTCGAAGGTCCCGTTCACCTGCTCCGACCACGTGTAACTGTACTTGAAGGAGGCCTGGTGGCGCCCGCCCGCGTTGACGTCCAGCTTGGCGATCAGGGCCCGCGCGTCGTCGGTGCGCTCGATGGGGCCGAATTCGTCATCGAAGAGCCCGGGCCAGCGCGACCGGAGGAAGCTCTCCAGCTTGCGCAGGTTGGCTTCGTTATCGACGGCGCGCCGCTGCTGCTTGGTCTCAGTGGCGCTCTGCTGGTCGTAGGCGAGGAAGAAGAAGGCGCGGTCGCGCACGATCGGCCCGCCCAGGGTGAACCCGAACTGGCCCCGTCCGAACTCCGGCTTGCCGCCTCCCCGGGCTTCCGGATGCGCGGCCGAGATCGCGTCCCATTGGCCGTGGTAGTGGGCCGTGCCGGAGAAGTCGTTGGTGCCCGACCGGGTCACGACGTTCACGAATCCACCCGCCGATCGCCCGAACTCGGCGGTTGCGCCCTGGTTCACCACCACCATCTCTTCGATGGCATCCTGGTTGAAGGTGAAGGCGGGACGCTGGCCGCCCCTCTGCTCTCCGAAGAACGCGTTGTTGAAGTCGGCTCCGTCGACGATGAAGTTGTTGAAGATGCCGCGCTGGCCGCTGACGTTGAGCTCGTCGCCGTCGGGGCCCTGCGAGATCGACACCCCGGGCGTGAGCAGAGTGAAGTCCAGGAAGTTGCGGCCGTTGCTGGGCAGCCCGTCCACGACCTCTCCGGACAAGCGCTGCGAGCTGGTCACGTCCTCGGTGTCGAGAGGGATATCGCGCTCGCGGGTGACGATGATGCCTTCGAGTTCCACGGGTGCAAGGCCCAGCGAGAGCAGCAGCGTCTCGCCCACCCGCAGCACCAGCCCTTCCCTTCGGTCCATCCCGAATCCGCCGGGCGCGGTCGCAGTGACGTCGTAGGTGCCGAGCGGGAGCAGCGTGCGCGCGAAGGTGCCCTCGGCGGTGGTCTCCACCGTCGTGCGCAGCCCGGTAGCGCGGTGCTCGATGACGACCACGGCACCAGCCACCGGCGCTCCCCCAGGATCGCGCACCGTGCCGCGCACGACCCCGGTGGTGGCCTGCGCCTGGACGGATCCGTCGGCGGAGACCAACGCGGAAGAAAGCACCAGCAACGTTGCAAGGAGCACCGTCCGGATCGGGGAGCAGCCGGCCATGGGGTTCTGAAGCCTCGGTTGGGTCATGCGGCCACTATTTCGGAGCGCCACCCCAGAAGAGAACGAGTCATCGAGCCTGCCGGATGCCGTGGGCTGGCGATCCGCGTGTGTCAAGTTAAGCAGTGCCTGGCTGCTGGACCGCGATGCACCTCTGGAGGAGCTCTCTCCCGATCGCGCCGCAGGGTCCGGTGCCGCGCAGAGTGATGCGGGATGCTGCCGGTCGGTGGACGGCGGATCGGTCGGCGAGTGTCTACCTCGAGACACGCCGCCAACGTCGCGTCGGGGGCCTCTTCGGTCGCCAGCCGTAGTAGGGATGCCGCGCGAGCAGCTCGGGTTTGCGAAAGAGTGCGATCAAGACGGCGCCAGCCGCGAAGCCCCCCACGTGGGCCCAGAAGGCCACCCCGCCTCCTTCGGCGCCCAACGTGCCGAGTCCGCCAACGAATTGAAGCAAGAACCAATATCCGAGCATCAGGGCTGCGGGCACCGCGATCGTGGTCACGTAGAACCCGATGAAGATGAGCAGGTGCACATGGACCCTGGGGTACAGGAGCACGTATGCACCCATCACCCCGCCAATCGCGCCGGAAGCCCCGACCATCGGTACTGCGGACTCGGGGTTGGTCGCGATCTGGACACCGGCCGCTGCCAGGCCGCAAAGCAGGTAGAAGACGAAGAAACGAAGGTGCCCCATGGCGTCTTCCACGTTGTTACCGAAGATCCAGAGAAACCACATGTTCCCGATCACGTGGAACCAGCCTCCGTGCAGGAACATGGACGTAATCGCCGTCCGCCATGCCGGGCCGTCGCCGGTGACGCAGACCGCACCCGGACCCAGTGGAAACCGAGTCCCTCCCGGTACGGTCTGGAGAAGCTCACCTGGAATGAGGCCCAAGCGACAGACCGACGACGAAAGGGCGGGCTCCATGCCCGCACCTTGGACGTAGAGCCAGACGAGCGCATTGCAAGCGACGATGGCGTACGTGGCCAGGGGCCTCAGGACTTGAGGATTGTCGTCTCTTATCGGGAACATTCAGGCCCGGACAGTGCGGGTGGACCGGTGGGACGGCGAGTCCCGAGTATCCCAACAAACAAGCCGCACCTCCTCAGGGACCTGTGGCCGCACCAGTGGTCTCCTCCACCGACAACGCTCTCGTGGCTCGAGGCGACACGCCCGCCACCGGCACCGCGCCCGAGGGAGGGCCATGATGCCCCCGCGCGGCAGCCAAGACAACACCCGCCCCAGGCCCGCTGGCACCCGGATCATGGCTCGGTCGCCGCGCATGGCACCGCCGAAGCGGCCAAAGCATCGACGATCCCGCGCGCGCTGCCCCCTGCCGCTCGACCTACCGGGGCTCGAACAGGAAGGGGCGAAGGAACTCGACCGTACGCTCGGCAGCCCCCGGAAGGGCGAACGGGTCGTGGCCACCGCCAGGGTAGATATTAGGACTAAAGCCCTGCTCCGCCTTGCCCGCCACACTCATCGCCGCGATCAGCCGGTTGGCCTGGCTGATCGGCACCACGGTGTCCGCAGTGCCATGGTGCAGTTGGACCGGCGGGAGACGATCGACGAAGTACGCTGCTGATCGGCGCACCATCTCGAGCCGCACTGCTGCATCAGAGAGAATCCCTAGCTTCCAGGGCAGGACGACGGTCTCTCTGAGGTATTCGAGACCGGGAGAATCCCGGAGTTCGCCTTCGAGTGCCTCCTCGAAGATCAGACGTGCATCCTCACCGAAGAAGTCAATCGGACCGAAGAACTCGACGACGGCGTCGATCCTCGGATCACGCGCAGCGGTCAGGAGACCCACAGCGCCTCCCCGGCTCAAGCCCACGATGGCCACCCGTTCCTCGTCCAGCTCCGGTGCCTGCTCGAGGGCGACAGAAAGGAGTGACATCGTATCATCGACATCCCAGTCCCAGGGACTAGGTGGACCCTCGGACCAGAACACCCGGTCCCCGAATCGGAGGGGCTCGGACCGATAGGACGGCGCTACGAAAACCGCTCTCACGCCCTGGTCCTCAAGGACCAAATGCAGCAGAAACGTATGCTCGACCACCCCGCCAGCGTCCCCACCGTGAGCATAGAGGAGCACGGGGAGGGAGCCGGGCCGGGCGCCCGCCGGAGTCACCACCGCTCCGTAATGCCGCAGCCCAGCGACGGTGTGCGACACGATCCGGGCCCTGAGCAGCACCGTTCCCGCAGCCACCAATGAGTCCAGCTCAAGGCGAACCCCGCTGACCCAGGGCTTACGGGTCTCCCAATCGGCCTCCACCCGTGCGATCTCGATAGCCGTGGGCGGGGTGAAGAGAGCGTCGAGCCCCGACCCGGGCGCGGGACCTGCGACCGTGTCTCCGCACCCGGCCGTGATCAGCAGAGCCAAGCAGACCGAGAGGCGAGCGCCAAGGTGAGGGGTGGGGACGGCCCCGTCTGAGCCCGAAGGCCCGGAGTATCCTACCGTGACGCGGTCCAGCTACCCACCAAAGTGAGGGCCCCGACCGGATCCACGTCACCCGTAGCCGTTGCGGTGCCAATCATCGAATTCCCTGACACCGCGCCGATGTGCGAAAAGAAAAGGTCGCCGTCGATCTCGAAGGTCAGGTTATTTCCGTCCAACGTCCCGCTGAGGATTGTCTGTGGGTCCAGCGGTGTGGCCTCGATAGCACCGAATGGAGACTGGCAGGACCACTGCCCGCCCTGTGTAGTTCCCGAGAAGGAATTCCCGGACTGGGCAATGGTCGCCTGGATCCCCGTGAAAGAGCAACTGATGCCGAGAGTCGAAGTCAGGCCCTCCGCCGTGTACGTCCAAGACCCACTGACATCCGCGTTCTCAGGCGGTTGGGTGCCATCGTCGCCGCCACAAGCTGTCAGGGCCAGGAACGGCAGAATGAAAAGGATTCGGCGATACACGCAGCACTCCTTGTCAGGTGAGAAGCGCAACTAAACTAGGGAAGAATGGCCCCGTAGAAAACCGATGCCAGCGCCATCTATCCGCAACAGCTACACGGGGATGATCGAGGTGGATTTCGACCTGCTCGAGGCGGGACGCGGCATTGGACTCAGCCACCCCTGGACTCTATCCAAAGATCGAGCTGCCGTTGGCCACGGGCATCGTCACGGCCAGCGTGCGGACGCAACACCGTGATCAGCATCGGCGTGGCAACGCCAGCCGCGTGCGCGGCGTCTTAGCTGGAATGCGGGTCCACTTGACCCGCAGCGGCTCGACGGAGCGAGGTCAGCGGCCTCGCAGCTCCCGCAGGCGAGCTACCCGCTCCTGCGTGGACGGATGCGTGCGGAAGAGCCGAGTGAGCCCTCCCCTTCCGGCGGCCGCCAGAGGATTCACGATCGCAAGCTGAGCGGCGGCCGGGTTCACCTCCATGGGAATCTTCCGGGAATAGCCGTCCAGTCGCCGGAGGGCGCCCGCAAGGCCGTCTGGAGTACCGGCAATCTGCGCACCAGTGCGGTCGGCCTGAAACTCGTTGGCGCGACTGATGGCCATCTGGACAATCATGGCAGCCAGGGGGGCCACGATCGACATCACGATCAGGGCAAAGGGATTGCGGTCTCCGTCCCGGCCTCCGCCGAGAATCGCACCCCAGCGAGCGACCGTGGCCAGGAGCGCGATCGCCCCAGCCATCGTGGCGGCAACGGTCGAGACGAGCATGTGGTTGTGCTTGATGTGCGCCAATTCGTGCGCGATGACCCCCTCGAGCTCGCGACGACGCACTAGCTTGAGGAGCCCAGCGGTGACGCATACCACCGCCTTGTTGCGGCTTCGCCCGGTCGCAAAGGCATTCGGCTGCTCGGACGCGGCGAGGGCGAGCGTGGGCATCGGAAGATCAGCGCGCTGCCGAAGGCTATCGACCATCCGGTAGAGCTCAGGCGCGTCGTCGGGCCCGATGATGCGGGCCCGATACATCCTCAGAACGGCCCGGTCGCTGAACCAGAACATCCCGAAGTTCATGAGCGCTGCGATCACGAAGAACAGGGTCGCACCCTGTTGACCCCCGAAATACCCACCGAGAACCACCAGGAGCGCGGTGAGGCCCGCCATGAGCACAAATGTTTTCAATAGCTGCATATGTCTTCGGTCCGACCCCCAGCATGAAGTGATCCCTCGCCGTACGGCTGCCTACACCGGCCATCCTTGTGGGTGCCTCCTCAGTGGCCCCGGTCGCGGCATGCGATTGGACAGCTGCTCGGGGCGATCCGGGACCACCCCAGATCTCATGGCACAGACTCCCCTGACCTGATCGCCGAGAGCCCCTGACGAAGGAGTAACCCCGCAAGCTCAACGCGCTTTGTAAGTCGGGTGGAGTGTTCGCCCTGCTGCTCCCGCTTGCCTTCGGTGCCTCCGGCCTGGAGGCGGTACACGCGCCGGGAGCCCTACATCACCGGCACCATCCCCGCCTGGGCGACCAGGATCAGGAGGGCGCGCTGGATCCCCCGGGGGCCGCCGTGGTTCATGAAGAACTCACCCAGCGAGTGCGCGTTGCCGCCCGCGCCGCCGCCGCCGATGGTGATGGCGGGAATGCCGAGCGCGATCGGGATGTTGGCGTCGGTGGAGGAGCGTCGCAGTGTGGGCGTGCCACCCATGAGCTCCGTCGCGGCCACGGCGCGGGCGATAAAGGGATTGTCCGCAGGGATCTCACCGCTGGGCCGGTCCCCGATCATGGTGACCTCCAGCGTGAGCTCCTCGCCCCGCGCGCGCACCGAGTTGGCCTCCTCGAGACCCCTGCGCATCGCCGCCTGGAACACCGCGTCGACTTCCTCGAGGGCTTGCGGGCTTTCGGAGCGCATGTCGATCTCCATCCAGGCCTCGAAGGGGATGGAGTTCACCGAAGTGCCGCCCCCCACCCGGCCGACGTTGTAGCTGGTGCGCTGGACCGCGCTGTCGGTGTAGCGCTTTGCCTCGGCGTCGAAGGCGGCTACGGCGCGCCCGAGGGCGTGGATGGGATTGCCGAGCCCAAACGCCCGCCAGGAGTGCCCGCCCGGCCCCCGGAAGGCGACCCGGTAGCGGTGCGACCCCCAGGCCGGCGTTGGTCACCCCGCTGTGCCCCAGCCCGTCCACAGAGATGAAGGCGTCGAAGTCGCGCGCGCCTTCGCGGAAGAGGTGTTTGACCCCGCGCAGGTCGCCCGTTCCCTCTTCGCCCACCGTGCCCACGAACCAGATGTCCTGCTCGGTCTGGATGCGGGCGGCGTTGATTGCGCGTAGCACCGCGAGCACGGTCACCAGGCCGCGGGTGTCGTCGGCGATGCCCGGCGCGAAGAGCGTGTCGCCGCTCTCGCGGACGGTCACGTCGGTGCCCTCGGGGAAGACCGTGTCCAGATGCCCCGAGAAGATCATCGCCCCCGAGCCGCTGCCGCGCCGCATGCCGATGACGTTGCCCACCTCGGTCAACCCAGGCGGAATCCGCGCCCGACTCCCGGATCAGCTCCAGAAAACGCCGCCCGCGCTCTTCTTCCATGAAGGGGGGTGCCGGGATCTCGGCGAGCTCACGCAGCGTGGCGATGGCCCAGGGATCGTTCTCCTCGATGTGGCTGAACGCGGCCTGCAGCGCGGGATGGTCCATGAGGGCGCGCACCTCCGCTTCGGCGGCAGCCGTGGCCTGTCCCTGGGCGATAGCTGGCGTAGCGGCGGCGAGCAGGGTTGCGGCGGCCAACAGGGAGACGTTACGGGAAGCAGGATGGCTCATGGGTCTCTCGGAAGCATCGAGGTGAAACGGATCTACGGGTCGTACTGGACGAAATCGGTGCGCGACGGGACAAAAACTGCGAACTCTCACGACGGACGGACACTTTCATTGCAGCGACATGGGGCGACACCCACCCTCACCCGGCCCGGGCCGGCTTTCCGCTTCGGCTTCACCCCCAGCGCGGAAGCCGCCTCGACCCACACCACCCGCATGATGAGCAGCTTGTTGTCGGTCAGGTCGGGGGCCCAGGGGAAGCCGGTCCAGTACTATCGCCGAAGGCGTACTTCTGCACGAAGGGGCCGAGCACCAGGCCACCCGCCGTCATCCCGATCAAGGTCACTCAGACGAGGGTGCGAATGTTGCCCGGCGCGAAGAGTGCTCCCAGGCCGGTGCCAATTCCGATCAGGACAGTGAAGAGCATGGCGGTCACATGGGCGATCAGCAGCGACGCCGATCCTTGTAGCGGAAGTGGATGTCCGACCTTATCCATCGTCGACCTCAGCTACAGTTGCGCCCCGAGTGCCCGCGCATCATCCCGGCCAGAGCCAGCCGAACGAACCCCCGGTCAGGAAGGCGTAGATCAACCCGTCGAACATCCACTTCAGCGTCGTCGACCACTTCCGCCGGTACCAGATCGAGCGCGCGGGCTCGCCGAGCGCGTAGCAGCAGAAGGCCACGGTGCCGGCGAGGCGGAAGACCTCCAGATACTCGGCCCCGGGAGCGAGCGTGCGGCCGGCCGCGTACGCCACGATTACGCCCACCGCGACGCAGTACAGGAACCACTGCCCCAGGCTCTTGCCCATGCTGAGGAAGGCGCTGGGGTCCAGCACCGTGAAGAAGGCAACGGGCCCCTTCTCCACCTTCTCGCGGTAGGCATCGGACTTCATCGCCTCGGTGCTGCCAGCGTATGGGAGAACGTAGTCTCCCGGCGCCAGTCCGAAAGACCTCAGCGCGTCCATCACGCCGTCTTCGGAATCGATCTTCGAGTAGTCGTTCTTGTGGTAGCCCAGGAGCATGTGGATGATCGAGCTGCCCGTAAAAACGAGCACGGCCCCTACCAGGATCGGAAGCCACAGCGCGAGAATCGGGACCATCAAACCTCCTGGAGTCAGGCTGGAAACGAAGCGGAGGCGAAAAACTAACCTGCGCGCCCCCGCGCATCAAAAGTCAGTCTCCTTCCTGCTGGATCTCCGCCGTGACCCGCTGCACCTCGTCCCGCACCTCGGCAGGTTGCCGCTCCAGGGCATGCCGATCTCCTCTTCGGCGTACCCGCGCCGCACCAGCTCCAGAGTCACGTTGAAGGTCTCCGAAGCGTCGTCATCGGTTCGTCGGAGACAAGTGACACGGTTACAGGGAGTTACGAACGGGGGTCTGCGCGGCGTCCATCGTGGGGGGGCGCACGGGGGGCTGGCATCGGCTTGGTTGCTGCAGCCATAGGCCCAGGAATTCAGGCTCGCTTGTTCCCGTCCGTGCGGAGGGTGGGTGACGGCCAGACCGACATCGGTCTCCTCTATCCGTTCGCCCGAAGCAGGCGTTGGGGTCCTCGACGGAGCTGTGGTCGTGACGCTGGTTACGGCCGACTTCAAGAAACGGGGGGAGGCTTGGAAGCGCCAAGCGGCCGACAGGTTGGACGCGATCTTCGCAGGCCGCAGGGTGTCGGGCAGAGGCTGGTATCCCCTGAGGCGGAAGTTCACTTCGGACCTCAGGGACTAGCCGCCGAAGCTTGGCGGACTCGGCGGTTGGAAGACGGCACACAGGGGCCACATGGGTCCGGCTGCAGGCTTCGATGAAGGCCAGGATCCGGTCGGCGGTCGCCGGCGTCGGCGAGCGGCCACGGCGTAGATGCCGCATCAGGTTCGGGTCGCCCGGGCCAACGAGGGGCGGTCCCGCCCCTTCGATCCCCCGGAACTCCGCCCTGCGGCGGAAGCCGCGGGCAGGGGTGTCGCCCCCCTCCACGCCGACGCGCGCGATCCGGTGGCGGCGGTCGCGGTCCACGTTCGCGTCCGCGCCATTCGCCGCGGCACCAGCGCGGACGGCCACACGTCGTCGTCGGCCTTGTTGCGCCAGGGCGCTTTGCTCCGCCGCCGCGCCTCGGGGGAGGCACTGTGCCGGCGCGGGGATCGGCCACGCGCGGCGCGGGAAGCTGGAGGTTCAAGAGGGGCGTAGCGTCCCCTTGGCCAGACCGCAATGTTCAACATTGCGCGGGCTGGCTTACACACCTTCTATGGGGCTGGCGGTCAAGACGCACCTTCCCCACACGCCGTCGGCTCATGTTTTGACCGCCGGCGTCCGCATGGCTTGGATTGCCGGTTCGACGACTCAGGGTGGGGAAGGGTGCGCTCACACGGTACGCATCGCAGTCCGGAAGACGTTTACAGCCGTCGCGTTCTCCGCTCAGAGCGGGAACCATCCTTCTATCTGGGGCTCTGTGGCCCATCGCTTCGTTCGGCTCTCCAGGGGTGCATAGCCTTTGGTTGGGGGCTTGGGCTCTCTGCCCCGGCCCATGGTGTGTATGGATGCTGTCCCCTGTAACCGGTCCGCTTCCGGTTCGTCGGACCTCATGTCGTGACCGCCTTCGACCCCACGCTCGCCGATCCCGGCCCGGTTTACTCCGTCGCTTCCAGTGCTTCCAGTCTCTTGGGGTCGTAGGCTTTGCCCGTGCGCCACACCGCCAACACGATCGAGGCGAGCTGACGCGCGATCGTCAGCTTCGCCAGATTCGGCTTCGTGCCCCCCTCCAGGAGTCGCTCGTAGTGGCGGTACAAGGGCTCGTCCCCGGCCCGACCGATCACCGTCGTCGCTGCGCCCTTGAACACACGCTTCAGCGTGTGGTTGAAGTTCCGGTTCAGCCCCCGCGTCTGCTGTACCGCCTCCCTCACCCACCGCCCACCCGGGGCCCGCACCCAGTCCGACGAGCTCCGCATGACCACGCCCAGTCCGCAGTACGCCCAGAATCTGCTCCGGCTCTGGAACCGGTATGGCGTCACCACCACCGGCAGCAGCTCCGCCGTCCGGATCGGACCCAGACCCGGGCATGTCTTGAGCACATGCCACTCTCGATGCCGGCGTGCTTCCGCCAGCAACGCCTTCTCGGCCTTCGCCCTCAACGCCATGAGTGCGTCGTGCTCCTCGTACAGCAACCCGGCCGTCGCCCTGCTCGCTTCCGGCAGCCTGGCCAACCACTCCTCCCGCTCGCGCTTCAAGTAGACCGAGCGTCCCGCGCCGCAGGCCACTCCTCTCGAGCGCAGCACGCTCTTGAGCCGGTTCTTCACCCGCACGGTGTCGCCGACCAGGAAGCCGTAGCCCTTCGCCCGTTCCCCCAGCCGCCTGAACTGGCCCCGGTTCTTGTAGACCGTCGTCTCCAGTGATCCGATCCGCAGCTTCTCCGCCAGGGCAAAGGCGTCCAGCTTGTCGGTCTTCGGGCCTCGGCTCTTTCCGACCCCCGCCACCGTCAGCTCCTCCACGTGCGGCTTCAGCACCTCGTATAGCCACCCCGACAGCGTCCCTTCCTCCAGGCACAAGTGCCGGTTCCGCGGAATCCCTCGCAGCACCTCGATCAGCGCCGCAGCGTTCGTCTCCACCACCTGCGAGCCCAAACGCTTTCCGCTGGGTCCTACAATCCCCAGCGTGCAGCTCGACGCGTGTGCGTCGAGTCCGATATATCTCTCCATGGGCATCCTCCTCCTGGGTGGGTGGGTTGCTTCCTTGCGCCAACAATGATGAAAGCGCACCCGCTCCCCGTGGAGAACGCCTCTTCGTCTTCGGCCTGCTTCGCTGCTGATCGGTACCGGTAGCGGACGCCATGCCCCTATGATGCCTTACGTGCGCCCGACGGACTCGCTCGCCGATGTCGCGGAGCGGCCCCGGGCTCGGGCGTCGCAAATCGTCGGTTGACAGGCGACAGGCCTAGATTGCGCCATGATCGCATCGTTCCGCGACCGGGGCCTGAAGGCGCTCTATGAGGTCTGGACGGCGCGGCGAGTCGCGCCGGAGCATGTAGGCAGATTGCGGGACATCCTGGCGGCGCTCGATTTCAGCCGGGGGCCGGAGGGCATGAATCTGCCGGGCTTCCGGATGCACGCGCTCAAGGGACCGCTGAAGGGGCATTACGCGGTTGCGGTGTCCGGCAACTGGCGCGTGACCTTTCGGTTCGAGGACGGCGTGGCGACCGATGTGGACTACGTGGACTATCACTGAGGAGAGGGACCGATTATGGCAATGTACGACCCGCCGCATCCGGGCGGCATCGTGAGACGGCAGTGCCTCGAACCCCTGGGTCTGACCGTAACCCGGGCGGCCGAGGGGTTGGGCGTCACCCGACAGGCGCTGTCGGAGTTGTTGAACGGGCGCACGGGGATCTCGGTCGAGATGGCGATCCGGCTTTCGAAGGCCTTCGGCTCGACACCGGAGACCTGGCTGGGGATGCAGATGGCCTACGATCTCTGGCAGGCCCGCGGCCGCGCCGGGGAGATCGCGGTGGAGCACTTCGTGGCGGCGTGACGCGGCCCGCCCGCAGCACCACCTCCACCTTCCGCCGCGTACTCCATCGCTCCGGCAGCTCCTCTCTTCCTGTGCGACCTCCCGTCGCTTCGGACTCCCCAGCCTTTGAGAGCGTTCACAACCTCCCGTTTCTCCGGACCCCACCTCCTCACCAGTCTACTGTCCAGAAAAACCGGGTGCGCTATATCCCTGTGATGTGTGCTCTGGAATGCATGGGTGTGTGCGGGGGAAGGAAGTCCGACACCTAATATCCCTCCAGCAGCGTCTCCACATGGGCGGCGGCTGCGAGGGCCGTGCCGTCCAGGTTGTACCCGCCCTCCAGAAGCGACACCAGGCGTCCTTCGCAGCAGCTGTCCGCGTAGTCCATGGCCATGCGGGTCATGCGCCGGAAGGCGTCGTCGGTGAGGTCGAAGCACCCCAGAAGGTCGTCGCGGCGGCTGTCGAAACCGGCGGAAACCAACACGAAGTCGGGGTCGAAGCTGGCCACCGCCGGGGACAGCGAGTTGTCCCAGTAGCGCAGCATGTCGGCGTCGCTCGCCCCGCACTCCAGGTGCACGTTGATGTTGAGGCCCGCGCCGTCGCCTTCGCCGGTGAGTGCCGGATCTCCGGTTCCGGGATACGCGTTCCAGTCGTGGGCGGAGAAGAACAGCACCGACGGATCCCGGTAGAAGGCGTTCTGGGTGGCGTTGCCGTGGTGGTAGTCCCAGTCGATCACCAGAACCTTCTCGTAGCCGTACACCTCCTGGGCGTATCTCGCGGTGATGGCGGCGTTGCTGTAGTAGCAAAAGCCTTCCTCGGCGCCGGTGTTATTGGCGTGATGCCCGGGGGGACGAAGGGCGCAGAAGACGTTTCGCACTCTGCCCTGGGCGACCGCGTCCACTCCGGTAAGGGCCCCGGACACGGCGAGTTCGGCGATGCGTGCGCTCACCCCCAGTTCGCGCACGGAGTCCACATGCTCGCCGGTATGGTGAGCGCGGATGTGGAGCAGCGGGTCGACGCCGGGGGCCATGGGGACTGTCGCCTCGAGGAGCCCGCGCGCGGACAGCTCGGCCCGGATGCGCACCAGCCGCTCGGGGACTTCCGGCGGCCGGCCGCCGTCCGGACGAATGAGGACGTGGTCGAGGTAGCGCGGGTCGTAGATGAGTGCGGTGCCGTCGGCTGGCGGGTACGTCCCCGATGTTCCCCCGCCATCGACGAGTGACGGCGCCGCCAGGGCGGGCAGGGCGCCAACGGCGGCGACTGAGGATTTCACGAAGTGGCGTCTGTCCATGATGGTCCTCGGAGACGGGGGAGATGCTTCGCGGCCCCGCGGAACTGCGTCTCTATTTTTCGTCCAGGGGGACCTCCGGCGGGCCGCGCCGGTGAAGGACATTGCAGAGTGGGAGTGCCCCGACAGGCCAACCCTGAGCAGCTGCACGGCTCCAGTTCACAGTTACCGCCATCTGCACCCTGGTGCCGTACCCCGCGCCCCCCGTCGTCGCCTCGGCGGTGATCAGTGGCGAGAAAGTACTGCGCGTAGACTCCCGCCGCTTTCGGGGAGTTCCTTCACGCCTTCGCGGTCGCCCGCCTTGGGCCCCAGGACCCCGAGCAGGCGAGAGGGGCTGCTAGTACTTGATCATGGAAAAGATGATCGAAGGCACCAGCGGCTCGCCTTCCGGCTGAATCGCCTCGATGCACATTGCCGCATCGGGATTGTTGGCGGACATCAAGACCTCAAGTACGTCGTCCGCCTCCAGCGGCACGATTCCCTGCGAGATGATGACGTCTTTGGCCATGCTCCCCTCGTCCTGACAGAGCTGGACGTTGGAGTTGCCCACGTCGGTTCCGTTGACGCGCAGCCAGAGATCGAAACAGCCGAGTGGGCCGGTGCCTTCGCGCCCGACCTGGGGTGCGGCGACGACCAGATACGCTCCTGCCTCGGAAATCGTGATCTGGTTGGCCGTCATGGTGATCGCGTTGGCGGCGTCCGTGATGTCCATCGCGACCACTTCGGGTGCCGTCCCGGGGCACTGCGTGATTGACGAGGAGGCCTGCAAATAGTGAGCGGCGCTCTGAGCGGGTTGCGCGGCGGGCTGGGTGCAGCTTGCCGCAGCGAGGGCGGCCAGCAGTGCGGAAGATGCGGCAATGGGCTTTCTCATTTGGTCTTCCTACTTTTCTCTGGCCTCTGGGCGGAAACACCGCCCCTTTCTGGGAGATTCCCTCACGCTCGAAGCGTAACAGGGTCCCGAGCGTATGGCAAAGGATCGTATATAGTCCCGCAGACTTGCCGTGGCGGCAAGAAAGCAGAACGAAAGGTGTGACTTCGATCAACGGTCTTCCAGACCGGGCGTTAGACCGCTCCGCCACCCGACCTCAGAACGGCCCACAAGATAGCCCTCTCTGCCAATATCAGTGAGACACCTGGTACCTTTGGGATTACTGAAGGGGGCGGAGGTGGATGGCGATGGTAGAGGGGAGAGATACGATGATTGGTATGGGTGTGGGCGCTTGGGCCCTGGGGGGCGAGGAGCGTAGCGACGAGGCCGCCAGGGCCCAAGTCGCCGAGCGGAATCGGGCACGGGATCCGGAGGTTGTGGCCAAGCCGACCCGCCGGCAGTTCACCGCGGAGTACAAGCTCAGGATCCTGGAAGAGACCGACCGGTGCTCGGAGCCCGGCGAGGTTGGGCGGATCGTGCGTCGGGAGGGTCTGTACAGCTCTCATCTCACGGCATGGCGAAAGGCACGGCGCGAGGGCTCTCTGAAGGGCCTGACGCCGAAGCGGCGGGGCCGCAAGCCGGCCCGCCGCAATTCCCTCCAGAAGAGGGTGGATGAGCTCGAGGCCGAAGTGGCCCGGCTCGAGAAGCAGCTTGCCACGGCGGAAACGATCCTGGAAGTCCAGGGAAAAGTTGCCGGGCTGCTGGGGTTGAGCTTCGACAGCGGAAAGAACTCCTGATGGCCGCTGCCTCCCTGGCTCGGGAGGTCGGCGCCGCGCCGGCGTGCCGAGCACTGGGTGTGGCGCGTGCCACGTTCTACCGGCGCCGTAAGCCCACGACCGGGCACCAGCAGCCCAGGCAGCGCCCCGCCCGGGCACTTGATGAATCCGAGCGCGAGAAGGTGCGTGAGACCCTCGCTTGCCCGCGCTTCGTCGACCGATCTCCCGCAGAGGTTGTGGCCACCCTCCTCGACGAGGGCGAGTACCTCTGCTCAGAACGCACGATGTACAGGATCCTCCAAGAGGATCACCCCGTGCGTGAGCGGCGCAGTCAGCTCACGCATCCCCCCTACACGAAGCCCCAGCTCGTGGCCACGGCACCGAACCAGACCTGGTCGTGGGACATCACCCGGCTTCTCGGACCCGAGAAGTGGTCGTACTTCTACCTCTACGTCCTCATCGACATCTTCAGCCGCTACGTGGTCGGATGGATGGTCGCCGACCGCGAGAACTCCGCGCTCGCCAGCCGGCTCATCCAGGAGAGCTGCCTCAAGCAGGATGTCCAGCCCGAGACGCTGACCCTGCACTCCGACCGCGGGGCCCCGATGACCAGCAAGTGCACGGCCCAGCTGCTCGCCGACCTCGGGATCACCCGCTCGCTCGGCCGTCCCCGGGTCAGCGACGACAACCCCTTCTCGGAGGCGCACTTCAAGACCGTCAAATACTACCCCAACTTCCCCGGACGCTTCGCCGACATCGGCGCGGCGATCGACTTCTGCCGATCCTTCTTCCCTTGGTACAACCATGAGCATCGCCACGGCGGAATCGCGATGCTCACCCCGGCTGATGTCCATCACGACCGAGCCCGTGACGTGCTCGCCCAGCGTGAGCGCACTCTCCAGCAGGCGTGGTCCCAACACCCTGAACGCTTCGTGCAGGGGATCCCCACGCCCCAGCCTCTCCCAACGGAGGTCTGGATCAATCCACCAGCTGCGGCTCCGACACCGCAGCCCGCTCACTAATTTATGACCCCGGGTGTCTCACTCTTGTTGACAGGTTCCGTAGCGCCATCCCCGTGCTCGCGGACAAGGGATGGTGTTTTCGCTTGCGGGCAGAAAGTTCGCCTGTTGTGCGCGGTCGCTATCTCCGCACAGACCTTCTCCTTGGTGGTCTTGACGAGCGTGAGTGCCCATGTTGTCAGCGGCCGGCGCAGCCGTTACTCGTCGAGTGGCGTCCCGACCCCGTTGGTGCAAGCGAGCGGACTGGCTCCGTCGCCAAGTGTCCGCGCCACATCGAGATCTCTTTGGCGCGGCGGCATAGCGGTACCCCCTGCTCGCGCTTTGTCTCTATTCGCGGAGCGGGGATCGCCCACACACCCTCCCTCCTAGGCGGTGCTGGCCGACTTGAGGGCTGAACGAGTCAATAGCTGCCGAAGCGGCTCGATTCGTTAGTGGGTTATCTCAGTGCCTTCGCTAAGGATGGAGAGATACTGGCTATAGACAAATATTCTGTTACGGCTCTTTCCCGTTACCTCCTGCGCTATTCCTTGCGCAGCGAGTATGTCCATCGCTGATGAGACTGTCTGAAACGACAGCTGTGTCTTGTCACTTGCCGCTGGCAGCGATAGGAGCACTGTCTCTTTGAGCGCATCGTGTAGGCGCAGCACGGAGCCAGTTCTTCGGCCACTACTACGTTCGATGCGGGTTCTGTCATCCTGAAACATTTCAGCCAGGCGTTGCGCGGTGGATACTGCGCCCTCGGCCGTATGCTTCACTCCCTTTAGGAAAAAATCTAGCCATGCCTCCCAGTCTCCAGTGCGGCGCACGTGACTTAACAGGTCATAGTAATCGCTGCGGTGTTGCTTGAAATATAGGCTTAGGTATAGGAGTGGATCGCGCAGCAAACCGGCATGGCACAGCATCAGTGTTATGAGCAGCCGACCGACGCGCCCGTTGCCGTCGAGAAACGGGTGAATGGTTTCGAACTGCACATGCGCGAGTCCCGCGCGCAGCAGTACCGACAACCCGTCGTCCTCGGTATGGAGAAAACGCTCAAGGTCGGTCATGCAGTCGGGTATGGCGGTGTGCGGTGGTGGCACGAAAGCGGCATTGCCCGGTCGGCTGCCTCCAGTCCAGTTCTGTGACCTGCGGAACTCGCCTGGCGTTTGGGTAGAGCCCCGTCCGTGTGACAGTAGCACACGGTGGATTTCGCGAATCAGGCGATTCGACAGAGGAAAATCATTTTTTAGACGAGACAAACCGTGATTGAGCGCCGCCACGTAGCTCGAGGCTTCGCGTACGTCGTCCACCGGAACCCCGGGTGCTGCCTCAAGTTCAAAAAGCAGTAGGTCCGAGAGTGACGACTGCGTGCCCTCGATCTGCGAGGAAAGCACCGCCTCCTTACGCACGTAGGTGTATAGGAAAATTGCGTCACCTGGCAGGAGGGTTGAGACGCCATCGAGACGGCCCAAAGCCAAGGCGGCCGATTCCAGCGATTGTTGTAGTGTACCAGCGAGCACGAGAGGCGGTTTCGGAGGGAGCGGCACCGGCACAAAAGCACGAACCACCTCAGGGGTGACGCTCGTCACTTGATAATGCCCTATTTGCCCGCGCTCCATGATGGACAACCCTTATTTGGATTTTCGCGACAAGGCAATTTGCTATTTTAAATTTAAGCGTAAATTACAATATATAGGGCAAGCGCAATCGGCTAGTATGCTTGCTGGGGTAGCTCCGTTACGGACGGCTAGTGTGTATACGTAAATCATTACGTTATAAGTACTTACACAAGACACCAAACGGAGGGGGTGGGATTCGAACCCACGAGGCCGTTAGGCCGCCGGTTTTCAAGACCGGTGCATTGAACCGCTCTGCCACCCCTCCAGATCCTCGATATCAAAGTAATGCACGCTCGTTATCGAGAGCACCCGGAAGCGTGGATCGCCTGGTTCAGTCTGAGCACGAGGAACCGGCGTACGCCGCAACGATGCTCCTGCGACGGCGTACTCCAAGTGGCCGGGAGCGCTGTCAGCCCACGTCCATGTCGTGGTGCGGAGGAAGCGTGACGATCGGGGAGGCGGCGTGCCCGATGCTCTCGCCTCGCCTGGCCCGGGTCCCCCGATCAGTCGCGTCACCGCTCGGTGCCACGGAAGCTCGCGGCCCACCGGGCCCCTGTGCTCCTCCGCCTGACCTCCGCTCCCTTCGGACTCCCGGGCCTTCGAGAGCATCGACGACCTCCCCTTTCTCCGGACCCCGGCTCCTCACCCCCTCTACGGTCCAGGGCAATTGCAGCCGCTCGGCGTCCATCTCGTGTCTCCTGGTGCCATTTGACGACAGGACAAGCAGGTGGCGGCGATGAACCGACCCAGGAGCAAGCCCGCCGACCAAGCTCGCCGGCACGGGCATGCCACACTAGTTGACGAGAGGGTGAACATCCCGTGCAAGGTCGTAGGCGCCGCCCGAGACGCTCTCGATCTCGTGCGGGAGACAGGACGGGGATGGCCGAGGAGGCACCAGCGCGTCGGATCACTCGCCCGGCCTACGTGCCAACGGCGTCAGGCTCCGCCAGACGGACCCCTTGGCGCCTTGGCCTGCCCCACGCCTCAATTCTGGACGCAGGCCTGCTCTGTAGGCCGAACGAAGGCCTACGGGTTCCCCTCATGCGCTAGCGCCGCGGGTCGCGAGGGCCCGCGGGAGCGTTAGCTTGTCGTCCATGCAAACCACGCTGCTTGTCCTCATCATGACCGGGGCAGTCGCGCTCTACGTAACGAAGTGGCTCCCGATCGCCGTCACGTCGCTGCTGATCCCGCCAGCGCTCTACCTGTCGGGAGTCCTCGGGGCCGATGAGGCGTTCTCGGGCTTCTCGAACGCGGCCACGATTACGATCGCGGCGCTCTTCGTGATGTCAGCCGGCTTGGCACGCACAGGCACCCTCGACGTGCTGACGAACTTGTTGCACCGGGGCGCCAAAGGCAGTGCAACGCGCGTGCTTGTGATGCTCGCCCTAACAGTGCCGCTCCTCAGCGCGCTGATGAACAACATCCCCGTCGTGGCGATGTTCGTGCCCGTGGTCCTTGTCTTGTCTCGCGAGCTCGACGTCAAGCCGTCGAGATTCATGATTCCGTTGAGCTTCTTCGCGATCCTGGGCGGTACGTGCACCCTGATCGGGACGGGCACCAACGTGCTCGTCCACGACATCTTCCGGGCATGGCAGGGCGCGCAAGGCCTGGATCCGACCGGCTTCGGCATGTTCGAGTTCGCGCCGATGGGCCTCATTCTCTTGGCAGGCGGCGTGCTCTTCCTGCTGACCGTGGGACGGCGGATTCTACCGGAGCGGACGTCCCTGATGGCGATGATCTCTCGCGAGCGGACGGCGCAGTTCGTGACGGAGATCGTGCTCCAACCCGGCTCACGCCTGCCGGGGATGCAGGTGAGGGAAGTGTTTCCACCTAGCCGGGGTGTCCAGCTCCTCGAGTTGATCCGTGGCGAGGATGTGATCATGTACCCGGACGCCCGGGCCCTGGTCTTCGAGGTGGGCGACGCCCTGATCATCGCCGCCACGTCAACGCAGATCACCGAGTTCCTGACTTCCACGAGATCCGCGCTCGCCCCGGTGCTCGAAGACGATCAGCTCGTCCCGATGCGCACCTTCGAGCTGATGCTCGCCGAGGCGGTTGTTCTGCCCGGGTCGCCGTTCGCGGGCCGACGGGTCTCGGACTTGCGCTTCAACCAGAACTACGGAGTGAAGGTCCTGGCCCGTCAACGTGGCGGTCGCCACGATCGCAAGAACATACGCAACGTGCGCCTAGTACACCGGTACAGAAGTTCGATGACGTATACTCATGCGGCATGGTCAAGTGAGGGCGTCGCGGACCCGGGCGTGCGGGCCATGAGACGGGTGAGGTCCTGTCGGGTGAACTTCCATTGGAAGGGGGAGGCGATCTGCTGGTAGTGCTGCTGAAAGCCGAGGATACGGTTGGCGACCTCGTCTTGGGAAGTGAAGTGAGCGGGCGTAAGGGCCTTGCGCTGCAGGATCGAGAAGTAGATCTCGATCTGGTTGATCCAGCTCGCGTGCGTGGGCAGGTGCACCAGGGTGAGATTGTGGAACTGTGCCTGGAGACGGTCGGCGGCACGCTGGCCGCGGTGGATGGTGCCGCCGTCGACGATCCAGAAGACGCGCTTGGCCGAATGATAGGGTTCTCGGGCCATCACTTTGGCGACGAGCGCGTCGAAGGCGACGATGGAGATCTTGCTGACGACTTCGCCGAAGAGCCGGGCGCGGTGCACGTCCCAGGCGGCGATGTACGCACAGACGCCATGACGCCGGTACTCGTGCTCGACGCGAGTGACGCGGCCCGGGGCCGGTGGGGTGATCGGGTGAAGCCGACTCCGGATCGGGATCTGCGTCTTCTCGTCGGCACTGATGACGAATTCGCCCCCGGTGAGCGCACGGCCGTTCCAGCGCCGGTGGTAGAGGTCGAGGACGCGTCCCGCCTTGGTCGCGAACTCCGGATCGCGCGGGAAGATCCAACTCCGCCGACTCCAGGGACGCAGCGCATCCTCATGCAGCCACCGCCAGATGGTGACCCCGCTGATGTTGGCGACGATCCCCGCGGCCAGCACATGGCGGCGCAGCTCCGAGCGACTGAAGCGCGACAAGGGCAGCCCCAGCTTGGCGGGGAGTTCACACGCCAGGGCCTTCACTTCAGCGACCACCCGAGGGGGAAAAGGCCAGCGGGCGACCGCCGCGCGACCGGTCCTCGAGTCCCGCGAGTCGTTCGAGGAAGAAGCGCTTTCGCCACTTGCTCACGACAGGCCGGGGCATGTCGAGGCGCTCTCCGATCTCCTTGTTCTCGAGTCCCTCGGCGGCCAGCAGCACGATCTTGGCGCGCATCACGTCACGGTACGGTAACGTATATCGACGGGTTCTGGCCTCCAGCACACTATGCTCCTTGGGGGTCAACGCGATGACGTACGGGCTGGATCTGGGCATTTCTCGCCTCCTTGGTCAGATCCAAAGATGGCGACTCACGCCCGCAAGTGCCAGTCTATATATACGTCATTGTATTTATGTCCACGTGTACTAGCAGACCGTGGAAGAAGGGGGGTTGCAGGCCGCCGGGTGGGTGAGGGGGATCAGCACGGAGGCCGGGCTGACCTTGTGGCTACGGCGGGTGTTGCGGCCTGAAGAGGCGACAATGGGGCCAAGAAGGCCAAACGGACGGCAAGAGAGGCGAATCATGTGCAGGACGGCGGTGCTGACGTGGCATGCGAGCGCCGCTTGCGCCGTGGCGAGGCCCTGCAGACCGCGCGGGGTGCCAAAGCCGTACCGCTTGCGCATGAGAAGCCCGAGGTTGAAGGCGGCGGCCTGAATCAGGATCCGTTTTCGAATCTCCTCCCGCCCGCGGACGTGGACGCGGCGCAGCCCTCCGGTCAGGAGCAGGTGCGCGAATCCCCGCTCCACCTTCTCGCCCCGCTGGCGCAGCAGCTCCTTCCCCCGGTTGCCCTGGATCCGCCGGCGGTTGTCATAGGTCGGCTTCTGCGCGTCCCGGTTCCGCTTCCACTTCCGGCGGCCGCGGTTGGGCTCGCTCACGTAGCTCCGCAGCCCGCGGTCCTGCACACCCGTCATCGTCTGGTTCGAGTGGTATCCCTTGTCGGCCACCACTTCCCTGGGCTCCACCTCTATCTCCGCCAGTTGCCGCTGCGCCTCGTCCAGCGTGTTCGGCAGCGAGGCGGTGTCTCCCCCCTCCATCGTCTGCACCGTCACGGCCACGACCGCGCCGGTCTCCATGTCGACCGCCTGCTCGAACTTGTGCGCCAGGCCGGTCCTTCCGTCCTTCATCTTCGTGATCCGCGCCTCCGGGTCGTGCGGATGCGCCCACTCCCGGTTCGAGCCCTTCTTCGGACGCTTCCGGTCCAGCTTCGCGAGGTCTTGCCGCGTCGGCGTCTCGATCCCGGACGCCCGCGCCACCTCCTCCAGCCACTCCTCGTAGCCCTTCCCGTCGTCGCGCCGCACGATCGAGCGCATCGCCGCGTTCGCCTCCAGCGTCGTCGAGTCCACGCCCAGCGTCTTGCCGCTCAGAAGACCCGACGCCTGCACCACCTCCAGTACCCGGCTGAACACCGCCGCGTGCGCTTCCACGCTCAGCCGCTTCCTCGTCTTCGACAGGCCCGAATGCTCCGGCGGGTTCCTCTCCAGCCCGTATCCGAGAAACTCACGCAGTGAAATCGAGTCCCCACACCGCCACGCAATCCCCCGCTCCGAGCCGATCCCTTCCAGATACCCCACCACCAGCATCCGAAAATACACCCCGGGCGGTATGCCCGGCCGACCCCGCTTCTCCGCATAGAACTCGCGGCACGTCTCCTCCGCGAACTCGTCGAAACCCTCCTCCTCAAGCAGCCTGTTCAGTGCACGGTAGAAGGGGTTGCCCAGCGCGCGAATCTCGCTCGCCGCCACGAACAACTCCTGTTGCCGCCCCTTGCCCCGCTTGCCTATCGCCATCCCCGCCCTCCATGGCTGAGACCCCGGTTCGCCTGTAATCTAAATCACTTCTTATCGACGCTGCGGGTAGGAGTTTTTCCACGGGCTGCTAGAGGAGGGTGACGTCCTGCTGCTCCAGGGTTCCGACCAGGGCTTCGAGGCGCTGCGCGCGACCGAGGCCGTGCTATTGGCCGAGGGGCTTGAAGGGCTAGTTCGCCGCCGAGGGCGTGCGCCCATCGCCGTTGCCATCATGGTCTCCGTTGTGGGGCTCGCCTCCTTTACTTCGCTGCCAATGGTGATCCTGGCCGTCGCGGGAGCAGGACTGATGATCGCCACGCGCTGTCTTCGGGTGGACGAGGCTTTCGGCTCGATGGACGCTTCGGTCCTCCTGCTCCTCGCGGGTACGATCCCGCTCGGCATGGCCATGGAGACGACCGGCCTGGCCAAGGATATCGTGACGACCCTGATTCGCGCCGTAGGAGAGAGCGGTCCCTGGGTGATGCTGAGTGCCTTCTATCTCTTCACTAGCCTGGTAACGAACTTTCTCTCCAACAAAGCCACCGCAGTCCTACTAGCACCGCTCGCCCTACAGTTTGCTACGCAGATGGGTGTGGATCCCCGTCCCTTCCTGCTAGCGATCTGCTTTGCCGCAAGCGCCAGCTTCGCGACGCCGATCGGCTACCCCACCAACCTCATCGTACTCGCCCCGGGAGGCTATCAATTCTCCGATTTCGTGAAGATCGGCGTCCTCATGAATGCCTTGACGTGGATCCTGGCCACGATCTTCCTCCCGATGCTGTATCCCTTCTGAACAGATCGTCAATCCCAATAACCATCTTGTGCAAGCTGCGGGCTGACGGAACTTCCTCTCGCTGCCCCAATAGCTGTGCCTCTCCCTGGTCTCCAGACGGGTCCATGATGGCCCGCGATCTCGGACGAGGAACGAGATCTGTAAAGCTGCGGCCTACAAGAGCGGTGCGGGTGCGGTGGCCCCCAAGGCTGAGAGCGCGGAAAACACCAGGGCTCCGCGCAAGCCGGAAGAATCGACCTCGCACGGATCGGCAAGCAGTTCGGAATCCGGAAGCAACAGCCGCCGGGGGGTGGCAGCGGCCCCTACATTTCTATTTCAATCCCACAGATCCGGTAGTATGTTCCTTGCCGCTCTGTCCCCTCAACTGCAACTTATTCCGCTGGATGTGTCCCGTAGGAGAGGCACGGTTTTGCCATGTGCTCCTGGGCGCGGGCTATCCGGGTCCAGTTGACTTAGCCGAGGCTCCATCATGCGGAACCAAGACGGGATAACTGACGGACCAGGTGCACCCATCGAACCGCAGACTCGCACGATCGAAGAACGCACCGATCGATCCCGAATCCCTGCGGTGGCGAGGGTCGGCCGAACGATTATGTTCAAAGGTGACATGATCGGAGACGAAGATCTCCTGATCGACGGGCGTGTCGAAGGCTCGGTGGACGTGAGGTCGCATTCCGTCACCGTCGGCCCGAAGGGCAATGCCGAGGCCGACATCATGGGGCGTATCGTCAGGGTCGAGGGTCAGGTGCAGGGCAATCTTACGGCCGGGGAACAGATTGTCCTGCTGAGCTCGGCTTCTGTCGAGGGAGATCTCGTGGCACCCCGGGTGAGCCTGGAGGACGGAGCGTACTTCCGTGGCAGGGTCGTTGCGGGTCATGCTTCAGTGGCCGCGGAGTCAGGCGGTCTCGGGAAGCAGCCGGAACAACGTGCGACCAAGACCCGGCCACGCGAAGCCGAGGCCCGCTCCGATCAGTCGAGGCTGACCGTCTCGTAGTGGTGGAGGCGCGAACCGTGTCCAGCTCTGTGCGGCAAGGCGAACCCGGAGCGGCCGCTGAACTCTCGGAGGTGGTCGAGCGTCCGTCTCCCGGAATTGCGGCGCTCCTTGAGGGCGTCTCCGAGGACCGCACGCATTCCGTTCTGGACCTGGGTTCTGCGGCAAGCCCCACGCTGGAAGTCTACCGCCGGTTCGCCCGCTGGGTGAGATTCGCCGGCGTCCTCGACCAACCCGTATGCGATTCTCGCGAGCTGGAGCATCTGCGGCACACTCCCGAGCCTCCGTACGACTTGGTGTTCGCATGGGACGTGTTGGATCGGGTCGCGGCCGAGCAGCGCCGCTCCGTCGTCCAGAAACTCGCGGAGGTGACCGCGCCGAACGCGCGCCTGCATCTCCTCGTCAATACATCCGTGGGAGCCGAGGTTCGACGCACGCGCTTTCGTCTGGTCGGCATTGGTCGCATGCGATGCGAGCCCTCGGGGCCGCCGGGAGGACCCGCCCCGCAGCAGCTCTTGGCGGCCGAGGTTGAGCGCCTGCTGAGGCCGTTCCGCGTGATCAGAGGATTCACGCTGCGCCCGAGCATACGAGAGTACGTGGCCGTCCGCGCAGCTGGGAGACCCCATCGCGGCGTCGGCGACAGCACTCGCCACGCCAGGGGCGGGGACACCGCTTATCTGGGCGGCAGTGCGATCTAGCGATCCTGCCAGAGGGTCACGAGCGGTTCGGTTTGTTGAGCGATTGGGATCGGGGCAAATGCCTGTACACAAGAGAGATTGAGACACGAGCAGTCCATGAAATTGGCAGACTTTCAAATCAAGAACTACAAGGCTGTCGGCGACACCTATCCGGTGAAGGTCGATCCTTGCGTCACTGCGCTCGTCGGCAACAACGAAGCCGGCAAGACCGCCGTACTCCAGGCGATGTGGAAGAGTCGGAACGTCGCTGCCACTCTCTTTGACAAGCTCTTCGACTATCCTCGTGACCGGTACTTGCAGGATCGCCATGGAACGCAGGAAGTCACGATTCTGAGATTTGAGCTCTCCCCTGAGGAAGCCGACGATTTTGTGGCGAGCCTGCCTCAGTCCCCTCCCACCAAACCCACGCAGATCGTCTACACAACCTTCTACGAGGGCGAGAACAAGGTTCGCAGAACCATCCAGTTCGATTGTGACTTGGCGGCCGGAGCCTCCCTTCCGGAGGCACGCGATGCCGTTGAGACCATTTCCACCATGATCGCCGACGAGGACACGGACGATCTCGAACTGGTCCTCTCTGTTTCCGAGACCTCTCTTGCCCAGATCAACGCAAGCACCTCCATCTGGGCGCAGGGGCCTATCTCGGCTCTGGAGACCTACGCCGCCGCCGTAAAGACCTGGATTGAGGCTGATCCCGATCGCAGCACGGTGGCGAGCGACGAGAGACAACGCCTTGCGGCACTCATTACACAGATCAAGCTGGGCGATCCGAGGAGGAAGGCGGGCGAGTGGACGGAGAAGCACCTGCCGATCTTCATCTACTTTGATGAATTCGGCCAGCTGGAGACGAGAATCCACTTGCCGACGTACCTGCAGCACAAGGACAGCCCCGATCCCAAGACCCGCACACAGACGGCACTGTTCGAGTGGAGCGGAATCGATCCCGCCGAGATCCTCTCCCTCGGACGGCCGAGGCAGGAGGGTGAGAGTGACGCACAGTTCCACCATCGGCACGAGAAGCGCCGTGCGCTGCTGGATTCTGCCTCGTTCGTCCTGAGCGACGACTGGGTCGCATGGTGGACCGAGAAGCGGCATCGACTTCACTTCGATCTTGAGGGCGAGCACCTCGTGCTCAAGGTCTCGGACCAATACAACGAGGCCTCGATCCTCTTCGAGGAACGCGGCCGTGGTTTCCAATGGCTCTTCTCGTTCTACGTCGTTTTCCTCGTTGAATCCAGAAAGACCTATAAGTCGGCCATCCTCCTGCTCGACGAGCCGGGCCTTCACCTTCACCCCACCCTACAGGCCAGGCTCATTGACCTGTTCGAGCATATCTCAGATGAGAACCAGCTCATCTACAGCACCCACCTGCCCTTCCTCGTCGATGTCCACCATCTAGAGCGGGTCCGGACCATTCATCTGGACGATGGCGTGCCGAAGAGAACGCGGGTCTCCGATGGCCTCTGTCCCACCGGGGACCGAGACACCCTCCTTCCGGTTCAGGCCGCAGTCGCCTACTCAATCGCCGAGACGCTGCGGCTCGGTCCGCGTTCAGTCATCGTCGGCGAGGTCGTGGACTACTGGATCCTCCAAGCACTGAGCCATTGCCTTTCCCAGCTACAGGTCGGCCCCAACCTTCACGAAGAGACCATGGTGGTCCCGGCGGGAGGCGCGTCTCGGCTCATGCCGCTGGCATCCATCATGCTCGCCGCCGCCGGCCCGGGTGGAGGCCAGCTGCTGGTGCTTCTCGACAGCGAAGCGGAGGGGCAGGGCGCCCTTACCCGAGTGAGCGACGTGTTCGGTGATTCGTCCGTTCTTCTGCTTGGCGGCCTGCTGAACGTTGCTGAGGCTTCGATTGAAGACCTCGTTCCCCGCGACGTGTACGCCGACGCCGTGGTGCAAGCCGGCTACGGCATCACGTTGGGGAAGGACGAGAAGGGCGCTCCGACCAACGTCGCGGCCATGGAGCGGGCGTTTCGCCGTGCAGGCCTTGGCGAATTCGGCATGGCGCAGCGGGCCACTGCCGCCCTCCAGCTAGTCGAGAGCTGGGGCCGAATCCCGAAGACGGTGCCAGCGCCGACTCAAGAGAAGGCCTCGGCCCTCTTCGAAGCGATCAACGCGAATTTCGCCGAGAGATCCTGAGGGGCCCCCGGGCCCGCTCACGACGGACACTTCAGCGCTGCGGCCCGGTAGACGGCGAGGGGGGCCCTCACCTTCCCGCTGGCGCCCCGGCCCGCTAGCGGCTCACCCTGTCTTGGCCACCTGCCGCCCCGCGACGTCCGCACCCCACAGTCCGTGGGGGCACTGGATCTGATCCATCCTCCGTGGCGTGGGTCCCCGCTCGGGCCTCCTGGGCGAACAGGGCGGCGAGCCTGTCCTTCTCGACGAGCCAGAGGGCCCGGTTTGTCGCCTGCCCGGGTCCCCTTCTCGCCCAGCCGCGCCCTCGGCTGTTCGGTGGCCCCCTCCGGGTTCGTTCACCTGCCAGGCCTCAACCGTTGTCCGGCTCGCCTGCGGGGGGTCTTCCGGTGGCCCCCGGCCAGCGCCCTCAGTGACGGAAGAGGCGCTGCCCGGTGAAGACCATGGCCATGTCGTGCTCGTCGGCGGCCCGGACCACCTCCTCGTCCCGGACGGAGCCTCCGGGCTGAACGATCGCCTTCGCTCCCGCCTCGGCCGCGGCGTCAACCCCGTCCCGGAAGGGGAAGAAGGCGTCGGACGCCAACACGGCTCCGTCCAGGTCGAGGCCCGCGTCAGCCGCCTTCTGAACGGCAATGCGGGAGGAGTCGACCCGGCTCATCTGGCCGGCGCCGATCCCCAACGTGGCTCCCCTGCTGGCGAAGAGGACCGCGTTCGACTTCACGCCGAACACCGCGGCCCAGGCGAAGCGTAGATCATCCCATTCGGCTTCGTCGGGGGCCCGCCTCGTCACGACGTCCCAGTCGACCGGCTCCCGGCCGTAGAACGGCGGGGACGGGGGGCTCTGGGCAAGCATCCCGCCATACACGCTGCGCAGCGCGAGCGACGTGGGGCGCCGTCCGTGCTCCGCCAGGAAGCGTCCCGTTTGCCGGACGTCCTCCGGCGCCCTTTCCCACCAATCCTCGCCGGGCTCCCCCCCCACGGACTCACCGGTCCCACCCGACAGGAGCAGCCTCAGGCTCTTCTTCCTCTGGAGGATCTCGAGGGCCCCAGCGTCGAATGCGGGCGCCACGATGCACTCGATGAAGAGCTCCGCCATGGCCTGGGCCGTCTCTTCGTCGATCCGTCGATTCGCGGCAATCACAGAGCCGAAGGCGCTGACGGGATCGGTCCGAAGGGCGCGCCCGTAGGCCTCCGACACGGAATCGGCCACCGCCAGGCCACACGGCGTCGTATGCTTGACGATCGAGACCGCCGGCTTGGGGGAGAACGCAAAGGGGGCGAGGGAGAGCAGCGCTCCGTCGATGTCGAGCAGGTTGTTGTAAGAGAGGGCCCGTCCGTGCAGCTGCTCCAATCCCGCCAGGCCGTCCCGATGCCCGGGCCGCGCGTAGAAGGCGGCTTGCTGGCCGGGGTTCTCTCCATACCGGAGCGTGCTGATCCGCTCGAGCTCGAGGGACAGGATCTCGGGGATCGGCCCATCCCCGGCGCCGGCCGGATCGACCTCTGACGGCGTCGGCTCCTCCTCGCCGGCAGGCTCGGCCTCCAGGTACGCCGCCACGGCCGCATCGTATGCGCTGATGTGACGGAACACCTTCGCGGCGAGCTCGCGGCGCAACCGGGCGTCTACGCCCCCGTCCTCGGCAAGCGCATCGAGCACCCGGTCGTAGTCGGAGGGGTCCACCACGACCAGCACGTCGGCGTGGCTCTTGGCCGCGGCCCGGATCATCGTGGGACCACCGATGTCGACCTGTGCCATGGCTTCGCCTGCGGGTACGTCGCCTCGCGCGATCGTGCTCTGGAACGGATAGAGGTTCACCGCCACGAGGTCGATCGGCCGGTAGCCATGCTCCTTCAGGGCCTGCATGTCGGCCGTCCGGTCGCGACGCGCGAGCAGACCCGCGTGAATGGCCGGGTGCAGCGTCTTCACCCGCCCTTCCATCATCTCCGGATGCCCGGTGACCTCGGCCACCTCCGTCACCGGCAGCCCGCCGTCCCGGATGGCTCTGGCCGTGCCTCCGGTGGAGAGGAGCTCCCAGCCCCCTTCGACCAACCGGCCCGCAAGCGTCTCGATTCCGGACTTGTCGGACACGCTCAACAGCGCTCGTCGCCTCATGGATCGCCTGACTCTCCCCGTGCAGGGGGGCCTATGGTCCGCGCTCGGCCGTGAACGCCGACTGGAAGTCGCCGGGCTGAAGCTCGAACGGTTCCCGGTCGCCACCCTCGGCAACGGCTCGACAAAGGTGGTCGAGAACAGCCGGATAGAGGCGGTGCTCCACGGTCAGGACCCGCGCTGCCACGCTCGAGGCGTCGTCTCCGGGACGGATCGGAACGGGCCACTTGGCGATGATGCCCCCCGTGTCATACCCCTCATCCACATAGTGCACGGTCGCGCCCGTCACCTTGGCGCCCGAGGCCAGCACGGCCCGGTGCACCCGCTCCCCATGCATCCCCTTCCCTCCGAAGGACGGGAGCAGCGCCGGATGGATGTTCAGCATTCGCCTTCGATAGGCGGCCACGACCGTCGACGGGACGAGCCTGAGGTAACCCGCCAGGGCGATGACCTTCACGTGTCGCTCGCCGAGGCGCGGAAGCGTCTCACCTGCGATCTCCTCCTGCGAGCGGTCGCCGACTGGAACGACGAGAGCCTCGCGCCCGGCCGCCTCGGCCCGCTCGAGAGCCCCCGCGCCCTCGCGGTCGGAGATCACGAGGACGACTTGGTAGGCGCCGCTCGACCGCTCGTGATCCAAGAGTGCCTGGAGATTCGTTCCCCCGCCCGACGCGAATACGGCAACGGGAACAGGGAGCGTCACGCCAGCTCCCCGCCGTAGTGCGGGATCAGGAACGGATTGCTCGTCCGCTCGTGGCCGACCGTGGTGGGCGGTCCGTGTCCGGTCAGGAGGCGGGTCCGGTCCGGCATGGTCAGAACGTGGCGCCGGATGCTGTCGAAGAGGGCCTGATAGTCACCGCCGGGAAGATCGGTCCTTCCCACCGAGCCGGCGAAGATCAGGTCACCGACGATGGCGAACGCATCCTCCTCCGCGTGGAGGATCACGTGTCCCGGCGAGTGTCCGGGAGTGTGACGGACCGCGAAGGCCGACTCTCCGAACCGGAAGGTGGTGCCGCCGTGCAGCTCGCGCTCGGGGGGGCCGAGCGGCCGGGGCGGCTCCAGCCCGAACATGGCCGCTTGAGCCACGATGCCGTCGAAGAGAGGGCGATCGGCAGGGTGCAGGTACGTCGGCGCGTCCGTGGCCTCGCGAATGACGCCCAGCCCCTCCACATGGTCCAGATGGGCGTGGGTGAGGAGGACGGCTGCCACCCGGCTGCCACGGGCCTCCAAGGCGGAAACCATCTCGGGCGCGGCCGCGCCCGGATCGACGATCACGGCCTGTGGGGTCGCGTCACACCACGCCACGTATCCGTTTTGGGCAAACTGGCCCGCTGTAAATGCTTCAACGCGCATTTGGGTCGCACTGGTCCGGCGCGGGCGCTCGAGGGACGCGTCGTCGGTAGCGTGTCACGCCCAAAGAAGTGGCCCGTAGGGAGCTGGCCTACGAGCCGGTCGGTCGGTCCTGGCTGGAGCTTCTAGGTGGTAAAGGAGCTGCCGCAGCCGCACCCGCCCGTGGCCTTCGGGTTCCGGAACGTGAAGCCCGCACCCATCATGCTGGTCACGTAGTCGACCTCGACGCCTTCCAGGTACTGGACGCTGAACGGGTCGACGAAGATCCTGATCCCCGATTGGTCGAAGATCTCGTCGTCGTCTTCGGGGGCATCCTCGATGTTCAAGCCGTACTGGAAGCCGGAGCAGCCGCCCGGAAGGACGGCGACGCGGAGCCCGGCGTCCTGCGAGGCTCCGTGCTCTTCGATGAACGCCTGGACCTGGCTCACGGCCGTGGGCGTGAGGGCCACGAGGATCTCCGTGCTTTCCATATTCGTTGCGCCTCCCGGGGCTCTCTTCCCAACCCTGCCGCTTGCAGCGGGTTCGCATGGGCGGCCGCTTCCCCTGAACACAAAAAGCTACCAGCAGCCCCGAAGGGGGTCAACGCCCCCGGCTCTCCCGCACGATGAGCCTTGCGGCCGCCCGGAGATCGTTCACGACCGCAACGCCGTCGGGCACCCCGGGCTCCTGCTCCGCCCCGAATCCCGTTCTCACCAGCACCCCCTTTCCTCCCAGCGCGAGCGCGGGACGGACATCGGCGATCTTGTCTCCTACGTAGTACGAAGCCTCTAGATCGAGTCCGAGCGCTTCGGCTGCGTTCCGGTGCATGCCGGTGTCCGGCTTGCGGCATCGGCAGGGCTCGCCGAAATCGGGGTGATGCGTGCAGTAGCGGGTCGCGTCCACCGGGACTCCGGCGGCCCCGAGGAGCTCGTCGAGCCGCTCGGCCACGGCGTGATAGTCGCTCTCCGTGTAGAGCCCGCGCGCGATGCCGGACTGGTTGGTTACGATCACGAGGGCATAGCCCGCCCGACGGAGTTCCTTAAGCGCCTCGGCGGCATGGGGCATGAGCACCACGCCGTCCGGATCAGCCAGATAATACCTCTCCTCGAGGAGGGTCCCGTCCCGGTCGAGGAAGACCGCGGGACGTCGGCCTCCGTCGCTCATCGCCCGGCGTGCGCCACGAGGAGCCGCAGCACCTCCGAGTCCTGCCAATCGAGCACCGTGCGGAGGTCGATCCAGAGGGACCCGTCCTCGACCCGACCCACGAGCGGCGGATCCGCGCTCCGCAGCAGAGCCGCCAAACCCTCGGCCCCGAGCGGGCCCGGATCGACGCGGATCCCGCGGCTCGGCAGCTCCACACCCGGGTAGGTGCCGCCCCCAACCACGGACGAGACCTCCACGCCTTCGGCCTCGACCCCCTCAGCGCACAGCCCAGCTACCAGCGCGCGACTCCGCTTCTCGAGCGTTTGGGGAGCCGCTCGGAGCATCGCGAGCGCGGGGATCTCCCGAATCGCCCGATCCGGGTCGCGATACAGGCGGAGCGTGGCCTCGAGCGCCATGAGCGTGGTCTTGTCGACGCGCAGGGCCCGGCACAGAGGGTTCTTCCTCATGCGGTCGATCCACTCCCCCCTTCCGAGGAGAACGCCGGCCTGGGGGCCGCCCAGCAGCTTGTCTCCCGAGAACGCAACCGCGTCCACCCCTGCGGCCAGGCTCTCCGCAGGCCGGGGCTCGGGGGGCAGGCCCAGAAGCTCCGCGTCCACCAGAAGCCCCGAGCCGAGGTCGTGCAGCACCCCGATTCCCGCCTCCCGGCCGAGCTCCGCCAGATCGGGGAGCGCCGCCTCTTCGGTGAAGCCGGTGATTCGGAAGTTGGACCGGTGCACCTTCAGGATCAGGGCCGCATCGGCTTCGGAGAGCGCCTGGCGGTAGTCCTCCAGACGAGTCCTGTTCGTGCTCCCCACCTCCCACAGCCTGGCGCCCGAGCTCTCCATGATCTCGGGGATCCGGAACCCGCCGCCGATCTCGACGAGCTCTCCCCTCGACACGAGGACGTGCCGCCCGGCGGCCATCGTGCTGAGCGCGAGGAGGAGCGCCGCGGCGCCGTTGTTCACGACCAGGGCGCCCTCCGCTCCCGTCAGCTCCCGGAGGAGCTCCGTGCAGTGGTGGTAGCGCGAGCCCCTCTGCCCGGCGGCCAAATCATATTCGAGGTTCGAATACGCCTTCGCGCCCTCGATCGCTTCCAGGGCGGACCGAGCCAGGGCCGCACGCCCGAGATTGGTGTGCAGGACGACCCCGGTTCCGTTGATGACGGGCCGGAGGGAGGCCACGCCGGCCCTCGCCAGGCGCTGGGAGACACGCTCCGCGTATCGGGAGAGATCGGTCACCTCGGCCGGCTCGGTATCCGGCCCGACGGTTCGCCGCACCTCCTCGACCTCCTCGCGCAGACGGCTCACCACCAGCCCCCGAGGGTGGTCGTCGAGGATCTCCCTGAACTTGGGCGATTCCAGGATCTGCTCTACGGAGGGGATGAGGCGTCGGGGGTCGGTCACGGCAGCCCCCTCCCCCGCGACCCGAGTCGCCTGCGCTCGGGGGGCGGCAGCCCGCCCGAGCTGCGGCCCCAAGGAACGGGCGAGTTCCTCACGTCGCGCCCGAGCGCCGCCGCCCCTCGACCGAACCGCCCCCCATCACGCCGAAGGGTATCGGGACGGATCGTGTCCGCGGGAACCGCATCCGTGGGAATCGTGGGTGTGGGAATCGTGTCCGCCGTGAGCGTATCGGCAGGGATCGTGTCCGGTGGCTGGGGGTCGAGAGCGGCCGCGGCGGAGTCGGCAGCCAGAATGGAATCGGCGATCGCCGTCGAGTCCACCGGAGGCGCCGCTCTGACAATCTCAGCCGTGCCGCCCCCGCTCGTGACGTTGTTGATATTGATGATGCCCGCGACCGACAGCTCGTACGCCGCTTCGGTGATCAGCGTATCGCTCAGGATCACATAGATCGACCGCTTGGGGAGGTCCATCGCCTCGTCGTCTTCGCCTCGCTGGCCTTCGGGCGCGGGCGGCGGGTCGGGGAGCGCCTCGACGACCGCGGCGGCGGCAGCGGTGTCGCCCGCCTGAAGGAGCGAGTCGGCCGCGCGCGTCGACTCGAGGATCTGGAGGGAGTCCGCCACCACCCGCAGGGAGTCTTCGATCGCCTGCAACCGGATCAGATACTCCCGCTCGTGAAGGATCTCCCGCACCGGGGGGCCGACGGGGACCGAATCCAGCGCCAGCGCTGCGATCACTCCCCCGAGCGGCACCTCGGCATCGAGGTAGTCGTCGAACTCCACGGTCAGCGTCACCGAGTCGACGACCTCGGCGTCGGTCACGATCGCGGCCGTCGTGTCGGGACGGAGGAGACGGATGTCGGTGAAGAGCGTGTCGGCTCCGCTGACCTCCTGGAAAGACTCGCCGACGGGTTCAAGGAAGTCCGCCTCCCTGTTCCTGTTCTGGTCTTGCCAGGCCACGAGGACGTAGCGTCCGAGCGGAGGCAGGTAGCGGAAGGCGAACACACCTGCGGAGTCCGAGATGGCCACGTGCGTCGGCCCCCGGGCGTCGCCCTCGACGAGCGGCTGGGAGCGTGCCGTGACCCTCACTCCCTCGATCGGTTCTCCGGTGATCCGGTCGAACACCATGCCGGCCAGGGCGTTCGGGAGCATCTCCGCCCCGGTCGAGAATACGAATTCGAAGGGCTGCGGCATGGCGTTCCGGAACAGGTCCTGCACGGTGGGCCTCACGGTCACCCGGTAGACCAGGTCGGGGTGGAGCCCGCCTTCCATCTTCACTTCCAGCGCGTCCTTGCGGTGGCGGACCTCGATTGCTCCGGACTCCGGCGAGACTTGCACCGCTTGATCCAGAGGGCCGGCCGCTCCTTGCTCGCTGATGTGCTCGTTGAACGTGATCCGGATGGGCTCGTCGGAGGCCTCGATCACGGAAAAGGGGTCCGGGACGGTGACGATCACCTGGGGACCCGACTGATCCGGAGGGCCGCCGGAGGGAGACTGAGGCCTCGCGCACGCCGCCCCGGTCAGAATCGCGAGGAGCTTGACCGCGCGGTAGAGCCTAGGCGGACACCCCGATCTACTCCTCATGTCTCGGCGCCTCCGGAGGATCAGCCGTCGGCGAGCGTCCGGAGCTTGCTCGCGAGCTTGTCCAGCTGCTCCTCGAAGCTCCGTGCCTTGTCCCGCTCACGCTCCACCACCTCTCTGGGGGCCTGCCCGAGGAACCTCTCGTTCGCGAGCTTCCCTAGGGCCCCCTCCAGCTGGCCGCTCAAGCGGCGAACCTCCCCTTGGAGGCGCTCCCGCTCGCGGGCCACGTCGATCACCCCTTCGAGGGGCATGAATACCTCCACGCCGCTCTTCAAGACGGCGTGGGCGCCGATGCCGTCGGAGGGGCTGTCCAGCTCGCACGCGTCCACGCCGGCCAGCCGCCCGAGGGCGGTCGCTTGTTGCTCGACCACCGACCTGAAGCCGTCCCCTAGACCCGCGAGCCTCACCGTCACGCCCGCGCCCTCCGACACCCCGTACTCCTTCCGGAGGCTCCTCAGCTGCGTGATCAGCTCTTGGAGCTCCCCGAGCTGCTGCTCCGCCTCGGGATCGAGGAGCGATGCATCCGCTTCGGGCCACGCTGCGACCATGAGGGCCTCGGGGCGGTCGGCTCCCGCGGGCAACTGGAGGCGATCCCAGAGCGCCGACGTGACGAAGGGGGTGAGCGGATGAAGAAGGCGGCAGATCCCGTCGAGCAGGGCGGCCAGCGTCGCCCGCGCCGCCTGCCGGCTTCCCTCGCCCGAGGCTCCCTGCGTGCGCGGCTTGACGAGCTCCAAGTACCAGTCGGCGAAGTCGCCCCAGACGAAGTGATACAGGCGATCGCACACCTCGTGCAGCCGGAAGCGCCCGAGATCCTCGGTCACATCGGCCACGGCGCGCTGCAGGCGAGACAGGATCCAACGATCTTCCAGCTCGAGCGAGTCGCGTACCGAGTCCAGGGAAGGCGGGCGCTCGTCGCCGAGGCTCATCAGCGCGAAGCGCCCGGCGTTCCAAAGCTTGTTCGCGAAGTTGCGTCCCGGAGAGAACGACGCCTCGAGATCGTCCGGGTCGAGGTGGATGTCGGTTCCGACGCCCGCCGAGGAGAGCAGCGTGAAGCGCAGCGCATCCGCGCCGTAGAGGTCCGTCACCTCGATGGGATCGATGCCGTTGCCCAGCGACTTCGACATCTTCCTGCCCTGCTTGTCCCGAACGGTCCCGTGGAGATAGACCCGTGAGAAGGGCGCCTCTCCCATGAACTCGTATCCCGCCATGATCATCCGAGCGACCCAGAAGAAGAGGATCTCCGGAGCCGTCGTCATGTCGTGCGTGGGGTAGAACGCCTTCAGGTCTCGGGTCTGCTCGGGCCATCCGAACACGGAGAAGGGCCAGAGCCACGACGAGAACCACGTGTCCAGCACATCCGGGTCCTGCCTGAGGGCGCCGCCGCACGAGTCGCACCTCTCCGGATCCTGCCGGGCCACGATCGTCGCCCGGCAGCCGCCGCAGTACCAGACCGGGATGCGGTGGCCCCACCACAGCTGCCTGGAGATGCACCAGTCCCGGATGTTCTCCATCCAGTGCTCGTAGACCTTCTTCCAGTGGACGGGCGTGAAGGTGATGGTGCCGTCCCGGGACGCCTGGAGGGCGGGCTCGGCCAACGGCTTCATCCGCACGAACCACTGCTTGCTCAGCCGAGGCTCGACGGCCGTGTGGCAGCGATAGCAGTGCGGGACCGAGTGCGTGTACGCCTCCTTGCCCGCAGCCAGTCCCAGCTCCTCGAAAGCCTCGAGCACCCGCTCCCGCGCGTCGAACCGGTCGAGGCCCCGAAACACCCGCGGAACGTTCTCGTTCATTCGGCCGTCGGGCGTCATCACGTTCAGGGGCTCGATCTCCGAGCGTTGGGCCATCTCGAAGTCGTTGGGATCGTGGGCCGGCGTGACCTTCACCATCCCGGACCCGAAGTCCGGGTCCACCAGCCCGTCGGCGATGATGGGAATGCTGCGTCCGGCGAGCGGGAGCTCGACGTCCGCTCCCACCAGCTCCCCGTAGCGAGGATCGTTCGGGCTCACCGCCACCGCGGTATCGCCCAGCATGGTCTCCGGACGCGTGGTCGACACCGTCAGGTACCACCGCCCGTCCGGGAGCTGCCCGACGGCGTCCGCGCCCGCCGTCCGCGCGGATTCCAAGGCGCCGGCGGCGCTCTCTTCCACGGGGTAGCGCAGGTGGTAGAGCCAGGCCTGCACCTCCTCGCCCTCCGCCTCCTCGTTCGAGAGCGCCGTCTGACAGCGCGGACACCAGTTGATGATGTACTCACCGCGGTAGACGAGGTCCTTTTCGTACAGGCGCACGAAGACTTCGCGCACCGCCCGGCTGAGTCCGTCATCGAGGGTGAAGCGCGTGCGCTCCCAATCACAGCTCGAGCCGATGATCTCCAGCTGCTCGAGAATCGCCCCGCCGGTCCGGCGCACGTAGCTCCAGACCTGCTCCACGAACGCCTCGCGGCCCAAGTCGTGCCTGGACGTCCCGCGGGCACCGAGCCTGCGCTCCACCACGTTCTGCGTCGCGATGCCCGCGTGGTCGGTTCCCGGAACCCAGAGCGACTCCCGCCCCTGCATCCGCCTCCAGCGGATGAGGACGTCCTGGATGGTGTTGTTGAGCCCGTGCCCCATGTGGAGAACGTCGGTCACGTTGGGGGGCGGAATCACGATCACGTACGGCTCGCGCCCCTCGGCCAGGACGGCCTCGGGCTGGGCGTGGAAGTACTGCCGCCCGCTCCACTGCTTGTAGAGCGGGCCCTCGATGGTCTTCGGATCCAGGCGAGGTGGCAGCAGGTCGGCCACGGTTGCTCCTGTCAGGCGGTAGGGTGGGCTACGCTAGCTTAGGGGTCCTCACGGCCCGAGCCAAGGCCGCGCGGGGATCGAAGCCCGAGAGTATGCCGAAGTGAGTCCGCGTGTTCCCCCAGTGGGCGAAGAGCGCCCCGGCGGCAGTCGGCGAGAGGGAGGCAACGGAGGCGGAGATCAGCCCGCGTTGGGCTCGCTCGCTCGCGGGCTCTTCAGCCAGCGCTGAGCACGCGCCGCTCCCCCCCAAGGTCCCAGATCCCGGACCCGAGAGCCTACCGAGGTGGTCGGCGCGGGGGAGCGGTGGTGTCGGGCTGCTCTTCGGCCTCTCGACGCTGCCGGTCCTTCCGTTCCCGGATGGCTCTGGCGCGCTCCTCCCAGCTGGCCCTCGCCGCCTGGGAGCTGAGGTTGTTCAAGATGTCCGCGTCCTCCCAGGCACGCCGTGCGGCCCGCTCCCGCTGCCAAGTCGAAGTTCCGAAGTTGAAGGGCAGCGGCAACGTCAAGCTTCCGAGATGGATTTGGCCGGGGGAGAAGCCCCAACGGTTCCCCTCATCGTCGGTCACCGACCAGTCCGTCATGGCGCTCTCGGCCGCCATGGCAGCGATGACCGAGTCGTTCCACTCCTCTAGGCGGCCCGCCAGCTCGAGCTGCATCCTCTCGGCCTCGGTGAGCGCGAAGATCGCCGGAAGCGCGGGGCGCCAGAGCCGCGGATCCGAGCTCACGACCCGCAGCTGGTCGGCGGCGCGCACTCCTCCTTGCTCCGCCTGCTCGTCCTCGACGCCCTCCCGCTCGGGACCCGCCGCGGGCTCGGGACCCGGCGCCGCGACCGAGGGCTCGGGCACGGGATCCGGGCTCGGCTCCGGCTCGTCGTCGTCCGGCTCGTCCGGTGAAGAGATCTCGACGACCTGCACGACGTGCATGCCGGGGAACGTCCTCGCGACGGACTCCACCCCCACGACGCTCTCCCTCGGACCCCAGTCCGTGAGCCCGAACGCGTACATGATGATCAAGAGGGCGTGGAGCGCGGCAGACAGGCCGAGGCCGAGCGCCATCGCACGGCTGTGCGGTGGACGGGGGTTGCCGGTCAGGGCGCGGCCCAAGCGGCGGTCGAGTGGCCTCGGCTCCGTCATCGGGTGTCTTCTAAACCCCCTTGGATCGGCAGTTCCTCGCCGGAGCCCCCTGGGCGGAAACGCCCACCCTCAGGCCCCGAGCAGCCTGCCCAGTCTCGCTGCGGCCTCGCGGATGCGCTCTTCTTCGACCGTGAGCGCCACCCTGAAGAATCCCTCGCCGCCGGCCCCAAGGGCCCCGCCAGGCAGGACCACCACGCCCTCGCCCTCGAGCGCGCGCTCCGCGAAGTCGCGTGAGGGCTCCCCTCCGGGCACCGGGACCCAGAGGTACATTGTGGCCTTGGGCACCGTCACCGCAAAGCCCGCTGACCGAAGGCCCTCCACAGCTGCGTCTCTGCGCCGCTCGAAACGGGCCACGTTTTCGGGCACCCATTCGTCGTAGGACCCCAGTGCGGCGACTCCCGCCGCCTGGACCGCCTTGAACACCCCCGCGTCCACAAACGTCTTCACCTTGGACAGAGCCTCGATCAGCTCGCGGCCGCCCGCCGCCCACCCCAGGCGCCACCCGGTCATGTTGTAGGTCTTCGAGCAGGAGTGGAACTCGAGGGCAACGTCACGCGCGCCCTCCACCTCCAAGATGCTCGGGGGCCGATATCCGTCAAACGCGATCTCGCTGTAGGCGTTGTCGTACAAGAGCACGGCGTCGCGCTCGCGGCAGAAGTCCACGGCCGCTCCCAGATACGGCTCGGGTGCCGCGGCGGCGGTGGGGTTGTTGGGATAGTTGAGGTAGAGCATCCGGACCCGCGACCGCACCTCCTCGGGGAACTGGTCGAGCCGGATCAGGAAGTCGTTCTCGGGGCGGAGAGGCACCAGGTGCGGCTCGCCCCCGGCGAGGATCACGCCGCCCCGGTACGCCTGGTAGCCCGGGTCGGGCATCACGGCCGCGTCGCCCGGATCGAGAAGAGCCAGCGGCAGCTTCGCGATCCCCTCCTTGGAGCCCAGAAGCGGCAGAATCTCCTCGTAGGGATCGAGCCCGACGCCAAAGCGCTTCTCCATCCACGCGGCCACGGACTCCCTGAACGCCGGAAGGCCCAGCTGAAAGGCGTAGCGGGACATGCCGCGCTCGTGGGCCGCCTCGGTGAGCCCGCGGACCGCCGCCGGAGGCGGATCGAGGTCGGCGTCCCCGGCTCCGAGGTCGATGACGTCGACGCCCGCAGCCTCTAGGCGCCGCCGCTTCTCGGGGATGCCGGCGAGCGGATAGCCGGGGAGGCTTCGGAACCGTCGGCTGCGCTTAGGCACCACCGTCCTCTTCCCCCGCGACGGGATTCCGGAGGGAGCCCACGCCCCCGATCTCCACCTCGACGTCGTCGCCGGGCTCCAGTGCGCCGATCCCCTCGGGCGTGCCCGTGGCAATGATGTCGCCGGGCTCGAGCGTCATGACGCGTGAGACGTGGGCGATCAGCCGGGGGACGGAGAAGACCATCTCGGAGGCCCGTGCCCGCTGGCGCTCCACGCCGTTCACCCGCGTCATGAGCACCAGCTCGGCAAAGTCCGCCGGGTCGACGGAAGAGGTCGAGCCGAGCGGACAGAACGTGTCGAAGCCCTTGGCCCTCGACCACTGGCCATCCTTCTCCTGCAGGTCCCGCGCCGTGACGTCGTTCACGGGGAGGATCCCGGCGACGACCCTCCACGCGTCGGCCTCGGTCACGTGGCGCGCGACGGCACCGATCTCCAGACCGATCTCGCCCTCGAAGTCCACGCGCCCGACCCAAGACGGCACAACGATGGGCGCACCGGCCCGGATGACGCTTGAGGGAGGCTTGAGGAAGATGAGCGGCTCTGCGGGCACCGAATTGCCCAGCTCGGCGGCGTGGGCGTGATAGTTGCGCCCGATGCAAACGATCTTGGATGGCCGCGACGGCAAGTCCGGGTCCCCGGTGTCGTCAGTCCTCGGTGGGCCGAGTGTGGATCCAGGTCCCGATGATGGCGCCGAGGCCCCCGATCGTGAGCAGCGCGGTGATGACCGCCCACCAGAATCCGATGTCCGAGTGACCGTCCGCCCAACCCGCTCGGGAGTCCTGGAACGCAGCGCCCGCCAGCGCGAGAATGCCGAGGCCGGCGAGCACACCGAGAACGCGAGCCATTGAGTCTCCGCCTTTCCGTGAATCCAGCCGGGGAGTCCCCGGCGCAACGCGGGCAATCTACCGCCGCCCGCCTCCTCCACAAGGTGTCGGACCGGGGGTCACCCTCTCCCACCCCCTCCCTGGAAAAACAGGCGAAGCGCAGAGGCCACGTCGCTCCACGGTCCCTTGAGGAGGGGGGCCGGCGGGAGGGATTCCCTCAAGTAGGGCCCGTAGCGCTTGCGCAGGATTCGGTCGTCCAGGACCACCACGCTGCCCCGGTCGTCGCGCGACCGAACCAGGCGGCCGAACCCCTGCTTCAGCCGGAGGGCGGCCAGCGGCAAGGAGAAGTCCCAGAAGGCGTTGCCGCCGCGCTTCTCGATGGCCTCCACGCGCGCGGCCGTGACGGGCTCGGTGGGCACCCGGAACGGGATCCGCTGGATGATGAGGCCCCGCAGCGGACGCCCCGGTACGTCCACACCCTCCCAGAAGGAGGCCGTCCCGAGGAGGATCGCCGAGCCGGAGTCGACGAAGCGCTCGAGCAGACGCGTGCGCCCCTCCTCGCCCTGGACCAGGAGCGGCCACCGGAGGTCGCCCTCGGCCCGGAGCAGCTCCGCCACGCGCCGGAGCGCCCGGTGCGACGTGAAGAGCACGAAGAAGCCGCCGTCGGAGATGGGCGCCATCTCCCTGACGATCCGCGCCGTCGCCTCCTGGAGCGCGTCCCCGGGTGCGTTGACATCGGGAAGGTCGGTCGGGACCGCCAGGATCGTCTGCTCCCGGAAATTGAAGGGAGAAGGTATGATGGACTCCCGGACCTCTCGTAGAACTTCAGATGACTCCAGCTCCTCGGCGCTGAGGCCGATGCGGCTCCGGAGGAAGCCGAAGGACTTGCTCGTGGCCAGCGTCGCCGAGGAGAGAACCACCGTGTCCGTCTTCTCGAAGAGCTCCTCCCGGAGAACGGCGCCCAGCTCTATGGGAGCCGACGCCATCGCCAGGTTGCGGTTGCCCTTCCGCCCCCGGCCCCTCCACTCCAGCCATCGCACGAACCGGTCCTCCCCCTCCGGGGGATCCAGCACGGTGCAAAGCGTGTGCACCGTTCGGCTGAGCCGGCGCTCGGCGCTCTGAAGATCGAGGATCCGTCCCTCCAGACCCTCTCCGAGCAGCTCGTCGCGCTCGAGGGCCTCCCGCACCACGCCGACCTCCCGCTCCAGCTCGCGGAACGCGGCAGCCACCCCGTCCAGCCGCTCCCTCACGGCGGGCCTCGAGGCGGGCTCGGGGAGGTCGGCCGTCCCGATCCGCGTCGCCCCGGCCGCACCGGCCGAGAGGAGCGGCTCCATGACGTCGAGAAACAGCGTGAGCTGCGCTCTGGCCTCGTCCACGGCCGGCCGCACCCGCTCCTCGATCCGGCTCCTCAGCTCCGGGGCGGCGGTGCGGCCACCGCTCGCTCTGGCCAGCGCCTCCTGGACCGCCGCCAAGACGCCCCGTCCCTTCCGGTCCAGGCGCGCGAGCAGCCGGAACATCCCCACTCGAGTCGCCTCGAGCCCGAGGTGCGACGTGGCGGCGTCCTCGATGTTGTGCGCCTCGTCGAGGATCAGGTGCCGGTAGGCCGGGAGCACGGCGGAGCTCGAGAAGTTCTTCGTGGCGATCCGCACGGACAGGTCGCTGAAGACCAGGTGGTGGTTCGCCACCAGCAGACGAGCCCGGGCGGCCCTGCGGCGCGAGCGCTGGTAGAAGCACGCCTGAAAGTGCGGGCAGCGCGCCCTCAGGCAGATGTCCGAATCGCTCCTCACCTCTTCCCAGACCTCGGGGCTGGGCCGGAACGTCAGGTCGGCCAGGGAGCCGTCTTCGGTGACGTCGATCCAATCCCGCAGAGCGTCGAGCTCGTCGGCCCGGTCGTCCTCGAAGAGGAGGGGCGCCGCCTCCGCCGCAAGCCGTGCGCGGCGGATCGAGATGTAGTTGCCGCGCCCCTTGACCAGGGCCCAGTCGACGTCCTCGCCCAGCAGGCTCCGAGTCAGCGGCAGATCCCTTCGGTCGAGTTGCTCCTGAAGGTTGATGGTGTTGGTGGAGACGATCGTGCGCTCGCCGTTCTCGAGCGCCCACGCCACGGACGGAACCAGGTAGGCGAGGGACTTGCCGGTGCCCGTGCCGGCCTCGACGATGCCGACCCCGCCCTCGTTGAAGAGCCCGGCGACCATGCGCAGCATGGCCCTCTGTCCCGGGCGGTCCTCGTAGCGCGGATGCTGGTCGGCCAGGGGTCCCCCGGGGCCGATCAGCCCCTCGAGCGCCTCCACGTCCAGCAGCTCCACGCTGCGTGGAGCGGGAGGCTCCACCACGACGTACAGGGCGCGGGCCGCGCTGTCGGTGATGGCCGATCCGAGTCCCTCCTCCCAGAGCCGGGCGGCCACGCTGAGGTCCGCGTCGGACGGCTCCAGCACACCGGAAGGGTGGTTGTGGATCATGACCCCCCCCTCCTCCGCGCCTCGGGCCGCGGCCACCACGGCGGCCTTGTTGCCGCGCGCCACCGCGCGCGGCTCGACCAGCTCGCGCTCCGCACTGACCCGGGCGAGAAAGCACACCTCGCGCCCGCCCGCCTTGTGGATCTCCTGCCGGATCAGGGCGGCTGCGTCGGGGACAGGCGCAAGTCGGAGGCCGCGCCCGGCGGCTCGGGCAGGAATGCGTCGTCCGTCACGCCTCGCCCAGATGCCCCGGCGAGGTCCGGGTCGGGATTCACAGGGACGCCCCCTCAGGTCTTGAGCGTCTTCTTCTTGGCCGCCGGGAAGAGAACGTTGTTCAGGATGAGCCGATACGCCGGCGAGTTGGGATGGAGGTCGAGGTCGGTCGGCGGATCCCCGATCTGATGCTCGGGATCCTCGGGGTCGTGTCCCCCGAAGTAGGTCCAGGTGCCCTCGCCATGATTGCCGTGCACGTACTTGGCGTTGTCGCCTTCGCTGGCGAGGACGACCGCGCCCGGCTTCAGGCGGTTGATCCGGAACGACGTGGTGAGGCCGTAGAAGTCCGCAATGACGTCCTCGTGGCTCTGCGTGAGCATGGCCGGCACGGGATCGAACTTGGCCGAGAAGTCGAAGAGCGTGAACGAGCCCAGGGGCGATCTCCAGGGGGTGTTCACCTGGTGGCCGTCGATGTCGCTGAACGCGCTGACCGACGGGCTCACCTGCACCACGGCATCCGTGAAGGCCATGGTACGGGACCAGTCCATCTTTGGGGTCGCGTCCGGATCCGGCGGCGAGCCGTCCGAATAGGTGGCGGCGATGTCCACGTGCTGGGCCCCCAGAGCCAGCTCGAGGGTCTCGGTCGCCGAGCACATGGCGAAGAGGAACCCGCCCTGCTCCACGTAGTCGCGGATGCGTAGCGCAACGGCCTTCTTCAGTGCCGGCACGTTGGCGAGGCCGAGGCGCCGCGCCACCTCCTCATTCCTGGCGACCTCCTCCTGCAGCCACGGCGATCCGGCGTAGGTGATGAAGAACTTCGAGTACTGGCCGGTGAAGTCCTCGTGGTGCAGGTGCAGCCACTCGTACTCCTCGAGCCCCGCCTCCACGACGTCGTCGGCCCAGATCTTCTCGTAGGGGATCTGGGCGTACTCGAGGGCCATGGTCACGGCGTCGTCCCACGGCGTGCTGTTGGGTGGGGTGTAGATGGCCACCTTGGGCGCCTTCTCAAGGACGACGGACTCCATGTTCGAGTCCGTGACCACGGCTCGCACGGCCGCTACGTCGGCGCCGCCGGCCGACTCGATCGATACGCCCATCAGGGCGGCCTGCCGTCGAATGCCGGGCATGTCGGGCAAGAGGAACGAGCCGTCCCGGTAGTTGAGGAACCATTCGGCCCGGCCGTACTGCGCCAGCGTCCAGTAGGTGAGCCCGTAGGCCTTCAGGTGGTTCGCCTGGGCTCGGTCCATGGGCACGAGGAGGAACTGGCCCGCCACCGGGAGCGGCGACGCGACCAGAGCGAGCACGGAGAGCCAGCCTGGCAGCCTCACGGCCCGCTTCCGTCCCTCAGTCTCTGCAACTCCCGCCGGGCCACGGGCACGACGGCATTCTCGGGCTGGCTCAAGATCAGCTCCTCCAGCAGTCGGATCGCCTCCTCCACACCCCCCTCCGGGCTGCCGGCCCTGAACCGGGCCAGCCTCAGCGTCGCCTCAGGCGCCTCGGGCGAATGCGGATGATCCTGCACGATGCGGGCCCTGAGCTCCGCGGCCCGGGCGAGCAACTCGCTACTATCCGCAATCCTGGCTCCGTGCGCCAGGACCGGCGCGCGATGCGTCCTCGCCAAGCCGTACAGAGCGGCCTCGACCTGCTCGACGGCCGCCCAGGCCCGGCCCCGGTGTGCGAGCACCGCGCTCCGCATGACAACCCCCAGCGCGTCGCCCTGAAGCTCCTCGAGCAACCCTAACAGGGAGATGACGTTGGTGGCGTCGGTCGGCGCGAGCCCCGGAACCGCCTCGCGCAAGTGCATGCGGCTCGGCACGACTTCTCCAGAGGCGAGATACAGGTACCCCCTCTCCAGCAGGCTCCTGGGCCCGTCCACCCCGGCGAGCAGCGACCTCGCCCCCATGCCGTCCCCCTCCTCCTCCAACCGCACGGCAAGGGTCACGGCCAGCTCGTCGACCTCGTCGGCCCCGGGGAACTCGTGCCGGAAGCGGTCGAGGGCCTCGCGGGAGCCCCCCTCGCCTCGGGCAATCCCGAGGCGGAGGACCTCGGCGAGCGCGCGGCGCCGCTCGGCGCTTCCCGAAGCCAGCCCCTCGGCGATGGAGCGCTGGGCCTTGAGCGCCGTCGCCGTGTCGCCCACGGCGAGGGCGGCGGCGGCGATGCGGTGCTCCAACGCCCTCGCCTCGTCCGAGTCGGACGCGTCTTCGTAGAGGGCCTGGTACGCCCAGAGCACCAGCTCGCCCGCCTCGCCCGCCTCGACCGCCTCTTCCGCCTGACGCGCCAGCGCGGTCAGGAAGCCCCGGCGGGCCTGCCCGCCGAGCTCTCCGGCCACCCGGGCAGCCATCCCGAGTGCCTCGGCCGGAAGGCCCGCCTCGACCGCGATCCGCGCGCCGGCCCGCAGCCGGGCCACGGTCGCGGGAGGCCGGGCCAGCTGCTCCACGAGAGGTCCGACCAGCCCGGCCCGATCTCCCTCCATCTCCGAGACCCTGCGCAGGACCGCAGAGGCCTGCGCTCCGTCGTCCCCGATGACCCGACCCCACTCCACCACCGCCTCGTCGAGGCGCTCCAAGTCCCGAAGAAGGTCCCCGACCTCCATGGCGAAGAGGGACGGCTGGCCGAGACGAGCCCGACCCTCCCGCAGCACGGCGAGCGCGCGCTCCGGTCCGAAGGCGCGCTGGAAGATCCGGCTGATCTCCCGATACGGCTCGGCTGCCTCCCCCGACTTGGCCAGCCAATCCTCCGCCGCGCCCGACAACTCGTCCGCCCGATCAAGCTCGACGAAGACCCGGAGCATGAGGATCCTGGGAGCGGCCGCGGCCGGCTCCGCCTCCTGGTACCGGCTGGCCACCGGGAGCACGCGCTCGATGCGACCCTGAGCGCGGAGCACGCGCTCGAGGGCGAACAGCCCCCCGGTGGAGGTAGGCCTCCGCTCCATGAGGTCGACCAGGATCGCCTCCGCCCTGCCGAGATCGCCCTCCGACTCCGCGCTCGCCACCGACCGAAGCAGGCGACTCTCGAGAAGCGGGTCGTCGGTTTGCGCGCGCAGGGTCGGAGGGCCGAGGGCGGTCAGCGTAAGCACTAGAACGAGCCGGCCAAGGAGGCCCCGAGGCTTCACGGACGCCCTCCGGAGGAGCGACGCTCTGCCCTGTTCAGTCGCTCGAAGTAGTCGAGCACCATCTGCCTCTGGAGGGGAGAGAGCCGGCCGAGGATCTCGGCCGGAGGCAACTCGAACCGGAGCGAGCCCAGGTCTTCGGGGGAGAGAGCCTCCACGGCGCCGCGCTCGAACGCGCCGGGCGCCGTCGACTCGCGCTCCTCGGAGAACTCGTCCTGCTCCAGGCTGCGCCCCGCGTCTAGGAGCCGGTGGAACAGCCGTTCCTGACGCTGCAGCGTCTCGGCATCCAGGCGGCTGCCCGCCAGCCTTTCGGCCAGCGCCAACGCCTCCTCCGCCAGCGCCTCCAGGTCACCGAGAGACTGGTCCTGGGCGCTCGGCTGCTGCGACAGCTCGCGCAGCTCTTCGCCCACGTCCTGCTGGCGCTCCGCCGCCTCCTCGAGCTGCTGGCGCATGGCCTGCTCCCCGAGCTGCATGGGCGTGAGCTGGCCGGTCTGGCTGTTGATGGAGCCCTGCTGCTGAGCCAGCTGCTCCATCTCTTGCATCATCTGCTGAGCAGACTGGGACTGCCCCATCTGACCGGCCTGCTGAGCCGCGGCCATGGCGGCGAGCGCCACTTGGTTGAGGGCCCCCACGGCATCTTCGGCCGCATTGAGGGGGGAGGCCACGCGCCCGCGCTGGTTCTCCAGGGCAGCCAGGGTCCGCTCCATGGCCTGCATCGCCTGGCCGATCTGGCTGGCGACGTCCCGGTCGTCCTCGCCCCGGCTGATTCGGTCCTGGGTCGAGAGGTTGTCGGCCATGCTCCGGACCCCCTGGAGGAGCGCCGACTGGTCTCCGCGCATGTTCGCAAGCTCCTCCTGCCCGGCCCCGCGCATCCGGTCGTGCAGACCCGCTTGTTCACGGGCCATGGTCAGCGCATCGGTCGCCGTCTCCTGAAGGGCCTCCTGGAAGGCCTCCATCATCTGCTGGGCCATCTCCTGCTGGGCCTGTTGAAGCTGCTGCGCCATCTGGCTCATCGACTCGGCCGCCTCTTCGGCGGACTCGGCGGCTTGTTGTGACTGGCCCATGCGCGACTGCTGCTGGGCCTCCTCCATGGACTGCTGGGCCTCCTGCCCCTGCCGCCGGGCCTGCTCCACCCCCTCCCGCGCGGCCTGCTCGCCCGCCTCCTCCAGGCGCTCCTGAAGCCGGTCCAGATGCTCCTGCAGCTCTTGGGCGCGCTCCTCGAGGGCCTGCTGCTGATCGGCTCTGAGTTCGGGGTCGTCTCCCTCCTCCATGGCATCGGCGAGGGCCTCTTCCTGCTGGGCCAGCTCCTCCGCCTCGGCGGCCGTGGCCCGGAAGTCCTGCTCCATCGCCGCACGCTTGAGGGCCTCGAGAGCCTCCTCCAACCGGTCGCGGAGCGCCTCTTCGTCGGAAGCGAGCTCGCGCAGCGCCTCTTCCGCGTCCTCGCTGTTCATCTCTTCGACCTGCTCCCGCAGCTGCTCCAGCCTCTCCCGCAGGTCTTGGGGAGCGAGCTCGTTCATGAGGCGTTGCAGCTCCTCGAGCTGCCGCTGGAGCTCCGGGTCGCCCAACCCCGCGGCCTCCAGGTCGCGGTCCAACCGAGCCAGCTCCATCTCAAGCGAGTCGATGGCGGCGAACAGCTGCTCCTCACCCTCCAAGGCCTCCCGGACGTCCTCCTGCTCTTCGAAGTCCAGACGCGGCTGAGGTTCCTCCTGCCGGGGCGCGGGGCGCGGGGCGCGCTCGGGCTCCTGAGGATTGTTGAGCCGTAGCTCCAGCTCCTCGGCGTCCTGCGCCTCCTCGTCGGCGCGCTCGGCCAGCTCCTCGAGCCCCCGGGCCGCCTCGTCGAGGCGCTCCTGGGCTTCGCGACGGACATCGGCAGGACTCGGAGGGCGCAGAACGTATTCGGGCGTCTCGCTCACGTGGCCCACAGGCGCGTTGTCCACGGCGCGGGCGAAGTAGCGCACCGTGTCCCCGGGCAGGAGCTCCCAGCCGGTCAGGTCCATGACCGGACGCAACAGCACCCCGCGCGTGCCGGCCACCGGCATCGGGCTCACGACCGGCTCGAGACGGTCGCCGAACGCCGTGACTCGGTATACGACCAGCTCCAGCCGGTCGAGGCCGTAGTCGTCGGACGCCTCGACTACGAGCGGCTGGCGGAGCGAGACGGGAAGCAGGGTGTCCTTGCCCGGAAGCAGGACGGCCACGTCGGGGGCCGAATCGGGCACGAGCGTCAGCTCCAGCGGCGGAGGCACCACTTCGGCCGGTTCCCGCTCCGTGTCCCTGAACCGCCAGGCGTAGACTCCGCTGGAGCGCGGCCTCCATCGGCCCTCGAAGTCTCGGCCCGAGACGGCGAGTCGCAGCACTTGCTCGCCTTCGGGGCCCTCGAGCTCCGCCGAGCTCAGCGGGCGGCTCGCCCGTCCTTCGAAGCCAAAGCGACTTCCGACCGGGATGTCGAGGGGCGGGATGTCGGCGACGTACTCCTCCGGAAAGCGCCCCGTATGGGCGGGGAAGGTCACCGACACGGTCACGTCGGTCACCAAGAGCGGATCCACGGGGACCAGCTCGTAGTCCGGAGAGCGCGCCCCGTCTGGAGCCTCGATCCGGTACTCTGTCCGGACGCTGACGGTCCGTAGGATCGTCCCGGCACGATCGCCCGCCACCTCGAGGCACTCCTCGACGGCCACGTCGCCGGCGGCCTGCCAGTGAACGGTCACGGACGCGCGGCCGGGAGCCGTCACGGTGAGGGGAACGTCGCTGCCGCGGAGCACCTCCGCCGATCCGGGTGTCACGACCAATGGCGGCAGCGTCGGGCCCGCCAGGAGGCCGAACGGCCGAGCCAGCCCCGACCAGGCGGCGAAGGAGCGGCTGGGCGCCGCGAGAGTGAGCACAACGACGGTGGGCACCAGGAGCGCCAGCCCCACCCTCGCCCTCCGAATCCACCCAGCCGCCTCTCGGGCGAGCCGTCCCCCCAAACGCGGCCTCGGAGGTCCGAGACCGGTCAGCGCGGCTTCAGCGGCCTGGAGCGCCAGGGCGGACGACACGCCGGGCGGGAGGTCCCTGGCCAGCTCCAGAGAGCCCTGAAGCACTCCCGGCGCAAGCCCCGCGCTCTCCTCCATGCTCGCCGTGAGGTTCGGCTCCCGGAGCCAGAATCTGCCCGCCCTCCGGTACCCCATCCAGGCCAAGACCCCGAGGCCCACGAGCACGAGATCGATGACGAGCGGCATGGCCGTCCCCTGGCGCCAGCCGTCCGGAGCGGCAATCGCCCAAGCCAGGATCAGGACGCCGGCCATGCCGGCCACCACCCAGAGGCCGACGGCCAGCCGCGCGCGGCCCATGAGATGCTCTCGCACGTGCCCGACGATGCCGACGATTCGAACAGGGGCCGGACTCATGGCACCAGCTGACTCAGGACGTAGAGGTAGAGGTTCACGCCCATGCGGATCGAAGCCTCACGGATCTCCGGGGCGTCCTCGTGGACGTCGGGATCCTCCCAGCCATCCCCCAAGTCGGACTCGTAGCTGTAGAAGACGACGAGCCTGCCTCCGTGGAAGATGCCGAAGGCCTGCGGAGCTTTGCCATCGTGCTCGTGGATCTTCGGCAGGCCCTCGGGGAACTCGTACAGGACGTTGAATACGGGGTGGTCGGGCGGGAGCTCCGAGAGCTCGTACTCGGGGAAGACCTCCGCCATCTCGCGCCGGAACGACTCGTCCATGCCGTAGTTGTCGTCGGCGTGCAGGAATCCGCCCGAGAGCAGGTACTCGCGAACAGCCACGCGCTCTTCGAGAGAGAAGCGGACGTTTCCGTGCCCTGTCATGTAGAGGTAGGGATGGTCCTTGAGGGAGGGATCGAGCGGGCGGACCGTCTCGGGGCGGTCCGAGACCGGAAGGCCCGTTCTCTCCCCGATCGCGCGGAGCAGGTTGGGGAGCGACGACGGGTTCGCGTACCAGTCCCCGCCCCCCTCGTACTGGAGCCGAGCGATGCTCAGGACGGAGTCGGGCGCGGGGCCCGGGCCCGCCGAGGACAGGATCCCCGCGAGCAGGGCGATGCTAACCACGAGCGTCCGGGCGTTCGGTGCGCGAGGTGCGGAGTGCCGCCCCCCTGTTGTCGGTCGCTCCCCTCAACTCGGCTCCCCTTCCTTGACGGGATCGTCTGCGGCCGGAAGTGAATGAACGATCTCGTATGCCATGTTCTTCGCGACCCTCAGCCGGGACGACACCTCCCGGGCCGCCCTGCTGGGCGTCATGCCCTCCGCGAGCAGCGCCCTTGCCAAGGCTCTCGCGGCGGCTTCGTCGACCCGCGTCTCCCAATCCTCTCGCGCGGCGGGCGCCACGACGACGGTGATCTCTCCCCGGGGGGGGTGCTCGGCGTAGCAGCAGGCCGCATCTCCCATTGTTCCCCGGAAGAACTCCTCATGAATCTTGGTCATCTCGCGGGCCACGACAACCTGACGCCCCTCCCCCGCCAGCTCGCCCAGATCCGTAAGAAGCGCGCCGAGCCGATCGGGCGCCTCGAAGACGACGGAGGTCTGCCTCGCCCCCACGATCCGCTCCAGGAGCTCGCGCCGCGGCCCCTTCTTGCGGGGCACGAACCCGTGGAACGTGAACGGCACCGTCGGGAAGCCTGCACCTACGAGCGCAGTCAGGACCGCCGACGGGCCGGGGATGGGCACCACGTCGTGCCCCGCCTCCATCACGCTTCTGACCAGGCGCTCCCCGGGATCGGAGAGCAGCGGGGTGCCAGCATCGGAGACCAGCGCGAGCCGTTGGCCGGCGTCAAGGCGGTCCAGGACGCCCGGTATCCGCGAAGCTTCGTTGTGCTGGTGAAGAGAGGCGAGGGGCGTGTGGAGATCGAAGTGATCCATGAGCACCGTGGTGCGCCGGGTGTCTTCGGCCAAGACGACGTCCACCGACCCGAGCACCTCGATGGCCCGCAGGGAGGCGTCGGAGAGATTGCCAATGGGCGTGGCGACGATGTAGAAGGTGCTCATTGGAAAGCAGTATAGCACCTCGGACGCTCTCCAGAGCCACCCCCTGAAGCAGCGACGGCCCGGGAGCTCTCGCCCCCGGGCCGATCGACTCGATCCACCGCGTGGCAGACGGCTACATGTGCTCCTTGACCTTCGCCTCCAGAGTGGGACGCGGTACCGCACCCACCACCGTATCCACGTGCTTCCCGTCCTTGAAGAACAGGACGCTCGGGATGGATCGCACGCCGAACTGGATCGTCAGCCGCGGGTTCTGGTCCACGTCCAGCTTGCCCACGGTGAGCCCCTCGTCGGCGTACTCCTCGGCCAACTCCTCCACGATCGGCGCCACCATGCGACAGGGCCCGCACCACGCGGCCCAGAAATCCACCATGGTGACACCCGTGCCCGCTTCGACGGTCTCGGCGAAGTTCTCGTCCGTGATCTCGATGACCTTCCCGTTCTCACTCATCAGGCTGTCTCCTTGTACCTTTCATTGGACCGGTCCTGCGATTTGGCCCAGCCTTATCCATTCCAATCCAATCCACCGATGAACCCCTATCCGCTCGATCACGTCGCGATTGCGGTCCGATCCATCCAGGAGTCGGCGGCGACCTTCGAACCCGTCATCGGGTGCGCTTGTTCCACGATCGAAGAGCTGCCCTCGCAAGGCGTGAACGTCGCCTTCTTGGGCGCGGTCGAACTCGTCGAGCCCAGATCCGCCGACAGCGCGGTGGCGCGTTTCATCGAGCGCCGCGGACCCGGCCTTCACCACATCGGCTACCGGGTCTCCGACATTCGCCTAGCCCTTGCCGACCTAGAGGCGAAAGGGTTCCGACCGATCGATGAGGAACCACGCCCGGGGGCCCGGGGGCACCGGGTGGCGTTCCTTCACCCTGCATCGACCGAAGGGGTGCTTATCGAGCTCGTCGAGGAGGGCCAGCCGGCGTGACCCTCCCCAGAGGGGGTGATCGGGATGAGCCATCGCGATCATCCGTGCCAGCGCGACGGTGAGTGCAACGACCTGGTGGGGCTTCCGCACGTTGTGAGGCTCGCACAGGGTCCGCTCTCTTCCCGTCGTGTCCCGCGCCGAAGTGGCAAGGCAGACCGTAAAGGAAGGCGGCAGGGAGCTTGGCGAGCCGGAGGAGGTTGGCAAGGGATGGGTGCTACTCCGGCGAATCCTCCCGGCTGACGCCTGACCCGCCGCCCATGCGGTGGCCGAGGCCGCGGGGGACGCGGACGGCCAGAACGTCATCGAGGCCTCGGCACTCCGGCCTCCTCAAGCCGGCTCCGCACCGGCGTCGCCCCGAACTCCGCTTGTGCTCGCCTGAGCCCGGGCAGGCGCCCAGCGGCGAGAACCTCGCCACTGAGAGCCCCCTCATCTACTTGCGACGACCTTCCCGCGCCCGGGCGGGCCGGCCTACCCACGTCTTGGCCGATTCGGCGGCTCGCTGGCCGCCGCCGACCCAAGGCGAGGCCCGCACAGCCCCGCCGACCCGGCAAGTCAAAGCCTTCAAGACGTCCGCAGCGACGCCTCCACCCCGCCGCCGGTATCCCGCTCAAAGGCCAGGCCGCCCCCTTCCCGCGCCACCAAGACGCGGATCACCGAGCCCGCCGGCACATCCTCGTCGAGCACATACAGCGCCAACCGATCCTGGACGGCGCGCTGGATCTCCCGCTTGAGCGGTCGGGCCCCGAACGCCGGATCGAAGCCCTCGCTCGCCAAGTAGTCCTTTGCCTCGTCGGTGACCAGCAGCCGGAACCCCAGCTCCTCGGTGAGGCCTTCGACTCGGCGGAGCTGCAGGTCCACGATCGACCGGAGGTCGCTCTCGGTCAGCGGCTTGTAGACGATCACGTCGTCCACCCGGTTCAGGAACTCCGGGCGGAAGTGGCTGCGGAGGATCTGAGTGACGGCCTCTTCCGTCCCATCCCAGTCGTCGGATGCGACGCCCTCCAGGATCATCTGGCCTCCGAGGTTCGAGGTCATGATGATGACCGTGTTGCGGAAGTCCACGGTCCGGCCCTGCGAGTCCGTGAGCCGCCCGTCATCGAGGACCTGGAGGAGGACGTGGAAGACCTCCGGGTGCGCCTTCTCGATCTCGTCGAAGAGGATCACCGCGTGCGGCCTCCGCCGGATCGCCTCGGTGAGTTGCCCCCCCTCTTCGAAGCCGACGTATCCGGGAGGCGCACCGATCAAACGGGCGACGGCGTGCCTCTCCGTGTACTCCGACATGTCGAGGCGAACCATGGCGCGCTCGTCGTCGAAGAGGAACTCGGCCAGCGCTCGGGCCGTCTCGGTCTTCCCGACGCCCGTCGGCCCGAGAAAGATGAAGGATCCGATCGGCCGGTTCGGATCCTGAAGACCCGTCCGGGCACGGCGCACCGCGTTCGAGACCGCCTCGAGGGCCTCCGACTGCCCGACGACCCGGGCTCCGAGCAGAGCTTCCAGGTGCCTGAGCCTCTCGCGCTCCGCCTCCAAGAGTCGGGAAACCGGGATGCCGGTCCACTCCGACACGACCTCGGCGATGTCGTCGGCGTCGACGTCCTCCTTCAGGTACTTGCCCTCGCCCTGGAGCTCGGCGAGACGCGCGTCCGCGACCCCGACGGCCCGCTCCGTGCCGGGAATCTCCGAGTATTGGACCTCGGCTGCCCGCTCGAAATCCCCGGTGCGGGTGGCACGCTCGGCCTCGATGCGGAGCTCGTCCAGCCGTTCCTTGAGCCCCTGCAGGCGCTCGATCGCCCCCTTCTCAGACTGCCAGCGCGCCTTCATTCCGGCGCTCCGCTCCTTCAGATTGGAGAGTTCCGCCTCAATGCCGCCCAGCCGATCCCTGGCGCTGCCCTCCGCCTCGCCGGCCAACGCCTGCTTCTCGATCTCCAGCTGCGTGATGCGCCGCTCTACCTCGTCGATCTCCTGGGGCATCGAGTCGATCTCGATGCGAAGCCGGCTTCCGGCCTCGTCCACCAGGTCGATGGCCTTGTCGGGCAGGAACCTCCCTCCGATGTACCGGTCCGAGAGCCTGGCGGCGGCGACGATGGCGTCGTCGGTGATGCGCACTCCATGGTGGACCTCGTAACGCTCCTTCAGGCCCCGGAGGATGGCGACGGTGTCCTCGACCGACGGAGGGGCCACGAAGACGGGCTGAAAGCGCCGCTCCAGCGCCGGGTCCTTCTCGATGTGCTTGCGGTACTCACCGAGCGTCGTGGCTCCGACGACGCGCAGCTCGCCCCGGGCGAGTGCCGGCTTGAGCATGTTGCTCGCGTCCACGGCTCCCTCGGCGGCCCCCGCACCGGCGATCGTGTGGAGCTCGTCGATGAAGATGACGAAGCACCCTTCGCACTCCGTGACCTCCTTGAGGACCGCCTTCATCCGCTCTTCGAACTCGCCCCGGTACTTGGTCCCGGCGAGCATGGCCGAGATGTCGAGGGCCAACAGCCTCTTGTCGGCCAGGGAGGTGGGCACGTCGCCCGCGACGATCCGCTGGGCGAGCCCCTCGGCGATGGCCGTCTTGCCCACGCCCGGCTCGCCGATGAGAACGGGATTGTTCTTGGTTCGCCTGGCGAGGACCGTCATGACCCTCCGGCTCTCCTCGTCGCGGCCGATGACGGGATCGAGGCGCCCCTGGCGAGCCAGGGCGGTGAGGTCCCGGCTGAACCGTTCGAGCGCCATGTACTTGTCCTCCGGGGTCTGATCGGTCACGCGATGGGAGCCCCTCACCGATTTCAGGGCCTTGAGCACCTGCTCCTGCGGGGCGCCCGCCTCCCTGAGGATTCGCCCGGCGTCCCCCTTCTCCGCCGAGAGCCCGAGGAGAAGGTGCTCCGTGGAGACGTACTCGTCCCCGAGGGCTCGGGCCTGGGCGTCGGCCTCGCCAAGCGCCCGGTTGAGGTCACGGGCCAGGCTCGCGTCCGCTCCGCCCGACACCCGAGGGCGCCCTTCCAGAACCTCAGACACCCGCTCCCTCACCAGGGAGACCGGGGCCCCCAGCTTGAGCAGGACGGGTGTGACGATCCCCTCCTCTTGACGGAGGAGCGCATCGAGGAGATGCACCCCCTCGATCTCGGGAGCGCCGCGGCTGCGGGCGCCCGCTGCCGCCGCTTGGATGGCCTCTCCGGCTCGTACGGTCAGTCTATCGAAGCTCAGCATAGGAAACTCTCTGCGGCTGAATGCTGCCTTTTTGACAGGCCCGGGCGGCCCTGTGGCTCCCCTGTCGCACGCTCCCGGCCAATCCGGCCGGAGAGCTCGCCCTGGCAAGTCGTTCCGCACTAGAGAGTTTCAAGATCCGGGCCACGGACGGCTCAGGCTTCGTGGAAGAGCCCCCGGCTCCGGGGGCGAGGGTCTACACCGACCAGAGCAGCGCCTAACGAGGGCCGGAAGAAAGCGGGCCGGCTGGCGAACTCCGAGGCATGGCCGCGAGTGGGTCTTGGCCTTCGAGCGGTACGCCTTCCCGCGCATCGGGAGAGTGCCGGTCTCGGCAGCGCATCCGGGCGGTGTTGGAATGGGCGGTGGCGATGGGGTTTCCCACCGACAACCGATGCGGCGAGGCCCGCGCCCGGACTCCGAATCGCTCGAGCAACTTGAGACCGTCGTCCAGGACCGGATCGACTGCGACGATCGGGTGCGTCGTCACTCCTCCCTCGGAGAGCGACCGCCCCCGGCAATCATCGAGAACCTCTACCCCGAGGGCTGAGCAGCACAACAAACCCACAGGTCAGCTGTCCAACTCTTGGGGGTCACTTCACCGCGTACTCTTGCCCTCAAATGTTGGTCCTAGCTAGCGTCCCACCCCCGGCACCCCATTCGGTTCGTCGTCCCACCACCACAGCGGCGCCATCGGCACCTCGCGCGGATACACCTCGTCGAGGGTGTCGCCATCATAGAGGCGCCCGTTGAGCATCACCCGGTCAACGGTGTTGGTATTGCGCAGGTCATCGAGTGGATTGCCTTCCAGGATGACCAGGTCCGCCAGCTTGCCCGCCTTGATCGAGCCCACGTCCTGGTCCAGCCCGATCGCCTCGGCCCCGAAGATGGTGGCTATGCGCAGCGCGTCGTGCTCGTCCATGTCCGCCGCCGCCATGGCCCACAGCTCCCAGTGGTAACCGAGCCCCTGCAGCTGGCCGTGACTGCCGACCCCCGCCTTGCCGCCGGCCTCTACCAGATCCTTGACGAACATGCCGTGCCGTGAGAAGACGTGCTGGTCTTCGCGGAACCACTGCCGGCGCCGCAATGTCCGGTTGTCCACCTCGTCGTGAGGGATGAACCGGCGCAGCTTGGTGTCGTCGTGCGGGTTCTCGCGGCTGTAGAAATAGTTTTCCGCCCACGGCCCCCCGTACGACACCAGCAGGGTCGGCGTGTAGACGCGTCCGGTTTCGGCGAAGAGCCGGACGTAGTCGCCGTACACCGGGAAAATCGGGATGGAGTGCTCCAGACCCGGATATCCGTCCATGGTCTCGGTCAGATTCTGGCGGATGTTGAGCGAGCCCTCGGTGGTCGGCATGAGCCCCAGCTCGCGCGCGGCCATGATGATGTGCTGACGGCCCTTGCGAGCGGCGGCCACGTACATCTTGATGGTCTTGGTGTCGAAGTAGTCCGAATAGCGCTTCAGGATGTCGTGCGCCTCCTCGGCGGTGTCGATGCGGTCCTGCCAGAAGACCCCCGGACCGGTGGAGTAGATGCGCGGCCCGAGCACCGACCCGGCGCGCACCATGTCCGCGTACGACAGCACCTCGGTGTTGCCGGTTTGCGGGTCGCGGGTGGTGGTCACGCCGTAGGCCAGGTTGGCCAGGTAGGGCCACACGTCGGTGCGGTGCAGCCCGTCGCGCGCCCGCAGGTGGGCGTGTGCGTCCACGAAACCGGGCAGAACGGTGCGTCCGGACACATCGATCACGGCCGCCCCCTCTGGGACCATCACCGATCCCGCCGCGCCCACCGCTTCGATCCGGTTGTTGCGGACGACGATATCCGCGTTCTCGATGACCTCGTCACCGTTCATCGTGATGGCGCGCCCACCCCGGAGCACCGCCACACCCTTGGGGATGTCCCGGGGCGCCTCGATGATGACCCGGAACTCCGGCGCCCGGTATTCGTCGTCGTCACCGTCATCGTCTTCCGCGTCCTCGGTCTCTTCTGCCTCTTCCGCCTCTTCCGCCTCCTGCTCCTCGGCTCTCTCCTCCGCCTCTTCGACCGCCGCCACGCTGTCCTCGAAAGCCTCGGCGGCCTCCAGGTCGTAGGTGAAGTGCGCGTTCCCCAGCGACCAGTGCACTGAGCGGCCGTCGCTGCTCCAGGCCGGGAATTCTCCGCCGATATCGGTCAGCTGGCGGGCGGGAAACGCCGCGTCGCCGGGGTTGGAGACGTTGATCGTGGGGGTGATCCCGATCCGGGGCACGGTCACGGCGTAGATCTGGCGCTGCAGCTCGACCAGCGCCTGGTCGCCGCGGGGCGCCATCTGGACCGTCGTCGGGGCCAGGCCCTGGGTGGCGCCGGTGAGGGTGGCCCCGCGCACCTTCACATGCTCCCTCTCGTCACTCCCGTCCCACCGCATCGAGACCAGCAGGTCGGGCGGGCGGAACATGAAGATGCGGTCGTTCCCGTCCACGAAGTGGAGGTCCCGGCGACCGTCGCTGGGCGCGATCACGGTCACGGGCCCGCCCTCATCCCCGTCGGGATCGGTCGACACCGAGACGATCTCGTTGCCCGGTGTTCCGGCCTCGCCCTGGCTCTCGTAGGCGCGGATGAAGCCCCGCAGCGCGACCAGCCGGTCTCCCGGCCCCCACGCGGGCGCGAAGTATGTCGCGGCGTCGCGCGTCAGCCGTTCGGGATCTCCCCCGCCATCGGCGCGCGACTTGTACAGGTGCCCGGCCTCCCCGTCCCAGGTCGAATACGCGATCCACTCCCCGTCCGCCGACCAAGCCGGGAAGTGTTCGGAGCGGTCGGAACCGGTGACGCGTGTGGGGTTGGAGCCATCTGCCTCCGAGGCCCACAGCCGGTCCATCGCGGTGAAGGCCAGCCGCTCGCCGTCCGGCGACGGCGCCGCGTCGCGGATCTGGCGCACGGTGAAGGTGGGCGTGTCCTCGATCGGGTAGTCGAAATTGACGCGCGGCCCGAGTGTCAGCTCCATCTGCACCCGGAACGGGATCTCCTCCGCTCCGCCTCCCTCCACCGCGAGCTTCCAGATCTTCCCGCCGTAGGACGCGACCAGGTAGCGCGAATCGGGGGTGAAGGACATGCCCGGCAGGACATCCAGCGTCGCCCGCGATTCCTGGTCATCGTGCTGCACCGGATGCGCCAGCCAGCGCTCCTCGCTGCTCTGGAGGTCGCGTATCACGAGGCCGGTGTGGTTGTCGTGGCGGGTGCCGAACACCACCCAGCGTCCGTCGGGAGAGAGCGTGGGCCGGATGGCGGAACCGTAGCGCGACGACTTCACGTAGCGCTCGCCCTCCTCGAGATCGTAGGCCTCGAGCTGGTACTGCGGGAACTGAGCGTTGTACTGCCAGTCGCCGTTGCGGCGCGCGTACCAGACGTAGCGCCCGTCGGCGGAGACCGCGGGCCCCGTCACCTTCAGGTCGTCGGGCTCGGAGACGAGTTCGATGCCGCCTCCCCCGTCCACATGAAACATCTTCAGTTTGGGCAGATTCCCGCCCCGGAAGTTGCCGATCGCGGCCACCACGTAGTCGCCGTCCGGCATCCACTCGGGCGACTCGGTCCGGTTGGCAGCGCCCTCGGACACCTGCACGGTGTCGGAGCCGTCCAGCGACATGATCCAGACGTTCTGGCCGCCGTCATAGTCGGATGTATAGACGATGCGCGAGCCGTCGGGTGAAAAGCGGGGCTGGGCGTCGAACGCCATCCCGGAAGTAAGCTGGGTCGCGGTCCCCCCCTCAAAGGAGACGGTAAAGAGGTCGCCCAAGAAGTCGAAAACGATGCTCTGCCCGTCGGGGCTCACGTCCAGCGACATCCAGCTGCCCTCTGTCATGTCGATGGGGACCGTGCGGTCGACGGAGAGGGGAAGGTCCTCGCTCTGTGGGGCGGGGGCGTCCTCTTCTTCTGCGGCTGGCGGATCCTGCGCCAAGACGGCCTCCGGGACGAGGGTCGCGGCAACGCCGAAGGTCAGAGCGATCAGAAGAGCATTGGCGAGCGAAGCGAGGGGACAACGGTGCATCTGATGTCTTCCTGAAGGGGGGCAGGGACAAGCGGACGGCCGCAATGGCGCGGCACGCACGACGTGAACGGGTGGGGGCGCAAACCCGCTTGGATCCTGCGCATTGACGTCTTCGGACGCAAGTTCCCGGAAGGGGATGATCCCGAACACCTTCGGACGAGCTCTGGCGGCCTGCGCGGACGCCCGGTCGAGCCCGGCGGCGGGAACGCCCAGGCCGCATCCGTCAAGCCTCCTGCTCCGGTGCAAGCCATCAATTGTCGCGACTTCCTTACGCCCTTCGCCCGCGCGGGCGGCCTGGCGGGAACTCGGCCGGGTCGCATGCTCGGACAACCAGCCCGTGCAGATACAGCTCCGGAAGCACAGCGCCCGCTCCTTCGTCCGCCTCGCGAACAACGGCACCACCCGGCTCTCGAAACGCTCCTCGACGCCGCGAACCCGAGGACGTTGGAGTGTGATCGTACCCGAGCTCGTCGCCAGCCTTCGCGCCTTGCCGTATCCGTTGCGGTAGCCCTCGGGCATATCGATCCCCGCCCTGGCACCCTGACTTCTCCCGACCGAGCAGCTCTGTGACCTCCTCCTCTAAGATGCGCGGGATGAACTCTTGCGCCGGACTATCCCCTCCAGCACCTCCCACATCGGCCTGCTGGACGCACCCTCGAGTCCCGCGATATCCTCTCTCATAAGGCGACGTTCCTTTCCCCGGGCTGTCACCCACGCTCGCCGGTTCAATCCTCAGCGGAACCGTCCGTAGCCTCTCTTTCTCACACCCTTTGATCCCACCTCCCTCTCAACCAACATTCCTCGTGCCTCACCACCCCGACCCCCAACCCTCGGTCCCATTGACCACCACCACTGAAGCCACCCTGCGCACCGCCGCCAACCACGCCATCAACTGGCTTCGCGGGCTCGACCACCGCCCCGTCGCCGCACGCCGCACGCTGGAACAGCTGCGGGAGCGCCTCGACGGCCCCCTCCCCGAGACACCGTCCGATCCCGAATCCGTCATCGACCAGCTCGTCGCCGGCACCGAAGGCGGACTCATCGGGTGCCCCCGGAGGACGCTTCTTCGGATGGGTGATCGGGGGTACGCACCCCGCAGCGCTGGCGGGCGGACTGGCTCGTGTCGACGTGGGACCAGAATGCCGCGCTGGCAGCCTGCTCGCCGGCCGAAGCCGTTGTCGAGGAGACCGCCGGGCGCTGGCTGATCGAACTCCTTGGCCTTCCGAGCCACTCGTCGTTCGCCTTCACCTCGGGGTGCCAGCTGGCCCACATCACCGCGCTCGCCGCGGCTCGTCGCCACCTTCTCGGGCTCGGTCACGATCCGGAATCCGAGGGACTCGCGGGCGGCCCGCGGATGCATGTCGTCACGGGCGCGCATGGTCATCATTCCGTGGACAGAGCCGTCCGCATCCTGGGAATCGGATCGAAGCACCTTCACGAGATACCCACTGCAGACGACCGCATCGATCCTCGCGCCTTGTCCGCCTTGCTGGGCGAGCTGGGCGACGCTCCGGTCGCTGTATGCCTGTCCGCGGGCGACATCAACACCGGCAACTTCGACGATTTCCGCACCGTGATTCCGCTCTGTCATGCGCGTGGCAACACCTGGGTCCACGTCGATGGCGCGTTCGGACTTTGGGCGAAAGTGTCGCAGCGCTTCGCTCATCTCCTCGAAGGCGTCGAAGCCGCCGATTCATGGGCCACCGATGGTCACAAATGGCTGAACACGCCTTTCGACATCGGCTTTCTGGCCGTCCGCCACCCGGATTCTCATCGTGACGTGATGAGCGTCCGGGCGGGGTACCTGACGCACGACGCCACCTCCCGAGATCAGATCGACTGGAATCCCGAGTGGTCCCGCCGAGGTCGCGGCGTACCCGTGTATGCCGTGGTGAAGGCACTTGGACGGCAGGGGATCGCCGACATGATCGGCCGGTGCTGCGATGCGGCGGCGGGCCTCGTCGAGGGCATCGGAGCGCTTCCGGGTGCCGAGATCCTTTCACCGGCGATCATCAATCAGGGTCTGGTGCGGTTTCGCGATCCAGCCGGCGACGATCATGACGAGTTTACCGACAGGGTGATCGATCGCATCCAGGCAGAGGGGACCGCTTGGTTCGGCGGCACCGACTGGCACGGCGTGCGGGCAATGCGGATCAGCGTCTGTTCGTGGGCGACCCAGCCCAGCGATGTTCGGAAAACCGTAGACGCCGTGCGGCGGGTCCTGCTAGGTCCGTGACATCCGCGAGTGGATCCGGCTACACCAACCCCCTCTTGGGCACCAGGTCGTGCGACCCTTGATCCGGCCACCGCGTAACGGAGGAGGGAACGCGCGGTCGGCTCCTACTGGCGCGTCAGCTGGAGCGTCCGCAGTCTGCCTCGGCCGCGCCGCTGCCCATCGCCACGTCCTCCACCCCGCCCACCTTCGAAGCTCGGCGTCAGCGTGAGCGTGTCGCCCTCCACCTCACCAGCGTAGGTCAACGTGAAGCCCCGCCCCACCGTGCGCTGGAAGGCCACAGTGCCGTCAGCGACCGATCCCATGGCGATCTCCGTCTCCTGGTCGCCTTGGGCGAAGGTCCCGGTGAGCATGTCTCCGTCCACGCTGAGCACCAGCGTCACCATCTGGGTACCGCCACGCCCCTGAGTCTCACCGACCCACGTCCCGGCCACCTGACCCTGAGCCTGCGCCGTGACTCCCATGCTCGCTGCCGCTACGAGTGCCAGCCAGTGCTGCCTCTTCATGCCGTGCTCCTTCCTAAACGGTGTACCGCTACGGTGTCTGCGCCTGCACGATCGCGCGCCGTAGGACGGGCGCCGGCACGAGGGCCGCCATCTCGAGAACATCGTAGGGCGTCATCAGGGTTTCCCGTCCGGTCTCTTGTCCACTTGCTACTGGACGATGACGAGCTGCCATTTGTTAATGGACGACGACATGGCACCGGCAGGCCTGCCCGAGCTCGTACTGCGCCACGGCGTGCTCCTGCTTGGCCGCGTGGCGGAACCGCGTGACTGGCGGCGGCGCACCACCCACCAAACGGTGCGGCTCCCCGAGGCGCAGTGCCGATGAGAAGCGCCGGCGCCCTCGTCGTGGACAGCCACGTGGACGTGGGTGTGATGCTCCGTGACTGGTTCGGGGCGCAGCACTCGGGCAGCGGACGCCGATCACAGGGTGCATGCCCTCCCGCGATGGACGACCGGCCGAGAGGTGCTAAACTTCGGGGGATGCCGACTCGCAAGACCGCCAGGCCGATGCCCGGACGCCCGGGGCCTTCTCGGGCCCCCGATCCTCTCACGCTCGGGGCCGTAGTCGCCCTGCTGCTCGCGGCGTCTTTGGGCGCGTGTGGAGAAGACGCGCCCGACCCGGTCCAGGAGACCATCGATCGGCGGACCTTCATCGAGGTCTACGTGGACCTGAGAAACGTGGCGCTCCGCAAGGCCACCCGAACCGTCGACGCCGCCGAGCGCGACAGCGTGCTGGCGCTGCACGAGGTCACGGAAGACGATCTTCGCCTCTTCCTCGATGCCCATCACACGGAAGCGGAGTTCATGCGCGATCTCTGGAACGACGTGGAGTCGCGCGTCTCCCTGATGCTGCAAGTGGCGGGCGAGGGGACCCGCGAAGATGGTTGAGTTTCGGCGGAGCTTCAGCGGCGCCCGGTGGGAGCGGCTGGTCGGCTACTGCCGGTCGTTGAGGGCGGGGAACCACGTCTTCGTCACGGGGACGGCAACCGGTGGCCGCGGGGGGGGGGAGGCGTGCACGCGAGGGGGGACGCGTACGAGCAGACTCGCCGGTGCTTGGAGACCATCCGGGAGACGCTGGCGGCTCAGGGGGCCCGGACATGGCCGACGTGGTCCGCACGCGCACGCTTGTCACCGACATCACGCGGGTTGGGAGGAGCACGGCCCTGCACACCGGGAGACCTTCGGAGAGCATCCTCCCGCGACCACGCTGGTGGAGGTGAGCGCCCTCATCGACCCCGACATGCTCGTCGAGGTCGAGGCAGACGCGGTTCTCGGGGACGGGGCTCCGCCCGGCTGAGCGGCCGTCGGAAGCGTTCCCGACCGCTTCCGGGAGGCGTCGTGGCACACCGGGCTCAGGCGTACCATCCCCCCTCAAGCGAATAGGGTCCCGTCGGGAAGCCGCTCCCCCCGGATCAGGTCGTCGAGCGTCTCCCGGCGTCGGGCGAGCACGACGTCCCGGCCGTCGACGACCACCTCGGCGGGGCGGAGCCGGGAGTTGTAGTTGGACGCCATGGCAAAGCCGTACGCCCCTACGGTATGCACGGCGAGCAGGTCCCCCTCGCAGGGAAGAGGCAGGGCTCGGTCCCTGGCCAGAAAGTCTCCGCTCTCGCAGATGGGGCCGACCACGTCGACCTCTGCCTCGGGAGCCTCCTCCCGGAGCCGGACCGGCTCGATGCGATGGAAGCCTTGGTAGTGACTCGGACGGATCAGCTCGGTCATCCCGCCGTCGGTGACGACAAACGTCCTCGGCCCGCCGTCCTTCATGTAGAGCACCTTGGTCACCAGCAGGCCCGCCTCGCCCACGATGAACCGGCCGGGCTCCAGGATGAGGCGGAGGCCCGCCTCCTTCGCGCGAGGGACGATCACTTCGGCGAGCCCTTCGACCGACATGCGGTCCTCGTCGTCGTAGCGCACGCCGTAGCCTCCTCCGAGGTCGACGAACCGTAGCTCGATGCCCTCGCGGCTCAGCGCGCGGGCGAGCTCCAACACCTCGTCGAGTGCCTTGAGGTACGGGTCCGGCCGGAGGATCTGCGATCCCACGTGGACGTCGATGCCCACGATCTCGATGCCGGGTTTCCTGGCGGCCAACCGATAGAGGTCCAGGACCCTGTCCAGCGGGATCCCGAACTTGGACTCGCGGTGTCCGGTGCGGGTGTACTCGTGAGGGGTGTCGGCGAGAACGTCGGGGTTGACGCGGACGGCGACGGGCGCCCGCCGCTCCATCCGCCGAGCCACGGAGTCGAGCAGGCGGAGCTCGCCTTCGCTCTCCACGTTGAAGGCCAAGATCCCCGCACCGAGCGCGGCCTCCATCTCCACCTCGGTCTTTCCCACTCCCGCGAATACGATGCGGTCGGGAGCGAAACCGGCCCTCAGGCATCGGTGGAGCTCCCCCAAGCTCACAATGTCCGCCCCGGCGCCGAGCGCGACGAGGCGTCGGAGGATCTCGAGGTTGCCGTTCGCCTTGACCGAGTACGCGAGGAGGAGGTCGACCCCCTCGAACGCCGACTCGAGGTGGCGGTAGGCCCGCTCCATCACCCGGGCGTCGTAGAGGTAGAGAGGTGTTCCGAACTCCTCGGCAAGCTCCCCCACCGCGTGCTCTCCGGCGCGGAGCTCGCCGTCGAGCCGGGGAAACGCGTGGCTCACGCCCTTCGGCAGCGACGGGCCATCAATACGCCTTGGCCCAGCAGACTTCCATCTCGGAGCCGCCCCCGCCGCCGATGCACCGGGTCGGGGCTTCAGCGGATCGAAACTCCTCGTCCGGGACACAGCGCAGCGTTGCCTTGGTCTCGTCCTTGATGCGGGCCTCCACGGCGGGGTCCCCGCTCCAGCCCGTGTAGACGAATCCGCCCGGGCCGTTCATGATCTCGGCGAGCTCGCCCGGATCGTTCACCCCCCGGTAGGAGTGCTCTTCCCTGCGGGCCTTGGCGGCTTCGAAGAGCTCTGACTGGAAGGCGTCGAGCCGCCCCGGGAGGGTGGCAAGCGCTTCGGCCTCCGGCACGAACTCCTTCCTGGGCCCCGCGCCAGACGCCACCCGTCTCGCCAGCACGACCTGCCCGGACGCGAGGTCCTTGGGTCCGATCTCCATCCTGAGGGGCACGCCCTTCCTGTCCCACTCGTAGAACTTGCTGCCGGGGCTGAGGAAATCGCGGGCATCGACCTTCGCCCGCACGCCCTGCTCCACCAGGACGTCTCGAATGACGTCCGCCTTCCGGAGCACGGGTCCGTGATCGTCACCCCTCAGGATGGGGACGATCACCACTTGGACCGGAGCGAGCTTCGGGGGAAGAACGAGGCCCTGGTCGTCTCCGTGCGTCATCACGAGGCCGCCTACCAGGCGCGTGGAGACGCCCCAGGAGGTGTTCCACCCGTACTCTTCCCTGCCCTCCTCGCTCTGGAAGGTGAGCTCGAACTGCCGGGAGAAGTTCTGGCCGAGGAAGTGCGAGGTACCGGCTTGCAGGGCCCGGTTGTCCTGCATCATGGCCTCGCACGCATAGCTCCGCACCGAGCCGGCGAACTTCTCGGCCTCCGACTTGAGCCCCGTCACCGGCGGCATGGCCATCCAGTCTTCCATGAAGGCCCGGTACACGCCGAGCATGCGGCGGGTGTGCTCCTCCGCCTCCCGGGCGGTGGCGTGAACCGTATGGCCTTCCTGCCAGAGGAACTCGGAGGTCCTCAGGAACAGCCGGGTACGGAGCTCCCAGCGCATGACGTTAGCCCACTGATTCAGGAGCAGCGGTAGGTCGCGGTAGCTCTGAATCCACTTCGCATACATCGACATGATGACGGTCTCGGACGTGGGCCGAATCGCGAAGGGCTCCTCCAGGTCCTTGCCGCCGGCGTGCGTGACGATGGCGAGCTCGGGCTTGAAGCCCTCGACGTGCTCCTTCTCCTTTTCGATGAAGCTCAACGGGATCAGCAGCGGGAAGTACGCGTTCTCGTGGCCGGTGGCCTTGAACATGTCGTCGAGCGCCCGCTGCATGTTCTCCCAGATGGTGTATCCCCACGGCCGAATCACCATGCTGCCTCGAACCGGCGAGTAGTCGGCAAGCTCGGAGCGGAGCACCAGCTCGTTGTACCAGGCCGCGAAGTCCTCGTCGCGGCGCGTCAGCTTCTTGTGGTCAGCCATCGTCACCCTTGCTGGTCGATTCCCCTACGGCTTCTCTGGCGCCCTTCAGCCCTTCGGCGCGGCGCTCCCTGCGGAGCACCAGGAGTCCCGGCACTCCGAAGAACAGGAGCGACGACACGATCCAGGAAATCCTGAACGCGGCACCGACCGTGCCCTGGAGGATCCACGCCGCGAGGGCCCCGGCGGCCAGAGCCAACGCCATCGCGACCGCCAGGATCACGTACTCGAGAGCGTTGAGACGCCGAATGGCCGTCTCCATCATCCGCCGCGTCTCCGCGTGGGGGCCGCCTGGCGAGGTCATCTCAGCTCATCCAGGGGGACTTCCCGCTCCTCTCCGGACTCCATGTGGCGGACCACGGCCCGCCCCCGGGCAACCTCTTCGGGGCCGAGGACGATGACCTCCCGAGCCCCCGCCTTCCCGGCGGCCGCGAACTGCTTCCGCACCGGCTGCTCCCGCAGCCCGTAGAGCACGCTCGAGCCGCGGTCGCGATTGGCGCGGGCCACCGAGAGCGCCAGCTCCCGGTGCTGCTCTCCGATGATCACGATGTAATAGTCCACGTGCGGCCTCGTCTCGGGCCCGAGCCCTCGCTGGCGGATCAACTCGCCGAGGACCACGTCTCCCATGCCGAATCCTACGGCCGGAAGCGGGTCTCCGCCCACGAGCTCCAGGAGCCGGTCGTAGCGGCCCCCTCCGCAGATGGCGCGCAGCTCACCGCTGCGGTCGAACAACTCGAAGACGATGCCGGTGTAGTACGCGAGCCCCCGGACGATCCTCAGGTCGAACTCCACGTAGGACCCGAGCCCCATGGCTTCGAGCTGGCGGAAGTACTCCTCGAGGCGCTCCAGCTCGGGAGCGACGTCCTCTCGGTCGCCCAGGCGAGAGGCGACCGCTTCCAGCGTCCCCGCCTCGAACAGTGCCAACGCCCCACGGGCGTTCTCCTCGCTGAGGCCCGCCTCCGTTCGGAGCCGCTCCAGCGACCGGTCGGGGTTCTGGCGCTCGAGCTTGTCGATCACCGTGAAGGCCGAGGGAAGGCGCTCCCCGGCGACCCCGAAGGCCGCGAGCACCGAAGACAGCAGGCGCCGGTCCGAGATGCGCGCGAGGATGTCGTCCGAGCCAAGGCCGAGCTCGCGGAGCCCGTCCAGCCCCACGGCCAGCACCTCGACGTCGGCGCTCACGCCCGCCTCCCCCACGATGTCCACGTTCCACTGGAAATGCTCTCTCAATCGACCCCTCTGCTGTCGCTCGTAGCGGAAGAGCTGGGGCACGGAGAACCAGCGGATCGGCTTGGCGAGGGAGCGGCTGTGATCGGTCAGGATGCGGGCGAGCGAGGGTGTCATCTCGGGCCGCAGCGAGACCTCGCGCTCACCCTTGTCCTCGAAGTTGTAGAGCTGACCGACGATCTCCTCGCCGCTCTTCTCGACGTACAACCCGAGAGGCTCCAGGGGCGGCCCGTCGTATTGCAGGAACCCGTACCGCCGGGAAACCCGGCGCCAGGCGCCCAGGACGTGCTCGCGGAACGCGAATTCTTCCGGGAGGAAGTCGCGGAATCCCGGAAGGCGCGCGAAGATCGGCTTCGACATGGGCGCGAATGTAAAAGGGTCGCCTCAAATGTACAGTGGGCACCGGTGCTTCCCGGGCCTCGGCCGAGGGGGGCCCCCTGCGGTGGCTAGTGTCCTGTTTGATAAATAGGCCTGCATAACAGAAAGTGAGCCGTAGATTGTAGTCTATGGCCAGACCGCCGAAGGAAACGGTTGTTAGCAAGCGGGACCGGGAGGAGCTCGAAGGGTGGTTGCGAGCAGGCAACACGCCCAAGAAGCTTGCCGAGCGCGCACAGATTCTTCTGGGGTTCGCCGACGGAGAGACCTCCACCGAGATCGCCGAGCGGCTGGGTCTGTCGCGCAACGCGGTCTATCGATGGCGCAGCCGATATGAGCGCGAGGGACTCGAGGCCCTCCAGGACCGGTCTCGGCCCGGACGGCCGCGGTCCCTTCCGAAGAAGAAGGCTCGTGAGATCCTGAGCATGACCGTCGAAAGGATTCCCCGCGAGGCCACTCACTGGAGCCTCCGCCTGATGGCCAAGTATGCGGGCGTGACGGTGCATCAGGTCCGCGAAGTCTGGCGCGGCGCCGATCTCAAGCCCCACCGGTTACGCTCGTTCAAGATCAGCACCGATCCCAACTTCGCCGAGAAGGTCCAGGACGTGGTGGGGCTCTACCTCGATCCTCCGGACAACGCCATGGTGCTCTCGGTGGACGAGAAGACCCAGATCCAAGCCTTGGACCGCACCCAACCCATGCTCCCTCTTCGGCCGGGTCAGGTCGAGCGTCGGACCCATGACTACACGCGCCACGGTACCCGCAGCCTCTATGCTGCCTTTGACTTGGCGACGGGCAAGGTCATCGGTCGCGTCACCCGCCGACACCGAGCCAGGGAGTTCCTCGCCTTCCTTCGTCAGATCAACGCTCACACCGACCCTGATCTTGATCTTCACATCATTCTCGACAACAGCAGCACTCATAGCACGAAAGAGGTCCTGGCCTGGTTGGAGAAGCACCCTCGTTTTCATCTCCACTTCACACCCACGAGCGCCTCTTGGTTGAACACCGTGGAGAGCTGGCTCTCCCAGCTCGAACGCCGCTCTCTGCACCGAGGCGTCTTTACCAGCGTCGAGGAGCTGCGGGACGAAATCCATCGCTTCATCAAAGTCCACAATGAGGAGTCCGCAAAGCCGTTCACGTGGACCCCAAGCGCCCGCTCGATCATTGATCGGCACCGCCGACTAGCGAGCTCATTATCACACGCAACTTTTCAAACGGGACACTAGAACGACGGAAGATCCAGGGCCCTCAGGGCATCCCCGACGGTGTGGTTCGAGCCGGTCACGACAATCGTGCCCGGGCTCGCCAGATCCTTGGCCCGCTCGAGCGCCTCGCCGAAGTCGCGACGGATCTCCGTCTCCCGTCGCCCGACGGCCGCGGCCACGTCTTCGGGATCCCACCGCCTCTCCGAAGGGGCAGACGGCGCCTGGGTGAAGAGGGAGTGGTCGGCCCCCTCGAACAGGGGCGGCAAGATGGAGCGCCAGTCCTTGTCGCCGAGCACGGCCGCGAGCACCACCACCGGCCGCGGCAGCGCCAGGCTCTCCAGGACCGAGGCAAGGGCCTTCGCGCCCGCCGGGTTGTGGGCCACGTCGAAGAGCCACGTCCGGCCGTCGATATGCGCGACCTGGGAGCGCCCCGGCCAGGAAACCCCCTCGATTCCGGCCCGCAGGGCGCCCTCGTCCGGACGGAGCGAACCGGGCAACTGCTCGAGGATGGCGGCGGACAGGGCAGCGTTGAGTGCCTGATGCTCGCCCACGAGCGGGGTGCGGAGCCGGAGCGGCCCCCAGCTCCGAGTCGATACGCGAAAGGTCGTGTGGTCCTCCGCGATCTCGAGGTCCATGGACTCGCGGTCGAGGTCGAGGGGCAAGAAAGGAGCGTCGAGGCCGCTGCAGACATCGTCGAAGACCCGCAGCAACCGCGGATCGGTCTCCGCCGTGAGCAGGGGCACCCCGCGCTTGACGATGCCGGCCTTCTCCCGAGCGACCTCGACGAGTGTCTCGCCCAGGTACTCCGAGTGGTCCATGGCCACGTTCGTCACCGCCGTGATGAGAGGCGTGACGACGTTGGTGGCGTCGAGCCGGCCTCCCAACCCCACTTCGATCACGGCCACGTCCACGACCTCACGCTCGAAGAGGTGAAAGGCCAGAGCCGTAGCAGCCTCGAAGAAGCTCAGCTCGTGCCGCTCGATGCCCGCCCCCAGCTCCCCAACGAGCGCCGCCAACTCGCTCGCCCCAACCGGGTGGCCGGCCACCTGGAAGCGCTCCCTGAACGAACACAGGTGCGGCGACGTGTAGAGGCCGACCCTGCTCCCCGTGCGTTGCAGCACGGACGCCACGGTCGCCGCCACCGACCCTTTTCCGTTCGTTCCGCCGACGTGGATGGTGGGGTAGGACCGGTGAGGCTGCCCCGTTTCGGCCAGAAAGGCACTCATCCGCGAGAGGCCCCACTTCATGCCCGGCGTGAGCCGGGGGAACAGCTCTTCGATGGCGGAGGCGGCCAAAGCGCTGTCGGCCGCGAGGGGCGGAAGAGTGGCTGCGGGACCCGGAGAGAGGTCGGGTCCCTCCATCAGTCGATCATATGGCGGAGGAGTCGGGCGACCGTGCTCCTCAGCCGGCGGCGGTCCACCACTCGATCGATCATCCCATGTCGGAGCAGGAACTCGGAGCGCTGGAAGCCCTCGGGAAGCTCTTGCCGGATCGTCTCTTCGATCACCCGGGGGCCGGCGAACCCGATGAGAGCCCCCGGCTCGGCGAGGTTCACGTCGCCGAGCATGGCGTGCGACGCCGTCACACCGCCGGTGGTGGGATCGGTGATCACGGAGATGTAGGGGAGGCCGGCCTCGTGGAGGCGGGCGAGCACGGCGGAGGTCTTGGCCATCTGCATGAGGGAGTAGATGCCCTCCTGCATCCGGGCTCCGCCCGAGGCGCTGACGACCACCAGCGGTTCCTCGCGCTCGAGCGCCGCGCGCGCCGCGCGTGCGATCTTCTCGCCCACGACCGAGCCCATCGAGCCTCCCACGAACCGGAAGTCCATGACGGCGAGCGTCACGCTTCGGCCCTCGATCGTGCCCCCTCCGGCCAGGACGGCCTCCCTGCGCCCCACCTTGGACTCGGCGGCGTCCAGCCGGGCCGTGTACGGCTTCAGGTCCTCGAACCCCAGAGGGTCGGCGCTGGCCATCTCGCGGTCGATCTCCTCGAACGATCCAGCGTCGAGCAGGATCTCCACGTACGTCTCGACCGCGATGCGGATGTGGTAGCCGCAGGTAGGGCAGACCTGGAGGTTCTGGGCGAGCCTCTCACGGTAGAGAATCTCCCCGCACCCCTCGCACTTGTCGAAGACGTCGGTCGGGACGTCCCGCCGGTCCTCGGCTTTGAGGGGTTGCTTGTCCTTGCGAAACCAGGCCATCAATCGTCCCGTGCAACCTTTATCGCCATCGCCACCGCGATCCAAGACATGAGGAGGAAGGTGCCGCCGTAGCTGACGAAGGGCAGGGGGATCCCGGTGACCGGCACCAAGCCGACGGTCATGCCGACATTCACGAAGATGTGCACCAGCCAAGCCCCAAAGATACCGAAGATCATCACGCCCGCAAATGGATCGACGGCCTCTTCCGCCAGCTTGACGAGACGGTAGAGGATGAAGCCGAAGAGGGCCAAGGCGAGCCCCGTGCCGAGAAAGCCCAGCTCTTCGCCGATGACGGAGAAGATGAAGTCCGTGTGTTGCTCGGGCAGGAAGTCCAACCTCTTCTGTGTCCCCTGCGTGAACCCCTTCCCGACGAGCCCGCCGCTCCCGATCGCGACCATGGACTGAATGAGATGATACCCTGCCCCGCGCGGATCGACGCTCGGGTCCAGGAACACCAGAACGCGGTTCTGTTGGTATTCGGCCAGAGAGTTCCAGAGTGGGGCCGCGACCGTTCCCGCCGCGAGGTTCGCCAGGAGCACGGCCAGGGATTCGACGAGGAGGAGGCGGTACCTATAGAGGTAAACCGATCCGACGACCACGACGAAGAACACGGCCCAGACTCTGTTGTCGTAGCTCAGGATGAGCGCCACCCCCGGACTCGCCAGGAGCAGCAGGAGCCCGATCGGAGCGCCCGCCCAGTAGAGGGCGGCGAAGAGGATCCCGACGAAGGCCGACGCCGTCCCGAGGTCGGGCTGGAGGATCACCAGCGCGAGCGGCACGACCGTGATCACGGTCGGAGGGACGAGAGCGCCGAGCGTCGTCGGATCCTCGGAACGGGTGCCGAGGTAGCGGGCAAGCGCGAGGATGGTGGCCAGCTTGGCGAACTCGGCAGGCTGAAAGCGGATGAATCCGAGGTCGAGGAAGCTGTTCACGCCGGCCACCGTGCCCGGCCCGGTCCCCAGGAACAGCGTCGCGACCAAGAGGACGAGGCTGAAGACGTACGCGGGCGGCGCGATGCGCTCGAACCAGTGAGCGCGCACGAAACGGACCACGGTGAACGCCGCCAGCCCCAGCGCGAACCAGCGCGCCTGGCGAATCCACGCGCCCTCCGTCACGGGGCTCGGGATGTTGAGGACGCCCGCCGAGTAGACCATGGCGACCCCGAACCCGGTCATGAGCAGGACGGCCAGGACCAGGGCGGGGTCTCCCGCCCAGCGGGAGAGGGTTCTGCGGAACACGTTGGGGCCTAGGCGTCGGCGCGGAGCCCGAGAGCCTCAAGAGCGCTCCCCGCCCAGCCTTTGTGCGGAGGGCCGATCAGCGAGCCCACGGTGCGTATCTTCCGGTGACCCAGTGCTCGCCGAGGGTTTGGATCGTGTCCACGGGGATGCCGTGCTTGCGCCGGAGGTAGAAGTCGGCCGCCTTGGCGGCGAGCGGCGCCGCGATCGCGGCGCCGCTCTCCCCGAACTCGACCAGAGCCACCACTACGATCTCCGGCTCCTCGCCCCACGGGCCCGCCATGCCTACGAACCAGGCGTGCGCGCGCTCGGGATCCTGGGGGTTCTGGCCGCTTCCGGTCTTCCCGATGAGGTCCCAGTGCTCCAGCGAGGACAGGTAGGCCGTACCCCCCGGGGCCGTCACCCGGCGAATTCCCTCCCGAAGCTGCTCGATGCTCTCGCGCGAGAGGTTGAGGCGCCAACCCTCCCGCGGGTCGGGGTCCTTCATGATGTGCGGGGCGGGCGCCGATCCGTCGCGGGCCAGCCCCATGTAGAACTGGGCCATCTTGAGCGGGGTTTGTGAATTCGGCCCCTGGCCGATGGAAAGGCTGAGAACCTCTCCCTCGAGAGGTCGATACCCCCAGCGTCGCTCCCAGAACGCTCGCTCCTCGGGGAAGATGCCCCGGCTTTCCTGGGGAAGGTCGATGCCGCACTGCTCGGCGAAGCCGATCCGGGTGCCCGCCTCCAGGATGCGGTCCAGTCCAATCCGCATCCCGAGCTGATAGAAGTATACGTTGCACGACTGCCCAATCGCTCCGGCCAGATCGAGAAAGCCGTGGCCCGCCGCGAGCCAGCACGAGCGGTACTCCCCTCCGTACACCAGCCCTCCCGTACACGGCACCGGCATCTCCTCGTGGGGGCCCACGACCCCGAGATCGAGCGCGATCCCCGCCGCAGCCAGCTTCCACGTGGAGGCAGGCGGATACAGGCCCATCACCGCTCGGTTGAGCAGGGGCTTCCGAGGATCCGTGTTGAGGAGCTCCCAGTCCTCCTCGGAGATCCCCCCGACGAAGTCGTTGGGGTCGAAAGTGGGAGCCGAATACAGAGCCAGGACGCCGCCGTCCGCAGGATCCAACGCCATGACCGCACCGGGCAGCGAATCCGGAAAGATCCGGTGAATCCACTCCATGAGCTCGAGGTCGAGGGCGAGCTGAAGGTCCTCGCCCGGCTCACCCGGATCCCTCTCGACCCCCACCAGCGGGCCGACGATCCGCCCGGCCGCGTCGACCTCCAGATAGCGGATCCCCCGGCGGCCCTGGAGAGCCTCCTCATACTGGCGCTCGATCCCGACCTTCCCCACCAGGATCCCCTGCTCGTACTCAGAGAATCGCTCGGTTTCAAGCTCTTCCGCCGTCACCTCGCCCACGTATCCGAGCGCATGGGCGACGGCTCCTCCCCCGTAATAGCGACGCTTCGGCCGCATCGCGGTGTAGACGCCCGGAAAGTCCTCGCGGCGCTCCTCGAGGACCGCGACGGCGGCGAAGTCGGCGTCGATGTCCACGAGGAGGGGCTCGTGGCGGCGCACGTTCGCCATGAGGCGCTCGATCCTCGCGTCCGAGAGGCCCAGATGCGGCCTGAGCAGCTCGAGCACCTCCCGCGTGGCTTGGCGAGAGTCACGGAGCACGTAGACCGAGTAGCCTGGAACGTTGTCGGCCATGACCCGGCCGGAGCGGTCGAACACGGTCCCCCTCGGTGCGGGCACAGGGAAGGGGCGGAGGCGGTTCGATTCCGCGCGGAGCATGTAGTCGCCCGAGCGGAGCACCTGAACCCGGAAGAACTGGAGAACGAGGGCTCCGAGAACGATGGCGACGATGCCGAGAGCCCCGTGTGCCCGGCTCCGCTTGCGGTGGGGGCGGTGCGCTCTCACCGTACGGTCGCCCACCCGAGGCCGCTGACCACTACCACAGCCACTCCGATCAGGGCGGCGTAGGCCGCCGCCAGTGGCGAGTTGATCAACATCGTGTCGACGAAAGGTTCTCTCATCGATCCGCCCACCGCAACCCAGTGAAGGAGATCCCGGCACCACTTTCCAAAGAGGAGATAAGAGACCATGAAGGCGAGGGAGTCGCCCACGAAGGCATCCCGCGTCTTCGCTCCCAAGACCCCCACGGCGGCGAGCGCGAACGTGTTGGCCCCGAAGGCCAACACCGAGAAGGCGTCGTCAAGGAGGCCGAAGAAAAGCCCCAGACCCGCGCCGGTGCCCACCTCGACCTCCCTGACAGCGATCAGAAGAGCCACCACGAGCAGGTCTGGAGCGCTCCTGCCCAGGCCGAGGCTGATATGAAGACCGAAGTGAAGGACCACCAGCAGGACCACGACCGAACAGACGCGCACCGGGCTCCTCACCGGCCGGGCTCTCCAAGGGGATCACCTCCCTCGCCGCCGCCCTCAGCGCCACCGTCGCCCCCAGTGTCGCTCTCGCCTCCGGCCAGGGGTTGATCCGCCACCCGCGGCGCGGCCCCCGGCCAGACGGCGGTGACGTCTTCGGACTCCGCGCCGGGTAGGAGAACCAGCACGTGGGTGGCTTCTCCCGGAGACACGAAGGGGCGGAGCCAATAGGAGCGCCTCCAGCCGGCCCGCGACTCCGCCTCCTCGACGACAGTGCCGATCGGGATCCCGCGCGGGTAGACCCCGCTGAGAGCGCTCGTGACGAGGACCGTCCCGGGAGCCAACTCCTGGTGGAAGGGGATCCCGTCCAGCAAGAGCCGGTCCGCTTCCCTGAACAGTCCCCGGCTCGCTTGCACGAGACCGTACACCGAGCCGTCCGGCGTCATGGCGCTGGCCCGGAACTGGGGATGCGTCCAGTCCATCCCGACCGCGTTGTTTCGGCCGGACTCCCGGACCACCCCGAGGAGTCCTCGGCGCATGATCACCGGGTTGCTCGCCAGCACGCCCCGCCGGCTTCCGGCGTCCAGGAGGAACATGCTCTCGGAACCCGGGGTTCCCGGGCGGAACACCCTGGCCGCAACATAATCGGCCGAGAGCCCCTCTGAGAGGTTCAGAAGACGGCGCAGCCGCTCGTTCTCCTCCGTCAACCTGGTCCGGTCCGACACGGCGGGCACCAGAGAGTCCAACTGCTGCCGCAGCGCTTCCGTCTCGGTGGCGTACACGCGTAGGTATACGAGGCCTTCCTGGGTCATCACGAAGGGCCGGAGGAAGGTAGCCCGCATGAACGAGGCCACCCGCTGCTGCGCTCCGTCGGGTAGGTAGAGGGCGACGACAGAGAGGACGCAAAACAGGAGTGCGATCAACCCGCTCCGGCTCGGATCCGCGCCGTTGGTCTCGTTCGCGTATGTCGCCATAGGTGCTCCCGAGCCCCCTGAGCCTGCGGGGTGGTCCGTGTAGCCTTCGCGCGTGCTACACTCCGTCGCCCATCATCTCGTCAAAACGGAGCGGTATCTCGGGATGTCGTCCAGGATGCGCCCGGCACCCCGCACGACGCAGCTCAGGGGCTCTTCGTCCACGTGAATAGGCAGCCTCGTCTCGTGCTGGAGAAGCTGGTCCAGGCCCCGGATGAGAGCGCCACCCCCGGTCATTACGATACCACGGTCTACGATGTCGGAGGAGAGCTCGGGGGGCGTGATCTCGAGCGCACGCCTCACGGCCTCGGCCACCGACTGGATCGGCTCTTGGATGCACTCGCGGATCTCCTGCGAGTGCACGCGGACTATCTTGGGGATCCCGCTCACCAGATCCCTTCCCTTCACGTCCATCTCCCGCTCCTCACCGGTATCGAAGGCCGACCCGACCTGGACCTTGATGGCCTCGGCCGTGGGCTGTCCGATCAGGAGGTTGTAGTGCTTGCGGACAAAGGTCACGATGGCCTCATCGAGCTCGTCGCCGCCCACCCGGATCGACGTGTTTGAGACGATCCCCGACAGCGCGATCACCGCGATCTCCGTCGTGCCCCCTCCCATGTCGACGACCATGTCGCCCGTGGGAGTCTCGATCGGGAGCCCAACCGCGATCGCCGCAGCCATCGGCTCTGCGACCATATAGACCGCCTTGGCGCCCGCCGCTATCGCACTCGAGCGCACGGCCCGCCGCTCCAGCTCGGTAATCCCCGACGGCACGCCCACCACGACCCGGGGCTTGAGCCGGAAGATTCGCTTGGAAGTCACCTGCTTGAGGAAGTGACGGAGCATCATCTCCGCCACGTCGACATCGGCGATGACGCCGTCCCGCAGGGGCCGAATGGCCTCGATCCCTTCGGGCGTGCGGCCGACCATCCGCTTGGCCTCGAGCCCGACACCCACGACCCGCCCCCTTGTCCTGTCCATCGCCACAACCGAGGGCTCGTTGAGGACAACTCCTTCGCCCTTCACGTAGACGAGCGTATTGGCCGTGCCGAGATCCACCGCGATGTCGTTGGCAGGGATAAACCGGCCGGATGCGAACCGACTTCTCGACGTCTGGGCTATCTGGGATTCTCTCCGGTCTCAGTGTCTTGAAGGCCCGACACTATCATCCCCTCAAGATGCCGGCAAGAAGCAGGTGTCAAGTTATTGCGAAATTGTCAGTTGCGGCTCCGGAACACCCGTCATTCCCGTCCTGTGCTTCCGAATCCGCCGGAGCCCCGGGCCGTGTCGCCGAGTTCCTCCGACTCGACGATATCCGGAGTGGAAAAGCGCTGGAAGACGAGCTGTGCGATCCGCTCCCCCCGCTCGATGCGGACCGGCTCGGCGCCGTGGTTCTGCATGATGATCCGCAACTCTCCCCGGTAGTCCGGATCGATCGTTCCCGGGCTGTTCGGCAGCGTGATGCCGTGCCTGAGCGCCAGGCCCGACCGTGGCCGGACCTGGCACTCCAGTCCCGGGGGCAGCTCTAGGGTGAGGCCCGTCGAGACGAGTCGGATCTCCCTCGGCTCGAGCACGAAGTCGTCCTCAGCGGAACGCACGTCGTATCCGGCCGCCTGCCGGGTGGCGGGGGCGGGCAAGGGCAAGTCGGGGTTGTTCGGGAGACGCCGAAAGCGCACCAAGCCGCTCAAGGGTGTCAGACCTGCGGCACCGGGTGGAGGAAAGTCTCCACGCTCGAACACGCTAGCCCAAAGGCCTCCGCGACCCCGGGGTAGGTGATGTGGCCGTCCACGATGTTCACTCCCAACGCGAGGGCAGGGTCGCTGAGGCAGGCCCCCCGCCAGCCCTGCGTAGCCAGGGTGAGCACGTAGGGAAGCGTGGCGTTGGTGAGTGCGAGCGTGCTCGTCCTGGGCACACCCCCCGGCATGTTGGCCACACCGTAGTGAATGACGTCGTGCACCGTGTAGATCGGGTCGTCGTGGGTGGTGGGCCGAATCGTCTCCACGCACCCGCCCTGGTCCACGGCCACATCGACGATGACCGCGCCGGGCCTCATGGCTTTCAGGTCCTCCTTGAGGACCAGGCTGGGCGCCTTCGCGCCGTGCACGAGCACGGCCCCGATCACCAAGTCGGCGTCTTCGATCTGCTTGCGGACCGAGTAGCGCGTCGAGTAGAGCAGGTTGACGTTGGCCGGCATGATCCCTTCAAGCTGACGCAAGCGGGCGAGGGAGATGTCCAGGAGCGCCACGCGGGCGCCCAGGCCCGCCGCCATCAGCGCGGCGTGCGTTCCCACAATACCGCCCCCGAGGATCACGACCTTGCCGGGCAGCACGCCCGGCACCCCGCCCAGCAGCACTCCTCGGCCCCCGGAGTGGCGCTCTAGGTACTTGGCGCCTTCCTGCACCGCCATCCGACCCGCGACCTCGCTCATCGGCGTCAGGAGGGGCAGCTCGCCGCTCGGGAACTCCACCGTCTCATAGGCGATCGCGACCGCCTTCGAGTCGATGAGAGCCCGAGTCAGTTCCTCGGACGACGCGAAGTGGAAGTACATGAAGAGAACCTGGTCCTGCCGGATCTTTCCCCACTCCGGCTCGATGGGCTCCTTCACCTTCACGATCATCTCGGACCTGGCCCAGACCTCGGCAGAGGTCGGTACGAGCTCGGCCCCGGCTGCCGCGTAGAAGTCGTCCGTGAAGCCACTGCCCTGGCCGGCCCTAGCCTCGAGCAGCACCTCGTGGCCGGCGTGCGTCAGCGCCTCGACGCCGGCCGGTGTCAGGGCCACCCGGTACTCCTCGCGCTTTATTTCCTTCGGTACTCCGATCAGCATGGTAGAGGGAGTTGCGGTGGATGTTCTCGGCGTTTCGCGAGCACAATAACTACAGGATCGGCCCGCCCCTTGCGACCCTCGGACGGCGGCTGGAGACCTCGCGCACAGGGGACGGAAACCCTCATGGACCCAGGCTCACAACGTACTGATCTTCCGGGTCGAAGAAGCATGCGCACGCGTGGTTCACCTCGTCCAGCGTCACGGCATCCACGCGTGCGATAGACTCCTCGAGCGTCCGGTACGGCTCGCCGCGCAGGGCGTAGCCCGCGAGGCGGAGAAGCCTGGCTCCAGTCGACTCCATGGAAAGGATCATCTGCCCCTTCCCGTGACTCTTGGTCTGCTCGAGCTCGACCGCCGTGAGACCCTCGCGATGAAGCAGGCGATACTCGGTCAGCACGGCGTCGAAGGCCCTTTCCAGAGCCTCGGGCCGGGTGCCCAAGTACACGCCGGCAGCCCCGGCCCGGCTGTAGAAGGACTGGTAGGCATAGACCGAGTAGGCGAGGGCCATCTCCTCCCGGATCCGTTGAAAGAGCCGCGAGCTCATGCCCCCGCCGAAGGCGCCCGAGATGAGGACAAGGGCCTCACGCACCGGATCGGTGGGGGGGGGCGTTCGGTTGGCGACGACCAGATGGGCTTGGGCCGTCTCTCGCCCGACGTGGTCCCGACCCGCGGCGGTGCCACACGGCGCCTCGATCTTCGTTCCAGGGTCTCCGGCGGGGGCCGCCCCGAAGAGCCGAGCCGCCTGCTCGGCCACCAGGTCATGGTCGATGCTCCCCGTGCAGACGACGAGGATGTTCCCCGCGTGGTAGCGGCTGGCGTGCAGGCCCCTTACCTCGTCGACCTCGATTCTCGCGACCGTATCGCGCGTGCCGAGGATCGCCTGGCCGTAGGGGTGCCCTTTCCAGAAGCGCGCCGCGTGGAGGTCGAAGACCATGTCGTCGGGCACGTCCTCCACACTGGCAATCTCTTCCAGCACGACGGCGCGCTCGAGCTCCAGGTCCGTGGGGTCGAGGCGGGGGTGCAGCACGAGATCGGCGAGCACGTCGAGGGCATGGGGCCAATGCTCGTCCAGCACCCGCGCCTGATAGCTCGTATGCTCGCGCGTCGTGTAGGCGTCCAACGCGCCGCCCAGCGACTCGAGGGAAAGGGCGATGTCGCGCGCGCTGCGGCACTCGGTGCCTTTGAAGACGAGGTGCTCGAGTAGGTGACTGATCCCGAGCTGGCTCCCGGACTCGTGCGCGGAGCCCTGGCTCAGCCACACGCCGAGGGCCACCGAGCGCACTCGCGCGATGCGCTCCGTTACCACGCGGACGCCGTTGTCGAGGCGGCTTTCACGCATGGGTGGAGGGCACCTCGCAATCAACACTCAGGGGGGCATGGGCGGACGGCCCACACCCCCCCACACGTCCTACGCCGGCCGGGCCTGTCAGCGGACCGCCCCCTCGGGCTCGGCGAGCGCGTCTTCAGCCATGGCGGCCTTCCGCGAGAGCCGGAGGCGCCCCTTCTCGTCGATCGACAGCAGCTTCACCCTGGCGATATCGCCAGGCTTCAGCACGTCCTCGGTCTTGTCCACCCGGTAGTTCTCCAGCTCGGAGATGTGGCACAGCCCCTCCACGCCGGGGAGGATCTCGATGAACGCACCGAACGACGTCGTGTTCTTCACCGGACCCTCGTAGATCCGACCGGGGTCGGGCTCCTGAACGATGGCTTCGATCATCTCGCGGGCCCTCGCCCCCGCCTCTCCCGACACGGCCGCGATCTTGACCACGCCCGTGTCGTCGATGTCGATCTTCGCCCCGGACTCCTCCTGAATCGCTCGGATCGTCTTTCCCTTCGGCCCGATGATGTCACCGATCTTCTCCGGGTTGATCTGGATCGACACGATGCGCGGGGCGTACTGGGACAGGTCGCTACGCGGCTCCGACAGCGTCTGATCCATGGCGTCGAGGATATGCATGCGGCTCCGGTGAGCCCGCTCCAGAGCCGTCCCGAGAATCTCGCGGGTCAGCCCCTTGATCTTGATGTCCATCTGGATGGACGTGATCCCCTCTCGCGTGCCGGCGACCTTGAAGTCCATGTCCCCCAAGGCGTCTTCCAGGCCCAGGATGTCGGTCAGGATGGCGACGTCGTCCCCTTCGGTGATGAGGCCCATCGCCACACCGGCGCACGCCGCCTTGATGGGCGCGCCCGCATCCATGAGCGCAAGCGACGCGCCGCAAACGGACGCCATGGAGGAAGAGCCGTTCGACTCCAAGATGTCGGAGACGATCCGGATCGTGTAAGGGAAGTCGTCGTAGGCCGGCAGCAGCGGGCGAATGGCCCGCTCGGCCAGTGCCCCGTGGCCCTGCTCGCGGCGCGACGTTCCGCGGAAGGGCTTCGCCTCGCCGACCGAAAAGGGCGGGAAGTTGTAGTGCAGCATGAACGACTTCGTGACCTCTTCCGCCGTGTCGATCGTGTCGATGCGCTGCTCGTCCCTCGACGTGCCCAGCGTCGTCACGACGAGGGCCTGGGTTTGGCCGCGAGTGAAGAGGGCGGAGCCGTGCGTCCGAGGTAGGACCCCCACCTCCGAGGTAATGGGGCGGACCTGGTCGAGTGGGCGGCCGTCAGCCCGCTCACCCCGCTCCAGGATGCGCCGCCTCATCAACCGCTTCTCAATGCTCCGGAGCACGTCGCGGAGGGCCGACTCGTGCTCGGCGTACGCGGGATCCCCCTCGGCCAGGCGCCCGATCACGTCTTCGGCCACCGAGGCCATGGCCTGGGTGCGCTCGGCCTTGTCCGTAAGCGTAAGGGCCTCCTCGATGCGGCTCTCGGCCATCTCCGTGACACGGTCCGCCAGAGCCTGGTCAGGCTCGTCCGGCGACCACTCCATGTCCGGCACCCGGTGTCCCTCGATCAGCTCCTTCTGGAGGTCGATGAGCTCGCGGATGCCCTCGTGGGCGATGTCGAGTCCTTCCAGGATCGCCGCCTCCGTCACCTCGACGGCACCGCCCTCGACCATCAGGATCGCATCCTCGGTCCCGGCCACTACGATGTCCACGTCGGAATACTCGAGCTGCTGGAAGGTGGGGTTCAGAACCCAGGTGTCCCGAATACGGCCGATGCGCACGCTGGCGACCAAGGTGTTGAACGGAACGTGCGAAAGGTTGAGGGCAACCGAGGCCCCCAGGGTCGCCACGATATCCGCCGAATTTTCTTGGTCGGCGCTTAGGACGAAGCACGCGACCTGCGTCTCGTGCATGAATCCCGCGGGAAAGAGGGGCCTGAGCGGCCTGTCGGTTAGCCGGGCCGCGAGCACTTCATTCTCCCCGGGGCGCCCCTCGCGCTTGAAGAAGCCGCCCGGGATCTTCCCCGCGGCGTAGCTCTTCTCCCGGTACTCGATGGTGAGCGGGAAGAACGGTAGGTGGGTCGGCCGGTCCCGGACCGTGACGGCGCACAGCACAACCGTGTCGCCAAACTGGACCACGCAAGAGCCCTGCGCGAGCCTGGCGAGTCGCCCGAACTCGAGGCTCAAGGGACGCCCCGCGAACTGGCGTTCAATTCTCTGGATCATCTCTCTCTTCTCTGCTGCGGTCGAGCGGGACCTCCCCGCCCGACCTCGTTTCGCCGGCCAGGACCCTCCCGACCGGTCCGGGCAACAGGCTCCGAAGAGAGATCGACCGCCGCAGTGCGGGGCACGGCGTGCCCCGAACAGGCGCAGCCATTGGGTTGGCCGATTCTCCAGGGGTCCTGTTGTCCGACGCTGAAACGGCGACTAGCCGTCGGGCCGCCGCCGTTTCTGATCCGCCTCTAGTGGCGGAGTCCCAGCTCCGCGATGAGCACGCGGTAGCGCTCCACGTCCGTACGCTTCAGGTACTCCAGCAGCCGGCGACGGCGTCCAACCATCTTCAGGAGGCCTCGGCGGCTGTGATGGTCCTTCTTGTGGCTGTCGAAGTGTGACCTGAGGTCGTTGATGCGAGCCGTGAGGATCGCGATCTGGACGGGGGCGCTCCCGACATCTCCCTCGTGGAGCTGATGCTTCTGAACAATCTCTGCTTTGCTGATCGTCACGTCTGCGAGTGCCTCCGCAAGAGTCTACGCTTCAGGGGAAGCTCGTGGTTTGCATATGAATAGCCTTGTAAAATAGCCGAGAGCACGGAGCTGGGCAACAACCCCGCCACTGGGGTCATGGGTCAGTTAGTGACCCATGACCGAGAATAAGAGCCACCGAACAGTTTCTGCATCTTCGAGGAGGACGGCCGCGTCTACTTCCCGTACGCCGTCGCCAGCGAGCGGAGCATCGCGGTCGCCGAGGCTCGTCTCGGCCCGCAGTCCAGAGAGCCCGGGAGGTCGCTGGAGCGGACGCTTCGGGCTTGAGCGTTTCGTAGAGCCGGGTCGACGCCGCTCGCTTCAGTTGCGAGCACCCGGTTCAGCTTCGAGGTGACCTCCCGGTCCGGCGCTCTCCCGATCTGTAGCGCAGTCTTTCCGCATCATGCTCCGAGGTGACGGTCGGCCATCGCAGTGGTGGATCAGCGGTCGGGACGGTTTGCCGATCTCCTGTTTGACCTGCTATGACGATATTTGTATAGTTAACTATGCCGACATTGATATAGGTACATGAGCCTCGACCACATCCTCCTCGGCCTGCTGCAAGACCCGGCTACCGGGTACGACCTGAAGAACGCGTTCAGCGAAAACGTGCGGCACTTCTGGTCGGCCGAGCTGAGCCAGATCTACCCGACCCTGAAGCGTCTTGAGCAGCGGCGGATGCTCCGGAGCCGGGTCGAGCCGTCTCCGAAGGGTCCGAACCGCAGGGTCTACTCGCTGACGGAGGAGGGCCGCCGGGAGCTGCTGCGCTGGCTGCGTAGCGGCCCCGCCGTCGGCACGGAGCGGTTCGCGTACCTCGCCCAGCTCTACTTCATGGACGCGGTCGGCGACATCCACGAGACCCGCGCGTTCATGACCGCGCTCCGGGACCACCTCTCGCGCTGGCTTGCGCAACTATGGGCGGTCGAACGGGACGTGATCGCCACCTACGGCGACGCGCCGGAACGGTACAGCGACGCGGGATTCCACCACTTTGCGGCGCTCCGGATGGGCATTCACTCCATCGGGTCGAAGGTGACCTGGTGCAACGAGACGCTGGCGGCGATCGACCGGAGGCTCGCGTCCGTGCCCGGCGAGGGGGCCGCGACGCACGACGAGCCGCGGGGACACCGGGAGCATCCATCATGACGACAACCCTGACCCTGGTCATGAAGGTCCTCATCCTGGCGCACGTCGCGACCGGGTTCGTCGGCCTGGCGGCGTTCTGGATCCCCGTCTTTGCCCGCAAGGGCGGCCGGGCGCACGTGCGGGCGGGCCGTGTCTACGCCTCCTGCGCCTACGTCGTAACACTGTCGGCGATCACTGCGTCAGCGGGGCGGATCGTCTCCTACCAGTTCCAGGGCATAGCCCTCGCGGAACGGCCCGACCTCTACGGATTCGCCGTCCTTCTCGGCTACCTCGGGGTGGCGACGTTCGCCATGGTAAGGCAGGCGATGCGCGTCGTGGCGACGCGGAGAGCGCCCGAGAAGCTGAGAACCCCGGTCCACGAGACGCTCGCCTGGGTATCGGTGTCGGGTAGCGTCGTGGTCGTCGCGTTTGCGTTCGCGGCGTGGTCCGACGTCTCGCCGATCCTGCTGGGCATGAGCCCAATCGGCTTCTTCACCGGGCGGAGCATGTTGCGGCTGATGCGCAGTCCTGGAGCGCAGCACATGGGCTGGCTCTACAGCCACCTCGGGTCGATGCTCGGGGGCGGCATCGCCTTCCACACCGCATTCATCGTCTTCGGGGCGCAACGCCTCTGGGCCTACGAGATCGCGGGACCGCTCAGCGTCGTTCCCTGGATCGTGCCCACGGTCGTCGGCATTCCGGCCATCGTGGCGTGGACTCGGTACTACCGGCGGAAGTTCGACCCGGCGGCGGCCGGGGCGGCCTGAGCACGGTCGTGACCGGGAGCTGGGCGATGACCTCGTGCGGATCGGTCGCGGCTGTTGCACGTCGTCGTGCGATCCTCCTGCTCATGCCTCCACGATGGTGATCCCCGTCGCCGTGGCGGCGCCCTGCACGAGGCAATAGGCGCGTCCGCAGTCCAGCGGCTGCGACCGCGCCGCACCGGAAGTCCCTCTCGTGCAGCCGATCCCCGAGCGCCAGCAATGCCCAGGGCGACATCGACCTGCCGCGCTTGCCGATGCCGGCTCTCGCGGCCCTGGTGCTCGATTCCGAGGATCTTCGTTCGGCGGCGGCGACTCGAACGACCGTTGTGATTTCCGCGCGCGTGCAGCGAAGGCACAGGCGCAAGAGGCGCGGGGGATGCTGTTTCGCACACGCGACCTTCTGGTGTGCCGGCGCACACAGACGATCAACGTCCTACGACGGGATCACCTGGCCGAGTTCGGGCAAGGTGGCTCCGCAGGACCCTGCTCATGTCAGGCGGCGGCTGGCAAGCGCACTTGATCTTGATGCCAATCTCGGCCGATCTGATACGGCTCCTTCTTCACCGCCGAAACCAAACCGAGCGCCCCAAGGTATCCCAACTACGGCCAGCATCGCCTCCGCGGGGAGCGCCAGCACAGCCATGGGACCCGGGAGACACGTCACGCGGGAGACGCGGGTCGTGAGAGAAGGCACGAGGAAAGAAGATCCGTTACCCCTACGCGTGAGGGAGCTCACGGGCGAACGAGGCCTGTAGGCGCTGTGCCCCCCTTCCGTGAGGGGATCAAGAAGGAGACCGAAGAGAGGCGGAAGAGTTCGACCGTGAAGCTTCGGAATCCAGGTCGATGCACATGATGACCAGACGCCAAGGGGTCCATTTGCCGTGCGGGCACGGCATGGCGACCCTCCTCGCGGTTGCCGCCGCGATTGTGGGCCTGACCCTCGCAGCTCCGGCCGCAGCCCAGGTGGATGCGGGGACCATCATCGACAGGGTCGACCGGATGCTGCGCGGCGACTCGAGCCGGGGCATCGCGACAATGGAGGTCGTGACGGAACACTGGGAGCGGCGGATGGCGATGGAGATCTGGTCGCTCGGCACGGACTACTCACTCGTCCGCTTGCGCGCGCCGCAGAGGGAGGCGGGGACGGCAACGCTCAAGGCTGAAGAGGACATCTGGAACTACCTCCCCAAGGTCGACCGGACGATCAAGGTCCCGGCATCGATGATGGGGGGGGCATGGATGGGGTCACACTTCACGAACGACGACTTGGTGAAGGATAGCAGGCTCACCGAGGACTACGACATCGCGATCGTCTTCGATGGAGAGGATCCGGAGGGGGTGGTGGTCTGGGACTTCCAGCTAACCCCTAAGCCGGAAGCGCCCGTCGTGTGGGGGCACATCGAGTACCGGGTCCGGCAGCGCGACGACATGCCGCTCTGGGCGAAGTTCTACGACGAGGACGGCGCACTGGCCAGGACAATAGAACACGGCGGCTACACCGAGTTCGGCGGCCGGACCGTTCCCGGGGTCATGCACATGTACCCGGCGGACAAGCCGAAGGAGCGGACGACGATCCACTACGAGGAACTCGAGTTCGACATCGACATCGATCCGTCATTCTTCTCGCTGCGGACGCTGCGGACGCTGCAGCGCGGGAGGTAGGCGGGGGGTGGCCGGCCCTTGGTTCCCGGCCTACAATCTGCTGCCTGCCCTCACCGCGCTGGAGAATGCAGAATTGCCGATGCTGCTCCAGGGCGTGGACGCCCCGAGAAGCGTCGCGCGCCCATCCGCGAGCTCTTTGCGCGGACGGGGAGGGAGGGGCTTGAGGACCGGCGTCCGGGGAAGCTCTCGGGCGGCCAACAGCAAGGGGTCGCCGTCGTGAGCGCGGTGGCGAGCCGCCCCGTGCTCGCCGACGAGCCGACGGCCAACCTCGGCTCGGCGGCCTGTGAGGCACTGCTCGATGTCATGGGCGAGGGGAACCGCGACCTCGGAGTGACCTTCGTCTTCGCCACCCATGACAGCCGCGTCGTGGAATGTTCCCGGCGTCTGGTCCGCATGGTCGACGGCGCCGTCCATCTAAACGAGCGCCGACCGTAAGGGCGATGGGGCTCCGCGCCCGGGCCGTCGTCTGGACGGTCGTGCTCCTTTCGGCCCTCAGCGATACGGTGTCCGCGCAAGCGTTGCCGCTGAGCGGATACATGCAGACCATCCCCCTCGCCGGGACCGCCCACGGCCAGTTGAGTGAGTTCAATCGAGTCCGCGTCTCTAGCGAGCCGGTCGCAGGGCCCTTTGCACTCGGCCTCGCCTACGAGCACGTCCTGACCTTCCGGCGCCTGGCAAGGCTCCTGGAATTCAACCTCGGCGCGGTGCCGGGCGGCGGCGAATGGCTCGAGCTCCAGTGGACGATCGCGGAACGGGACCACGTTGTATGGCAACACCGATTCGATCGGCTGTACGTCGGGTGGGAGAACGAACACCTCGAGATCAGCGTGGGGCGGCAGGCGGTGTCGTGGGGCACCGCGCTCTTTCTCACCCCGAGCGACCCCTTCACGCCGTTCAACCCGGTCGACCCGTTCCGGGAGTTCCGCGCGGGGGTGGACGCCGTCCGGCTCCGCCTCTATCCGAGCGCGCTCAGCGAGATTGACCTCGTCGTGCGACCGACCCGGTCACGGGTGGGCGAGGAGCCGACGGTGCTGGTCCGCGGCCTCACGACCGCGCGCAACTGGGAGCTCTCGGGGTGGGGCGGGATCGTGTACGGTGATCCGGCGGGGGCCTTCGCCGCCGCCGGATCACTGAGGGGTTGGGCCGTCCGGGGGGAAGCAGTGCTTCGCCAGCTCGGGGACCGGGTCGTTTTTCGTGGCGTCCTTGGCCTCGACCGGCAACTTCAGATCGGCCGTAGGGATCTAACATTGGCCGTCGAGTACCAACGCGACGGCCTGGGTGCCGCTGTAGTGGACGCGTACTCGGCCACGCTGGAATCGGCCACCTTCCTGCGCGGGGAACATCAGGTGCTCGGACGGGACGAGACGGTGGTCCAGGTGTCGTACCAACTGCATCCGCTCTGGAGCCTCAGCGGGCTCTCACTCTGGAACCTGAACGACCTGAGCGCCACCTTGGGAACGAGCGTCGACTACTCGGCCGGCAACGATACGGCGGTGACCACCGGCGCCTTCCTGGGACTGGGTGACGACGACGCGACGGAGGCCCGTCCGTTCCCCTCCGAGTACGGCTCGGCCGGACTGACCGGGTATCTCTCCCTGAGCTGGTACTTCTGAGCAGCGTGCGCCGGGATTGGGGTCGGATGCTGTGGCCGTGGCGACGGTGCCTGTCCTGCGGTCTCGGCCGGTAGGAGCTCGCGGGTGCATCGTGCGTAGCGGAGACCCGCCCTCGCTGGACGTCCAGACGAAACAGAAGGCTGCCCGCTGTCCGGCTGAGTCACCAGTGCCAGATATGCCGCCAAGGGCGCTCTTGGACGCGGCTGGGGGTGAGGCCTTTCGGCAGCAACGAGCTCCGTTCCCCCTCCGGTAAGTCCGCCATGGGTCGTCATCCGCGAACGTCGCAAAGTGGACCTGCCGCCACCTTCGCTGCCGCCTCCTACAGCGCGTTGGGGGATCTAGCGGTGAATCCACCGCCGGTTTCATGCAGCCATGGAGCTGAACCGGTCGCGGTTACCTGGACAAGAGTGCGCCTTTGGACGCCCCCCGGTGATGCAAGCACTTCTTCGAACGGCTCGGTGCACCCGGTCAGGTGCTGTCTTCTATCCGGCCTGTTGGTGCGGCAAGTCATACGCCGCCTCTTCGTCCTGCCGCACGCACGCGTGGAGCTTCTTGTCTAGTGAGTCGATCTTCCGATCGAGCTCCGCGACCTGACCGATAAGCACCTCACCCAGCTCGAGGACCGGCTCCGGCAGCCCCGCGTTCCGATCCTCAAGTGCCGCTGCCAGCCGCCAGACAAGCCGTGACCTTGTCTTCGCCGATCCCGACAACGGCCTCTACGGCGACCATCTCTTCAGAGTCGGGAGCACCAAGAACGCGAAGAAGACTCCCCCGGCGGAAGCGAACGGGCTGGCCGAGAGGGCGAACAGCCGTCGTGCATCATCACTTCCACCGGAGGTGTCTCCACACCGACAGCAGCTTCGGGAATGGATAGATGCGCTGCGACGCCGTGCCTGTGGCCTGCTCTGCGGCCGTGGTACCGCCCCGCTGCTTCCTCCTGTCCCTCAATTGCCGGCCAGCACCTCGCGGGCCTCCTCTACGTCAGCCCGCATCTGTTGCACCAGTGCGCCCTGCGAATCGAAGGAACGGATCTCGCGCAGGCGGCGCACGAAGTCCACGCGGATGTCCCCACCGTAGATGTCGTGCTCGAAGTCGAGCAAGTGGACCTCGATCGTCGGTGGCGAGCCTGGGAACGTCGGTCGGGGCCCGAGGTGGAGCGCTCCGCCATAGGCGCCCGATCGGAGGATGCCCCTGACGGCATAGATCCCGGAGGGAGGGACGAGCTTCTGCCCGGCGCCCCCGTTGCTCCTCATCTCGAGGTTGGCCGTTGGAAAGCCTAGCGTTCGTCCGCGCCCGTCGCCCGGCACTACCCGACCGCGGAGCGAGTAAGGGCGCCCCAGAGCCTCCGCCGCCGAGCTGACGTCGCCCTCGAGCAGCGCGCGGCGGATGGCGGTGGACGAGATGGGCCGCTCGCCAGTCCCGACCGGAGCGACGACGTCGACATCGAATCCCAGCTCCGCTCCGAGCGAGCGGAGGGTATCGATGTCGCCCTCGCGTCCCCGCCCGAAGCGATGGTCGTATCCCACGACCAGCTCCTTCACCCCGAAGCGTCCCACGAGGATTTCCTCGACGAAGCGCCGGGGCGTGTATGCGGCCAGCACCGGAGTGAACGGGAGGAACACCGCGTAGTCGAGCCCCGACTCTGCGAGGACCTCCTTCTTCTCCAGAGGCGTCGTGAGCGTGAGAGGCGCGGCCTCCGGACGGAGGACCGTAAGGGGATGCGCGTGGAAGGTCACGAGGACGCTGCGTCGCCCTGTCGCCTCGGCCCTCCGACGGATCTCGGAGAGCACGTGCCAGTGGCCCCGGTGGATGCCGTCGAACGTGCCGATCGTGAGGACCGCCCCCCGTCCGTCGGACGGAAGGGCGGGCGGCAGAGCCGGGTCCACCGCATAGTCACTCATGCCGTCGCGGGACCCCGAAGCACCTTCCTCGGCGCGAGCTCGCCCTTCCGCACTTCCGCGATCCCGAGGAGGCCTTCCCCGTCGAGCACGGCGACGGGCTGCCCTCGATCCAACGCAGCGTTGGGCAGGGGGATCCTGCATCCCTGCCGGAGGCGCAGCGCAGAGTCCGCGGGCACCTTCACAGCCGGGAGGTGCCGGAGTGCCTCTTCCGCCTCGATCCACTGTCCCGGCACGGGAAGATCGCCCGACCGGAGCGCCTCGCCGCTCATCGCTCCTTCCACCGAAAAGTCCCCCACCCTCGTACGACGCAGCTCGCTGAGGTGCGCCCCCGTGCCGAGGCCGTCGCCCACGTCCCTTGCGAGAGCCCGGATGTACGTGCCCGCCGAGCACACGACGTCGAAGGTGAAGTGCGGAGGGCAGAATTCGGTGAGGCGAATCTCGGAGACCTCGACGAGCACGGGACGCAGCTCGGTCCGTTCGCCTCGTCGGGCCTTCTTGTACATCGCTTCTCCACCGACCTTCTTGGCCGAGAACTGCGGCGGGACCTGCTCGAACCGGCCGTGGAAGCGTGCCAGCCCGGACGCTACGTCCTCCGCGCGGATTGCCTCCCAGTCCGCTTGCGGCTCACCGATCTGCCCTCGGGAGTCGTGGGTGTCGGTGACGATTCCCAGGCGGGCCCTCGCTGTATACCCCTTGCTGAGGCAGGAGAGGTACTCTGCGAGGCGGGTCGCCGGGCCGAAGAGCAAGATCAGCAGGCCGGAGGCGAAGGGGTCCAGAGTGCCGGTATGGCCGACACGTCTCGTCCCGAGGCCCTTGCGGGCCCAGGCCACGACGTCGTGGGACGTCGGTCCCGCCGGTTTATCCACCAGGAGCGCTCCGCCTCGCTCCGGCATCCGGAACGCATCAGTCCTCACTCGCCTCCACCTGCGCGTTCCCGTCGGTCGTCCGGCGCCGCTCCTCCTGGCCGATCTCGCTCAGGATCTCCTCGATGCGGGCGGCCTGGTCGAGCGTCTCATCCTCCAGGAAACGCAGCTCCGGGACGCGACGCGTATGCAGCATGGATCCGAGCTCCCGCCGGATGAAGCCGGACGCGGCCTGGAGTCCTTTCATGGCCTCCCCTCGCTCCCGCTCTCCCCCGGCAAGGCGGACGTAGACCCGGGCAAGCCAAAGATCCGGCGTTATGGCCACGTCGGTGACCGACACGGTCTTCACCCGCGGATCGTTCACATCCCGACGCAGGATGCCGGTGATCTCTCTCCGGAACTGCTCGCTCAAGCGGGCGAGGCGTCGGTTGGGCATGGATCCGGGAGGGCACGGCCGCACGACCGACGGCCGGTCAATAGAGGTCTCTCTCGCTCGAGAGGATCACGGCACGCGTCTCCCCTTCAATGAGGCGATCGGCTCTCGCCAGGAGTGAGTCCGCGAGGCGGCCGTCGGTGGTGACGAGCGCGACGGACAGCCGGGCGCGTGTCCACGCGTCCTGATGGCCGGTCTCCGCCACCGAGACGTTGAACCGATTGCGGAGGCAGTCCTTCAGCGACTTGACTACGCGCCGCTTTTCCTTGAGGGAGAAGCATCCCGGAAGCGCGAGCTCCCACGAGCAGGTGGCCACCAGCACCGTCGCTCCTCCTTCGGGCTACCCCGTAGCTCGCGCGAGCGTGCGCGCCACTTCCTCCACCGAGTAGCACTCGATGGTATCGCCGACCTTGATGTCATTGAAGTTGGCGATGCCGATGCCGCACTCGAAGCCCTCTCGCACCTCTCTGGCGTCGTCCTTGAAGCGCTTGAGGGAGGAGATTTCGCCTTCGTAGACCACGATCCCGTCGCGTATGAGGCGGACGGGCGACTTGCGGTCGATGACCCCGTCGAGAACGTGCGAGCCGGCGATCGTCCCCACCTTACTGACCCTGAAGAGCTCGCGGACTTCGGCCGTGCCGACCACGCTCTCCCTCTTCTCCGGCGCCAGCATGCCCTCGAGCACGGCGCGGACTTCATCGACGGCCTCGTAGATCACGTCGTACACGCGGATCTCCACACCGTCGCTCTCAGCTTGCTTACGGGCGTTGGTGTTGGGGCGCACACGGAAGCCGATGATGACGGAGCCCGATGTCCCGGCCAGCAAGACGTCTTCCTCGTTGACGGCCCCGACCGCTCGATGGACGATTTGGACCCTTACCTCGCTGGTGCCGATCAGCTCGAGGGCGTCGGAGAGCGCCTGCACCGATCCGTCCACGTCCGCCTTGATGATGAGGGGGAGCGTATCGGCCTCGCCTGAGGCGAGCAGGCCTGAGAAGTCCCCCAACTTGACGCCCCGCTCCTTGATGCGGAGCTGCTTCTCCCGCTCAAGACGCATGCGGCTCTGCGCGATCTCGCTCGCCTTCTCGGCCGCCATGACCTGCAGCGTATCCCCCGCCCGCGGGACCCCCGCGGTGCCAAGGAGCTGAATCGGGGCACCCGGAGCCGCTTCCTCGACCTGATGGCCGCGCTCGTCGAGCATCGCACGCACGCGCCCCTCGAAGAGCCCGACCAAGAAGGAGTCTCCTACACGGAGGGTGCCCTTCTCGACGAGGACGGAAACGACCGGCCCCTTCCCGACGTCGAGCCGCGCCTCGATCACGGTCCCCGCCGCATCCCGATTCGGGTTCGCCGAGAGCTCCAGGAGGTCGGCCTGCAGGAGGACCTTCTCGAGGAGGTCGTCGATGCCCGCTCCCGTCTTCGCCGAGATGTCGGCACTCAGAACGTCTCCGCCGAAGTCCTCGACCTGCACCTCCTGCTGCAAGAGCGCCTGCTTGACCTTCATCGGATCGGCGGAAGGTAGATCGCACTTGTTGACGGCGACGACGATCGGCACGCCCGCGTTTCGCGCATGGCTGATCGCTTCCTTGGTCTGAGGCATCACGGAGTCGTCCGCGGCGACGACCAAAATCACGATATCGGTGACCTCGGCTCCACGAGCTCGCATCGCCGTGAACGCCGCGTGTCCCGGCGTGTCCAGAAACGTGATGCTTCGATCATCGCCGAGCTCCACGTGGTACGCGCCGATGTGCTGGGTGATGCCGCCCGACTCTCCAGCCACGACGTTGGTGCTCCGGATCTTGTCGAGGAGGAGGGTCTTCCCGTGGTCGACGTGACCCATGACGGTCACCACGGGAGCGCGCGGAAGGAGATCCTCGGGCGCGTCCGCCTCCATCTCGTCCTCATCCGGTGCGCCGTATTCCTCCTCACGCACCGCAGTGAAGTCAAACTCGTCCAGCAGCAGCTCGATCTGGTCGAAGTCGAGCCGCAGATTGATCGTGACCATGAGGCCGAGGTTCTTGAACGCGGAGCCGATGATCTCGGTCGGGGAGACGTCGACCAGCTCGGAGAGCTCCGCGACCGTCAGGAACTCGTTCACCCGAACGGTCGTCCGCTCTCTCTCCTCCTCTTGGCGTGCTTCCTCCTCGGCGGCTTGGCGCTCCTCCTTCGTCGCTGCCGTACTCCTGCGACGGCGCTTCTTGCCGCCGCCCTTGAGCTCGGCCATCACCCGCTGGATGTTCTCTTGGACGGCGCCCTGATCGACCCTCTGCCGCTTCTTGCCCTTCTTCTTCAGGCGCTGCTGCCTCTGGCCGTCAGGGGTATATCCCTCAGCCTGGACGCGCACCTGCCCGGCCGCACCCGAGCTTGCCGCAGGCTTCGGGCGACGGATGACGCGCGCGGGGCCCTCGGGAGCGGCGAAGCGCACGGGCTCGGGCGCAGTAGCCGAGGCGGCGGGCGCCGGCGCCACGATCTCCTCGGACACGACCGCTCGGGCCTCCTCCCCCAGCCCCACGATGGTCGACTCTTCGGCTGTCCCTTCGGCGGGCCCCTCCGGCTCGGCCGTGGTTTCCTCGACCGCCGGTCCCCCGGCCCAAGGCCCCTCACCCGCGGGCTCCTCCGCGGAAGCCTCTGCAGCCACGGGCTCCCCGGCCGTGGGCTCCCCGGCCGGTGCGGCTTCCTCTAGCGACTCATCCGCCTCGGCACCCCCTGGGTCGGCTGCGGCTTCTGCGGCCGGCTCTTCGGAGGCCTCTTCCGGCTCGGGCTCGGCCTCGGGCCTGGGCGGCAGCTGGCTGGCGCGCCGCCTGCGGCGGCGGCCAGCTACGGGCTTGGCTTCCTCGATCGCGGCCTGGATCGCCTCGGTCGCATCCCTGTGGCCGGCACGACGCTCCCGCTCGAGCCGCGCCAAGATGCGCGACACGTCCTCGTCGCTCATCGGAGCTTCCACGTCGGGGACGGGGATGCGCAGAGTCCTCAAGAGGCTAAGCAGAACCTCGGACCTAACTCCGAGATCTCCGGCCAGCTCTACAACCCGCATCTGCCTTGCCTACCTCCGCTCGTCAGTCTCAATGCTCGGACCCACTTCCCCAACCACCCTGCTCGCCAAGAGGCGCGCGAGGCCCGCCTCCGTCACCGCCACGGCGGAAACCGGAGCGGACCCGACCGCGGCGCCCAATTCCGCCCTGCTTCCCAGAGTTATCCTGCGAGTATCCCGATGCCGGAGCAGCTTCAACACCTTCTCGGTCTGCACCTCCGAGGCGTCCTCGGCCAGCAGGACCAACTGAGCTCGACCGTCCTTGACGGCGCGCTCCGTGGACCCCGTTCCGCGCTCCAGGACGCCGGCGCGCCGGGCGAGCCCCAAGAGCGTCAGCACTCCACGCTTCGACCCCCTCGCCACGGTCAACGCCGGGGGCATCGTCACCGAATCCCTCCGTCACGGTCCGGTGGTCCACCGAGTCCCGGGCCCGCCGAATTCTGCACGGCCGGAGCCGCGCCTTCGGTTGCATCGGACGAGGCGTCGTCGGTCGCGGGGAAAGCACCCTCTGCGACCTCGCTCTCCGTGGTGGACGAGTCCGCCACGACGGTGAGTTCATCTATGAGGGATAGGAGCCGGTCCGCATCGGCTTCCGTCAGCCCCTCGATCACCAAGAAGTCGTCGCGGTCGAAGTCGATGATCTGCAGAAACGTACTATATCCGGACGCTTCCAGGGCCGCCAGAGTCCCGGCCGGGAGATCCAGCTCGGAGAGCGAGAAGTCGGAGGTCTCGTACTCGTCTTCACGCGTCTCTTGGAAGATGGACAGATCCGCGCCCAGCTCCACCCACTCCCTGGAGCCGTACAGGTCGATCTGCCACCCGATGAGCTGCGAGGCCAGCCGCACGTTCTGCCCGTTTCGGCCGATGGCGAGTGACAGCTGATCCTCGTCGACGATGGCCGTGATCACCCGCCGCTCCAGATCGCTCATCACCTTGGAGACGCGTGCGGGCGCCAGTGCGCGGCGCGCGAAAATCTCCGGCTCCGCGTGCCAGGGGACAATGTCGATCCGCTCCCCACCGAGCTCCTGAACCACGGCCTGGACCCTCGAACCTCTGAGGCCCACGCAGGCCCCCACCGGATCGATGGACTCATCTCTGCTGTAGACGGCGATCTTGGTCCGCCCCCCGACTTCACGGGCCACTTCCTTGAGTGTGACGATCCCCTGGTGGATCTCCGGAACCTCCAGGCTGAAGAGGGCGGCCACAAAAAGAGGGTCCCCCCTGGAGAGAATCAGCCGGGGTCCCCTTGGGGTCTCCTCTACCTTCTTGAGCACGCACCGGATCGGATCGCCCTGGCGGAACCGCTCCCGGGCGTTCTGCTCCTTCCAGGGAATGATCGCATCGGCGTCAGGCGAGCGGTTGAGCATGACCATGACCTTGCCTCGCTCGATCTGCTGCACCTCGCCCGAAAGCAGCTCCCCCACGCGGTCGGAGTACACCTCGCGAATCCGGTCCCGCTCGTTCTCCCGAACCAGTAGCACGATGCGTTGCTTCACGGCCATGACGGCGTTCCGACCGAACTCCTTGAAGTCGACCGGAATCTCCATTACGTCGCCGATCTCAAAGCCCTCGTCGTCCCAACGGGCCTCCTGCAGGCTCACCTCGGACGAGGGGTCCTCCACCTCCTCGACGACCCGTAGGAGCACAACGATGTCGAGGCCCCCGGTCATGTCGTCGATGGTGATCTCGGCCTGTACGTTCGGACCGTGTATGCGTGACAGCCCCGCCCGTATCCCGTCCTTGAGAAGCTCATTCACCTCGTCGGGGGACAGGCTCTTGGTCGCGGCGACATCCCTGAACGCTGCGACGATCTGGTCGGCGTCTGTCATGTTATCCTCACTCCCGCGCCTGCTTCCAGTCGAACAGGAGGCGGGCGCCCTTGATGTCCGCCAGAGGCACGCCCACCTCGCTACCGTCGTCCAGTCGAAGCCGGGCCGTCGGCTCCGGCTCCGGATCCAATCCCAGCAACTCGGCTTCGAGCCGGGCCGATCGCTCGGCGAGGACCCGGTGGCCTGTGACCGCGACGGCCCTCCCCGCGAAGCGCTCCCAGTCGCGAGGCCGGACCAGCGGGCGCTCGACTCCCGGCGACGAGACTTCCAGGACGTACCGTTCGGGCACGTCCTCATGCTCGTCGAGCCAAGCCTCCAGCGCCCGACTCACCTCCGCGCAGTCGTCCACCGTGACCGATGATTCCAACTCCGAGCCCGGCCGATCCATGCGGATGCGCATGATCGGTCGCTTCCGGCTCCCGGCCCACTCCAGCAACACGAGCTCGAAGCCGAGAGCCGTGATGCGCTCCTCCAGCTCCTGCTCGATTTCAGGCCGCCAGACTGCCATGACCACTCCTGCCCGGAGGCCGTAGCGACGCAAAGCCCCGAGAACAAAAAAGCGGGGGCTACCAACTCCCCCACTCACAAAAGTGGCCGCCCCGCGGGCGGCCCTAACGCATAAATATAGACGCAATGCCTTGATTGCTCAAGACTTGGCCCTGAGTCGCGCGCGATCCGCCGGCCCGCGGATCGATCTCAGGTGTTCACGCTTCGGGCTCCCGGCCGTCTCGGGCCCCGCCCTCCTCTTCGACCTCCAGCCCCAACGATCGCTCGACGCTCCTAAGCCGCTCCTTGAGTCCGTCGACCACCCCCTTCAGGCCATCGAACTCCTTCTGCTTGACGAAGTCGAAGGACTCTCGAGCCTCGTCGGCCTTGGCCTGGGCCTTTTCGAGCGTCGAGCGCATGACCTCCTTCGCACGATCGGGGCTGAGGTCGCCCCGTTCCTTCGCCTCGTTGAGCGTCTCCTCGATCGCGTCCCTTATGGCGCTCAACATGGTCATGCCCTGACGAATGCCGCCCTTGATGCCTTCGGCGCGGTTCTTCTTTTCCCGTTCCTGCCCGGCCGCCGAGCCGTCGTTCTCTCCGGGAATGTTCTCGTGCACCATGATGCCGCTCTTCTCTCGCTGTCGGGTGACTGCCTCGGGGTCCTAAGTGTAGCCGCATGGAAAGCGGCCAGCTACCAGGCCCCGGACGGATGGGATCGCGATCCCCGGGCCCCCTCCAGCGACCCCCTTCCCCTCCATCCCTAGGCGCCCTACGGTCGCGGTGGAGGGCGGGTTTCGAGGCGGCGATCGGAGAGGAGCGCGGGCTCGGCTGGTGGATCGACGGCGTCGGATCCAATCCCGTCCCCCCTGGCGTCGTGTTCGAGACATGCGGGAGCTTCCGGGGGTGCCGAGGCAAGGGAGCCCGGGCACGCGCTCCCGGGGGCGCAGCTGGGGCGCGAGGCTAGGGTTCCACCCGTTCGATGCGGGCCCCGATCGCACGAAGGCGCTCGTCGATGCGCTCGTAGCCGCGCTCGATCTGGCCGATGTTCTGGATGCGACTGGTCCCTTCGGCCCCGAGAGCCGCGATCAACATAGCCATGCCCGCCCGGATGTCCGGGCTCTCCAGCGTGGTGCCCCGGAGGTTCGAGGGGCCGGCTACCACGGCCCGGTGCGGATCGCAGAGGATGATCGGGGCGCCCATGGCCACGAGCTTGTCGGTGAAGTACATGCGGGACTCGAACATCTTCTCGTGCACGAGCACCGTCCCCACCGATCGAGCGGCCGTGACCACGGCAATGGACATGAGGTCCGCCGGAAACGCTGGCCAGGGACCGTCGTCGATCTTGGGCACGGCGCCGAAGGCGTCGCTCGCGACGCGGCACTCGCGGTCTCCGAGCACCGTGAGAGAATCTCCCTCAACCGTCACCTCCACCCCAAGCCTGGCAAAGCCCAACAGGGTCGAGTCGAGGTGCTCGATGGGTGCCTTTTCCACGACGAGCCGGCTTCCGGTCACCGCAGCGAGGCCGATGAAGGACCCTGTCTCGATGTGGTCGCGGCCGATGGAAAAGGTCGTGCCGCCGAGCTCGGGGACTCCTTCGATGCGGAGGCAATTGGTGCCGATCCCCTCGATGCGCGCGCCCATCCGATTGAGAAGGTGACACAGATCCTGCACGTGCGGCTCGGAGGCCGCGTTCCGGAGCAGCGACTCCCCGTCTGCGAGCACCGCGGCCATGACGGTGTTCTCGGTGGCCGTGACGGAGGGCTCGTCCAGGAAGATGTCGGCCCCCCTCAGGCCCGGTGTCTCGAGCTGGAATCCACCGTTGAGGCTCACTTGGGCGCCGAGGGCCTCAAACGCCAGGAAGTGGGTGTCCATGCGCCGGCGCCCGATCACGTCGCCGCCGGGCGGAGGCAGATCGACCCGCCCGAAGCGGGCGAGCAGAGGCCCGGCGAGAAGCAGCGACGCCCGGATGCGCTCGGCCAGATCCCGGTCGACGTCCGCCGTGTGCACCGACGAGGCGTCGACCGTGATGACGTTGTCATCGTCCCATCGCACGTCGGCCCCGAGCGCACCCAGGATCTCGAGCAGGGTTTCGACGTCGCGAATGCGGGGGATGTTGCGAAGGGTGACGGGCTCGGATGCGAGAACCGTGGCCGCGATCGCAGGAAGGGCGGCGTTCTTGTTCCCGGAGGGTCGAAGCGTCCCGGTCAAGGGATGGCCGCCCTCGACGATGAAGGTGGGCATGTCCTCCTTTCGCTCTCCGAAGCGGCGGTCCGACACCCCTCCGGTGTCCGTCCGTCGGACCGTCCTGCCGCGTCGGCCCCGAAGATATTCCCCGGTCCCCTGACGCAGCAACCGCCTTTCATCACCCTCTCTCCAGCCCTGGGTACCCCTCTGCTCGGCGTCGTTCCGCCCGCCCAGGACGCTGGCCCGGGGTCCTCTGCTGCACGTAGCGTGCCGCCGGGGTGAGGGCGACTGCCGAGCACGTCGCCCCGCCCCGTGACCCCTACCATCCCCGCCCTCGGCCCCGCCTCTCACGAGCCGCTGGCCCAAGTGCCTGGACGGAAAAGCCCGCGCCCGCGCCCTGCCCCACCTCCCCCCATGAGCCTGCTCGGCCGAGAGCGGAGGCGCCGCAAGTGACCGGGCCGGCGCGGGGCGCTCGAAAGGTCGCCGCCACTCCTCCAGCGAAGCGATCTGGAACTCGGAGGCTCTGAGCTTATACCTTTGGCCATGGGCCATCGACTCCTGTCCTGCGCTGTCTTGCCCTTCCAAGGCGCGACCCAGGGCCTCTGGCAGCCTGGAGGTCTTCAGGGCGCGGCCGACATTTCGGCCGTCGTCGTGGCAGCGATATCGGCGCTGCTGCTGCTGGCGGTGGTGCTCCTGCTCATGCAGCTCCGGAAGTTGCTCGCCACCCTCGAGCAGCAGATCGGTCCGGTCGCCGACCGGGCCCGCCGCGCTGCCGACAACGTGGAGTGCATCTCCGCAATCGTGCGCGAGGACGTCCAGAAGATCCACTCCTCTGTGGCCGGGCTCGCGGACCAGCTCAAGGGCGCGTCGGAGCGGATGGAGGGGAGAGTCGAGGAGTTCAACGCCCTCATGGACGTGGTTCAAGGCGAAGCCGAGGCCGTTCTGCTCGACACGGCCGCCGCCGTCCAGGGAGTGCGAGCAGGAGCGCGAACCATCGGAGAGGCCGTGGTAGCCGACGAGCCCGGTGCCGAGCCGGCCGAGGCCTTGGAATCGGCAGGGCCCGGCGAAGAGGCTCCAGCGGCGGTCGGGGGAGACGCCGAGCCCTCGTGAGGATCTTCGGGGCCCTCTCGCTGGCGCTGGGGTGGATCGTCCTCGATCCTGAGCCTCTCTGGGCATGGGGACCGGGAACGCACATCGGGCTCGGCGAGACCCTGCTCTCCTCGCTCTATCTGCTCCCCCCGGCCATGCGGGCCGTCATCGGGTCGAACCGCCTGCACTTCCTGTACGGGTCGATCGCGGCCGACATCTCCTTCGCCAAGAAGTACGTGCCCGAAGGCAGGCACTGCCATCACTGGAGTGTGGGTGAGGAGATCCTGGCCACGGCCGACAGCCCGCCCCTCAAGGCCGTCGGCTACGGCTACCTGGCGCACCTGGCGGCCGATACCATCGCGCACAACCTCTTCCTTCCGCGGCAGCTCCTCACCACCAGCACGACGCAAGCGCTCGGCCACGCGTATTGGGAACACCGCATGGACATGCGCATGGGTGAGGAGTTCCTGACCAAGGCCAAGCAGCTTGTGATGGAGCACGACCACTCCGAAGCCGACGATCTCTTCGACCAAGTCCTGAGCCGCACGATCTTCAGCTTCCGGACCAACCGCAGGATCTTCCGCGGGATGATCCGCTTCGGTGACTACGACCGCTGGAAGCAGGTGTTCGAGCGGGTCCTGGAGAAGTCGCGATTCGACCTGCCCGATGCAGCCGTCAAGACCTACCACGCCCTGTCCTTCGAGTATGCGGTCGACTATCTGGTCTGGCGCGAGGACTCGCGCCCGGCCACGCTCGACCCCACGGGCGAGCTTAACTTGAGGCTGGCCAAGAAGGTGCGCCGCCTCACGATGGCCCGGGGAGGGGCAGAAGACCCCGCCTTCGTCCGCCGGAGCGCCGACGAGTTCTTTCCGCTGCCCAGCAACGCACTCGTCCACTGGCCCGAGCGGGAAGCCGCGACGGTCCTCAGCGAATGATCCGCTCCTCGAGGAGCTCGCCCGCGGCCTTCGGGTCTGCACGACCCGCCGACCGTTGCATGACGCGACCGATGAAGTAGCCGAGGAGCTTGGCCTCGCCCAAGCGATATCGCTCGACCTCCTCGGGACTCTCCGCCAACACGCCGTCGATCCACGCCTCGAGCTCTCGGGCGTCCCGCACCTGCCGGAGGCCCTCGCTCTCCACGATCTCGAGCGCGCCCCGCCCCGAGTCCACCATGCGTTCGAGAACGGTGCCTCCCATGGGGCCGGAGAGCGTGCCGTCTTCGACGAGCCCGATCAGCTCGGCCACGTGAGCGGGGGCGGGGCCGAGGGCCGCGAGGTCTCGGCGAACCCGGTTCGCTTGCTTGAGGAGGGGGCCCCGCGCCCACTTGGCCGCGACCTTCGCGTTTCCGAGGCGTGAGGCGATTTCCTCGAAGTAGTCCGCGAGCGAGCGGGAGGAGGTCAGGATCTCCGCATCCGCCTCGGGGAGGGCATGCTCTCGGACGAAGCGCCGCTTGCGTTCGAGGGGCAACTCCGGCAGAGCGTCGCCGGCGCTCCGAACCCGCTCGGCCTCGATCCAAAGGGGCGGGAGGTCGGGATCGGGGAAGTAGCGATAGTCGTGGCTCTCCTCTTTCGACCGCATGGACCGGAGGGTGCCCTCCCGCTCGTCCCAGAGCAGTGTCTCCTGGATCACGGCCTCTCCCCTGGCGAGCGCCGCCTCCTGCCTCTGGGCCGCTCGCTCGAGTGCCTTCTCCACGGCCGAGAAGGAGTTGAGGTTCTTCACCTCCGCCTTCACGCCGAGTTCGGTCGATCCCCCAGCCCTGAGGGACAGATTGGCATCGACCCGGAGGCTGCCTTCCTCCATGTTGCAGTCGCTCACCTCAAGGTACTCCAGCGTGCGCTTGAGGCCCCGAAGGAAGGCCCTGGCCTCCGCCGGCGATCGAAGGTCGGGCTCGGTCACGATCTCGACGAGCGGGACACCCGCCCGGTTGAGGTCCACAGCCGTCCCCTCGGGGAAGCGGTCGTGGACCGACTTGCCGGCGTCCTCCTCCAAGTGGAGCCGGCGAATTCGGATCGGCCGGGACGCGGCCCCCTCGCCTAGGGCCAGGGATCCCCTGGTCGCGAGAGGCTCCGCAAACTGCGTGATCTGATAGCCCTTCGGCAGATCGGGGTAGAAGTAACTCTTGCGTGCGAAGACGCTGAGGGCGTGCACCTCGCACCCGAGTCCCAGGGCCGCCGTGACGGCCAGGTCCACGGCCTCCTGGTTCAGCACGGGCAGCGCTCCCGGCAGCCCCAAACAGACCGGACACACTTGGCTGTTGGGCGGCGCCCCAAACCTCGCGGAGTCGGCACAGAACAGCTTCTCCGATGTGCGGAGCTGCACGTGCACCTCCAGGCCGATGACGTTCTCCCAGCTCATTGCGCCGCGCCCGGCCGTGGCCCTGCCCACCCGCCCCCCGGGGGGCCGGCGCCACCGCAGGCCGACTCGAGAGCCGCGGCCGCGCGGAAGAGCGTGGCCTCGCTCCACCACGAACCGATGAGCTGCCCACCCACGGGCAGCCCCTCGACCTCGCCGACCGGCACCGAGATCGCCGGCAGGCCGGCGAGGTTCGCGGTGACGGTGAAGACGTCGGCCAGGTACATCTGGACGGGGTCGGCGATGCGCTCGCCGAGCGGGAACGCCACCGTAGGTGAGGTAGGGGTGAAGAGGACGTCGATCCCGGCCCGGAAGGCCCGGCGGAAGTCTTCCGACACCAGCCGACGCACCTTCTGCGCTCGGCCGTAGTATCGGTCGTAGTAGCCGGTGGTCAGGGCAAACGTCCCCAGGAGGATGCGCCGCTTGACCTCGTCGCCGAAGCCCGACGTTCGCGTCTGCTCGAGCATGTCGCTCAGGCGGCGGCAGTGCTGCCTGCGGGCCCCGTATCGCACCCCGTCGAAGCGCGCCAGGTTGCTCGACGCCTCGGCCATCGCCAGCACATAGTAGGCGGGAAGGGCGTAGGGGGTGTTAGGAAGCGACACCTCGAGGACCGTGGCTCCCCGCTCCTTGAGCGCCTCCAGCGCCTCCGTGCAGCGGGCCGGGACGCCCGGCGCCAGCGCGTCTCCGAAGTACTCGCGCGGCACTCCGACCCGTAGCCCCTGCCCTCCCTCGTCACAGGCGGCCGTGAGGTCGGGGACGGTGCGATCCGCCGAGGTGGAGTCCAGGGGATCGTGCCCGGCTACGACCTCGAGGAGCGCAGCGGCGTCGCGCACGGTCCGCCCGAGCGTGCCGACCTGATCCAGCGACGACGCAAACGCCACCAACCCGTATCGACTGACGAGGCCGTACGTCGGCTTGGCGCCCACCACGCCGCAGAACGACGCCGGCTGCCTGACCGACCCTCCGGTGTCGGAACCGAGCGCGCCCGGCACCAGCCCCGCCCGGACCGCGGCCGCCGACCCTCCGGAGCTTCCGCCGGGCACCCGCGTTGGATCCACGGGATTGCGCACCGGCCCGAACGCCGAGTTCTCGTTCGACGAGCCCATGGCGAACTCGTCCATGTTGGTCTTGCCCACGACGACCGCCCCCTCCTCGCGGAGCCGCCGCACGACGGTCGCCTCGTAGGGGGACCGGTATCTCTCCAGAATCTTCGAAGCGCACGTCGTGGGGAGCCCGTCCGTCGTGGCGAGGTTGTCCTTCACGGCCACCGGCACACCCGCGAGCCGCCCCCCCCCGGCTCCCTCCGGGTTGTTGCCGGGCAGCGTCAGCCCGTCGGGCGCGACGGTTGCAAGGAAGGCGTTCAGGGGGCAGGGGCCCGCTTCCCTCTCGCGCAGGCGCTCGAGCGCTTGGCGTGCCGGCTCGAGCGGTGCAAGACGACCTTCGCGGACCGCCCGGGCGATGGAGGCAATCTCGCTCATGAGCCGCTCGGGGCCGGGCCATGGGTGCCGAGGGACGGGGGAGAAGGCACGACGAAGAAGCCGTCTCTGAACTCGGGAGCGTATTCTCCGGGCGGCCACGCCACGGGATCGGGCTCTCGCTCTCCCGGCGCTCGCTCGGGGGCGTGCCCCCTACGGGCGTCGGCGATCTCGGCCTCGTCGAGGGTGGCGGACCTGAGGGTGTCCACATAGTCGAGGATGGCGTTGAGGTCCCGGCCCAGCGCCTCTGCTTCGGACTTGGACAGGCGGAGCCGCGCGAGCTCGGCGATGCGGCCGATGTCCTCTCGGCTCACGGACACCACGCCCCCGTCAGTCGTAGTCACGGCGCAAGCCTGCGTAGCGGACGAGCAGCCTCTTGCTGCCCACCGAATCGAAGTGGATCGTCACCTTGAGATCCCTCCCGCGGCCCGTCACTTCGCCCACCGTGCCCGACCCGAACGTGTCATGGACCACCCTCTCCCCCTTGATGAAGCGCGGAAGGTCCTGGTTCAGGGCGGCGTCGAGCTCCAAATCGCCGTCGCCCGCGGCCCGGGCGGGCGCTTCGTACGCCGCCTTGCGGCGGGCCCTGCGCGACAGGTAGCCGCCGGCAGCTCCGGCGAGCGACGTCTCAACCTCCTCCACAAGGTGCTGGGGAATGGCCTCGGCGAACGGTGACAGGCGACCATACATCATGTCGCCCGCACGACGGCGTTGCCGGGCATGCGTCAACACGAGCTTCTGCTCGGCCCGCGTGATCCCAACGTAGAAGAGGCGGCGCTCCTCTTCGAGCTCCGCAGGCTCGTCGTAGGCGCGCCTCAGAGGAAAGAGACCGTCTTCGAGACCCGAGATGAACACCACCGGGAACTCCAGCCCCTTGGCGTTGTGGAGCGTCATCATCGTCACGGCGTCCACATCCGGGTCGTGCCGGTCGACGTCCGCCACGAGCGCGACTTGCTGCAGGAACAGCTCCAGCTCCGTGAAGCGATCGAGCTCGCCGTCCTCAAGGTCCTCCACGAGCTCCGCGTCATAGTCGAGCGCTCCCGCGATGAGCTCACGCACGTTGTCGGCGCGGTCCTCCCCCTCCGGTCCCTCGTCCTCGAGGTGTCTCGAGAACTCCACCTCGTCCACGAGGCTCTCGAGCAGCTCACCCACGCGCATCTGGGAAGCGAGCGCCGAATACCGCCGTATCAGCACGGCAAACCGCTTGAGGCTCTGGGCGCCCGCCGCCGGAATCTCGGGCACTTCGTCTGCCCGCGACGCCGCCTCGAGCAGCGGAATCTCTTGGGCTTCCGCCCAGCTCGCGAGCCGCTCCCGAGTGACAGCGCCGATTGTGCGGGGAGGGCAGTTGACGATACGCTCGAACGCCCCGCCGTCCAGCGGATTCGAGATGAGGCGCAGGTAGGCCAGCACGTCCTGGATCTCCTTGCGTTCGTAGAACCGGACGCCGCCGACGATCTGATAGGGGATCCCGCGTCGCCGGCACACGTCCTCAAAGGCCCGGGACTGGGCGTTGGTGCGGTAGAGGATCGCAACGTCGCGATGCGCGCGGCCGGAGTCCGCCTGAAGGAGGCCCTCGACCTGATCGCAGACCCACCTGGCCTCGTCGGCCTCGCCGTCGGACGTCAGGAGCGTGATGCGCTCCCCCCCTTCCCTCTCGGTGCGGAGCGTCTTTCCCTTGCGATGGACGTTCTCCTCGATTACGGCGTTCGCCGCGGAGAGGATGACGGACGTCGAGCGGTAGTTCTGCTCGAGGCGCACGACGTGGGCCCCCGGGAACGCGCTCTCGAAGTCGAGGATGTTCCCGATATCGGCTCCCCGCCACCCGTAGATGCTCTGGTCGTCGTCTCCCACGACCATGAGGTTGCGGTGCTCGGAAGCGAGCAGTTCCACGAATCGAAACTGGGCGCGATTCGTGTCCTGGTACTCGTCGACGAGAACGAAGCTGAAGCGCTGCCTGTACCGGCTCAAGAGATCCGGATCGGCTTCGAGCAGCTCAACGGGCTTGACGAGCAGGTCATCGAAGTCGAACGCGTTCTGGTTCCGCAGCGACTCCTGGTAGGCGGGATACACCCGGGCGACGTGGCGGGTGAAGATGTCGAAGCTCCCCGCGTTCTCCTCGACGAACTGCCGAGGCGAGACGAGCTGGTTCTTCGCTCCGCTCAGATGTGCGCGAATCGCCTTCGGGCTCCAGCGACGGGTGTCGAGACCCGCCGCCTGCGCAGTCTTCTTGACCAGCCGGAGGCTCTGTTCGGCGTCGAAGATCGTGAAGGTGTGCGTCCAACCGAGGCTCGGGGCGTGGCGCCGCAGGAGGCGAGCGCCCACGGCGTGGAACGTGCCGATCCACATGCCTCGGGGCTCCTCACCCAAGAGCCCGGTGATCCGGTCGCGCATCTCGCCGGCGGCCTTGTTCGTGAAGGTGACGGCGAGGATGCGGTCGGGCGGCACGCCCTGATGGTGGATCAGGTGCGCGATGCGGGTCGTGAGGACGCGGGTCTTGCCCGACCCGGCTCCCGCCAGGACGAGCAACGGCCCCTCGAAGTGGACGACCGCCTCGCGCTGGCGCTCGTTCAGCCGGGCCAGATAGACATCGGAGGTGAGGGTGCGTCGCTCGCGCGCTTCCATGGGGGTGTTCAGGGCCCGGACTCCCGTCAGGGCAGCGCTGCCGGAAGGCGCATCTCGAAGGTGGCTCCGGTGCCGTCCGTGTCCAGGAGGTAGATGCGTCCCTTGTGTCCGCCCTCGATGATCCGCCGCGACAGCGTGAGGCCGACGCCCCAGCCCCGGTCCTTTCCGCTGATGCCCGGCTCGAAGATCTTGTCGCGGACTTCGGGATCCACCCCCGGGCCCGTATCCCGAATCCTCAGATGCACCCACCCGGGAAGGCCCTCTCTCACCTCCAGCCGGATCTCACCTCCTCGCCCGGCCATCGCGTCCAGCGCGTTCTTCACCACGTTCTCGAGCGCCCACGAGAGCAGCACCTCGTTGCCCATGATCTTGGGCATGCCCTTGGGCACGTCGACAACGATCAGGATACCGGTGCCCAGCCTCGGCAGGCGCGCCTGCAGATAGCTCTCCAGATCCCTGACCACCTCGAGAATGTTCAGAGGCTCGAGCTCGGGATCGCGCCCGATCAGCTCGAAGCGGTGGCTGATCCGCTCCAGGCGCACAAGGTCTTCCTCGATCCCGCCGGCGACGGTATCGGCTGCCAACGATCCCGGCCTCTCCTCCACGGGCAGCCGAAGCAGCTCCAGCCACCCCTGGAGGGAGGAGATGGGCGTCCCGAGCTGATGGGCCAATTCCCGAGCCATGGCCGTCCACGCCTTCTCCTGCTCGGCCCGGCGCTGATACCGGATGACGAGGAAGCCGATCAGCGCCGTGATGGCGAGACCGCTGGCCTGGAAGTAGGGGATCCACTTGAGGCCCGAGAGCTCCGGGGTGTCGCCGAAGTAGAGCAGGTTGTCGCCCGCCCCGACGATCGGCTCGTGGCCCGTGGTGGCCAGGCGCCGGACGTAGGCCCTCACCAGCCCTTGGCCCTCGGGAGTGTAGATGTCCGCCCGAAAGGGCAGGTTCTCGACCGAGAGCACGCTGTCGGCCGCGTCCGTGACGATCAGGGGAATGCCGGACTGGATGACGACGGCCTGCAGCTCGAAGAGGGCCAGGTCGAAGCGGCCCCCAGCGCGCACGCCCGGCCCGAAATCAACCCCCTCCGGATCTCTGGGATCCTGGATGAGCTCCTGGGCGAGGGTGAAGACCTCGGTGATGAGCTCCTGGTTGCGGTGCAGCCCGTCGACGATGTTCTTGCTGTAGAGAAGGTACCAGGCCAGGAGGGCGAAGAAGAGCGTGGCCAGGGCCACCGGCCACTTGATGCGCATCATGGCCCGGACCCTCTCGGACGCCGCCCCCTGCGTGACCGCGCGGCCGTGCCCGTCCCAGGGGACCCCGGGTCCACTACGCCTCGATGATCGGGACGCCGAGCCGGTCCTGGAGGGGCTCGGGCACACGCACCGAGCCATCGCCCTCCTGATACGTCTCCAACAGAGCCACGACCAGCCTCGGAAGCGCCAGAGCCGAACCGTTGAGGGTATGCACGAACCGGGGCTTCTCCTGGTCCGAGGGACGATAGCGGAGGTTGGCCCTCCGGGCCTGATAGTCCGTGAAGGTGCTGCAGCTCGAGACTTCGAGCCACTGCTGCACCCCGGGCGCCCAAACCTCCAGGTCGTAGGTCATCGCGGCGGAGAACCCGAGGTCCCCGGTGGCCAAAGTCACGACCCGGTAGTGGAGATCGAGTCGTTGCAGGATGGACTCCGCCTCGGCGGTGAGCTCCTCCAGGGCCTCCCGCGCCCGCTCGGGCGTTTCGTACCGAACCAGCTCAACCTTGTCGAACTGGTGCACGCGCAGGAGCCCGCGCGTGTCCGCCCCCGCCGCGCCGGCTTCCCTGCGGAAGCAGGGGCTGTAGGCCGTATACAGAAGGGGAAGGTCACCGTCCGGCAGCAGTTCGTCCCGGTGTAGGTTCGTCACCGGCACCTCCGCGGTGGGGATCAGCCAGAGGTCATCTCGCTCCGTCTGATACGACTCGTCGGCGAACTTCGGGAGCTGGCCCGTGCCTTGGAGCGCATCCCGCGTCACGAGATAGGGCACCCGGACCTCGGTGTAGCCGTGCTCCCGCGTGTGGATGTCGAGCATGTAGTCGATGAGGCACCGCTGAAGCCGGGCGCCGGCGCCCTTGAGCACGGGGAAGCCGGAGCCGGAGACCTTCCTCCCGCGGGGCAGATCGACGATGTCGAGGTCGGCTCCGAGCTCCCAATGGGGCTTGGGCTCGAAATCGAACTCCGCCGGCGCGCCCGCGACACGAACGATCTCGTTGCACTCCACTCCCCCCTCGGGCACCTCATCCAGCGGAAGATTCGGTGCCAGCAGGAGAAGCGCGCGGATTCGGCCCTCCGCTTCGGCGACCTCGGCATCGATCTCGGAGATGCGCTGACCGACCTCGCGCATCGCGGCGATCATGTCCTCGGCGCCGGCGCCCTTCCGCTTGAGCTCGCCGATCTTCTTGGAGGCTTCGTTCCGTCGCGCCTTGAGGTCGTTCACCTCGCCGAGATGCGCGCGCCGCCCCTCGTCCAGCCTCCGGATCTCGTCGATGGATTCTCGGAGACCGTCCGCTCCGCGCCGCGCCAGGGCGGCCTTGACCTCATCCGGCTCGGTCCGGATCAGCCGAATGTCGAGCACCTTAGTTCCGGCCCGGAGCGATCAGATCCCGGTCACCGCACAGCGGGTTCGTGTCGTGCACGAAGAGCAACGTCCCCGCCGCAACGTTGATCTCCAGCGCCTCCATCTTCCCGAAGAACATGCAGTTGAAGCCGAATTGATCCGGGCCCACACGGGTCCGCACGACGTAGACCGAGCCCAGCGCGAGGGGCAGGGGCCCGTCGCTCAGGTAGGCCGTGGTGTCGGCCGGGGCCTCGGCTACGTCGTCGAAGCGTCGCCCTGGCAGCTCGACGATCCTAGCCTTGCTCTCAATCTCCAAGGCACCGGGAAGCAGGAGGACCAGCTGATCGCCCCGCGTGTCGAGGAGCACGTCCCAGAGACCGGTGGACCCCGGCGATTCCACGATCCGCGCGACGCCCAGGTGGAAGTCGAAGGCGGAGGGACGGTTCAGCTCCGGGCGGGCGAGCGAATAGAGCAACGCGGTGTCGGGCGACTGTGCCCACCCGATGTCGAACGGGTCCCGGGCTTCGCACGAGGCGAGGATCAGGCCCACGGCGAGGGCCGCGACGCCGACGGTCGCAAACCTAGGGAGGATATACCTGTTCACGGAAGCTTGTTGGGGTCGAATCCGGGGCCCAAGGCTACCCGAAGGGACTCGAGAGTGTCAACCCTGCAAGTCCCTCGAGTTCCGTAATTTCTACACTACTCGGCAGGGAGGTTCCCGCCCCCCCGGACCGCCTCGGGAGCAGGTGCGGCCCAGGGGTCCCGCAGGCCACCCCTTGCGCTCGAGCGTGAGGCACGGCAGGGGGGCCCGGGTCCTCCCCGCATCGTGACGTCGGGGGCTGGGGGCCCGGAGGCGCTCGGCCAGCTCCCGAATCTGGCAGATCGCCGGTCCACGCCTGTTGCCATCCTCCCGGCGAAGGGGCAGGATGCGGACCGCGAGCAACGCATGATCCCCGGGAGCGAACGTCTTCCCGATCCAGCCCCCCAAGCCCCAGCAGCTCCTTGCCCGAATCGACGAGATCCTCGAAGGATCCTGATCCCCACCTCTACATCACGATTCTGGCGGGGGGGGCCGGACGTCGGTTCTGGCCGCTGAGCACTCCCTCTCGGCCCAAGCAGATCCTTCCGCTCGCCTCGTCCCGGCCGCTCATCGTGGACACGTTCGAAAGGGCCCGGAAGGTCGTGCCCCGGGAGCGGATCCGCATCCTGACCGGCCGGGCGCTGGCGCCTGCCCTCCGGGAGCTCCTGCCGGGGGTGAGCGATCGAGGGTGGATGATCGAGCCCGAGGCGCGGGGCACGGCGCCGGTGCTCACGTGGGCGGCCTGGCAGATCGCGAAGCGCGACCCCGAGGCGGTTCTGATCTCGCTTCACGCCGATCACATGATCCGCCCGGAAGCCAGCTTCGTGGAGCTCCTCCATGGTGCGGCAGCCCTGGCCAGCAGAGAGGATCTGCTCTTCACGGTGGCCGTCCCCCCGACGCGCGCCGAGACAGGGTACGGCTACATCGAGCCCGGTGAGGCGATCGAGGGAGCCTCCGGCATCCGCGCCTTTCGCGTGGCGTCCTTTCGGGAGAAGCCGGACGCCGAGACGGCCGCACGGTACCTGAGGACGGGCCATCTGTGGAATAGTGGTATCTTCGTGTGGAAGGCCGTCACCTTCCTGGAGGAAGTGCGGGCCGTGGCGCCGGAGCTCGCCGGCCACCTTGCCCTCCTCGACGAGAACAAGGTCGAGGAGTTCTTCGCCCGGGCTCCGATCCGGACCGTCGACGTTGCCGTGCTGGAGAGGAGTCGGCGGGTCGCCTCGGTCGCCGCCGCGTTCGAGTGGGATGACGTGGGCAGCTGGGAGGCGCTGATGCGTAGCAGAAGGACGGACGAACGGGGCAACCTCCTCATCGGGAGCGGCCACATGGTCGAGAGCTCCGGCAACGTCGTCTACTCCGGCGAAGGCACCGTCGTGGCGTACGGTATCGACGATCTCCTCATCGTACAGGCCCCGGAGGTGACGTTGGTGACGCGCAGGGAGCTTGCCCCCACGCTGAAGGACCTCCTCGGTCAGCTTCCGGAGGAGCTCCGCGAGGGGTTCACCCCTCCAGACGAATCCGGCTGATGAGGCTGTACCTCTTCGACGATGCCCGCGCCCGCTCGTGGGCGCCCTTCGCCATCACCCGGCCGGCCGGAGAGCTGCTCTTCGGCTGCCTGCTTCTACGTGAGCGAGCGGAACAGTTCTGGGGAAAGCGGTGCGCGGGTCAGCTTGCGGAGCCGGCTCTCTCCGGATTCGAGGAGGCCGGCTCGCCCCCCCTCCTCGACCGCCCGCCCCCGGCCGGCGAGGAGCCGCTGGTCTTCTTCTCGTCTCGGGCGGCTCCAGCGCTCGGCAGCCCGCCCCCGACCGACGCCCCCGCCCGGCTGGTCATCGACGGCCAGAGCGTGGGATGGATCGTGCCGCCGGGCCGCCCGTCCCCACGGGAGCGCGATCTCCTCGATCCCGGCTCCTCGACGTGGGACGCGCCTGCCGTCGAGCTGGACGGGCAGGTGCTCGGGGAGCCGTGGGAGTTGATGGCGAGAAACGGCGCTCAAGTCGCTGTCGACGTGAACGCCTTGTTCCCCGAGAGCCGTTTCACACTGCCCGAAGGCGTTCACTGCTCGGGAGCCGCGCGGATCTCGGTGGGCACGGGCGTGCGCCTCGAGGCCGGCGTACACCTGGACGCCACCGACGGACCGATCCGCCTCTCCAACGACGTGCATGTGCTGGCCTTTACGCGGCTGGCGGGCCCCGCCTTCGTGGGTCCGGGCGCCCAGCTCCTGGGCGGCTCGTTCCAGGACGTCGGCATCGGGCCCGCGTGCAAGGTCAGAGGGGAGGTGGCCAGCTCGGTGATGCTGGGCTACTCCAACAAGGCCCACGACGGGTATCTGGGCCACTCCTATCTGGGGAGATGGGTGAACCTGGGTGCTCTGACCACGAACAGCGATCTCAAGAACACCTACCGGAACGTGCGCGTACCGGCTGCGGAAGGCCTCGTGGACACGGGCATGCTGAAGGTCGGTTGCTTGATCGGCGACCACGCCAAGACAGGGATCGGCACCCTGCTGTCCACGGGCAGCGTGGTGGGCACCGGCAGCAACTTGTTCGGCGGGGTCCTGACCCCCCGGTGCGTACCGCCCTTCAGCTGGGGCACGGGCGAGGCGCTCGAGGAATACGAGCTGGACCGCTTTCTCGAGGTCGCCGGTCGGGTCATGAGCCGCCGAGGCGTGCCCCTCGGCGAGGCCGCCCGGACCCTCCTGGCCAAGGCGTGGCAGAGGACGCGCCCCGATCGCTCGTGAAGGTCTGCGTCCTCGGTACGGGCAGCGGCGGCAACGCGACGCTGGTGGAGGCCGAGGGGACCCGAGTCCTCGTCGACGCCGGCTTCAGCGGTCGCGACCTGGAGCGACGTCTCGCCCTGATCGGCCTCGCCCCCGACGCCGTCGACGCCATCGTCCTCAGCCACGACCACGGGGATCACGTCAGGGGCGCCGGAATCTTCAGCCGCCGGCACGGGACGCCCGTCCACGCCACCGAGCGCACGCTCGCGGCGTGTGCACGGGTCTTCCGTGGAACCGAGCCGACCGTCACGTACCGTGTGGGACGGCACTTCGAGGTCGGCACGATTCGGGTCGAGCCGTTCCTCACCGTTCACGACGCCGCCGATCCGGTGGCGTTGGCTCTCGTCGACACGACGACCCAGACCCGGATCGGCGTGGCCACCGACCTCGGCCGGCCGAACGCGCAGATCCGTCTGGCTCTGGCCGGTGCGGACTTCCTGATCCTCGAGGCAAATCACGATGAGGAGCTCCTTCGGAAGGGACCCTATCCGTGGGCGGTGCAGCAGCGGATCGCGTCGAGCCACGGGCACCTTTCGAACCATGCAGCGGCGCGATTCGCATGCGAGCTCCTCCATCCGAGGCTGGCCGGGGTGCTGCTGGCCCACCTCTCCGAGGAGTGCAATCGGCCGGAGCTGGCCGAGGCCGTGGTGGGAGACGCTCTGTGCGCCGCCGGCTACCGGGGATTCCTGGGGGTGGCTCCACAGGCACGGCCTACGGAGTTCATCGACATCGAGGAGCTGCGCCGACGGATCGGACCCGCACAGCTCGCCTTCCTCTGAGCCCCGGCCTGCGGATCTGCGAAAGACCGAAGGGGTCCGGAGGAGGTCGGGCAATCGGGCGGCCGTTCGTCGCCGCAAGGAGCCGAGTGGCCGCCGCCCGGCTGCCGCCCCCTACAGCCCGAAGAGCCTGAGGATATCGTTGGAGAGTGCCCAGAGCATGATCCCCATGACGACCAGGAACCCGACCTGGCTCCAACGCAGGCGCTGCTCGAGCGAGAGCGCCTTGCCGCGAACGGCTTCGACCCCCAGGAACACCAGGTGCCCGCCGTCCAGGATCGGGATGGGCAGCAGGTTCAGGATCGCCAGGTTGATCGAGAAGAGCGCCATGAAGCGGAGGAACGTCTCCAGCCCCATCTGGGCCGCCTGGCCGGAGGCCGCCCCGATGGTCACGATGCTTCCCACCGACCGCGGCGAGATCCCGCCCGTCACCAGATCGCGAAGGAAGTCGAGGATCAGGGTGGTCACGCCGATGGTCTCGGCCCACCCGAGCTGGATGGCCCGCGCCATCTGGACGGGCTGATACACCAGCTCCGTTCTGGGCTGGTAGATGCCGACCTTGCCGACCCGGACCGTCTCACCGGTCACCGGGTCCTCTTCGGCTTCCTCGGCCGGGGTGACGTAGCGGGTGAGTGGCCGGCCCCTCCGCTCCAGCGACAGCTCGGTGCGCGTGCCCGGTCTGGCCTCGATGGCGTCGACGAAGTCGTACCAGTGATCCATCGGCACCCCGTCGACCGCCACGATCCGGTCCCCGGACTCGAGCCCGGCCCGGTCCGCCGGCGAGCCCGGATTGACGGCACCGACCGCCGCGTCAGCCCAGAACTGGAAGGACCGCACGAGCCGAACTCGTGCCTCGGGGTCTATGCCGAGGTCGATCGGGACGACGACGGCCGGCTGCTCCGTGGCGACCTCGAGCCGTCCGGCCGGAGCGTCCATGATGCCGCCTTGGATGTCGCCCCAGTGCACGACCTCGGCAGCGCCCACGCGGACGATACGCGAACCCTCCGGTAGGCCGGCAAGCGCTTCGGCGCCCTCAGGCAGGAGGTCGGCTTCCACGCGGGCGATGCGGGTCTCGGCGATCTCGGCCATTCCCCAAACGGCGTTCACCGCCACATAGACGGCGAACGCGAACACCATGTTCATGATCACGCCGGCCGAGATCACGAACGTCCTGGCCCAGATCGGCTTTGCGTCGAAGTCTCGGGACGAGGGCTCCAGGGGCTCCTTCGCCGGCCCGCCCTCCAGGCGCTCGGCAACCTCGTCGCCCATCCCCCCCATCTTCACGTAGCCGCCGAGGGGGATCCAGCTCAGCACGTACTCCGTCTCACCCCTGCGAAAGCCGTAGACGGTCGGGCCGAGACCGATGGAGAACCGTTGCACCTCGACGCCCACGGCCTTGGCGGCCAGGAAATGGCCCAGCTCGTGGATGAAGATGAGGACGCCGAGTAGGACGATGGTCGCAAGGATGGTCATTCAGTCTCCAAGTATCCCACTCGTGGGCGGCACCCTACAGGGCGCAGCTCACTCCTCCACCCGCATAGCTGTCAGCCCGGCGGCGGCGAACCGCGGCGACGAAACGAACGCGCGAGCCGCCACCCGGGCAGCCGCATCAGCCTCCAGTACGTCGTCCACGACCTCGACGTTCCGTCGGGGGACGTGATCCATGGCGTGGGCGACCACGTCGGCTATCCCGAGGAAGCTCACGTCACCGTTGAGAAACGAATGGACTGCGACCTCGTTGGCCGCGTTGTAGACGGAGGGCACCGTCCCGCCCCGCTTACCGGCTTGCACGCCCAGGGCGAACAGCGGAAACCGCTCCGGATCGACCTCCTCGAAGGTCAGCGGCGACGATCGGATCGCGTCGAACGTCCTGAGAGCCGGGTCGCAGGCGCGCTCGGGGTGGGACAGCGCGTACAGGATCGGAAGCTCCATCGTCGGAAACCCGAGCTGAGCCAAGACCGACCCGTCCCGGAACTCGACGAAGGAGTGGACCACCGACTGGGGATGGATCACCGCATCGATCCGGTCGTAGGCGATGTCGTAGAGGAACCGGGCCTCGATGACCTCCAAGGCCTTGTTCGCCAGGGTCGCCGAATCGACCGTGATCTTGGGGCCCATGTTCCAGGTCGGATGACGGAGAGCCTCGCGCGGGGTGACATCCGCCAGCTGCTCGGGGCGGAGGCTGCGGAAGGGCCCTCCGGACGCCGTCAGCACGAGCCGGGCCACCGAAGACGGATCGTATCCTTCGAGGCACTGCAGGATCGCCGAGTGCTCGCTGTCGACGGGGATCAGCTCGCCCCCGCCCTTGTCCGCCGCCGCCCTGACGAGGGGGCCGCCGGCCACCAGCGACTCCTTGTTCGCCAAGGCGAGGCGCTTTCCGGCCTCGAGGGCGGCGAGCGTGGCCTGGAGCCCCACAGAGCCGACGATGGCGTTCACGACCACGTCGACCTCGGGATCGTTCACGAGTGCGATCACCTCGTCCGGGCCGGCCCGCCAGTCGGCGGGTGGGAGGCGGTCCGAATCGTCCAGAGCCTCCGGATCGGCGAGCACGGCGCGCCCGACCCCGTGCTCGGCCACCTGCACAGCGAGCTCGGCGACGGACCGACGGGCGCACACCGCCACCACCTTGAAACGGTCGGGATGACGTTGGGCCACCGAAAGCGTGGCGCGACCGATGGAACCCGTAGCTCCGAGAATGGCGATGCGTTTCACGATCAGGATCGCAGGAGGGTCAGAACCGCGTACGTGAACGGCACGGTGAAGTACAATGCATCCAGCCGATCGAGCATCCCGCCGTGCCCCGGCAGCAGGTTGCTGGAGTCCTTCACGCCCGCCTCCCGCTTGATGACCGACTCGGCCAAGTCACCGATCTGGCCGACGGGCGCAATCAGCAGGCTCACGCCGGCGGCGCCCGCCATGGACAGCCCGTAGACAGGGACCTCCGAGAGCCAAAGCCACGCATACAGGGCGCCGACCAACGCCGCGCCCCCGAGACCCGCGACGGCGCCCACCACCGTCTTCTTGGGGCTCACGGCCTCGATGAGCTTCGATTTGCCGTAGCGCTTGCCGAGCCCGTAGGCGAAGCTGTCGCCGAGCCAAGTGACCCAGATCGGGAAGATGAGCAGGACGGCACCGTGATACGCGGTGGCGGCGGCCGAGCTCTGCTCGGGGAGAGCTCGAAGCAGGATCCAGAAGGACAGCGTACCCCCGGTGTAGACGGCTCCCCCGATCGTCAGGGCCGCGGCCGTGAGGGGCCGGCCCTCGGGCCAGCGCCGCCAAAGCACCAAGGCCAGCGTCAACAGGGTGGCGAGCACGAGAACTCCAAACGTGACCGCCGCGAAGTCGTGGTAGGTCGGATGGGCGGTCGCGACGAGCGGCAGGAGCACGGCCACCGAAACGCCGAGCCATCGGATGGGCTCCGATCCCTGCGTTCTCGCCAGGACGTAGTACTCGCGTGCCGAAAGGCCCGAGACGGTCGCCACGAGCGCGCCCAGATACCATCCGCCCCAGTAGATCATCATCACCAACAGCGGAATCCCGATGGCCGCGACCGTCAGCCGACTGCCCAGTTCTCCGTTCGGCATGAGCCGGAGTGCTAGCTCACCGTCACGCGACCGAACCGTCGATCGCGTTCCTGGAAGTCGGAGAGGGCGCGGTAGAGGTCGGCGCGGGAGAAGTCGGGCCACAGCACGGGGGTGATGTGCAGCTCCGTGTAAGCGAGCTGCCACAGCATGAAGTTGCTGATCCGGAGCTCCCCGGAGGTGCGGATGAGAAGATCCGGGTCCGGGAGCCCCCTCGTGAAGAGGCCGTCGGCGAATGTTCGCTCGTCGATCCCGCGCGGGTCCAGTTGCCCCGCCGCCGCTCGCTCCGCCAGACGTCGACAGGCAAGCAGGATCTCCTCCCGGCCGGAGTAGGAGATCATCAGGTTGAGACGGAGGCTCATGCCGCCCGAGGTCTCCGAGACGACCTCCACGACAGAGGCCCGCGTGGGCTCGTCGAGCGCGTCTACGTTGCCGAGCACGTGCACCTCGACGCCCTGCTCCTTGAGCTCCGCCCGCTCGCGCGTTGCGTAGGAGCGCAGGAGGCTCATGAGAGCCGAGATCTCGTGGCGCGGACGCTGCCAATTCTCTGTGGAAAACGCAAAGAGCGTGAGGATCTCGATCCCGGCATCGATCGACCCCTCGATCGCCTCTCGGACCGCCTTCATCCCCTCCTTGTGGCCGGCCGCACGCGGGAGACGGCGCTGCTTGGCCCACCTCCCGTTGCCATCCATGATGATGGCCACGTGCCGGGGAATCTGTCCGTGAACGCGGATCTTCTGAAGTTGGTCCGAAGACGCCATAACGAGAGACGGCCTGGAGACCGGGTCGCGGCACATAGCCGATCGACCGGCTAGATGGCCATCACTTCCTTCTCCTTGAGCTCGAGCATTTCCTCGATCTTCCGGCCGTACTGGTCAGTGAGCCTCTGGATCTCGTCGAGCTGGCGATGGCCCTCGTCCTCGCCGGTCTCATGGTCGCGGGTCGCCCTCTTGATGTCGTCGTTCTCCAGCTTGCGAGCGTGTCGGATCGAGACCCGGCCGTCCTCGGCCATCTGGTGAAGAAGCTTGACGTACTCCTTGCGCCGCTCCTCGTTGAGGGGCGGAATCGGAACCCGGATCAGGTTCCCGTCGTTGGAGGGATTCAAGCCAAGGTCGGCGGTCAGGATCGCGCGCTCGATGCCGCCGACAAGTCCCTTGTCGTACGGTTGGACGACCAGAAGGGAGGCTTGCGGCGTCGAGACGCTCGCCACCTGGTTGAGAGGCATCTTGGAGCCGTAGGCGTCGACCCGAACGGTGTCAAGGAGAGCCGGGGTGGCCTTGCCCGTGCGAACGGTGGCGAACTCCCGGCGCAGCGCTTCGATGGCGGCATCCATGCGTGACCTGGCTTCCTTCAGCGACATAAGCACCTCGTCCCGTGTGTCTTGCCTGGACCCGTCGGGCGGGCCGCCTCAGTCGGAGCGTCAGGAGACCAGGGTGCCCACCTGCTCACCCCGAATGGCCGCGGACACGGCCTCTCGATCCTCGAGGTTGAGAACGATGATCGGCAGGTCGTTCTCTTTGCAGAGTGAGACGGCAGGAGCGTCCATGACGCCAAGTTCCCGCGCGACAACCTCTTGAAAGGTAATGGCCGGAATGAACTCTGCCGAGGGGTCGTGCGCGGGGTCGGCGCTGTAGACGCCCCCGACCTTGGTAGCCTTGATCAGCAAGTCGGCGCTCATCTCGATGGCTCTGAGCACGGCCGCAGTATCTGTGGAGAAATACGGGTTGCCGCTCCCGCCGGCGAAGATCACGAGCCTCCCTTTCTCCATGTGTCTGAGCGCCCGGCGCCGAATATAGGGCTCCGCCAACTGTTCCATTCGGATCGCCGTCATCACGCGGGTGGCCACGCCCTTGCGGTCGAGCAGGTCCTGCACCGCGAGGGCATTGATCACGGTGGCGAGCATGCCCATGTAGTCCGCTTGCACTCGATCCATCCCCTTCTGGCTCGCCAGGGATCCGCGGACGATATTCCCCCCCCCGATCACCAGGCCGAGGCTGACCCCCATCTCGTGGACGGCCTTCACCTGGTCGGCGAGCCGGTCCACCACCGACGGCTCGATGCCGAAACCCTGAGCGCCCGCAAGGGCCTCGCCCGAGAGCTTCAGGAGAACCCTCCGGTACTTCAGCTCCGGAGCCACCGCAGCCTCGGCCCTCAAGCGCCCTCTCCGACCTTCATCCGGGCGAACCGAGCGACCTCGATCTTCTCGCCCGTCTTCGCCGACGTCTCGGTAATCAGCTCCCCGATCGTCTGGTCGGGGTCCTTCACGAAGGATTGTAGTAGTAACGTGTTGTTCTTGAGGAACTTAGAGAGCTTTCCCTCGATGATTCTCTCGGCGATGTGGTCGGGCTTGCCCTCCTCCTTCACCTGTTCCATGAAGACCCTGCGCTCCCGCTCGACGATCTCCTGGGGAAGGTCCTCGGGGCTGACCGCCAGGGGCGCCGCGGAAGCGATGTGGAGCGCCAGATCCTTGGCGAGTCGCCTGAAGTCGTCCGTGTTCGCCACGAAGTCCGTCTCGCAATTGACCTCGACGATCACCGCGGTGCGGTTGTCGAAGTGCACGTACGAGCCGATGACGCCCTCGTTCGCGGACCTTCCGGCACGCTTGGCCGCCTGAGCCGCGCCCTTGGCCCTCAGCCGGTCGATCGCGCCCTCGATGTCGCCATCGGTCTCTACGAGCGCCTTCTTGCAGTCCATCATCCCCGCTCCGGTCCGATCACGGAGGGCCTTCACGTCTTTCGCCGAAATCGACATCATCCAGTTCGTCTCACTCGAGAGGTGTCGTCCATCCATAAGAAAAGAGGCGGGAGCTCCCAACTGCTCCGCCTCTATCGACCCCGAAACCGCTGGGGAGCGTCCACTCGGTGCTCAGGATTCCGAGTCCGCCTCACCCCCATTGGCCTCACCGTCCGAAGCATCCGGAGGGGCACCGGAGCCGTCGCTCGCCGCCACGGCTTTCCGAGCCTCCGCCACCCCGGCCGTTGGCGCGCCGCTCTTCGCGTCCGCACGGGCGGCGGATGCCTCCTGCTTCCCCTGCTTCCCGCCGGAGTCCTTGGCCGTGCTCGCTGGGGCCCCGGCGCCCGTCCGTTGGGCAATCACTTCCGGACGTGGATGCCGCCTGGGGCGTCGCCTGGCGGGCGGGCGATCGCGGACCTCGGTCGTCTCTCCCGTCTCGGTCGAGTAGGTCGTGGCCTGAGCCTCCTGCACCGCCCTCTTCCTCTCCTCGGGCACCTGCGCGCTCGCGACCTGAATCGACTCGGAGATCTCCCTGGTGATCAGGCCCACGGAACGGGTCGCGTCGTCGTTCCCTGGAATCGGATACTCGACCAAGTCAGGGTCCGCGTTGGTGTCGGTGATGGCGATGACCGGGATGCCAAGGCGATGGGCCTCGCGGACCGCGATGGCCTCGCGCCGCACATCGACCACGTATACGGCGCCCGGTAGCCGCGTCATGTCCTTTACCCCGGAGAGGTACTTGTCCAGCTTGAGCCTCTCCCGGTCGAGGAGCAGGCGCTCCTTCTTCGTGTAGAACTCGAAGGCGCTTTCCTCCTGACCCCGCTCAAGCTCCTTCAGCCGACGAATCTGTTTCCCAATCGTCTGGAAGTTGGTGAGCATGCCGCCGAGCCAGCGCTCGGTGACGAAGTGCGCGCCGCACGCGCGGGCTTCCTCTTCGATGATTGCGCGGAGCTGGCGCTTGGTACAGACGAAGAGCGCGTGCTGGCCGGCCAGAACCACGTCGCGAATGGCCTGCTGCGCCTCGATCAGGCGATCGAGGGTCTTTCTCAGGTCGATGATGTGGATGCCGTGGCGCTCCGTGAAGATGTACTTGCGCATCTTCGGATTCCAACGGCGGGTCTGGTGCCCGTAATGGACCCCGGCCGCGAGGAGTTCGCTTAGGTCCACCGGCTGTTGGTGCATCTGTTCCTTTGTGTCTCTAACGCTTGGAGAACTGGAAGCGCTTGCGGGCCTTGGGGCGGCCGGGCTTCTTCCTCTCGACCTTCCGTGCATCGCGGGTGAGGAAACCTCCCGCCCGAAGCACCGGGCGCAGGTCCGCGTCATACTCCACGAGGGCCCGGGCCAAGCCCATCCTGACCGCGTCCGCCTGGCCCGTGGGGCCTCCGCCCCGAACGCGCACCCGTATATCGAACTGCCCGTCCATCTCCACTGCCCTTAGCGGCTGCTCGATGCGCTGTTGGTGGGTAGTGCGGGGGAAGTACTCCGCCATGGCTCGGGAGTTGACCGACCACTCGCCCTTGCCGGGCCTGAGCACGATACGGGCTACGGCTGTCTTCCGTCGGCCCACGGACTGAATGTTGGCTTCCGCCATCGATTGCTTCCGATTCCGCTCAGGTCTCGAGAGGCTGCGGCTGCTGACCTTGGTGCGGGTGCTCCGCACCCGCGTATACCTTCAGCTTCCGCCGCATGTGGCGCCCTAGGCTGTTCTTGGGGAGCATGCCGCGCACGGCCAACTCGATCACCCGTTCCGGGTACCTGTCGATCATGCGCCGGAAGGGGATGTGCTTCTCGCCGCCCATGTACCCCGAGTGCCGGAAATACGTCTTCTGATCCGCCTTGTTGCCGGTCAGTCGGACCTTGCGGGCATTGATCACCACCACGTAGTCACCCACATCGAGGTGAGGCGTGTACATCGGCTTGTGCTTGCCTCGGAGAATCGTGGCGACCTGGGCGGCGAGACGACCAAGGGGCCGTCCCTCGGCGTCGATGACCCACCAGGCGCGCTCGATCTCGTTGGACTTGGGCGTATATGTCTTCACCGCGTTTCCACGAATTGTTGAACGACACAGCAGCGAATCGTAGTAGGGGCTAGTGGGGGTGTCAACCGGAGCAAGGGACGGGGGTCATCGGTCGATCTAATGACCCATGACCGGAAGAAGATCGTGGTTCTTCAGCACTGCCAAGGACGGCGTCTTCGGGGGGTTCGCCTACTGGAAGAACGTCTCCAAGAAGCGCGCTCGGGACGCGTGGCGGAGCCGCAAGAGGGCCTTTTCCTTGATCTGCCGGACTCTCTCTCGGGAGACCCCGAGCAGGGATCCGACTTCCTCCAGCGTCATGGGCTCCTGATGGTCGAGTCCGAAGTATAGCCGAAGCACCTTCGCCTCCCGCTCCGTCAGGGTGGAGAGGGCGTCGTCCACGGCCTGCCTCAAAGCGTGCTTGTAGGCTTCGTCCTCGGGGCCCGGCGAGTATTGGTCGGGCAGGTAGTCCAGAAGGCGGTTGTCTTCGCCCGGCGTCAATGGCGCGTCGAAGGACAGATGGGCTCGCGATATCGCGAGCGTCCGCTTCACCTCCTCCTCGGAGAGGTCGAGGTCCTGAGCAATCTCCTCCACGGTGGGCTCCCGTCCCAGCTCCTGCAGAAGGGCCGAGGTCCTGCGGCCCACGCGGTGAAGTGCTCCGGCCCGATTGAGCGGGACCCGAACGATCCGGCTCTGCTCCGCCAGCGCCTGGAGAATGGCCTGCCGAATCCACCACACGGCGTAGCTGATGAACTTGATGCCCCTGGTCTCATCGAACTTATGGGCCGCCCGGATGAGACCGAGGTTGCCCTCGTTGATCAGGTCGGAGAGGGGCACTCCCCGCTTCTGATACTTCTTGGCGACCGAAACGACGAACCGAAGGTTGGCACGGACAAGCTTCTTCAACGCCTCCTCGTCGCCCCGCCGGATGCCTTTCGCGAGGCGGACCTCTTCGGCCTTGTCGATCAGCGGATACTGGCTGATTTCCTTGAGGTACTGATCGAGCGACCCTTCCCTGAACGAGCCACGACGGGAAGGAAAGCTCATCTATCCCTCAGTCGCCCATGGGTCTTGATCACGTGTCCGAACAAAAGGGGAGGCGCTGAAGCACGGCAATGATACGCCCAGCCTTCGGGAACACAACTGCGAGCCCAGAGCCTCGGATCAAGGGAGGCCCCCGGCCCTCAACCCTCGAGCCCCCCCTCTGCCGGCGATCCTCAGCGGATCCGGCCGCCCAGCCGACCCCACCGCACCGAGCGAAGCCAGCCTGGTCGCTCTTCACCGGCGTCGTCGAACGAGAAGTAGACGATCCAGGGTTGTCCGCGGATTGCCCGTCTGTCGACGAATCCCCAGTACCTGGAATCCTCACTGTTGTCGCGATTGTCGCCCAAGACGAAGTAGCTGCCCTGAGGGATGGCGAGGGGACCCCAGTTGTCTCGTGAGGGATGGTAGCCACGCCTTTGCGAGCGGCGACCCTCGGTCACGCTGGCAAGCAGATGGTTCCGCTGCCAGCGCATGACCGGATGAATGGTGTCGCTACCGCTGGGGTCGCTGTGGCGCGCGTACGGCTCTCTCGTCTCGACGCCGTTCACGAAGAGGACCCTGCCGCGCATCTCCAACGTATCCCCAGGGACTCCGACCACCCGCTTCACATAGTTCTTGAGCGGATCGTGCGGGGGGTTGAAGACCACGACGTCTCCGCGGCCGGGCTCCTTCAGCTCGGGGAGCCTGGTCCCCAACAACGGCAGCTCGGACCCGTACACGGCTTTGTTGACCAGCAGGAAATCCCCCACCAGGAGCGTTCCCTCCATTGAGGAGGTGGGGATCTTGAAGGCTTCGACGAGAAAGGTGCGGATGAGCAAGAAGAGAGCCAGGGCGACAAGGAGCGACCGGGTCCACTCCCAGGTACCCCGGAGGCGCTCCGGCCGTCGTGGCTCGCGAGTCGCGTTCCCTTCGTCGCCCATATACCGTCCTGAATCCGAAGATGCTGGCTCGGACCGCACTACCTCTGTCGGGCGGTGCGGCCGGTCCTCGGCCTCGGCGTCACTTCCGACGGATGAAGATCCGACGGAGAGGACCAAAATACACGGTCACCTACCTCCGTTCCAGCAGTGCGCGGCGTCCGACGCCGGAATCGGAGCAGTTCGAGCCGGTGATCGCTGCGCGCTGGGCCCGCAGACTGGGCTCTTGACCGGAGCCGCGGGATGGGGATGCTCCAGGCCTACGCCCGTGTGACGCGCGACCTGAAGTCATGGATCGGCCCGACACGGCCCGAAGCGTCTGCAGGGGAGACTCCGGGACGCTCGACGCGCCCCGTTACTCGCCCCGCTACGCGCCCCGGGCCAGGGCGCCGAGACCAAGGGATCGTGCGGATCCAAGGGCGGGGAGCGTGCCGGCCGTTGGGGTCCGACTTCAGTCCTCGCGCGTCAGACCGTGCTTCTCGATCTTCTTGTAGAGGTTGGAGCGCGGCATGTCGATCCGGCGCGCCGTCTCGCTGACGTTCCAGTCGTTCTCACGGAGCCTGTGGGTGATATAGGCGAGCTCCGCTCGCTCCTTGAACTCACCGAAGGTGTTGACTCCCAGGAGAGCCGCACCCAGTCCGTCAGCCGCGGGCGAGGCCGATACGAGAGCATCCACGTCGGCAGCGCTCACCGCCTCGCCCGGTGAGAGGATCAGCAGCCTCTCGACCGTATTCCTCAGCTCTCGGACGTTGCCGGGCCAATCCAATGCTTCAAGGCGGGCAAACGCACCTTCCTCGAGAATCTTGGGGGCGACGCGTGTGGCTCCGACGGCTTGACCGACAAAGTGCGCGACGAGCGGGCGGATGTCCTCGGGCCGCTCGCGCAGCGGGGGCACGATGACGGGGACAACGTTCAGGCGATAGAAGAGGTCCTCCCGGAACCGTCCCTCGGCAATCTCTTCCGCCAGGTCCTTGTTGGTCGCCGCGATCACTCGCACGTCGACCCGGATGGCGTTCGATCCGCCTACCCTCGTGACGACGCCCTCCTCGAGAGCCCTCAGCACCTTCGCCTGGGCCGCCAGTGACATGTCCCCGATCTCGTCGAGGAACAGCGTGCCCTCGTGCGCCTGCTCGAACTTGCCCGCGCGGGCCGAGACGGCGCCGGTGAAGGAGCCCTTCATGTGCCCGAAGAGCTCGGACTCGATCAGCTCCGCGGGGATCGCGGCGCAATTCACCTCGATGAACGGAGCGTCGCGCCGCACCGAGAGGCGGTGGAGGCCGCGAGCCACAACCTCTTTACCCGTGCCGTTGTCACCGGTGATGAGCACCCGCGCGTCGGTGGGCGCCACGCGCTCAATCCGCTCCAATACCTCCCTGATGGCCTCCGACGTCCCGACGATCCGGTAGCGGTCGTCGGCCTCGCTCCTGAGCAGCTCCACGCTCTGGGTGAGGCCGCGGAGCTCCAGGACGTTGCGGAGCGTGACCAGCAGCCGGGCGGTGTCCAGAGGCTTCTCGAGGAAGTCGAACGCCCCCCTGCGCGTGGCATCCACGGCCGTGTCGATGGTCCCGTGCCCGCTGATCATGACGACGGAGGCGTTCGGATCCAGCTTGCGGATGCGAGACAGCACCTCGAGGCCGTCAAGGCCGGACATCTTCACGTCGAGGAATGTGCACTGGGGCGCGAAGGACTCGAAGAGCTCGATGGCCTCCGGACCGTCTGCGGCCAAGCGCACCTCGTGCTCTTCGTACTCGAAGACCTGCCGGAGGGCGTTTCGGATCGATTCCTCGTCGTCGACGATCAGGATTCGCGCCGTGGGCAGTTCGGCTCGTTGGGTCACGTCAGCGGTCGCTCACCAGCACCAGGCTGTCGCGGAGGACGTAGGCGTTCCTGAGCCCGCTGGGGAGCGGGATGGCAATGGCGTCCGCTGCGAGGCCGGCCACCTCCTCTCGACCCAAAGCCTCGAGGACCTCAGGAATCACCCGATCGGGGAGCGGGATGAGCGCGGCCTGCACGCCGTGAACGACCAGCGCGTCCCAGCGCCCCTCTTCGAGCGGTGCGAGCGTACCCTCGACGGACACCTCGACGGTGTCGGGAAGGAAGCCCAAGAGGGCGTCGAGGTCGGGAAGCCTCGGGAAGGCTTCGACCGCGACACGGGCCGTCAGCGTGAGCATGCCATCCGCCATCTCCACCCTGGGCTCGCTGATTCCGTCGGGGACGATCGGCGGGACCGAATACAGCAGCACGGACTCGATCTCAGCGGAGCTCAACGAGAGCTCGCCCCCGAGCTCGCCGCGCCGGAGGGCGTCGAAGCGACGCCTCGTGGCCTCCGCGAGCTCGCGAGAGGCGGTGATCCCCAGATCGCCGCCATCTTCCCTCGAAAGCCAGGTGGCCACCTGAGGGAAGACGGCAGGCCCCCATTGCCATCCGGCCAGGGCGGCGGCCACGAGCAGAGCCGAAAGAGCGATCTTCCCGAGGCAACTTCTGAGGCAGCCGATTGCGAGCAAGGCTCACCCCTCCAGGCGGGCGCTGCGATGAAGGGTGTAGCGCGCTCCCGCCTTGGAAAGGTGGCTCCGCATGAGGTCGAGCGTCCGGACCGTGATCTGGCCCTTGTAGGTAAGGCCCGCTGCGATCTCGTCGAGGCCGCGGAAAGCTCCCGCGCCGTTGCGGCCCGCCGCCCTTCCCAAGGTCAGATGAGGGTGAAAGACCCTCGTCTCGCGCTCGAACCCACAGTCGGTGAGGGCCCATTCGAGGTCTTGCTTCAGGCAGCGCAGTCGAGGCGTGGGCACGACTCCGACCCAGAACACCTGAGGCCGGCGCATTGTCGGGAACGCCCCGAAGCCTTCGATGGAGAGATCAAGGGGGCCCGTGGAGGCGGCGACCCGCCGTACCGCCTCCTCCACAACCTTGATCCGGTCCTCCGACACGTCACCGAGGAACTTGAGGGTGACGTGGAACTTGGAGGGCTCCACCCAGCGCACCGGAAACTCCGACTCCCGCAGTACCCGAGCGGCGCGATAGATCCGGTCCTTCTCCTTCTTCAGCACGTCGAGTGCCACGAAGAGACGCATGGCTGCGGACCACACCCCGGACTGTCTGCGAATGGCTCTGGCCCTCCAGTGCGAAGTTCACCCTTCCCCTGATCGGCGGCTGCTCCACACGCCACTCCGGGGCGCGCCGCCCGCTCCGCGGCCGGTCCGCAGGGCCCCCGCGAGGGGTGGCCGTCGGGGCAGGTCAAGGTGAGTTCCTCGTCCGGCGCAGGCGATCCGCCTTGGGAGACCTTGCCGGGAAATTACCGGGAAGCTCAGGCGCTAACAACCTACGCGGCTCTGGAGAAACGGCGTGCCTCCGCAACCGCGGAGCCGCGTGAGCCCGGCGTGGACCGGATCAGAGCCGGGAGGACTTCCTCCCGAGGTTCACCATCCTCGTCGCGGGGTAGGCGAGGTCGATGCAGCGATCATCTCTGACCCGTCGTGGGCGCCCCGAGCGGCCCTGCGAAGGCGACTTGGGGAGCCTGAGTTCGAGCGGCTCCCAGGCCTCGCGAGCGGCAGCATCCGAGGGCCGATGGCGGCTGGCCTCGAGGAGAAGGGAGCCGCCCGGCACGATGCGCCGGCCCCGTACCACCTCGCACGGGGGCATGGTACATTTACTGCGCTCAACTTTGAACTCGAATCAACGGCGGGAGCGCTCGATGAATGTTGCCGTTCTCAGTGAATCCGCACCCAGAGAGAACCGGGTAGCGCTAATACCCTCGACCGTACGTGAGCTGGCCAAGATCGGGTGCGACGTCACCGTCGCTTCGGGCGCCGGGCTCGGGTCTCACTTCACGGACGAGGAATACAGAGAGGCGGGAGCGAGGGTGGCGTCCGACCAGGCCGCGGCCCTGCAGGGGGCTCAGGTCGTGCTGAAGGTCCGGGCTCCGACCGACGAAGAGGTGGAGAGGTTCCCCGACGACGTGGTTCTCATCTCTCTCTTGTCCCCTCTCACCGAGCCGGAGCTGATCGGGCGCCTGGGCAAAGCGAACGTGACCGCGTTCGCGCTCGAGCTGATTCCCCGGATCACCCGCGCCCAGAGCATGGACGTGCTCTCCTCGCAGGCTACGGTTGCCGGATACAAGGCCGTGCTCCTGGGAGCCGATGCCCTGGGAAAGTTCCTTCCCATGCTCATGACTCCCGCGGGAACGATCCGGCCCGGCAAGGTCCTCATCCTGGGCGCCGGCGTGGCCGGGCTACAGGCCATTGCGACGGCAAAGCGCTTGGGAGCCAAGGTGGAGGCGTTCGACGTACGCCCCGAGGTCAAGGAGCAAATCGAGAGCCTGGGGGCCTCGTTTCTCGAGACGGAGTACGAGGTGACCGCCGAGGGGGAGGGCGGCTACGCCGAGGAGCTGAGCGAAGAGCAGCACGAGCGTGAGCTCGAGCTCATTGCCAAGCACATCGCCGATGCGGACCTGGTCGTGACCACCGCTCAGATTCCAGGCCGTCCGGCGCCCAAGCTCATCACCGAAGCCATGGTCGACTCGATGCGGCCAGGATCGGTGATCGTCGACCTCGCCGCGGGGTCCGGTGGCAACTGCGCGCTTACGCGCGAGGGCGAGACCGTCGTCCACAGCGGCGTGAAGATCATGGGTCCCTCCAACCTGCCCGGCGGCATCCCCGTGCACGCGAGCCAGATGTTCGCCAAGAACGTCGCGACGCTCCTCAAGGAGCTGGTGAGCGGCGGTGCGCTGTCGCTGGACTTCGAAGACGAAGTCGTGGCCGCCACCTGCGTGACGCACGGCGGTGAGGTGCGGCACGGACCCACGAGGGAGCGGCTCGGGCTTTGATGGCCACGAGTCGACAAGCAGTGAATTCGATGGGCCGAACGTCACTCGGTCCACGTCCCACATTCGGCACATCGCACAGGAGGCCTCGATGGGCGAGATGCTCATAGGACTCTACGTCTTCGTCTTGGCCGCCGTGGCCGGCCGCGAGCTGATCAGCAAGGTGCCCCCGACCCTGCACACGCCGCTCATGTCGGGCGCCAACGCCATCTCGGGTATCGCCATTGTCGGCGCCTTGGTGGTTACGGCCCAGGTCGATTCCGGACTTTCGGAGATTCTCGGGATCGTAGCCATCGTCCTGGCCATGATTAACGTGGTCGGGGGGTTCATGGTCACCGATCGCATGCTCCAGATGTTCAAAAAGCAGTAGACGCCCACTCCAAGGAGCAAACCGATGGACACCTCGCTTTGGGTGGAGCTGTCGTATCTCTTGTCGGCCGTTCTCTTCGTGGTCGGGCTCAAGCAGCTGCAGTCTCCCGTCACCGCGCGGGCGGGCAACCGGCTCGCCGCCCTCGCGATGCTCATCGCGATCGTGGCCACGCTTGCCGAGAATCAGGCCGTGAGCGGGACCGGAATCGCTGGCGGCATGATTCTCGGCGGCCTGATCGGCGGTGTGCTGGCCCGCACGGTGAAGATGACGGATATGCCCCAGTTGGTCGGAGCCTTCAACGGTTTCGGCGGCGGCGCTTCGGCGTTGGTGGCCGGAGCCGAGCTGGTACGCATTCAGGCCACCGGGACATCCCTCGCGCTCGGGGACGGGCTAACCATCGCGCTATCCTGCCTCATTGGCACGGTGACCTTCTCTGGCAGCTTCGTCGCGTTCGGCAAGCTCCGCGGGATCGTGACCGGCAATCCCGTGACCTTCCCGCTCCAGAAGACGCTCAACGCGCTGCTGTTCGCCGTCCTTCTGGCGTTGGGCGTGTCGGTCATGGGTGTATTCCAGGTAGGAGGCGTCTCGGCCCTGCTGACCTTCTCCATTTTCTCGGCGATCGCCCTGCTGCTGGGCGTGCTGCTGGTCATCCCGATCGGTGGAGCGGACATGCCCGTCGTGATCTCGCTCCTGAACTCGTATTCGGGCCTGGCGGCGGCGGCGGCCGGCTTCGTGATCGGCAACAACGTGCTGATTATCAGCGGTGCGCTGGTCGGCGCAGCAGGTCTCATCCTGACGATGATCATGTGCAAGGCCATGAACCGCTCCTTGGCGAACGTCGCCTTCGGGGCGTTCGGGGGCGAAGGCGCAACCGCCGCGCAGATCGGGGTGGGCGACAAGGTCGCGCGCTCGGTCGACCCGGAAGGCGCCGCCATGATCTTGGCGTACGCGCAGTCCGTCGTGGTCGTGCCGGGTTATGGGCTTGCCGTCGCGCAGGCTCAACACGACCTCCGGAAGGTGATGGACAACCTCGAGGAGCGTGGCGTCGACGTGAAGTACGCCGTGCACCCCGTGGCGGGGCGCATGCCGGGGCATATGAACGTGCTCCTCGCCGAGGCTGACGTCCCGTACGACCAACTGTATGACCTCGAGGAGATCAACGACGACTTCGCTCGCACGGACGTCGTGGTCGTGGTCGGAGCCAACGACGTCGTGAATCCCGAGGCGCACAACCCCGAGAGCGTTATCGCCGGCATGCCGATCCTCGACGTGCAGCGTGCCAAGAGCGTGATCATCATGAAGCGCAGTCTGTCACCGGGCTTCGCCGGGATCGACAACCCGCTCTTCTACATGGATCACACGATGATGCTCTTCGGAGACGCCAAGCGGTCCATGATCGAGCTGGTCAAGGAAGTGAGAGAGGCCTGAGCAAGAGGCAGCCGCGGGAGCTCCGACCGATGGAGCCAGGCGAGACCCCATCCCTAGCAAGAGCGCGTCGTGCAAGTGGTGTCCGTTGCGCTCACGCTCGGAGTGGGGGTGAGAGGCGGGATCGCCTACTACCGTCGTGCGCGCGGGAAGCTTCTCACTCTGCGCGGCTGAGGCAGGAACAAGACCCCAACCCTCAGCTGTCCGCCGAAAGGGGCCGGCTCCAGCTCGGCCTCCAGCTCGGCCTCCAGCTCGGCCTCCAGCCCCGGCTGAGGAAGTGCCTGGGCTCGACCAACCTGATCGACAGTACCCACTCGGGCGTGAGACAGAAGACCCGCAGGGTCACCAACTGGCAGATCGGAGCGATGGCCGTGCGCCGGGAGGCGGCCTTCAACCCTCAGCGGGACACCATCTCGACCGACGCCCGCACGGCCACAAACCCCGAACTGTGCAGTTCGCGGTTGCCACACATGCGAACGTTACGGTTTCCCTAGCTAGCAGTGCTACCACAGCTACTAGGTCCTGGAACGAACGACCGGAGCTCTCCGTGGCCCTCCCCGTATTGGAGCGACCTCGGTACTCCCTAGTACACGTGGACATAAATACAATGACGTATATATAGACTGGCACTTGCGGGCGTGAGTCGCCATCTTTGGATCTGACCAAGGAGGCGAGAAATGCCCAGATCCAGCCCGTACGTCATCGCGTTGACCCCCAAGGAGCATAGTGTGCTGGAGGCCAGAACCCGTCGATATACGTTACCGTACCGTGACGTGATGCGCGCCAAGATCGTGCTGCTGGCCGCCGAGGGACTCGAGAACAAGGAGATCGGAGAGCGCCTCGACATGCCCCGGCCTGTCGTGAGCAAGTGGCGAAAGCGCTTCTTCCTCGAACGACTCGCGGGACTCGAGGACCGGTCGCGCGGCGGTCGCCCGCTGGCCTTTTCCCCCTCGGGTGGTCGCTGAAGTGAAGGCCCTGGCGTGTGAACTCCCCGCCAAGCTGGGGCTGCCCTTGTCGCGCTTCAGTCGCTCGGAGCTGCGCCGCCATGTGCTGGCCGCGGGGATCGTCGCCAACATCAGCGGGGTCACCATCTGGCGGTGGCTGCATGAGGATGCGCTGCGTCCCTGGAGTCGGCGGAGTTGGATCTTCCCGCGCGATCCGGAGTTCGCGACCAAGGCGGGACGCGTCCTCGACCTCTACCACCGGCGCTGGAACGGCCGTGCGCTCACCGGGGGCGAATTCGTCATCAGTGCCGACGAGAAGACGCAGATCCCGATCCGGAGTCGGCTTCACCCGATCACCCCACCGGCCCCGGGCCGCGTCACTCGCGTCGAGCACGAGTACCGGCGTCATGGCGTCTGTGCGTACATCGCCGCCTGGGACGTGCACCGCGCCCGGCTCTTCGGCGAAGTCGTCAGCAAGATCTCCATCGTCGCCTTCGACGCGCTCGTCGCCAAAGTGATGGCCCGAGAACCCTATCATTCGGCCAAGCGCGTCTTCTGGATCGTCGACGGCGGCACCATCCACCGCGGCCAGCGTGCCGCCGACCGTCTCCAGGCACAGTTCCACAATCTCACCCTGGTGCACCTGCCCACGCACGCGAGCTGGATCAACCAGATCGAGATCTACTTCTCGATCCTGCAGCGCAAGGCCCTTACGCCCGCTCACTTCACTTCCCAAGACGAGGTCGCCGACCGTATCCTCGGCTTTCAGCAGCACTACCAGCAGATCGCCTCCCCCTTCCAATGGAAGTTCACCCGACAGGACCTCACCCGTCTCATGGCCCGCACGCCCGGGTCCGCGACGCCCTCACTTGACCATGCCGCATGAGTATACGTCATCGAACTTCTGTACCGGTGTACTAGTGTCCTGAGTCGGAAGTCCGCGTACAAAAGCGGGCAAGAGTTTGGAGGATCTGATCAGCGGACTTGGTCCAGACGAAGGGTTTGGGATCGTGATTGGTGATGTCGACGTAGCGCAGGATCGTGTCCTCGAGCTCGCGCGTGCTACGGAAGACGCCGCGTCGGAGCTGTTTTTCGGTGAGAGCGCCGAACCAGCGCTCGACGAGGTTGAGCCAGGATGAGCTGGTGGGGGTGAAGTGGAGGTGGAAGCGAGGACGCTTGAGGAGCCAGCGCTTGATGATCTGGGTCTTGTGGGTCTGATAGTTGTCGACGATGAGGTGGATATCGAGGCCTTGGGGGACGGTCGCCTCGATAGTGTCGAGGAACCTGCGAAACTCAATGGAGCGGTGGTGCTTGTGACATTCGGCGATGACCTCTCCGGTCTTGGTGTCGAGCGCTGCGAAGAGGGAGGTGGTGCCATTGCGAACATAGTCGTGGGTACGGCGCTCGATCTGCCCAGGACGCATCGGCAACAGGGGCTGGGAGCGGTCGAGGGCCTGGATCTGGGCCTTTTCGTCGACGCACAGGACCAGAGCTCGGTCCGGGGGATGCAAATACAAGCCGACGATGTCACGCACTTTCTCGATGAAGAGGGGGTCGGAGGAGAGCTTGAAGGTTTCACTGCGATGGGGCTGGAGCGCGAAGGCCCGCCAGATGCGACTGATGGCGCTCTGACTCATCCCGGTGCGCTGCGCCATGGAGCGGGTGCTCCAGTGCGTGGCGTCTTTGGGCGTTTCTTCCAAGGTGATCCGGATGACGCGCTCCACATCCTCATCCCCGATCGTGCGGGGAGCTCCAGGTCTGGGCTCGTCCAACAGCCCGTCCACGCCCCCGTCCACGCCCCCCCCCCCACGAAGCGCTTGCGCCATTTGCCCACGGTCTGTTTGGTGATCCCCACTTCGTCGGCAATCTGAGTATTTGCGGCTCCCTCGGCGGCCCGAAGGACGATGCGGGCCCCCGCATCGCCAGAGCCTGGGCTGTCTTGGGTCGCTTCACCCAACGCTCCAAGGTCTCTTGATCGGCGTCATCGAGAGTCAGGGGAGCCAACGGACGTCCACGCATGGCATCCTCCCGGAACAGGTTCGGGGCAAGTTACCATGCGCGAGCCACTAATGCAATGAACTTCTAACTCAGGACACTAGGTAGGTACCGAATATCTCGTGCGCGAGGGAACGCGAAGGAGACGTGTTCGTGAAGATCGGAAGAGCCGCCACGCTCTCGCTGCAAACCAGGGATCAGGAGAGAGGCAACTAGAGATCCATGGAATCCGGGCGCTCCCCCCAACACTTCTCCGATCACATGTCCGGGGAGCCGAGCCCCGGCGGGCTCTCCGCTGCTTACAGGAGATGCGGTGCGCGACGATTGGATCTCCGTTCATTGTTCTCCCACCTCTCCCGCTTGCAGACCAATCCTGGACACCGAGCACGTATCGGGCAGTAGCCCCTCTCTCCCTCCTGAGGGGCCCCTCCAGACGAACGTCACACGGGGGCAGGCGAGGATCATCAAAGCCATTCCATACGTGTCGCCGACAAGCAAGGACGCGCACATGGCGGGCTATTGAGCCCTGCCCGCTGTGCTCGCGCGCAGGCCCCTCCAGGTGCTGTAGCACATTATGATCAACACCAGTGCGAAGGGCAGGCCGACGGAGAGGGTGGCCGCCTGCGCGGCCACGAGGCCGCCTCCGAGCAGCAGCACAATGGCGACCAGCCCCTCGAAGACGCACCAGAACACGCGTTGGGCAACCGGCGCCTCCAGCGTGCCACCGGCCGTGATGGTGTCGATGACCAGCGATCCCGAGTCGGAGGAGGTGACGAAGAACACCACCAATAGCACGAGGCCGATGGACGACGTGACGCTCGCAAGCGGCAGAGTCTCCAGCAGCGCGAACAGGGCGATCTCCGGCCGCTGCGCCTGTACCGCCGCAATCACGTCGGGATGACCGCGGTCGACATACTGTAACAACGCAGTCCCACTGAAGGCGTTCATCCAGATCGCGATAAGCAGCGTCGGGACGGTCAGCATGCAGGCAATCAGCTCGCGCACCGTGCGGCCACGCGAAACCCGGGCGATGAACAGACCGACGAAGGGAGACCATGAGATCCACCAGGCCCAGAAGAAGATGGTCCAGTCGTGCATGAAGCCGAGGTCCTCTCGGCCCACCCAGTTGCTGAGCGGTCCAAGGACCACGAGATATTGGCCGAGGCTTGCCACAGCCCCGGTGGCGATGTGGAGCGTCGGCCCGAGCACAATCACGAACGTCAGTAGCAGCAGGGCGAGCAGCAAGTTGGCCTCGCTCAGCCGCTTGATTCCCTTCTCCATTCCGCTCACAACCGATGCCAGCGCCATGCCGGTGACCCCGACGATCAGCAGCACCTGGGTAGCGTCGGTCGCTGGCACGTCCAACAGGAGGCCCAGCCCCGCTGCCGCCTGTTCCGCACCCAGGCCGAGCGACGCGGCCAGCCCGAAGAGCGTGGCGAAGACGGCGAGGATGTCGATGGCGTGACCGAACCGGCCCCAAACAGCGTTCCCCATGAGCGGATAGAACGTCGACCGCAGCGTCAGCGGCAGGCCAAGGTTGTACGACGCGAAGGCAATCGACACCGCCACCACGGCGTATATGGCCCACCCATGGATTCCCCAGTGGTAGAGGGCACCAGCCATGCCGAGACGCACTGCCGCCGTGCCGGTCGGCTCGAGGCCGAGCGGCGGTCGCAGGAAATGTTCCACAGGCTCCGACACCCCGAAGAACATCAGGCCGATACCGATCCCGGCGGCGAACAGCATGGCGAACCAGGCCGGTCGGGAGTAGTCTGGCCTGGCATCCGCGCCGCCCAGGCGAACGCGGCCGAGCGGCGTCACCATCAGCAACAGGCAGAAGAGCACAAAGAGGTTGGCCGCGCCCATGAACACCCAGTCGAAGGTCGTCATGAGCCATGCTCGCAACCCCCCGAAGACAGCCGTCGCACGAGCCTGGAAGGCCAGCACGGCGGCGGCGAATACGATGATGGTGAGGCTGGAGACGATGAAGACCGGATTGTGGACGTCGAGGCCGAGGAACTGGATGTTGTCCTGACCTGGCGTGTAGTCGGTCTTCGAGATCTCAGCCATAGGCTTTCGTCAGGGGTGCTGCAGCCCCGCCCCTCCACCGCTCCACAGGGTCAGCGGCGGGGCAGTCATGTGCCGTGTCCACGTCCAGTACTGCTGCGGGCTGAAGGCTGGTGGTTCTCCGCGATCCACATGGAGCTTAGGCAAATGCCGGACTATTACACAGCGGCTCTCTTGGGCAACGCCATCCGCCGGTGGGGCCTGAAGGCCACCCTGTAGAACTCGTTGAAGCATGGTGTTGTGGAAGCGCTCGCAGACGCCGTTCCTCTGCGGCCTCTTGGTCTTCGTGCGCGTGTGGTCGATGTCCTCGATGGTCAGGCAGAGCGCCCGCTCGTGGCGCTCCGGGTCGCCGCAGTACTCTGTGCCCGGTCGGTGAGCACGCGCCGTAGCGGGATCTCATGCTCGCCGAAAACGGGATCACTCCTCGTTCAAGAGGGTCCGCCGCGGTGATCGGGGTCTTGCGGTCATAGAGCTTCGCAAATGCCCACCTTCGCGTACGGGTCGATGAACGTCTGTCGGTAGGTCTCTGGACAGTAGATTGGCGAGGAGAAGGGCCCAGAGACGCCCACTTGTCCAGGCAATTGGGACCGGTGCAATTGTTGGTGTCTTTGTTGAGGGGATTGCCAGACGACCCCTCCGCCACAGCGGCGGAACTCCGGCGGCTTCGGGCACCCGGGAGGACGTCTGCGTCATCAGGGAGAGGCACACCACCGACCTCAGGACCCTGATCGCGCCGCGCGTCGACGGGGACGCCGTCCTCGCGACGGGCCTCCGATGAGTGCGAGCCGCGCTGGTTCCGGCCTTCAGTCCTCCCGCTCCTCGCGGGCCGCAGCGTTCAGCAGCTCCCACGCCCGGCGCACGTGCTCCTCTCGGGTCCGCAGGTTTCCGACCGCCAGCCGCAGCGCCACACGTCCGTCGAGCCGGGTGTGCGAGAGGAACGCCCGACCACTCGCGTTCACTCGATCGAGGATCGCGAGGTTGAGCCGGTCCTGGAGCGGTCCCGCTTGGGGCGAACCCGCTTCATCCCGCGGCCCGGACCCGGACGTCCCCACGCCGGGCGGTACATGCCGGAACACCACCGTGCTGAAGAGAGTCGGCGCCACCCGTTCCCAACCGGGGTCTTCGTCCACGAGATCGGCGAAGATCGACGCGAGCCGGCAGTGAGCTCGGATCCGCTCGACGATGCCGTCGCCCCCGAAGTACCGAAGCACGAACCAGAGCTTCAGCGCCCTCAGCCTGCGCCCCAGGGCGAGGCCGTAGTCCATGAGGTTGGTGCCGCCCTCGGCCTCGCCGGTCCTCAAGTACTCCGGCGTGATGCTGAAGGCCTTGCGTAGCTGATCGGGCCGCCGGCAGTACAGGATCGAGCAGTCGATGGGTGTGAAGAGCCATTTGTGGGGATTGATGACGATGGAGTCGGCGCGCTCCCAGCCGGAGAAGAGCGGGCGGAGCTCGGGAACGACGGCGGCGGGTCCCGCGTAGGCCGCGTCCACGTGCAGCCACGCGCCGTACTCCTCGGCGATGTCCGCCAGCTCGTCGACCGGGTCCATGCTGCCCGTGGAGGTGGTGCCCAGCGTGGCCACCACGGCCGCAGGGCGGACCTTCGCGCTCCGGTCTTCCTCGAGGGCGCTCCGGAGCACCGCCCGGTCCATCCGGAACTCGCCGTCGGCCTTGATGCGCCGCACGCCTTCGAGTCCGAATCCGAGGGTGATGGCCGCCTTGTCGATCGACGAGTGCGCTTCTTCGGATACGTAGATACGGCTGATGGGCGCCCCGAACAGGCCCTGCTCGCGGGCCTCGGGAACGCAGGCCTCGCGTGCCGCCGACAGCGCGTACAGCGAGCTTGTCGATGCGGTGTCGTTGATCGCACCGCGGAAGGCTTGCGGAAGGCCAACAAGCTCTCTCACCCAGTCGAGCGTGACTTCCTCGAGCTCCGTGCCCGCCGGCGAGCTGAGCCACACCATGGCGTTGACGTTCAAGGCCGCCGAGAGCATCTCTCCCAGGATTCCGGGCCCCGACCCGGTGACCGCGAACCACGCGAAGAAGGCCGGGTGATTCCAGTGGGTGAGGCCCGGCACGACCTTCGAGTCGAAGTCCCTCAAGATGTCCGCGAACGGCTCGCCCGCCGCGGGCGCCGAGGCCGGAAGGTCCGCGCGCACCTCGCCAGGAGCGACGGACGGCGTTACCGGATAGTTTCCGACGTCGCTCAGATAGTCCGCGATCCAGTCGACCACCTCGTGTCCGTAACGCCGGAACTCCTCGGGGGGCATGTCACTCACGTCCGGCTCCGCCGCCGAGCCCGCCTCGGCGTGATGTAGGGGCGACGTCACGCTCAAGAAGGGATCAGTGACGCGTGTGGGACAGCTCCTCCTTCAGGGCCCGGAGCTGTGCCTCCACGTCCGCCACCAGCTCGGCCGTCGGCACCCTGGGAACGCCGCTCCCCTGGAAGAGGGCGAAGAAGAGGGCGTCGGTGTGCCCGACGCTCGCGTGCGTGACGCCGGCGTCTAGGAAGCGGTTGAGGCGGAGGGCGTCTGCGAGAGAGAACGCGGCACCCGAGCGGGGGGGCGGCGCGTGGAAGAGCAGGCGAATCACAGCCTCCCTCAAGACCTGGAACTCCTCGACGATCTCGCCCGCCGCCAATCCCCGCTGCGCCCCCAACGACCCATAGAGCTCCGCCGCCTCCCTCCAGAGCGGGGCCACGCCCGCCCGATCGCGACCGACGGCCTCGGAGATCATTGCAGCCAAGATCTCGAAGAAGCGCCTCAGGACCGGCTCCATCTCCGGCTCCGGACTCGCGCGATGGCACACCGCGTCGAACCAGTAACACGAGAGGAACTCGCTCTGCCTCCGGAGCCATTCGCCGAGTTGACGGCTGCTGGATGGTGGAGCGGTCATCCTTGAGGGCGTCGGCATCCGAATCCCCCTCGGCCCTGCGACAGAGTCCCTCATGATGCTCCGAGATCAGCCAGGTGCGCTTCTTGAAGGCGAGTTTTAAAGTGCCGCATCCTCCGCTCCGTCGCCAGGCTGGGCATCGGCATCCTCCCAGGGTCTCAGCTGCATGCGGATGACGGTGCCCTCGCCCCGACCGCTCTCGGCCGTCACTGTGCCGCCCCACGACCCGACCAGCTTCTGAACGATGGCGAGGCCGAGCCCCGTGCCGGCCGAGCGGGTGCTGAAGTGCGGCTCGAAGATCCGGCCGAGCACATCGGGCGGGATGCCCGTTCCGTCGTCCCGTACCCGGACTTCCACTGCGCCCGGCAGCGAGACAGCTTCGATGACGACGCGGCCGGCACCCTCGATCGCGACCCGCGCGTTCTCCAACAAGTTGAGGAGGACCTCCTTGAACTCCGTCGGCCGCGCGCTCACGGGCGGAAGGTCGTCCGGCACGTTGGCCTCGAAGCTCACGCGGCCCTCCTCACCCACCCGGTAGAGGGTGAGAACCTCCTGCGCCACGGAGCCGACATCGACGGGCTCCAAGTGGATCTCACCGGCCGCCGCCGGCGCTCCGAAGCGCGAGAAGCCGCTGGCGATCTCGGCAAGCCGATCGATCTCGCTCAGGATCGCTCCGACGTTGCGATCCAAGATCGGCTCGAAGTCCCCCCTCTGATCCTGCCAGGCGCGGCGGATATGCTGGACGCTCAGCTTGATCGGCGTGAGCGGATTCTTGACTTCGTGGGCGACCTGCCGGGCCATCTCACCCCAGGCCAAGATGCGCTCCGTGCGAAGCTCATCCGTTACGTCTTCGATGGAGAGCACCACACCGCCCCGCCCCTGCCGCGAGATCTCGCGCGAGCGCAGTCGTATGCGGCGCTCACCGACCTGGAACTCGGCGCTCGCCTCGCGAAGGCCGTCCCGAAGACACTCTTCCATCCACTCCACAAGCTCGGCGCGGGTGCCCTCCAGCTGGGGGAGCGGCGTACCGACCTCGACCTGTCCTCCGAGAACGTCCTGGGCGCGCGGGTTGACGAGAGCGACGTTGCCCGACGGGTCGAGCGCGACGACGCCGGTGGCCGCCTCGTCGACGATGGCCTGGGTCCGACGGGTCGTGCGAACCAGATCGTGACGGGCCCGGCTGATGCGGAGGACCATCCGGTTGAAGGCCCGGAAGACCGCCCCGAACTCGTCGGCGCGCGCCTCCGGGAGCTGCACCGCCAAGTTGCCGCCACCGACTCTCTCCGACGCGACCTGAAGCGTGCGGATCGGAGAGGTGAGGGTCCGCCCCGTGAGGAGGGCGAGACCGAGCGAGAGTCCGGCGCCCAGCAGGACCACGAAGGCGACCAGCTCGGCGACCTCCCTCTGCCGCAACGCAGTGGCACCGGCCTGCAGCGGCACCTGCGTCGCCACCACGTCTCCGTCCGGCAGTCGCCGGAACGCCATCAGGTACTGCCGTCGGCCGAGGGTCCCCAGGGCCGTTTCGAGGAGCTCCTCGCGACTCTCGAGCTGCTGGTTCACCTCGTAAGGGATCCATCCGTCGTACAGACCCATCTCCACGGCGTCGTCGACCGACCCGCCTCGGAGCTCCCCCCCCCGGTACTCGAGCAGGTCAGCCCCGACACGGCTCGACAAGAGCGTCATCGAGCGGCCCGCTTCGTAGTAGAAGGCCGCGGCATCAGCGGCGATGCGGGAGGCGATGGCCGCGGCCGCCCGGACGGTTGCGTCCGAGAGCGTCCGGAACGCCAGGCTCCCGAAGAGCGCCGCAGAGAGCACGAAGAAGGCGAAGAGCGCCAAGGTCACCCGAGTCCGGAAGGAGGCGAACGGGAGCTTCCAGCTACGCACCGCCGGCCGCCGGCCCACGAGAACGAACTGTCCGAGCGTCCAAAGCACGAGGATGATGGCGACGTCAACCAGGATCAGCAGGCCTCCGCGTGCGGCCGCCAGCAGCGGCCCGGGCAGGTCGACCGCGTACTGCGCGTCGAATCCCCCGTCCGGATAGGGAATGCTCTGCCGCGCTTCCCAGCCGTCGGCCGTGCGCACCCAGGCCACCTGGTTCGTGGGGCCGGCCTCGTCTCCCTCAAGGATGGGCACCAGGGTGAGTGGGCTCTCGGTCGGCGCGGTCAGCCCGCCGAAGACCGGCCCGAACGGAGTCGTGCTGGGCAGCTCTCGGCGCGCCGGAACCACACCGGTCAGCACGCGGTCGCCGCTCAGCGGCACCTGCACCATGTAATTGGCGTCCGCCGACGCGAAGCGGCGAACGAACGGCGGCTCGCCCTGGCGAGCCTGGTCCAAGAAGGCGTCGGCCCGTCCCGGGCGGCCCCCCTCCACGCCGGTCGCGATCTCGAACTCCGGGAGCCCCTCCGGGCTCCACAGCGTGAGCCACACTCCCGAACCTTCTTCGGCGAGGCCGCTGCTCACCCAGCTCTCGTAGACGAGCTCCGGAGGATCGGCCTCTCCGGCGTCGAGGGAATCGGCCGCGTCGGCGAACCGGTGCAGGACATACTCGAGATACGGGTCGGGCGGAGTCCCGAGGCGGCTGAGCTGAAGCTCGGCAGAGTCCATCCGAGACTCCACACGTGCGCTCCATGCGACCACGACAGCCGCCGAGGCTCCGAGCACGGCCGCCGAGCCCCACGCCATCCAGATCCTGCGCCATCCCCGCAAACCCGAGAGCCCGTACGCGGCCAGCGCGGCGGGAAGGATCCATGCGGCCGCGACCATGGGGCTTAGGGTGCCCTCCACCCTCGTCCACGCCGCGCCCAGCGCCGCGAGGCCCAAGGCAAGCGCCAGCGCGGCAAGGAGGGGGATCGCCGCGCGAGGAAGCCGCTTGGCCCGCTCGCCGAGCCGGAAGGCGCCGAGGCACAAGAGGGTGAGCACGAGCGCGAGGCCGAGCTGGTAGGCGATCCACTTCCCCTCCCCTCCCGACAGGAGGGCGGCTCCCGCCCCGCGCACCAGCAGGACCGAAGCGAGCGGGAACGCGACAAGCACCGCCAGCCCCGTGGCGGCCGGCCCGCGACGGGCGGCAGGAGGCACGTGGGCGGCCGCCACGACCGCGACGGCGACCGTGATGAGAAGCACGCGCTCGAAGGTCACGGGCAGAGGCCCTGGAAGGATGAAGTCGGCCGCGGTGAAGATGGGGAGGAGCGACCCCATCGTCGCACCCACGGGGATCAGGAACCCCAGGCCGAGGGGCGTGAGGGCCGCCGCCGCCCGATCTCCCCTCTCCACCCCCGCCGTGATGGCGAGGAGCAGCCATGCGACGACCGCCAGGCCCCCAACGAGCCTCGACCAGAAGGTGCGGACGTCACGCAGCCTCTGCTCCTGGGTCGGGCGGACGATGGAAACGCTGAGCAGCGGCGCACCGTCCCAGGGGAGGTCGAGCACGTCGTCCTCGCTTGCCCGGTCGGCGCGGAGGATCCGGAGATCCTCACCGAATCTCTCTCGGAAGGAGGTGACGAAGTCGCCCGGATCGGACTCGAGATTCCTGGGCAGGTTGGCCTTGATCAGAGCCGCCGCCATCGCCGTTCCGCCCCCCGGAATCGAAGCGGTGAAGTACAGGTAGCTGAACAGCGGACGGTCGCGGTAGAGGTAGCGCACGGTCCCGTCCCGGAGCTCCGGAGGCACGGCCCCGCGGTGGGTACCGTCCCAGACCAGGAAGTCGCCGCTGGGTGCGTAGATCGCGGCCGCAGCCATTCCGGTTCGGCCCCGCACCGCCCGAAGGCCCTCGAGCAGCGTGGTCTCCGTCCCGCTCACCGAGAGATCTCCGATGCGCGCGACCGCGACCGCGCCGCTCTCCAGCATGCGCTCCAGCCTCCTCCCGAGCGCGGCCTCGGCCCGGGCGTTGCGTCCCTCCCAGTAGGCGTCGAAGTCCAGCGACACTCGCCGGCTCACCTGATGGCCGTAGAAGCCGGCCACGACGCCGCCGAGGACGACTAGGCCTGCGACGTAGTGAGCCACTCCCCGCCTCGGTCGGGCGGCGAACGCGGAGAGCGATGCGGCGCTGGAGAACGCCAGCCAGCCCACCCAGGGCCAGCGAGTCCAGGCGACGAGGCCGAGAACACCGAGCCACGGACCGATCCGCGTGAACGCGAGCCAGGGACCGGAGGAAGGCAATGGAGCCGAGGGCTGGTTCGGAACGCTCATAGGAGTTGAACCACCGATGGCGGCCGGAGGTTCGCGTGCTGCTCGAGGGCGGATGCCGCCTCATCCTCCCCGCAGATGCGCTCGACCCCTGCGGATTCGACGTCCCTCTGGGGGCCAGCACGCCCGCCCGGGAGCCGCGTAGGCCGAGCTCGTTGGGCTCGCCCGGGCATCGCGGTGGCGCCGCCTTTCCACGACCGCTTCACAGCACCGGGCCGGTACCGCTAGCCGGGCGGAGGGACAGGGAGGCCGTCCTCGAGTGGCAGACCGTCGCTCCGAGGATGCGCTCCGAGGACGCGCTCCCGAAACCGATGCACGGTGGAGCCCCGAGGCGCCGCATCCGAACCGCGTGCGCGGACCCGGTGTAGTGCGAGGCATGCGTGTGCTCTCGGCGATTCTCCTGCTCGCGGGGTCCCCCCTCTTCTCCGCGCCCTTGTCCGCGCAAGCGGTCCTGCTCGACGAGGGCTCGTTCGTGGTGAGCATCCGCGGCCGGACCGTCGGAACGGAGACCTTCCGCATCGGCCGCTCCGGACTCGGAGAAAACGCGCAGGTCATCGCCCAGGGAAGCCTCGAGCTCAACCGGGAAGGCCGTGAGCAGACGATTCAGTCCGCGCTGGGCACGGTCGGAATCGGAATGTCGCTCGACGCCTACCAGGCGAGGGTGTCGGGACCCGGAGCGCTGCAGGTGCTCCTGCGGCGGCGGGGCGATCGGCTCGTAGCGGAGACGACATCCGAGGAAGGGGTCGAGGAGCGCGTATACCGCCGACCCCTGCGGCGAACCCCCACTGTGCTACTCGATCACCTGCTCGCCCATCACTACTTCTTCCTCGCGCCCTACCAGAGGCCTGGAGCACTCCAGGTATCGATCATTCGTCCCCGGCCCGGCAGCCAAGCTCGGGGAGTGTTGCGGATGGAGTCGGTGGAGCCCCTGACGATCGGAGACCGGACCCTCCAGGCGCAGCGGCTCCAGCTGGTGCTGGACGGGACCGTCCACGAGATCTGGGTGGACAGTCAGAATCGGGTGCTCCGGGTGGAGATTGCCGGAGACGGATACGCGGCCCTCCGGCGAGACCCACCGAGCTGAAGCGGCCCGCTTGAGATCCAGAGTGAAGCGGCCCGGCGCGGGGGGGGGGCGGTCCAAGGCTCATGAAGGGCCTCGCCGGTCGAGCCGTACACCAGGTGCGCCGGCCCGAACCCGTTCACCTCTTGCGAACCTTATGAAACCGGCACATCCGAGTAGACGTAGTCTGGAACGAGCCCGCGCGTTCTTCTTGGCGATCCGTCCGGGATCCCCCGACGAAGCTTATGACGCACCTCGACACCGTCCACTCATCCGGAGGCTTGCCGTGCTGAGCCAATCGTTCCTTGGCCAGGTGGCTCTGGCCGCGGTGCTCCTATCACCAAGTGCAGCAGCTGCGCAAGAGATCGTGCCGGTGACCCTCAGCCTGGAAGAGGCCATAGAGATCGCACGCTCCAACAACCCCGGCTTCCGGGCTGTGCGCAACGACGAGGTGGCGGCGGACTGGGCGGTGCGCTCAGCCTACGGAGCCCTCGTCCCGTCGGCCTCCACGAACTTCGGATTCTCCTGGCAAGGCGCCGGCGAGCAGGTCTTTGGAAGCCTGACCGCCGAGCAGCTGGGCTTCGCCAACCAGCCGTCGTTCGCCTTCTCCCGCTACGGGCTGAGAGTCGACTACACGATCGACGGCGCGAGACTGCTCGCGCCCGGGCAGGCCAAGGCGGACCGGCGCTCGGTGCGCGCCCAAGTGTCGGCGGCCGAGGCCACGCTCATCTCCGAAGTGACACAGAATTACATCGACGTGTTGCGGCAGACGGAGGAGGTCCGTGTCTCCGAGCAGCAGCGAGAGCGCGCGCGCTTCAATCTGAGGCTCGCCGAGGCTCAGCTGCAGGTGGGGACCGCGACCGCCGTGGACATCGCTCAAGCCGAGGTGGCGCTCGGACGGGCGGAGGTCACGGTGCTTCGGACGACGAACGCTCTCGAGACGGCTCGCATCGTGCTGCTCCAGCGGATGGGCGTGGATCTCGAAAGCCCCTTCGCGCCCACGACTCCGTTCGTGCTCTCGGAGCCCGCGTGGAGCGTCGGCGAGCTGTACGGCCTCGCTGTGGAGAGCAACCCGACCCTGCGGTCGCTCCGGGCAAGCCGGTCGGCCAGCAGCTACGGCGTCAAGATGGCCAAGAGCACGTATCTGCCGACGTTCAGCCTGTCCGCCGGGCTCAGCGGGTTCACACGGCAGGCGTCGAACACGGACTTCGAGATCCAGCGGGCGGAGGCCCAGGCGCAAGGCTCGGTCAACAGCTGTCTGTTCACGAACGATCTATTCCTGCGCCTCGCCGATCCGCTGCCGCCCCAGGACTGCTCGTCGCTGGCCTTCACCAACGACATGGCGCGGGTGATCGAGGAGCGGAACCGGAGCTTCCCCTTCGACTTCACGAACAATCCCGCCTCGGCGTCGATGACCATCAGCCTGCCGCTCTTCCAGGGCCTGAGCCGCCATCGGGAGGTCGTGGCGGCCAGAGTTCAACTTGAAGATCTCGACTACAACCTCCGGGAGGAGGAATTGGCGCTTCGGGCGAGCGTCACGGTAACCTTGGCGACACTTCGCGCTGCCTATCGTGCCGCCCTGATCGAGGAGCAGAACCAGATAGTGGCCGACGAGCAGCTCAGGCTCGCGCGCGCGCGCTTCAGCGTGGGGCTTGCGGACTTCCTGGAGCTTCTCGAGGCGGAGACCTTGAAGGTCGAGGCCGACCGCGAGCAGATCGCCGCCATCTTCGCGTACCACGACTCCCTGGCCGCGCTGGAAGCCGCGATCGGGACGTCGCTCCGCACACAGTGAGGTATCGAGGGGTCCATGACCACTAATCGAAAGTTCCTGATCGGTCTGGCCATCGTCGTGGTCCTCGGATCCGTTGCCGCCCTTGCCGTCGCGCGGCGCCGAGACAGGGGCGTCGAGGTCCGCCTCGAGGAGGTGATCCGCAGGGACCTCGTCGAGACTGTGACCGCCAGCGGCAACATACGTGCGGGCCGGGTGGTCGACATCAGCTCCGACGTCTCGGCAAGGGTGCGGACGCTCATGGTCGAAGAGGGCGACGACGTGGAGGCCGGCGAGCTGCTGCTGCGCCTAGACCCCACGCAGTTCCAGGCGGCGGTCTCGAGGGCAAGGGCGGCACTCAACCAGGCCCAGGCCCGGCAGCGGCAACAGGAGGCCGCGCTCGAACGCGCGAGGAGAGACCACGAGCGGCTCCAGAGCCTCTTTGAGACCGACTCGGTCCTGGTGGCGCGCCAGCAGCTCGACGACGCCGCCACGGAGCTTGAGCTGGCCGCACGACAGCTCGAGTCGCTGCAGTTCGCCGTGGCGGAGGCCGAGGCCTCACTCGAAGAGTCGAGGGAGCTGCTCAGCAAGACGGTCTTCACGGCCCCCATCTCCGGGAAGGTCACGCGCCTGAACGTCGAGGAGGGCGAGACGGTCATCGTCGGGACGATGAACAACCCGGGGAGCCTGGTGCTCACGATCAGCGAGCTGTCCCGCGTCGAGGCGGTCGTCGAGGTGGACGAGACCGATATCCCCTACCTCGAGATCGGCGACAGTACGGTGCTCGAGCTCGACGCGTTCCCGGACCGGCTCTTCAGCGGGAACGTGACGGAAATCGGGAATAGCGCGATCCGCCCGCCGGCCTCGACCGCAGGTACGGGACAGAGCGCGGCCATTGACTTCGAGGTTGTCGTCACGATGGACGACCCTCCGGGCGGCGTCCGCCCCGATCTCTCCGCCACGGCGGACATCGTGACGGCCACGAGGGCCAACGTCATCTCGGTGCCGATCATCGCCCTCACCGTGAGAGCCGAAGACGAGGGGGAGCAGGACGACGACCCCGCTCCAGAGGAAGACGACGAGTTCCGCGTCGATGACGGGCTCGCCGGCCCCGTGGGGCGCGCCGGTGAGACCGACGTCGAAGGCGTCTTCGTCGTGGTGGACGGCAAGGTCACATTCACGCCCGTGGAGATCGGAATCACGGGACAGGAGCACTTCGAGGTTCTGACCGGCCTCAACGTGGGCGATACCATCGTTGCGGGTCCGTATCAGGAGATCCGTCAACTCTCGAACGATGACGACGTCCGCGAGATGGAATCCGGCCGGGGAGGCGATTCCAACTAGTGTTCCGTGCCCGACACGCGGGACACCCACCGTCGAGGCAGGCCTCATGCAGTTCGCCGAAGGAATAAGGCTCGCGCTCTACCAGATCCGGACGGAGAAGCTGAAGAGCTTCTTCAGCCTTCTGGGCGTCATCGTGGGCGTCATGTTCCTGATCGTCGTCGTGAGCGTGGTCGAGGGCATGGACCGCTATATCCGCGAAGACCTCTCCTCTGTCGTGTTCGGCGTGAACACGGTGATCCTCCGCAGGGTCCCCGACGGGCCCAACTCCAACGACATCAGCCGACGGGAGCGCGGCCGCAGGCCGCGCCTGACCTACGAGGACTGGAGGGCCGTTCAGGAGCAGATCACGGTGCCGGCTCGGGTGGGGGCGGAGAGCGAAACCGGCGGTGAAGTCGCCGCCGACAACGGCCGAAGGGTGGAGAACGTCCGCATATCCGGCGTCTCGCCGGAGATCTTGGGCATCCGGGACTACCAAGTCGAGAACGGACGTCCCTTCTCCCCGCGGGAGGCCGAGCGCGGGAGCGCAGTGGTGATCCTGGGCGTCGACACCGCGGAGCTCCTCTTCGGAAGCCTGGATCCGATCGGCCGCCGGGTGCGCATACGGGGGTTCCCCTATCGAGTCGTCGGTGTCCTCGAGGAGCAGGGCAGCCTCTTCGGCATCTCCCTCGACAACCTCGTGCTCGCGCCCGCGCTCTCTCCGATCCGGGCCGTGACCAATCCACGCGGGATCGTCGACCAGATTGTTGCCCAGTCCCTGGATCCGGCAGACGTTCGGGATCTCCAGGGGGAGATCGAAGGCATCATGCGCGCCCGAAGGCGCCTGCGGCCCGCCGAGGAGGACAACTTCTCCGTCGAGACCGCCGACGAGACGCTCAGCTTCTGGAACAGGATCTCGCAGGTGCTCTTCTTGGCGCTGCCCGGCCTCGTGGCGATCTCCCTCGTGGTCGGCGGGATCGTGATCATGAACATCATGCTGGTGTCGGTGATGGAACGCACCCGGGAGATCGGCGTGAGGAAAGCCGTCGGTGCCCGACGGCGAGATATCCTCAGCCAGGTGCTCATCGAGTCGGTCACGCTGTCAGGTGTCGGGGCCCTGGTGGGGGTGGGGGTCGGGGTCGGGCTCACCTATCTGGTGGCCACCTTCTCCCCGCTCCCTGCAGCCGCGGACCCCAAGTGGATCGCCCTGGGTGTATCTCTCGGCGTGATCGTGGGGATCGTCTCCGGGGTCTATCCAGCGTCGCGTGCCTCCAAGCTCAACCCCGTCGACGCGCTGAGATACGAGTGACATGAGCCGCCTGCACACCCTTGACGAGGGCGTTTCGATCGCGCTGGACTCGATCCGGGCCAACAAGATCCGCTCCGGCCTGACCATTCTCGGGGTCGCGATCGGCGTCGGAGTCGTCATGATGATCGCCGCCATGGTCACCGGCGTCCGGGAGTCCATTCTCGTGGGCTTCGAGACGGCCGGTCCGGACAATTTCTCGGTGACCCGCTTCGACTTCACCAACGTGCGGATCTTGGGCAACAGCGGCCGCCCCCCGTGGTGGAACAAGCCCCGCATCGAGCCGGAAGAAGCCGAGCGGATCGCGCGGCTTCCCGATGTCGAAGTGGCGCTGTACAACTTTAGCTTCAGCGCCACGATGTCGGTGGAGGGCCGTCGAGTGAACGGCGTGCAGTCCTCCGGCTACAACGCCGGTTGGCCCGCCTACACACCGGGGCGCTTCATCGCAGGTCGCGACTTCACGCCCGAGGAGGTGCGCCAGTCCCGCCCCCTCGTCATCCTCTCTGTGCCGTTGTCGAAGGAGCTCTTCGGGGACCTCGATCCGATCGGCCGCAAGATTCGGGTGACCGCAGGCAACCGCGGTGTGAGCGAGGCTTTCCGGGTCTTAGGCGTCTTCCAAAACGAGGAGAACATCTTCAGTGCCGCCGTCCAGCACTGGGCCATCTTCCCGTACAGCTCCGCGATGAAGAGGTTGAAGGCCTCCAGCTGGCAGGCGGGCATCTGGATCGTGCCCCGTGACTCCACCCATCAAGCGGACGTGATCGACGGGGTGATCGGCACGATGCGCTCCCTGCGAGGGCTGCGGCCGAGGGAAGAGAACAACTTTGCGGTCATCCGCTCCGATCAGCTCCTTGACGCGTTCAACAAGTTCACCGGCATCTTCTTCCTCATCATGCTCGCCCTCTCGTCGGTGGGGCTGCTCGTCGGCGGCATCGGCGTCATCGGCATCATGATGATCTCCGTCACGGAGCGGACCCGCGAGATCGGCATCCGCAAGGCGGTGGGAGCCACCCGCCAGGAGATCCTCTGGCAGTTCCTGGTGGAGTCGGCGGTTCTCACCTTGGTGGGAGGAGCGACCGGCATGGCACTCGGCACCGTCGCCGCCAAGGCCCTGGCGGCATCGACGCCCGTGCCTGCCGCCGTGCCCGTGTGGGCGGTCATCGTCGCTCTGGGCATGGCCCTGGTGACGGGAATCATCTTCGGGATCGTTCCCGCCTATCGGGCTTCACGCCTCGATCCCGTCAACGCCCTGCACTACGAATAGGTCCCGACCTGCGCTCGACCCCACGGCCGGAGGCCCGCACCACGATATCCGCCTATTGTTGACGCTCTGGACATCCCTCGCCGTGATGGCCCGCCCCGGACGCCGAGGCTTTGTTGTGCCTAGGCACCCCTAGCGAAGCGGCTTAACTCTGCAAGGTCGAACGGACCCCCTGCTCTTCGGTCGGGGAGGATCGAGGGGGACGCTTCAGTCGGCTGTCAGCCTGAGGGGAGAGGGTTTGAACCCGGATCCTGCGGGGACAGGTGAAATAGGGAATGAGGGGTGTGGAGCGAAGCGGAGGGGAAGTTGGGGCGATCTGTGGGCGGGTACCACCACTGTACAAACGGAGACTTCGGATGATGGATGATTCCAAGAACCGGCTGCTCGCGACTGTGACCGCTTTGATCGTTTCATGTGGCTTGGCCGCGTGTGCGAGCGAGGCGGATTCGAACACCGGTGAGTCGAGCGAGTCCGGCCTGGCCGCGTCGGTGGATGAGCATGCGCAGGCCGAGAGCGCCAGCGCCGAGGTCGGCGGCAACGCCGTGGAGTCCGACGGGGGCGGCGAGCACGGCATGGGAGGAGAAGCGAGAGAAGGCGGCGAGCACGACGAAGGCGGAGAAGGTGAGGGTGAGGGTGAGGGTGAGGGTGAGGGTGAGGAGTCCGGCGAGTACATCGCTCGCGGTGACACGTGGGACGCGACGCGGTGCGCGGCTGGTCTTGACGTTCGACCCCGTGTCCAACGCCTTCATGGGCAGCTTGGAAAACACGACCCGATCGACGCTTTGTGCCGTCCGAGTCGAGGTCCACCTGTCCTCTGGCACCGAGCTGGGCCCGACGGAGCGGACAGACGTCGCAGTTGGTCAATCAATCGAGGTCGAGCTGCCGACCGCAGGCGAGGCGTTCGAGAGTTGGACCGCACACTCGGAGCTCTCGGGTTGTTCTGGAGGGTGACCGCCTGACCAAGGTTGTCACTAGTCTGATGACGGCAGGCGTACGCGAGCCGTACGCCCACCCGCGCCCCTGTAGGCGACGAGGAGGATCCTGGGGACAGCCGTGCTCGTCTGGGTGATCATGCCCACGACGAGTTCACCAAGGGCACCGTTCGTATCAACGGCATCGAGGGCCTCTGGGCCTGGCCAAGGTCCGGCTGGCGAACTTCAAAGGGCTGCTCCAGACACACCTTCATGTGCACCTCAAGTAAACTGAATGGCGATACAACTATCGACAGGAGGAAGGAACAAAGGCATCATAGGGGCATGGCGTCCGCTACCGGTACCGATCAGCAGCGAAGCAGGCCGAAGACGAAGAGGCGTTCTCCACGGGGAGCGGGTGCGCTTTCATCATTGTTGGCGCAAGGAAGCAACCCACCCACCCAGGAGGAGGATGCCCATGGAGAGATATATCGGACTCGACGCACACGCGTCGAGCTGCACGCTGGGGATTGTAGGACCCAGCGGAAAGCGTTTGGGCTCGCAGGTGGTGGAGACGAACGCTGCGGCGCTGATCGAGGTGCTGCGAGGGATTCCGCGGAACCGGCACTTGTGCCTGGAGGAAGGGACGCTGTCGGGGTGGCTATACGAGGTGCTGAAGCCGCACGTGGAGGAGCTGACGGTGGCGGGGGTCGGAAAGAGCCGAGGCCCGAAGACCGACAAGCTGGACGCCTTTGCCCTGGCGGAGAAGCTGCGGATCGGATCACTGGAGACGACGGTCTACAAGAACCGGGGCCAGTTCAGGCGGCTGGGGGAACGGGCGAAGGGCTACGGCTTCCTGGTCGGCGACACCGTGCGGGTGAAGAACCGGCTCAAGAGCGTGCTGCGCTCGAGAGGAGTGGCCTGCGGCGCGGGACGCTCGGTCTACTTGAAGCGCGAGCGGGAGGAGTGGTTGGCCAGGCTGCCGGAAGCGAGCAGGGCGACGGCCGGGTTGCTGTACGAGGAGCACGACGCACTCATGGCGTTGAGGGCGAAGGCCGAGAAGGCGTTGCTGGCGGAAGCACGCCGGCATCGAGAGTGGCATGTGCTCAAGACATGCCCGGGTCTGGGTCCGATCCGGACGGCGGAGCTGCTGCCGGTGGTGGTGACGCCATACCGGTTCCAGAGCCGGAGCAGATTCTGGGCGTACTGCGGACTGGGCGTGGTCATGCGGAGCTCGTCGGACTGGGTGCGGGCCCCGGGTGGGCGGTGGGTGAGGGAGGCGGTACAGCAGACGCGGGGGCTGAACCGGAACTTCAACCACACGCTGAAGCGTGTGTTCAAGGGCGCAGCGACGACGGTGATCGGTCGGGCCGGGGACGAGCCCTTGTACCGCCACTACGAGCGACTCCTGGAGGGGGGCACGAAGCCCTTGTACCGCCACTACGAGCGACTCCTGGAGGGGGGCACGAAGCCGAATCTGGCGAAGCTGACGATCGCGCGTCAGCTCGCCTCGATCGTGTTGGCGGTGTGGCGCACGGGCAAAGCCTACGACCCCAAGAGACTGGAAGCACTGGAAGCGACGGAGTAAACCGGGCCGGGATCGGCGAGCGTGGGGTCGAAGGCGGTCACGACATGAGGTCCGACGAACCGGAAGCGGACCGGTTACAGGGGACAGCATCCATACACACCATGGGCCGGGGCAGAGAGCCCAAGCCCCCAACCAAAGGCTATGCACCCCTGGAGAGCCGAACGAAGCGATGGGCCACAGAGCCCCAGATAGAAGGATGGTTCCCGCTCTGAGCGGAGAACGCGACGGCTGTAAACGTCTTCCGGACTGCGATGCGTACCGTGTGAGCGCACCCTTCCCCACCCTGAGTCGTCGAACCGGCAATCCAAGCCATGCGGACGCCGGCGGTCAAAACATGAGCCGACGGCGTGTGGGGAAGGTGCGTCTTGACCGCCAGCCCCATAGAAGGGTGTGTAAAAAGAGAGGCGACGTACCTTTCCGCTGAGAGTTAACCAGCGAACCCGGGTGAGGGCCCGGGGAAAGGAACGTCGCCTCATGAGAGAGGATATCGGGGGACCGGAGGGTGCGTCCAGCAGGCCGATGTGGGAGCTGCTGGAGGGGATGGTACGGGAGAAGGCGCAGGAGTTCATCCAGCGCATCCTGGAGGAAGAGGTCACGGAGCTCTGCTCGGTCGGGAGAAGTCGGAGCGCAGGGCGGCGGTAGACGGGCCGGAGGGCTACCGCAACGGATACGGCAAGCCGAGGCGGCTGGCGATGAGCTCAGGTACGATCACGCTCCGGCGTCCTCGGGTTCGGGGCGTCGAGGAGCGATTCGAGAGCCGGGTGCTGCCGTTGTTCGCGAGGCGGACGAAGGAGGTGGGTGCTCTGCTTCCGGAGCTGTATCTGCACGGGCTGGCTGAGGGAGACTTCGAGCTGGCGATGCGGGGGCTGCTGGGCGAGGGGGCACCGTTATCGAAGTCATCGATCCGGCGGCTGCGGGCGGGGTGGGCAGCGGAGTTCGAGGCCTGATCGAAGCGCTCGCTGGCCGATCGAGAGGTCGTCCACGTGTGGGCGGACGGGATCTATGTGAAGGCTGGGCTGGAGCGGGACAAGGCCGCGCTGCGTGCTGGGCGCGATGCGAGACGGAACGAAAGAGGTGTTGGCCCTGAGATCGGGCTACCGAGAGTCGGTCGAGTCCTGGTCTGAGGTGTTACGGGAGCTGAAGGCACGCGGCATCGAGGCACCGAAGCTTCTGATGGCGGACGGCAACGCGGCGATCTGGGGGGCGGTGAGGCAGGTATGGCCTGAGGCGGGTGAGCAGCGGTGCTGGAACCACAAGATGAGGAACGTCCTGGACCGGCTGCCGAAGCGAGAGCAGCCGGAGGGCAAGGACCTTCTCAGGGTTGTGGTCTACGCACCGACGCGGGCCGAGGCCGTGAAGGCTCGTCAGGCGTTCGAGAAGCGCTACAGGCCGTGGTATCCGAAAGCGGTGGACGTGCTCGAGGACGACTGGGAGCGGATGGTCACCTTCTACGACTTCCCCGAGGACCACTGGAAGCATCTGAGGACCACAAACGTCGTGGAGAGCCCGTTCGCCGCGCTACGCCTCAGGACGAGCGCAGCGAAGCGGTTCAAGAAGGTCGAGAGCGCTACGGCCCTGATCTGGAAGCTCCTGACGGTGGCCGAGAAGCGCTTCCGCAGACTCGATGCTCCCCACCTGCTCAGCGACGTATTTGAAGGAAGGAAGTTCGAAGACGGAAAGCCCGTCTCAACCCAACAGCGGAAGGCTGCCGCCTGACACGTTTACACACCTATTGACCCGACCTCATCGACATGCCGACAAGTATCAAGGCTTGCTGAAATCCCTCCGCCAAGACCCGCTCAGCTAGGCGCATGACCCTTACACAATGCTAGGGACACTGCCAAGCATTCTCCGCGCCCCCTCACAGCTGTTTGCCCCATCGAGAACCCGCAAACTCCGGGGGGTGAGATTTCTGTTTCAATCCTACACCACTCACCGGAGTTATCTTGCGACGGGCCCCGTCCCAAGGACATGTTTCCCGGATTCGCGGTTGCACACTCCCGTAGCAGGCAGCGAGGAGGCCTAGAATGCTGGGGATCGGTGAGCTCTTGCTGATCTTAGTGGTTCTCCTGCTCGGTGGGGGGATCGTGTCCCGGCTGGCCAAGTGGGTGCTCCTCCGTCGCGCACCCGGCGCATCGCGGGTCTTGGGAGTGCTCAGCGATCTCGTGAAGACGCAGAGGGAAGCCCAACCTCCGACCTCAGCCACCGAGACCGAGCGGAGCTCGGCCCCGGAAGACGACGGATCCGTCACCATCCACAGGCGACCCCCAGCGACAACGAGGCATCAGGGGAGAGGTGACGATGCGTAGCACGATGGCACCTCGTGGGGCACTGGAGAGGTAGCGACCGAATCCCGGCTGTATCGCGGACGACGAGGTGGGAAGGGCACGACTTGCCGAGCGAGTCGGCGAGGTCTTACTGGCTTCGCGTCCGCCACACCGGCCTCGGTCAGCAAGAAAGCCGCTGTAGGGCGCGCTGAGCTCTACAGCCGATACGCCGCGTGCGCGTGGTCATTGGCGAGTTCTGGCTGGGCGCCCTTCCAGGCACACTGCGATGCCAAGTACTCTAGGCCAAATCTCTCGTAAAGACGCTCGTGGTGGACGTCACTGACCCCATCGACACCAAGCTGGCCGCGGTGGCGTACTTGGAGTCCCAGTCCGAGGAAAAGACCGCGGCCGGAGAGGCCCTCGGAAGGTGGTGATCGCCCTCTCCCGGAGAAGGTGACGGCACAGTGCGGCCATCACGGCTCCAGGATCCACCGACCTGGGGACCTTCAGGGCGCGAGCGTTCTGCCGCTCGGCCCTTCAAGACCGATGTGTGCGTCCGGTCGTGCGAAGACTGTCCCGGGTACTGTTGTCCTGAACCGTCAGGGCCGTGCGTCTCGAAACGGCCGTGGGGCTGTCATGAAGGGCCGAGGAGGCCATTGGAGAGGTTCACCGCCGTCGACCTATTGGGTATCTTGTCGAAGCCCATAGGTGGCTACCGACCCCCTCCGATCTACGCTGCACGACGTCCGATGGATCCGATCTATCTCGACAACGCCGCCACGACGCCTCTCCGCGACGAGGTGTGCGATGCGATGTTGCCGATCCTCCAGGGGGACTTCGGCAATCCGTCGAGTCCTCACGCTTGGGGTCGCCGGGCATCGGCTCGCCTAGAGGCGGCCCGAGAGTGCGTGGCCGACGCCCTCGGAGCCGGCCGGCGTGAGATCTACTTCGTGCGTGGCGGCACCGAGTCGGACAACCTGGCCATCCTGGGTCGGGCCGAGGCGGCGAGGGCCCGGGGCGAGCCCCCTCACGTGGTCATCTCCGCAATCGAGCACCGCGCTGTACTCGAGGCGTCCGTCATGGTCGAGAAGCGGGGAGGGAGGCGCACCCTGCTCTCCGTGCGACCAGAGGGCGCGATGGATCTGGACGCGCTCGACAGGGTGCTGGAGGACCGTCCCGCTGTCGTCTCCGTGATGACCGTGAACAACGAGGTAGGCATCCATCTGCCTGTGGAGAAGGTGGCCGAGCTCACCCAAAGCCGCGGGGTGACGCTCCACAGCGACGCGGTCCAGGCCGTCGGCAAGGTCCCTGTCCGCGTGGACTCCGTCCCGGTCGATCTCCTTTCCCTCACCGGGCACAAGATCTGCGGAGCCAAGGGAACGGGCGTGCTCTTCGTCCGTGAGGGTGTGGACGTGTCCCCCCTGCTCTTCGGCGGAGGCCAAGAGCACGCGCTGAGGCCCGGAACGGAGGACGTGGCCGGCGCCGTCGGCATGGCGGTCGCCCTCGAGCTCGCGGTGGGTGAGCAAGAGTCCGAGGCCGAGAGGCTCGGCGGTCTCCGAGACGAGCTTCAGCGCCGCCTGCAGGGAGGGCTCAAGGACTTGAGGGTGCATGGAGAGAGCGCACGCCGCGCTCCCCACATCCTCAACGTGGGGATTCCTTACGCGAACCCCCACCTCCTTTTGGCCGGTCTCGACATGGAGGGGATCGCGGTGTCAGCCGGCTCTGCGTGCGAGAGCGGAGGCAGAGGGGGAAGTCACGTGCTCGAGGCCCTGTACGGTCCAATGGACGACATGGCCGCCGTCCGTTTCAGCCTGGGTCGCTCAACGACCGATGAGGACATTCGTCGGGCTGCCAGCGCGACCCTCTCGGTGGTCTCGACCGTCTGTCCTGGGGCGGTCTCAGCGTGACGGCCAAGCGGGTCCTGGTCGCCATGTCGGGGGGGGTCGACTCGTCCGTCGCGGCGGCGCTGCTGGTCGAGGCCGGTCACCAGGTGGTTGGCGCCACGATGAGGACCTTCTGCTACTCCGAGAAGGATGCAGGGTCGAAGACCTGCTGTGGGCTGGACGGCATCGCGGACGCCCGGCGGGTCGCAGACGCTCTGGGCATCCCCCACTACGTGTTCGACGTCGAGGAGGACTTCACGCGCGACGTGATCGACGACTTCGTCTCGGAGTACGCGAGGGGTCGGACGCCCAACCCCTGCGTGCGCTGTAACGCGAACACGAAGTTCCGGGACCTGATGGAGCGAGGGCGCGTGTTGGGCTGCGACGGCGTCGCGTCCGGGCACTACGTCCGCATCGAGCATTCGTCGGACGGCGACTCCGCTCTCTACCGCGGCGTCGATCGGGACAAGGATCAGTCCTATTTCCTGTGGGGGCTACCGAAGGAGATGCTTCCTCTGCTCCACTTTCCGCTCGGCGAGCTCACCAAGCCGCGCGTACGCGAGCGGGCCAGGGAGCTTGCCCTCACCACCGCGGACAAGCCCGAATCCCAGGAGATCTGTTTCATTCCGACCGGCGACTACAGGACATTTCTGCGGACTCGCCTCCGATCCGCACACCCGGCTCTCGAGCCCGGCATGCTGGTGACCTCGAGGGGCGAGATCGTGGGCGAGCATAGCGGCTACGCCAACTTCACGGTCGGCCAGCGGAGGGGCCTCGGAGGCGGATTCGACGAGCCGCTCTACGTCATCGACATCCGCTGGGACACGCGGGAGGTGGTGGTGGGACCGCGCGACGAGTGCCGCTCGCCCGGCCTCGAGGTCGGGGAGATCAACTGGCTCGGCGCTCCGCCCCCGGACGGGGCGGAGCTGCGGGTGCAGATCAGGCATCGTGCTCCAGACGTACCGGCAGTGGCTCTCGCGGTCGGCGAAACCACGGTTCTCGCGTTCGACGAGCCGCAACACGCCGTGACCCCAGGACAGTCGGCGGTCCTCTTCGATCGCGAGCGGGTCCTGGGCGGCGGTCGCATCGCCCGCGCCTTGAGAGAGGCCGAGCTGGAAGCCGGGGTGGCGAGCGGCTAGTCGAGGCGCCGCGGCCTAGTGCTTCAAGCCCGATGAGGCCGCGAACTCCTTCATTGCCTTCCGCTGCTCCTCGGTGAGACCCTTGGGGATTCCGACCGCGACCTCCACATACTGATCGCCGACACGCCCACCCTTTCGCACGCCGTGCCCGCGGATGCGGAACTTTGTCCCGCCTTGGGTCCCGGGCGGGATGCGGAGATGGACCTTCTTCCCGTTCACGGTCCGTACCGCCATCTTCGATCCTAGAGTGGCCTGGGCCAGGTTGATGGGCACGGTCACGTGGATGTCGAGGCCTTCCCGCTTGAAGAAGTCGTGCCCCTTCACCTTGAGGGTGATGTTGAGGTCTCCGGGCTTGCCACCTTGGCTGCCCCGCTCTCCCTGGCCCGTCGCGCGGATCCTGTTCCCCGTCTCGACGCCCTTCGGGACCGCGACCTCGATCCTGCGGTCTTGCCGCACGGATCCGCTGCCCGCGCACGACCTGCAGGGCTTCTCGGGGATGCGACCGCGTCCGAAGCAGGCGGGGCACGGCCGGTTGACCGCGAAGCCACCCTGCCCGAACGAGATGGAGCCCGTTCCGGGGCACTCGCTGCAGCGCTTGGTCGGGGTGCCGGGTGCCGCTCCCGACCCACCGCAGGTGGCACAGTCCTCCGTGATCGGCACATCGATGGGGATCCTCCCCCCCTGAACCGCCTGCCCGAAGGAAATCTCCACGACGTGCTCGACGTCTCGGCCCTTCTTCGGACCCTTGGGGCTGGGCGCGTCGTCGCCCCTCGATCCCCGATCGAAGATCGAGCTGAAGACGTCTCCGAGGCCTCCGAACCCCTGGAGATCCTCGAAGGAGAATCCGCCGCCTGTCTCCCCGGCCCCCCCGCCCCTCGCTGCTCCTCGGCCCCCGCCAAATCCGAAACTCGAGAGGCGCCGCATGTTGTCGTATTGCTTCCGCTTCTCGGGCTCGGACAGAACGGAGTACGCCTCTCCGATCTCCTTGAATCGCTCCGATGCCTTCGCGTCCCCGGGATTGGCGTCGGGATGGTACTTCTTGGCCAGCCTACGGTAGGTCTTCTTGACCTCGGCCTGACTCGCCTTATCCGAGACCCCGAGGGTCTTGTAGAAGTCCTTGGTCGCGGTCGTCACGAACTCTTCCTGCGCTACGCGTGCTTATAGACGACGACCCGTGCGGGCCGCACGAGGTGACCCTTGAAGAGATATCCCTTTTGGAAGACCTCCTGGACCCGATAATCTTCGTCCGGTGAATCGGTGGGGACCGTGACCATCGCCTCCATGGTGTTCGGATCGAACTCCTCACCCACGGGCTCGCGCACTTCCACCCCCGCGCGCTCCAATGCCTGCCGGAACTTCCGCTCCACGAGGTCGACTCCCTCTACGAGCGCCGCGACCGTCGTGGACTCCGGCTGCCACGCTCCCACGCGCTGAAGGTCGTCCAGGCCGTCCAGAAAGTTGCGGAGCAGGTCGGCCTGACCCCTCGCCCGTGACTGCGACAGCTCGGTTTCGGCCCTCCGCCGGTAGTTGGTGAACTCGGCTCTGAGACGAAGGTGGCGATCGTTGAGGGCGCTCAGCTCGGCCGCAAGCTGATCCGCGTCGCGGACGAACTGCTCGGCGTCTTGTTCCTCCAAAGTCTCGGGAGCAACGCTCGTCTCTCGGCTAGAGTCGTCATCCGGCTCCGCTCCGGCCCCCGCAGCGTCACCCACTTCGGCGTCACCGGACTCTTCAGGAGTCTTGGCTACGTTGTCGCTCATTCTCGTCTCGCTGGTGGGTTCGATCTGCCAGGATCCGTCTTACGTCATGGTGAATCTACTTCTTCTAAGGTCATTCGGGAGCCCCGGCCCTGGAACCGGCCGCTCCGCTGCGAAGCGCTCGCCGAGCGGGGCCAAGCACCACGCTGCCGTCGGCTGCGCCCGGCGGACCACTGGAGCACCGGGAGGGGCTTGGGGTCGCCCGTCTCGAAGCACGGCTTCCAGCTCCGCCCCAAGCACTTCGTAGCGGGGGGGCGAACGCGGGACCGCCGCCGCCCGATCGCCCGTGTCCCCGTGGCTCGGGGGTCCCGGCACCCAAGCCGATGCCCACCAGCAACGCGGCCGCCAAGTCGTGGCGCCCGCTATGCCCGCCGTGGGGGCGCTACGCGATCACGACGCCGCGCGGCGTGGGGCCCCAGCGCTGGGCGGAAGGGGCACCGGGGCGCTGTCTGGCGCCCTCGAGCAAACCCCGGGCGGGACGCCTAACACTCGCCGACCACCACCTTGAACAAGAGGCGGAGAGCCGCCTGAGTCGCGCGCTCTCGGATGGCCTCACGCTCGCCCGGAAACACGCATCGCGAACCCACCACTCTCCCCCGGAGTGACACTCCATAGCAGACCGTCCCGACCGGTTTCTCCTGCGTGCCTCCCTCCGGACCTGCGATGCCCGTGATCCCGACCCCGATGTCGGCGCTCAAGCGCTCCGCTACGCCGCGGGCCATCCCCTCCGCCACCGGAATCGAGACGGCGCCCTCCGACTCGAGGACCGATCGTTCCACGCCCAGAATCTCGCTCTTGAGATCGTTGGCGTACACGACGACCCCGCCGCGGAAGTAGCTCGACGACCCGCAACGGTCCGTGATCCGCTTGGCCAGGAGGCCGCCCGTACAGCTTTCGGCCACGGCCAGCGACATTCGGCGCGAAACGACCTCGTTCGCCACGGCCTCCACGATCTCTCGGGCTCTCCGCGTCGACCCGCTGGGAGCGCAACACTTCGTTCGCGACACTCTCCCCTTCGTCGAGACACATCAGAGCCGCCCCTCCCTAGCTCCCGCCGTCGAGATCAGTGACGATAGTCCCCCCGGGTAGGCGGGAAAGGCGAGGGCGAGCCCCGCCGGCAGCTTCGGAGCGCACGGCAGCCACCCACTCACCCGGAACCCGGACCCGTGCCGAGCCACACGCCGTTCGTCTCGAACACCTCGCCCCAGGGCAGCTGCTCGCCGACGGTGCCCGTCGCTGCGCGCGCTTCCCCGCCCCTCCCACCGAGCGGCTTTGGGAGCGAGGACCGTCAGTCCCGCACACCGATCAGCGCCCTGTAGCTCCAGAGGTAGTCGAACATGGAGTACACCGTAAGGGCCAGCGCCAGCGCGAGTGTGACACCGATCCACGCCGAGTGAAGGTGCGTCCACGCTTGCCAAGAAACGCCGCCCCAGCTCCACGCTTCCGCGCTGTCCCGCAGCGGGTACCACAGGAGCAGCCCACCCGAAAACAGATTCTGGATGAACGCCTTGTACTTGCCCGATTGCCCCGCGGGGATGACCACCTGCTGTCGAGCCGCCCACTGCCGGAATGCGGTCATGAGCAGCTCGCGACCGAAGATCACGACCATGACCCACATGGGCAGCATGCCCCACCACGGGATCAGCCACTCTTCTGCCCCCCGATGCGAGATGAGGTAGAAGGGGATGAAGGTGGAGAGGAGGAGAAGCTTGTCGGCGATCGGGTCGAGAAGCTTGCCGACGTCGGTGATCCACCCGTGCTTGCGTGCCAGGTATCCGTCCCAGAGGTCCGAGAGCCCCGCGACCACAAAGAGCACGAAGGCGCCGTAGCGTGCACCGGCCGACGGAGCCATCGCCATGACAAAGATCGCGGGGCACGCGACGATTCGCGCTACTGTGATGAGGTTGGGGAGGTTGCGGCGCGCGGCCATGGCTGCCTCAGCTCAGGCTCTGCGCCACCGTCCCACTGACGGCGCTGAGCGTCTCGCGGACGCCTTCCCCTCGATCGCGGCCCCCTCGAGGTCGACCGTTACGGCCCGCGAGAGTGGGCCATCTGGGATCCGGCGTTGGCTAGGACGGCGACGAAGATGAGGCATTCATGCGTGGCAGAAAAGGGACCTGCCAAGGTCCGGCGATCGCACACAAGGAATCCACCTAGCCGGCCGGCAGTGCGGCACGCATGGCTTCCTCCTCCATGCGTCCGATGATCGCCCGCGCCCGGCGCCTCAGCACCCGTCTGGGCTCCCAGGCCGCGAAGTCCTTGAGCAGGTTGATGTGGTCCACCGAGGCCTCGGCCTTCGCCATGTAACCGAGCGCGGCCAGACGTCGGACGACGGAGGAGCTGAACAGGTCCCTGCTGTGGCGCTGGATCTGATCGCGGATGACCCAGGCTGCCACGGCCCCCGCCGCCGCCGCTGCCAAGACCGCAAAGCCGGTGTTTCGAAGCCGCTTGTCCATACCCCTACATCTCCCGTCGACCTGTCAATGCCTCGACGATTGTCGATCCGTCTACGTACTCTAGGTCGCTTCCCACTGGAATCCCCCTCGCCAGGCGTGTCACTCGGGGACCCATCGACCGGATCAGCCCTTCCAGGTAGACGGCGGTAGCCTCACCCTCGACGCTGGAATTCGTGGCCACGATCACCTCCTCGACGGTACCGCCGGAGCTCCGGATTCGGTCCAGGAGTGGATCCACGGAGAGCTCCTCCGGGCCGATGCCGTCCAGGGGCGAGAGCCGACCTCCCAAGACGTGATAGAGCCCCCTGTACGCTCCCGCCCGCTCGATGGCCCGGACCTCGAAGGCCTCTTCGACGACGCAAATCAACGCGCGGTCGCGCCTCGGATCGCTGCAGAGCTCGCACAGCGCCGCCTCGCTGAAGTTCCCGCACGTGGCGCAGCGGCGTATGCGCTCGGCGACGTCGCGGATCGCTGCGGCCAGACGAACCATCTCCTCGCGCGGCCGCTTCATGAGATGGTACACGAGCCGCTGAGCCGTCTTCGGTCCGACGCCCGGAAGGCGCGCGAACTCGGAAACAAGGTTCTCGATGACGGACACTATGAGTGTGGAGCCTGGTGTGGGGGGCAGCCGGGACGAGCGGCAGGCACTGGTGTCTAGAATAGGCCCGGAAGCTGCATGGGCATGCCGCCCGCCGCCTTCCGCATCTCTTCCTCGTAGTGGCTCTGAGCCTTGCCCTGCGCCTCGCCCACCGCTGCCAGCACGAGAACTTCGAGCATCTCGACGTCGTCCCGGTCGACGACCGCGGGATCGATGACGATTCTCGTGACCGTACCCTTCCCGTCGACGGTGGCCGTGACCATCCCGCCGCCGGACGAGGCCGAGATCTCGCGGGCGGACAGCTCTTCCTGGAGCTTGGTCATGCGCGACTGAAGCTGCTGACCCAGCTGCATGAGCTGTTGAAGGTTCGTCATCGTCAAATCCTTCTCTTACAACACATTGGTGTTAGTCCAGCAACTCCAGGTCGAGTTCTTCTACCGCACGCTGCAGGAGCGGTTCCCGCTGAATGAGCTCTCGCAGCCGGTCGCCCCGCGCCGTTTCGGGCGTGATCCGCTCCGGCTTCTCAGACGACGCCTCCGTCGAGGCCCGCACGACGATGCTTGGCCGGTGGCCCATGGAGGCTTCGAGCGCGTCCTGCAGCGTCACCAGCGCCCTCGGGTCCCTCAGCCGCTCGAGGCCGAGTCCCTCGGGGAGCTCGACCACCAAGGCCCCGTCGGTGGCGACATCCACGACGGCCGCCAACAGAAAGGGCCTCATTCCCGCAGGGATCCCCTTCCCTGCCCGCATCAGGCGAGCCCAGGCTTCGGTGGCGCTCATCGGCAACGAATCCGTCCCGCCTCCCCCTTCCTCCCGGGGTGCCTGCGCGTCCTGTGCGGAGTCGTCGCGGCCGGGGCCGGGCGAAGCCACGGCGTCAGGCCCCGCTCGAGCCTCGGAAACGGACCCCCGCACGGCTTGCCCTCCGGCCACCGAGCCAGAGCCTTCGGGCTCCGGGCCTCCGGCCGCTCGCGCGCCCCCGCCCTCCGCGCCATCCGACGGCACCGCGGCCGGCCGCAGCTCCGCGCCCAGGCTCCTCAGCAGCTCTTCGAGCGCTACCGTGCGGTCCACGTAGCTGAGGCGCAGCAGGAGCATCTCGAGCGGGATCTGCGGGTTCGCGCTGCGTCTGAGGCTGCCGGAGCTCTCGAGCTCTGAGGCCAGCGACAGCATGCGCACGATGTCCGCTGGCTGGAACGGCGCCAGGCGAGCCTCGAACGCTTTCCGGATCTGGCTGTTCAGCTCGGGCGGGTCCCCGCCCAGGGAGAGGCGGAGGAGCGTGCGCAGCGCGTCGACGAGGCCGTGGTAGAACTCGACGAGGTCGTATCCCTCGTGGAGGAGTCGCTCCACGAAGGCGAAGACCTCGCCGTGCTGCCGCTTCGCCAGGATGTCGAAGAACTCCAGGTAGCGCTCGCTCTCCACCAGACCGAGCACCCGCCGCACAGACTCCTGGGTGATCTCACCCCCGGTAAGCGCGATGACCTGGTCCAGGAGCGAGAGTGCGTCCCGCATCCCGCCGTCGGCCTTGCGCGCTATGGTGCGAAGGGCCTCCTCGGGCGCGGTGGCGTCCTCGCCCTCTAGCACGCTCCTGAGGCGCGCCACGATGTCCGCCGCGCCGATGCGACGAAAGTCGAAGCGCTGACAGCGGGACAGGATCGGCGCGGCCGTTTGCTGGATCTTCTGGGGCTCGGTCGTGGCGAACACGAAGATCACCCGTGGTGGGGGCTCTTCGATGATCTTCAGAAGCGCGTTCCACGCTTCCCGGGTGAGCATGTGGGCCTCGTCCAAGATGTAGACCTTGAACCCATCTTCCTGGGACGGGGCGTACATGGCCCTCTCGCGAAGCTGACGGGCGTCGTCCACTCCGCGGTTGGAGGCGGCGTCGATCTCGACCACATCGAGGGCGGTTTGCCCGCCCCAGATTCTAGAGCAGCTCTCACACTCTCCGCACGGCTCACCCGAGTCGTCGCGACGGACGCAGTTCAGGGCCATCGCGAGGACACGCGCGAGGGTGGTCTTGCCGACGCCACGCGGGCCGCAAAAGAGGTAGGCATGCCCGACTCGATGGGTGGCGACCGCGCGACACAACGTGTCGGAGACGTGTTGTTGCGTCGCCACCTCGGCGAAGCGCCGCGGGCGGTACTTTCGAGCGAGGGCTGTGTGGGACACGGGCGTCCGCCTTGAGAGCCGGCTGGTGCTGCAGAGAGCCGAAATAAGTGTCCCGCCGCCAAAGCGCTCTTGGCCAGTCGAGGGCGCAGCGCACCCGCCCCTCCGGGTCGCCCGCGAACCTCGGCAACGGACCACTCCAAGAAAAATGCCCCAGGGAACCCGCAGCGACGATCACAGCACTTACCGCTGCTACCGGCAAGGTCCTGACGGAGTTCGTGAGCTTTCGCCCTGCGGACCTGGGGCCGGGGAAAGGTAGGGCGCACCGGAGGGGGCGTCAACGGCAGGACACCCGGAATGCCTAGAAATTATGCGGGCTTTCGCCCCTTCGCCTCATGGCGTCCAGGCACCCCGAGAGCGCTCCAACTGGACCGGTCCCCTCCAGAGGACGGCCGAAGGTCGATGCGCCTCGACCCTGTGCCTCGCCGGCCGCCACAGGCCGCGAGCCTCGGCCTTGTCGGTGTCGACCACGGGAATCACCTTGCTCCTCGACCGCCCGATCGATCTCAAGGGTGACGGGCGGACTTGATCCCCGCGAGCCGGTGAGCTCGACGAGGAGCGCATGCACTCAACCGCTCCGCGCGCCTCCACCGCCCTCGGCCCACCACAGGGCGGCAAGCGTCGCCGCGCCGGAGACGGCAAAGGCAGCGATTTGGGCGTACATGGTCCCGTCGAAGCTCTGGCTCACGAGCCCGCCGAGCGGCACCGAGATGAAGATGGAGAATGAGGCGACCACCGCGGCTCCCGCCCCCGCGATGTGGCCAAGGGGCTCCATCGCGAGCGCATTGAGATTGCCGAAGAGAAGGCCGATGCCGAGGAAGACGACGAAGAGGTAGGCCATGAAGAGCCAGAAGGGAGGGAGCCCTTCGAAGGCAAAGGCCACCGCCCACGCGACAGCCGAGACCAGTGTGATGGACACCGTCGCCGCCTTTGAGAGCAGGCGCATCCCATGCTTCATCACGAGGTGACCGTTCACCAGCGAGGCGCACCCGACGGCGAGGGCGAGCACTCCGAACCAGAGCGGAAAGAGCGCCCCGGTCCGATAGCCCTCCTGGAAGATCTGCTGGGCCGAGCTGAGGTAGGCGACGAACGGCGCGAACACGAATGCGGCGGCGAGCATGTATCCCAGCGCGGCCCGGATCCTCACGGCTTCCAGGACAGCTCCGCCGATGGCCCGCGCGGAGAAGGGTCGCCGGCGGGCGGCGGGCAGGGTCTCCGGCTGGCGCAGCGCAAACCATGCGAATGCGATCGCAGCGATGGCGACGAAGGCGGCAAAGATCGCGCGCCAGCCTCCGAACCACAGGATCACCTGGCCAAGGGCCGGGGCGACGGCGGGAACGAGGATGAACACAGCCATCACGAACGACATGAGACGAGCCATTTCGCGGCCTTGGTACTGATCGCGCACGACGGCGATAGTCACGATGCGCGGTCCCGCGGCGCCGATTCCCTGCAGGACGCGGCCCGCGATCATCACCCCGAAGGTGCGTGCGAAGATGCTCACGAGACATCCGGCCAAGAACAGGAGGAGGCCGGCATGCATGGCGGGCCTGCGGCCGATGCGATCGGAGAGCGGGCCGATGAAGATCTGGCCGAGCCCGAGCCCCAGGAACAGAGCCATGATTACGAACTGGACGTCGTTGCGGCGCAGCGCCCCGAGGTCACGTCCGATTGCGGGCAGTGCCGGCAGAACGGCGTCGATCGCGAGCGCGACGAGCGACATCAGGAGGGCGGCAAGGGGAACAAATTCCCCGACACGAAGGGCAGGCCCGGCCGCCGGCCGGCTCATGATCCCCCCTTGCGGGCCATCACGCCGTGTTCGCCGCCGGCTCGATCATCCGTCCCCCGGTGGGTGAAGCCCGCTGCGCATCGGCGGTCAGCGTTCGGTCTTGCCGTGATGGTGCCGATGGAGGGTGCACGTTGAAGTTCTTCTAGAGGGGGGGAGCGAGATGTTCCTTCTCGGTTGAGCGCGTTTCGTATGCCTGTGCTAGCGCCTCCGTCCCTTCGCGGGCCCCACATGGAGCCATTGGAAGGCCTCGTCGCGCGCACCGCTGAAGCGCGGGGTCTCGGCGATCCGGGGCATGGTATTGTAGCACCAGGTCCGGACTCGGGGCAGTTGCTCCGTCCCAGAGCGAGGTCCGACCAAGACATGCTCCCTCGCTCGATCGGAAGCATCCGGTTTGACCCCGCGACGTCCACTGGGATATTCCCCCGCCAGGCGGCCCGATCCTGCCGGGGCGCGAAGCCGGATAGGTGATGACCGCCGCCAACCCCTCAATCCAGGAGCGAATTCATGCACCTTCTCGGCATCGCCGGTAGCCTGCGCGCCGGCTCCTTCAACGCCAGCCTGATCCGGGCCCTCACCACCGCTGCGCACGAGGGCACGACGCTACGTCTGGTCGACCGCCTGGGCGACATTCCGGCCTACAACGAGGATGAGAGAGCGAAGGCGTTCCCCGAGGCCGTGAAGGTGCTGGCCGATCAAATCCGGGCCGCGGACGGCCTGTTGATCGCGACTCCGGAGTACAATTACGGCGTGCCGGGCGTCCTCAAGAACGCGATCGACTGGCTATCCCGGGCGCCGAATCAGCCCTTCCGGGACAAGCCGATCGGCATCCTGGGCGCCTCGATGGGCAATCTGGGCGGCGCCCGCGCTCAATACGACCTGCGCCGGTACTTCATTTTTCTGGATGGCCTGGTGATGAACCGCCCGGAAGTGTTCGTCGGCGCGGCTCACAAGAAATTCGACGAGAACGGCGTGCTTACCGACGCGCCTACCCGGGAGTTCCTGGCCGAGTACATGAAGGCCGTCGCCGCCTGGGTGAACCGGGTCGGATAGCGACTGCCGGACAGTCGACGGGAGGTGTGCGGACGGCCCCGGTCTCGCAAGAGCGAATCTTCAACGCAATCCCGGGGCCCGCCGGAGCGACTCCTCAGACCGACCGGCCGATGGCCGTCGCGATGACCCTGATCTGCTCCATCAGCTCGGCGAACTGATGTGGGTAGAGGGACTGGGCTCCGTCCGACAGGGCTTCGGGCGGGTTGGGATGCACCTCCACCATGAGGCCGTCGGCTCCTGCGGCCACGGCGGCTCTGGCCATCGGGATCACCTTGTCTCGGATCCCCGTCCCGTGGCTCGGATCGGCGATGATGGGAAGATGGGAGAGCGACTTCACGACCGGGACCGCAGTCAGATCGAGGAGGTTGCGAGTGTGGTTGTCGAAGCTGCGCACTCCCCGCTCGCAGAGGATAACCTGGTCGTTCCCTTCGGCGAGCAGATACTCCGCCGCGAGAAGCAGCTCCGTGAGGGTGGCCGACATGCCCCGCTTTAGAAGCACAGGCCTTCGGCACCCGCCGGCCCGTCTGAGAAGCGGGTAGTTCTGCATGTTCCGGGCTCCGATCTGGATGACGTCGGCGTACTCGGCCACCCGGTCGACGCCGTCCGCATCGAGCGCCTCCGTGACGATGGCGAGGCCGGTCTCCTGCTTGGCCCGTGCGAGCATCTTGAGGCCGTCCTCGCCCAGCCCCTGCCACGAGTAAGGCGAGGTGCGGGGCTTAAAGGCTCCGCCCCTGAGGAGGCGTGCACCCATCTCCTTGAGCTGATGGGCAGTACCGAGGATCTGAGACTCGCTCTCCACGGCGCACGGGCCAGCGATGATGGGGACGTCCGCCGCACCGAAGCGGATGCCGCCGTCCAGCTCGACGACGGTGTTCGTCTCCCGCCACTCCCTGGAGACCTGCTTGTACGGCTTCGTGACGAGAATGATCTCGAGGACGCCGGGAAGACCCTCGATTCGGGCCGAGTCCACGCGTCCATCGTTGCCCATGAGACCGACAGTGGTCCGCTGCTTCCCTGGCATGGGCCGGGCCACGTAGCCCATGTGCTCGATCTCGTCGACCACTCCCTGTACTTCGGCCCCGGCGGCGCCGTGCTTCATCACTACCAGCATATGACCCTCAACTGGGGATCGTCACCCGCGTGTCCGGCGTGTAACATCACACCGAATCGCCCGGGCAGGAACACGGGGGGGGGGAGCTACGGAAGAACCGCGGGGATTCCGTTCTCGAGGACGATCTGCATTCCGTCGTAGCCCGCGAGCACGTGTCCCGAGTACCCGCAATGCCGAACGAGCTTCGGAACGTCATCGGGCGATAGGATCGGGTAGGCATGCGTCGTAACCACGAGCGCCGGCGAGACCTCGCCCGCGAGGGCTGCCACGCCGCTGGGCGTCATGTGCGTCTCCACAGGCGGAGGATCGGGGAATGCGCACTCGACGATCAGGACGTCCGACCCGGACAGAAAACCCCCGAGGGCCGGGCTCCGCCCGGTATCGCCCGTGTACCCGACGCTGCCGGCTCCCCCGCTCCAGCGATACGCCACCGAGTGGTCCGTGTGCAGGGTGGCACATGTGCTCAGGTCCACGAGGCCGTCGGACCATCGGTCGCCGCGTGCAAGCTCCACGACGGACAGCTCGAAGCCAGGCTCAAGCACGTAGCCGCCGTAGGCCTCAGCTAGGGCATCGAGAAGGCGCCCGAGCCCGGGTGGGCCCACGACGGTGAGAGGAGCCGTCCGCGCCGGCACGGCGCCGTGCGAGAGAGCGAACATCAGGGGCGCCAGGCCACCGACGTGGTCCGTGTGAAAGTGGCTGAGGGCGATGTGGGTCAGGTCGCTCCAGGCGACGCCGAACCGGCTCATGCCGTCCAGGATGCCCGACCCACAGTCGAGCAGGAGCCTCGCGTCGCCCTCCGCCAGCAGGAAAGCCGCCGAGTGACGAAGGTGGTCCGGCACGAGCGTGCCAGAGCCCAGGACCGTCACGCTGGCAGTCATGATGGACTGGCCGGTCCGCTCCGGTGCGGCGGGGAGAGGGGGCGCCCCCCGCCCGAGCCCGTGGCGAGCTCGGGTCCCGAGTCGGGACTTCGCGGGAATTCGGGAACCGCTCCATTCACCCCGCCCCACGCGCCACCGGCGGGCGGGCGCCCCCTGCAAGTTCTGCTCGCCACAGCGTTGCCATCCCTCGTCATCGTGCCTCGCCGGGGCTGCCCATCGCGGCCCCCCCCCCCCCGGCTCTACGCCGAACTTCTCGCGCGGGACGTCAGGCCGCCGACCCCTCCGCCGAGTCGTTCGTGCGGAGCGCATCCTGGAGCCGGATTCCCACCACCGTGCTGACGCCGGGCTCCTCCATCGTGACACCGTAGATCCAATCTGCGGCTTCGATCGACCGTGGGTTGTGCGTGATGAGCACGAACTGCGTCTGCTCCTTGAACTCCTGAAGCAGCCGAACGAAGCGACCGATGTTGTTCTCGTCGAGCGGTGCATCCACCTCGTCGAGAACGCAGAGCGGGCTGGGCTTGACGAGGTAAATCCCGAACAGGAGCGAGAGAGCCGTGAGCGCCCGCTCCCCACCCGACAGGAGGTCGATTCTCTGCGTCTTCTTGCCCATCGGTGACGCGTGGACCTCGATGGGAGACTCCAGCGGGTCGTCCGGGTCCTCCAACCAGATGTCGGCCTCGCCCCCCTCGAACAGGCGCCGGAACGTGGACCGGAAGTTGTCGCGGACCTTCTCGAAGGTGCCTTCGAAGAGATCGATGGCGGTCTCGTTAATCTGCCTGATCGCCAACTGGAGGTCGTTACGGGCGGCGATGAGATCCTCGCGCTGCTCGTTGAGGAAGGCGAGCCGCTCGCTCTCCTCCGCGTGCTCCTCCACCGCGAGCATGTTCACCAGCCCGATGCGGTCGAGCTTCGTCACGATCTCCTCGAGCTCTTCCCTGAGCTCCTCGGGCTCGCCCTCGACCGGCTCGGATTCCTCGAGGAGCCGGTCGAGCCGGCGGCCCCACTCTGCCTCCAGCCGCTCCTGGATGCGCCCGATCTCCCCCGAGAGCTGCTGTCTCTTCATCTCGAGGTCATGGCGGCGGTCGACGGCCCGGCGCTCCGCGCTCCGGGCCTGCCGCGCCGCTTCATCGGCTTCGGATACCGCTTCCGACACCTGGGCCAGCACAGCGCTCGTCTCCACGAGCACCTTGTCGGCTCCGTCGCGCGCTCCGAAGAGTCGCTCCAGGGCGGCGGCGCCCTCATCCAGCAGCTTCCGGGCCCGCTCGAGCGCTCCGGTGAGGCTCTCTTCCTCGGCATCCAGGTCGCGCAGCCGAGCTTGTCCGGAGGTGGCTTCGCGCGCGAGATGCTCGAGTCGCTCCTCGGCTCGCTTCGCGTCGGCCTCCATGCGCACCAGATCAACGGACAGGCGCGACTCCTCGCCGCGGGCCTCCTCCCACTCCTCCTGGACGTCCACAAGAACGCTTCGCGCCTCCTCGCGCTCGGCCCGCACCTCCCCCTCCCGGCTCAGGAGGCTCTCTCGCTCCTGGCGGCCGGATTGGGCCCGCTCCAGCGCCTTCGCCCTGGCCGCCGTGGCATCCTCGAGTCGTCGAGCGCGCTCGTCCAGATGGGTGTCCAGCCTCGTGCAGCGGTCCGCCTGTGCGGCCATCTCGGCGCTGGCCCGCCTCAGCTCGTCCTCGGCCTCAAGGAATGATGCGCGGGCAGCCGCAAGACGCGCTTCGGCCTCGTCCGTGGCGGCCTCGGTGTCCGCCACGTCATGGCCCCAGCGGGTTGCTTGCTCCCTCGCTTGCTCGAGCCCACGGCGGAGCTCTTCGACACGGGCCCTGCGCTCGAGCACCCCGGACGTCCCCAAGGGCCTGCCGACCCTGATGAAGCCCCGCGGATCGCTCACCGTCCCCGCGATCGACAGCCGGGGACGGTCGGAGGGTGCGTCGGCCGGCTCCTGAGTTGGCACGAGATCAACTTCGCCGAGAAGCGCCTCGACCCACGGGGCACCCTTCCCCTTGGCCTTCACGGACTCCATGAGCGAGCCTCCCGCCGCATCGGGGACCCGGTCGAGCGGCAACAGCACCAGGCCGCCTCCACCCGTCCATTCATCTCGGAACCAGCGAACGATCCGATGGACACCAGCTCCGTCGCGCACAACGAGCGCTTGACCAAGAAAGCCGAGGTACGTCTCCACGGCCGCAGCCACATCGGGCGGAGCCTCGATGAACTCCAGGAGCGACCCCACAACGCCCACGTTCCCGAGGGCGAGCGCCGCCCGGGTGGCGCCGTCCATCCCCTCCTGCCTCAGATCTAGCGCCTCCAGGGCGGCGACTTCGGCCTCCATGCCTTGAACGGCCCCGGCCGCATCGAGCTCTCCGCGCCTCGCTTCGTCAAGGGACTTCCGCCGGACCTCGAGTGCCTCGCCGGCCTCCTCAAGCCGCTCCCGGGCCTCTTCGACCGCGGACGCCAGGCCCTCCAGCCGGGTCGCGAAGAGATCTCCCTGTGCTTCCAGGCCGGTGAGGACACTGGTGGAGTCGCTCAGCTCCGCCTCAATGTTCCTCATGCGTCGCTCGAGCTCGGCGGCCTGGTCCTCTGCCGCATCCGCGTCACCCTCGAGCTGAGCCCCGTGCCGGACGAGATCGCGCTCGCGGTGCTCCGTCTCCTCGACGCGCGCTCGGGCTTCCTGAAGACGGGCCTTCACGGCGGCAGCCTCGTCGGCCTGGCGGCTCGCCTCGGCTCGCAGGCGCTTCAGCTCCTGCTCGTGGCCGTCCCGGTCTGACTCGAGGCCTTCTGACTCGACGCTCACGTCCTCCAGCCGCTTCGACCGGGCCTCGCGCTCTCGTTCAACCTGACCCAACCGCCGCTCGGCAGAGCTCCTTCGCTCCTGGGCGACAGCGAGATCACGCTCCCACTCGACCAGCTTCGCCTTCACTTCCTCTGTGGCACGCACCGCGTCCGCCCGGGAGCGGTCAGCCGTCACCTGCTCCAACCGGAGCCTCTCATGGTTGGCCTCGGCCGCACGGAGCTCGGCGACGATGCCCTGCCCCGTCTTACGATCTCCCTCTAGAGCTCGATCGAGCTCCTCGAGATGCGCCCTCAGGTCGATCAGCTTGTTGCGCACGACGGCTACTTCGACCGACAGCCGCCGTGCGCGGAGGGCCCTGTACCGCTCCGCCTTCCCCTTCTGGCGTGCCAAGGAGCGCACCTTGCTCTCGACCTCGGCGATCACATCCTCGAGGCGGGTAAGGTCGTTCTCGGCGTGCCCAAGGCCGCGCAGGGCCGCCTTCCGGCGGTCCTTGTACTTTCCGATCCCGGATGCTTCCTCGAAGAGCTGCCGCCTCTCCTCCGCCCGATCGGAGAGGATCGCGTCGACCATCCGGTGCTCGAAGACCGAGTAGGCATTCGCTCCGAGCCCGGTGTCCCGAAAGAGGTCGACGATGTCGCGAAGACGGCAGATGGAACGGTTGAGCGAGTAGTCGCTCCCTCCGTCCCGGTACACGGTCCTGCCGATCTCGACTTCCTGGTAGGCGACCGGGAGCAGCCCGTCCTCGTTGGTTACCGTCATGCTGACCGAGCCGCGGTTCACCGGCCGGCGATTCAGCGAGCCCTGGAAGATGGCCTCCTCCATCTTCCCTCCCCGGATGGCGGAGGGGCGTTGCTCTCCCAGGACCCAACGGACCGCATCGCTGATGTTAGACTTCCCGCAGCCGTTGGGGCCGACGATGGCCGTGATCCCGTCGTGGAAGTCGATGACTGTGGGGTCGGCGAAGGACTTGAACCCGTGGACGCGAATGGATCGGAATCTCATTCGGGGGTTCGGCCCCTCCGTTCCGTCAGACCTACGTCACTCAGGCCGTTGGCACGGAGCAGTCGACCCATCGCGGCCGCCTGGGACTCGTCCGCAAAGGCCCCGCCGTAGACTCGCAGGCGAGTGGTCCCACCGGGATAGCTCAGCTGCAGGACGTGAGCCGGAATGGCGAGGGCGGCCAGGGACTGAACCCTGCCGTCTGCGGCGACCGCTTCGGAATACTCGCCCAACAAGAACGAGTATCGCGCCTCTTGCACCGTCCACGTGGCCGGATCGATGCCGCCGAGGACCGCGGCCACGGGCTCCTTCAGCCCCTCAGCCTCCATGGCGCTGTAGGCGGGGCCGGCAAGCAGTGCATACTGGTCGGCTCCATCGATTTCCCTCACGGTCACGAAGAAGAGCAGCTTGGGAAGTCGCTCCTGGAGCGCACGGACGGTGCTCAGGGCCGTTTCGATGTCCCGCCAGGCATCGACGGTGAGCACGTGGCTGATGACGGGCGTCTCCGCCGTTGGCTCAGGGGGCTCCGTCGGGGGCTCCGTCGGAGGTGGCGCTATCGAGCGCAGCCACTCCGGCAGCGTGATGTCGGGCAGCGTGATGTCGGGGAGTTGGATGAAGCCGAGGTAAGCGGCCGCCGCCCCGCCGCCAGCCGCCACGATGAGGGCGCCCAGGAACGCCACGACCACCTGTCGGACCCGCCTGCGCCTCCTCCTCGGCCGGCGCGAATCTTCAAGTCCGGAGATCTCGGGACGAAGGCCCGCGTCCACAACGTCGCCCGCCACGGGCACGGGCTCTTCCACGCCAGCGCCCCCACCGGCACTCGTCGCCTCGTCGGTCGGATCCACCGTGTCGTGCGCCCCCGGGCCGGAGTCCGGCCCTATCTCCTCGGCGGTGCCCGGCGGTACTCCAGGCTCGGGCGAGGGGCGATCGCCGAGGGCGGCGTCACCCGCCGCAGGGTCCGTGGGCTCTTCCGCCGTCCCCAGCTCTCCCTCGCCTCCGGCGCCAAGAGCTCCGGCCTCCGATTCCTGTCCGTCGGTCGTGTCGTGCCGCGATCCGGACGCGCCCTCAAGGCTGAAGTCCTCCGGGTCACCCGCCCGATCGGCTGCGTCACCCGCGGACCCGGGCAGTCCCTCCATGGAGGAGATGCCCCCCTCGCCAGCCGACGCTTCACCCACGCCGCCCACATCGGGCACCCTTGGGGGCTCGTCTTCCAGGTGGGGCTCCCACTCGGCCTCCGGATCGATCGTCTCGGGCTCCTGGGGCGTCACCCCCACTTCGGGTCTGGCTCCGATGTCGACGTCCGGCGGCGGCGTGGCTTCGTCGTCCGCCCCGAGGGTCTCGTGGAGCCCCGCCTCCGTCGCAGCGCCTGGACCGAGCACAGCGAGCACCCGATCCGCACGAGGGCCCGCGATCGCCCTGACGTCCGTGGTCGCCTCGGAGAGCACGATGACCCCGACCGCCTTGTCGAGGAGGGCTGCCGCACCCCGGGTGCCCGCCGCCAGGTGCAGGAGCAGGAGCGCTCCGGCCTCGTGGAAGCCGCGGATTACGCCGTCCCACCGGGGATGCGCCAGCACCTCCGCCGCATCGCCCACCGGGGTGCCCGCGGGGGCCACGAGGAGTCCGTCCCCGGCGGATCGAGCGACGCGCCTCACCGAGGCTCCGTAGAGCAGCATGTCCGACACGCCCTCGCCGTTCGTCCCCGCCACCGCCTCGTGGAGAGACGGGTCTGCGAGGGATGCATCGGCGAGGAGGACGCTTCGGCCCTTCCGGGCCCATCCCCTCGCGACCGACAGGCTCGCCTCCGCGCCCCAGCGGCGATCGATCTCGGGAGACACCAGCAGAACGATACAGCCCGCCACGGAGTCCGAGGAGGTCAGTACGGCATCGAGCGGACCGGGGAGCGTCCCATCGGTCGGATCGATTGGCTGCCAGGCCGGAGTGTCCGGGCTCATTCGTGCACCCTCCGCTCGGTGAAGATTCCGCGCCGCGACGGGCACGATGCACCGGGGGGACGGGGCTCAGCGATCCCCACCCCATCGGCCGCAAAGCTAATCCAGCCTCCAGGGCAGGTCCACAGGAACACGGGGACCTCGGCCCTCATCGCACAGCTCGGCCCAGGCGAGAGGACCATGCGTCGCCCAGAGTCATCTGGGCGGGATCCGGGGCGGGGGTGCCGACGGATATGAACCGAAAACGGGGAGTGTCGGTCTGTTGGGCGACCGAAGCAATCGGCGCCTCGCGCGCCACGACACCGGTGACGCCGACCACATTCGGCAGTCTCAACGCTTCGCGGAGGGCGGGTCTCATGAGCGACAGATCGATGAGAACGAGGCGGTGTCGCTGGTTGGACCCGCATTGGGCAATCGGTTGGACTCCAGAGGGATTTGGCGACGTCAGGGGGGACGTTGAGGGAGACCACGCCTTGCCCGGCACGGAAAGGAGTGCGCCGGGTGCTGCGACCTCCGGCAGGCGACCGGAGCCGGGGTTGAACGGATACAATCGCGAATGGCCCCGATCCAACCGGCCCTACGCTCCTGGCGAGGGTTGTATTGCGGCCTCCGTGGATGCGTCGCTGGGGCAGCTCTTCGGGGCTGCCACCCCAAGCTAGTTGTCCACCCGGAGGCGTGTAAACCGCCGCGTCAGCGGCGCCGACGGCGAGCGGTCCTCGTCACTCGAAGTCGCACCTCGGAGCGTCTGCCCAAAGAAGCTCAAGCTGATAGAACTCGCGTGCCCCCGGGTGGAAGATGTGCACGACGAACTCTATGTAGTCCACGAGCACCCAGCGCCCGCCTTGAAGACCCTCGACGTGAGCCGGGCCGATCCCCCCGCCCTTCTTGAGCTCTCCGATGACGTGCTGGGCGATCGCCTTGACGTGCACATCGGAGTGCCCTGTGGCGAGCATGAAGTAGTCGGTCGCGTTCGAGATCCCTCTCAAGTCGAGCGCCACCACGTCAGCAGCCTTTCGTTCCAGGGCGAGTTCCGCCGCTCGCTGGACGATCTCAGCGATCTCCGGCACGCCGGTCTGCGACGCTTCTCCCATGGCCGCCTCGAGTAAGGGGGAGCCCTATTCCTCGCCGCGCTCTATGCGAACCTCCACCTCTACCTCCACCTGACTGTGAAGGCGGATCGGGACGTTGAACGCCCCCAGGAGCTTGAGCGGCTCCTCGAGGATGACCGTGCGGCGGTCCACCTCGAAGTCCAACCCGCGGCGGCTCAAGTGATCGGCGATATCGGCGTTCGTCACGGAGCCGAACAGCTTCCCCTCTTCGCCCGCTCTAGCGTGGAACACAAGCGACGTGCCCTCGAGCCGGGACGCACGGCGACGTGCCTCGAGGTAGTCGTGCCTGGCCTTTTCCTCGCCCCGTGCATGCTCTTCCTCGAGGCGCTTCAGGTTGGCGTCGCTCGCGACGTACGCGAGTCCTTGCGGGATCAGATAGTTTCGGGCGTAACCGGGCTTCACGTCGATGACGTCGCCCTGACCTCCGAGCGTCTCCACCGTCTTCCTCAGAATGAGCTTCATCAACTTCTCCGTCTACAAGTCAGAGCCGCCCGGCTCGGCCCCGAGACCGAGGCGGGCGCCGAGGGCCGGCGCCTCCGTGATCAATCCCGGCGTGAGCCACAGCGTGGCGAGCAGAGCGGCAATCCGCGCGGCTATGGTCGTTGCAGGCCGCGCGGCCGATTCCAAGGGATCGAGCTCCAGGGACCCCTGCAGGCTCTAGACCTCGTGGTCCCGCAGGTAGGGAACCAGAGCGAGATAACGAGCTCGCTTGATGGCCGTTCCGAGCTGCCGTTGGAAGCGCGCGGTGACCTTGGTCGTGCGCTTCGGCAAGATCTTGCCTTGCTCTGTCATGAACTGAGAGAGCGTCGCGACGTCCTTGTAGTTGAGGAGCTCGATGACCGGCCCCTCCATCCGGCGACGGCGGCCTCGGCCACCACTGAACTCCGGCGGACTCCGTCGTTCGGCGTGGTCATCGGCCGACTGGGCCGACTCCTTTTCGTGGTGCGGGCGATCCTCGCCCCCGGGGCCTTCGTGAGCATGAGTGCGAGGAGGCCGGTCTCCGAGGATCGATCTTCCGGATGTCGACTCACCCTCGTTCACGACCACCAAGTATCGCATGAGGTCGGGCTCGAGCTTGAGCAGGCGCTCGAACTCCGGGAGGCCCTCCGGGCCGGTGCGAACCTGGGCGACGACGTAGTAGCCCGTCTTCTGCTTCTTGACGGGGTACGCCATCTGGCGAATCCCCCAGTGATCGACGGCCAGAACCTCGCCCTCGCTTCCGACCGCAAGGGGATGGAACTTCTCTAATTTCTTGTTGACCGCGTCTTCGTCGAGCGTTTGGTCGAAGATGTAGACGATCTCGTACACGCGCATTGTCGTTCTCCCACGGACCGTTGTGCACGGGCTCCGCCACCCAAGCGGAGCGGGATGGGCCAGATCAAGCGGACCATGAAACTATAGACGTTGCCCCGCCTCTTGTACCCCTGCCGGGCGAGGACGGCCCCGCATCCCGCACCCACCCGCCCGGCGCCCAACCAGGTAGGGGTGCACTAGGAGAGTGCGCTCTGGAGGGCGAGGATGAGGTGCGGGTACCGGGCGAAGGCCCAGCGGGTCTCCTCGATATCCAGACGTTCTCGGTTGGTGTGCGCGAAGCGCTCCTCTCCGGGAGCGAAGCCCACCGTGGGCACGCCAAAGATACCGCTGCTCCAGCCGCCGTCGGTGGCAAACGTCCAGGGCCGTACGGTGGCCGGCCCCGCTCCCTCGCGGCGCCCCACCGCGGCGGCCGAGGCCACCACCAGAGGATCGGCCGGATCCATGAGGAAGCCGGGAGAGAAGAGGCTCCGGTCGAACGAGAGCCCGGTGAAGGTCACCTGCCGTTCCTGCGCCATGGCCACCGTCACGTCGAATCCGTCCGCAAGCTCGCCGACCCGCCGCCGGACCGCCTCCCTCACCTGCGAGGTCATCGTCTGGTCGTCCGTGCCCGGCAGAACCCTCCAGTCGATGACGATGGTGACCCGGTCGGGAATCACGTTGCGGGTCTCGGGCAACACGTCCACACCGGTCGCCACGAGGCTTGCCGCACCGAGCATGGGGTCCTCCGGTTGGGCCCGCGCCAGATCCTGCACGGCGGCAAGTGCGCCCGGTACGAGATCGAGGGCGTTGCGGGCCCGGCCGGGAGCAGAGGCGTGGCCGGCGAGGCCGTGAAGAACGACCTCGATCTCCCCCCGACCTCGATGGCCGATGCAGATGTCGCCGTGCGTCGCCTCGCCGAGCACGACGGCACCGGGTGCCACGCTCCCGGACTCGAGCAGCTGCTTCATTCCGAGGCCGCCCCGCTCCTCGAAGACCGTGTGTGCCACGATCACATCCCCCGGGGCCCGTCCCGCGAGCCGGGCGGCGGCGTACGTCTGGAGGGCCAAGGGGCCCTTGATGTCCATCGCGCCGCGACCGTGAAGGAAGCCCCCGGAGACCTCTCCACCGAAGGGCGGGTGCTCCCACTCGCCAGGGTCACCCTCCGCGACCACGTCCGTATGGCAGTTGAGGAGCACCGGCGGGGCCTCGCCGCTGCCCGCGATGCGGCCCACGACGTTCCCCACCCGGTCGATGCGAACGTCCTGAAAGCCCAGCGCATCCATCTCCGTGCGGATCCGCTCGACCACCGCCCCTTCCTGACCGGAGAGCGAGGGAATTCGGATCAGGTCCTGTGCGAACGCCAGTGCGTTCTCGAAGGTGGGTTCTCTTGTCACGGCGCTTCGATGGTGGGGTGGGCGCTAGCTGAAGAGGCGGCCGATCCAGCCGATGAGGCCCGAGACCTGGCCGTCCACGTCAATCTCGTGAACCCTCACGAACCAGGGAGCGAGCACGAGGGAAACCACGCTCATCAACTTGATGAGGATGTTCAGCGAAGGCCCGGACGTGTCCTTGAACGGATCTCCCACGGTGTCGCCCACCACCGCGGCCTTGTGGGGTTCGGAGCCCTTGCCGCCGTAGGCCCCGCCCTCGATGAGCTTCTTCGCGTTGTCCCAGGCACCCCCTGCGTTGGCCATGAAGAGCGCCATAAGGACCCCGGTCACCGTCGCGCCCGCGAGCAGTCCGCCCAAGGCCTCGACGCCCAGGAAGCGCCCGACCACAACGGGCGTGATGACGGCCGTCACGCCCGGCAGGATCATCTCGCGCAGCGCGGCATCCGTCGAGATCGCCACGCAGCTCGCCGAATCGGGCTTCGCCGATCCGTCCATGATTCCCGGGATCTCGCGGAACTGCCGGCGCACCTCCTCGACCATGCCCTGCGCCGCGCGCCCCACGGCCGTCAGGGTGAGCGCGGCAATGAAGAATGGCAGCATCCCCCCGATGAAGAGCCCGATCACGACGACGGGATTCACCAGATCGATCCCGGCTTCGGCCAGGCCGACCTTCGAGCTGTAGGCCGAGAAGAGCGCCAGGGCCGTGAGGGCGGCGGAGCCGATGGCGAAGCCCTTGCCCTGGGCGGCGGTCGTGTTGCCGATGGCGTCGAGCGAGTCCGTGATGGCGCGGGTCTCCGCGCCCAGCCCGCTCATCTCGCTGATGCCGCCCGCGTTGTCCGCGATCGGCCCGTAGGCGTCGACCGACATGGTCACGCCGACCGTGGCCAGCATTCCTACGGCGGCGATGCCGATGCCGTAGAGGCCGGCGGATAGGAAGGACGCGAAGATGGCGACACAGATGAGCAGCAGCGGGATGGCCGTGGACTCCATGCCGACCGCGAGGCCGGTGATCAGGTTGGTGGCCGCCCCCGTGTTGCTGGCCTCGGCGATCCTATGCACCGGCTTCATGGACGTGTAGTACTCGGTCACCAGCCCGATCGCGACGCCCACCAGGGTTCCTGCGACGATGGCGATCCAAGGGCCGAGCGCCGGATACGCGCGGCCACCTTCCACCATCTGAAAGTCCATCGCTCGGACGACGAAGAACATGGCGGTCAGGAAGAGGGCCGCCGCGATGAAGGTGACGTTGCGAAGCGCCGCAGCGGGATCGGTGCGCTCGAGCAGCTTCATCATGCCGATGCCTACCAGCGATGCGAGAAGGCCCACCATCACCATCAGGATCGGCAGGGCGATCGCGTTGCCGACGCCCCCGGCCAGCGCGGCGGAGCTGGCCCCGATGGCGATCGTGGCGATGACCGAACCGACGTAGGACTCGAAGATGTCGGCCCCCATTCCGGCCACGTCACCGACGTTGTCTCCGACGTTGTCTGCGATCGTCGCCGGGTTCCGGGGGTCGTCCTCGGGAATTCCTGCCTCGACCTTTCCGACCAGGTCGGCCCCGACATCGGCGGCCTTGGTGTAGATGCCGCCTCCCACGCGGGCAAAGAGCGCGATCGAGCTCGCGCCCATCGCGAAGCCGGAGATGATCTCCGCGAAGCCCCGGTGCTCGGCGGCGCTGATCGCAGGGGCTCCAAAGAACCAGTAGAGCCCCCCGATCCCGGCGAGGCCGAGGGCCGCCACGGAGAGGCCCATGACCGCTCCGCCGAAGAACGCGACCCGCAGGGCCTTCCCCTGCCCCTCCTGGTTCGCCGCCGCCGAGGTGCGCACATTCGCGCGCGTGGCGGCCGTCATGCCGAAGAACCCGGCACACACCGAGCAGAGCGCCCCCACGACGTAGGCGAGAGCCGTCAGGCCCGAGACCGCCCAACCGAGCAGCGCGGCCACGATCACGACGAACACCGCCAGCATCGAGTATTCCCGGCGCAGGAAGGCCATCGCCCCTTGGTAGATCTGGTCGGCCAGAGCATCCATCGCCTCGCTTCCGACCGACTGACCCTTCACGTAGCGATAGATGATCCCGGCAACGGCCAGGCCCCCGAGGCCGAGCACCCAGGCCCAGCTGGCAAACGTCACGAATGCGGTCATCAGGCTCCTCGTGCTGTTGCTATGTCACCGGTTGAAGTGGTTCATCGCCTCGGCCACCCCCTCCTCGATCCAGACCTCCACGGCCTTCGTGAGCTCGGGGAGAAGGTCCACCACCACGCCCTCGTCCTCGCTCGCCAGGGGCGACAGCACCCAGTCGGAGAGGTCGGTGTCCGGGGGTGCCTGCCCAACGCCGACACGGAGTCGTGCGTACTCCTCCGTGCCCAATGCCCAGGTGACCGACTGCAGGCCCTTGTGGCCGCCCGAGCCTCCCTTGGGCCGAAGGCGCACCCGGCCCACGTCGAGGGTCGCGTCGTCCAATACCACCAGCAGGTCCCGGGTGACGTCGAGGTCCGGCACCGTCCGGAGAACGGCAAGCGCCGCACCGCTTCTGTTCATGAACGTGGTGGGCTTGATGAGGCGGATCGGAAGGTCGCTCACCGCGCCCTCCGCCTGCAGGCCCCGCCCCTCTCTCTCGAAGGCTCCGAAGCCCCAGTCGTAGGCCAGCCGATCCACGACCCACCAGCCCACGTTGTGGCGCGTGTCGTCGTATGCGGGCCCGGGATTGCCGAGTCCGACGATCACCTTCACGAGACGCGCCCCGACGAGGCAGATCAGCGTTCGGAGTCCTTGTCTCCACCTGCGAACGCTCCGGCCTGGGCCGAGAGATCCGCCGCGCCCTCTTCCACCGCAGCCTCGAAGCGCTCCGCCAGCCCTGCCTCTTCTTCCGCTTCCTCATCCTCGACCTTCGGCACGGCCACGAGGCAGAGCGTCCGCACCGGGTCGGTCAGGAGCTCGACATCCTCGTCCATCTCGAGGTCGCCGGCGTGGATGGAGTCTCCGATCTCGAGCGCCGAGGTATCGACCTCGATGGTCTCGGGGAACTTCGACGGAATGCACTTGACCCGAAGCTCGTACCCGATCACCTCCAGGACCCCTCCGTGCCTCACGCCTTCGGGCGCGCCGACGTAGTTGATGGGAACGTCAACTTCGATGGCCACGCCGCGCTGAAGGCGATAGAAGTCGACGTGGACGACGTCGGGCCGGAACGGATGCGTCTGGATCTCGCGCACCAGCGTTTCCGCCCCCTCGGCCTCGTCCTCGACCCGCAGGTTGACGATCGTGTTCTCGACCGAGATCGACTCGAACAGGTGGCTGGCTTCCTTCGCATCGACGGTCAGCGGGATCGGGTCCTGGCCCTTGCCGTAGACTACGGCCGGGACCAGGCCGGCCGCGCGAATCTTCCGCGCCGCGCCCTTTCCGGTCTCGCTTCGCCGCCTCGCTGTAAGTTCCGCGTTAGCGCTCATCTGCTTTTCCTGCTCACTCTTGGGATGGCCGAGGGATCAGGCGCTGATCTCTCGGCTACGCTTCGGACGCCAGCTCGAAGAGCTTCGTCACCGATTTGTTTTCGTGCACGCATTCGATGGCCTGCGCGAACAGGTCGGCCACCGAGAGTATCTTCAAGCGATCGAACCGGCGTGCCTCGGGAACGTGGATCGTGTTCGTGACCACGAACTCCTCAAGGGGCGCCGCGGACAGCTTCCGGACTGCGTCCCCCGAGAGCAGGGCGTGGGTGGCGCCTGCGTAGACGCACTTCGCCCCCCGCTCGCACAGCGCCTGCACGGCGTTGGCCAACGTCCCGCCTGTGTCGACCATGTCGTCGACGAGAAGGCATGTCCTGCCCTCGACCTCGCCTACCACGTTCAAGACCTCGGCCTCGTTCGCGGCCGGTCGCCTCTTGTCGATGATCGCGAACGTCGCGTGGAGCCGCTTTGCGAAGCCCCGGGCCATCTTGGCCGAGCCCACATCGGGGGCGACGACCACCAGGTCCGTCAGGTTTTTGCTGAGGAAGTACCGCGTCAGAACCGGCGCGGCGTAGAGGTGATCCACCGGAATGTCAAAGAACCCCTGGATCTGATGCTGATGAAAGTCCATCCCGATGAGCCGGTCCGCGCCTGCCGCCACCATCAGGTTGGCGACCAGCTTGGCGCCGATGGCCACCCGAGGCTGGTCCTTACGGTCTTGTCGGCCGTACCCGAAGTACGGCACGAGCGCAGTGACCCGGGCCGCAGACGCTCGTGTGGCGGCGTCGATCAGAAGGAGGAGCTCCATGATGCTGTCGGCGGGAGCCACGGTCGGCTGAATGATGAATACGTCGCGGCCGCGGGCGTTGCGGTTGATCCGCACGAAGATCTCCCTGTCGGCAAAATCCCGGATCAACACCGACTCCGGATCCTCCCCCAGAATCTGACAGATCTCGACAGCCAGCGGGCGGTTCGCCCGTCCCGAGAGCAGGAGGAGCGGCCCTCTTCGAAACGTGTCGTCCATCGACCTCAAATCGGGTGTGGCGCCAAGCGGAAACAGCCTTGAAAGGTAGATGTTGCCAGGAGCAGCGTCAACGTCAAATCCCTTGTGCCCGGCGGACTTCCGGGCTCCGTGCCGCTAGCCCGAGATCTCCACGGACCTCGTGCGAACGAGCGGCTCACGGCCCGGCATCGAGACCTTGAGGCGGAACAGGTACTCGCCGGCCTCGACCTCGGGCATGTCCACGTTCACCGCGCGGAACCACGGCCCCACCTCAAGGGGCCCAGGCTCTCCCCAACCGATCTGAAGGGGCTCGTCGGTGCCTCCACCGATGCCGAGCCAGCGCCCGACCTTCGTGAAGAAGCCCGCGCCCTCTTTGAAGAGGCTCAGCTCGAACTCGACATGCTCCGGCCGCCAGCCCAGCCCGAAGATCTCCCACCCGACGGCAATCCGTTGGCCGGACGTCAAGTCTAGGGACGGTCGCATGAGGGGCAGCGCCAGATCGAGCTGCTGTGGGAGCGGGTCCACGGGATCGAGGATGGCCAGGTCCGAGAGGGTGGCGAGATCGTGCGGGACGGGATCCGTCCATATGCCGTGCCGGACCCGTCCCCCGCGTCCCTCCGAAGGGGCCCACGCCTCGACGCTGATCAGATACTTTCCGGCGGGCACGGTGAGCGCGAGCACGCCTTCCCTCCCACCGACGGCGCGCGCTTCTCGGAACCGTCTCGCCGGATCGAGAAGGAACAGCCCCACCTGGTCCGGGGCGTCCGGCGCCTCGGGCAGCGCCCACGGGAGAGTCCCGTCCGACGCGTCGGAACTCGCCGGGCCAGAACGCGGCCGGCCGGCCGCCGGATCGGACGGTTCGGGAAGCCGGGTGGCGGCAGCCACCACGATGGAGTCTCCCCTGTGCATCACGGCCACTTGCGCCACCGCTGGGCCGAGATCGGGGGCGTAGGGAGCAACGTGAGCGCTGCGCGGGTGCTCGTCCGGCACCCACCCCCCGGGTTCGGTCTGCCACGGCTGCTCCAGCACGAAGCCCGGAGGCGCGAACTCTCGAGCCTCGGGGAGCCCGTGCCCGACGACGGCCCCGTCCGGCCGCGCAAGACCCACCTCCGGCCGTCGCCTCTCCCAGCCCTTCTCCCACCCGTATCGGACCGTGAGCTCCTCCAGGTCGCTCCCCCAGGGGATACCGTGCGGGTTGCGCGCCCGGTCGCTCAGCTGAGAGAAGGTCCAGCGCGCATAGTGCTCCGTCTCCCGGTCGTTGCCCGGCACGAGGTAGAGAGGATCCGCCAGCTCCCAGAACGTGGCCCTGAGCGCTTCCCACGCTTGTTCGTCCTCCTCGGAGGCGGCGTCCATCAGGTCGAGGGCCCTCCCGTCGAGCAGCACCTCGAGATCCCGCCACTTGCGAGCCTCCCCGGGGTCCATTGCGGCGAGGCCCCGGCGGAAGGCGGCGAGCGCGGCCCCGTAGTCGCCCGCGCCGTGAAGGGCGAAGCCGGAGAGCACGTGGCACCATGACCTCGGTGTTGCGTCACAGCGGCGTGCCAGCTCCACGGCCTCGCTCCAGCGACCCGCCTCGCCGAAATAGAAGATCCGCTGCCCCAGAATCCAGGGGTCGCCCGGAATCCGCGCCGACAGCTCCGAGAGCTCGGCGAGGAGCGTGTCCCGCAGCTCGGCCAGCTCCGCAGGATCCGGCACGGGCTGCCACGTGTCGTCGCCCGCGTGCCACATGCAGAAGCGTCCCACGCGCTCCTCACAGGGGCGGGCGCCCTCGGCCCGGACCCACCGGAGGTGGCGGAGTCGGCGGCGCTCGAAGCGGGCCTGGGCGTCCCGGGCCCGGCTGAGCACCTCGGAAGAGTCGGGGAGGACGGCGTCGGCGGGCTCCTGCAAGACCGAAGGGGCGGCCACCCCGGCGCTTGCGGACGCCCCGCCCACGGAACCGAAGCCAATCCCCGCGGCCACGAGGACCATGGGTCCGCTCAGGATCCGGATCATGGCGTGCGCCGATCCCTCACGAGCGTGGCGGCCACGGCCCGCCGGAGCAGGTGCAGACCCCCTCGACTGCCCTCGGGGGGGCAAGGGGCGCCCGAACACGAATACGCTGCCATGGAGCTCGTTCGTCTCGATCGTCCCGCGGTCGAGCCAGCGCCCTGACGAACACGACGGCCGCTCGGCTCTGGGCGCATCGCCGCCATGTGTTCGGAGCACCCCCCGATCGCGGAGGCTTTGAGAATTGGCCCGGATGGATTCGAACCATCACCGCCGGTGCCAAAGACCGGTGTCCTGCCATTAGACGACGGGCCACGAAGGAGACCCAACTGCCCCGCCGCGACTCGGCCTGGGGTGCGGGGCAGGCACTCAATCCTACCCGAGGGCACCCCCGGGTTCAACCCGCGCGCCGGGCCGCTAGGGAGAGACGGTCGGCCTCGGCTGGACGGCCAGGGAACGCGTCACGAGGAAACGCACGTACGGCCACGACCCCGCCATGGACTCGCGGGCGGACTCGGCCGGGGCCTGCCCCTCGAAGAGCGCGAAGACTGCCCCACCGCTCCCGGAGAGCCGGGCTAGGAGGGCACCCTCCTGGCTCGCCATCTGCTCCCTCAGAGCCCCTAGCTCCGGATGAAGGGCGAAGACGGAGGGCTCGAAGTCGTTGACCGACAGTTCCGCGAGGCGCTCGGGTCTCTCGAGGATGGCGGGGTCGAGAACGGAGGGGATCGTCGGGGACACGTGGCCGAGCCGCTGGTACGCCTCCCTGGTCGACACCGCCACCGGCGGCAGAGCCAGCAGGACGATGAGCTCGTTCTCCGCAGGGACGCTCATGAGCCGATCCCCGCGTCCCCACGCCAGCGCCCTCCCCGCTCCCGACGCGAAGAAGGCAACATCGGCACCCAGCTCCCCGGCGAGGCGCAGCAGATCGGGCCCGGGCACCGGGCCGCCGAGAAGCATGTTCAGCGCCCTGAGCGTGGCACCTCCGTCCGAGGATCCTCCGCCGAGACCCGCCCCTGCCGGGATTGCCTTCTTCAACCGGATCCGGACACCGCCCTCCGCCGAAGCCGCGTCGAGCAGCCGCGCGGCGGCCCGGCACGCCAGGTTCTCCTCCCCGGGCCCGACGTCGGCTCCCCCCACCTCGATCGACACACCTCGATCCACGAACTCCAGCTGGACTTCGTCACAGAGATCGACCGCGGCAAGAAGAGTCTCGATCTGGTGATAGCCCGTGACCTCCCTGGCGAGCACGCGAAGGAAGAGGTTGATCTTAGCCGGAGCGTACACGTGCGCCGTGCGCAGTTCATCCACGTTCCGGCACCTCGAGATCGCGGTCCGGAGGCCCGCCCGGCGGCGGGCGCCGCTCCGACCCGACAGAGTGCGGGACGGCGGCCTCCCTCCACCGTAGCTCGGCAACCGAGAAGCCCATCCGAGAGGCGTAGTAGAGTCCGAGGACGGTCACCGGGATGAAGCCCCCGAGGTGATAGCCGAAGGCGAAGGCGAGCGTTGACGCCGCCGACGCCCCGTACACCCCGTTCAGCGCCACGTCGGCACCGAGCTGGAAGGTGCCGAAGAAGCCGGGAGCCGCCGGGATGGCCACCGCAAATCCGACCACCGCGGTCGTGTAGAGGGCCGCGGCCAGCCCCAGATCGATCCCGAACGCCTTCATGCCGAGCCAAAACGACCACCCGTGCCAGAGCCAAAAGCCGAAGCTCCACCCGACGGCCGAGGTGAGCAGCCTCGGGTCTCCCAGCACCCGAAGGGCGCGGAGGAAGGACTCGAGTGCTCCGACCGTCCTCTGGCCCAGACGATCGGGCAGGAAGCGGTGGCACGCTTTCTCGGCGAACCCGATCAGAGGCTCGGGAAAGATCAGGAGCGCGATGAGTCCTGCGAGGAAGATGGCCAGGATCGCGAAGGTGGTCTTCAGGACAGCCCCGACCGCACCGGAGAGGAGCCCCTCCGCTCCCGGAAAGGACGGAAGGACCATCGGCACGAGAAACAGGGTGACGAGCGCGATCGAGTCGAGGAAGCGCTCCACGACGAGGCTTCCGAACGCCCCCGACACCGTCACGGGCTCGACCCGGCTCAGCGCGTACGGGCGGGCCAGCTCGCCGAGCCGCGCCGGAAAAACGTTGTTCACCGCGAAGCCGATGAAGATGGCCTCGAAGCGGGAACGGAACCTCGTCCGGGGGGCCACCGGCTGGAGCAGTACGTGCCATCGGAGGGCGCGGACGAAGTACCCGGCCGTACCCACCACGATGGAGGCCGCGAAGTACCAGGGGTTGGCCAGGGAGACCTGTCGCACGATCTCGCCCGGGTCCTCTCCACGGAGCACCCACCAGATGAAGAACGCGCTGACGCCGACTCCGACGAAGGCCTTCCAGCTCGGCCTCAAGTGCGGGTCACTCCCTCCTGGCTGCTCGGATGAGGTCGCCCATCTCACGCACGGCCCGCTCCATGCCGACCAGGACGGCGCGCGACACGACCGAGTGCCCGATGTTCAGCTCCTCGACCGGCTCGAGGGCGGCCACGGGCGTGACGTTCTCGTAGGTGAGGCCATGGCCCGCATGCACCGCCAAGCCGAGGCCCTCGGCGAGAACGGCGGCCCCGGCGAGCCGGGTGAGCTGAGCCTGGCCCTCCACTTCGCTCCAGCTGTTGGCATACTCGCCCGTGTGCAGCTCAATCGCGTCCACGCCCAGGTCGGCGGAAGCCCGCACGGCGTGCTCGTCGGGGTCGATGAAGAGCGACGTACGGATGCCCGCTCCGGCGAGCCGCTCCAGAGCCGCGCCCGTCGAGGAGCGAACCCCCCCGTCCTGCAACGCCAACCCCCCCTCCGTGGTGACTTCCTCGCGCTTCTCCGGCACGAGGGTCGCCTGCATGGGGCGGAGCTCGCACGCGATGTCGAGGACGTCGGTTGCCGCGGCGAGCTCGAGATTCACCCCGGTGCGCACGGTCTGCATGAGGAGACGCACGTCTCGCTCGTTCACATGGCGGCGGTCCTCGCGCAGGTGCACCGTGATGCCGTGCGCACCTGCAAGCTCGACCAGCACGGCCGCGCGAACGGGGTCGGGCTCGTCGGTTCGCCGGGCCTCGCGGACCGTGGCGACATGATCGATGTTGACGTAGAACCTCATGGATCGACCTCGAATAGATTCCTCACCGAGTGCATCGCTTCGTCATCCCCCTCTTCGGGCCCGAGGAGCTCGATCAGCTCTCGGCCGAGGACCTTGTAGATCTCCTTGGATCGAGGGTCGAGACTCCTCAGGTGCAGGCTCAGGGTCTCCACCTCCCTCCGCGTGACCGGCCCGACTAGGGCCCGCCCCAGCCCCATCTCCTCGATGTTGTCGATCGTACCCCGCGCGAGGGCCAAGAGGGCCTCCATGGCTTCCTCCCCCGAGACGCCCGCGGAGCCGAGCTGCCGATAGGCCGAGGCCAGCACCACTGCAAGATAATTCGATCCCAGCACGGCCGCCGCGTGCTGTGTCGGACGCGATCGGGTGGGGACCGAGAGCGAGGGGCACTGAAGCGCCCGGAGCAGTCGCTGCGCCACGTGCAGCGCCTGCCGCTCACCCGCGATCGCGACCGTCGATCCCGGCAGGCGGTCGGCGCCCGTCACGGGGTGAGCGACCGTCTGAATCGGATAGAACGACCCCACATGATACCCCACCGCGTGGAGCGGGCTCAACGCGTCGGTGCTCAGCGCGCCGGACAGGTGAAACGCCGCGCAGCCTTCGGGCGCCTCCCCTTGAGCGGCCAACGCTTGAGCGAGTTCGGGAACCACATCGTCCGGAACGGCGAGGAAGACCCCCGTCGTTTCCGCAGAGGGTCGCTTGAGGCCAAAGATGTAGCGGGCCACGCTCTGGGTGAAGAGCGGATGCGAAGGAGGCTCGGGACGGCGTCCCTGATATTCGAGCGTGTCCACGGAGTCGGCCTGCCAGAGCGCGTAGCCGAGCGCAAGCCCGAGTCTCCCCGGACCCAAGATCACGAGGCGGTCCTTCATGCGCCGCCGCCGTGCTCCCGGAGCAGCTCGACGCCCTCGACCTGGTGAAGGCGACCCCACAGGGCCGGAGCGACCCTGATGTCCAGCTCGAGGGTCGTCCCGTCCTGAGACTGTGCCAGGACTTCGCCCTCCCGGTGGAGGAGGGCCAGCGTCTCCCCGTCGTGAGCCGGCAACCGCACGGACAGATGCTTGAGCCCGGTCCGTATGCGAGCCTTCAGAGCCGACTTGAGCCGATCCAAGGTGTCGGTCTCCAAGGCGGACAGGAAGACGGTCGGGGTCGGCTCCAGAGCGCGAATCCGCCGCCGAAGGGCATCCTCCTCGGCATGGGTCAGGCGGTCGATCTTGTTGAAGGCCAGCACCTGCGGCCGTGCGGTCAGGTCGAGGGCGTCGAGCACGTCCTCGACCACCTGCTTCTGCTCCTCCCAGTCCGAGTGTGACGCGTCGATGACGTGGAGCAGCAGGTCCGCCTCGCGTGCCTCCTCCAGGGTCGACCGGAACGAGGCGACGAGATGGTGCGGCAGCTTTCGGATGAACCCCACGGTGTCGGTCATCAACACCTCGAAGCCGTCGCCGAGGGGCACCGTGCGGGTCACAGGGTCCAGCGTGGCGAAGAGCCGGTCCTCCACAAGCAGCTCGGCGCCGGACAGGGCTTGGAGAAGGGACGACTTGCCGGCGTTCGTGTAGCCCGCCAGAGCCACTCGGAAGCTCCCGTCGCGGGAGCGCCGCTGGATCTCCCGGGCACGGGTGACCCCCTCCAGCTTCTTGCGGAGACCGGCAATCCGCCGGCCGATCAGCCTCCGGTCGGACTCGAGCTGAGTCTCACCTGGCCCGCGCAGCCCGACCCCGCCCCGAATCCTGGAGAGGTGCGTCCACATCCGCTTGAGCCGCGGCAGCAGGTACTGAAGCTGAGCGAGCTCGACCTGCATCTTCGCCTCGCTCGTGCGAGCCCGGGTCGCGAAAATGTCGAGGATCAGTTCGGAGCGGTCCATGACGCGGACGCCGACGCGGTCCTCGATCGCCTTGCCCTGAGCGGGGCTCAGCTCGTCGTCGAAGATGACGAGGTCCGCCTTCTCGGCCCGGACGCGCTCGCGCAGCTCGTCGACCTTGCCTCGCCCGATGTAGAAGCGCGGATGGGGCGCGTCGATCCATTGCCACACCACGTTCGCGACTTCTCCGCCGGCAGTATCGGTGAGGCGAGCCAGCTCCTCCAGATGCTCCTCGGCGACCCGCTCGGCGAGAGTCTTGAGCGGGGCTCCCACCAGGACCGTCCGATCGACGGGTGCCTGGTTGTCTATCCACTGGGCCGGAATGATGACTCCTGGAGGCCTCTAGTCGGCTATCCCAGAAACGGCTCGGCCGTGGGAGCTCGCGAATCGCGCTGACGACACGCTAACCATCCGAATCTCGGCGGCGAGCCTCTTGCTTGCGGGCCTTCCAACGTTCGAGCCGCTCCCTGATACTCTGCTCCGAGCCCGCCGATCCCGGACGGTAGAAGCTCTGGCCCGCCACCTCGTCGGGGAGATACTCCTGCGGGGCTATTCTGCCTGGCTCATCCGGGTCGTACCGGTACCCCTCGCCGTACCCCAGTTCCTTCATCAGCTCGGTGGGAGCGTTGCGTATGTGGAGCGGCACCGGAGCCGCGGGCGTCTGCCGGGCGGTCTCTCGAGCTGCCTTCCAGGCCGTGTAGGTGCGGTTCGACTTTGGGGCGGAAGCCAGATAGACGGCAGCCTCCGCGAGCGCCAGCTCCCCCTCGGGAGGGCCGAGGAAGTGGAAGGCGTCCCGCGCCGCGATCGCCAGCCCGAGGGCCGCGGGGTCAGCCAGCCCGATGTCTTCGCTGGCCATGCGGACGAGACGACGGGCGATGTAGAGCGGGTCCTCTCCGCCCTCGATCATGCGGGCGAGCCAGTAAAGCGCACCGTCGGGATCGCCTCCCCGCACCGCCTTGTGGAGGGCAGAAATGAGATTGTAGTGCTCCTCACCCGACTTGTCGTACACGGAGAACCGGTGCTGCACGGCCTCTTCGGCCCGCGGCGTGTCCACCGTGCCGCCCGCCCCCGCGAGTCCGGCGGCCGTGTCTAGGATGCCGAGGCCCCTCCGTGCGTCTCCGTCAGCGGCCCGAGCCATGGCCTCGAGCGCAGCATCGTCGACGTGGAGGGCCAGGCTCCCCAGCCCACGCTCGCCGTCGGCCACCGCCGACCGCAGGATCTCGGCGATGTGCTCGGGCGAGAGCGGCTTCAGGGTGAACACCGGGGCTCTGGAGAGGAGAGGTCGCACGACCTCGAAGCTCGGATTTTCCGTCGTCGCTCCGATCAGCACGATTGTCCCGTTCTCCACAGGCGGCAGGAAGGCGTCCTGTTGCGCCTTGTTGAAGCGATGGATCTCGTCGCAGAAGAGAATGGTGCTCCGGCCTGTCACGGCCTTTCGTTCCTTCGCCTCCTTGATGACCTGGCGCACCGTCGCCACTCCCTCGTTGACCGCAGAGAGCGCCACGAAGGAGGCGTTCGTACCCTCCGCCATCAGCCGCGCGAGCGTCGTCTTACCACTGCCCGGCGGTCCCCACAGGATCATGCTTCCCGGATCACCCCGCTCGATCATAGAGCGCAGGGCCTTGCCCGGCCCGAGGAGGTGCTCCTGCCCGCGGAACTCCTCTAGGGTGCGCGGGCGCATCCGCGCCGCCAGCGGGGAGGCGGCGGCGTACTCCGAGACGCGACGCCCGGGGTTCCGCGACGACTCGCCCGGCGGGAACAGGCTGAGATCACTCATGAGCGTCGGGCTCCCCGGCGGGGACGCCCGCAAGAAAGCCGCTCTGGCGCACCCATTCCTCGAGTCGAGACGGGGTGTTCAGCTCGGGGTCCTCCAGCACTTGTTTGAGCGCATGCTCGAGGATCTGCCGGAACCTCGGACCGGGCGTGAGCCCGAGCGCCTGGAGACGTCCTCCGTCGAGCGCCAGGTCCGCCACCGAGAGGGGCGGCCTCGCCCTGAGGGCCGACCGGATCGCCTTGATGCGCCCCGCGACCCCCTCGGGCGAAGCGGGCTCCGACCCGTGGATCGGATCGACGCCGGCCCGGACCTCGGCAGACCAGGTGCGCGCCAGGTCGGGGAACAGCGCGGGCCCGGTCCGGTGGAGCCAGCGCCGGATCTCGGCAGCCTCGTCCCGGGGGCTGCCCAGGGTCCGGTTGGCCACGAGCGTCGAGACGTGCCGGCTTGCGCGGTTGGAGAACCGGAGCCGCTGCATCAGCCCCTGCACCCTCGCTCGCACCGCGCCGGCGTCCTCGCGATCCTCCCGCGCCAGCGGGGAGAGGAGCGCGGCGAGGCGCACCAGTGGTCGCGACCGTCGCACGGCGTCACAGAGGCGAAGCGCTTCCTCCCATGGGGTCGCGCCCAGCGCCTCGGTGACGGTTGCGAGTTCGGGATAGAGCTCCGCGAGAGCGCCCGAGCGGCCGTAGAGACTGAGGGCGAGGGACGGCCGGTCCGACTGAGTCAACACCTTGGTGAGCTCTTCCTGGATCCGCTCGGCCGAGAGCACGCGGAGCTGGGGCACTGCGTCGCACAGGGCCTGCCACGTCTCCTCGCCGATGGTGAAGCCGAACCGACCCGAGAAGCGAAGAGCCCTCAGAACGCGCAGGTAGTCCTCCCGGAAGCGCTCCCGGGGATCGCCTACGGTCCGGAGGATGCGAGCCTCCATGTCGGCAAGCCCGCCGGCCGGATCCAGGATCCCGCCGCGGATCGGGTGCCACGCAATCGCGTTGAAGGTGAAGTCCCGCCGCGCCAGATCCTCCTCGATGTCTTCGCCGAACTCCACCACGGCGCGGCGCCCGTCGGTCTTGAGGTCGCGGCGGAAGGTCGTGACGTGGTAGAGCACGCCGCCTGGCGAGAGGACTCCCACCGTCCCGTGTTCGACGCCGATGGGCACGGTCCGCCCGAAAGCGGCCCGGATCTCTCCCGGCCGCGCCCTTGTCGCAAAGTCCCAGTCGCCGGCGGGCTGCCCGAGAAGAAGGTCGCGGATGGCGCCCCCCACCACCCACGTTTCGAACCCGGCGTCCTCCAACGTGGTGGCGAGCCAGCGCACGGCCTCCGGGGAGGCTGGCGTGAAGTCCACTACCCCACCAGCACCGCTCCCCCGTTGACGTTCAGGATCTCGCCGGTGATGTGCCGCGCCAAGGAAGAGCAGAGAAACACGATGGGTCCGGCGATGTCTTCGGGCGTGGCGATTCGACCCCGCGGGATGGCGGCTTCGATCTTCGCCCTGTCGCCCGCCCGTATGACCGGATGAATCATCTCCGTTTCGATCCAGCCGGGGGCGACGGCGTTGACGGTCACGTCCTTCGGGGCCATCTCCACGCAGAGACCCTTGACCAGGGAGATGATGCCTCCCTTCGAGGCCGCGTAGTCCGAGTGGAAGGCCTCTCCGCGCTGGCCCGCCGTCGAGCTCACGAGCACGATCGCTCCCCCCCCCCGGAGGCGTCGCGCCGCCTCCCGGCACGTGTAGAAGATCGAGTCCAGGTTGCTGGCCAGCGTCGTGCGCCACTGGGCCGGGTCCATGTCGGCAATGGCAACGTCTTGTTGCAACCAGATCCCTGCATTGCCGATGAAGAAATCAAGACCGTCGAACTCCCGGTCGGCACGCTCGAAGAGTCGGCTGGCAGCCTCACTCCGCGAGAGATCGCCCTCCTCGGCCCAGGCGCGCACTCCAAGGCCGCGGAGCTGCTCGACGACGGCGGAGGCGGCGTCGGTCCGGCTCCGGTAGCCGATGCCGACGTCGGCGCCGGCCTCTGCCAGGAGTCGAGCCGTGGCGTGCCCCACGCCGCGCGAGCCGCCCGTGACGACTGCGGCCCGCCCCTTCAGATTGATGAGTGACACGTGTTCAGCCTCCGACGGGTGATGGGTGGATGTTGGGGTTCGGGCGCATCATCGGGCTTCCTCCGAGAGCGAGCGATCGACCCGATTGCACACCGCATGCCCGATGGCCAGATGGAGCTCCTGAGCGCGCGCGGTGCTCTCGGTGGGCACGACGATGGCCACTTCAGCCGCGTCCTTCAGGCGACCGCCCCCCTTGGCCAGCAGCGCGACGGTCCGTAGGCCGGCGTTCCGAGCCGCGTCCACAGCCCGGACGAGGTTCTCCGATTCGCCGCTGGTGGAGTAGACCATGAGGACATCGCCCCTTCGCCCCAGAGCCTCCACCTGACGCGCAAAGATATCCTCGAAACCGAAGTCGTTGCCGACGGCCGTCAGGACCGAGGTGTCGGTGGTGAGGGCCATGGCGCGCAGCGGGCCCCGTTCGCGATCGAAGCGGACGACGTACTCCGCCGCGAGGTGCTGCGCATCGGCGGCTGACCCGCCGTTCCCACAGAAGAACAGGGTTCCCCGCGCCTCGAGTGTCTCCCGGACCAGCGAGGCGACTGTCTTGACCTGGCCCGCCAGCTCGCCGGCGCACCTCGCCGCGAGCTCGGCCAGCTCGAGCAGCTCTTCCGATCCCGGTGGGTCGTCCGACAAGGAGCTCATCCCTCACGTATGCTCATGAACCGCTTCCCGAACCGGCTCTGGAGAGGGGCGGAACGGGCAGCGGTGCCTCGCCCCCGAGCATCCGGCTCGGGTTGCTGACGGTGAGAAGCTGCAGCTGCTCGCGCCCGCCGCGCTCGAAAAAGAAGGCGCGGGCCTCTCCAAGGTAGATGTCGAGATGGCGCCGGGCATGGAAGTCGCTCGAAAGATAGTCGACCCATCCGTAGCTCAGAAGCGTGCAGGCGACCTTCCGGGCCTTCCTTCCGTAACGGCCCGACAACGATCCCTGGTTCACCTGCAGGTAGGCGCCCGATGCCCTCCACGCCCCTGCAAGGTCCATGTCGTGCTCGATGCCGTGATACCGTTCGGGGTGCGCGAGGATAGGCATGTACCCGTCGGCACGGATCCGCTGGAGGACGTGCTCGGTGCGAGGAGGAATCTGCAGGCGGGGCCACTCCACGAGGACGAACTGCGTTCCGGCCAGGCGGAGCCGCGGATCGGAGAAGTCGGGGTCCGGCGCATCCAGGCTGATCTCGCATCCGCGCTCGAACTGCAAGTCGGGAAAGCGCTCCCCGGCGACACGGGACACCTGATCCCAGGCCGCGTCCAGCTCCGCCAGTCGCTCCTCGAGCCGGGCGGGGTCGTGGGTGTCGCTGGCCCTCAGGTGAGGAGTCGTGCAGATCCGGTCGATCCCGGCGCGCACCATCCGCCCCACCGCCTCCAGCGCCTCCCGAAGGTCGCGGGCGCCATCATCCACACCTGGCATGAGATGACTGTGGAAATCGACCGCCGCGCCGGACTCGACGAGCGTCATGTCAACAGAGGGAGCGGAGGGCGGCCTCGGGATCCTCTTGGTCGGCCGCGGCCTCGCAGGCGTAGGTGAGGAGCGCGTCGGCGGCGAGCAGGTAGAACGCCGCCTCGCGGTTCTGGCCCGGCCGATCGAGCGCTTCGGCGAGGTGTTCCGCCGCCAGATGGGCCAGCGCCTCGCTGATGGAAGCGCCCGGGGCGTCCAGCGGCTCGAAACGGCGGCGCAGCGCCTCGGGGGCCGCGGGTTCACGCTCGGCCAGCCATTTCGCCAAAGGATCCATCAAGCGCCGGCATCGCGGCCGAGCCTCGCCACGGCGTCACGTCCCGCCCTCAGCGCCTCGTTCAGCCGCTCCGGGTGCTCGACCCCCGCCTGGGCCATGTGCGGCCGGCCGCCGCCGCGACCCCCCACGAGGGTGGCCACCTCCCGCACGACGGCGTCGGCCCGCACGCCTCTCCCGATGAGGTCGTCGCTCGCGAACGCGAAGAGCGTGTGCTTTCCGTCGGGGAGAGCGGCCGCTACGACGGCGACGCCGCTTCCGCCGCCGCCGAGGAAGGCGTCTCCCCACTTGCGCACGTCGTCCGCGTTCCGGGCCCGGAGCCGAACCGCCTTGTACGCCGTGGTCGAGCCCTCCAAGGGGACGTCCTCATCCAAGACCACCGTCTCCCCCCCGCCGCCCGCGCTCCTCAGCTCGTCGAGCAGCGTCTCGAGCTCCCGCTTTTCGCCGATGAGGTGCGAAGCCCGCCGGGCAGCGCCTTCGGCCGAGCCTCCGAGGATCTCGGCGACCTGGTCCAGACGTTCACGTTGCTCCTCCAGATGCTCGAAGGCCCCGGGGCCCGTGAGCGCCTCGATCCTCCGAACGCCGGCGGCGATCCCGCTCTCGCTCGTGATCTTGAACATCCCGATCTCGCCGGTGCTCTTGACGTGTGTTCCTCCGCACAGCTCCATGCTGAGCCCGGCGATCTCCACGACCCTCACCACGTCCGCATACTTCTCGCCGAAGAGGGCCATGGCCCCGGCGGCGACCGCCTCCTCGTAGCGACCATCGCCGGTCGTGACGGCGTGGTTGGTCCAGATCCCCTCGTTCACGATCTCCTCGACGCGGCGCCGCTCCTCTCCGCCCATGGGCGCGGGGTGTGCGAAGTCGAAGCGCAGCCGATCGGGAGCCACCAAGGAGCCCCGCTGGTGGACGTGCGTCCCGAGTGTCCGCCGCAGGGCCGCGTGGAGCAGATGGGTGGCGGTGTGGTTCCGCTGCGTATCTCGCCGGGTCGGGGCGTCGACACGGGCCCGGACGAGCGGCGGTCCCTCCAAAGGGTCCGGGAGGGACCCGCCCCCCAGGGTTCCGAAGACCGCCACACGATCCCCGATCCGGACCGTGTCGCGCACCGTGAGCGTCCACCCCTCACCCTCCACCGTTCCCGTGTCCGATACCTGTCCACCCCCCTCCGCGTAGAAGGGGTTGTCCGCCAACTGGAGGGCCACGCCGTCCTCGGAGAGCCTGACCTCGAGCACTTCGGTTTCCACGTCCAGTTGGTCGTAGCCCAGGAAGCGCTGCTCGCCGTCGACCGAGAGGCTTCGCCATCCCTCGAGCAGGGCGGCGTCGGAGGCATGGATGGCGGACCGGGCCCGGTCCGCCCTGCTCCTCTCGCGCTGCTCCTCGAGGGCCGCTTCGAACCCGTCGACGTCCACCGAGTAGCCCCGCTCCTCCGCCATCAGCTCCGTGAGATCGAGGGGAAATCCGAACGTGTCGTAGAGCTTGAAGGCGTCCGAGCCCGAAACCACGCCGGCCGCTCCATCTCTGGCGCCGCCCTCCGGAGCGACCTTGTCGAACCGGTCCATCCCGCCCTCGATGGTCGCCAGAAACCGCTCCTCCTCGGCTCGCGTGGCCTCGAGGACAGGACCCCGTTGGGCGGCCAGCTCGGGGTAGACGTCCCCCATGCTGCCGATCACCGCATCGACCACGGAGACGACGGTCGGATCCCGACGCCCGAGAAGCCAGGCGTGACGCATCGCGCGACGCAGGATCCGACGCAGGACGTAGCCGCGGCCCTCGTTGGACGGGAAGACTCCGTCGGCCAGTAGGAACGCCACTGCCCGAGCGTGATCGGCCAGCACGCGGTACGACACGGCCTCGTTTCCCCCGGGCTCGTACGGACGTCCGATGACATCAGACACGGCGTCCAGGATCGGCCGGAAGGCGTCGATGTGGTAGTTGGAGTCGACCCCCTGGAGCACGGTGGCAAGCCTCTCCAATCCCGCTCCGGTATCGATGGAGGGGGCCGGGAGAGGGTTGAGGGTCCCGCCCTCATCACGGTCGAACTGCATGAAGACGAGGTTCCACAGCTCGAGGAGCACCCCTCGCTCATCGAGGTCCTCGAACTCCGCCTGGGTGAGCTCCCCGCGCCGCTCCGCGGACCTCAGGTCGTAGTGGAGCTCGGAGCACGGGCCGCAAGGACCCGCGTCGGCCATCTGCCAAAAGTTGCTCTTGTCTCCGAGCCGGAAGATCCTCCGGGCGGGCACCCCTGCCACCTCCTGCCAGAGCTCATTCGCCTCGTCGTCCGAGAGGTGGATGGAGACGAAGAACCGGCCGGGGTCTAGCCCCAAATCCCCGGTGACGAACTCCCAGGCGTACCGAATGGCGTCCCGCTTGAAGTAGTCCCCGAACGAGAAGTTGCCCAGCATCTCGAAGAAGGTGTGGTGCCGAGCGGTCTTCCCAACCTCCTCCAGGTCGTTGTGCTTGCCTCCGGCCCTGACACACTTCTGCGACGTTACGGCGCGCCTGTAGGGGGTGTCGCCGATGCCGAGGAGCATGTTCTTGAACTGCACCATGCCCGCATTCGTGAACAACAGGGTCGGGTCGTCGGCCGGCACCAGCGAGGAGCTCGGCCGGACCTCGTGTCCCCGGGCACGGAAGAATTCGAGAAACCGCGAGCGGATTTCAGCTGTGGTCATGATTGCACCAGAGGGGCGTCCATGGGCGCCAAGTATAACGACTTAACAGGCACGACCCAACAAGATTCCCGAGCCCGTACAGGGCCTCGTCGAGAAGCGGAGCCTCGAAGAAAAAGCCCGGTCGAACGACCGGGCTTTCCGAGCCTCTCGGTAGAGGAGCCGAGTACGAGCGGTCAGCCCTCTCCGTTCCGGGCGGCCCGGCCGAGCGGCTCGGACTCGGCGGCCTCGCGCACCAAGCGCAAGGCCTCGCGGACGCGAGCATCGAGCTCCTCGAGAACGTCGGGATTCTCCCTGAGGAACTCGCGCGTGTTCTCCTTGCCCTGGCCGAGCCGCAGGTCCCCGTAGGAATACCACGATCCCGACTTCTCGATGATCCCCTCGCCGACGCCAATGTCGATGAGGAGGCTCTCGTGACTGATCCCGACGTTGTAGAGGATATCGAACTCGGCCTGCCTGAAGGGCGGAGCGCACTTGTTCTTGACCACCTTCACGCGGGTCCGGTTGCCCACGATGTCCGTGCCGTCCTTGATGGCCCCGATGCGCCGGATGTCCATGCGGAGCGAAGAGTAGAACTTGAGGGCACGGCCTCCCGACGTCGTCTCCGGGTTCCCGAACATCACGCCGATCTTCTCGCGTATCTGGTTCGTGAACACCACGGCCGTCTGAGAGCGGGCGACCGCCCCGGTCAGCTTGCGGAGCGCCTGGCTCATGAGGCGCGCCTGGAGCCCGACGTGCGAGTCCCCCATCTCCCCCTCGATCTCGGCGCGCGGGACGAGCGCCGCGACGGAGTCTATGACCACCACGTCGACGGCGTTGCTGCGGATGAGGACCTCGGCGATCTCGAGAGCCTGCTCGCCCGTGTCGGGCTGCGAGACGAGCAGGTTGTCCACATCCACCCCGAGCCGCCGGGTGTAGGCCACGTCCAAGGCGTGCTCGGCGTCCACGAAGGCCGCGATCCCACCCTCGGTCTGTGCGTTCGCGATCACGTGCAGGCACAGAGTGGTCTTGCCGCTCGACTCGGGGCCGTAGATCTCCGTGATGCGCCCCCGCGGGATCCCTCCGATCCCGATCGCCGCATCGAGATTGATGGCGCCGGTCCCGATCGCCTCGATCTCGGTCCGCATCCCGTCCGCCCCCATCCGCATGATCGAGCCCTTCCCGTACGAGCGCTCGATCTGGCTGATGGCCGTGGAGAGAGCCTTCTTCTTCCTGTCGCTCAACGCGTGCGTGAATTCTGCTGTCGCCATTCTATCCTCGTGGAAACGGTCGGGTCAGAGGTATTTTACAATACCCGAAGATAAAGCGAAAGTCCCTCGCTCCTCCTGGGTGTGGGCGCGGGACAAAGTAAGCCGCGTGGCCGGGCTCGGGAATGTCGCTCGGCGACCCTGCCGCGCCGCGCCCGGCGGCGAGAGACGTCGGCCCTCGGGAACCGTACCCTACGTTGACGGGTTCGTGCAGCGGACGGCTGGGCACGGTGGCCTACGCCCATCGGACGACCTCACGGATTGCACATGACGGCAAGCGAGCACGATCTCATCGCTGTGGGCGGGGGCACTGCGGGCCTCGTCAGCGCCGCGGGAGCCGCCTACCTTGGCGCGCGCCCGGCCCTGGTCGAGCGCGCCGCCCTCGGAGGCGACTGCCTGTGGACGGGGTGCGTGCCGTCCAAGGCCCTGCTCGCGTCGGCCCGGCTGGCTCACGCCATGCGCGACGCCGCATCGCTCGGGCTCAGGGGAGCGGCCCCTGCAGAGGTGTCTTCGAGCGTCATGGAGCGCATGCGCGAGGCCCGGGCGAGGGTCGCCCACCACGACGATCCGGAGCGGTTTCGCAAGATGGGGGTCCACGTCCACTTCGGAGCCGCCCGCTTCGTCGGGCCCGACGCGCTGGACGTCGAAGGCGTGGGCAGGATCAAGTCGAAGCGGATCATCGTCGCGACCGGCGCGCGGCCCGCCGTCCCTCCGGTCCCGGGCCTCGAGGAGGCGGGCTATCAGACGCACGAGACCGTCTTCGATCTCGACAGCCATCCGCGGAGAGTCGGGATTCTCGGTGCCGGCCCCATCGGGCTCGAGTTCGCGCAGATCTTCGGCCGTCTCGGATCCGAGGTCGTGGTGCTCGAGATGCTCGATCGCATTCTTCCGGCCGAGGATGCCGACGTGGCGGACGCCCTGCTCGGGATTCTGAGCCGCGAGGGCATCACCGTCGAGCTCGGCTCCAAGGCCGTCCGGGTTCAGGCCGAAGGAGCGAAGAAGGTGATCGTCACGGAGGAGGGTCGTCGCTTCGCGGTCGACGAAATCCTGGTGGCGACCGGCAGGCGGCCGAACACCGAGGCCCTCGACCTGGAGCGCGCAGGAATCGAGCGGGACGGGAGCGCGATTCGTGTAGACTCGGCGCTCCGGACCACCAACCGCGGCGTGTGGGCGGCGGGCGACGTCACGGGCGGCCTCCAGTTCACGCACGTCGCGGACTACATGGCGAAGAAGGCGCTCCGGAACGCCCTGCTCCCGCTGAGCGCACGGGTCGACTACAGCTACGTCCCGTGGGTCACCTACACGGACCCCGAGGTCGCCCATGTCGGGCTCGGCGAGGAGGAGGCCACTCGGAGGGGAGCGACGACCTACACCTACCCGTTCGACGACCTGGACCGAGCGATCACCGACGCCCAGACCCTCGGCTTCGTGAAGATCTCGGCCGACCGCAAGGGACGCATCGTCGGCGCGACGGTTCTGGGACATGGCGCAGGCGAGCTCCTCCAGCCGGTGGTGCTGGCCATGACCCACGGCCTGCCGCTGTCGAAGGTCGCGGGCACGATCTTCCCCTATCCCACGATGGCGGAGGGCATCCTGCGCACCGCCAACGCGCATCAGCGCACCCGCCTGGAGGGGCCTGCCGGGCGAATCCTAAAGAAGGTGGTCTCATGGCTGAACTGAAGGGCCCAGACAAGAGCAGAGGGCGCGCGTACCTGAAGCTCGCGCTCTTCGGCCTGATCCTGCTTGGCGGAATCTTGTTGGTCCGCCTCACGCCCCTCGGGACCCTGTTCACCGAGCAAGGGCTTACCCGCACGATCGGGGAGCTCCGGGGCTCCGTGTGGGCTCCCGTCCTGTTCATTTCCGTGTACGCGGGGGCCACGGCCTTCGCGATTCCCGGGACGATTCTCACGCTGGCGGGCGGCGCCATCTTCGGGCTCTTCTGGGGCACGGTGTTCAACACGATCGCCGCGAACATCGGGGCGAGCATGGCCTTCTTCGTGGCCCGGTTTCTGGGGCGGGAGGGTGTGGAGCGGCTCGGTGGCCAGCGGCTGGAGCAGCTGGACGCCGCCACCAGGGAGTACGGCTTCCAGGGGCTGCTCGTCCTGAGGCTGGTGCCCCTCGTACCCTTCAACGCCCTCAACTTCGGCTCCGGCCTCACCGCGCTCCGGTGGCGCACGTACGCCCTGGCCACCGTCGTCGGAATCTTCCCGGGTACGGTCGTGTATACAATGTTTGCAGACGCTCTGCTCCAGGGCTCTCAGGAGGCGTCTCGCGAGGCGTTCATCCGAGTCCTGCTCTCGGGGGGCCTGCTTGTCTTCCTCAGCTTCCTGCCGAAAATCATGAAAAAGCTCAACCTCAAGCTCCCGGGCCTCTCGCCGCTGCTGCTCGCCTTCGCGCTCTTGCCGACGGCCCTGCCGGGCCAGGCGAATGGCGCACTGCCCGATCCCTCGGCATTCAGCGTGGTTCTCAAGGACGTCGTGAAGTCGACGCTGATCGACTACGCGGCCCTCCAAGACAACCGCCAAGGACTGGACGCGTATCTCGAGCAGCTGGCCCGAACGGACCCGGAGGTCGTGGCAAGCGCCTCTCGCTCGGAGCGCCTGGCGTTCTGGATCAACGCCTACAACGCGTGCATGCTCCGGCTGGTTGTCGATCACTATCCGCTCCAAAAGGACACGGGGCTGCTGAGCCGGGCCACGAACGCGATCCTGGATCGGCCCGACAACTCGGTGTGGCAGATCCCGGACACGTTCACGCGCGAGCACTGCGGGGTGGCGGGCGAGACTCGCTCCCAGGACCAGATCGAGCACGAGATCATCCGGCCCATGGGTGAGCCGAGGATCCACTTCGCCGTGAACTGCGCGGCGATCAGTTGCCCGCCGCTCCAGGCTTGGGCGTTCACCGCCGAAGGACTGGACTCCCAGCTTGACCGGGTCGTGAGCGCCTTCATCGCCGATCCCGCTCACTTCGAGCTCGAAAGGGGTGAGCGCTCCGTGCTCCGGCTCAACAAGGTTCTCGACTGGTACGGAGACGACTTCGGAGGGACCGCGGGGCTGCGCGAGTTCTTCGGCTCCTACGTCGCGGCGCACGAAGGGGGCGCCGGCATCGACGACGACACTGCGGTCGAGTTCTTCGAGTACGACTGGACTCTGAACGACATCCCGCGCTGACGGGTCCCGTCGTGCGCACACGACGGCCCCTCTCTTCAGACTGCCTCGGAGTGGTAGTTCCCACCCTCAACGAGGCCACGTACCTCCCGGCCCTGCTCGGCGACCTGTCGGAGCTCTCCTTCCCGGCCCGGGCGGTGGTGGCGGACGGCGGATCGACGGACACCACCCGCCGGCTGGCGCGTGAGGGCGGCGCGGAAGTGATCATGGCCCGACGGGGACGGGCTCATCAGATGAACGCCGGAGCCCGCGTGCTGTCCACTCGCTGGATCCTGTTCCTGCACGCCGACTCGCGACTGCCCGCCCGGGCGCGGGAATGCCTCGCCCGCAGGCTGTCGGACGACCGGGAGGGGAGCCCGGCGTACTTTCGTTTCGCCTTGGAGGGGACGGGCTGGTTCTTGCGGTGTATCGAGGTCGGGCAGTTTCTGCGCGAGCGGATCGGCAGACTGCCGTACGGTGATCAGGGACTGCTCGTCCGCCGCGCGGACTTCGACGCCGTGCGAGGCTTTCCCGAGATCCCGATTCTGGAGGACGTCGCCATCTTCCGCTCGCTCCGCGCGCGCGGAGCCGTGCAGCGACTTCCGGCGCGACTTCCGACGAGTCCGCGGCGCTACCGGGAGCAGGGCCGTTGGCGTGTGCTGCGCGCCAACGTTGCGGTCCTCGGCATGACGCTCGCCGGCGCGAGCCCCGAGCGGCTCGCCCGCCTCCATCCCGCGCGAGGTGCCACCCCCCCCGCGGGCCGGATCGCCCTCCTCTTCGCCAAGGCTCCGAGGCCGGGCGAGGTCAAGACGCGCCTCGCCGCGGGGATCGGCGCCCGGGCGGCGGCCGACATCTACCGGAGCATGGCCTCCGATGCCGTAGAGCGGTTGCGGTGCCCGGCCTACGATCTGGTCGTATGCTACGATCCGGCTACGGCCGCCGCTGAGGTGCGGGCCTGGCTGGGGGAGGACGTCACACTTATGCCCCAGGTGGCAGGAGACCTGGGCCACAGGATGCGGTGCGCGCTCGACGCGGCGCTGGAGGTGGCAAGCGAGGCGTGCGTGGTGGGCACCGACGTGCCCGACCTGACCGCAGGTCTCGTGGAGGAGGCGTTCGAGGGCTTGTCGAACGCCGACCTGGTGATCGGACCCGCGGAGGACGGGGGGTACTACCTGCTGGCCCTCAAGCGTCGCATCCCCGAGCTGTTCGAGGGCGTGCCCTGGAGCACAGCGGAGGTGCTGAGCCGCACCCTGGCGGCTGCGCGACGGCTCGGACTCGAGGCCCGGACCCTCGAGACGCTCCGCGACGTCGACACCCTCGACGACCTCTAGGCCCCGCCCCGTTCCCCCCGGTTCGGGCGCCTCCTCCGCGCCTAGGCTACGATCCCGCCTCGTAGGCCTGCCAAGCCCCGGGCCGCACGGGGACGTACATGACCTGCCAGGGCGGTCCAAGGTCGCGCATCACGAAGAGCGGCACGCCCATGTGCTCGGCGACCTTCCGGATCGCTTCGCAGCTGATGCGCACCGGCCGCGGCGAGGGGATGAAGTCACGACCCTCGAAGCGGACCGACTCCTCCGACTCGAACCAGGACCGGCCCTCGGCGTACGTGCCTGCGAAGTCCACGGCCGGGCGCAGCTCCTGCAGCGGAACGCGCGAGGGGCCGACGAGGATCGCCCCGCCCTCGGTGGTGAGCACCTCCACCGCTTGGCCGGTGGCCAGGCACAGCGTGTGGGGCGTGCCCTCGGGAAGAGGCGGCCTTACCACTACCGTATCGGGTGGCGGCGCAGGCAGCACGACGACCCTTCCCACAGGCCGCTCACGGAGCCTGGCCTTGCAGAGCCCGGCGCCGCAGAGGCCCACCGACGCCTTGAGGCCGAACTTCGAGCTCCGGTATACGGACGCCGCCGTGGAGTAGTTCACGCCCAGCACGTGCGCTCCCACCGCCACCCCGCCCAGATCCAACTCGCCTCCCAGATTCCAGTCGAACCCGTTGTACTCGCTCATGAAGGTGAGGATCTTGCTCTGGCCGACCTTCAGGTGCCACGCCGCCCCGACGAACCAGCCCTCGCTGTCGGAAAACTCGTGCCAGTCGAGGCCGTCTCCCTCGCTGAACAGTCCGTTGCCCCACCCCGCGCTCAGCGTGAAGTCGTGCTCCGGAAGGAACGCCCACCCGAGACCGGCCAGGTCCGCACCGGCCACCACGTAGAACGAGAGCTCGGTGTCGATGCTCGAGATGCCAACCCAGTCCCGCACCCGAGGATCCGCCCGTCCGAGGCGCGTCGGGGCGTAGTCGACCCCGTCGCCGAAGTCGGGGCTCGTGAGGTACCGCCCCCCCACGGCCAAGCCGAGGCCGTGGATCTGCGGGTTCAGAAACGAGAAGCGGCCGAAGGCGCCCCAGAGTGGGCCACCGCCGTCGGACCCCTCGAGCGACTGGACGCTCGCGCCCACCTCGAGCAGGTCGAAGAGCCCCAGCGCGACCGCCAGATCGCCGTGCCAGCCGCGGGCGGAGGGCTCGGTGCCGGTGATCCTGCCCTGATCGTCGACCGAGTAGTCCACGTCGTTGCGGGTCCAAAAGCCCGAATAGGTGCCGGTGAGCACCCTGTGGGGGAGAACGCTGGCCACCGGGATGTCCAAGAGCCCGGAGCCGTGCCGCAGCGTGCCGGAGACCTTCGTAGGCTGCGCCGACGCCTGTGGGTTGAAGCTCAACGCGAGCACGACCGCGTGAAACGCCACGGCGCGGATCCTCTCGAGCGTAGCCTTCATGACAGCCGCCCCCCTGCTGTGGTCCAGCCCCCGGCCTCGCCGGTGCAGCGAGCCCTCACCCTAGTCGTGTTGCCCGACGGGTGCCAGAATCCGCTGCCGCGCCTGACCTCCCTCCACGCCCCACCATAGGACGGCCAGTTGGTCGGCCGCGCCGCCGCCGGGGCAGCTCCCTTTCAGTCGGCCCCCAGGGCGTTTGCCTGTGCGTCGGCAGCGGTTACGTTCCGCACCCCGCAAGCGCGCCCTCTCTTTGCGTGACGAGAACGATCATGGAGCGACCGGCCGCCCACAACGGGTTGACACTGACCCGAGAAGACTTCGAGCGGGCCCGCGAGATCGTCGCACCCCACGTGTACCACACACCCATGCTCACCTCCCGCTCGCTCTCCGAAGCCACCGGCTTCGACGTCCGGCTGAAGGCGGAGCTGTTCCAGCGCGGCGGCTCCTACAAGGTGCGGGGCCCCACCAACAAGATTTGGTACTTGTCCGACGAGGAGCGGGCTCGCGGCGTCATCTGCTCGTCTGCGGGCAACCACTCCCAGGGGGTCGCCCTCGCGGCCCGCCAGTATGGCGTGAAGGCGGTGGTGGTCATGGCCGAGAACGCCACTCGGTCGAAGATCGCCGCAACCGAAGCGTACGGAGCGGAGGTCGTGCTGCACGGTCGGATCTGGGACGAGGCGAACGAAAAGGCGTTGGAGCTTGTGGAGGAGCGAGGGCTCACCTACATCCACCCCTTCGACGATCCGGAGCTCATCGCGGGCCAGGGCACCGTGGGGCTCGAGATCATGGACGACTTCCCGGAAGCCGAGGTCGTCGTCGTGCCGATCGGCGGGGGTGGGCTGATCTCCGGCACCGCCATGGCCGTCAAGAGCGTCAAGCCCCATGCCCGGGTCATCGGCGTCGAGTCCTCCGGCGCGCCGGCGATGAAGCTGAGCGTGGAGGCCGGCCACCGCATCACCCTCGACAAGGTGGACTGCGTGATCGACGGCCTTCGGGTGCAGCGAGTGGGAGAGAACACGCGCTCGGTCGTCTCGCGCTTCGTGGACGAGATTGTGACGCTGCCCGACGCGCAGATCTTCGATGCCATTCTGTGGGTGATGGCGCGCCTGAAGCTCGTGCCGGAGGGTGCCGCAGCCGCGCCTGTTGGCGCGCTCCTCGAGGGGCTGATCGATGCGCCGGCCGACACGCCGGTCGTGGCGGTCTTGAGCGGCGGAAACCTGGACGTTGAGCAGCTGCGCGGGCTGAGCTGGAACTGAACCCCGGGAGCGGCCGCTACTCCTTCAACCGCTCCTCCACCCGCCGGAGTCGACGGCCGATCGAGACGAGCCATCCGAAGATCACGATCCACGCAACCACGTAGGCGACGAAGACGTGCACATACGGGCGGTCCAGGGTCTGGCGCCCGAGCGCTCTGGGCTCCTGGGCCCAGCCCCCCTCCGGGCTCGCGAGGAGCACGAGGAGGAGCACGAGGAGGAGCACGCCGACCACGGTGGCGAGGCGGATGTACCGCTTGAGATCGTCCATGTGACTTACACTCCGCTGGCGGGCGCCGGGGCCGCCTCTCGAAGGGCGAGGTCGCGCTCGAAGCGCTCCGCCGCGTATCGAGCGAGGAAAAGCGAGACAAACAGGAGGGTGTAGGCGAGGAAGCCCACCATCAGCGTCCCCAGCATGGCGCCGTCAAGGTTCGGTCCGTCCATCCTCAGGACCACGGCCTCGGGGTGAAGGGAGCGCAGCCAGCTCACGCTCACGTGGATGAGCGGGATGTCCAGCACTCCGATGATGCCGACCACCGCAGCCAGCCGCTTGCCCTGCTCGGGGTTGCTGGTGCTGCGCCGCACCAGGAAATAGCCCAGGTAGATGAACCAGAGCAGGAGCGCCAGCGTGAGCCGGGGCTCCCAGGCCCACCACGCGCCCCAGGCGATCTTGCCCCAGAGCGGGCCCGTCAGGAGACCGACCGTGCAGAAGACCATGCCGCCCTCGGCAGCGACCGCGGCGGCCATGTCCAACCGCTCGTCTCCAAGCCACAGGTACACGGCGCTGCACAGGGCGACCATCCCGAAGGCCAAGAAGGTTATCCACCAGGCAGGCACGTGAATGTAGAAGATGCGCTGCACGATGCCCATGGTGGACTCCGTGGGCACCCAGAAGAACACCATCCAGTGCAGGACCAAGACGGTCACGATCCCGAGCGAGCCCAGGATCGTGACTCCCCACCGGAGTCGGCTCAGCTTCATCGGGTATTCTTTCACTCTTCGATCACGTAGCGAAACAGGAACGCCCCCGCGACGATGAACACGAGGGAGAACGCAGCCAACATCCGTATGTTTCCGCTCACCTCGGCAAGAGGCCGTCCAGCGAACAGGCGACCCGTCGCCGTCGTGCCGTAGATGACGACGGGCACCACGAGCGGGAAGACAAGTACGGGAAGCAGGCTCTCTCCCATCGTGCTCCTCGTGGCAACGGCGCTGAAGAGCGTGGTGAGCGCGACGAAGCCCAGCACCCCCAGGGCGACAACCCCACCCAGAGCCAGCGGGTTCCCGTCGAGCCTCAGGCTCAAGCTGAAGAAGGCGCCGAACACCACGAACACCAGCGCTACGATGATGGCGAGCAGGAGGAAGTTCGCCACCACCTTGCCGAGGTAGAGCGCATCGAGCGGAATGGGGCTCTGCAGGATCCCGGTCAGCGCTCCGTCCTCGAGCTCGAGCTGGAAGGTGCGGCCCAGCCCCAACATCCCCCCGAAGAGGATGGTCATCCAGATCAATCCGGACGCGATGGCTTGGGGCCGCACCTCGGTGCTGTCAAGCGCATAGTTGAAGAGGACGCCCACGAGAACGGCGAACGCCCCCATGGCGGCGAGCCTCTCACGGGTCCGGACCTCAACCAGCACGTCCTTCCTCGCGATCGTCCACACGAGGCGGAGGTACTCCCTCACTCGGCCTCCTCCACCGTGGCTCGGTAGAAGCTCTCGAAGCGGTTGGCATCCCAGTCGCCGCGGTCCTCGAGGGCCACGAAGCGGCCCCGGAACTGGACGGCGATTCGGTCCGCCATCTCCACGCCCTGTCCGACGTTGTGCGTGACCAGGACGACGGTCCGGCGTCCGTCCTTGAGGGACGCAAGCTGCGCGCGGAGGAGGGACGCGGCGTGCGCGTCGAGGCCCATGTACGGCTCGTCCAGCAGGACGACCTCGGGGTCGTGGAGCAGCGCCCGAACGAGCGCGACCCTCTGCTTGAGGCCCCGAGAGAGATGGCGCACGGGAGTCGCTGCGCGGTCGCTCAAGTGGGCCCAGGCGAGCCGCTGGCGTATGTGCTCGTCGAGGTCCCTCAGGCCGAAGAGGCGCCCATAGAAGCGGAGGTTCTCCTCGGCGGAGAGCTGAGGGTAGAGCAGGCTCTGGTGAGAGACGACGCCCACCCGGCGCCTCCACCGGCGCTCGCCGACGTCCGCCGGCTCGCCGCCCACCCGCACGCTCCCGCAGGTCGGGCGGAGCGTCCCGGCAAGCATGCGGAGGAGCGTCGTCTTCCCGGCACCGTTGGGGCCGAAGACAGCGAGGAGCTCACCCGGCGCCAGCTGGAAGGTGACGCCGTCGACAGCGCGGAGGCCCCCGAAGGTCCGGACCAGCCCCTCGGCCTCCAGACCGAAGCTCACGGAGCTAGCCTGCGCTTGGGGCGCGGCGCGGCCCCCAAGGGGCGCCCGCAACCCGCGCAGAAGCGGCTCCCATCCACCTTCGCGTACCCGCATTCCGAGCACATGCGGCCCTCGGCGAGGCGACGGCGGGCCTGGGCGATCTCCTGCTCCAGCCCATCCTGCCCGGAGACCGACGGGGAGCCTCCGCCGGCCGGCACGCGGCGCCCCTCGGCCGCGGCTGGGGCCGCTCTTGAAGCTGCCTCCGTCCTCACCCCCTCCATCGCGGCCAGAGCCTCCAGGGACATCTCCGCCTTGAGCGCCCGGTAGTCCTCCTCATCGAGCTTTCCCGAGCGGTAGTCGTACTCGGCGTCTCGGAGGCCCTTGAGGGCTACGCGCTTCCGGGATGCGAGCTCGGTGGGCTCTTCGTCGGAGCGTCGCAGCGACGCCCACTCGCCGCGCAGGATGGGGACCAGCAGAAACAGGATGACGCCGAGGGTGAGCAGCACCGCACCGAGGATCAGACCCACAGCCAGGAGCCCATTGCGGAGACCGGCCCCTACACCCCGACCGGAACCGCGGGCGCAGGCTTTCTTGAGGGGCGGCGCGGCGCAGGCGTCACGGCACCCTTGGACGGCCACATCGCGATCAGGCTACCCACCGTGATGATCAAGCCGCCGTACCAGATCCAGCCCACCAGGATGTTGACTTGGACCTCGAACGTCGCTCGCTGCGACGAGGCGACGTTCTCGAACGCGCCGCCCAGATCCTCCACCTCCTCGAGAATCACGTAGAGGTCCTCGAGGAAGGCGGAACGGATGCCCACCTCCGTCACCGGAGCATCCCAGGTGATGTAGAGGCGCTTCTCCGCCGTGAGCGCTCCCACAGGCACGCCGTTCCTCTCCACCGTCATGAGCGCCACGGCCTGCCGCAGCATGTTCTGGCCGCGAGGCGACGAGAGGCCCTGATAGGTGAGCGTGTATTCGTGCCCAAGAGCGGATTGGATGGTCACCGATTCGCCCGGGTCCAGGGTCTGCGTCACCTCCCGGTCGAAGGCAGCCCCGGCAAACGCGGTGAAGATCATCACCACGCCGACGTGCACGGTGTACCCCCCCCAACGACGTCGATTCCGGAGGACCAGATGCGCGAAAGCGCGCAACATGCCCTCCCCCTCGATGTGGGCTCGAGCGCGCGTGCCCTTCGCGAACTCCACGAGGATGATCATCAGCACGAACGCGGAAACACCGAAGGTGATGAGCGCCATCGGCTGCCGGGCGCCTTGCAGATAGAAGGCCGCGATCACCAGGGCGCCGACCAGGGTGGGCCAGATGAAGTTCTTCGCGAGGTTGCGGCGCGACGCCTTGCGCCAGGCGATGACCGGCCCGATGCCGGTCAGGGCCAGAAGCGCGATCCCGATCGGCAGGTTGACCCGGTTGAAGAAGGGCGGACCCACCGTGATCGCCTGACCCGTGAAGCCCTCGGTGATGAGCGGGAAGAGCGTCCCCCACATGACGGCGAACGCGACGCCCAAGAAGAGCAGGTTGTTGAAGAGGAAGGCCGCCTCGCGGGAGAGGAACGACTGGATCTGGTTCTCGCTCCTCAGGCTTGGAGACCGCCACGCGATCAGCAGGGCACAGATCGAGGCTAGGACGCCCAAGAAGGTCAGGAAGATCATGGCGATCTTCGTGTTCTCGGCGAAGGTGTGCACCGACTCGATGAGCCCCGAGCGGGTCAGGAACGTCGCGAAGATGGTGAGGAGGAACGTGAGGCTGACCAGGCTCATGTTCCACACCTTCAGCATCCCCCGATTTTCCTGGACCTGGATCGAGTGGAGGAAGGCGGTGGCGGTGAGCCACGGGAGCAGCGAGGCGTTCTCGACGGGGTCCCAGAACCAGAACCCTCCCCAGCCCAACTCCTCGTACGCCCAGCGCATTCCGAAGATGATCCCGTTCGCCAGGAAGAACCACGACAAGAGGATCCAGCGCCGTGTGATCACGATCCAACGCGTGTCGAGCTTGCCCGTCAACAGCGCCGAGATCGCGAACGCGAACGGTACGGTGAACGCCGTGAAGCCCAGGTACAGAGTGGGCGGATGAATCGTCATCCAGTAATTCTGTAGCTGGGGATTCAGCCCGCGGCCGTCGGCAGGCGTGAAGGCGAGGCGCTCGAAGGGGTTTACGTCCGCGAACAGCAGCACGAACAGGAAGAAGCTCGAGATGGAGAGGAGGACCCCCACCACGTATGGCATGAACTCGCGGTTCTTGTTCCGGTTCGTGTAGACGGCGATGCACGAGAAGAGCGACAGGAGGACCGCCCAGAAGACCAGCGAGCCGCGCTGCCCGGCCCAGAGGCCGGAAACCTTGAAGAACGTGTCCAGTTCACGGTTCGAGTAGTTGGCTACGTACCAGTACTCGAAGCGATCGGTCAGGAAGGCAGCCATGATGCCGGCGGAAGCCAGCACCAGCAGGAAGAAGACCGCATAGACGCTGCGCTCAGCACTGAGAACCAGGTCGCCCCGCTGTGTGCGCCCGCCCAAGAACCCGAGAAAGGCTCCCCAGACCGCTACGGGAAGGGTGATCCAGAGAGCGAACTCTCCGAGGATCGTCACCCGGCGAGTTCCTCGGGCGTCGCCTCGTAGCGGCTACCGCACTTCGTGAGCACCACGGTGGCCTCGAAGACGCCATCCTCCCGGAAGCGGCCCTCCACGACTGCGTCGACCCGGTCGTCGTCGTTGAAGGTGTCGGGCAGCCCGTCGCTGTACTCAACCGGGAAGCTCACCGCCTTGTCCTCGAGATCGCCGATCCGGAACCGGTGCGGGCCTCCGTCCCGCGCTCGCTCCCAGGAGGCCTCCATGACGCGACCGCTCACCTTGACGCCCACTTGGTGGAAGCTCGGGTCCTCCTTCACGCGAGCCATGAGCTCGATGGGCGTGACGTAGTACAACATGGTCTGGCTCACGCCGGTCCAGATGAGATACGTGACCACGGCGGCCACACTGGCGAGGCCGACGAAGAATCTGTGGTTTCTTTTCACCTCAAGCCCCCTTTTGGGGTCGGCGTGCGATCCGGCGACTCCGCGAAATATAGGGCGCCCGCAGGGGGTCGGCAAAGCTCCGGCCTCGGCCGAAAACCCCTGCCGGGACCCGTTCGCCGCCGATCCTGGCATCATCCCCAACGCAGAGGCTCCCGCCCGCCGGAACCCTCTCCCGCCACGTCTTCCCGGTCGGTGGCGCCGGGCCCTGCGCGCTCGTCGAGCCGGACGGCGCACCCACTCCCGGGATGACTACGGGCGTCAGCCGCCTACCTCTCGTCGGCGCTCCCGGACCCTCGAAAGCGCCCACGCGGCCGCCTCTTCCGGACCGGCCGGGTGGTGCAGGTCCAGCCCTTCGGCCGGCGGCACTCCGAGGACTGCCACCGGAATGCCCATCTTCCTGGCCAGGGCGATCTCGGAGAGCGTCCCCCACGAGCCTCCCACGGCCACGACCGCCTCGGCCGAGCGGACCACCAGGGCGTTCCGGGCTTCGCCCATCCCGGTGGCCAACGGCAGGGCGATCCACGGATTCGCAGCCGAGTCGTCCCGGCCCGGCAGGATTCCGACGGCCGTGCCTCCCGCTTCGGCGCACCCCCTTGCGGCGGCCTCCATGACGCCGCCCAATCCGCCGCAGATGACCACGGCACCGGCCTCCGCCAGCCTCGCTCCGAGCCGGCGGGCCCGCTCCAGAGCCTTCGCGCCCGCATCGCCGGCCCCGACCACCGCGACCCGCGGCGGACGGACGGGCGCCGGACCGTCCTCGGGCATCACGAGGCCCCCCCGGCCTCGCCCGACCAGCTCTTGAGCGCGCGAATCGCCCGAGTCCAACCCTCGCACAGGTCCTCCCGCACCGAGTCGTCCATGCCGGGATCGAACCTCTTGCCCTCGCCCTGGGAGATCAGGAAATCGTCGGCGCTCGACCAGACCCCCGTCGCCAGACCCGCGAGGCCCGCCGCCCCGAGCGCCGTCGTCTCCACTATCGCCGGTCTCCTCACCGGAACACCGAGGACGCCCGCCTGGAAGCGCATGAGCCAGTCGTTGTTGGCGGCCCCTCCGTCCACGCGCAGCTCCGTCATGGTCAGGGACGCGTCGGCCTCCATGGCTCCGATCACCTCCTTCGTGCCGTAGGCCATCGCCTCCAGCGCCGCCCGGACGAGGTGCTCCTTCGTGGTGCCCCGCGTGAGCCCGAAGAGCGCGCCTCGCGCTTCGGGCACCCAGTGCGGCGATCCCAGGCCCACGAACGCTGGCACGAAGTACACGCCGTCGTTGGCCTCGAGGCTCGCCGCCATCCGCTCCGATTCGGCCGCGTGCTCGACAACCGCCAGCCCGTCTCGGAGCCACTGCACCGCGGCGCCCGCGATGAACACCGAGCCCTCCAGCGCAAACGCCAGGCCGCCGTCCCTACCGCAGGCTGCCGTCGTTAGCAATCCGTGGGAGGAGGGCACGATCGCCTCTCCCGTGTGCATGAGCAGGAAGGCGCCCGTTCCGTAGGTGTTCTTGGCCAACCCACTCGACCAGCATCCCTGTCCGAAGAGCGCCGCCTGCTGGTCCCCAGCGACGCCGGCCACGGGCGCCTCGATCCCGAGGGCGTCTCCCCGGGTCACGCCGAAGTCGCCGCTGCTCGGGCGGACCTCGGGGAGCAGGGGGCGCGGCACACCCACCAAGTCGAGGAGCCACGGATCCCAAGTGGCTTCCCGTAGGCTGTAGAGCAGAGTCCGAGAGGCGTTCGTGGGGTCCGTCGCGTGCACGTCGCCCCCGGTCAGCCGCGCGATCAGCCAAGTGTCGATCGTGCCCGCCGCCAGCTCGCCCGCCTCGGCGCGGGCGAGCAGCTCGGGATGCTCGCGGAGGAGCCACATGAGCTTCGTGCCCGAGAAGTACGGATCGACGACCAGGCCCGTGCGGCTCCGTACCTCCTGCTCGTGCCCTCCCTCCTTCAACTCCGCGCACAGTGCGGTCGTGCGCCGATCCTGCCACACGATGGCTCGGTGGACCGGCTCCAGCGTCTCGGGGTCCCACAGCACGACGGTCTCCCGTTGGTTGGTGATCCCGATCCCTCGGACATCCGCGTCCGTTGCGGCCCCGAGAGCTTCCTGCGCCACCCTCCGGGTGACGTCCCAGATCTCGCGGGCGTCGTGCTCGACCCAGCCGGGGCGGGGGAAGTGCTGGGTGAACTCGGAGTAGGCCCGTCCCAGCACCCGGCCGTCTTCGGAGAGGACAAGACAGGTCGAGCCCGTGGTCCCCTGGTCGATGGCGAGGATGGACGCGGTCTTGCTCATGGGTCTAGGGCACGGAGAGGACCGAAGCGATACTCCCAGCCGCACCCCTCCAACAGGCTCATGAGAAGGGCGATCGGGAGGCCGACGACGGTATAGTAGTCCCCCCGGATTTCGGTCACCAGCGCGGCGCCCAGCCCCTGAATCCCGTACGCTCCGGCCTTGTCGAGAGGTTCTCCGGTGGCGACGTAGGCGCGGGCGAGCTCGGGCTCGACGGGGCGCAACCGCACCTCCGTCGTGGCCACGCCGCTCCGCACGTCCCCGGACGGGAGCGCGATCGCCAAGCCGCTGAAGACCGTGTGGACGCGGCCTCCGAGGCGGAGGAGCATCTTCTCGGCGTCTCGAGGGCCCGCGGGCTTGCCCAGGACCTCGCCGTCCAACACGACCACCGTGTCACCACCGAGCACGGCCGCGTCCGGTCGCATTCGGGCCGCGGCGAGCGCCTTCTCGCGGGCGAGGCGCTCCACGTGCTCCGCGGGGGTCTCCCCGGAGCGGACGTCCTCAGGCACGTCGGCGGGCTGCACCCTAAAGGTGAGGCCCAGCATCCGGAGGTATTCGCGGCGCCGAGGTGATGCGGACGCGAGAACCAAGGGAGGCGGATGGCTCATCGCTCGAGCACCAGCGTGACCGGGCCGTCGTTGACGAGCGACACTTCCATCATGGCGCCGAACTCACCCGTCGCCACCCGTCCGGGGAGCCGCGCCTTGAGGCGCCGGACGAACTCCTCGTAGAGGGGAATCGCGAGCTCCGGCCGTGCCGCATGGACGAAGCTCGGGCGCCTGCCCTTGCGGGTGTCGCCGTAGAGCGTGAATTGGCTGACGACCAGCAGCGATCCGCCGACGTCCTCGAGGTTGCGGTTCATCTTGCCGTCGGGGTCGTTGAACACGCGGAGGCCCACCACCTTCTCCGCCATCCACTCCACGGTCTGGGGTGAGTCGGCCTCGGTGAACCCGACGAGAAGCAGGTGGCCGACGCCGATCTCGCCGATCGCCTGTCCGTCGACCGACACCCGGGCCTCGCTCACCCTCTGCAGCACCACCCTCATGCGGGCGCCCTCCCCGTCCCGGTGCGGGCGTCCGGAGCGCCGCCCGCGGGGAGCGCACACCGGATCGGGCAGGGACTCCGAGTCACTCCACCGTGACGGATTTGGCCAGGTTGCGTGGCCGGTCCACGTCGCAGCCGCGCGCGATGGCCGCGTGGTACGCTAACAGCTGGAGCGGCACCGTCGTCAGGACCGGCAGGAGGCACGGAACGGTCTGCGGAACCTGGACAAGGTGGTCGACCTTGCCGATCAGCTCGGGGGCTTCGTCGCTCACGACCGCGATGATCCGGCCGTTTCGGGCGCTCACTTCCTCGATGTTCGAGACGACCTTGCCGTACACCGTGTCCCTCGGCGCGAGCACCACGACCGGCATGTTCTCATCGATCAAGGCAATGGGCCCGTGCTTCATCTCCGCCGCTGGATAGCCCTCGGCGTGGATGTAGCTCACCTCCTTGAGCTTGAGCGCTCCCTCCAGCGCCACGGGGAATTGGTATCCGCGTCCCAAGTAGAGGAAGTTCTGGGCAGCGGAGTAGTCCTGGGCGAGCGCCTTGATCATGGGCGCGAGCTTCAGGATCTCGGCCACCTGCTCCGGCAGACGCTGAAGCGCGGCCACGATCTCTCGGCCCTGCCGGCTGGAGAGGCTCCTCCGACGGCCGAGGTGTAGGGTGAAGAGCACCAGTGCAACGATCTGGCTCGTGAACGCCTTCGTGGAGGCGACCCCGATCTCCGGACCCGCGTGTAGGTAGATGCCGAAATCGGTCTCGCGCGCGATCGTCGAGCCGACGACGTTCACGATGCCCATCGTCGCCGTGTCGCGGCTCTTCGCCTCCCGGAGCGCGGCGAGGGTGTCGGCCGTCTCTCCAGACTGGCTGATGGCGAGCACGAGCGTGCCCGGCTCGATGACCGGCCTCCGGTAGCGGAACTCGGAGGCGTACTCCACCTCCACCGGCACGCCGGCCAGCTCCTCGATCATGTACTCGCCGATGAGGGCCGCGTGCCAGCTCGTGCCGCAGGCCGTGATCACGATGCGCCTCACCTCGGAGAGCTCCGCGTCCGTGAGCGTGACCCCCCCCAGTCGCGCGTCGCCCTCCCCCTCGAGGAGGCGGCCACGCATGACGTCGCGCAGGCTCGCGGGCTGCTCGCTGATCTCCTTCAGCATGAAGTGGTCGTACCCACCCTTTTCCGCCGCCTTCAGATCCCACTCCACGAGGTGGATCGAGCGTCGAACCTCGCCCATCTCCAGGTGGAAGACGCGGTGCCCGTCGGCCGTCAGGACGGCGCAGTCTCCGTCGTCCAGATACACCACTTCCTTGGTGTGCTGGATCACCGCGGAGGCGTCGGAGCCCGCCAGGTTCTCCCCGTTCTTGCCGAGGCCCACGAGAAGCGGGCTGTGGTTGCGGGCGACGACGATCTTGCCGGGATCCCGGCTGCTGATCACCGCGATCCCGTGGGGTCCCTCGACCTGGTGGAGCGCAGCGACGACAGCGTCCTCCAAGGTGTGGTTGTCGCGAAACGCCTCGTCGACGAGGTGCACGACCGCCTCGGTGTCCGTCTCGGTCTCGAACTCGTAGCCCAGACGGGTGAGCTTGCGGCGCAGGAGCTCCGCATTCTCGAAGATCCCGTTGTGGACGAGCGCGATGTCACGGTCGCGGTTCCAGTGAGGATGGGCGTTCGGGCGGGTGGGCGCCCCGTGGGTGGCCCACCGGGTGTGGGCGATCCCCAAGGTGCCCGGTGGCATCTCCGACTCGAGAATGCGCTCGAGCTCCGTGAGCTTGCCCGCCTCCTTTACCGTGCGAAGGCGCCCGTCGGGGCCCATCACCGTCAGGCCCGCGGAGTCGTAGCCGCGGTACTCCAGCCGACGCAGGCCTCCCAAGAGGATCGGCCCCGCTTCCCTGGAGCCCACGTACCCGACGATTCCGCACACTCGGGGCTAACCCCCGCGGGGCCTTGCAGCCATGGAGCGAACCGCCACTTCGACCACTCCCTCGAGCACTCGCGATGCGCGCCTGATCAGCGCCTCCGCCCCCTCGCGCTCGGGCGCCTCGGCGATGAGCCGCACGACCGGCTCGGTTCCCGACGGGCGGATGTGCAGCCACGATCGGCGGCCGGACCAGCTCAGCCGGAGGCCATCGGACCGATCGACCCCCTCGCCCTCCAGGTCCTGCTCGAGGGCGTCGTAAGCATCGGCGAGCGACGCTCTCGGGAAGCTGAGCTTTCTCTTGATGATCGCGTACGAGGGCCACCGACCGGCAGCCTCCGACAGCGAAGCGCCCTCGTCCACCAGATTCTGCAAGATAAGTGCCGCCGCAACAGCCGCATCTCTCGTATGGTGGAGCGCGGGGAGAATCACGCCGCCGTTCCCCTCCCCTCCCACGACGGCCCCCTCGGCTTGCATGCAGCGCGCGACGTTGATCTCTCCCACGGGAGCGCGCACGAGCGGGCTCTGGTAGGCGGCCGCGACGTCGTCGACGGCCTGGCTCGTGGAGAAGTTGGTGACAACCGTTCCCCTGCTGCGACGCAGGACGGCTGCCGCCGCGAGGGCCAGAGTCAAGTCTTCGCCCAACGCCTCGCCACCCTCGTTCACGAGCGAGAGCCGGTCCACGTCCGGATCCACGGCCAAGCCCAGGTCCGCCCCCTCGCGCCGAACGAGGTCTCCCAACTCCCGGAGGTTCTCCGCCGTGGGCTCGGGATCCCTCGGAAAGCGACCGTCCATCTCCGTGTGGATCGCCCGGACCCGGCAGCCGAGGGCCTCGAGGAGCGGAGGCAGGAGCGTCGCCCCGGCTCCGCGAACGCAGTCGAGCGCCACGCTGAAGCCGCGTTCGCGGATCGCGCGCACGTCGAGCTGGGGCAACCCCAAGACGGCCCGGAGATGGCGGTCGGCCGCACCGCGGTCCTCGCGCACGATGCCCAAGGCGTCCCACGGCGCGCGCCGGACCTCGTCGCCGAGCGCGAAGTCGAGGAACGCCCGCATCGCGTCGGCGTCCAGAAAGGTGCCCTCGGGGGCGGAGAGCTTCAGGGCGTTCCAATCGGAAGGGTTGTGGCTGGCCGTGACCGCGATGCCCCCAGCCGCCTCATCCCGACCCACGGCCAGCATGAGCGTCGGGGTCGCCACGACACCGAGGTCCACGACGTTCCGGCCGACCGAGACCAGGCCCGAGGCGGCCGCGTTTGCGAGCATCCGCCCCGAGGTGCGGGTGTCGCGCCCGATCAAGACGTCGCCCCGACGGCCGGACTTCTCGAGGAACGCTCCGAACGCGGAGGCGAGAGCACAGACGAGCTCCGGCGTCAACGGATCGCCAACCCGCCCCCGGAACCCGGAGACGCTCACCACCAGCCCATCTGGAATCGTCAGGGGCATGGCTAGACTATCGAGGTTTCCGCGAGGACCGTCAACGAGCGACGGTGGCCGCCGCCGTCCGGCACCGAGTACATTGCCGCCATCCACCGACGGTGCGGGCGCGGACCCCCGCTCCGACGCCGAGCGAGACGCCATCGCCCACAGATCGCGAGGAGCGAATGACGACACGACCCTGGGACGAGGCCGGATTCGGGACGCTCGCCGTGCACGCAGGACAGGAGCCGGAGCCGGAGACCGGGGCCATCATGCCCCCGATCTTCCAGACCTCGACCTACGTGCAGCCCGACATCGCCAAGCCGAAGAAAGGCTACGACTACGCCCGGGTCCAAAACCCCACGCGGGAAGCCTTGGAGCGAAACGTCGCCGCCCTTGAGGGTGGGCGGCACGGCGTTGCGTTCTCCAGCGGGCTCGCCGCCATCGAGTCGGTGGTGAAGCGCCTCTCGGCCGGGGATCACATCATCAGCGAGGAGAACACGTACGGGGGCGTGACCCGCATGTTCACTCGTGTCCTCGATAAGCTGGGCCTGGAATTCTCGTACGTGGACACCCGCGACCCCGACCGGATCCGCGAGGCCATGCGGCCCCACACGCGCCTCGTGCACGTCGAGACGCCCACGAACCCGCTCATGCGGATCTGCGATATCACGGCCGCGGCGGACGTCGCCCACCAGGGCGGCGCCCTCCTGATGGTCGACAACACCTTTCCCTCTCCCTTCAACCAGCGTCCGCTCGAGTTGGGTGCCGACATCACCGTACACTCGTCCACCAAGTACCTGAACGGCCACTCGGACATCATCGGCGGCATTCTCGTGGTGAACGACGAGGAGCTCGCCGAGGAGATCCTCTTCGTGAGGAAGTCCACGGGAGCGGTCCCCGGGCCCATGGACGCCTGGCTCTGCCTCCGCGGCACGAAGACGCTGCACGTTCGCATGGCACGTCACAACGAGAACGGGCTGGCGGTGGCGCGCTACCTGGAGCAGCACACGGGCGTCGCCCGCGTCGTCTACCCGGGCCTCGAGTCACACCCACAGCACGAGCTCGCGTGTCGACAGATGGGCGGCTTCGCCGGGATGGTGGCGGTGGACCTGGGCGCCCCGGCCAGGGCCCGGGCCCTGGCAACAGGGACGCGCGTGTTCCAGCTTGCCGAGAGCCTGGGGGGAGTGGAGTCGCTCGTGAGCGTGCCGGCGCTCCAGACGCACGCGTCGGTTCCGCGGGATCTCAGGGAGGCCATGGGAGTGACCGAGGGGCTGGTGCGGCTCTCCGTCGGCATCGAGGACGTGGACGACCTTCTCACGGATCTGGATCGGGCGCTCGCCTGAAACTTCTCCCGAGAAAGCCGCGTACAGCTCCGTAGAGTGCCGCGGCCAGGGGCCGTGGCCACGAGGAACAAGGAGATGGACAGCGATGGCTCGTGAGAACGACCGAGGGGACGGCGACGGGAACGGCCGTGATGACCAGGACGCCCGTGCGGTTCGCATCCTGACCGACATCGCTCCCCGGGCGTGGGAGCATCCGGCGGATCGAGCGGCGCTGCAGGCCCTCCGCAAGATTCCCGTGTTCGACGAGGTGCTCCGCAAGGTCTTTGGGTTCTTCGGGGAGAAGCCCATTCGCCTCGCCTTCCTCGCCAACTCGGTTCGCATTTCCGAGCACCAGTTTCCGAGGGTTCACGGCCTATACCAGGACGTGCTCAAGACTCTCGACGCACCCGAAGACTACCCCCTGTTCGTCTCGCAGACGCCCATCGTGAACGCGGGCGCCTACGGGATGGACGAGCCCTTCATCATCCTCAACTCGGGGACCGTGCATCTCCTCGACGATGAGCAGCTCTCCTACGTGATCGGCCACGAGCTGGGCCACATCATGAGCGACCATGTCCTCTACCGGACGATGACGCAGATCCTGATCCAGCTCGCGGGGATGGGCTTCCCGATCGTCGGACTGGCCGCACGCGCCGTTCTCGTGGCGCTCTTGGAGTGGTCCCGGAAGAGCGAGCTCTCGAGCGACCGGGCCGGACTTCTCGCCGTGCAGAACCCGCAAGGGGTCATGGGCGGCATGCTGAGGATGGCGGGCGGTGGAGGCGAGGAGGAGATGAGCCTAGACGAGTTCATCGTGCAGGCCGAGGAGTACCGGGAGTCGGGCGACGTCGCCGACCAGGTGTTCAAGGTCCTGAACCTCATGGGCCAGAGCCATCCCTTCTACGTGCTGCGCCTTGCCGAGATCCGCTCCTGGATCGAGGCGGGCGAGTACGATCGCATCCTGCGCGGCGAGTACCAGCATCGGGAGGAGCCGGACCCGGCCTACCGAGAGGATCTGAGCGAGGCGGCCAACGCTTACGCGCAGGGCGCGAAGGACCTCTTCGGCCAGGTGGCGGGAGCCGCCAAGCGCGTTGCCGACGACATCATGGGCGGCGCCAAGAGGTAAGGGCCGAGGGGGCGTCGCCCTCCCCGGGGACCCGTTTGGGCGGACGAAGGGAGGCGCGGTTGGCCGTTCTCTTTTCGATCCACTACACTGGCGCTCATGCGCATCCTCATCGTCGGAAACGGGGGCCGGGAGCATACCCTGGCCTGGAAGCTCGACCGGGACGCGCCCGACGCGACCCTCTTCGTCACCCGCCCCAATAGCGGCATGTCGACCTTCGTCGAGGCCCTCGAGATCGCTCCCGGCGATGTGGAGGCGCTGGCGGGCTGGGCGCAGGCCGAGCGGATCGATCTCGTCGTCATCGGACCCGAAGCGCCGCTCGCGGCGGGTCTCGCGGACCGTCTCGAGCGGAACGGCGTTCCCGTCTTCGGCCCGAGCAAGGGCGCCGCCCGCATCGAGTCGAGCAAGGCGTACGCCAAGGACCTCATGCAGCGGGCGGGCGTTCCCACGGCAGGATTCGCAGCCTTCAGCGATCCGGCGGCGGCCTCGGACTACGTGAGGGAGGTCGGAACTCCCGTGGTGGTCAAGGCCTCCGGGCTGGCCGCGGGAAAGGGCGCCGTGGTCTGCGAGACCGTGGGCGACGCGGTCGAGACCCTTCGGCTAATGATGACGGAGCGCGTCTTCGGCGAGGCGGGCCGCGAAGTGGTGGTCGAGGAGTTCATGCGCGGGGAAGAGCTCTCGGTCTTCGCCCTGGCCGACGGCCGAGACGCCCTGTTGATGCTCCCCTCCCAGGACCACAAGCGGGTCGGAGAGGGAGACACGGGGCTCAACACCGGCGGCATGGGGGCATACGCGCCCGTCGCGCTGTCGACTCCCGAGCTCATGGCCGACGTGCTCGATACGATCATCCGGCCGACCTTGGCCGCCTTGGCGGAGGACGACTCGGAGTTTCGAGGACTCCTCTACGCAGGCCTCATGCTCACCGACGCCGGCCCCCGGGTCGTGGAGTTCAACTGCCGCTTCGGCGACCCGGAGACCCAGGTGGTGCTCCCCCTGCTCGAGTCATCGCTCCTGGATCCGATGTTGGAGGTCGCCGAGGGAGGACGGCTCGGCAACGCAGCGCTGGAGTGGAGCGACCGGGCGGCGCTGACCACGGTGGTGGCGTCGGAGGGATATCCCGGCGACTACGAGGAGGGCCGGCCCATCGAGATCCCCGAACGGCTCGGGGCCGACCCCGACGTGCTGCTCTTCCACGCGGCGACCCGCAAGGGGAAGGCCGGACTCGAGACCTCGGGTGGGCGGGTGATCGCTGCCACGGGCCTCGGCTCGACGCTGAGCCAGGCAGCGGCCAAGAGCCGTGAGGCCGCCAGGGGCATCGCGTTCGAGGGCAAGCAGTTCCGAAGCGACATCGGGTGGCGGGAGTTCGCCCGATCCGAGCTCGAGCGACCCTAGCGTTCCGCCCCTCAGGCCCCGCGAGGACGTCCAGCCCATGCCCGAGCTCCCCGAGGTCGAGACGATCGTACGCGGTCTTCGCCCGGATCTCGTCGACCGGTCCGTCCGTCGCGTGCGGGTCCTGCGACCCGACGTGCTGCGCCAGACGCCGGGGAGCTTTACGGCCGGACTCGGAGGACGCCGGGTGGAGTCGGTGGCGCGCCGGGGGAAGAACATCGTGGTGGGACTCACGGGAGGTCGCGTCTTGGTCGTGAACCTCGGCATGACCGGCCGCCTCTTGCTCGCGGGTCCCGCCGTCCGCGCAACCCATCCCGCGATCCGCTTCACCTTGGACGAGGGACCGGCTCTCGTCTTCGACGACGTGCGCCGGTTCGGCACGCTGGAGGTCCTCAAGGCAGCCGATTGGGCCCGGCGGTCCCGCGACCTGGGGCCGGAACCCCTATCGCCTCGTTATCGGGCCCGGCGCCTTCACGACGATCTCTCGCGCTCCTCGTCCCCGATCCGATCGTGGCTGCTCGACCAGCGCCGGGTGGCGGGGGTAGGGAACATCTACGCCAACGAGGCCCTGCACTTGGCCGGCATCCATCCCCGGCGTCCCGCCAGGTCCTTGAAGGAGGCCGAGGCCCGGGCGCTCCATCGCGCGGTGCGGAAGGTGCTGCGACGGGCGATTCGGAACCGGGGCACGACGCTACGGGACTATCGGGACGCATCGGGTGCAAGAGGCGAAAACGCCCCGGCGCTCTTGGTATATGCGCGGTCCGGCGAGCCCTGCCTTCGCTGCTCCACGCAGATTCGCCGGTCTGTCTTCGGGAGTCGCTCAGCCTTCTACTGCCCGAGCTGTCAGCCTGAGCCGGCGGAGCCCGAGCTGTGAGGCGGATCGAGCGGCTCAGCCCGCGTTCGAGCGAGACGGGTTGCCGCCTCGCCGTCCATCGATCCGTGCTCTTCGGGTCGGTCGCCCTGCTGGCTAGCCTCTTCGGCGGGGGCCCGCTCTTCGGCGTCCGGGGGGCCCGAGCTCAGACGGCGACCGGCGTTGACCTTCCCGTCGTCGAGCACCAGCTCGCCAACGGCATGCGCTTCCTGATCCTCCACCGCCCCGGGGCTCCCACCGTCTCGTTCGTCGTCCGGTACCCGGTGGGCGGCGTCAACGAAGTCCCAGGAGCCACGGGGATCGCGCATTTCCTGGAGCACCTCCTCTTCAAGGGCACGACGACGCTCGGCACGCGCGACTTCGCGGTGGAGCGAAGGCTCTTCGCGCGGATGGATGCCATACAGGACACCGTGCTCGCGCTCGAGGACGTCGGGGCCCCGCCCGAGGAGCTCGGGCCGTTGCGCGAGCGGATCGCCGAGCTGGAGTCCGAGGCCAGCCGCTACGCGGTCTCGAACGAGTTCGACCGCGTCCTCTCCAAGAATGGGTCCCGCGGCTTGAACGCGAGCACCGACGCAGAGTCCACCGTCTACTTCGTCGAGCTGCCGTCGAACCGGGCGGAGCTCTGGTTCCTGCTGGAGTCGGAGCGCATGAGGGACCCCGTTTTCCGAGAGTTCTACACCGAGCGCGACGTGGTGGCCGAAGAGCGCCGGCTCCGGGTCGAGACGCAGCCCGGGGGCCTCCTCTACGAAGCCCATCTCGCCGAGGCCTTCCGGGTCCACCCCTATGGGCGGCCGGTGGTGGGCTTCATGGCGGACCTCCAGCGCCTCGACCGCGTGAGGGTTCGCGAGTACTACGAGCGCTACTACGGGCCCAACAACGCGGTCGTCGCCATCGTCGGGAACGCGGACCCGCTCCAGATGGTCGCATGGGCCGATCAGTACTTCGGGGACCTCGAGGCGGCCGATCCGCCTCCGTCCGTTCTCGACGCCGAGCCGCCCCACGCGGCCGAGAGGAGGGTGGAGGTCGTCTTCGACGCGGCACCGGCCATACGGATCGGATGGCGCGTGCCGGCGGAGCGACACGCCGACGCGGCGGCGCTCTCGGTGCTCTCGTCGCTCCTGACGGGAGGCTCGACGTCGCGCCTGTACCGCAGACTCGTGGTTCGCGAGCGCTTGGCGACGTCCGTGACCTCGCTCATGGGCCCCGGGGTGCGGTTCCCGCGGCTCTTCAGCATCGACGCCACCCCGCGCTTCCCCCACAGCACCGAGGAGACCGAGCGGGCCGTGTACGCCGAGCTCGATTCCCTGAGACGGACGCCGCCCGCCGAGTCCGAGCTCCAGCGCATCCGCAATCAGCTCGAGGCGGGGCAAGTCCGCGGCCTCACCTCTCACCTCGGCCTCGCCTTCCAGCTGGCCGGATCCGCGTCCACCTACGGGGACTGGCGGACCGCCTTTCGGATCCGTGAGCGCCTCGGGGAGGTGACGCCTGAGGACGTGAGCCGTGTGGTGGCGACCTATTTCACGCCGGAGAATCGAACCGTGGCGACGCTGGTTCGGGCCGGCTCCCCCTCCGCGCGATGACCGAGCACCGAGCCCGGATCCCGTTCGGCCTCTGGGCGCTCTTGGCGGCGCTCCTCACCGGCCCCCCCCAGGACGCCTCCGCCCAGGAGCGGTCGGCCATCGAAGATCTGGAGTTCGCCGAGCTGGAGTTCCTACCCCCCGAGTCCATGCGCTACACCCTGGAGCCCGGGGTCGACGTCTTCCTTCTGGAGGACCACTCGCTGCCCCTCGTGTCGGTGTACGCGCGCCTACGGGGCGGCCCCAGGCACTTCTCCCGGAGCGAGTTCGCAGCCGCCACCGCCCTGCCCATCGTCCTTCGCTCGGGAGGCACCGTCGATCTGTCGCCGGATTCCGTGGACAAGCTGCTCGAATTCTACGCTGCCCAGACCGTCTTCGGAGGCGGAGGCGGCAACTCGTTCAGCAGCGTCAACATGCTTACGCCCCATCTCGACGAAGTGCTTCCCGTCTGGTGGGACCTCCTGGCGCGTCCGGCCTTCGACACGACGTTCGTCGAGGTTTGGCGTGGCCGGCAGCTCGAGGACGTCCGAAGGAAGCGTGACACCCCCGGTCGCCTGGCCGTCTCGAAGTTCAATCGGCTGCTCTTCGGCGCTCATCCCGTCGGATGGGAGCTGGGGGAGGCGGACCTGGAGCCGGAAGACCTCACGACGGAGAGGCTGAAGGCGGTCCACGCGAGGGTCTTCTGCCTCGAGAACCTCACGCTGGGCGTGACCGGCGACGTGACCTGGGAGGAGATGCGCCCGAAGCTAGAGCGGATGCTCGCGGCGTGGTCGTCCTGCGACGCTCCGCTGAGCGAGCCGCCGCCGCCCGATCACGTCGTCGAGCCCGGCGTCTACCTCCTGCCCAGGGAGCTCGCGCAAAGCACGGTCGTGGTCGGGCGGCGGAGCGCGGTCCGCCGGGCCGACGACAGCGACTACTTCTCGTCGAGGATCGGCAACGCCATTCTGGGCTCCTCGGGTCTCACAAGCCGTCTTGCGACGCGGGTTCGCACCGAGGAGGGCCTCGCCTATTCCGCGGCATCCGTCTGGACCGCTCCGCAGCGGTCGGCCGGGATCGTTGGCGCCATCACACAGACCAAGAGCGAGTCGACGGTGGCGGCCATCCGCCTGGTTCTCGGGGTGCTCGCCGGGATGTCGACCGATCCTCCGGACGAAGCGGAGGTCCGCGATGCGATCGACCGCATCGTGAACGGTTTCGTCTTCAACTTCCAGAGCCCGGGCCAGATCGTGTCGCGCCAGATGCTGTACGTCGCGCAAGGACTTCCGCCGGACTGGCTCGGGCGCTACCTGGCCGGGATCCAGGACGTGGCGGCGCGGGATGTGGAGCGGGTGTTCCGAACGAACCTGCCGCCCGGCGAGATGGGCGAAATGGTGATCCTCGTGGTGGGGAATCCCGACGTCTTCGACCCCGGGCTGGGGGAGCTCGGAACCATCCGGATCGTCGAGCTGGAGGAGCCGCTCGCGGGCGGTGGATCCGCGCGGCCTTGAGGGGTCAGGCGCGAACACCGACATGGACGGCGGCGATCCCGCCGGTCAGCAGGCTCCACTCCACCTCCGAGAAGCCCGACTCTCCGAGCAGGGCTCGGAGCCCCTCGGGCTCCGGGAACCCCTTCACCGACTCGGGTAGGTAGGTATAGGCCCAGGGATGGCCGGAGACGATGCGGCCTACCACCGGAAGCACCCTGTGAAAGTAGAGGTGGTAGAGGCGACGGAGGAGCGGGTTCGGCGGGTCGGTGAAATCGAGGATCACGAGGCGTGAGCCCCTACGGAGGACCCGCGCCAGATCCCTGAGCCCGACCCGGAGATCGGCGAGGTTGCGGGCTCCGAACCCGACCATCGCGCCGTCGAAGGACGCATCGGGGAACGGGAGCCGGAGAGAGTCGCCGCACACCGGCTGTACCGAGTCCAGCAGCTTGCCACGGCCCTCGACGAGCATGGGGAGCGCGAAGTCGGTGGCCACGACCATCCCCCGAAAGCCAGACTGACGGGCCAGCTCGAGGCTCAGGTCGAAGGTCCCGGCGCACGCGTCCAGGAAACGCCCGCCAGGGCGGGCTTCCCAGCCGAGCCGCCGGACCGCCGTCCGCCTCCAGCGCCGGTCGACGTTGAGGCTGAGGAGGTGGTTGAGCAGATCGTAGCGGTGAGCGATCTCGGAGAAGAGCGTCCGAACCTGGTCTCCTCTGCCCGGCCCTCGAGACGGCGTGGCTTCGGGGACTGTCGCCATGGAATCGGCGTTTCGGTTAGCTTTTCGCGGCGCGCCTGAACAGGATGGGCCGTTCGGTGCGAGTGGTGAGCCGCGTACCCGGGAAACATCCGAAGTTCCCCCACCGTAGTCTCGGCTACCGACCCGCGCGGGCGTCGTCGTCACCGACCCACGCTTTTCGGAGCCTCCATACTTGGATTTGCCGGCCCAGTCAGACAAGGAGCTGGCCGCCCTGGCGGCCAAGGGAAGAGACGAGGCCTACGGCGAACTGCTCAAGCGCTACGAGCGGCCGATCTTCTCCCTCGTCTATCGGATGGTGCGTGACCGGGCCCTCGCCGAGGACCTCGCACAGGAGGCCTTCATCAGGGCGTTCAACGCCATCTCCTCGTACGATCCGCGCTACAAGTTCAGCAGTTGGATCTTCAAGATCGCCAACAACCACACCATCGATCACCTGCGGAAGCGGAAGCTGGACACCGTCTCGATTCACGGATCTCCCCACGCGCGAACGGCGCGCGAGCAAGAGCGGACCAGCGTGGTCCTGGAGGCCCCCGACGAGAACCCGCGAGAATACGTGGAGCACCGCGAGCTCGGCCATCAGATCGAGCGCGCGATCGGCGAGCTCCGGCCGGCGTATCGAACCGCTATCCTCCTGCGCCACGTCGAGGGCTACGCCTACGAGGAAATCGCCGGGATCATGGGGCTTCCGCTCGGCACCGTGAAGACCTACCTGCACCGCGCGCGCGGTGAATTGAAGGCGCGCCTGGCGCACCTCGCCTCGTGAGCGCTTCCGATGAAACTCTTGAGAACGGCACCCCGTAGGGTCGAGTGGCAAAACGACAGGAGTCGATGACATGGCCGGGAAGGACGTACGCATGCACCTGAACGCCGATCGAATTCAGGCGTTTCTGGACGGCTCTCTCGGGGGAGAAGAGAGGGTCGGGGTCGAGGAGCATGCGACGTTCTGTGCGCGCTGTCAGGCCGAGCTGGAGGCCTGGCAGCTTCTCTTTTCCGAGCTGAGCGAGCTGCCCGAGCTGAGACCTTCGGAGGGGTTTGCGCGCCGGGTCCTGGCGGGAGTCGAGAGGCCGGTCGTCCTTGACCCGGAGGTGTCCGGAGCGTCCGATCCGGCCAAGGCCGGCAGATTCGGATGGCTCGGTCCACGCGCCGCAGCAGCGGCGAGGCACGTCGGCCCCGAGCGCCTGCAGGACTATGTCGGGCGCCTCCTCCCGGCGCGACAGATGGCTCGAGTCGCAGCCCATCTCGACGCATGTGGAGCCTGCAGGACGGAGGCGGCAGCCTGGAACGAGCTGGTCCGCCGCATCGAGGCGCTGCCCGAGCTCGCGCCCTCGGCCGGGTTCAGGCAGCAGGTCATGGCGCAGGTCCGGATCCGCCGCCCGGCTCCGGAGCGGGCGACCGCCGGGGGGCGTGCCGGGGCGCTCGCGTGGGCCCGACGCCTTGTCCCGCCTACTCAGAGGGCCTGGGCCGCACTCTCCGGCGTCGCGGTTACGCCGATCACGGTGGCGGCCCTTCTCGCCTATGCGGTCTTCTCGAACCCTGCCGTGACGCCCGGCTACCTGGCCTCCTTTCTCTGGTGGCAGGTCAGCGCCGGACTCTCGGCCGTGGCGGGTCTCCTGGCCGACGCTCTGCTCGAGAGCGCCTTCGTGTTCCAAGGCTACTCAGTCTTCAAGGCGCTCGCCGGTGCGCCCGGGGCGGCGGCCATGGTCGCAGTGTCCCTGGCCGGCGCGACGAGCCTCTGTGGATGGGTTCTCTACCGAAATCTAGTCCTCACCCAGGCGGTCGATGGTCAGCATGCAAGAGTATCGATTTAGCTTCGTCCGGCTCCAGTTGGCCATCCTCGTTCTCGCGCTCCTTCCGGCGGCCCTCGCCGGACAGGTTCGTGAGGTGGTCTCCAACCAGCTCGCGATCTCCCAGAGAGAGGCGGCCCTGGTCCTCGAGTTCACGGACGACGGCGTGCTGGAGATCACGCTGCGCGACGGTGTGGTGACGGTCGATGACGAGGAGGTGGGCCGCTTCGCCCCGGGCGACGCCCTGGATACGGCCTGGCGCGGTCTGCTCGGCGAGATCGTCACCCTCGCCGACGGGCCCCTAGGCCAGGCGCTCCAGGATTGGGCACCCCCTGCGTCCCTCTCGGGCGACGCCCTGGATACGGCGGAGCTTCTCGACGAATCTCTGGAAACGGCGCTGCGCCCTCGGGAGTCGAGCACCCAGGCGGATCCGGAGCCGGGCATCGACCTCGAGGTCCCGTCGGATCTCGGCCTCCGGGCGCTCCTGAGCCGCACGGAGATCCTCGGGGAGCTCGGAGAGGCCCTCGAGGCGATCGATACACTCACCTCGTCGATCTACGTCCGTGAGGACGTGCGAGTCGCCAGGGACGAAGTCGTCCAAGGCCCGATCGTCGTCGCGGAGGGACAGCTCACGATCGACGGTACGATCGATGGCGATGTCTTCATCGTCGAGGGCTCGATCACGGTGAACGACGGTGCGGAGATCCACGGAGACATCCGGCTGGTCAACTCGAGGTACGACGGAGTGCCCGAGTCCTCGCTCGCGGGGAGGGTGATGCGCGTCGATTTCGATGACCTTGACCTCCAAACGTCGGACTTGGCCGAGCTCCAAGACCTCGAGGCCCGCGTCCGGAACGAGGTCCGGGAAGAGCTCCGGGACGAAATCCGAGACGAGCTGCGCAGAGAGTTCAGCGGCACTCCAAGAGGCGGCTCGGCGTGGGGCGCCGTCAGCCGGGGCATCGCTGAGATCATCGGCGACTTGATCACCTTCCTGATCCTCTCGCTCATCGCTCTGGGCGTCGTGTACTTCGCCAAGGACAACCTCGAGGTCGTGGCCGACACCGCCGGGCAAGATCCCGTGAGGGCGGGAATGGTCGGGGTGGCCGGGACGTTCCTCGTACTCCCGGCCTGGCTGGCGGGCTGCGTGGCGCTGGCCGTCTCGGTTGTCGGCATCATCGCCCTGCCCTTTTGGCTGGTGCTCTTCCCACTCGCGGTGGCCCTGGGAGCCACGCTGGGTTACCTGGCCGTGGCCAGAAACATCGGCGAGTGGCTGGCCGCGAAGGAGATCAGCCGCACGGAGTGGCTGCGGCCCACGAACACGTTCTACGCGGTGGCCATGGGCGTGGGAGCCATCCTGGCCTTCTCCGTGGCCGCCCACGTCCTCGACATCGTTCCGTTCTTCGGACTCCTGAGCAAGCTCGTGGCCGTGCTCGGCTCCATGATCGCCCTTGCCGCCGTCCTGATCGGCTTCGGGGCAGTCTTGCTCACGCGAGGAGGCCGCCAACCGGAGTTCTACGGCGGAGGTGATCTCCTCGACCGCGAGCCGGTGTGGGCCGAGGAGTCATACGAGGGCTCATACTCGGATGACGTGATCGAGGCCGAGGAGGATACCAAAGACAGGGCCGAGGCCGTGGCGGACGTGGCGGACGACGATTCAGGCGAAGCGGCCGAGGCCCGGGATGTGGACGATGAATAAAGGCCTTGCAGGACTCGCGCTGTCGCTGCTGGCGATCGGCGCCGGGGTGGTGGACGCCCGCGGCCAGGAGTGGCGGACCGTGGCGATGTCCAGACAGGTGGAGGACGAGCGGAGCCTGGACGTGGAGGTGCGATACGGAGCCGGCCGCTTCAGCCTCGCCTTGGCCGAGGCCGGGACCCTCTACCGGATGCAGATCCGCTACGATGAGGACGCCTTCGAGCCCGTCGCTGAGTATCGCGGCTCCACGCTCGTTCTCGGGACCGCGACCGTTGGGCGCCGCATCCGGCTCGGGCAGGACGAGGCAGGCGGTGAGATGGAGCTCGGGCTCACGCATGAGATCCCGGTGGACCTGACGCTGGAGCTCGGGGCCGTGAAGGCGGAGATCGACCTGGGCGGCCTCCGGCTGACGGGGCTGGACATCGAGACGGGTGCCTCGCAGACCCGGCTCGAAGTGTCGGAGCCGAACGAGGAGGCCATGACCGAAGCGAGCTTCGAGGTCGGCGCAGCGGAGTTCACCGCCCGACGGTTGGGCAACCTCAACGCCGCCCGCATCGAGGTCGACGCGGGCGTCGGGGACATCGAGCTCGACTTCACCGGAGAGTGGCAGCGCGACGCGAGAGTGACGGTCGACATGGGACTCGGGGCTCTGACGCTTCGCTTCCCGAGAGGGCTCGGGGTCAGGCTCTCCCAAGACACCTTCCTGACGTTGTTGGACTCGGAAGGGCTCGTCAAGCGCGGCGACGCGTATTATTCGTTGGACTACGACGAGGCGGAGTACCAGGTTACCGTCGATGTGGACGCCGCCTTCGGGAGTATCCGCGTCGTGTGGGCGCGCTGACCAGGAGCAGGAGATAACAAAGATGATCGGTACATTGCTGACCTTCTTCACCGTCGGGCTCGTCACCTTGGTCGTGGCCGGCGTCGTGTTGTCGATCGTGGCATCCGTTCTCTCGCTGGGGCTCGGACTCGCCGCTTTCCTGCTCTTCAAGGTGGCGCCGATTCTCCTGGTCGGGTGGGTGGTGCTCAAGGTCATTGACAAGCGGAGGGGCGGCAGCCTCTCGGCCGCCGACCGCCGCTGGCTGGAAGGCGAATAGCGCTCTGGCCGCGCTTCAGGCACCCCCTTCGTCGTGTATCGCGGGAGCGCCTAGCTAGCGGGGCGCCGCAGGAGTTCGGGAGCAACCCCCTCATCTCTGGCGGTGTCCGGTCCGGCTCTCCTACATAGTCGGAACTCTTGGGACACTCCCTGCTCGCCCATTGTTGACACCGTGAGAAGCAGTCTCTTCACTGTACTGCCATGGAGATTCTGACGGTGCAGCTTCCAAGCGTCGCCGGACCAGTTGGTTCGGCGCATACGTGTCAAGCGGGACGGAATCCGAGCACCATGCGAACGGCAACCCCAAGGTCCCTTTTGACTTACGCCGGAGGGGCTCATCGGAGCTCTGGGAACGGCTGAATCGGATTCTGGCCTCATCGAAGCTATGACCGGGTTCGCCGCGACGGGTCTCAGTCCAGGAGCATATCCGCACGCGGTCGGCGTTCGTCTACTTGGCGGTGATCCTGGATGCGTGGTCACGCCGCGTGGTTGGCTACGCAGTGTCACGGCAGGTCGACACACAGCTGACGATCGCGGCACTGCGCCGGCGTTGGCCGATCGACAACCACCACGCGGTTGCATTCATCGTACCGACCGCGGCAGCCAATATGGCTCGGCGGCCTACCGGGCGGAGCTGGCCGAGTGGGGCCTGCACGGGTGCATGAGCCGCCGGGGCACCCCTACGACAACCCTGGCCTGGCCGTGTACCGTTTCCCGCGACTAGTACACGTGGACATAAATACAATGACGTATATATAGACTGGCACTTGCGGGCGTGAGTCGCCATCTTTGGATCTGACCAAGGAGGCGAGAAATGCCCAGATCCAGCCCGTACGTCATCGCGTTGACCCCCAAGGAGCATAGTGTGCTGGAGGCCAGAACCCGTCGATATACGTTACCGTACCGTGACGTGATGCGCGCCAAGATCGTGCTGCTGGCCGCCGAGGGACTCGAGAACAAGGAGATCGGAGAGCGCCTCGACATGCCCCGGCCTGTCGTGAGCAAGTGGCGAAAGCGCTTCTTCCTCGAACGACTCGCGGGACTCGAGGACCGGTCGCGCGGCGGTCGCCCGCTGGCCTTTTCCCCCTCGGGTGGTCGCTGAAGTGAAGGCCCTGGCGTGTGAACTCCCCGCCAAGCTGGGGCTGCCCTTGTCGCGCTTCAGTCGCTCGGAGCTGCGCCGCCATGTGCTGGCCGCGGGGATCGTCGCCAACATCAGCGGGGTCACCATCTGGCGGTGGCTGCATGAGGATGCGCTGCGTCCCTGGAGTCGGCGGAGTTGGATCTTCCCGCGCGATCCGGAGTTCGCGACCAAGGCGGGACGCGTCCTCGACCTCTACCACCGGCGCTGGAACGGCCGTGCGCTCACCGGGGGCGAATTCGTCATCAGTGCCGACGAGAAGACGCAGATCCCGATCCGGAGTCGGCTTCACCCGATCACCCCACCGGCCCCGGGCCGCGTCACTCGCGTCGAGCACGAGTACCGGCGTCATGGCGTCTGTGCGTACATCGCCGCCTGGGACGTGCACCGCGCCCGGCTCTTCGGCGAAGTCGTCAGCAAGATCTCCATCGTCGCCTTCGACGCGCTCGTCGCCAAAGTGATGGCCCGAGAACCCTATCATTCGGCCAAGCGCGTCTTCTGGATCGTCGACGGCGGCACCATCCACCGCGGCCAGCGTGCCGCCGACCGTCTCCAGGCACAGTTCCACAATCTCACCCTGGTGCACCTGCCCACGCACGCGAGCTGGATCAACCAGATCGAGATCTACTTCTCGATCCTGCAGCGCAAGGCCCTTACGCCCGCTCACTTCACTTCCCAAGACGAGGTCGCCGACCGTATCCTCGGCTTTCAGCAGCACTACCAGCAGATCGCCTCCCCCTTCCAATGGAAGTTCACCCGACAGGACCTCACCCGTCTCATGGCCCGCACGCCCGGGTCCGCGACGCCCTCACTTGACCATGCCGCATGAGTATACGTCATCGAACTTCTGTACCGGTGTACTAGTCCTGCTACATGGTAACTGAGCAGACATTCCACGGCGCACTGGTGCGGGCCGTGTTCGCGATGGCGGTCCTCACCTTCGCGAGCCTGCTGAGTCTCCGGGCGCCGTACGGACGGCACTATTCGGGGCGCGGCTGGGGCCCGGAGATGTCGAACCGGGCAGGGTGGGTGGTCATGGAGCTTCCGGCGACGGTCCTCTTCGCGGGCATCTACTTCATGGGAAGGGCGGCGAGCGAGCCGGTTCCCCTGATCCTTCTGGGGATCTGGCAGTGCCACTACCTGAACCGGACCTTCCTCTACCCGCTTCGCACGCGAACCGCGGGCAAGAAAATGCCGATTGCGGTCGTGGGCAGCGGGTTCGCCTTCAACGTGGTCAACGCGTACGTCAATGTGAACCGGTTCCGATTTCCTGGACAATAGGGCGGCTTAATCATGCCGCCTTACGGGTGAGCTGCTTGCGGGCCTGGACCGGGGTCCGGTAGGCGTGCCGCTCTAAGAGCCACCCGTGGTTGTAGGATTCGATGAACTGGCCGATCTCGTGTCTGGCTTGCTCGAGGCTCTCGAAGTCGTGGAGGTACAGACACTCCTCTTTGAGCGTGCGGATGAAGCGCTCCGCGACGCCGTTGCACTCCGGCTCCCCCACATAGGCCGCGGTCGACCGTATCCCGAGCCATCGGAGCTCGCCCTGGAACTGATGGGCCGTGTACTGCGGACCCCAGTCATGGCGTAGTCCGAGTCCGAGCGCGATCCTGGGCGCGTAGCCCGCCATGTGGGTCCGGCACGCCCTGGCGGACCGGCTCGAGGGCCGCCCAGCGGTCTCCCTTCTTGGCCACATGCCATCCCACGACGTCGCTGACGCAGTGATCGAGGGCCACGAACAACCAGCACCAGCCGTCCGCCTTCGTGTAGAACCGTGTGGCATCGGTGCCCCACATCGGTGCCCCACAGCTCGTTGGGCGCATCGGTCGTGATCCGGCCGCTGTGGCTCCGGTCTCCTCGTGGATGCCCGCAGCGCACCGGCGCCAGCAGCCCGTGCTCCCGCATCAGCCTCAGCACGCGGTTCTTGCCCACGCGGATCCCTTTCGGCCTCAGACGGGCTCTCACCTTCCTGTGCCCCTCGCCCAGGAAGTCGCTCTCCCGAAGAACCCCTCGGATCTCACTCACCAACTCCTCGTCCGTGATCTCCGTCTTCGGGCCCCGCTTGCGTGGCTCCCCAACCTCAGAGCCCAGCCCTCGAGCCCGCATCGTGTAGACCGTCGATCGTGCCACCCGCCACACCCCTCGCAGACCATCGTCAGAGGGTAGCGTCGTCCCGTCCACGGACTCACTCGCTTCCGCGCCTCAAGAGCTTCTTCAGCTCGTCCCCGTGCCCCCTTTTTTCCAGGAGCTCTGTCGCCAGCTCCATTCGCATCGTCAGCTCACCCTGCTTGGCCTGCGCAAGCCCGGCCGAACCGGATATTCCATCCCGCGCGGTGGGGCATTCCGCTACGTCTCCTGCCCCAACTACCTGGGAGAGTTGCTGGAATGGTCCGGGTGGGCGGTGGCGACGTGGTCGCTGGGCGGACTCGCGTTCTTCACCTACGCAGCGGCCAACCTCGTGCCGAGAGCACTCAGCCACCACCGGTGGTACCGGGAACGGTTTGCAGACTATCCGGCCGGGCGGAAGGCGGTGATCCCTGGAGTGCTCTAGGCCCATCGCCGCGCTCGCGCATGCGGGTCGGCGGAGGCTGACAGGGTTCAGGCCCGCACGCGGATCGTCACGGGATCCCGGTTGGCGCTGTTCATGCGTCTTCGCCGCAGCCTGTTCTAGATAGGCGGAATAGCGCCGGGCGCACCCCAGGTCCTCGGTCCAGAAGCTGAGGAACAGGCCATCCTGCAGGATGGGGATGGGACCGGCAACGAAAACGCGGATGTCCTGCGCTGCCGGGAGGCGGGACGGGAGTATCCATGTCAAGAGGGTACCGTCGGGAGCGGGGCCGGGGAGACACGGCGGATAGACGGTAGCGGTGAACGCGGGATGCGGTCGCTGAGTCAGGCGAGAGCTCGCGGATGGAGCTGTTCGACCTTGCTCGCCGGTTGGGTGCATGGCGCTCACGCGCCTGCTGCGGGTGCATGCGCCGTCCAGATGCGGTCCTGCTGGATGAGCGCGTTAGCGAGGACCAGGAGTTTCCGCATCACCGCCGTAAGGGCGACCTTGCGCGGTTTTCCCTTGGCCACGAGAGCCTCGTACGTCCGCTTGAGGTTGGGATTGCACCGGATCGCGACTACCGCGGGGATGTAGAGCAGTCGGCGCACGTGGTGCCGGCCACCCTGGATGAAGCTGCGTCCCTTCCAGGATCCGGACTCCCGGGTCACCGGGGCGAGTCCGGCGAGGCTGGCGGCACGGGCCCCGGTGAGAGTGCCCAGCTCCGGCATGTGGACGATCAGTCCTGCGGCGGTGACGTCCGAGATGCCGGGGATGGAGGTCAGGATCTCGGCCCGGCGCTCCAGAGCCTCCTCTGCCTGGAGCCGTTTCCGGATTTCGGCGTCGATGCGCTTCAGCTGGCGCTCGATCTGCTTCAGCCGCTGCTTGTTGAGCCGCTTGGCCACGGGGGTGCGCAAGTGTTTGCCGCGGTTGGTGATGGCGGTCCGGTCCCCGACCAGCGAATCGCGGACAAGCTGGAGTTCGGCGAGATCGCGCTGCCCTTTGGACTTCGCTTGAGCCGGACGCAGATCCTCGATGGCCGCCGCCATGGTGGCCAACATCCGGGCGTCCACGGCATCGGTCTTGGCGCGTCGGCCCAGGGACCAGGCAAAGCAGCGGACCTGGAAGGGGTTGATCGCGTAGAGGGGGAGCCCGGCCTTCAGGAGGGCATCCTCGAAGTTGCGGTGGAAGGGTCCGGTGGGTTCGTAGGCGATCCGGTCGACCTCGGGGTCGATCCAGACGATCAGCTTCCGGAATCCGGCCGGATCGTTCGAGAATCGGGACGCTCTCCCCTCGAGCCCGGCGTAGGCGTCGAGCCAGTCCTTGGAGATGTCGATCCCGACGGTGTGAAGGACGGTGGCGACCACACTCCCGTACGGCCCCTCACGGCCAAGCGACCAGCGGTCCGACCACCGTCCCTGTTCGGCGCCCGCTCCGGATCGCTACGCTCGCCTCCGTGGGTGCCGAACAGCCTGGACCTTCCCCGTGACCCCAATCTGCAGACCAAACGGACATACCTAAGAATGCAATAGACAAGCGACCATCCTCATGAAGTAGGAAGTCGCGAACTGGTGTTGCTGTACCAGGGCCATCATTGACGGGCACGGTCGGCGTGGTTGTCGTCATCGTCACGGTGAGCGTGAGCGTCAGTGTGGGCGTGGTGGTCTGCGTGGAAGCGGGAGCGGAGGGCTCGGAGGGGGGTGTTACCCGAAGTGTTACCCGACAGGGCGGAACTAGGGGGACTCAGCGGGAAACTCACGGAATGGGCAATCTCCAAAACCCCACGTAATAAGGACTCTTCGGGACATACGCGGACATAGAGGGAAAGCTCCGACCAGTCTTGAAAACTGGCGGGCGCAAGCCCACGCGGGTTCGAATCCCGCCCCCTCCGCTAGTGTTTGACCGGTTTTCCACAATCGGAAGACCGCAAGTTGGACAGATTTTGGACAGATTTGCACCGTCATGAGGCTTGGCTGCGGCTTTTTCCCGTCCCGGGCTGGTCTTGTACGAGGGTGCGCAAGTGCTCCTTCGCGAGGTGAGTGTAGCCATCGTTGTCCGCAGATCCGCGTGACCGAGTGCCTCCTTCACGTGTACGACGTTCTGGCCATCGGCCAACCGTGTGGTAGCTCCCGGTGCCGGAGGTCGTGGAGCACGAAGCCGCCAGGGAGCTTGGCTCGCTTGATCGCCTTGGCGAGTCGTCCTCGAGATGAAAGGCTTTCTTCCCTTTTGTCACTGTCCCCCCTACAACGGGGAAGGTACCGTCCAACTCTTGTTGATAGGGATACCCCCAGGGTGTTGGTAGGGGAGGGGTGCCAAAAGGTCGGAAAGGGAAAAGCAAGAGATTCAAGACCAGGAGTAGAATCGGAATTACCGAATAAAATCAATTTCGTCTCCTGCTCTTTTTACCCTTAGTCTTCTTGCTTCCCGGAAAATCCGGACACCCCCCTTCGGCGCCCTCTAAGCATTAGGCACTCACGGCCTACCCCCCAAACCGAGACTGGTATGCGCGCCTTACCACCTCCGAAACCTCGCCGTGAGGCCCTAGAAGTTGTTCGGATAGTCGCCGGGTTCGCCGGCGGTATCCCGTTCGGACCACTGGAAATCGAACACCGGCCGAACCACGTTGGTGATGAGCTCGTTCACGGCGCGGTAGCTTTGCTGCCACGCCGCGTTCGTGAGCGAAACCCACGCGGCATCCGAGTTCGAGATCGTAATCCGACCGAATTGCCGACGCCCGACCACCCATGGGGCATCCATCCGGTGTGAATAGTCGGGATCGTACAGCTCATTCGACCCGGGGGCGTAGCCATGACTCCAGCGGTTGATGATGATGCCCGCGACATCACGCTGTGCGTCAAAGCCGCCAGGTCCCAGCACGCGATCGAGCTGTTCGCGGATGTTGCGCTCGAATGTTTCGAAGGTGATCTCTTGCAGCTCGGTACGGCTGGCCTTCCATTGTTCGCGCGGCGGGAGCCCGGAGCCCGCCTTCTCCAGGATGCGAGCGGTGAGGGACATCTGGACGACAATCGGTTCGTCCGGCGTGGACGCGTTCTGATACCCGCCGATGGCCGGTGGGACGGAGAGCCCGATCGACTCATAGAACATGCTTGGGCAGCTGATCGACGAGACGCCCAGGTTCTGGAACGCACGCCAGTTACGGATGGCCACATTGGTCGTGACGAGCGGCTTCCGCACCGCCATATGTAGCGCAGCCTTCTGGGACTCCGGCAGGTCCGGCACCAGATAGGGCACGATGGCGTTGTAGCAGGCCATCACGACGCCGCGGGCGCGGACGGTGTAGGGTCTGCCGTCACGCAGATAGGTCACCTCGACTTCCTTGGCCGTCAGAGGCTCGCCCAGGTGCCTGGCGCGGATCGCCGTACTGGACAAACGAATGCGCACATCGTTCGTCGGACGGTCCAAGACGGCGTAATTGATCCGCTGCAAGACCGAATCATCCATCGTGCTGCCTGGCAAGGCGTCCGGTATCAGCCACCGGACCAAGAGCCGCGCCGCGTTGGCCGCGCTGTCGGGAAAGCGGATGTTCAGCCCCGGGTCTTTGACCAGGTTTGACAACTGCGAGGCGGGCGGGAGGGCCATCCCGTTGAACCCGGGCGCGCCGCGCCGCCAGGCATACCAGGCGCTATAGGTGTCCGGACCGGCGGCCTGGTTGGACGAGCCCGTGCCGCCCACCGAGAGGAGATAGGCTACCGCGTCGGGATGGATCTTGACAACTTTGCTCACAAAGTCGATGTAGCTCATCTTTTTGAGTTGCTCGACTTTCTCCGCGATCGGGACGCCGGGCATCCAGTCGCGGTGCTCGGTGAACAGCTTCAACAGGCCCTCTTGGGTGCCGGCTGAATACGGCGTCTGGGCAAAGAATTCGGCGAACTGAGCACTCGTCGTCCCTTCCTCGCCACCGCCGCCCCGGAGGCGCAATTCGGGCGGTAGGTTCAGGACGAGCCGGTCCTCACCAAAGGACTCCTTGTCGAAGAACACCGATTGCCGGAGACCCAACGCTCGCGGGGCGTTCGGGTTGTTGGCCACTTCTCTCTCGTAGTGCGCGCGGTCGATCCCGATATCGCGCATCAGCTCCTGTGCCTCGGGCGGAAACGTATTCGGACGCCAGAGGGCGCCGGTGCCGCCGCCCGCAATCAGGCGCTTGCCGTCCACCATGAATTCGTTGCGCACGGCGTGGCCGCCGAAATCTTGGCACCCATCGATCAGCAAGACCTTCGAGTGCGGGATCTGCTTCCGATAAAAATAGGCGGCGCCAAGTCCGGCCATGCCGGCACCCACGACAACCAGGTCGTAGAACTCGCCGGTATCGACCGGGGCGCTGAACGCTCTCCCGTCGCGGACGGCATGCCCCGCATTCATGGCCGCGTCAGTTTGCCCGCGGAGCCCTGTGATCATGGGTGGGTAATCTGCGGCTTGCTGAGCGGACATCGGCGGTGGCGGGGATGCCATCTGCGCGTGCACGGGGGTCCCGCCTGCCAGAGGGGGGACCATCGTCCCCCCGATGGCCACCATGGCCACGCCGTCCAGGAAATCCCGCCGTGTGATTTCTGCATCCATGCCGAGTGCGCGATCACGCTTCTTCTTGTTCATGACACACCTCCTGTCAGCAAGATCACGATGGCCCGTCCGCCAAATCAGCTCGACCACCTCGCCTGCGGCATCCGGAGGGTTCGCCCTCCGCACCAAGCGCCATGTCTCCGCTGGCATCATAGCAGCAGCTCCCCTCCTTGTCGAAAAGACTTCGGGGGGCCTGATCGCGCCCGACCCACCAGAACACGGTACCACGCGCGCGTAGGCGCGCGAGGCGACGATCCCCCCCCTCGACGGGAAACGGGGGCGGGTGGAGCGAGGTTAGCCTTCTTGCTTGCCGGAAAATCCGGACACCCCCCCTTCGGTGACCATGATCGATATCCCGGAGTGGCAAGAGCTCTGTGGTCGTCTAAGGAGTGGAGTTGACCCGTTTCAGTGGACACCTCAGTAGTGAGGGAGACAGGAGGAGTCCACGATGCCAAGAACACATGCGCCGTACCCACCGGAGTTTCGGCGGCAGATGGTGGAGTTGGTCAGGGCAGGACGGTCTGTGGAGGGGCTGGCCCAGGAGTTCGAGCCTTCAACGGGAGTATCCATGTCAAGAGGGTACCGTCGGGAGCGGGGCCGGGGAGACACGGCGGATAGACGGTAGCGGTGAACGCGGGATGCGGTCGCTGAGTCAGGCGAGAGCTCGCGGATGGAGCTGTTCGACCTTGCTCGCCGGTTGGGTGCATGGCGCTCACGCGCCTGCTGCGGGTGCATGCGCCGTCCAGATGCGGTCCTGCTGGATGAGCGCGTTAGCGAGGACCAGGAGTTTCCGCATCACCGCCGTAAGGGCGACCTTGCGCGGTTTTCCCTTGGCCACGAGAGCCTCGTACGTCCGCTTGAGGTTGGGATTGCACCGGATCGCGACTACCGCGGGGATGTAGAGCAGTCGGCGCACGTGGTGCCGGCCACCCTGGATGAAGCTGCGTCCCTTCCAGGATCCGGACTCCCGGGTCACCGGGGCGAGTCCGGCGAGGCTGGCGGCACGGGCCCCGGTGAGAGTGCCCAGCTCCGGCATGTGGACGATCAGTCCTGCGGCGGTGACGTCCGAGATGCCGGGGATGGAGGTCAGGATCTCGGCCCGGCGCTCCAGAGCCTCCTCTGCCTGGAGCCGTTTCCGGATTTCGGCGTCGATGCGCTTCAGCTGGCGCTCGATCTGCTTCAGCCGCTGCTTGTTGAGCCGCTTGGCCACGGGGGTGCGCAAGTGTTTGCCGCGGTTGGTGATGGCGGTCCGGTCCCCGACCAGCGAATCGCGGACAAGCTGGAGTTCGGCGAGATCGCGCTGCCCTTTGGACTTCGCTTGAGCCGGACGCAGATCCTCGATGGCCGCCGCCATGGTGGCCAACATCCGGGCGTCCACGGCATCGGTCTTGGCGCGTCGGCCCAGGGACCAGGCAAAGCAGCGGACCTGGAAGGGGTTGATCGCGTAGAGGGGGAGCCCGGCCTTCAGGAGGGCATCCTCTACCCGCTTCGCACGCGAACCGCGGGCAAGAAAATGCCGATTGCGGTCGTGGGCAGCGGGTTCGCCTTCAACGTGGTCAACGCGTACGTCAATGCACGCTTCATCTCGGAGTTTGGCGAATACGGCGTCGAGTGGCTGGGAGATCCGCGGTTCCTGGGTGGGCTGGCCATCTTCGCGGCCGGCTTCGCCCTGAACTTCCACTCCGACAACATCCTGCTTGGCCTGCGCAAGCCCGGCCGAACCGGATATTCCATCCCGCGCGGTGGGGCATTCCGCTACGTCTCCTGCCCCAACTACCTGGGAGAGTTGCTGGAATGGTCCGGGTGGGCGGTGGCGACGTGGTCGCTGGGCGGACTCGCGTTCTTCACCTACGCAGCGGCCAACCTCGTGCCGAGAGCACTCAGCCACCACCGGTGGTACCGGGAACGGTTTGCAGACTATCCGGCCGGGCGGAAGGCGGTGATCCCTGGAGTGCTCTAGGCCCATCGCCGCGCTCGCGCATGCGGGTCGGCGGAGGCTGACAGGGTTCAGGCCCGCACGCGGATCGTCACGGGATCCCGGTTGGCGCTGTTCATGCGTCTTCGCCGCAGCCTGTTCTAGATAGGCGGAATAGCGCCGGGCGCACCCCAGGTCCTCGGTCCAGAAGCTGAGGAACAGGCCATCCTGCAGGATGGGGATGGGACCGGCAACGAAAACGCGGATGTCCTGCGCTGCCGGGAGGCGGGACGGGAGCGACCGAGAGTGCCGAGAACACCGGATCGGGCAAGGCGCGGCGACGGGGAGTAGCCTTGCTATTTCGGGGATGGGCAGCCAAGGAGAGCCGACGCATCGGTGCCAAGTAGCCGAGAGACTTCCCGGACAGGGCCTAGGCCCGCACGGGAGCTCCAAGCGCTTCCAGCACGACTTCCGTGATGCCCTTCAGGGCCTGTCCCGCGTCCGAATCCGGAGCGGAAAGCACGGTCGGCAGCCCTGCGTCCCCCGCCTCACGGACTCTGGGATCGAGCGGCACGCGACCCAGGACCGGCAGCTCAAGCTCCTCCGCGAGCCGCTCCACTCCGCCGGTCCCGAAGACGTCGACCTCCTCGCCACAGTGCGGGCAGCACAGGGCAGCCATGTTCTCCACGATCCCAAGGACTCGGGTGTTCACGCGCTCGAACATCTTTACGCCGCGCCGCACGTCGCCCGTGGACACGTCCTGAGGGGTGCTCACCATCACCACCCCGCTGAGGTCGATCGTTTGGACCAGCGAGAGCTGCGCGTCACCGGTGCCGGGCGGCATGTCCACCACCATGACGTCGAGCGCGCCCCAGCTGACCTGCTCGAGGAACTGGCGGAGGATGCCGGAGATGAGGGGCCCGCGCATGATGGCCGGCTGCTCCCGGTCCAGCAGGAATCCCAGGCTCATGAGCCGCACGCCGTGCGCCTCCAAAGGCTCGATCATCTCCTGCCCCTTGCTCCCCGTCACCGGAGGCCGCCGGTGCTCGCCGAACATGAGGGGGATGTTGGGTCCGTAGATGTCGGCATCCAGAAGGCCGACGGGCCGTCCTTCCGCCGCCAACGCAGCCGCCAGGTTGGTGGCCACCATCGATTTCCCCACCCCGCCCTTGCCCGAGCTCACCGCAACGATTTGGGACACCTCGGAGAGGAGGCCCGGCTTGGGCGTGGGCGCCGGCACCGATCCCGGCTGAAGGCCGCCTCCGCGGGCCGCAGGGGGAGCGTGCCCGCCGGTCTGCGGCAGTTGGACGTTGATCTTCACGCGGGCCACCCCCGCGACCGCCTCCACCGCCCCCCTCGCCTCGCGAACGAGGTCCCTTGGATCGTCTCCTTTGAGGGAGAAGGAAAAGCGGACTTCGCCGTCCTCCGCCACTTCTGCCGCCTGGACGTGCCCGCTCTCGATGATGTCGCGCCCGGTAATGGGGTGCCGCACACCGGCGAGAGCCTGGAGCACGGCTCTCCGGAGGTTGTCTTCGCTCATTTCCCGCTCCCGTACTGTCCCCGTGACGCTCGCTCGCCATCCGTGGGGGTTGGATAGAAAAAAAGTGGCGCCCCCGGACTCACCGGGACGCCGGCACGGGTCCTGGGCCAGGGCAGCGGCCCTGTCCGTCCCTCGCTCTAGACGGCTTGGACCTCTGTGACCCCCGGGACGCTGCTCTTGAGCCGACGCTCGATCCCGTCCTTCAGCGTCATCAGGGAGATGGGGCAGGCCTCGCACGCGCCGAGCAGACGAAGCGCCACCACCCCGTCTTTCTCGTCGAAGCCCAAGTATTCGAGATCACCACCGTCCGCCCACAGAGCAGGGCGGATCGCGTCAAGAACTTCCTCGATCCGTGCTTCCTTCGTCTTCGGCATGCGACTCAGCCCCCCGCCACGCCGCCTAGAACCGAGAAAAGCTACGAAAATCTCATCGCATGAGTCAACACAGGATCTGGCGCCCGGCGGCCCTTTCCCACCCGTCCGCCCGGCTCCGACTCGGCGGCCCGATCCCGAATTCCTCACAGGAAGGAGTAGGCACCGTCCTCGAGTAGATGTTATTTCGTTATCGCACAATAACGTAACGGCTACAAAACGGGAGGACCGGTGCCGACACACGCTAAGGGGATCTCGTTCGCTCGTTGAGCCTGCCAAGGTCGTAGGGCTCCATGTCGTTCCCTCCATGAACCGCTCTGGCCGCTACCATCTGGAGCGTCAGTTGCTGGGTGGGATTCGCACCCACCAGGAGAACGCGCCGCTCGACGGCGCGCTGATGAAACGCAGGCTGGGAGGCTGCGCGGACGGCACCGCCCTGGGGCTCCCGTCGGGGGAACCGAGCGGCGCGCGGGCCTGGGATCCACCCCCCGGAGTCAAGCGGAGCGCCTGGGACCGTGCTCGACGAAGTCTCCTGCGCCGCGCGGTGGCGGGGAGAACCTGCATGCACCTGCATGCACCTGCAACGACGAAATCCCACGCCCCGGGGAGCTCGCCAACGATCTGTCGGCGTTGGCGAAGGCGAAGATCCGTGGAGGGCCGGCAAGCGCCCGTCGCCTGCGCCCTCCTCCGATCACGGAGTCTCAACCGCCGAATCCGCGACGCTTCCTGGTCCGTGTGCCGGCCCGCATCGGCCCCTCTCCGAGGGCGCTTGCAAAAGGAGCCCCGAGCGCCGACATTCCCTGAGAATTCCCCGAGGAATTCGGGCTGGGTCGCCCAGCCGTGCGGCGGGTGAACAGCGAGCGTTCCCCGTCTTTTTTTCGGCTGCGGAGCGAAGTTCCCTCTCGCCCCCAGCAGCCGAGCAAGACAGACAACTTCCGCCTTGAGGCCCTCCATGAACGATAGGTTCAACGCCCCCCAGCCCGCGAACGAACCCGTCCGAGACTATGCGCCCGGAACACCCGAGCGCGACTCCATCAAGGCTAGACTGGCCTGCATGGAGGCTGAACGGGTCGAGATCCCCCTGATCATCGGGGGCCGCGAGATCCACACCGGAACGACCACCGAAGCGGTGATGCCGCATCGGCACTCCCATGCGCTGGCCACCTGCCACCGCGCGGGACCGGAGGAGGTCAAGCGGGCGATACGGGCCTCCACGGACGCCCATCGGGAGTGGTCGGCCACGCGGTGGGAAGATCGGGCTTCGATCTTCCTCACGGCCGCCGAGCTTCTGGCCACCACGTGGCGCGACACGGTGAACGCCGCCACGATGCTGGACCAGAGCAAGACCGTCTATCAGGCCGAGGTCGACGCGGCGTGCGAGTTGATCGACTTCTTACGCTTCAACGTCCACTTCGCCGAAGAGATCTATGCGTGGCAGCCCTTCTCGAGCGAGGGGGTGTGGAACCGCATCGAGTACCGGCCCCTCGAGGGGTTCGTCTACGCGATCACCCCGTTCAATTTCACGGCGATCGGCGGCAACCTGTCGTCGTCGCCGGCCATCATGGGCAACACGGTGGTCTGGAAGCCGGCGAGCACGGCGTTGTTGGGGAGCTACTACCTCATGCGGCTCTTCGAGGCGGCGGGAGTGCCCCCCGGCGTCATCAATTTCGTGCCCGGCCCTCCTGCCGAGACGACCGACTTGCTGCTCGGCAGCCCCGATTTCGCGGGGGCTTACTTCACCGGATCGACCGGTGTATTTCAGGGGCTCTGGCGGACCGTCGGGGAGCGTGTCACCACCTACCGGTCCTATCCCCGACTCGTCGGGGAGACCGGTGGCAAGGACTACATCGTCGCCCATCCCAGCGCGGACGCGGAGGCGCTGAGGACGGCGATCGTGCGAGGCGCCTTCGAGTACCAGGGGCAGAAGTGCAGCGCGGCGTCGCGAGCCTACGTCCCCCAGAGCCTCTGGGATGAGCTCAAGGACCCGCTGGTCGAAGAGACCAACGCGATCACGATGGGAGAGCCCACCGATTTCCGGAACTTCATGGGAGCGGTGATCGACGCGTCGGCGTTCCGGAAGATCAGCGGCTACATCGATCGCGCGGCCGCCAGCGCCGACGCCGACGTCATCGCCGGGGGAGACTACGACGACTCCGAGGGCTACTTCATTCGGCCGACGATCATCCAGTCCCACAAGCCCGACTTCGAGTCGATGTGCGACGAGATCTTCGGACCGGTGATCACCGTCTACGTCTACGCCGATGCCGACTGGAGCGAGATGCTCAAGCTCGTGGGATCGACGTCCCCCTACGCGCTCACGGGGGCCGTCTTCGGCCGGGACCGAGCCGCGTTGCGGGAGGCACGCGACGTGCTCCGGTTCACGGCTGGCAACTTCTACATCAACGACAAGCCGACCGGGGCAGTGGTCGGCCAGCAGCCGTTCGGCGGCAGCAGGGCGAGCGGGACGAACGACAAGGCCGGCTCGGTGCTGAGCCTCCTGCGGTGGACCTCGGCGCAGAGCATCAAGGAGACCTTCGTGCCGGCGACCGACTACCGGTATCCGTTCATGGAGGCCGAGTAGGCAGCAGACCAGGCCCGTTCGGCAGAGCGAGCCCCCGGCGGACCGCCCGCCGGGGGCTCGCGCACGTGGGCTTCAGCCGCCGGTCCGGCCACCGATCAGGGTGCTGAGAGCGTGATAGGCGCCTGCCGGCGCCCGAAACACCACGCGTCTCGTGACCAGCTCGTCGAGGGCCTCGCGGTGGTGCGCTCCGGGCAGCACCTCCTCCACCTCGGAGAGGCCGATGCGGCCCCGGGCCTCCAAGACGGACCACGCGTGGTCCTCGTCCGGCGTCCAGCTCCCGAGCAGCTCGCACGTGCCCTCGCCGGCCTCGGCGACGGCGAGTAGGGCTTGGCGGAGGAGAGCGGCCTCGATGGGCTCTCGATGAGCCGGACCCACACCCCTGAACACCAGCAGGGCGTTGCCCGGCCGGTCGTCCTCGAGGAACCGGAGGATGAGCTTGGCCACGACTTCGTCGGCACACGAGAAGTCGATGACCGTTACCTCGGAGAGGTCGATGAGGGACAACAGGGTCGTCCCGCTCTCGGAGAGCTGGGCCTCGATGGCCGTGCGGACGGCCCGTCCCGTGGGCCTCGTGACGAGGTGGGAGTACAGTGAGGCGAAGGAGCTCTCGAGCAGCACCCCGACATCGATCGCGATGATCGCGATCGGATCGACGCTGACGTCATGCCTCATCGGGGATTCGCTCGGGAAGAATGACGTTGATCTGGGTGCCTGGGAAGTCGGCTAGCCCCTCCTCCATGGGCGGCGAGTCGAACCAGTCGGGGACATCCGCGATGCGAGCGCTGCCGCTGCGGATCGAGATCAGTCCATCCCAGCGGCGGACCTGCTTGCGGATCTGCTGGATCCCCTGCCCTCTGCCCGAGTCGGGGAACCGTGTGAGGCCATGGATGAAGGCGGCTTCCAGGGCCGTGGCGTCGCCCCAGCGATCGGCGAAGCGGGCCGAGTGCTCGTCGGCGAGAGAGCCTCGGAAGCCGATTCCGAGGTCGGACACCGAGATGATGACGACGTGGCGACCCAGCCGCTTGGACCAGTTGTACGACTGGGCGGCGACCCACCCCGGAGCCTCCGCGTGCTCGATGATGTTCTGGCAAACTTCGCTCAGGATGACGCTGAACTGGACGACGCTCGACGGCGGGTAGCCCAGCGTCCGAGACAGGATGGCCCCGGCGCGCTGCTGTACCCGATCCACGACCTCGTGGACGTCGCTGTTGGTGGCGACGGGGGTGATCTCCAGGAGGACGTCCGACTCTCCTCTCGATCGCCTGGCAGGAGGCGAGCGTAGGGCGAACACACCCTCGGCCGCCCGAAAGAACCCCATCCTGCCCATGTAGCTCTTCACGTCGCCGACGTCGGCAAGCTCCAGCCGAGGGGCCTCTCCGGTGCGGTCGCGAACCACGGAGCCGGCGGCCAGCAGGTTGACCATCCCGCCGGGACCGACCCACCGGAGGTGGCGCCCGTCGAAGAGGACCTTCCCCTTGCCGGCGCCGGACACCTCGGCGAGGACGGCGTCGTAGCTTTGGAAGTCGAGGGAGGCTGGAAGGTCGATGACCTTCATCTGTCCCTCTGGGCCGACAGGCGACCACGCAGATGGAAGTTCAGTCCGCTGGCACCCCGGTGTTCGACGTTCCTGGACGCCATGCGGTTTGCGTGGGTCATGGCCGTTTGAAGTTGATCGCCGCCGAGCAGTCGGGCAAAGAAGGTAGCGCCCCAGACGTCCCCGCAGCCAGTAGGATCGCCTGCGATCTCGCCCCTCTCGGTAGGGATTCGCCCGCTGCGCGCAGGGCCGGGAGCGGCGACCCGATGCCGTGTCTCGGGCCAGCGTTTCGGATCGCTTCCGAACCCGGAGCTCGCCACGTACGCCGCTCCTCTCGGGCCGAGTGTCACGACCATGATCTTCAGCTCGTGGCCGACTGCCTGGGCGGCCAGCTCCCAGGGGTCGCCCGTGGCCCGGGCCAGGAGCTCGAACTCGTCCTCGTTCACCTGGACGGAGTCGAAACAGCGGAGCCAGGCGCCCCAGGAAGGGAGCTCCTGGGGGATCCGCATTCCGCTCCGGCCCACGCCGAGGAAGAGCGAGTGGAGATCGGCGTGAGTCGGCCCCCCAAAGGAGCTCCTCAGAGCTCTCGCCGTGTCCAGCTCCATCTCGAAGCCGGAGATGAAGTTGACGTAGAGCGCGTCACACGTTCCGACCAACGGGCCCAGCTCGGCCCACAACCAAGGCGGCACGCCCCCGGCGAGTCGTTCGCTGCGCCGGTCGTTGCCGGAGTACACGAGCTCGACGCGGTTGTTGGGCTCGGGCACGACCTGGACCCCCGTCTCGGCGTCTGTCCGCGGAAAGCTGCGGAGCAGAGTCCACGCCTGCTCGGAGAGATCGGCTCCGACCTTGACGATCGGGACGAGCTCCCAATCGGCCGGCAAGGCCGCCTCCAGCGCGGCCAGCCCGTAGGCGATCCCTCCCCACTCCTCGACGGGCTCGCTCCGTACATCCCGACGCCGGATCGTGTCCCACACAAGCGTCCCGACAACGCCGAGCCGCTTGAGGCCCGTCTCAGGTGCGCGCATCGCTCTCCTCGAGCTCAGCGATGCCGAGTCGCGCGCGCACCTCGCCGTTCGCCCGGATGCGGTCCCGGATCGCTCGATTGGCCGCCGCCACCTCGCGACTCCTGTAGGGCCTGGGGTGCCACAGGTGCAGACACGGCGCCCGATGGCGAATCTGCTTTCCCACGACACCCCGGTTCACCAGCCGCTCCCCGAGCGCGCGGTCCAGGCCTCCGTAGCCCATGTCCAGGTCGAACCCGTTCGCGGCCACCACGAGACTCTTCCAGGTGGAGGCGTTGTGCCCGTTCCAGGTGGCGCGAGTCGGGGTGAGGCAGTCCAAGAGCGATCCGAGTCTTGCCGACCGCGTGAGGCGAAGGCTGCGGCGCCCTCCGGGCCATCCCCTCGCGATCAACCACGAGGCCCTGAAGGCGCGTCCCGAGGTCACGTCCTCCCGTGTCAGCGCCTCCGAGAGCTCGCAGGGAAGCTTCAGGTAGCCTCCCGAGAGGAAGGTCGAGGGGCGGGCCTCCCGGAGGTGACCCTCGACGAAGTCCTCGCGGGGAACACAGTCGCCGTCGGAGAAGATCAGGTACTCGCCTCTCGCCGCGACGACCGCACGATTCAGAATCTCGGTCTTCCGGAACCCGCAGTCTTCGTGCCACACGTGTCGGATCCGGAGTCCGGTCCGCTCCCGGAGCCGTTGGGCGACCGCACGGGTGCGCGGACCGGAGCCGTCGTCGGCCAGAACGAGCTCGAAGTCTCCGAAGGACTGGCGGGCGTAGCCGCAGAGCGCGAGCTCGAGCGCGCGCGGCTGCTCGTACGTGGTCAGGATGACCGACGCACGCAAGGCACGGCTCGAGGCCGGAGGCTCCGACCGGGACGCCTCCGCTTCCTGGCTCACAAGTCGCCGAGCTGGAGGACGGCGAGAAAGGCCTCCTGCGGAATCTCGACCGCTCCGACCTGCTTCATCCGCTTCTTTCCGGCCCTCTGCTTTTCGAGGAGCTTCCGCTTCCGTGTGATGTCACCCCCGTAACACTTGGCTGTCACGTTCTTGCGCAGCGCCTTCACGTTGGTGCGCGCCACGATCTGGGTGGCGATGGCCGCCTGCAGCGCCACCTCGAACTGCTGGCGCGGGATCAGATTCTTGAGCCGGCGCACCAGGTCACGGCCGTACTCGAAGGCCTTCTCCTGATGGATGATGACGCTGAACGCGTCCACCGGGTCGCCATTCACCAGGATGTCGAGCTTGACCAGGTCGTCGGGTCGGAACTCAAGGAACTCGTAGTCGAGCGCCGCGTAACCGCGCGTGCCGCCCTTGAGCCTGTCGTAGAAATCGAGCACGATCTCGGCCAGGGGAAGCTCGAAGTCCATCTCCACGCGTTGGGCATCGAGGTACCGCATCTCCTTGAAGATCCCTCGGCGGTCATGGCAGAGCTTCTGCACGTTGCCGATGTACTCGGCCGGACAGACGATGCGAGCCTGCACGATCGGCTCCGAGATGCTGTCGATGCGGCCACGCTCCGGAAGCGCCGTCGGATTCTCCAGGATCACCCGAGTGCCATCGCTCAACGCGACGTGGTACTCCACGTTGGGCACCGTCGTGATGAGGTTGACGCCGAACTCGCGTTCCAACCTTTCCTGGATGATCTCCATGTGGAGGAGCCCCAGGAACCCACACCGGAACCCGAAGCCGAGCGCCGCCGACGTTTCGGCGACGTAGTGCAAGCTCGCGTCGTTGAGCTTGAGGCGCGCCAGCGCGTCCCGGAGGCTCTCGTAGTCGTCCGCGTCAGTGGGATAGAGGCCGGCGAATACCATGGAGTGGACATCCTTGTATCCCTCCAGCAACTCCCCAGCCTTGTTGTCCGCGTCCAGGACGGTGTCTCCGACGCGGGTGTGCGCCACGTCCTTGATGGCGGCGATCACGTACCCAACCTCGCCGGGCACGAGCTGGGGTCGGGGCACGCGCCCGAGGCGCATGAAGCCGACTTCGGTGACCTCGTAGCGGTGATCGACCGCTCCGAAGGTGATGGACATCCCCGGCCTCACCACGCCGTCGACGATCCTCACGCTGGGCACGGCCCCTTGGTACTGATCGTACAGGGAGTCGAAGATCAGGCCGCGCAGCGGGGCGCGGGCGTCCCCGGCCGGAGGCGGGACGTGAGCCACCACGGCCTCGAGCACCGGCTTGATGCCGATTCCCTCCTTCGCGCTGGCGAGCAGGATCGAGTCCGGCTCGACTCCCAGGAGTTCGGCCAGCTCCACCTGTCGCCGCTCGGGCTCGGCACCCGGCAGGTCGATCTTGTTCAGGACCGGCACGACCTCGAGACCGGCGTCGAGGGCCAGGAAGAGATTGGAGATCGTCTGCGCCTCGACCCCCTGCGTGGCGTCGACCACGAGGACGGCCCCCTCGCACGCGGCGAGCGACCGCGAGACCTCGTACGTGAAGTCCACGTGCCCGGGGGTGTCGATGAGGTTGAGGACATACTCGGCCCCGCCCTCGGCGACGTACGACATGCGCACCGCGTGGAGCTTGATGGTGATGCCGCGCTCGCGCTCGAGCTCGTTGGAGTCGAGCACTTGCTCCCGCATCTCGCGCGCGTCGAGGGTGTGCGTCTCCTCCAGCAGACGATCGGCCAGCGTCGACTTGCCGTGATCGATGTGCGCGATGATGCAGAAGTTGCGGATATGGTCGAGGTCCACGGGGATAGACGGCTCCACGTAGAGGATCGGGGCTTGGGCTGAACGCATGAAGGTAATCGGGGCGAATCGACCAAAGAAGCCGGGCCGGCAGCGGCTGCCGCCGGCCCGCCCCCCGCCACAGCCCCGGGCCGCCGGGCGCGGGTCCTGGCCCGAACGAGGATCAGCCCGCTCGCGACCTCCCGGCGCTCGCGATGCCCGCCTCGGAGATCGGCTCCCGAGGACGAGATGTGGCGAGGCGAGCCAGTTCCCGCGGCTCGGCGCGCGGGGAGCGTGCCGAGCCCGCGCTGCGACGCTCCCGTGATCCAAGCCGACTCCTCCCCGAGCCTGTGTCCTCGCGCCAACGCGTCGGCGGGCGGCGCGCGGGCGAATGGTCCGGTCCCCGCAGGGAGGAATCACCAGTGCTGCGCCGCCAGACGTCAGGGGAATGGGCGGCGCCGATTCCCCATTGCCTTTCTCTCATGACGCGCTAGTGTCCGTCCATGGCCGACCTCACGATTGAAGCGGCAAGCCGCCTCCGCTCCAGGCCCGATCTCATGGATCCGCACACCCTCTCGCAGCTCGGGGGCGTGGAGCTGATCGCGAGGCAGGTCGTCGAGGGCTTCATCATGGGGCTGCACCGCTCGCCGCACCGCGGATTCTCGGCCGAGTTCGCGGAGCTGCGGGCGTATCAGCCCGGTGACGACTTGCGTCACATCGACTGGCGCATGTTCGGGCGCTCCGACCGGTATTACGTCAAGCAGTTCGAGGAGGAGACCAACCTGCGGGCCTACGTGCTCGTGGACGTGAGCAAGTCGATGGGGTGGAGCTCGAACCCGGAGAGCCTGCCCACCAAGCTCTGGTACGCGAGGCACCTCGCGGCCTCTATCTCACTCATCCTGCTCCGCCAGGGAGACGCGGTGGGGCTCGCGGCGTTCCATCAAGAGGTGGTGGCCCGGGTGGCTCCGCGGGGAGGGCAGCGGTATTGGCACGAGCTCCTCCGGCGGCTGGCGCCACTCGAGGCACACGGCCGCACTTCCGCTCACTCGGCTCTCCGCGACATCGCGATCCGCCTCCGAAGGGCCGGGCTGGTCGTGCTCCTCTCGGATCTGCTCGTCGATCCCGACACCACCCGCACGGCTCTGCGGTTCCTGAGGCATCAGGGACACGAGGTGCTCGTCTTCCACCTCATCGACCCCGGGGAGCGCGAGCTCCCTGCGGCGGGTGACGCACGCTTCTACGACCCCGAGACCGACGAGGAGCTGACCGTCAACGTGGCGGACGTTCGGTCGGCCTACCGCAAGGCAGTGCAGGACGCCCTGGGCGAGTGGGATCGGGGGCTACGCCCGCACGGCATCGACTACGTCGTCGTCGGCACCGAGACGCCCCTGTCGAGAGCTCTCCGGTACTATCTGCGAAAGCGGGAGCACCTGGGCTGATGGGGTTCCTCTCACCGGTCTTCCTGGTGGCCGGGCTGGCGGTTGCGGTGCCGCTCATCCTGCACCTCTTCCACCGACACGATGCGCGGCGGACGGCCTTCCCCGCCCTCCGCTACCTGCTGCGGACCGAGAAGGAGCACGCGCGCACGATCCGGATCCGACAGCTCCTGCTGCTGCTGCTGCGGATGGCCGTCATCGTGTTGCTCGTGGGGGCGGGCGCTCGGCCCTTCCTCGGGGGAGGGGGAGGGGTTCACGATCCGACCGCAACGGTGATCGTGCTCGACAACTCCATGAGCTCCGGGCTGATCCGGGGAGGCAACCGCGTGCTCGACCTCCTGAAGGCGGTGGCCGTCAAGAGCGTGGAGCGGGCCAGCGACGAAGACCGCCTTTGGCTCATTCGCGCGGGCGAGCCGTGGGACTTGGCCATCACCGGCTCGAGGGCTGAGTTGCGGGAGGCGGTTCTCGCGACCGACGTCACCGACGCGGCCGGAGCTCTCCTTCCGGCCCTCGCACGGGCGGCCTCGCTGGTGTCCGGAGCGGAGCTGCCGGCGAGCGAGATCCACCTGATCTCCGACATGCAGGCCTCGGCCTTCGAGGCTACGCCCGAGACTGCTCCCACCCAGGCCGTCCCCGTCGTCGTCTTCGACGAAGGCTCCCCGGTGCCCGGGAACGCGTACCTCGACAGCTTGGTGATCGGCGGCGGGCTCCCGCCGCTCGCCAACCAGCGCACGCGACTCTCCGTTCTGGCGACGGGCGGATCCGGCGACGACGGGCTGCCGATCCGTCTGGTGATCGGGGGCCGCATCCGCAGTGCGGCGACCGCGAGCCCCGGCGGATCCACCATCCTCCCCCTAGGCCCGTTCCGCATCGGCGTGGTGAGCGGATACGTGGAGAGCGATCCCGACGACTTGCGGAGCGACGACCGGCGCTACTTCACCTTCCAGGTGCGGCCGCCGGCCAACGTGGCCACGGCCGGAACACCCTCGTTCTTTCTGACCGAAGCGCTACCGGTTCTCATCAACGCGGGGCGAGTTCGGTTGACTCCGGCGCGGGACGCGGAGGTGCTTGTGAGCGTGGCCGGCTCAGGGATTGCGGAGTCGAGCGCAGCCAGCCGCGCAACCGTGGTCGTCCCGCCGGGCGACGTGGCGCTCGTGCCCGGCCTGAACAGAGCCTTGGCGGCGGTGGGGATCCCGTGGCGCTACGCGCTGACCGAGGGTCGCGGGGAGGCCGCCGTTACGCAGTGGGCCGGCTCCGTGGACCTGAGCGAGGTCCGGGTGCGCTCTCACTACCTCCTGATGCCGAGCGTCGCCGGGCCGGAGGCAGGCGTCCTTGCCCGCCTCTCGTCAGGGGAGCCCTGGATGGTCGAGGGCACGACGTCCGGGGGCCGGTACCTGCTGTTGGCTTCGGACCTGGAGGAGGGGTCCACGAACCTGGGAGTGACGGCGGCCATGGTCCCGCTCCTGGAGTGGATCCTGGCCCGCTGGGGAAGCCCGGAGGCCGGCTCGGAGAGCGTGGTGGCCGGTGAAGCCATACCGACCCCGCAGGGAGCCACGGCGGTCCGAGACCCTCAGGGCGGCCTGCACCCCGTGGACGGCACTCGGCCGTTCCATGCGACCCAATGGACCGGAGGGTACGAGATCCTCCAGGCCGACTCCGTCGTCCAGCTCGTCGCCGTCAACACGCCCTCGTCCGAGTCTGTCCTGACGCCGATCGAGGCCGGAGACCTTCGGCCGCTCCTTCCCGGACCCATGACGGTGGTGGCGGACAGCGCACGATGGAGCGGGGCCCTCTTCTCGACAGGCGAGGGGCCAGAGATCTGGCGATGGTTGCTGGTTGGGGCCGTGCTCGTCCTGCTGGCCGAGAGCCTCGTGGCCGCCTCGGGTCCGGCCGCGACGGGTCGCCCGTCGGCCGCCGTACCCACGGCCCAGGACCCCACGCTCGCCTGAGCGTGCCCGGCAGTCCCCATCCCGTCGTTCAGGCGATCAGCGCGTGCCCGGGGTTCGAGCGCCTGTGCCATCAGCTCCCGGGACGGGGGCAGCGCATCGTGCTGGGTGGCACCGTCGGCTCGGCCTCGACGGCCGTGGTCGCGGCGCTTCATCAGCGATTCCCGACCCGCGTGCTCCTGGTCGTCTCCGACACGCCCCGCTCCGCCGCCGCCGCAGAAGTGGACCTCGGGGTCTTGCTCGGCCGCGAGGCGTCCGTCCTGTTCCCGCAGCGAGAGACGCTCCCGTACGAGTCGGGCGAGCCCCACTTGGAGATCGGAGGCCTACGCGTCGAGGCCGTGGAGGCCCTGCTGGGGGGGCGAGCGCGCCTGCTGGTGACGACGCTCCGCGCGCTGCAGGAGCGGGCCCCCATCCCCTCAGGCCTGGCGGAGCTGCGGGTCACGCTGCAAACCGGTGAGGAGCGGGGCTTCCATCGTCTGGTACACGACCTCGAAGAGCGGGGCTTCGAGCGCGTGCCCCTCGTGGAGGAGGTCGGACAGTATGCGGTGCGTGGCGGCCTGCTCGACATCTTCTCGTTCGGCACCCCCGAGCCCTTCCGCGTGGAGTTTTGGGGCGACGAGATCGTGTCGATCCGATTCTTCGACATCCTCGACCAGCGCTCCAAGGCTCCGATGGTCGAGGCCCACATCCTCCCGGTCGACTTCTACAGGGAGCGCCGGGCCGGGACCCTCGTCTCTCGGTCCCTGCTGGAGCTTCTCCCTCGGGACGCACTCCTGCTGCAGTTCGGAGCCGGCGATTGGTCGGCCGAACTCACCCGGACGTGGAGCCACGTCTGTCGGCTTCACGACGAGCTCGAAGCCGAGGGGCAGGAGCCGGAGAGGCCCGAGACGCTGTTCGTGGCTCCGCGGGAAGCCGAAGAGCGCCTGTCGAACCTCGCCCGCATCGAAGTCTCCCCCGACCAAAGCGAGACCCTGCGGCTCGAGTGCACCCCCCCACCCGCGATCGATCGCGACATGTCCCGGCTCGGAGCCTCGCTGCGGGAGGCCTCCGCCATGGGGCACAGGAGCTTCGTGCTCTGCGACAACCGTGGCCAGTCTGAGCGGCTCGAAGAGATCCTCGGCGGCCCCGAGAAGATCCCTCCCGGCGCCCAGATCCTAGTCGGCTCCCTCGCCGCGGGCTTCGGCCTTGCGTGCGCCGATCCGCCGCTCAGGGTCCTTACGGACCACGAGATCTTCCGCCGCTCCAGGCGGGTGCGCAGGGGCCGACGCTTCCGGGGGGCCGTGGCCCTGGAGAGCCTCTCCCAGCTCTCACCGGGCGACCATGTGGTCCACATGGAGCACGGGGTCGGGGTCTTTCGCGGGCTGGAGAGGATCGACGTCGCCGGTGAGGAGCTCGAGTCCATGGCCATCGAGTACGCGGACGGGGAGACCCTCCGCGTGCCCGTCTACCGGCTCGACCTCGTGGAGCGTTGGGTCGGCGAGTCGGAGACGGCCAAGCCCCCGGCGCTCCACCGAATCGGCGGCAAACGCTGGAAGACCCTCAAGCGCCGAACGAGGCAAGCGATCGAGGCGATGACGGTTGAGCTTCTGGATCTCTACGCGCGGCGCTCGACGGCGACCGGGTTCGCCTTCTCTCCGGACACGCTCTGGCAGAAGGAGATGGAGTCCTCCTTCCTCTACGACGACACCCCGGACCAGCGGCTCGCGACCGAGGAGGTGAAGCGCGACATGGAGTCCTCGGGGTTGATGGATCGGCTGATCTGCGGGGACGTGGGATACGGCAAGACCGAGGTCGCCATCCGGGCGGCCTTCAAGGCCGTTCAGGACGGCAAGCAGGTGGCGGTCCTGGCCCCCACGACCGTCCTCGTCGAGCAGCACCGCCACACCTTCGAGGAGCGGCTCGCCGACTATCCCGTGAGGATCGGGGCGCTGAGTCGCTTCCGCACGCCGAAGGAGCAGAAGCGGCTCTTGGAGGGCCTGAGAACCGGAGCGGTGGACATCGTCATCGGAACCCACCGCCTCCTTTCGAAGGACGTGGAGCTCGCCCGGCTCGGGCTCCTTGTCGTGGACGAGGAACAGCGGTTCGGCGTCCGTCACAAGGAGCGACTCAAGCTGCTCAGGGAGTCGGTCGACGTGCTGACGCTCACGGCAACCCCCATCCCGCGCACGCTGTATCTGTCGCTCACGGGGATTCGAGACCTCTCGCTCATCCGGACGCCTCCCCGAGATCGCATGCCAATCATCACCCATGTGGTGCCGTGGTCGGACCCCATCATCGCCGAGGCTCTCCAAAGGGAGCTGGATCGAGGCGGGCAGGCGTTCTTCCTGCACAACGTCGTCGAGACCATCCTGGGAGCGGCGGAGCGGGTCGATGACCTGGCGCCCGAGGCCCGGGTGGAGGTGGCCCACGGACAGATGAGGCCGAGGGAGCTGGATCGGGTGATGCGTGATTTCGTCGACGGCGAGGTCGACGTCCTCGTCTGCTCCTCGATCATCGAGAACGGCCTGGACGTACCGAACGCCAACACGCTCGTCGTGAACGGCGCCGACCACTTCGGGCTGTCTCAGCTATACCAGATCCGGGGTCGGGTGGGCCGCTCGGATCGCCGGGCCTACTGCTACCTGATCGTGCCGGACCACCCGAGCGACGAGGCCGAGCGGCGCCTCAGGGTGCTGGAGCACTACACCGAGCTGGGGAGCGGCTACTCGGTCGCACTGCGCGACATGGAGCTGAGAGGAGCCGGCAACCTCCTGGGGGGGGATCAGTCCGGGTTCGCCCACAGGATCGGGATCGACGCCTACATGCGACTTCTGGAGCAGACGGTGAGGCGACTCAAGGAGGGTGAGGCGCAGCCCGGGTATCCGCACCCCGAAATCACGATGGCGGGTGCGGCGTACCTTCCCGACGAATACGTGCCCGACTCGGGGCAGAAGCTGCACCTGTACCGGCGTCTCTCCAAGCTCGCCCGCATCGCGGAAGTGGAGTCGCTCGGCGAGGAACTGACGGACCGGTTCGGCGCCTTCCCGATCGAGGTGCGCCGCCTTCTGGACGGAGCCGCGCTGAGGATCCTGGGACGTAAGCTCGGGGTCGAGCGCATCCTCGTGAGGGAGGGCGAAGCCAGGGTGAACTTCCGCACCAACGCCGTGCCGCGCCTCGCGGTGCTCGAGGGCCCGTTGCGCGATCATCGGGTCGAGGTCGAGGTCCGAAGGATGGCGCCTCTCTCGCTGGCCCTTCATCAGGCCGCGCCCGATACGCTAGTTTCGACGCTGATCCTCGCGCTATCGACCTTGCTGGATACCCGAAGTCAGGCCGCCTAACCATATCGAGGGTGATTGGGGATGAAGCTGAGACATTGGACCACGTCATCCCGCCGCGCGGGACGCGCGCCGACCTGGTGCTTGAGCCGGGCCCTGGTGGGCTGCGCCGCGACCCTCCTGGGGTGCGGGGTGGCTTCCGACCGGGTGGTGGCGACGGCGGGCGAACACGAGCTCTCGGTAGACCAGCTCGTGGAGCTGCTGGCCCGCCAGAACGCCGTCGCCAACGAGCCCGAGACGGTGGATGCGCTCGCCAACCTCTGGGTCGAGTATGCGCTCCTTGGCATCGTCGCCCGGCAGGACCCTTTGTTCGCCAGCCTGGACCTGAGCCCCCTCCTGGAGCCTCAGTTCCAGCAGGAGCTCATCGACAGCTTCCTGACCTCGGTGGTGAAGCCCGATACCGCCCTGTCGGAGGGCGCCCTCCGAGAGCTGTGGGACGTGGATCCGCCCAAAGATTCCGTGCGGGCACGGCACATCTTGTTGGCCTTTCCGCAAGGGGCCACGCAGACTCAGGTCGACAGCGTCGTCGCCCTCGCGATCGAGCTCAAGGACCGGGCCGCATCCGGGGAGTCCTTCGAGGCGCTGGCCCGCCGATACTCCGAGGACCCGGGCAGCGGGCCGCTCGGCGGTGATCTCGGTTTCTTCGGCCCCGGCACCATGGTGCAGCCTTTCGAGGAGGCGACCTACGCTCTCGAGGTCGGAGGGGTGAGCGATCCTGTTCAGAGCCCGTTCGGGTTGCACGTCATCCAGCTCGTCGACCGCAAGCCGACGACCTTCGAGAGCGGCGCGGCCTCGTTCCGAAACACCATCGTCGCTGGGCGGGTGCGCGAAGCCGACTCGCTCTACCTCGCTGCGCTGGACGAGGAGGTTGCGATCGAGGTTGCGCCGGACGCGGTGGCGGTGCTGCGGGAACTCGCGGCCCGGCCGGCCGACGCCCTGAGTGGACGCGCCGCCGACCGCACGATGGTCCGCTATCGAGGCGGCAGGTACACGGTCCGGGAGCTCCTCGATTTCCTGAGGACACGTCCCCCCGGATTCGCGTTGCAGGTGGCGAACTCCTCGGATGAGGACCTGAGCGCTCTCCTCCGGCGGCTCGGGGAGGCGCGCGTGCTGGTCGCCCGGGCCGCAGATGCCGGCATCGCCGTCTCCGAGGAACGCCGGGACTCGCTGTACGGTATGACGCGCGAGCAGGTGATCGAGGCGGCAGACGCGCTCGGCATCCGCGACATCCCGCCGTTGGAGAACGAGACCAGCGCCCAGGCGCTCGATCGCGCCTTGCTCCAGGTCCTGCGGGAGATCGCAGCCGGCACGCGCAACGCCATCTCCCTCAGCGTCGTCACGGTCGCCCTCCGGAGGGACATGAACTGGTCGGTCTCCGACCGCTCGATCGCCATCACAGTCGGTCGGATCGACGAGCTCGTAGGAGCCGGGCAAGACGCCCGGCCTCAGGTCGTGCCCGCCACGCCGCCCGCGCCGGATGCGGCCGCCCAGGACTCGACTGGAGGCTGACCGGGGTTCGCCCCGGCCTGCTGGAAGATGACTCGTCCAAGAGGTTACTGATGACCCACCGCCTGGACATGCCGCACACGGTCGCCCGCGCCCCCCAGCGCGCCCGCGTCGCCCTGCTTCTCCTAGGCGCGGCCTTGGCGCACACGGCCGGAGCGACGGCCGCCCAGACCCCCCCCGGCTTCACCGACGTGGTCGAACAGGTCGCGGCCGTCGTCGGCGATTCCGTGGTCCTGATGACGGAGATCGACTCCCACATCCTGATGCTGGAGGCGCAGGGCTTCAGGCGCCCGGAAACCACGGCCGAGCTCATGTCGTTCAAGGCCGACGTGCTCGATCTCCTGATCAACGAGCAGCTCGTGCTCCAGGACGCGGCGCGCGACAGCACGATCGCGGTCGCCGACGAGGAGCTAGAGGAGCGGCTCGAGCTCGAGATCGACGGCCAGATCCGCCAGTTCGGGACCCTTGCACGGCTCCAGGAGGCGCTCGCGGCGCAGAACATGACGATGTCCGTGTTCCGCGACCAGCGCCGAAACGCGATCAAGCGACAGCTCCTCCGGGAGCGATACATGGCGAAGCAGGGCCGGTCACTCTCCGACATCTACATTTCAGAGGCGGAGCTGAGGGCCTACTTCGACGCGAACCGCGACCAGCTGCCCGAAATGCCTCCCTCCGTGCGTTTCTTGAACGTCCAGCTGCAGCCCGAGCCGACCGACTCGGCCAAGGCAGCGGCGCGATCGGAGGCCGACAGCATCCTCGGGATGATCCGCGACGATACCTCGCTGGATTTCGAGGATCTGGCGAGGCAGTACTCGGACGGACCTTCAGCCAGCGAAGGGGGAGAGCTCGGCTGGATCCGCCGCGACGGCAGCTTTGTCGAGGAGTTCGAAGATGCCGCGTTCACGCTGTCACCCGGAATGGTGAGCGTGCCCGTCGAGACCGACTTCGGCTTCCACCTGATTTTCGTGGAGCGGGTCCGGGGTGGAGAGCGCAGGGTGCGCCACATCCTGGTCGAGCCGGAGATCGGGGAGGCGGACATCCAGGCCAACCTGGCCCGGGCCACCGACTTCAGGAGTCGGCTCCTCGCCGGCGAGGACCTGGCGGAGCTCTCGGACGAGCCGGTCGACACGTTGGACTTGACCATCGCGGAGGTCAGCCAAATCTCGATTAGCTATGCCCAGGCGCTTCAGGACGCCGAGCCCGGCGACGTGCTGGGTCCGCTCCGCTTCGAGGACCCGCGGTCGCCCAACACCGTCGGGGTCGTCCAGGTGCTCGAGATCAAGGGCGGCGGCACCCTCCTCTTCGAGGACGTCCGGGATCAGATCGAGGCCCGGCTCAAGTCGGAGAAGCTCGGGGAGGAGGTGGTCGAGGGCCTGAGGAACCGCACGTTCATCGAAATCCGGCTCGCCGGAGCGAGCTGACGCCGGGCGCTGCCATGTGGGCAAGCCATCTCGCGGTTACCCTTGGCGATCCCCGGGGCATCGGGCCGGAGATCGTGAAGAAGGCCCTCCAAAGCCTGCGAGACCGATTCTCCGAGCCGGTCCGGGTGATCGGCCCCGAAGGGTTCGATCCCGAGGCCGGTCCCTACCACTCGGTGGGACCCTTCGAGGGGGGAGACGCGTCGGCAGGCAAGGTGGCCGCTCTCGCCATTGAGCGGGCCGTAGAGCTCGCGAGGGAAGGATCCGTCTCGGCCATCGTCACGGGACCGATCCACAAGCCGTCCCTCCGGGCTGCCGGTTACTCCGACCCGGGCCACACCGAGATGCTTCAACGCCTTAGCGGCGCTCCCGAGGTCGGAATGCTCATGGCGGCCGAGGATACGCCCGGCGGGGGCCCGCTCCGCGTGCTTCTGGCCACGACGCACGTGGCTTTGAGGGAGGTGCCGGACCTCGTCACCCACAGCAGGCTCGTCGCGCAGACGGCCCTGTTGAACGGGGCCCTGGAGAAGGACTGGGGCATCGCGAGGCCGCGGATCGGACTCTCCGCCCTCAACCCCCATGCGTCGGACGGCGGGCTCTTCGGTGACGAGGAGGAGGAGGTGTTCCGACCCGCCGTGGAGGAGCTGCGCCAGAGCGGCATCCGTGTTCAGGGCCCTCTCTCGGCGGACACGGTGTTCGGCCGTGCACTGCGCGGCGACCTCGACGCCGTTGTCGCGCCTTACCACGACATGGGGATGGCCGCCTTCAAGACCGTCACCTTCGGGCGGGGCGTCAACGTCACGCTGGGATTGCCCTTCGTGCGCACCTCGCCGGACCACGGCACGGCCTTCGATCTGGTCGGCAGGGGGCTGGCCGATCCGTCCTCGATGAGAGAGGCGATCCGCCTCGCGGCGCATCTCGACCAAAACCGTTTTGACACGCTGACCGGCCAGGCTTAGCTTTTCCTTCCGGGCACTCGTTGCTCCCGAAAGTTTATGGGAAATCCCAACTTACGGGGTCGCGACAGCCACGTGATCAAGTTCATTCACGTCACGAAGGAATACGCCTGGGCCGAGCCCGCGCTCCAAGACATCTCCTTTCACCAGTCTGCGGGACAGTTTGCCTTCCTGACGGGCGATTCGGGCTCGGGCAAGACCACGACGTTGCGGCTCATCCACATGGTGGAGCGCCCCACCAAGGGTGAGGTCCGCGTGAGCGGATTCTCATCGGAGCGCACACCCCGGCGCGATGTCTGGAAACTCCGCCGGCGGGTCGGATACGTCTTCCAGAACTTCCGCCTGCTCCCGGGGCGAACGGCGCTGGAGAACGTCGCTTTCGCGCTCGAGGTGACAGGCACCCCGAGGAGGGAGATTCGGCCCCGAGCGCAGCGGCTGCTCACCCAGGTCGGACTGGCCCCGAAGGCCGCCTCGGTGATCCACAAGCTCTCAGGTGGAGAGCAGCAGCGGGTGGCGATCGCCCGCGCGCTTGCGAACGAGCCCCTCCTCCTCCTGGCCGACGAGCCCACGGGCAACCTCGACGACCGCGCGACTCGCGGGATCATGGAGCTGTTCTGGGAGATCAACGCCCTCGGCATGGCGGTGCTGATGGCCACCCACGACCTGGAGTTGGTGCGGCGGTATCCGTCGGCTCGCCTTCTTGAGCTCGACCAGGGCCGGCTCGTGCACGACTCCGAGGACGCTGCGGGCGTGACTGAGGGGGTGGACTGACGTGCTCTACATGATGCGCGAGGCGATCATGGCCTTCCGGCGAGCTCCGCTCCTGACGAGCCTGTCGGCCGCCATGGTGGGCCTGGCGCTCTTCTTGGTCGGGCTGTTCGCGCTGGCGGCCTACAACCTGATGCTTGCCCTCGGCACCCTGGAGGAGCGGGTCGAAGTCGTAGCGTACCTGCGCGACGACGCGAGCAGCGAAGAGATCTCCGACCTGGAGGAGGCCCTCTCGGCGCTTCCCGAGGTCCTGGTCGTCGACTTCGTGACGAAGGACGAGGCCCTCGCCAAGGCTCGCCGCGAGCTCCCCGAATTTCGGGAGGTGATGAGGGACCTGGAAGTGAACCCGCTTCCCGCCTCTCTCGAGATCCAGCTCCGCCCGGGGAGCCGGACCCCGGCCACGGTCGAGGGATTGGCTCAACAGGCCACCCTCTACCCCTTCGTGGAGGAGGTGCAGTACGGTGAGGAGTGGGTGGGCAAGCTCTTCACGCTCCGGCGCATCGGTGGGCTCACCGCCACCGTGCTCGGCGCCGCCTTCGGCCTCGTCGCGGCTCTCATCATCGGAGCCGCCGTCCGAATCGCGATCTTCGCGAGACGCGAAGAGATTAGGGTGATGCAGCTCGTGGGTGCCCGGGACGGATTCATTCGTCGTCCGTTCCTCATCGAGGGCGGAATCACAGGTGCCGTGGGGGGAGTCCTCGCCCTCGGCCTCACCTATGCCACGTTCCTGGCGGTCTTCCACTATCTCTTCGCCATCGCCTGGATCCCTGCGCAGTGGGCCGGACCAGGCGTCCTGGCGGGGGTCGTGTTCGGCGTCATCGCGAGCAGGCTCGCCGTCCGCAAGCACTTGAGGGACGTCTGATCGTGTCGGCCCTTCGCTTCCCAGCGATCCCCCTGCTCCTGGCCGGGCTCCTGATCGGACCGACGAGCGCTCTTGCCCAAGCGGAAGACCTGCGCAGAGAGATCCTCGAAAGCCAGCGCCGCCTTGAGGAGCTCCGGGCCGAGAGGGAGCTTCTGCAGCGAGAGCTGTCCAACCTCGAGGGACGCGTCCGCGACGTTTCCGGCGATCTCGCCAACGTCGAGCGCCAGATTAGCGCGTCCAGGTCGGCCCTGGGTGAGGTCGAGTTCCAAGTGGACGCCATCGCCGACGAGATCGAGACGACGTCGCGCGACCTCGTGCTGACGAGGGAGCGGCTGCGCGCCGATGCCGCCGTTCTCAATCGACGGCTCCGGGACATCTACAAGCGGGGCCCGCTCCATGAGGCCCAGGTCGTGCTCGGAGCCGCCTCCTTCTCGGACCTGCTCACGCGCTATCGATACCTCCGGCTCATCGCCGCGCACGATCGCGCCCTGCTCGAGAGGGTACAGGAGCTCGAGAGGGAGCTGGTGGTCCAGAACGCAGACCTCCAGAACCAGATGGCGGACCTCGGTCGGCTGAGGCAGACCCGCCTGGGCGAGGTCGCCTCTCTCCGGTCCGTGGAGCAGCAACACCGGCGCGCGCTGGAGAACTACCGCACCCAGGAGCGTCGGGCGGGAAGCCGGCTCGAGGGGCTGAACAGCGACGAGGCACGGCTGGCACGCCTGGTCGTGGACCTCGAGGCCCGGCGGATCCGAGCGGAGCGGCGAGCGGCGAGCGGCGACGCCCCGACCCTCACCGCGGAACACGCCGGCTCCCTCGAGTGGCCCGTGGACGGCGAGCTCATCTATCGGTTCGGCCGAGAGCGGAGACCGAACGGCATCGTCCTCCGGTGGAACGGGATCGGTATCCGCGCCGCGGTCGATGCTCCCGTTCGGGCCGTCCGGGCCGGCACCGTGGTGCTCGCCGGGCCGTTCGAGGGATACGGGCCGACTGTCGTGCTGAGCCACGGTGGGGGCTATTACACGCTCTACCTCTACCTGCAGGAGATTGGTGTCATCCAGGGGCGCCGAGTCGAGGCCGGCCAAGTCGTCGGAACGGTCGGCGGGTCCGACACGCCCGAGGGGCCGCACGTCGAGTTTCAGGTCAGAGCGCCGGCCAGCGAAGGCCCTCCCCAGGCCACGGATCCGCTCCAGTGGCTTCGGCCACGCCATACCCGCGCCAGCCGCGGTACCCGCGATAGGTGAGCCTCCACGCCCTCGTGGGGCACCAGCCCCTCTGCTCCTCACTCGCCCGCGCTTGCGGGCGGGGATCGCTTCCCGCGAGCCTGCTCATCCACGGCTCGCGCGGCGTCGGCAAGCAGCGGCTGGCCCTGTGGCTGGGGCAGCTGCTCCTGTGCACCGACCCGGCTTCCGATGGAGCTTGCTCGGGGTGCAAGGCCTGCCGCCTGGCCCTGTCGCTCGAGCACCCCGACCTCCACTGGTACTTCCCGCTCCCCGGGCCAAGAGGAGTCCGACCCGACAAGCTCCGCGAAACCCTGGAGAACGCTCGCCACGAAGCCCTTGCGGAACGGCGCGAGCACACGCTCAGGCCGGCTGTCGTCGACGCGGAGCCGACCGGGCTCTACCTGGCAGTGGCCGAGCATCTACGCGTCGAGGCCCAGAAGCGGCCGGCCATGGGTGCTCGACAGGTCTTCGTGATCGGTGACGCGGAGTCTCTCGTGCCGCAGGAGTCGAGTCCGCACGCAGCCAATGCGCTGCTGAAGCTGCTCGAGGAGCCGCCCGCCTGCACGTTTCTTGTCCTGACGTCCAGCGAGCCGGTTCGATTGCTGTCCACCATTCGCTCAAGAGCGATGCCTCTCCACCTGCCCGGACTTCCTGACGAGGAAGTGACGACCTTCCTCGTCGAGGCCGCCGGCGCGGATCCGGAGACCGCCGGCCAAGCCGCGCGCCTGGGCCGGGGCTCCATCGGCCGCGCCTTGGGCTTCCTTCCCGACGGCGAGGAGGCGGGGCCACTCGAGAAGCTTCGCGAACGGGCCTTCCAGCTCCTGGAGGCCGCCACGGCTCCCGACGCCGGAGCCATCTACCGTGCGGCCCTGAAGGTCAAGCCCGTCGGCGCGCGAGGCCTCATGCCGCTCCTGGACCTTCTGGAGGACGCCCTGAGGGATCTCTCGGCGGCCGCCGCAGACACCCCCGAGCGGCTCATCAGCCGCGATCGGGCTGAATGCTTGGAACGGATCCGCGCGGACTGGGATATCCACCCTGTCGCGGTCGCCGACGCCTTGGGGAGCCTCGAGGAGGCGAAGGAGTCGGCGGCCGGAAACGTGAACCCCCAACTCGTCGTCGCGGGGCTCTTGACCGGGATTCGAAGGGCACTGAATGGCAGCGTCTGAACGGGACGGCACGCCGGGCGGCGAAGACCTGACCCACCTCGATGCAAGCGGGCACCCGCGCATGGTCGACGTCTCGGAGAAGAGCATCTCCAGGCGCACGGCCGTGGCCGAAGGTCGCATACGCATGGCGCCCGACACGCTGGCCGCCATCGAATCGGGCGATGTGAAGAAGGGCAACGTCCTGCAGGTGGCCCGACTCGCGGCGATCTCGGCGGGAAAGCGCACGGGAGATCTCATCCCCCTCTGCCACATCCTCCCCGGCGCCTCCTTCCGCGTCGACGTCGTCACCGATCCCTCCCTTCCGGGAGTCGTCGTGAGGGCCGAAGCGAAGGTCACCGGCCAGACCGGAGTGGAGATGGAGGCCCTCACCGCCGTGGCCCTAGGCTTGCTCACCGTGTACGACATGGCCAAGTCGCTTGATCGCGGAATGAGCATCGAGGGGGTGCGACTGCTCCTCAAGGAGGGGGGGAAGTCCGGCCGCTGGTCCGCTGACAGCTGAACATTGGAGACGCCTCCGTGAGACACTCATTCCTGGTTCCGTTCGTGGTCGTCGGTGTCGGCGCCTGCGCCAGCGGCGGCGGCGCCCCAACCCAGCCGGCCCCGCAGCCCCCCTCGCAAGAGTTGCGAGCCCCGGCCGCCTTCGACGATGCGGGCGCGACGGCCCGAGCCGCCGCCACCATCCGGCCGGACGCGATCCTCGAGCACATCGAATACCTGGCGAGCGACCAGCTGGGAGGACGCGACACCCCGAGCCCCGGCCTCGAAGCAGCGGCCGAGTATCTGGCGGCCGAACTGGAAGGTGCCGGGCTCGAGCCCGCAGGTGATGAGGGGAGCTTTTTCCAGCGCTTCCCCTACACCAGGACCGCCATGATCCGCGAGCGCCGGCGCGTGGCCTACGAGGGCCCCTCGGGCGCGGCGGAGCTTGAGTTCGGTCGGGACTACTACGTGATCCCGGGCCAGCAGGTCTCCGAAGAGACTCAGGTGATTTTCGGCGGGCCGGCCGGAGCGCCCGTCGCCGGGCTGGTACAGGTGGCCCGAGGCAACGTGCTGCTTTTCGCCACCGACGGGAATCCGGTGGTCGGGACGGGTGAGACGCTGCTGGGCGCCTTCCAGGCAGCCGCCCAGGGGGGCGCCGCCGCGATGGTGCTCCTGCTCGACGACACCAACGCTCCCGACAGCATCTTCGACCTGGCTTCCGGGATCGAGGGTGCGGGACTCGCCACACCCATTCCCATCGTGGGGCTCTCCCCCGAGCGGTCGCGGGAGCTATTGGCCGCCGCCGGCCTCGACCTGCCGGCACTGCGGGATGCGCCGCCGGAGACCGCCATCACGCTGGAGGGCGTGGCGATGACGGTGGCGGCACCGTTCGAAATGTCGGAGCACACGCCGCCGAACGTCATCGCGATGCTGCGTGGAAGAGACCCCGTGCTGCGGGACGAATACATCGTCTACACCGCCCACTTCGACCACGTGGGCATCGGGATGCCCAACGCGTCCGGCGACTCGATCTACAACGGCGCCGACGACGACGCCTCGGGAACCTCCGTGCTCCTCGAGACCGCGGCCGCCTTCGCGGGCATGGACGTCGTCCCGGCTCGCTCCGTGATCTTCCTTGCCGTGAGCGGCGAGGAAAAGGGCCTCGTCGGGTCGAAGTACTTCTCCGAGAACCCGACCGTGCCCATCGACGGGATCATCGTGAACATCAACCTCGACATGGTTGGAAGAAACCACCCCGATACGGTCATCGGGGTGGGTCGACAGTACACGAACCTCGGTCCGATTACCGACCGCATCCTCGAGAAGCACCCCGAGCTCGGATTCACGGTCATCGAGGATCCGAAGCCGGAGGATCAGGCTTTCTTCCGCAGCGACCACCTCCACTTCGTCAACAAGGACATCCCCGCAATCTTCTTCACGACCTGGGAGCACGAGGACTACCACAAGCCGTCGGACGAGACTCACCTCATCGACTCGGAAAAGGCTGCGCGAGTCGCGAAGATGGTGTTCTACCTCGGCGCGCGCATCGCCAGCGGAGAAGAGGATCCCGAGTGGACCGAGGACGGATTGGCCGAGGTGCGGAGGATCATCGCCGAGAACGGGGGCTAGTCGGCCGCAAGGCCCGCAGTCGGCTTGGCGAGCCCCGGCCGGCAGCGGTTTCAGGAGGTGACGAATGCAGGCTATCGAGGGTTTCCTGAGTCGATTCGGGGCACTCTACGCGGCTGCGGCGGCTGATCCCCGTCTTCAGGCGGTTGTCGTGGCTGTCCTCAGCATCTTGGTTGCCAGGCTCACCGATTGGGTCGTTTCCCGGCTACTGTTGCGGTGGGCTCGTCGGACGAAGAGCGACTTCGACGACCGCCTCGTCGAGATACTGCATCGACCCTTGTTCCTCTTTGTACTGGTGGGAGGCCTGGCCTTCGCAGCCAGCCTGCTATCCCTAGAGGGGGGGCTCCGCACGATCACCTACGGAGTCCTAGGCACGATGGCCGTGCTGGTGGGTCTAGGTCTCGCGATGCGCGTGAGTCATATGGCGCTGGAAGTCCTGAGCCTCCACCAGGATCGGTTTCGGTACGTCGACCAGCGCACGCTGCCCCTCTTTCGCAACGTGAACAACGTGCTGCTGGTGGGAGTTGCGGCGTACTTCGTCTTCCTGGTATGGAGCCTGGACGTCACGGCGTGGCTCGCCTCCGCGGGGATCTTGGGCATCGCGGTCGGGCTGGGAGCAAGAGACACGGTTGCGAATTTCTTTGCGGGCGTCCTCATCTTAGCCGATGCGCCCTACATAATCGGCGACTTCATCATCCTCGATTCTGGAGAGCGAGGCCGAGTTACTCATATCGGACTACGGAGCACCCGCCTCCTGACTCGTGATGACATCGAAGTCACCGTTCCCAATGGCATCATGGGGAACACCAAAGTTATCAATGAGACCGGGGGGCCCCACAAGAAGGAGCGAATCCGGATCTCCGTCACGTGCGCCTATGGATCCGATATCGATCACGTCAAGCAGGTGCTCGTCGATGTCGCGGTTGGTCACGGAAAAGTGTGCGACGATCCCGAGCCGCGCGTCCGGTTTCGCTCGTTCGGGGCTTCGGGGCTGGAGCTGGAGCTATTGGCCTGGGTCGATGAACCGGTTCTCCGAGGTCTCGTCACGGACGCGCTCAACACGGAGGTGTACCGGCGCTTCACAGGCGAGGAAATCGAAATCCCCTATGCGAAACAGGATGTCTATGTGAGAGAGATGCCGCCTTCGGCTCCTGCGGATCACCTCTCGTAGCCGGGGGGAGCGCGCCCAGAACTGGAAGGACGAGCGTGGAGCGCTGAGGCTGCGGCCCCCTAGAACATATGGAAGGGCGGGCCCCTGCCGGTGTACCGTGGGTTAGCGTTCGTAGGCAGGCGGCGGCCGAGGGGTCCGGTCGACCTCGGAGCCGATCCAGGCGATCAGCTTCCGGAAGCCAGTCGGGTCATTGGAGAACCGGGATGCTCTCCCCTCGGGCGCGGCGAAGACGTCGAGCCAGTTCTTGGAGATGTCGATCCCGATGGTGCGAAGGATGCTCATCTTCCCTTCTCCTGTGCTTGTCATGCGAGCCATTATGCTCATGTATCCATTCAGGACGTAGGGAAGGACGGTGGCGACCAAACTACCAGACGGCCCCTCACGGCCAAGCAGCCAGCGGTCCGACCACCGTCCCTGTTCGGTGCCCGCTGCGGCTCGCTAGGCTCGCCTCCGCGGGCACCGAACAGCCCAGGCCTTCCCCGTGACCTGGACCTGCAGAGCAACGGACATACCGAAAAATGGAAAAGACAAGCAGCTTCACAGCTCGCCCCCGCCAGGCGAGTTGCTCCCAAAGTCGCTCCCGTCCAATCAGGGCGTCAGGAGCCGGCCGCGCGTTGCCCTGCCCGCGGGGCCCGCGGAACGACCACCCACTGGCCGATCTGGAGGCGCCGGGGCACGATGCCGGGATTGGCCGCCCGTACCAGATCCACCCCCACCCCATAGCGGAGCGCGATATGGCTGAACGTCTCGCCGCTCCTCACCCTGTGCTCCAGAAATGACACGCGGCGGTCCGGCGGTATGAGCGCGTAGTTCCGTTCGAAGTGGGCGCTCCGACCCTCCGGCACTCGGACAATCGTCTCGCGGTCTGGAGGGGTGAAGCCACGCACGAGCTGCGGGTTCAGCCGCTCGATGATCTCCTGTCGGCTGTCGGCCGCCTCGGCGATCACGTCCACAGAGGTGGCCTCGGGCACCGTCACCTCCTCGAAGCGCAACGGAGCCGTGTCGGGCCTCACGAAGCCGTATCGCTCGGGGGACTGGGCGAGCGTGGAGGCCGCGAGCAGCTTCGGGATGAAGTCACGCGTCTCCCGGGGCAACGCCTCGTACGCCACGAGGAACAGGCTGTCGCTCCGAGGCGCCGCGGGCGCGCGCCGCATGAGAATCCGCGACAGGCGGTTGGGCCCACCGTTGTAAGCCGCCAGCGCGAGATACCAGGAACCGAAGCGCTCCCGGTGCTCCGCCAGCAGACCCAGAGCCTTCGGAGTGGACCGTACCGGATCCCTGCGCTCGTCGAGCAGAGGGCTCACGGTCAGCCCCACCTCCCGCGCCGTCCCGCCCATGAACTGCCAGAGCCCGACGGCCCGCGCCCGGCTCCGGGCATTCGGGGAGTATCCGCTCTCGATGATGGGCAGGTAACGAAGGGAAGGCGGGAGACCTCTGCGGGCGATTTCCTCGTCCACCACCTCGCGAAAGCGCTCCATGCGAGCCAGGTACCGCTGGAAGTCCCCAGCACCCGGACCCGTCCAGAACTCGATCCAGCGCTGCCTGCGGCGGACCAGGGCCGGGTGCCGAGCCCACCGGGAATCGAGGATCGGATCGGGAACGGCCTCGAGTGGAGGCGTGAGGATCGGGCCGCGGCCGTCCTCGGGGGATGCGGGAGGAGAGACCTGGACGACGGGACCGGGCACGGCTCCGGGAGGGTCGGGGATCGGGGTGATGCAGCCGGCCAACAGAGCCAGCAGTGCCATTGGGACGCCCGCAGGGAGTGATCCCCTCGCCTTCATCAGCGGAGCGCTCCCTCCACTCTCCGAGACCGGAGCAGATCCGAGCCCCAGCGGCAGCCGAGCCGGCGTGTCGTTTGCTCGCATCGGTTGGTGAGGTGCCCCAGTCGTTGGCGTGTGGTGTCTCCGGGGTGCCGGCCCTTACATGTGGTAGTTCGGCGCCTCGCGGGTGATCGTGACGTCGTGGGGGTGTGACTCGCGGAGCCCGCCGGGCGTCACGCGCACGAAGGTCGCCTTCTCTCGCAGCTCCCCGAGGTCCGCCGCTCCGCAGTATCCCATGCCGCTCTGAAGTCCACCGACCAGCTGGAAGACGGTGTCAGCCATGGGACCCTTGTAAGGCACCCGGGCCTCGATGCCCTCCGGGACCAGCTTCTGCCGCTCCGTCTTCCGGTCCTGGAAGTACCGATCCGCCGATCCCTCCTCCATCGCCGAGAGCGAGCCCATGCCGCGGACGGTCTTAAAGCGACGGCCCTCCATGAGGAAGCTCTCGCCCGGCGATTCCGTGGTCCCGGCGAACATGGAACCCATCATGACCGCGTCGGCGCCGGCCGCGAGCGCCTTGACGATATCGCCGGAGTAGCGAATCCCGCCGTCCGCGATGATCGGAACCTCACCCTCGACGCCCTCGACGGCGTCCATGATCGCGGTGAGCTGGGGGAGACCCACCCCCGTGACCACCCGCGTGGTGCAAATCGATCCTGGCCCAACCCCTACCTTGACGGCGTCGGCGCCCCTCTCGCGGAGGGCGGCAGCCCCGTGGGTCGTCCCAATGTTCCCCGCGATGATCTGTGCCTCGGGGAACCTCTCCCGGGTCCGCTCCACGGCCTGGAGCACACCCTCCGAGTGCCCGTGGGCGGTGTCGACGACGAGCACGTCCACGCCGGCCGCCACGAGCGCTTCGGCGCGGTCGAGGTCCCCCTTGGACGCGCCGATTGCGCCGCCGACCCGCAGGCGCCCGTGCTCGTCCTTGCAGGCGTTCGGGAAGAGCCGGCGCTTGAAGATGTCCTTCACGGTGATCAGGCCCTTGAGCACTCCTTCGGAGTCCACGACCGGGAGCTTCTCGATGCGGTGGCGGTGCAGGATGCGCTCGGCGTCCTCCAGGGTCGTGCCCTCGGGAGCGGTCACCAACCCCTCCGCCGTCATGACCTCGCGGATGGTGCGATCCAGATCCGTCTCGAACTGAAGGTCCCGGTTGGTGACGATTCCGACCAAGCGACCCCCGTCTTCCACGATCGGAACACCCGAGATGGAGAAGCGGGCCATGAGGCCATGGGCATCCCAGAGTGTCTTGTGGGGAGAGAGCGTGATCGGATTCAGGATCATCCCGCTCTCGGAGCGCTTGACCCGGTCGACCTCCTCCGCCTGGCGTTCGATCGGGACGTTCTTGTGGATGACGCCGAGCCCCCCTTGCCGAGCGATGGCGATCGCCATCCCCGACTCGGTCACCGTGTCCATGGCCGCGGTGAGGAGAGGGATGCGGAGCTCGATCTGATGGGTCAGGGAGGACGCCACCGAAGTGTCCTTGGGGTGCACGCTCGAGTGGCCGGGCACCAGGAGCACGTCGTCGAACGTCAGGGATTCCTTGACTATCGGCGCCATCTCGTCCCTCCCATCACCCCTAAAGGAGACGCCCGCCCGCCCAGAATCTCCAGCTGAGACTCCCGGCGAACGGGCGCGTTCTCTGCTACCATGGGAGATCTTACCCGAAGGCGTCTCGGGGTGTCAAGCCTCCTCTTTCGGAGGGTCGTTAGGCTCGCCAGCCGCGTCGTTCTTCTCTTCGTCCAGGCCTTTGTCTGCAGGGGGCGGCTCTCCGAGCGACGGCGTCAGCTCCTCGATCAGCTGCTTCCCCGCCGAGGACACGTTCGAGAGAACGCGGTCCGCTGCCGAGATGAGCTGAAAGGCCTCGCGAAGTGTCGCCGGACTCATCGCCTTCTTCCTGAGCTTGTCCTCCACGGACTCCGCGAACCTCTGAAGGGTCGACCCTTCCTGCGCGATGTCGGGGCCGTACTTGCCCTCGAGGAACTCGACGTAGTCGAGGACCTGGTAGATCTGTTCCTCAGGCAGGCTCTCGATCTTCCGCATCAGGCGCTGCCGGAGTACATCGTGCATGGCCGTTGTTCCCGAGTTGGTGACCGGTCAGAATCGGGTCCGGCAAGTTAACACACGCCCGGGGGAGCAGGCGACGGCCGTGCAGGGCGGATCGAAGCCCGTATTGTTGCCCCTCGCCTCCCGGAACTCGCTTGTCCCTACGGGGATAGACGGCCAATGGTTTTCCTTCCCAACCGCAAGGTCCCCGTCGACGCCGCGGCGAGCGAGCTCTACGAAGCCTGGCTCGGCTCCATCGAGGAACGTCTCCGTGACCCCTCCTGCGACCGGTACGAGCTGTGCCGGACCCTGCTGACCGAACTCCACTTTCCGCACCTTGTCGGGGTGGATCCCGAGACCTTGCCTCTCTCCACGCAGGTCCTCCTGAGGCAGACGGACGCGCGCAGCGTCACCCTGGAGCCCGAGTACTACGCCGAGACGGACCTGGAGCGCTACGACCGGGTGAAGCCGCTCATCTGGCTGTGGGAGGGATTCGACAGAAGCGCTCTGGGTGAGAACGTGCACCTGGGCGTCAAATTCAGGAGGCTCCTCGCGAAGCGCATCTTCCGGGCCTGCGGGAGGAACTTCAAGGCGTTCCACCACGTGAAGCTGTCGTTCGGCTACAACCTCGACGTGGGAGACGATGTCGTCGTGCACCGGCACGTGCTCCTGGACGATCGGGGTGGCATCCGGCTCGGTGACAACACGTCCGTGTCCGACTTCGCGAACATCTACAGTCACTCCCACGACATCGTGGAGAGCCGGGACATTTCGACGCCGGCGACAGTGATCGGAGACGGTGTCCGGATCACCTACCACGCCACCGTCATGGCGGGTGTCCACCTCGCCGACGACACCATGATCGGCTCCTTCGGGGTGGCCACGAAGCACACGGAGCCCCACGGCATCTACGCGGGGATTCCGGCGAAGAGGATTAAGGACAAGCCCGACCGCGAGCGCCATCCCCACACCTTCGATCCGCTGGCGGACGAGAGCGAAGGCTAGCCGAGCGGCCTCGTCGAGAGAAGGCCCTCTCAGGGAGCAGGACGGTCCCACTCCACCAACGTGCCGCCGCAGGGTGAGAGCTCTGTGCGGCGTACGGCATCGAGCGGGGTCCGGGGGCGAATGGCCTTCCGCCGCCTGCTGTACGACCCCGTGGGCCGGCCGCTAGCCCTTCTCAGCTTGGTACTGCTTGTGAAGTGCCTCGACGACGCCGGGATTCGCCAGCGTCGTCGTATCTCCCAGAGCGTGGCCCTCGGCAACATCCTTCAGCAGACGCCGCATGATCTTGCCCGACCGGGTCTTGGGCAGGTCCGCCGCGAACACGACGATTTCGGGACGGGCGATCGCGCCGATCTTCTCGACGACGTGGTCTTTCAGCTGACCCTCGAGGGCCCCGGTGCCCTCGACGCCTTCCCTGAGGGTTACGAACGCCGCGATGGCCTGGCCCTTCACGTCGTGCACCTTTCCCACCACCGCCGCCTCGACCACGGCCCTGTGATCGACGAGCGCGCTCTCGACCTCCATGGTCCCGATGCGGTGGCCGGCGACGTTCAGCACGTCGTCCACACGGCCCAGGATCCACAGGTACCCGTCGTCGTCGTACTTGGCGCCGTCTCCCGGGAAGTAGATGCCGTCCCATTTCGACCAGTACGTTTCGCGGTATCGCTGCTCGTCGCCGTAGATGGTGCGCAACATCGCGGGCCAGGGCTCGGTGATGGCGAGAAAGCCTGCGTTCACCTCGTTGCCGTCGTCATTCAGGAGGGTGGCCGAGATGCCCGGGAAAGGCTCGGTGGCGCTGCCCGGCCGGGTCGTCGTCACGGCGGGCAGGGGCGTGATCATGATCGCTCCCGTCTCCGTCTGCCACCACGTGTCTATGATGGGACACCGCTCGCCCCCGATCACCTCGTGGTACCACATCCAGGCCTCCGGATTGATGGGCTCCCCCACCGTTCCGAGAAGGCGAAGCTTCGAGAGGTCGTGCCTCTGAGGCCACTCGTCCCCCCACTTCATGAACGCCCGGATCGCCGTGGGGGCCGTATAGAACACCGTGACTCCGTACCTCGCGCACAGCTCCCAGAACCGGTCGTTCTCCGGCCAGTTCGGCGCGCCCTCGTACATCAGGACCGTCGCGCCGTTCGCGAGCGGCCCATAGACGATGCAGCTGTGCCCCGTGACCCAGCCCACGTCGGCCGTGCACCAGTAGACGTCGTCCTCCCTGAGGTCGAAGACGCACTTGGTCGTGGCGCTCACCTGTGTCAGGTAGCCGCCCGTCGTGTGGACCACGCCCTTCGGTTTGCCGGTGGTCCCTGACGTGTAGAGGATGTAGAGCAGGTCCTCGGAGTCCATGACCTCGGGCGGGCAGTCGGAGCTCGCGTCTGCGACAAGGTCGTGGTACCAGTGGTCGCGCCCCTCCACCATCCGAGCCTCGACCTCGCGAGTGAGCTCCCCGCCGCGCGCCACGACCACGACGCTTCCGATGGACGGACACGACTCGAGGGCCTTGTCCGAGTTGATCTTCAAAGGCACGATCCCGCCTCGCCGGTACCCCCCGTCGGCAGTGACCAGTGCCTTTGCCTCGGCGTCGTTGATGCGATCGGCCAGGGCCTCGGGGCTGAAGCCACCGAAGACCACGGAGTGCGGCGCCCCAATCCGGGCGCACGCGAGCATCGCGATGGCCGCCTCCGGAATCATCGGCAAGTAGATGGCGACGCGATCGCCCTTCTCGACCCCCAAGCCCTTGAGCGCGTTGGCGAACCGGCACACCTCGGCGTGCAACTCGGCGTACGTGAAGGAGCGGGTGTCGCCCGGCTCTCCCTCCCAGATCAGCGCCGGCTTGTGGCGGCGCGGCCCGTCAAGATGACGGTCGAGGCAGTTGTGGGCGGCGTTCAGCTTTCCACCCACGAACCACTTGGCGTGGGGCGGCTCCCATTCGAGAACCGTGTGCCACCTCTCGAACCAGTCCAGCTCCTCTGCCCAGGACTCCCAAAAGGCCAGGCGGTCCGCTGCCGCCCGATCGTAGAGTCCGCGATCGCGCACGACCGCCCCTTCCCTGAAGTGTTCGGGTGGCGGAAAGCGACGCTCCTCGGTAAGGAGGGCATCAAGGGTTGCACCTTCTGCGCTCATTCAGGTACCTCCGAAGCAGGAATGATCCATTCGGCGTGGCGGGCCGCACGCGGGGTCTCTCTAGCCACCGCCGTCCTCCAGCAACTTGAAGGCGTCGTGCTCCATCGCTCGCTCGAACGCGCCTGCGGTGGCGGACGCAAGGGCCGCAACCGCGTCGGCCCCCGCCCCTATCGCCTTGGCGGGAATCCGAAGCTTGAGGCGGATTTCGCACTCGGCCTCGTCCGGATCCTCCTTCGGCCCCTCCAAGCGCAGGCGAACGGTCAGGGGAGTGTGGTAGCCCTCCGGCATGCAGTCGAGCGTCATCTGTGCGAGAGACGTCAGGAGCTCCCTCGTGGGTCCAAGTCTGGCGAGCTCGGGGCCCTCGACGACCAAGGCCAGATTCCCGCTCAGGCCCTTGGAGGTCTCGTCGAGAAACACGTCGACGCTCACGAAGTCCGGGGCTCTGTCGCTATGGAAGAAGAGGTAGGCCCTTCTGGAGCTCTCCCCTTCCCATCGCCCCTCGAACTGGTGGCTCGTCGTCTTTTCCAGACCCGACAGCTCCCATCCCGCTCCAGACAAGGCGTCCTGCACCGCCGTGATGAGCGGCTCCAAAGTCAGGAGCGGGTCACTCGCCTTCGACATGGATCAACATCGAGGTTCCAGGGTATGGCCGCAACATGTCCAACTCATGCGACGCGAGCGATCAGATCCTGAGGCAGGCGCTGGAGGCGCGAGGCCACCGCTTCACGGACCAGCGCGCTGCGGTGTATCGCTTCCTCGCCCGAAGCTGCACGCATCCCACGGCGGACGAGGTCTACCTCGGAGTCAGGGAGGTCGTGCCTGGGATCTCGCTGGCAACCGTCTACAAGAGCCTCGAGACTCTGGTCTCGTGCGATCTCGCAAAGAAGCTGGGCCACGCCGGCGACAGCGCCCGCTACGACGGGCGGACCGACCCTCACCACCACGCCAGGTGTCTCTCCTGCGGATCAGTGTCCGACGTCCCTGGACAGCTCCCGGACTCCGAGCTCTCCCAGGTTCGGTCGGACGTGGGCGGCTTTCGCACCACAGGCTACCATCTGGAGCTCACGGGCTACTGCGCCGAGTGCGCTCGGAAGATGGACGGTGAGGCCGTGGCTGCAGTCGGCTAGAGACGCTTCTCTGGGCCCCACGGGCTCGGCTTTCGGAGCGGAATTATACGGATGAGTGTCAACTCTTACGTATAATTCCCTTTCGGAGCGGAGCGGTAAGACCCTCCTGCACGAGGCTCCGTTCGTCCCGCGCGCCACTCGCGCCGGGGCATTCGCCGAGTGCGTTGCGCTCGCCCCTCCCCTCGACGACTCCGGGACCCTTCTCTTCTGGGCGCTCCCCGGGATCAGGAAAGTGAGCCCGGCGGGGCGCACCGGCATCGATCCGCCTGGATCGCTGAGCGAACCGTCCGGGTCGATTCCGGAGCGCCGGCCGTGCACTTCGTTGAGACGGCTGCCCGGGACTCGCGCCTGTCCTTGCACCCCTACCGGCAACGCCCCCTATTGCACCCTCGGCGGGATGATTCGGAACCACGCGGCGGGGGCATGCATGCATGAGTACGGGGCCAGGTGCGGCCGGGTCGGCGAGCTGGAGGTCGTGCTAGGAGACGGATTCCAACCCGGAGGGGCGTTCCCGGGGCAGGATCCGTTGGAAGAGCGGTGGCCCTAGTCCAGAGGCACGTCGTGACGAGAGCTCGGGTCACGGCGCTCGGCCTCGGCGCGCTGCTTGTCACCGCCGCGGTCTGGAGGCCCGCTACCTCCTTGCCAACGGGGCCGCCCCTCCAGATCTCCTCGCAGAGCGGAAAGGCCGCGAGTCCACGGCCCACGCCCCCACCGCCGGGACCCGAGGTCCAGGCGCTGCGACGTGACCTGTCGGGCTTTCTTGACGGCTCCCGGATGCGATCGGCGCGGTGGAGCGTGCTGGTGGTCTCATTCGATCAGGGCGATACGCTCTTCGCGAGGAACGAGAGCCTGCCCGTTGTGCCCGCCTCCAACATGAAGGTCGTCACCGTGGCCGCCGCGCTCCACTTCCTAGGCCCCTCCTTCACGTACCGCACCTTCCTCTGGGGGGACGGGCCCGTGCAGGACGGGCATCTGCGAGGTGACCTGATCCTCTACGGAACCGGAGACCCAGGAATCTCGGATCGCTTCTTTCGCACTCGCACAAGCGTCTTCGAGGATCTGGCGGACCAGCTGGCGGCGGCGGGCATCACCCACATCGACGGGGCCGTCGTGGGAGACGGAACCTACTTCTCGGGACCGCCTCTCGGACCGGGGTGGAATCCCCGAGATCTGAACGAGCGCTTCGCGGCCGCCGTGACCGGACTCTCCTACAACGAGAACATCGTCAGGCTGCGGATCACACCATCCACTCGGTTGGGGGGCGCGCCGACCGTAGAGACGATCCCTCCGGGCTTCCCACTAGCGATGAACAACACCGCCGAGACGGTCGTCGGCCCACCGCGGCCGATGCTCTGGCTCGATCGCCCGACGCCAACTTCGTGGATCCGCATCCACGGCGAAATTACCCGCGGCGGACCGGCCATCTGGCGGCGTCTCACGGTACCGGATCCTCCGCTGTTCGCGGCTCGGGCGCTTGGCGAAGTGCTCGAGTCCAGAGGGTTCACAGTGGGGAGCGGTGCCCGGGCCGTTCACCGCGCCGACCGATCCCGCATCACGGACGGGGGGGCGTGGGCCCCGGGACTCGCGGAGGCGGAAGAGCCCCGCCTTCTCGCAAGCCACACCTCGCCCGAACTGATCGAGTATCTCAGGGTGACCAACCACGAGAGCCACAACCTCTTCGCCGAGTCCATCTTCAAGACCATGGGCAAGGTGGTGATGAGGCAGGGGTCCTTTGTGGGTGGGGCGCGGGCGGTCAGGAGCTTCACCACCGGCGAGGTCGGGCTGGGCGCCCACGACGTCGTGGCGGTGGACGGCTCGGGACTCTCGGAAGGCAACCGGTCGACTGCAAGCGGCCTCGTGGCCCTCCTTCAGTACATGGCCTCCTCGCCTCGGTGGGAGGCGTTCGTCTCCACGCTTCCCGAAGCCGGCACCGGCTCGCTGCGCAGGATGTACCGCACCCGGGCAGCCAGGAACCTCCGGGCCAAGACGGGCACCATCGACGGGGTCTCCGCCCTCACGGGAGTGGTCACGGCCCGAAACGGCGAGAGGCTCCTCTTCAGCATCCTCTCCAACGACCTCCCGTCCAGGACCGCCGCCAAGCGCGTGGAGGACCGGATCGCGGTCAAGCTCGCCGACTTTCAGAGAGCTCTGCCCGAAGCGTCGGACCCCTAGCGTGCCGGGGCACGATCCGCACTACGGCCCGTGGTTACGGCCCGTGGCCCCGACCCCGATCGCCGAACCGCTACGCCCCTAGGACAGGAGGGCTGGAGGCGCGTCCCACGGCCGATCGAAGTCGCCTGCGCGATTCGACGCCGGACATGGCGGCCAGCGTCCGTTCCGCAGTGCCCAGGCTGTTCCAACGCACGTCGTGGAGGCTCACGCCCTCGTCTTCGCTTCCGCCGGCGGGATGAAGGTGGAGGTAGTAGCGACCTTTGTAGTCCGTGCCTGGCTCCACTCGGACGGTCGCCACCCAGGCCCGTCCGTCTTCGTCCTTGAATTCCTTCATGGGTAAGACTCGGTGTTCATCGTTCGCGGCGTCGGCGAGAGGCGGCCGGCATCAGGCCACCGATGCTTCGGGAGCGGCGCCGATCTCAAACCCACGATCGCTCCGAAAGTGCCGGACCACGAAGGACGGGCCGCCCGCGAGCGGAGACGGTCGTCGGTGCGGCTCCGGCATAGCTCTCAAGAGCCCGGCGCAAGGCCGCCCCTGAGTACTCGAGCTGCCGGCTCATGCCCTGGCCGTCCGCGCCGGATCCGCAAGCCAGTGGCCCGCATGAACCGGCAGCGCCTGACTTGCAATAGGGTGAACGGGGCATCTTGGAGCTCGGACGGGGCGTGCTCTCTTCGGGTTGGTGACCCCCGCCGAGGTGGCGAGGGCGATCGTCAAGGACGGTCGCGTCGGGCGATCCGTTGCAGCTGGGGCTGGAGGTAAGCCATCACAGCCGCAAACATGACCAGCACCCAGCCGATGGTAGGGATCAGCTGAGCGCCCACCAACGCGCGGGCGCCGGTGGAGACCGGGACGATGTGCGTGTAGTCGGCTCCCACTCCCGTGAAAAAGGCAAACGACACCCATGTGATGATGCCTGTGTCCTCACCCACATTGGCGAACGACTCCGGACTGAAACGCGCGAGCATGCCGTAGAACCCCGCAAACACGATGATGATGATCAAGTAGCCGATCGCGAGGCTGCCCATGGGGACCCACATCACCCGCAGATAGGCGCCGAGTTGGCTATAGAGCAGCAGGCGCGGGTGGAGCCAGACTGCGAGAGCGCGCGCACCGAGAAACACTGCGGCCGGCACGGCGATGGTCCCCAGTAGAACGATCCCTGCGGCGAGCCAGTACCGCGAGGTTGCCCCTTCCAGCACCGTCATCAGAACGAGCCCTGCCATCATCGCCAGAGCCACCAGGGTCAGCCAGGCCGGTGGCCGGGGGTAGCGCCTCCCATCGGCGCTCTGGCCGAAGAATCCGCCGATGACCGCCGTCGTTGGCAGCAAGATCCAAGGCGCCAGGATCTCACGATGGCGGCTTCGCGAATCGCGTCACGATACCCCCGCAGCCGCCGTTCCCCGAAGCCGTCGATCATCGCCAACGTGAGTGCCATCGCCGGAGCCAGCGTGGTGAGCTCGCCCTGTATCCCCGGGGGCAGGTTGACGAGGATCTGGTTTGTGGTCAGCCCGACGACGGACCCGATCAGCAGCCCCAGCCACGCTCGTCCCGACCGATGCGTCCGGAGCAATATCCCGATCGCAACGACGAGACCGTAGCCTGCCGCCCTTTCCACCTGGACGTGATTGCCGCCCGCCGCATAGCCGACCGGAACGACGACCAACAACACGCCAGCGGCCACCACCACGCAGAGCCATGCCGCACGGATGGCCTTACGTGCACGTTCCCCAAGCGGAACGAGCGGAGTCGTGAGCCCTCGGGCCCGGGCAATCATTGGCTTCGCTGCATCGGCCAGTGTGGTTACCGTGGAACTCGGGAGCCGCGGCCAAGGCAAAGCCGGGACGAAGATGTGGATAGGTAGTTCGATGCCAATTTCGGACCTCGGACTCCGCCTTTCCAGAACGTACGATCGAAGCTCCTGTCCGAGATCCAGAAAGGAAGGCGTACCACATCGAGGATGGTATGCTCCGATCCGCTTCACGAGAGCGTTTCCTGCTCCCTCAGAAGCCCTTCCTGCCTGGCGCCGAGCTCGCCTGTACCAACTCTGTGCTCCCGGAGGACCTTGAAGAGCGTCTCGGCCTATGAGGAGGCCTGTTCCGACGGCGTCGCGCGGTTCATCAGCGCTTCGAAGGCGCCCGTGTCCCCTGACGCTCCAAGCTCCTTCCGGGGTCTTTGTCCGCGTGGACCACGGCCATTTCGCGCATGTGCATCAGCCTTGCACATCGCGACCCCGAGCAGGCGTTCGAAGTAGACATCGCCGTCGGACGAAATAGCTTGTGGGCGAGCGGTTTCATTGGGTAGGTGCCCCCGACTGGAGAAACAACGGTCACGTCTGTGCTAGATCCCCCGTCGTCCACGGTCGCAACGAGCACGAAAGCCGGGCAGCAGAAGCCTTCCGGTCACTCCGGCCCCGTCAGGGCGTCCGTCCGGTGGACCGATGTCGGCCTAGTGACCGTGTGCGTGATCTGGGGGATCAACTTCTCCGTCATCAAGGTCGCCCTCACTGAGATCGAGCCCTTGGCGTTCAACGCCTTCCGGTTCCCGATCGCCTCGGCGACCCTGTTTCTGCTTCTGCGACGCAGGGGACCCATCCCCCTCCCCCATCGGCAGGACTGGGCCCGAATCGTACTCCTGGGCCTGCTGGGCAACCTCGCCTACCAGTTCCTGTTCATCTTCGGGCTCGACGCGACCTTGGCCGGAAACGCGAGCCTCGTCCTGGCGACGACACCGATCTGGACTCTCGTTCTGTCGACTGCGCTCAGCCAGGAGCGGCACACCGTGGTGGTGTGGCTGGGCGTGTTGGCAGCTCTGGGGGGAGTCGTGATGGTCGTCACCGGAGGCCGCGCCGCCGTGGGCTTTGCGGGCTCCCTCCCCTGGGGCGACTTGCTCGTGGTCGGCGCGGCCATCACCTGGGCCATCTACATGGTCGGAGCCCGAGACTTGACCCGGAGCTACGGCGCCCTCCCAGTGACGTCGTGGACGCTCTGGGTCGCGACACCGGGGCTGATGGCGGCCGGAGTCCCCTCGGTGGCGGGCATGAACCTGGGCTCGGTCTCCACGCTGGCGTGGGTCGGGGTGGCCTACGCCGCCATCCTCGGCATCGCCATCGCATACCTCCTCTGGAACCATGGCCTCGAGCGGATCGGTAGCGCGCGCACCGCGGTCTTCTCAAGCCTTGTTCCGGTCGTGGCGCTGATCACCGCGGCCATTTGGCTGGGCGAACAGCCGTCCGGCCTGCAGCTGGCGGGTGCGGTCGTGATCACCGGGGGGGTGTGGCTAGCTCGCTCCGCGAGAATGCAGGAAGCGCCCGCCGTCGAGCCGAGGCTGGACGGCGCCGGGGACTAACCCTTCGGGCCCGACCCCAGTCGGGGGTGATGCCGCACCTCCGGGAACTCGTACACGATGATCCCCTGGTTCGTCACGTCCGACCGGACCCTGAGCCCGTCGTCCATCGACTCCAGCACGCCTTCCGCCGCAGCCAAGGAGAGGTTGAGGGCGGCCGCGACCTCGGTCACCGTAAGCGTTCCGCCCTTCTCGGTCGCCAGGAGCAGCACGCGCCGCTGGAGGCGCGTCATGAGAGCCGCCCGCCGATCGTGGCGGGCCTTGAGGCCCCACCATAGGGTGGCCGTGCCCCCCGCACCCATCACGCTCCCCACCGCCACCGCGGCGAGCTGGAACTCGACGACACCCACCGAGATCATGAGTGCCGCCGCGAGGACCAGGGCCACACCGAGCACTCTTCGACCGATCCCCCCTCTGGGAAGCGGCTCATCCGCTCCGAACTGGGGACCGGCTCGGGCTGCGGCCGCCAGGGTGCACGAGCGGGCTGCTCCGGGACCGAGCACCGCGGCTTTTTCCCAGCCCAATCCGCACTGGGGACAGATCCGGTGCTTGCGGCGGGCCAGCCAGTAGGCGAGGCCTCCCAGACCGTAGGTGAACAGGGACACACCGATGAGCAGGCCCATATGGCCGGGCCTCTTGAAGTACTCGATCCCGTTCCCCACGTAGTTGCATCGGGGGCAGCTCCGAACCCCCACCGTCGGAGGACGCACCGTTGAGCGAGACGAAACCGCCGCCCCACAAGTGGGACAGGCGGTCTCGTGGTCCCTCAGGTGCTCACCACAGGTAGAACAGCGCATTGGTCCTCGACGAAGCTCTCAGCTCAAGGTAGACACTCGACACTACGTGTTCGTTCCGGAGAGGATTCACGCCTCTCAGCGCCCCACCCGCAGCCGCGTGAGGGCCCAAGACGACCTCTGGGGCGGGACCCGGTGGTCCGCCCGGGGAGCGGGTGTCCCCCCCTCCCGAGCCGGCCCGCCTCACCGCCCCATCCTCCCTCGCCGCTTCTTGAGCAAGAGGCGTGCGGCCGACGACGACCAGAGCCCTACATCGACGAAGCAATCCCCGCCGACGAGTTCTCCTCCGCCGTGATTCCGCGTCTGCCGTCCGTCCGTCATCGGTTCCGAAGCGCCGGGACGACCGCGGGATCGACGAGGAGCAGGCCGCAGGGCCGAACGGGCCGTCTTCGGATGCGGACGCCAGATCGACGCCCGGTGTGGGTGGACCGGTGGGCCCGTCCTTGGGAGCAGACCGCGAGTGCCCGTCGGGCGCGGACGGGGACTCCGGCGAGGAATCGACGCGATAGCGAACCCTTCAGCGCGCGAGGGTCGACAGAGACAGCAATTCCAGAATCGGGCTCCCGGTCAGCGTCGCGGCTCCGGTCCTGACTCGTCCGATGACCCGAATGCTCTCCAATGGGCTCAGGCCCTCGGCCTCCTGAAGGCGTTCGGGGGGGATGGCCACATAGACGAACACGCCCCCTCCCCTTCCGGCCTGGGTGAGGAGGAACGGCTCGCCCTCGTAGAAGTCGGTGCGGATCTTCTCGGCCCGCTCGAGGGAGATGAACTGGAGGTCCCATTGGAGAACGAGACCCCGGTAGTTCATAGGCGCCGCAGTGACGTCGGCGACATCGACGTCGGTGAGCACGGTCGCTTCACCACCCGCGGGGCTGCCCTCGGGAAGCCACGTCCACCCGTCGACCCTAACCCTCGCCCAGTTCCCCTCGCGCGCGAGAATCCTCAGGTTCGCCCCGGACGTCGCGGTGGCCACCGTGTCGCCGTCTGGAGCGCTCAGAATGACCGCCTCGCCCTCTTCGCTTGTGAGCCACTGTTCGGGGCTGACGCGTTCGGCCCTCGTCGAAGCCCGGTCCGGCATGGGACCCTCCAGGTCCACCGACGGACTCCAGATCCAGGACCTTCGACGCACCTGAATCCAACCCGGAACCCTCTCAATCTCCTCGAGAAGGGTGCCCTCGACCAGTCGGCCGACGACGTCCCCTCGGGGGGCGGCCCTGATGTTCTCACCGCCGGGCTCCGACACGACGAGGTCGAAGTCGCCCCGGTTGGCCACCCCCAAGGACCTCGTCCACACCCACCCCGTCAGGTCGAATTGGAGCCAAGCGTCGGAGGCGTCCAGCACGTCGAGAGCCACGCCCGACCGGAGCCGGCCGAGCAGCGTTCCGTTGGGCTGTGCCCGGACATTCTCGTCCACCACGACGGTGGCGGTCTGTCCCCTGAGGCCTCCGCCGGCCGCCATCGCGAGGCAGCCGCCGAGAAGCGCGGGAACAGCCCGCCACCGCCGAAAGCCCACGCTCATCTTACTGAAACGATCCTCGACAGACGGTGTTGAAAGGGTGATCTTCCGGCGCTCTTTCGAAGGCGTCAGACATCGCTCATACAAATGTGTTCCAGCTGGTGACGGTTCGTCAAATGTCACTCAACGAAACGCCAAACCAGGTTTCATGCCACACCTGAGAACGAGCCTTCTCCCACTTCTCGGAGCGCTTCTGCTCGACTCTAGCCCACTCGCCGCGCAGGAGATCCCCTCGGCCTATCACTTCATCGAGCACTCTCAGGAGGGGGGGATCTTCATGGGAGTGACGAGCCTGAACGCGGGTCAGCTGAATCTTGGCCCGAAGACGGCCGAGGTGGTCGGCGGACGCTACTCCATCTCGCTCGGCAGCGCTCTCGCGTTCGAAGGAGGCGCCACCGTCTTCAGAGGCCAGCGGGACGTGATCGACATCCGTCGTGGCGAGGACGATCAGGTCCTCGGCGAGGCTTCCATCGACCTCATCGCTATCGAGGCACGCGTCAGGCTCAACTTGACGGGACATCGCGCGTGGCACGGACTGCAGCCGTTCCTGGGGGTGGGTGGCGGAATGGCCCTCAGCAGCAACTTGGACCGAGCCCTGGAGGAGGCCGCCGAGATGCCCGCCACGGACCGGTTCGACTTCGGGAGCAAGTTCATCGGCACTCTCACGGGGGGGGTCCAGTTCCACCTGAGCCGTCGGCTCGTGCTCCGGTCGGACGCCATTCTGAACCTATGGAAGATCAGCACACCGACCGGATGGCTCACGACCGAGGCCGATCTCGGAGCCATTCCGGACGACGAATGGGTGGCGGCCCGGAGTCTCTCCGTGGGAGCCAGCTGGCGATTCTGAGGTTGCGCATGGCCCCTCGCCGAACGCTCCGATGACCGACTTCGAGTCCAGGGCAGCCGATTGGCTGTCGGTCGAGGAGGCTCTGAAGCGGATTCTCGCTGCGGCCGCTCCGCTCGAAGGGGAGGACGTGCCGCTGGAGGACGCGCTCGGGCGCGCGCTCCGGTCGGACGTCATCGCCCCGTCCAGGCAACCACGGTGGGAGAGCAGCGCGATGGACGGGTATGCGGTCCGCGGTCAGGACGTCGCCGGCGCGAGCCCGGACGAGCCCGTGGTGCTCGACGTCGTTGGAGCCGTGCTGGCGGCGACACGCTTCGAAGGGGAGGTGGCCGCCGGCAGGGCTGTTCGCATCATGACCGGCGGTCCCATACCGGCCGGCGCGGACACCGTCATCCGCGTGGAGCACACCGACCGGGAACAAGGCGAGCCGGGCCGCATCGTCATCCACTCCGACCGCGACCGCGGCAAGCACGTTCGCCCGTCCGCAGAAGATTGGGGACCGGGCGACGTCGTCCTGACGGCGGGCACGGGCCTCGGGGCGGGTCAGATCGGGGTCCTCGCCAGTGCACTCGGCCCGGTGGCGCCGGTGAGGCGGAGGCCGCTGGTAGGCATCCTCGCGAGCGGAGACGAGCTTCACGACGTCGAAGCCGGCCCTGCCGGTGCCGACCGGATCCCGGAGAGCAACAGCCACGTCATCGCAGCTGCCGTGCGCCTCGCCGGAGGTACGCCGCTGCGGCTCGGGATCGCCAGGGACGACCCCGACGATATTCGTGAGCATCTCGAGAGAGCTCGTGACGCGGACGTGCTCGTGACGGTCGGCGGAGCGTCGATGGGCGAGGGAGATCTCTTCAAGCGGGTGCTCGACGACGTGGGCTTCCGTCTGGATTTCTGGAGGGTCAGGATCCGACCCGGAACACCAACGAGCTTCGGCCATCTCGCCCGCAAGGACCGTCCGGATCAGGCGGTGTTCGGCCTGCCGGGCAACCCCGCCTCCACGTTCGTAACCTTCGAGATCCTGGCGCGGCCGTTTCTTCTCGCCCTCGCGGGACATGCGCGCGTCCATCGGGCGGTCATCCGGGCTCGCGCCACCGAAGACCTGCGCTCGCCTTCGGGCCTCACTACCTGCCTGCGAGTCACGCTTGGGACCGGAGCGGGCGGCAGGGAGGCCTCGCTCGCCGGCCCTCAGGGCTCCGGCCTCGTCCGCAGCCTGGGGATGGCCGACGGTTTGGCCGTGATCCCGGAAGGGACGGGAGTGGTGGAAGCAGGCTCCCGGGTCGATGTCCTCCTCCTCGACGACGCCCCGGGCGTGTCCGCAGGCACGACCTTCTCCGGGTCGTTCCTGCCGTGAGAGCGCAACTCGCCGTGCGGGCATCCGCCTGCTTGTGCCTCGCCGGCCTGGCAGCCTGCGGCGTGTCCCGCTGGCCGGTGGCGGGTCCCCTTGCCGCCCCGTTCGGCGTGCGCTGGGACGGCGCTCTTCCGGATGTTCACCGCGGGGTCGACATCCTGGTGCCAGCCGGGACGCCGGTGGCCGTGATGTCGAGCGGCACGGTGCGCTTCGCCGGGCCGATGGACGACTTCGGCCTCGTCGCCTGGCTCGACCACGGGAACGAGGTGCTGACGGTCTACGCCCACCTCTCGGAGCTGCGGGCCCAAACCGGGGAGCGGCTGGGAAAGGGCGTGATCCTCGGGCTCAGCGGAAGCTCGGGCAACGCCACCGGCCCGCACCTCCACTTCGAGATCTGGCGCCGCGGGGTCCAGATCGATCCCGTGGCGATGTTGGGGGGGCCTCCCGACGCTACCCCTCCGCCCGCAGAGCCTGGATCTCCTCAGTGAGTCGCGGCACGACCTCGAAGGCGTCACCCATGATGCCGTAGTCGGCCACCGTGAAGATCGGGGCATCGGCGTCCTTGTTCACCGCGACGATGGTCCGGGACGTTCTCATCCCGGCAAGGTGCTGAATCGCACCGGATATGCCGATGGCGAAGTAGAGGGTCGGCGCGACGGTCTTCCCTGTCTGCCCCACCTGCTCGGCGTGGGGCCTCCACCCCGCGTCGACCACAGCCCTCGACGCTCCGAGGGCGGTCCCGGGGCCGAGGGCGTCCCTGAGGTCTTCCAGAAGCGTCCAATGCTCCGGGTCCTTCATTCCGCGACCCCCGGAGACGATGACGCTCGCCTCGGACACGTCCACGGATCCTCTCTCGGCCGCTTGGAACTCCACCGTGCGCATCCCGCCGTCCTCCGGGATCGTCGGACTCAAGGTCTCCACCGCACCTGCGCACTCGACTTCTTTGACACCGAACGCGTTGGGCCGTAGTGACATGACGGCAGGAGACGCCTTGATCCTGATCCGGGCTAGAGCCTTGCCCGCGTACAGGGGCCGAACGCCGACCAGCTCACCGGCGTCCACCTCCAGGCAGGTGATGTCGGACGCCAAGGGCGTATCGAGCAGGGCCGCCACTCGGGGCGCAAGATCCTTGCCTTGTTCGGTCGCCGGAAAGAGCACCGCGTCGTAGTCACCCGAGCGGGCGACTTCGGAGACCACCGAGGCGTAGATCCGGGGCGAGTACTCGGCCAACGCCTCGTCTTCCGCCACCCGAATGCGGGCTGCACCGTAGGTGCCGAGGCCGCTCGCGCCGTCTCCCACGCCCGGCCCTCCCAGAACGAGGGCATGCGCCGATCCGCCGAGCTCGGTCGCCCTCCGCGCGGCCGTGGACATGACTTCGTTCGCCACGGCCCTGACCAGGCCGGCCTTCTGTTCCGCAAAGGCGAGAATGTCGCCCATCTCAATCTCCGACGTCTGTGAGTGCGAGGCCCGGATTCGGCCTCGCTTATAGCACGTTCGCTTCTTGGCGAAGGAGCCGGACCAGCTCGGGCACGGCATCGGCGCCCTCGCCCACGATGCGGCCCTCGGCGCGTGCCGGGGGATAGTCCAGGCGATCGACAGTGATGCGGCTCTCGGCCACCACCACGTCCTTCTGCTCCAGCGGCTTCTTCTTCGCCGCCATGATCCCCTTCAGGGAGGCGTAGCGCAGCTCGGACGGACCTTTCGTGAGGGACACGACGGCCGGGAGTTCGAGCTCGACGACCTCGCTTCCCCCCTCTACCTCTCGTCGGCACCTCGCCGTTCCGTCGGCGAGCTCGAGGCTTGCCACGTTCGTGGCACAGGGCCGCCCCAGAAGCGTGGCCACCATGGGACCCACTTGCTGCTGGTCATCATCGACGGCCTTCACGCCGAAGAGCACGAGCGGAGCATCGCGCTCGGCGAGCTCCCGAGCCAGAGTCTTGGCAGTGGCGAGCCCGTCCATCGTGACGTCGCCCTTCAGGAGAACGGCGGCGTCCGCGCCCACCGCCAGCCCTGCGCGTAGCGTCTCCTGAGCGCTCTCGCCGCCGAGGGTCAGCAGCGTGACCTCGCCCTCGCCCCTCTCGTCCCTGATGCGCAGCGCGGCTTCGAGGGCGAACTCGTCGTATGGGCTCGTGACGTACTTCACGCCCCCCGCATCGATGTCCCGTGCGCCTTCGGCGATTCGGACTCGGGTCTCGGTGTCCGGGACCCGCTTAACGCATACGATGATATTCAATGCCGGATACTCCATTTCATTGCTTTTCAAGGACTTGGACCGCGAAATCTACCCGTGTGGAATAGTCGGTACAAGCGACCCTCGACCCCAGTCTCGAGACACCGACGCGTTGCCAAGGACGTAGAAACGCAGTGGCCATTCGACCGCGCGACTGATCCCGATTCGAGGGGACACACCGATCGATGACGGCTCGACGGGCCACCCCCCCGCAAGCCTCAAAGGAGGGGACGAGAGGTCGTGGCCGTCCAAGGCTCCGGTCACACCCAGGGCCTGACCGACCCGCCCCGGGCCGGAGCCCAAATCACTGGATCGACCCCTCCGGTCCCTCATGACGTCCATTCCGGCCACCGGATCCATGGCCCGGACAAGGACCGCGCACGGATCGCCCTCTGCCCCGGTTACCACGTTTAGGCACCAGTGGATGCCGTAGCTGCGGTAGACGTAGGCCAGGCCGGATCGACCGAACATGGTAGCGTTGCGGCGGGTTCGGCCGATCCGGGCGGCGGCGTGGGAGGCCGGATCCGACAGGCCGAGGTATGCTTCCACCTCCACGATGACCCCCTCGGCCCTTCTGCCATCGAGCGTGGACACGAGCCGCATCCCCAGAAGCTCGGGCGCCACATCCTCGGCAGGACGGACGTAGAAGCTCTCGTCGGGAGCTTCGGCCGACGGCGGGCCCGCCCACGGCCTCTTCTCCTGAAGGCCCACCCGATCCGCTCTCGCTCAGCTGGGCTCCGGGTCGGAAAGGGGAGGTTGCCGCCGCGAGCCCGAGCGCGTCCTCCTCGGAGCGCCGCGACCCCGGGGCGCCGGCCGCGCCGAGGACCCCTCTCCTCGCGCGCTGCCCCTTTCGCTCCTCAAGCGGCTCTGTCGCTCCGTCGTCTTGCGGTCGGTGGAGGGCCGACGTCTCTCCGCCGATGCCCGTCCCCCCCCCTGGCGACGCCCCTCGCCGGCGTGGTGCTCCCGCTCAGTCGGGCGCTCCGCGCTCTTTTTTCGCTCCAGGGCCTGCTCGCGGTTGGAAGTCGGCACCACCGGGGGCTCCTCCTCCTTGGGCAGCGCCTCGGTCCGCCTGATGTAGTCCGTCCGCCACTCGGCCAGGACTTGCTCGGCCCGGCGCGGTACCACCTCGCTCACCCGATGTGGCGCGTCTTGGAAGACGTCGAAGAGATCCTTGCCGAACGCGTCGACCAATGCGGCAGCGGTCTTCTTGCCCACACCCTTGTAGGAATTGGTGAGGTATCTGATCATCGCCTCGCTCCCGGAGGGGAGGCCCAGGCGATCCAGCGGCACGACCGTGGGGGGTGCACTCGACCGTCCCCTCGTGCTCGTCCCGACCGCCTGCCCTTCGAAGAGAACCGTACCTTCGGTCCCGCTGGGGCGTCTCGGCGAGCTACTTCGCAGCCCCAACCGGCCCGGAGCCACCGGCCCGATCGGTTCGAGGACTCGAGCCGAAGCATGAGCCGAAGCATGAGCCGCAGCCGCCTCCGGAACGGAGGCAGTCTCGTCCGGCAGCTCCTCCCGAGGTGGCGGCCCGATGCCAGAGTCGTCTTTGTGGAGGGAGACGCGGTAGTTCCCCGTTTCGGTTTTCTCAAGGTCGATGATGCCGTGCTCTTTGGCCTGCAAGAGAAAGCGGCTGAACTTCCCGAAGCCGAGCTCGGCTTCGTCGAAGCGCGGGTCGCGCTGGAGCATCCTTCGCTTCACGTCGGAATCCCTGACCGATTCCTTCCCGTTTTCCTTGAGGGTCCTGAGGCACACGAGCATGAGGTCATAGGCGGTAAGGAGCGGATCGGGATCGGTCTTCTCAGCGGACTCCGCGGGCGGAGCCGGCTCCCGTCGCTCGGGCTTGTCCGCGCGCGACTGCGCTGCTCGCGTCCTCCGGGAGGGGGCCCGACCCCGGCGGTCCCGGTCCCCCTTGTCTGCGCCGGAAGCCTCGCCAGGGAGCTTCACCTCGTACTGCCCGTTCTCCAGCTTGTGGAGCTGCACGACACCACGCGAGGACGCCTCGGTGAGGAACTTGGAGAACTTGCTGAAGCCGTAGCTCCCCTCGCTGAAGCTCCCGTCGATCTCGATCATCACCTGCTTGAGGCGATCGGATCGCATGACGTCGTGCCGCTTGATCATCCGGTCGAGCGCCTCGCCTACGAGCTCCCAGGGATCGGACGGCTTACCCACGGTGTCGGTGGTCTTCCGCAGGCCCGTTAGGCTCGTGTACGAGTAGTACTCGTCGCAATTCTGGACGAGGATGTCGGAGCTCGACTCCTGGATGCCCACACCGATGACGTACTTGCCGTACTCCTTGAGCTTCAGCACCAGGCTGGAGAAGTCCGAGTCGCCCGTCAGAAGGATGAAGGTGCCGATCTCCGGACGAATGAAGACCAGCTCCAGTCCGTCGATGGCCATGCGGATGTCGGTGGCGTTCTTCTTCGAGCTTCCGTACGCAGGGGCGAAGATGAGATCGACGGAGGCTTCGGAGAGCGGAACGATGTACTGGGGGTAGCGGCGCCAGTCGGCGTACGCACGCTGAACGGTGACCTTCCCTCGGATGATTGCCGACTGGAGGAGGCTCTTCAACTCCTTGGAGAGGTCGCTTCGCATCCCCATCGTGACATTGTCGAAGTCGATGAGGAGGGCCGCATTGGGGGCATCGGCCGATGCCTTGGGGGGCCCCTCGGCGTGAGGGGCTTGAGAATACGGATTCATTGGTTCCTTCTCGCGATTTGTGTGTGCCGGCCGCACTCGCGAGACCTCCCCACCCTTGCCAGCTCATCGCATCTCCGTCGAGAGTCGAAGCTAGCAGGGGTAAGGGGGGCCGCTATCACAGTGCCCGGCAGTCCTGCATCTCCTGTAGCGCGCGTGGTCGGTCCGAACCGTTCCGCGAAAGCTGCTTCACCCACCGGACCTTGCCGGTGCGCGTCAGCGGGAATTCGCCCACGAAGCGGAGGAAATCGAGAACTTTCGTAGCCCGCAAGCGGGACCGTACACCAGTCGATGCTCTCCTGACCAGTGAGGACGGCGCCCTCGTCGGGAACGACGCACGCGCAGATGGCCTCGCCCGAAACGTCGTCCGGGACCCAAGCCACCGCAGCCTCTCGTACCGCCGGGTGTAAGTGAAGTCGATCCTCAACTTCCCGGGGGTAAACGTATAGCCACCGTCGATTATAACCTCTTCCTGCCGCCCGACCAACTGGACGTAGCTATCCCTCGTCCGAGATGCAGAGATCTCCGGGCCGGAAGAATCCGTACGGGTCGAGAAATCCTCGAGGTTTCCCTCAGCCGCCGCACAATCGCCTCTGCCGCCCCGATGTCAGCCGCCCCCATCGTGAGGAAGAGGCAGATCGGGGCCGTCACTACCGATCGGGTGACCCGATGGGGGCAACGATGCGACGGCAAACGGTGACAATCGATGAGGGCCAAGTCACTGGCGCGTCCGCTGTCGATCACGGTACGGCCGAATGCGCCGGTCTTCCTGCCGCGAAAACGCGCTCGGCGCTTTGAAGGTGTGTTGAGCCTGTCCACGACATGAGGGGCGGTGCAAGGAGCATCAAGGAAGGCCACCGGCATGAGCAGCGTACATAGGCGCCGCAGGACATCGGGGCAGTTCCTCTCGGTCGTGGGTTCGATCGGCTTTGTCCTCTTGGTGGCGGCCTGCGCCGATTCCGGGGTCACCGGCCGGTGGACGGTGGCCGCGGATACGCTTCCGGACGAACGATCCACGTGACAAACACGCCACCGGACTCCGAGACCGCAGCAACCTGGCTGATCACGGAAGAGCTGCGAATCGGCACCGTCGACGGGGAGGGGCCCGCCTCGTTCGGTGAGCTGAAGGGGCTCGCCGTCGCACGTGACGGACGCATTGCCGTTCTGGACGCGCAGGTCCAGGAGCTGCGGGTCTTTAGTGGGCAGGGGCAGCACCTTGCCACCTACGGCGGTAGGGGCGGAGGACCGGGTGAGATGGAGGGGGCATTCGGGCTGATGCTCGCACCGAATGGGCCGCTTTGGGTCCCCGACTATCGGAACGCCAGGATGTCTGTCTGCGACCTGGACAACGGATTCGTCGACGCGCATGAGCTAAGCGTGCTTTCCCGCGCTTACGTGTGGCGGGGGATCATGACCGCAGAAGGACGAGTCCTCAAGCCCTCCATCACGTTGGATTCGCCCACGCGTGACGTCCTGAGGGTCTACAGCGAGGACATGACTCTTGCGGATGTGCTCCCTCTGCCCGGCAGCCTTTCTGACGATCGGACCGCCGCTCCGTGCTGCTTCTACTTCGAGGCGCCGGGTGTTCGGGGTATTTCGGAATACCCTTCTTTCCTGCAGGACAGACGCTCCTAGATCCACGAAGAGGTATCTGGTCCACCGAGGACGGCGACCCGTCGTACCGGATCAAACGGTGGACGCCTGGAGGCGATACGACGCTGGTTGTCCAGACTCTGCGGCCCCTCGAGCAGATCCCCGTCGCAGTACGGGATTCGGCGATCGATGACGTGCGCAGCGAGCTGCGAGATCTGGGGGGCGCACGACAAGACTGGTCCCGAGTTCCCCGGGTGAGGCCCGCAGTTTCGTCGATGTTCCTGACGGAAGAGGGCAAGCTTTGGGTCGAGATCGGGCCCCTCGAGGGAGTGCGTACGTACGATGTATATGAGCGCACCGGCGCCTACGTTGGAGCCGCCCAGACAACACTCGGCGTGCTCCCCTGGTTGCGCCCAATCGTCCGTGGGGAGCAATTCTGGGCAGTCGTCAAGGATGACCTCGATGTTCAGTACGTCGTCCGCGCGAGAATCATCTCGAACGACCCTTGAGGGGGTAGCGGGCAGGTCACCCCTCGCTCGCACGGCATACTCATCAGGCCACTCCTCTTCAGGTGCAGTCGCCCGCTGGAGCCGCCAGGCAGCTCGTGCTCCATCAGCCCCAATGATGTCCGCACATAAGTACCTGGTCCCAGACATCGACCCTCTTGAGCATCGGGTCTAAGCACCCTTTTGTGCGAACCGTAGGTAGTAGGTAGGGGAGCACGAACTCACGAGAGGCAGTTCTGCGCCGAGCTGCCTGCGAAAGCGTCCGCTTTGGAGCCCGTCATGACCTTCTCGACCAAGACCCTGAGCATCGTGACCGTGGCGATCCTGGCGGCGGTGGCGGGCGGAGGAATCTACCTGCGCCTGAGGCCGGACGAAGGGGGCGGCGTGGAAGCACAGGCTTCCGAGGCTGAGAGCTTCGACGCGCTCAGCACCTCGGCCAGCCGGCAATTCGCCACCGACGTGCCGCAGCCAGTCAGCGGGAGTCCCGCCAAGCTGGACACGCTCTGGGTGCAGGTTACCGCCGCCGGGCAGGCCGAGGCGTTTCGGGAGGCCACCCTCACGGCCCAAGTGGAGGGGCAGGTGGTCGGCGTGTCCGTCGTCGAGAACGACCGCGTCGAGCCGGGCGCCACTCTCGTGCGGATCGATACGACCGAATACGCGCTCGAGGTGGCGAAGGCCCGCAGCGAGCTGGAGCGCACCGAGTCCGAATACCAGAAGCTGATCCTCTTCGATCAGGAAATCGATGATGCGGAGATACGAGCTGGGCGGGCTCGCATCTCGCGGGCTCAGAGTGGCCTGACCGCCGCAGAGGTGGGGCTTCGGCAGGCGGAGATCAATCTGGAGCGGACGGCGGTCGTGGCTCCCTTCGGAGGCAGGGTCGCCGACCTGGAGGCGGTGGCGGGCCAGTGGGTCACGACGGGTGCCGAGCTCATGTCCCTCGTCGATCTGGATCCCATCAAGGTCGAAGTCCAGGTGCTCGAGGCCGAGCTGGGGCTGCTTTCTGAGGGCCGCCGGGCGGTGGTCAGCTTCGCTGCCTTCCCGGGCGAGGAGTTCGAGGGCCGCATCCGGACGGTCAACCCCCGCGTCGATCCCGAGAGCCGGACGGGGCGTGTGACCGTGTTCCTCGAGAACAGGGACGGACGCACCAAGCCTGGCATGTATGCGCAGGTGACCATCGACGCCCAGGCCTTTCCGGACCGGGTCCTTATTGCAAGGCGTGCGCTCCTCGAGAGGGACGGACGCCTCATGGTTTTCGTCTTCAGCCCGGAGGGCGAGACCGGCCGCGCGGAGTGGAGGTACGTCACGATCGGGCGCGAGAACGAAGTGTTCGTGGAGCTCACCCGCGGCGACGAAGGCTTCGTCGAGCCCGGTGAGGTCGTCTTGACGGACGGCCACCACTACCTGGCCCACGACGCGACGGTTCGGCTGGTGGACGATCCGGCCGCGGAGGGAGGGAGGCCGAGCCGATGATCATCCTGGTCGCGGGCACGCTCGCCCTGACGTCTGGAGCTTCCGCCACGGCGGTCGGAGCCCAGGCTGCCGTCTCCGATACCCTCGATCTCACCCTGGACGAGGCGTATCGGATCGCTTCGAGGAGCAACCCCGTCTATCGGCAGGCGGTGACTGCGCTGCGCCTCAACGGTCCAGAGACGAGAGCGGTGTGGTTCGACCAGATTCTCCCGCGGATCCGCGTGAACCCGCTCAGGACTTCTTACAGCGGACGCCTCACGCAGCAGTCCGAGGACTTCTTCGGCAATCCCATCGAAAACCCCGAGTCCAGCTTCGTCTACGCGTCGAGCACGGGGCAGGGCGTCAGCTTCAACTGGAAGCTGCAGGGAGCCAATCTGTTGAACTTCGGCAAGCGCCAGCGGCTCACGAACCGAGATCGCCGGCTCGAGTCCGACGCCGCGCTCGAAGTGCTCCGAACCGAGGTCCGAAGACAGTACTATGCGACGCTCGGGAAGCGGGAGCTTCTCAACCTCGAGCGTGCTCTGCTCTACGCCAGGCGCGTCGATCTCGACGTGGCGGAGCAGCTCTTCCGGCTCGCCGCGAGAACGCGGGTGGACGTCCTCAACGCCGAGCTCGACGTCGAGCGGCAGAACCTCGCGATCAACCGCCAGGAGCGGCAGTACGAGCAGGCTGTTCTCGAGCTTCGCAAGACCCTTGGGGACGTGAGCCTCCCTCCGATTCGGCTGGTGGCGGAAGGCGAAGCGATCTTCGATCCGTCGGAGATCGACGTGACTCGCCTCACCGATCTGGCCATGGATGCGAACGCCGAGATGCGGCGGCAGAGGGCCGCCCTCGAGTCGGCCGCTCACGGGGCCAGGGAGAAACGGGCGGAGTGGTGGCCCAGCCTGGACGTGTCCTATGGGTACGGCCGCTTCGCCCAGACGCGTGGAGGCGGTGCGCTCTTCGACCTCGCATCGGACAACGACATCGAGAGCCGCTTCTCCATCCAGCTGAGCGTTCCCTTCTTCGACAATTTCTTCCGCAAGCGAGCGGACATCGCACAGGCGGTGGTGGAGCTGGACCGGGCCGACGAGGAGCTCCTCAAGGTCCGCCTGGACGTGGCCGAACAGGTTCAGTCCGCCGCGCTCACGCTCAGGAACGAGTTCGACAACTACCGGCTGGTCGAGCGCTCTCTGGCGATCGCCGAGGAAGCGTTCGCGCTTGCCAGCGAAGAGTACCGCATCGGTACGCGGACCTTCGAGCAGTTCCGGGAGAGTGTCAGATCGGAGGCGGAGGCGAGACGCCAGGTCATTGAAGCGCGCTACGCGTTTCTCGACGGACTCGTCACTCTGGAGGCTGGCGCCGGGACTCGAGTGAGCGATCCGTCCGGCGCGACGACGGGGAACTGAGGGAGGTGTCGCTCTCCAGCACGTCCACCCGCCGACCGGTGGCCGTGGCCATGCTGTTCCTGGCCATCGTTCTGCTGGGGGGCATCTCCTTCGTCCGGCTCCCGATCGATCTGCTTCCGGACGTCAGCTATCCGCGTCTGGTGATCTTCACGGCGTATCCGGACGTCTCTTCCGAACAAGTCGAGCGGGAGATCACCGAGAGGATCGAGAGCCGGGTGGCCGCCGTCCCCGGGGTAGAGCGCGTGTCTTCGACGTCGCGGGACGGGGTGAGCCTCGTGACGCTCCGGCTCGCGTGGGGCACGGACATGGACTTCGCCATGCTCAACACGCGAGAGCAGCTCGACCTTCTCCGGGACCAGCTTCCGGAAACAGCCGAGCGGCCGAGGATCCTTCGCGTGGATCCGGATTCCGATCCGGTTATGGTGCTGGCGATGGCCGGGGGGTCGGATCTCTGGGCGATGAAGGAGCTCGCCGAGACCGTATTCCGTCGACGGCTCGAACAGCTCGACGGGGTGGCCCAGGCCCAGGTCGTGGGAGGGCTCGACCGCGAGATCCAGGTCGAGGTAAGCCCCCCTCTTCTCGAGTCGTACGGCATCGAGTTGGAGGAGGTGGCCCGTGCCCTCGAGGAAGCCAACGTCAGCGCTCCGGGAGGGACCATCCTCCAGGGTCGGTACCGATACCCGCTCCGCACCCTAGGCGAGTTCCAAACGGTCGAGGAGATCGGCGACGTCGTGGTGGCGCGCCAGGCCCCAGCCGTGCCGGAGAGCCCCGGCGAGGACGACGAGCCGGCCGCCTTCCGACTCGTACGCCTCGTGGACGTGGCCACCGTGGTGGACGGCTTCAAGGAACGAGAGACGGTCACTCGGTACGGCGGCCAGGAATCCGTGGGGATCCTCGTCTTCAAGGAGGCGGGAGCCAACACGGTCGAGGTCGCCAGCCTCGTGCGCGAGACCCTGGAGCAGCTCGAGGTGCAGTATCCCCAGGTCGCGGTGGACGTGGCGACGGACCAGGCCGGGTTCATCTCGGACTCGATCACCAACGTGGTCTCGGCCCTCGTGCTCGGCGGAGCGTTGGCTTTTCTGGTCCTTTTCTTCTTCTTGAGGGACCCCCGCTATCCGGTGGCCATCGCCCTGGCCATCCCCATCTCGGTGGTCGGGGCGTTCGCCCTCATGGACGCCGCAGGCGTGTCGCTCAACATCATGAGCCTAGGCGGTCTGGCCTTGGGCGTCGGAATGCTGGTCGACAATTCGATCGTGGTCCTCGAGAACATCTTCCGGCACCGAGAGGAAGGAACGTCCGCCATGGCCGCGGCGGCTCGGGGGGCTGAAGAAGTGCAGGGGGCCATCACCGCGTCGACGCTCACGACGGTGAGCGTGTTCGGTCCCATCATCTACGTCGAGGGTGTTGCTGGGGAGCTCTTCCGAGACCTCTCCCTCGCGGTGGCCTTCTCCCTGGTGGCGAGCCTCCTGGCCGCCCTCACGCTCCTACCCGCCATGGCTGTCCGATTCAGCATCCCCGGGCAAGCCCTTGAGACGGGCGGCTGGAGCGAGGAAAAGCCGGCGGAAGGTGGTCACGACGGGCCCCGGAGCCGCGTGGGGCAGGCAGCGATGAGGGCTCTCCGACTACCCGGACGGGGAGCCCGCTCCGCCGCGACGCTCTGCAGGGATCTCGTGGTGTTCTGGGGAAGCCTCCTTGGCCGGCTCCTGACGGTGGTCTTCGGCCCCGCGATCGCGATCTTCGACCGATGGTTCGAGCGCTTCGCAGCCTGGTACCACGGGATTCTGGACTGGTCGCTGGATCACCGCGGCCGTGTGATGGCCTTCACGGGAGGTGCTCTGGGGGTCGCCCTGGCTCTCGGCGTCGTCCTTGACCGCGACCTGCTGCCCGCCGTGGACCAAGGGGCGTTCGACGTGCGGCTGGAGCTCGCAGAAGGCAGCAGCCTCGCCACAACCGACGGTGTGGGCCGAGGGATCGAAGCGGCCCTCCTCGCCGACCCGGGAGTGGAGGCGGTGTTCAGCCGCATCGGCCGCGACGTGAGCTCGTACGCGCAGCAGGACGAAGCGTCCGGCCTCAACACCGCGGAGTTCCAGGTGCGCTTGAAGCCCGGGGTCTCCACGGCCGAGGCCGTCGCTCGATTGCGCTCGTTGGTCGCAGACGTGCCGGGCGGCGCTCTCACCTTCGAGGTCGGCCAGGCGAGCGCCCTCGGACAGATTCTGGGCGGCGCCGAGGCCGACGTAGCGGTGAGAGTACGCGGTGAGGACCTGGACCTGAGCTACGCCCGTGCCGAGGAGGTCCGGGACCGGCTGCGCCGCATTGCCCGGCTCGGGAACATCAGGATCGGCATGGAGCACGGTCAGCCCGAGGTTCAGGTCAACATCGACCGGAGCGCGGCGGCCCGCCACGGAATCGAGCCGCGGCTGATCGCGGAGGAGGTGAACCGGGCGATGCGTGGCGACCCCGCCACGCAGTTTGTGGACTTCGATCGGCGCATCGACGTCGTCGTGCGCTATCCGGACCGGCTGCGTCACTCGCTGGAGACCCTGAACGAAATCCGCATTCGGGGGGTCCCGCTGCGCGAGCTCATCGAGGTTCGCGAGGTTCTCTCGGCGGCTGAGATCCAGCGCGAAGACCAAGGGAGGGTCGTGCCGGTGTACGCCGACGTGTCGTCGGGTGGACTCGACCAGGCGATCCAGGCCATCGGAGCGTCCCTCGTGGATCTTCCCCCGACGCGCGAGCTGAGGATGGACGTGGGGGGCGAGAACGAGGAGATGCGTCGCAGCTTCCGGGACCTGACCTTCGCGTTCGCCCTGGCGCTGATGCTCGTGTACATGATCCTGGCCGCTCAATTCGAGTCTTTCGTGCACCCCTTCACGATCCTGATGGCCGTGCCCCTTGCGCTGGTGGGGTCGGTCCTCGCGCTGGCTCTCGCTGGCGAGGGGATCAACACCATGAGCCTGATCGGGGTTGTGATCCTAGTCGGCATCGTGGTGAACGACTCCATCGTGAAGGTCGACTTCATCAACCAGGCTCGCAGATCCGGGGCGGTGCTGCGCGGAGCGATCCTGGAGGCCGGCCGCTTGAGGCTGAGGCCGATCGTCATGACCACGGTGACCACCGTGCTGGGGCTCACGCCGATGGCCCTCGGGATCGGCCAGGGCGCTGACCTGCGCGCCCCCCTCGCCATCACGGTGATCGGAGGCCTCACCGTGGCGACCGCCCTCACCCTCATCGTGGTGCCCGTCGTCTACTCGCTCGTCGAGAGCGCGCACGCGAGAGTCCGGCCAAACGGCAGCGGCGGCGCGCGCAGACCGGGCATTCCGCGACCAGCAGGGGAAGCGACGTGAAGGAGAGCGGACGGTGATCCGCTTGAGCATCCGCCGCCCGGTCGCGGTGGCCATGACCTATGTGGCCGTCGCCCTACTGGGCGCCTTCGCCTGGCAGAACATCCCCATCGAGATGCTCCCGGACACCGAGCTGCCGCGCCTCACCCTGACCGGGCGGTGGCGGGGTGCGTCCCCGGAGACGGTCGAAGCGTTCCTGACCTCTCCGTTGGAGTCGACCATCCAGCAGATCAAGGGGGTCGAGAAGATCGTCTCCACCTCCTACGAAGAGCAGGGGGCAGGCGTCTCAAGCATCGAGATCGAGTTCGAGCGTCAGACGGACATGGACTTCGCTCGCCTCGACCTCTCCGAGCGCATCGCCGCGCTCGAGGAGGACCTACCCGAGGCGGTGGAGCCCGTCCAGCTCGAGCCCTACATCCCCGAGGAGTTCCAGAGCCAAGGGCGCAGCAACCGGATCCTCACCTATCAACTCACGGGGCCCTACACGCTCGAGTCGCTCCGCGCCCACGTCGACGACGTGATCAAGCCGGGACTCGAGCAGGTCGAAGGGGTCGGTCAGGTGATCGTCTTCGGAGGCCGCGAACGCCTTCTGCGCGTGGAGCTCGATGAGGAGCAAATCCTGGCCATGGGGTTGACCCCGCAGGTGGTCGAGTCGCGCATCCGGGATCTCGATCTGGTCCGCGAGGCCGGCGCCATCCGCGAGGGCACGCGCGAGTCGACCCTCACCATCGAAGACCGTGCGCAGGATGCCGAAGACATCCTCAATACGATCGTCGTCACTCTGCGGGACCGTCCCGTGCGGTTGGCCGACGTCGCACGCGTGAGCGAGGCCTACAACGAGCCGCTCCTGCTCAATCGGGTCGACGGCAGGCCCGCCGTCACCTTCATCATCGAGAAGGAGGCTCGGGTCAACACCGTCGAGGTGGCCGACGCCGTGAAGGCCCGCATGACCGCTCTCGAGCGGTTCAACCCTTTCGAATCCACGATCGTCGTGTTGAGCGACGCGTCGGAGAACATCAAGCGTCAGCTCAGCGACCTCAGGTACCGGGCGCTCGTCGCCGGGGCGGTGATCTTCCTGGTGCTGCTTCTCTTCCTCAGGTCGTTCCGATCCGCAGGGATGATCTTCCTCACAATCGTATTCTCCGTCCTCATCTCACTCAACCTAATCTACTTCGGTGGCCTCACCTTGAACCTCCTGACGCTCATGGGACTCGCCATGGGCTTCGGGTTGATCGTCGACAACTCGATCGTCGTGCTCGAGAACGTGTACCGACGGTGGGAGCGTGGGAAAGAGGCCGGGGCGGCAGCCGAAGAGGGGTCGAAGGAGGTGGTCCTGCCGATCTTGGCCGCCACTGCGACGACGCTCATCGTGTTCGTGCCCTTCGTCTATCTCCAGGGCGAGCTTCGCGTGTTCTACGTGCCCCTGGCCGTGGTCGTGGGCCTCACCCTGATGGCTTCTCTGTTCGTGGCGTTCACCTTCATCCCGTCGCTGTCCGCCCAGATTCTGACCATTGGCTACGGGCGGCGGAGCCGACCCCCAGGCCGGCCGAGCGCCAGCCCACCCCTCTACGTACGCTTCTACCGAGCGCTCGTCGGCTTCACGCTCCGGCATCCCTGGTCCGCCATCTCGATCACGTTGATCTGTTTCGGAGGCTCGTTCCACCTGTTCGACAAGTACGTCTCCAGAGGGATCATCTGGGGCGGGAGATTCGGCAGCCAGGAAACCTACGTCGAAGTGAACATCAACCTGCCGCGCGGCTCCGACATGGACCGCGCCGACGCCCTGGCCAGCTTCTTCGAGGAGCGAATCGCCGACATGCCGGAGGTCGAGCGATACGAGACGACGGTCTGGGGACAGCGGGCTCGCATCCACCTCACCTTTCCGGAGGCGCTCGAGCACACGGGCGTACCGGTCGCCATCAAGGAACAAATGGTCAACTACAGCCTGGGGTTCACGGGTGCCGACGTCCGGGTGCGCGGCGTGGGACCGTCGTTCTTCTACGGCGGAGGGAGCAATCCGCCTAACTACTCGATCACCGTTCTGGGATACAACTACCTGCAGGTGCGTGACATCGCCGAGAACCTGGGCTCAAGGCTCCGGCGCATGTCCCGGATCGAGGACGTCGACACAAACGCATCCAGCCGCTTCTTCAGTCGCGACCGGGCGTCCGAGTTCGTGGTGGAGATCGACAGAACGGCGTTGGCCCGCTACGACATGACGGTCCAGGACCTCACCGCACGCATGACCGCGGCGATCGCGGGCGCCCGACCTCGACAGTCCAGCCTCCAGATGGGCGGCGACGAGATCGAGTTCGAGGTCAAGCTGGCCGGCTCGGAGATCATGGACGTCTACCGGCTGACGCAGACCGTGATCACCGGCGTGGACGGGACAGGGATCAGGCTGGGCGATGTCGTCCGGATCTCCGAGCGGGACGTGCTCGCACGGATCAGACGAGAAAACCAGCAGTACGAACGCAGGGTCGCGTACGAGTTCCGAGGCCCCAACAGGCTCGGAGATCTCGTCCGGGATCAGGTGCTGGAGAGCACGGCCGTGCCCGAAGGCTACACGGTCGAGGCCGCAGAGGATTGGCTGTGGAGCGATGAGGAGCGGAGCCAGATCTACCTAGTGCTGATCGTATCGATCCTGCTGATCTACATGGTCACGGCGGCCCTCTTCGAATCCTTTCGCCAGCCCCTGTGCGTCCTTCTGACCGTACCGATGGCGCTCATCGGGGTCTTCATGATCTTCTTCTACACCAATGCGAGCTTCACACGGGAAGCCTACATCGGCGTCATCATGATGGGCGGCATCGTGGTGAACAACGCGATCCTGCTCGTGGATCACATCAACCGGGTGCGGGAGCAGGCGGGATGGCCGCTCAAGCGGGCAATCTTGGAGGGTACGCTCGAGCGCGTGCGACCCATCCTGATGACGACCACGACCACCGTGCTTGGACTGCTGCCCCTCGTGCTCAAGAGCCAGACTGCCGGCTCGAACATATGGGATGCGCTCGGCTACGCCCTCATCGGCGGCATGCTCTCGTCCACGTTCTTCGTGCTGACCACGACTCCGGCGCTCTACTTCCTCTTCGAGCGCGGAACCGGGGAGCGCGCGCTGGCACCCCGTCCTTCCGCATCCCTCCCCGTGACCTCGGGTCCGATCCCGGGCAAAGCCTGAGGCAAGGGCACCCCACCTCCGGCGACCCTGCCTCTACATTCGTTGAGACCCAATCCTGCCAGGCCGCTTCCCTCGTTTGGTCGCTTGCCATTCGCCGCGCTCCGTGCGTTGGCGTGAGGCGTACTATAATGCCCCTACGCGTGCGGGAAAGCGGTCCTCGAGCACAGCCCTGGAGTGTCCAGCGCAGGGAGCTCAGCGGGTCGCGGATAAGTTGCTGCTCCCAGGGATCCATGCCAGCTCAGGAGGCGTGCGGGGCGTGTGGAGCCGGCATGGTCTCACCACAAAGCACGAACGGCTGCTCAGGCTCGAAGAGACGGTCAGGGAACGGGAGCTGAAGCTCACCGACGAACAGATCGAGCTGCTCGAGCGCTTCAGTCCTAGGTAACGCCCCTACTTATTGGACCCAAGTCGGTGAGGTCCAATGAGTAACAGGCTCTTGTTCCGTCCGGCCGCGCACCCACCCTACGCTCAACTCCGCTGCGGTCTTGAGCGCGTGAAGCTGCCAAATATGATGGCCACCACGAGAACGATACGCGAGGATCCAGCCGCCATTCTCCGAAGCGACCCGTATCGCTATCGCCCAAGGGCGTGCACTACGACCCGCTCGACTCCGAACTCGTCCCTCGTAACCCCGAGCAGGCGATTCCCCTTGATCTCCGTCGGGCGAAGGTCGTCGGGGACCTCGACGCTTGCGACGATCCGCCCATCCTCCGGGCTGAAGACCTGCCAAACGCCGCCGGGAGCTGACGCGTAAGCGCGCTCCCGGAGCCAGATCGAATCGACCAGAGGGTCGTATGCCTTTACCCACACGTAGCCCTCACCGTCGAGAAGAAAGCCCGCCACTAATGGGAATCTGTTGTCTCGTGGCACCCGCCCGCTTACGAGATGCTCCAAGAGCAACCCCGCGCTTCCCCCGGCAGGGGCGCGCCGACGTAGTGCGGCCTCCAGGGAGGGCCACACTCCGTCGGCGGACGGGACCGGAGGCAATGGCAGCTCGAGGATCCGCGCCGTGATTCCGTTGGCGTCCCTGACGGTGATGCGAGCCTCATAGCCATCGGACACGAACAGGGAGTCCCCGCGGACGTTCACGAAGGGCATCGCGGAAAACGGGACCGGAGTCCTGTCGAACCTCCGCATTCCATCCACGGGCCCCAAAGGCGCCAGATAGCCTCTCTCCAGGTTGTAACGCTGCACTATCCAGACATCGGCGACTAGTTCCCCGGACTTCTGCGGGCCAGAGTTCAGTGACGCCAGAGCTACGTCATCATTCGTGAAGGAGCCGAAGAACACCTGTAGGTTCGCGCCCGCGCGTGCCTCGACTCTGTCCGCACTCAACCGGTTACCCTCGGAATCAAATGTCGTGATCCGGAGATTCACGGGGTCCCACGCGGCGATCGCTCCTGTGGACGTGAGCCACATTCCCATGATGCTGCGGAACTCACCAGGGCCGCGGCCTCGTCCGCCCATCCGCGCGCGCAGGACCCCGGTGGATCCGAAGATACGGATGTCCAGGAACCCAGCATCGGCGACCACCATGCCGCCGTCTGGCAGGAAGCGCACCGACTCGATTGACTGAAAGAGGTAGGCCTCCTCGCCAGAGGTCTCCCCGATCTGAACTTCAGGTCCAGGGGAAACATACCACACCCGCGCTTGCTCCCCCGGCAGGTTCACGGGCCAGGCGAGCAAGTACCCAACGACGGAGAACGCCCCCCTCACGAACGGTTTTTCCGGCGGTGCAGGGCGGGCGGCACGACGCGGACCCATGACGGCGGCATTCGACGTCTTCATGACGAACCTCCGGCCTCTACTCGACGCCCTCTTTGCAGTTCTTCTTCTTGACGGTCGCTTCGCAAATTGGGTCGATGCATTTCTCATTCGCCTTACAACCGGCCCCGCCTGAACACCCCTCCTGGCATTCGATAACGAAGCATGTTAGCGCATCGCCCGTGGGGCTTGGCACGGGAGCCGCCGCTAGAATGGCGACGAACGCTACGGTCGCCGCTCCGGTGATGAAGACTCTGTAAAGTAGTGGGGACATACCGTCTTCCTTCGTAGACGCAAGGCGCCTGTGATGAGTCCGCTCGAGGACCCTAACGCTCGGACCGAAAGTTGCCCCACGAGATCCGAGTTCGCTCTTGCGGAAGAACCGCAGCCACGCTCCGGTTCGCGACATGCCTTAACTCCGGCTCACCGCCTTGGAACGGTTCGCCATCACCCTGTTGTGGACATCGAAGTCAACAGATCCAACACCAGATCGTCGTCGACCGGCTGGCTCCAGGAATCTTCGGTGCGGTGTACCGCGCCAATTCGGGAAAGGAGCACAAACCTCGGCCGACCGAGCCGAGCCTTCTTGTCTAGCGCCAGATACGCCATGATCGCGCGCGGCTCGGCTCCGCCCGGCAATTCGACGTCGATCTCTAGGACCCTGGCGATCCGGGCGAGGTGCTCGCCAGCCCCGGTCTCGGTGACGCCGAGCCGCTCGCCCAGGCCGGCCTCGAGACGCATGCCCACTGCGACCGCGGTCCCGTGGGGAGTCCGGAAGTGGGAGGCGGCCTCCATGGCGTGACCCAACGTGTGGCCGAAGTTCAGGATCTCCCTCCGGCCCGACTCGCGCTCGTCCGAGGAGACCACCTCCGCCTTGAGCTCGACCGAGCGCGCCACGGCCCGCTCAAGGGGCTCGACCTCACCGGCCAGGAGAGCAGGCAGGTCCTGCTCGAGCGCGCCGAGATACACGCCGTCCATGATGGCTCCGTGCTTCACGGCCTCGACCAGCCCCTGGGCGCGTTCATGGCGCGGAAGCGTTCGGATCACCCGGGGATCGGAGAGCACGAACCTGGGCGGATGAAACGCCCCCACCAGATTCTTGCCCTCCTCCGCATCCACGCCCGTCTTGCCCCCGACCGACGCGTCGATCATGGCGACGAGGCTCGTGGGTACCTGAACCACCGGCACGCCCCGCATGTAGGTCGCGGCAACGAAGCCGGCGAGGTCGCCCACCACCCCCCCGCCGAGCGCAACCACACAGGAGTCGCGGCCGAATCCTCCCTTCAGCATCGCGTCGGTCAGCTCCGCCCACGCGGCCCGCGTCTTGTGCCGCTCCCCGGCCGGGAAGGAGAGCAGCTCGGCCTCGAGGCGCGCCTCCCGCATGAGCTGGAGCACCGCGCTTCCGTAGAGCCCGGCCACGTTGGAGTCGGAGATCACGGCGTACCGATGGGCTGGGGCGTGCTTCCCGAGGAGATCGGGGAGTGAATCGAGCAGGCCGTCGCCCACGAGCACCGGGTATTCTGTCGAGTGCCCCCCCGAGCGCACCGACGTCGAGGTCACACCGCGAGCCGTCATCGACGCCACGACTCCGTCGGGTCGACCAGCGATGCCTCGACCTCGGCATCGCCCCCGACTCGAAGACGGGCGCCGGGCCGGCCGGCCACTTCCACCACGTCGACCGAAGCCGGCAGGGGAAACCCGCTCATGTCGCGCCCTAGCGCGGCGACGAACTCATCCCTCTGCCCCGCGCTGTCCCAAACGCTGACCCACACCAGCGCCCGCGCCCCGTCCGCCTTCTCCAGAAGGAGATAGAGGTCGCCGTCCCAGCCCTCGGCCGGGCCGCGCGAGCCGGCGTGCGTCTCCAAGAGGATGCCTGTCTCGAGCTCGCCCAGGATGTCCTCGTAGAGCCGGCTCCACCCGGCCGGAGTCGCCAGATCGATCTCCACGGGAGAGTCCCGCCCCTCGCCGATGAACCGCTCGGGGTGAAGCACCTGCTCCGTGGACACCGGAAGGCGTGCTCCGAAGGGCGGAGGTCTGTCGGGCTCCTGCTTCCAGAGAGCCTCCACGAAGGTCGCTCCTCCGAGATAGGGGAAGAGCAGCGACTCCTGGAGCAGGAGGGGTGCCTGGGCCAACGCGGGCGACTGGGTCCGAGCGAGCTCGAGAGCCGGACGCACCAGGTCGGTGAAGTTGTCGGTCTCCGTCAGATCCGGCGAGCCTCCCTGGAGCGCCATCAGGAACTCGAACATGACGAGCGTCGCGTGCCCCTCGATGGCCGCCTGCGCCGCCCCTTGGCGGTCGTTGCCGAGCCTTCGATCGGTGAGGGCGTCCAGGTCTGCCGTCTGGTCCTGGATCGCGTGCACCAGCTCGTGCACGAGCAGGGATTCCAGGGCGTCCTCAGGTTGATCGTCCAACACGAAGAGCGTGGTGGAGTCCGGGTCGTAGAAGCCGGCGACCTGCTCCAGATAGAGCCCCTTGAGGGCTGCGCGCAGATCCATGTCCCGGGGGATCAGGCCGAGGAGCCCGTACGACTCGGCGAGAAGCTCCGCCTCGTCGACCGGCAGCTCCTCGTCGAGCTTGAATTCCAAGTAGCGCCGCAGCTCGTCCCGCGTGCGGCGTTCCAGTCGCACGGACGCCCGGAGCTCCAGTCCGGAGCGCTCCGCCAGTTCGGGAAGCAGCCGGGCCGCCGCCGCCGCCAACGACGGATCCGACGACCTCACGAGAGCTGCCTCCCGTTCGGTCGGAGCAGGAGCGCAGGCAAGGACGGCGGCGAGCGGCAGCGCCGGGAGGAAGCGCATCCTCAACGTTCCCGGCACCCGTGTCGCAACCCGTGGCTCACGCAGGTCACCACTCCGGTGGGGCACGGCCATATCGGTCCTCCAGGCGCACGACATCGCTCAAATGGGAGGTCGAGGCCTCGAGCACGTCGCAGTCGGTGACGGCAACTAGGCGGTGGACGGTGCCCGGCCGAACGCGGTAGCCGTCGCCGGCCTCCAGATCCACGGTATCGAGATCCTCATGCGTCGGGCCGGCTTCCAGCCTCATCGTCCCGGCTAGCACGTGCAGGGTCTCGTCCTTCTGCTCATGGTACTGGAGAGAGAGGGCCTCGCCCTCCCGGATGTGCAGGATCTTACCCACGTACTCTTCGGTCTCGGCCCAGATGAGCTCGTGGCCCCAAGGCTTGTCGACGCGTGTCGGAATCTGTCTCAAGGTCGGGTCGGCCGGCTTGGGCGGGATCAAGATGCGGCGATTTCAGCGCGTGGAGCGTCCGCGACAGACAGTGCCGACGGCTCCGACCCCGGTCAAGGGCACCCAATCCCGCCCGCCGCCTGCCGATCTGCGGCGGCGCGTGGCTGCCCCGGCCGGCGATTCTATGGCACGAAAGCTGCACTAGGGTAGGAGCCGAGGGAGGGAGGGTGACTCGGGTGGTCGCACACGGGTACATTGTCTGCGAGCGTCGGCCGAGGGGCGAGCCGGCACTCAGTACGTGTACAGGAGCGGATGGAGCACGCTAGGTGACCAAGAAGCGATGGCGACCCCGGCTGTTGATTCTCACCGCCTTCCTGCTGGTCGGAGCGGGGTCCGGAGTGGCGTGGGGCTCGTGGAGCAACCTCTGCTCCGACTGCCCTTCCGTGGCGCAGATCCGCACCTTCGAGCCCGAGCAGACCAGCAAGCTCTACAGCCACGACGGTCGGCTCCTGGCCGAGATCGGTATGGAGCGCCGCACGCCGGTGTCCATCAACTCGCTCCCGGACCACGCGCGGCACGCGTTCGTTGCCGTGGAGGACAGGCGCTTCTACAGCCACCGCGGCGTGGACCTCCGAGGAGTCGGCAGAGCGGTCGTCGGGGTCCTGACCGGCCGGAATCTGGGCGGGGGCAGCACGATCACGCAGCAGCTCGCCCGGAATATGTTCGAGAGCCAGATCGGATTCGAGCGTCGTCTGGTGCGCAAGCTCAAGGAGCTGCAGGTCGCGTTCGCTCTCGAGCGTTCCTACACGAAGGACCAGATCCTCGAAGTCTACGTCAACGAGATCTACTACGGGCACGGCTGGTGGGGCATTCAGACGGCCGCGCGGTACTACTTCGCCAAGACCGCCTCGGACCTGAATCCTGCCGAGGCGGCGCTGCTGGCCGCCATCCCGAACCTGCCGGGCTCCTACAGCCCCCTCCTCCAACCGGAGAACGCTCGGCGAAGGCGTGACCTCGTGCTCCGGCGGATGGTCGAGCAGGGCTTCCTCCCGCCGGAGGACCTGGAGCGGTACACCTCGGCACCCATACCGACCAAGCGGGCCGTGGCCGGCGGCAGCATCGCCCCGTACTTCGGGGAGTGGGTCCGACAGATCCTCGACGACCGCTTCGGGAGCAAGCTCTACACGGCAGGGCTCCGGGTCTACACGACGCTGGACGTCCGCATGCAGAGAGCGGCAGAGGTCTCCATGGAGGAGGGGTGGGACCGCATCGAGGCTCGGCCCGGCTTCGAGCACCTGAGCTACGAGGCCTATCAGGACTCCGTGGCAGCAGGGGTCGATATGCCCGATCTGCACTACGTGCAGGGGCTCTTCGTCTCGCTCGACCCGTGGACCGGATCCGTACGCGCGATGATCGGCGGCCGGGACTTCGCGGTCTCGAAGTTCAACCGGGCCACCCAAGCTCTCCGGCAAGCCGGCTCGGCATTCAAGCCGTTCGTCTACACGGCCGCCGTGGCCGCCCGCATCCCCACGACCTTCGTCGTGCTCGACGCGCCGGTCGTGACGATGCAGGTCGACGGCACCGAGTGGAGGCCCGCCAACTTCACCGAGCGCTTCGAAGGGCCGATGACGATCCGCACCGGCCTCATGAGGTCGCAGAATATCATCGCGATCAAGCTGGCCCAGGAGGTGGGTCTCGAGAGCGTCGCGCAGACGGCCCGAAGAATGGGGATCAGGACCGAGATCGAGCGCTTCCCCTCCACGGCCATCGGGGCGGCGGAGGTGCTCGCGATCGAGATGGCCGAGGCCTACTCCACCTTCGCGAACATGGGCACCAAGGTGCGCCCCTTCCCGATCCTGAGGGTCGAGGACGCCCAGGGGCGCATCATCTGGGATCCGCAGCCTGAACGGACACAGGTGCTCGATCCGCTCGTCGCGCGGATCATGCTCTCGATGCTGCAGGGGGTCGTCGACGGCGGCACCGGCTACACCGCGACCCGCATCGTGGCCGGGCTCGACCGGGAGGTGGTGGCCGCCGGAAAGACGGGTACCACGAATGACGGCACCGACGTGTGGTTCCACGGCCTCACGCCCAACCTGCTCGCGACGGTCTGGTTCGGGCTGGACTTGCCGCTGTCGATCCGCGAAGGCGGCGCCACCGGCGGGGGCGATGCCGCCCCGGTGTGGGGCAACTTCATGCGCCGCGTCTACTACGGCGATCCGGAGGCCCTCGACGAAGAGATGCGGGAGCCGATCCTGCCGATCCCCGAGCCGTGGACGATCCCCGAGGGCCTCGTCACCCGCTTGGTCGACAGGACTACCGGAAAGCTCGCGTCTCGGTGGTGTCCCGAGCAGGACCAGATCCTCGAGCTCTTCCTGCCCGGGACGGAGCCCACCGAGTTCTGTGATCGCGACGAATCCCGCCTCTTCCGCATCCCCCAGCCGAGCGGCGCGTCCGGAAACTGAGCTCCCGCGTCTCCTAGCTCCTAGGACGGCCCCCTCCGCGCTCCTCGACGCCCTCCCGCGTCACCCGGTGGGAGATCAGTGGCAGCGGCGGCGGAGCGACTTCGCGCCCGATCGCAACGGCCTCCCGGAATACAGCGACCGCCAGCTCCGCGGAGGCGTCGTCGGCCGCATGGACTTCGCCGAGCCGGTCGCCGAGCGCCACGTGATCCCCCGGACGCACGTCCACGACAAAGCCCACGCCGGGGTCGATCGTGTCTTCCAGCGCCAGGCGACCCCCGCCCATCTCGACGACCGCTTGGCCGAAGAGCTTCGGGGACACGGACTGGACGACTCCGCGGGCACCGGCCTGAACCTCGCGCCGCAGGGGCGCCGACGGCAGGCGGCCTGGATCCTCGATGATTTGCGGGTCGCCCCCGTGAGCCTCGACGAGCCGCCGGAACCGCTCCAGGGCCGCGCCCGACGCCAGTGCTTCGCGACAGCGGTGCTCGGCCTCTTCACGGTCGGGCGCGGACCCGGCCAGGACCAGCATTTCAGCGACCAAGGCCGTCACGAGGTCCCGGACGTCGGACGGCCCGCCGCCGCCGAGGCATTCGACGGCTTCCCCCACCTCCAGGGCGCTCCCGATGGCCCGTCCCAGAGGCCGGTCCATCGCCGTGACGAGTGCCACGGTGGGAGTGCCGCGCCCGACACCGATGTCTACCAGCGTCCGCGCCAGGGCCAGAGCGTCCTCGAGATCCGGGAGCAACGCCCCGGAGCCCGCCTTCACGTCGAGCACGAGCGCGTCCAAGCCCTCGGCGAGCTTCTTGCTCATGATGCTGGCGGCGATGAGGGGCATCGCCGGCACGGTGCCGGTGACGTTGCGCAGCTCGTAGAGTCGCTTGTCCAGGGGCGCGATCTCGGCGCTCTGGCCGATCATGGCGCACCCGACGCTCTCGAGTATGGCGCCGAACTCCGAGAGGCTCACGTCGGTCCGAAAGCCCGAGATCGCTTCGAGCTTGTCGAGCGTCCCACCGGAGTGGCCGAGGCCGCGGCCCGACATCATCGGCACGAAGAGGCCCAGCTCGGCGGCCAGGGGTGCGAGCACGAGGGAGACCTTGTCCCCCACGCCGCCTGTGGAGTGCTTGTCCGCCTTCGGGCCGGGAAGGTGGTCGAGCTCGAGGACCGCGCCCGAGTGGACCATAACGTGGACCATCCGCTCGAGTTCGGCTGGGGAAAGCCCCTGAAAGAGGACCGCCATGAGAAAGGCGGTCATCTGATAGTGCGGCAGCTCATCCCGGAGGTACGCCGTCAGAAACGCCTCGAGATCGTCCGCGTCAAGTTCGCGGCCGTCCCTCTTCTCCTCGATGAGGCGGGAGGCAATCAACGAGGGCTCACCCCCGTCACCGTACCGCCACACGCTTGCGGGCTCCGGAGACCACGTCGTCCACTCTCGCCTTCACGTCTTCGGCGAGGTCGTCCAGCTGATCCGCTGCACAGTCCTTCAGCTCGGTCGCCGTGCGTCCGATGCACCGGCGGGTGCGGTCCCCCGGCCTCCGGGGCCGTGAGCAAAGCGATGCCGGCTCCGACGATGGCTCCCGGGAGGAAGCCGGACACGAAGTTCATGGCATTCGCGTCGCGGTCGTAATCCATCGTCGACTCCGGATAGACCGTCCTCGTCCATGGGCCGGCTCGGTCGGCGGCGTATCCTGCTCCGGGTGTATATTGAGCACCAGCCCTATGCGTTAATGTATCGGAACATTTGCCGGGGGGGATATGCGCGCGCTGGGAATCGACTTCGGTGAGCGGCGGATCGGAGTGGCGGTCAGCGACCCGACCGGCGCCATCGCCCAGCCGCTCCCGACACTGCGGCGCAGGGCCGGCAAGCGGATGCCTCTCGGAACCCTCGAGCAGCTTGCCGAGGCGTATGGCGTCCAGATGATCGTGGTCGGACTCCCGCTCGCCCCCTCGGGAGACGACACCGACTGGACCCGCACGGTCAGGGAGGCGGCCGAGAGGCTGAGGGAGCGCTCGGGCCTGGCGGTCCAGCTCGTGGACGAGCGGCACACGTCGGCACGAGCGGAGCGGGCGGTTCGGAGCCTGGGGCTTCCGAAGCGCAAGAGAGAGCAGAAGGGCCGCGTGGATGCAGCCGCCGCCGTGCTGATCCTGCAAAGCTGGCTGGACGCGCAGAGCCGCTCATGAGACCCCGCCGATCCCGAAGGTCCGCGTGGGGTCCGGCGGCCGCGCTCGTGTGCCTCGTCTCCGTCGCCTGCGCCTCGCCCGAGCTAGGCGAGCCGGTAAGAATCACCGTGCCTCCCGGCGTGTCCTTCGAGACGGTCCTAGATACGCTTGTGGACCGCGGCATCGTGAGCGGGCCCCTGCGGTTCGGGCTGTACGCCAGGCTCAAGGGGGCGGACCGCGAGGTCCGGGCGGGCGACTACGACCTGGTGCCGGGAGGGGCCTGGAGCGAGATCCTCGAGCCGCTCACCAGGGGCCGCGTCAGCACACAGGGCATGACCATCCCGGAGGGGTTCACGCTCGGCGACATGGCCGACCGGATCGCGGAGGTGACGGAACAGCACCCCGACACCGTCCGAGCGCGGCTTTCGGATCCCTCGGCGCATGAGCGTTGGAACGTCCCCGGTCCGGGACTCGAGGGCTACCTGTTTCCCGACACCTACCGCTTCGCAAGGGGGGTGGGCCTCGAGGTGATCGTCGAGGCCATGGGCGACCGCTACCGCTCGATGTGGACGTCCAAGCGGCTTGGGCGCCTCGCCGAGCTCGGCATGACCGAAGCGGAAATCGTCACTCTCGCCTCGATCATTCAGGCGGAGGCACGGCAGGCAGCTGAGATGCCGACGATCTCGGCCGTCTACCACAACCGGCTCCGCCTGGGGTACCTGCTCCAAGCGGACCCGACCGTTCTCTACGCCCTCGGCGGCCGCAGGGAGCGCCTGCTCTTCGCGGCGATCGACTCCGTGGCCGACAGTCCCTACAACACCTACACCCAGCCCGGGCTGCCCCCCGGGCCGATCGGCGCGCCCGGTGCCGCGGCCCTCGACGCCGCCCTCAACCCCTCCGACGAGTCCTACCTCTACTTCGTGGCGCGGCCTGGCGGCAGCCACCTCTTCACCCACAGCCTCCAAGAGCACAATCGGGCCAAGGCACTCGCCCGGGGGGAATGGGAGAGCTCGAACCGCCCCTGACGCATGGCGAATCGCACCGACCTCGCCAGCCGGCTCCGCCTGGTCGTGATCGCCGATGAGGAGCTGGCGCGGCCGCGCGGGCTCCAGCCGGTGCTCCGGGAGGCGCTCCGGGCGGGGGCGCCGGCCGTTCAACTCAGGGCCAAGGGCGCCACGGCGCGGGAGACCATGGGCCTGGCACAAGCGCTCCTCCCCGTCGTGCGGTCCTGGGGCGCCCTCTTGTTCGTGAACGACCGGCTCGACGTCGCCCTCGCCACGGGAGCCGACGGGGTCCATCTCGGACCCCACGATCTGCCGGTGAAGAAGGTCCGGTCGGCGGCCGGGGGGGACTTCATCGTGGGCTATTCGACCCATGACCCTGAAGAGGGCGCGCGAGCCGAGGCCGACGGCGCCGACTACCTGGGCTGCGGCACCGTGTACCCCACGACCCACAAGTCCGACGCCGGCGAGGTGATCGGCCTCTCCGGGCTCCGCCGCGTCGTGGAGGCCGTGTCGATCCCGGTGATCGCGATCGGAGGCATTACGCCGGAGCGGGCGGCCGACGTGGCCGGGGCCGGGGCGGCAGGCATCGCGGTGATCGGAGCCGTCATGAGCGCTCCGGATCCGAGCGAGGCCGTGCGGGGCCTGATCAGGCCGTTCGGGTCGGGCGCGTAACGGACCGCGTCCGCAGAGCGGCTGGGCGTGCTACATCCCCCGCTCCTCGAGTAGGCCCGCGACCTCGTCTTCCGTGACGAAGAAGTCGCCCAGCGAGACGCCGCCGTTCTCGGAGTGCCAGTCGGAGCCCCCCGTGGTCAGGAGCCTCGAGGCCGCGGCCTCCCGCTCGAGCTCGAGGATCCGATCGGGCCGCGAGCGGGGCCGGTACACCTCGAGGCCGCGGAGCCCGGCCCGGATGAACTCCGGAAGCAGACGCGACCTGGCGTCCCGAGGCGGATGAGCCCAAACGGGGACGCCCCCCGCGGCGAGGATGATGCCGATGGCCTCCTCGGGCGTCGAGAGTCGCGTCGGCACGTGAGCGGGATGGCCGTCCCCGATCAGTCGGGAGAACGCGTCGGGCGTCGAGGACGCATACCCGCGGACAACGAGAGCCCGGGCCAGGTGCGGCCGGCCGGTAGCCGAACCCCCCGGCCCCACCTCTCTCGCTACGTCGTCGTATTCGATGAGGAGCCCCTGCCGCTGGAGCCGAGCCACCATCTCCATCATCCGCCGCTCGCGCCCCTGCACTGCCCTGCGCTCGTGAGACCGGAGCGCCGGGGCCTCCGGGTCCACGAAGTAGCCGAGGATGTGGTACTCCCGGTCCTCGAAGGTGCTGCTGATCTCCACCCCCGGGACGACGTGCACGCTGTGGTCGGAGGCCGCCTCGAGGGCCTGAGGGAGTCCCGCCACGGTGTCGTGGTCGGTAATGGAGATCACGTCGAGCCCGCCGGCGCTGGCGAGGGCCACGACCTCCCGGGGATCGCACGCGCCATCGGAAGCCGTGGTATGGAGGTGGAGGTCCAGCCTCATCGCGCCCCGCACCTCGGAAGTCGGATCCACGCCTTGAAGTTCAAGTCTCTGCCCTCCGCAGTTCCGGCAAACGGCGAGTCCCGGCGCTGCAAGAAAGAGGGCCCGCAGAGTTCCCTCGATACCTCCGTGGTGGATCGCCGGGTCCGCTGCATGCCCCATCGGGGGGGAGTCGAGGCGTCAGGCTTTGCCCTCCATCGCGTCTAGGATGCCTCCCACGTCGACCTGGGCGCCGGAGGGAAGCTCGCCGGGGGCCTCCGATCCCGCGTACTCGGTGAGGATGGTCAGCTCGGAGCCCTCGACCTTGAGGACGCCCGCCGCCACGAAGAAGGTCTCGCTCCCGCCTCCGAGCAGGTCGATCGCGAGCTCTCCCGACCCGAGGAGGGCGATCATCGGAGCGTGCCGAGGAAGGATCCCCACCTTCCCGTCCCAGGCGGGCGCCACGACGGAGGAGGCGGCGCCCTCGAAGAGGAGCGTCTCGGGTGAAACCACGCGGACGTCGAGGCCGGCCATCAGCCAGCCAGCTCCTCGCCGGCCGCGATGACCTCGTCGATGCCCCCCTTCATGTAGAACGCCTGCTCCGGCAGGTGGTCCAGCTCGCCCGCCGCCACCTGCTCGAACGACTCGACCGTGTCGTCGAGGCGCGTGTACGCGCCGGGGATGCCCGTGAAGGTCTCGGCCACGTAGAAGGGTTGCGACAGGAAGCGCTCGATCCGTCGGGCGCGGTTCACGAGAACCTTGTCCTCCTCGGTGAGCTCGTCCATCCCGAGGATGGCGATGATGTCCTGAAGGTCCTTGTAGCGCTGCAGGATCCTCTGCACCTCGACGGCCACCGCATAGTGGCGCTCCCCGAGGAACTGCGGATCGAGGATCCTGGACGTCGAGTCCAGCGGATCGACCGCCGGATAGATCCCCTTCTCCGAGATGGCCCGTGAAAGCACCGTGGTCGCGTCGAGATGCGCGAACGCGGTGGCCGGCGCCGGATCCGTCAGGTCGTCGGCCGGCACGTAGATCGCCTGGACCGACGTGATCGATCCCTCGCGGGTCGAGGTGATCCGCTCCTGCAGCTCGCCCATCTCCGTGCCCAGAGTGGGCTGGTATCCGACCGCGGAGGGCATCCGGCCGAGCAGCGCCGAGACCTCGGAGCCCGCCTGGGTGAACCGGAAGATGTTGTCGATGAAGAGCAGGACGTCCTGCTTCTCGACGTCGCGGAAGTACTCGGCGATCGTCAGCCCGCTGAGGCCCACGCGCAGTCGCGCGCCCGGCGGCTCGTTCATCTGGCCGTAGCAGAGGGCCGTGGAGTCGAGGACGCCCGATTCCTTCATCTCCAGCCAGAGGTCGTTCCCCTCGCGCGTCCGCTCCCCCACACCGCAGAAGACGGAGCGTCCGCCGTGCTCCATGGCGATGTTGTTGATCAGCTCCATGATGATGACGGTCTTGCCCACGCCGGCCCCGCCGAAGAGGCCCGTCTTTCCGCCCTTCACGTAGGGAGCGAGGAGGTCGATCACCTTGATGCCCGTCTCGAAGATCTCGGTCTTGGGCTCCAGCCTCTCGAAGGGCGGCGACTCCCGGTGGATGGGCCAGCGCTCCAACTCGCCGTTCCCGCCTCCCACGGGGCCCAGCTCGTCCACGGGCTCCCCGAGCACATTGAGGATGCGACCGAGCGCGGCCTCCCCCACCGGCACCGAGATGGCGCGTCCCGTGTCGACCACGTCCATCCCCCGGGTCACTCCGTCCGTCGACGACATGGAGACCGCTCGGACCATGCCTCGCCCGATATGTTGCTGGACCTCGGCGATGAGATCGATCTCCTGTCCGTCCTCCGACGACTTCAGCGACAGGGCGCTGTAGATCTCCGGCAGCCCCTCGGGGTCGAACTCTACGTCCAGAACCGGTCCGATGACCTGGATGACCTTCCCGACGTGCATTGCAGGCATGTGGCTTGTCCCTTGTCGGCTGTCCGCGGCGTCCCTACTCGAGGGCGGCCGCACCGCCGACGATCTCGGCGATCTCCTGGGTGATCTGGGCCTGACGGGCCCGGTTGTATGTGCGGGTCAGATACTCGAGCACGTCGCCAGCGTTGTCGGTGGCGCTCTTCATGGCCGTGCGCCGGGAGCCCTGCTCGGCCGCAGCGTTCTCCACCAGCGCCCGATAGGTGACGTTGCGCAGGTAGGCGGGAAGCAGCCTCTGGAGCAGGATCTCCGCCTTCGGACTGAGGAGGAAGTTCTCGAGAGAGGCCCGAGAGCCTGGGGCGGGTCGAATCGGCAGCAGCTCCACGACCCTCGGCGGCGTCGAAAGGGCGGATCGGAACTCGGCGCTCACCACGTGGACCGCGTCCACCCGGCCCGCCGCGAAGTCGTCCCTGGGGCCCCGGATCACGGACTCGGCGTCGTCCATCGACGGGCTGTCGGTGATGTCGGTGTGGGTGGACGCCATCTCGCGGCCGCGGAAGCGGAAGAAGGCGATCCCCTTCTTGCCCGCGACGTGGAGATCGGTCTCCACCCCGTCCCCTTCGAGCCGCTCGACGAGGAGGCGAGCCTCCTTGATCAGGTTGGCGTTGAACGCGCCCGCCAGGCCGCGGTTCGCGGTGAGCAGCAGCACAGCCGCCCGCCTCATGTGAGGGGGGCTCCGCAGGAGCGGGAATCGCTCCGAGAGCTCCGGCGCGTAGAGGCTTCCCACGATCCCGGACAGGGCGTCGGCGTAGGGTCGGGCCGCGCGCACCCGGTCCGTGGCCCTCTTCAGCTTCGACGTTGCCACGAGCTCCATGGTCCGGGTGATCTGCCGGGTGTTCTCGACGGACTTGATCCGTCGCTTGACGTCGCTTGCGCCCGCCATCGCCTAGCGCCTCATCCCAGCCGTTCGCGACACGATCTCCCTCGCACCCAGCGCTGCCGGCTCAGGCCCCCACCGCCGTGGCCGCGCCCTGGGCCGGCACGTCCGCCTCCAGCTCAACCGCGAACACCTTGTTGTACTCGCCGATGGCGCCCACGAGCTCCTCGGTAATCTCGCCCGTGAGCTGGTGCTGCTCCCTGATTCCGGCCAGGACGTCGCCGTGATGCGCACTCAGGAAGGCGTGGAAGCCCCGCTCCCACCGCTTGAGGTGCCGGACCTCGATGTCGTCCACGTGGCCCTGGGTGACCGCGTAGATGGCGCACACCTGGTTCTCCACGGGCATCGGCTGGTACTGACCCTGCTTGAGGATCTCCACCGTGCGCTCACCCCGCGCGAGCTGCCGCTGCGTGGTCGCGTCGAGGTCCGAGCCGAACTGAGCGAACGCCTCGAGCTCGCGATACTGCGCCAGGTCGAGCCGCAGCCGTCCAGCGACCGACTTCATGGCCTTGATCTGCGCGGCACCGCCGACTCGCGACACCGAGATGCCCACGTTGACCGCGGGTCGCACGCCCGAGTAAAAGAGGTCGGGCTCGAGGTAGATCTGGCCGTCGGTGATGGAGATCACGTTCGTGGGGATGTAGGCCGACACGTCCCCCGCCTGCGTCTCGATGATCGGCAGCGCGGTGAGCGACCCGCCCCCCTGCTCGTCGGAGAGCTTGGCCGCCCTCTCGAGCAGCCGCGAGTGGAGGTAGAAGACGTCGCCGGGGAATGCCTCGCGCCCCGGGGGCCGCCGAAGCACCAGCGACAGTTGCCGGTATGCGGTCGCTTGCTTGGACAGGTCGTCGTAGATGACCACCGTGTGCTTGCCCTGCCACATGAAGTGCTCGGCGATGGCGCACGCCGAATAGGGCGCGATGTACTGCATGGGCGCCGGATCGGACGCGTTGGCGGCCACGACCACCGTGTAGTCCATGGCCCCGTGCTCCCGGAGCGTCTGAACGACCCCGGCGACCTTGCCCGCGCGCTGGCCGACGGCGCAGTAGACGCAGACGACGTCCGTCCCCTTCTGGTTGATGACCGTGTCGAGGGCGATCGCCGTCTTCCCTGTGCCGCGGTCGCCGATGATGAGCTCACGCTGGCCCCGGCCGATCGGGATCATCGAGTCGATGGCCTTGAGACCTGTCTGGAGAGGCTCCTTCACCGGCTGCCGCTTGACGATTCCGGGCGCCACCACGTCGATGTGACGGCGGCCCTCAACGGGCTCGACGGGCCCTCTGCCGTCCGACGGGTTGCCGAGCGGATCCACGACCCGTCCGATGTATCCGTCACCGACAGGGATGTCGAGCACGCGGCCCGTGCGGAGCACCTGATCGCCCTCGTGAAGGAGCGTCCAGTCGCCCATGATCACGGCGCCGATGTTGTCCTCTTCGAGGTTCAGCGCCAAGGCCGTCACGGCCTCGTCGGTCTCGGCGGTCGTGATCTCCAGCATCTCGCTGGCCATCGCCTTGGTGAGGCCGTAGATGCGCGCGATCCCATCCTTGACCTCGAGAACCTCACCCACCTCCTCGGCGCGGAGCGTCTCCCCGTAGTTTTCGATCTCAGCGAGGAGGACGCCCTTGATCTCGCTCGCCCGGAGTCCCGAATCGTTAGCCATTGCTCAGTCCAGTGATGCCATCACCAGAGCCGGTCCGGCCGGCTCGTCCGTTCCGTCAAGCCTCCCCCAGCGGGGGGAGGTCGCTCGCCAACAACCTGCGGCGCATGCCGTCCAGCCTGCGGCGCAGCGATCCGTCGTAAATCGTGTCGCCCGCGCGGACGACGACTCCGCCCAGGATGCGGGGCTTGACCCTGACCTGGGGGATGGCCTCGCGGTCGATCAGCACGCTCAGCCGCTGCTGCAGCTCGGCGAGCGCCCGAGCGTCGATCGGGCGGGCCAGGGTCACCTCCACCCGCATGCGGCCGAGGCGCTGATCCACGAGCGTCTGGTATTCCTCCGCGATGGCCCGCAGCAGGCGCTGTCGCCTCTTGTCGATGGTGACGAGGAGGAAGTTCGTCAGCGTGGCCGGGAGAGCGTCACCGAGAACGCTCCGCAGGACCTCCTTCTTTTCGCTCCCCGCGATCCGCGGCGTCTCGAGGAAGATCTTGAAGCTCGGGTTCTCGGCGATGAGGCGTGCCACCACCTCGATGCCGTCCCCGAACGCCTCCAAGCCCTCGTGCCGCTCCGCGACGTCGAGCAGCGTCTCGGCGTAGTTGCGGGCGACCGTCTCGTCCCTCACGCCTCGGCTCTCCCGAGCTCGGTCAGATCGTCGATGTAGCCCATGACCAGGTCGCGGTCCTTGGCGTCGTCGAGCCTCTCCTGCATGAGCTTGGCCGCCGCGGCCAAAGCCAGATCGACCGACTCCCTCCGGAGCGATTGCAGCGCCGCTTCCTTCTCGCGCTCGATGGACTCGCGTGCGCTCTCGATGAGCGCCCGTCCTTCCGCCCTGGCCTTTTCTTCGATCTTCTGCTGGACCCTCTCGCCCGCCTCCTTGGCCTCGCCGATCAAGGCCTGTGCCTGGCGACGCGCGTCGGCCATCTGCTCGCGGTGCTCGGCGAGCAGCCTGGCGGCCGCTTCCCTCTCGTTGGCCGCCCGGTCCAGCTTGTCCTGAATGCCGCTCTCCCGCTCCTCCGCGGCGGCCAGGACCGGACCCCAGGCGAACTTCCAGAGGATGCCGAGCAGCGCGAGGAACACAAGGGTGGTCCAGACCGACAGCCCCAGGTTCAGGTCGAACATGCCATCTCCCTATGATTCATCGCTCGGTGCCCTTTGCGGCGCTCTCAGGAGACGCCAGCCCCTTCCTCCCTGCCACCAGCCACCAGCCACCTCGTGAGGCCAAGCTGCTCCGAGTCTACCGTTGGAACATCACGAAGGTGAGGCCGAGACCGAAGAGCGCGACGCCCTCGATGAGGGCCGCGAAGATGATCGCCGCCGTCTGGATCTGACCCGTGACTTCCGGCTGGCGGGCAATCCCCGAGGCCGCTGCGGCGCCGATGGGACCGATTCCCAGCCCGGCGCCGATTACCGCACCGCCGATTGCCAGTCCGGCACCGATGAGGCCGGTGGTGCCGTTCCCGGCCGCTTCCTGAACAGCGGTAAGCAAGAAGTGCATCTTTCGTCCTTTGTCCTGGTGACTAGTGAGCGTGACGCATGAGCCCGATGAACACGGATGTGAGCATCGCGAAGATGTAGGCCTGCAAGAAGGCGATGAACAGCTCGAGAATCATGACAACGCTGGCCATGGTGACGGAGGCGACGCCCATGACGTAGCTCTGGAGCACGAAGATCATGCCGATGAGGGCCAGGATCAGCGTGTGACCGGCCGTCATGTTGGCGAGGAGACGCACGGCCAGCGCGAACGGCTTGGCCAGCTTGCCCAGAAACTCGACCACCGTCAGGATGGCCAGCATCGCGGGCTTCATGAGCGTTGGAACACCCGCAGGCAGAAAGAAGATCGTCTTGGCGTACCCTCGGGGGCCCAGCGCCCGGACTCCCGTAACCTCTGTGACGACGAAGCTGGTGAGGGCCAGGGCGGCCGTTACGGACAGGTTCGCCGTGGGCGTAATGCCCAGGGGCGTGAGCCCGATCAGGTTCATGCCCAGAATGAAGAAGAACAGCGTGAGGATGTAGGGAGTGTAGCCGTCCGCATCGTGCCCGATGTTGCTCCGTACCACCTCATCGCGGAAATAGAGGATCATGGCCTCCATACCGTTGGCGAACCCGCCGGGCGCCTTCTCGACACCCTTGGACCGGATGGCCCGGGCCACCGGGATGAAGATCAGCACGAGCAGCACCGCCACGGCGAGCATGACGACGAGCTGTCGAGTCGGCGAGAGGTCAAGCGCGACGGGTCCCAGATGGATGGGCTCGACGCTCAGCGACTCCAGGCTCCAGTGGCCCCCTGCGAACTCGATGTCCTTCGCGTCGCCGATGTGGTGCGAGATGAAGTCGGGAAGCCCCTCCATCGTGAGGCCGTGGCCCGCCTCGGCAGGGTGGCCCGGGTACTGACCCGCCCCCTGAGCCGCCCCCTGAGCCGCTCCGTGGGCGCCCTCCTGCCGCAGCGCTCCGAGTAGACTCATCTTGTCGTCCGCGCTTCCTTGCCATCGACCTTGAGGAAGGCCGGTTCCAGCAACAATAAGACGAAGATGAACCCCACGAGCGACAGCAGCAGTGCCGCCGGCTCCACGGACGCAAGCCTCGAGGAGGCGACTCCCACCGCCACGACCACCGCCACCCGAAGCGCGATCCCGGCCCCCCACCAAACGACGAAGCGGGTGGGTTCCTCTCGCGCACGCACGAGCAGCCCGAACGCGACAACTTGGACAGGGTACGCGATCACTGCCGCGAGGAGGATCCCCCTCCGTCCCGCCTCCTCCAGAAGCACCGAAAGCCCGGCGGCACCCAACCCTACGACCAGAAGCGCGGTCAAGGCGTACCGGCTAAGCACCCTCAATCAGCCTCGCTCTCCTCGCGGTCTCGCTTTTCCCGGGGACGTACCACCAGCTGGTGGTAGAGGTGGTAGCCGCCGGCCACACCGCCCAGCAACATCCCGAGAAGCATCAACAACGACTGGGCTCCGACTCGCTCTCCGACCTGCCAACCGCCCCACCCGAAGAGCGCCACCGAGGCCGCCAAGGCCATCCCGTGCCCCAGAAACTGGGAGGAGGCACGAACCGCATCCCGGCTTCCGTCTTCTCTCGGACTTCCCGACCTCGGCATCGGCTGGAACTCCGCCGGGTGGCCCACACGTAGCCAAATCTAGAACTTTGTGAAAAAAGGCGCAAGCGCCATTTTGCGCGTGTTCAAAGGGAATTCGAGGGATCCGCGACGCTTGACGGAGGACGGTACCGGAGGCAAGTTCGCGACGTGCGGGGCAGGCCCCAATCGGGCTCGTCTCATCCGGAAACGCCCTTCGCAACAGATTGTTTGTTCGGACCTCTGGCGCCGGGCGGTGTGTACGCTGCCTAGCCGCCACACCATGCCACGGCCGCCCGGCGGCTCAGAGCTTCAGCAGGCGCGGAAAGCGATCTGATGACGTCAACGACGAAGACGGTTGCCCAGGATCGGGACCTGGAGCTGCTGCAGCGGGGGGCTCAGGTCGCCGAGGAGCTCAGGAGAGAGGTCGAGAAGCAGATCGTCGGCCAGCACGAGGTCGTGGAGGGGCTGCTCACGGCCCTCTTGGCCAACGGCCACGCGCTGCTCGTCGGTGTGCCGGGCCTGGCGAAGACGCTGCTGATCTCCACGCTCGCCGAGACGCTCGACCTCGACTTCAGCCGGATTCAGTTCACCCCCGACCTCATGCCGACCGACATCACCGGCACCGAGGTCATCGAGGAGGATCGGTCCACCGGACGCCGGGTGTTCCGGTTCGTGCGAGGGCCCATCTTCGCCAACGTGGTGCTGGCGGATGAGATCAACCGCACGCCGCCCAAGACACAGGCCGCGCTCCTTCAGGCCATGCAGGAGCGGGAGGTGACGGCTGCCGGTCAGACCTATGACCTGGAGGCACCGTTCTTTGTGCTGGCCACACAGAACCCCATCGAGCAGGAGGGTACCTATCCCCTGCCCGAGGCGCAGCTCGACCGCTTTATGCTCGAGCTGCCGATCGGATATCCCTCGAAGGACGAGGAGGAGGAGATCGCGATGCGCACGACCAGCGAGGAGGATCCCCGGATCCACCCGGTCGTCTCCTCGGAAGAGTTGATCGAGCTGCAGCATCTGGTGCGCAGGGTTCCTGCCTCGCCCTCCCTGGTCTCATTCGCCGTGCGCCTCGCGCGCTCCACGAGACCCGGCCTGGAGGAGACTGCGGCCGTGTCGGAGCGGTACGTGAGCTGGGGAGCTGGCCCCCGGGCTTCGCAATATCTCGTCCTGGGCGCAAAGGCCCGCGCGGCAGCCCGGGGCGATCCCATCCCGTCGTACGACGACGTTCGCGCCGTCGCGCCCGCCGTCCTGGCGCACCGCATCGTGCTCAACTTCGAAGCCGAAGCCGACGGGCGGGTGACCCGTGACGTCATTGCCGAGCTTCTGCAGGAAGCGAATGCATGGACGTAGGTCCAAGTAGCGAGGCGGGCGATCGCCCGCCGACTACCTGGCGAATCGCATGACCTGGCTGCTGCTTGGAGCAGCAGTCGTCTCGATCCTGCTCTCCGCCGTGCTGACCGCAGCAGAGGCGGCGGTGTTCGCCGTCGGGGGCTCGCGGTTGAGGACCCTGGAGGAGGAGGGTTTCCGGGGCTCGGAGGCGCTCGCTGGCCTGAGGTCACGTCCCGACGCCGTTCGGGCCTCGCTGCTCGTCCTCACCACAGGGCTCAACACCCTGACGGTGGGCTTTTCTGTCTTTCTGGGCATACGGCTCAGCGGCAGCATGGGAGGGGTTCTCGGGCTCACTGTCGCGGGCGGAGCGGTGTTGCTCGTGGGCCAGAGCATCCCGCGGTTGCTAGCGACCCTGCGGCCCCTCCGGATGGCCTTGGCCGCCGCCCCCCTCCTGGCTGTCGTCGAGCGGGGCGTTGGAGCGGTCACGGGCCCCTACCGCCGCCTCGGCAACGTCTTGGTTCGGCGCAGGGGATACGCGGACTCGACGCACGAGGAGCGTGCGGTCCGAGAGATCGCGGAGCTGGGAAAGGAGGAGGGGCTGGTCGGGGTGGAAGAGCATCTCCTCGTGGAGAGGGCCTTTCGTCTCGACGAGCTGACCGCCTGGGACGTCATGACGCCCCGGGTCGACATCTTCGCCTGGCCGGATTCCCTCACCCTCGAGGAGATCATCGAGGAGCTCCCAACGGTCCCGTACTCCAGGGTGCCGGTCTACCGTGAGACGACCGACGACATCTCGGGCATCCTCTATGTGCGTGAGGCCTACGGGAACTACGTGGCCGGCCGCACGTCCATGGCTCTTGCCCAGCTGTCCCGGGAGCCGCTGTTCGTTCCGGGCTCATTGCCGCTGACGCGGCTCCTCCGGCAGTTTCAGGCGCGCCGCATCCACATGGGCATCGTCGCCGACGAGTTCGGGGGAACCGACGGGCTCGCGACGCTTGAGGACATCCTCGAGGAGCTCGTCGGCGAGATCGTCGACGAGACCGACGTGGACGAAGAAGCCCTGACGCGGCTGTCCCGGACGCAGGTCGGGGCACCGGGCGGCATGGATATCCGCGAGATCAACCATGCCTTCAACGTGGCGCTCCCCCGCCTCGAGCACCGATCGCTCAACGGGTTCATCCTCGAGGAGCTGGGTTATGTGCCGGAGCCCGCGGAGACCCTCGAGTGCGCCGGGGTCAGGATCGAGATCCTGGAAGCCTCGGACACGCAGGTGATCCGAGCTCTCCTGACCAAGCTTTCCCCGACCGGACGGGAAGAGACCGGCTAGTGGCGCGCCTCCCCAAGGCTTCCACGGGGTCCTGATGGCCATCATCCTGCCCTTCAACGGGAAGCGGCCCCGCATCTCCGACACCGCCTTCGTCGCCCCCAACGCTGTCCTTGTGGGAGACGTGACCGTCGGCGAGGAGGCCAGCGTCTGGTTCGGAGCGGTGCTCCGTGCAGACGATCTGGAGAACGGAATCTTCGTCGGAGCGGGTACGAGCGTACAGGACAACTGTGTGGTGCACGTGGGCCCTTGGAGGCCCACCCGGATCGGCGAGCAGGTGACCGTGGGGCACGGAGCCAAGTTCGAGAGCTGCACGATCGGCGATCGGACGGTCGTGGGAATGAACGCCGTCATTCTGCAGAAGGCGCGGATCGGTATGGAATGCGTGATCGGAGCCAACTCGGTCGTCCTCGAGGGGGCCGAGATCCCGGACCGCAGCCTCGTGGCGGGGGCCCCGGGCCGCATCAAACGGACGCTGGACGACTCAGCGGACTGGATCGCGAGGGGAGGCCGGCACTACATCGAGCTCTCCAGGGACTACATGGACCAAGGGCTGGGTGAGGCCGACGCCCCCTGCTGCGAGCTGTGCGGAAGCCCCGTGATCGAGCGTCACTGCAAGATCCTATGCCTGGCCTGTGGCTATCAGCGGGACTGCTCGGACCCTTGAGGCCCGGGGGGCGGAGAGGCGAGGCCTACGGAGGGGGAAGACGGAGGATGGAGGTGAAGTACCACGCAACCATGGCGTCCCCCCAGCCGTAGGTCACCGCGGCACCCGCGGCCAAGAAGGTCCCGAAAGGCACGAGCTTGCCGGTCTTGTAGGAGATGGGCCCGAAGATGACCGAGCCGAGCAGCGCTCCCAGAAAGATGGTCGGCACCACGCCCGATGGCCCTAGGTAGGCTCCGACCGCGGCCATCATCTTCACGTCCCCGCCCCCGATGGCGCCCCTCCCCAACATCCACTTTGCCCCCGCCGCCAGACCCCACAGCAGAGCGAACCCGAGCGCCGCACCCAGGAGCGCCTGCGGCGCCGTCGGGCCTCCGGGGAGGAAGGCGAGGATCATGCCCACAATCAGGCCGCCCACCGAGAAGGGGTCAGGAATGATGTAGAAGCGGGCGTCGCTCAGGGAGATCCCGAAGAGGAGGGTCAGAAAGACCGCCCCCCGAAGCGCCTCGCCCGAGAGCCCTCCGTGGGCAAAGACGCCGGCCCACACGAGGCCCGTCCCGAGCTCCACCAACGGATACTGGATGGAGATCGGCGCCTTGCACGCCCGACAGCGTCCCCGGAGAAGGAGAAAGCTGAGCACCGGGATGTTGTGGTACCACCGAATGTCGACGCCGCACGACGGGCAGTGCGAGCCCGGAAAGCCGACCGATTCGTCCTGTGGCCAGCGAAGCGTGCATACGTTCAGGAACGATCCGACCGTAAGCCCAACGGCGCCTGCCACCACCGAGGTGATCCAAGGGTCGATCAAGGAGCCTCACTTCCCCCGCGTCGTGAGGACGTACAGAAGGATCGAGCCCACGACTCCGGCGTTCAGAGAGTCCACGGACGCCGCCGTGGGCACCGCGATCTGGTAGGCGGCGGACGCCGCGATCTCCGGGCGGAGCCCGGCTCCCTCGTTCCCCACGGCCAGCGCCCAGGGCGGATGCGGATCGACCACCCGAACATCGCGTCCCCCAGGATCTGCGGCCAGGACCTCGACGTTCAGGCGCGCCAGCCAGGGACCGACCTCGCCCCACGGGGCACGCACCACGGGCACGTGAAAGCACGCCCCAGCCGAGGCCCGCACGGCCTTCGGATTCCAGGGGTCGACCGACCCGTCGAGGGCGACCACGATCGAAGCGCTGAAGGCTCTCGACGCCCGGACGAGCGTTCCCAAGTTCCCCGGATCCTGGATCCCGTCCAGGATCAGGATCCGCCCCCCTTCCGTCTCGGGAAGGTGGAGGAGTGCCTTCGGCTCCTCACAGACCACGAGGAGGCCCTGCGGATGCTCCGTGGCCGCCACGCGGTCGAGCTCCCGGTCAGCCGCCTCCTCGACCGGGACGCCGAGCTGCGAGAGGTCGGCGGCGAGGGCCCGGCCCGCCTCGGTGCCGAAGAGACGGGGGGAACGCACGGCAAAGCGGACCCCTACCCCGGCGGAGAGCGCCTCCCGCGCGCAGCGCAGCCCCTCCACCAGCACGAGCCGTTCCCGGGGCCGGCCCTTGCGTGACTTGAGCCGCTCGATGAGGAGTCTTCGGGTCTTGCTCGGCATGAACTCGCCTGGCGCGCCGCTCGTGCGGCGCGGCTCGTCGTGGTGACGATCGGATTTTGGTAGATTGGCACCGGACGTATGTCCGGCACCGATGACCCGACCCTTGCATCCCTGAAGGAATGGATAACCCACCTCCCGTGGCCCTCACAATCGCCGGCAGCGACAGCGGTGGGGGCGCGGGAATTCAGGCGGATCTCAAGACCTTCCACGCGTTCGGCGTCTTCGGATGCAGTGCCGTGACGGCGGTGACGGCGCAGAACACCCTAAGTGTGCACACCGTGCACGCCGTCCCCGGAGAGGTGGTCCGGGCCCAGATCGACGCCGTGGCGACCGACCTTGTCCCGGCCGCCGTAAAGACCGGAATGCTCGCAAACGCCGAGCTGGTGCGAACCGTCGCGGCCGGCATCCGCGCCCACCGCCTCACCCACTACGTCCTCGATCCGGTCATGGTGTCGAGCACCGGCCATCGGCTCTTGGACACCGACGCCGTGGACGCCGTTCGGACGGAGCTGATCCCGCTGGCCGCCGCAGTCACGCCGAATGCACACGAAGCGGCTATCCTCACCGACCTCGCGATCGCGGGGCCCGACGACCTGGAGGCCGCCGGCCGCGAGCTGCTCCGCATGGGGGCTCGTGCGGCCCTGGTGAAAGGCGGTCACCTCGGTGGAGCCGAGGCCGTAGACGTGCTGGTCACCGACGAGATCCGCCGCGTCTGGTCGCGGCCCCGCCTCGAGATCGCAGCTGGGCACGGCACCGGCTGCACCCTCTCGGCGGCCCTCGCCGCGGGCCTGGCGCTCGGTCGCCCCCTGCTCGACGCCGCGGACGCCGCGGTTGACTTCGTGGCCCGCGCTCTCCGAGCGGCGCCTGGCCTCGGGGCCGGGCACGGGCCCGTCAACCACTTCGTGTCGGCCCCGTGGGCCGACTGAGCCAGGTCAAGCCAGTCCGCGGAAGACGGCCTTAAGGATGCGACCGAGCGGATCCATCGCTCTCTCGCCAACCGTCAAGACGTCTTGGTGGACGAGGACCTCGCCTCCGTCCGACACCCCGGCCGCGGGGTTGGTGACGACCGAAAGGCCGAGAACACGGAGGCCCGAAGCCCTCGCCGCTGTCACCTCCGCGACGGTAGACATCCCCACGAGGTCGGCGCCGAGCGAAGCGAGCATGCGGACCTCGGCCGGCGTCTCGTAGCTGGGGCCCAGGACGCCTGCGTAGGTCCCCCTGCGCAGCGGAATTCCGAGTTCGAGCGCCGCCCCGAGCGCCAGCTGCTGGAGCCCCGCGTCGTATGGCCGGCTCATGTCCGGAAAGCGGTCCTCGCCATCCGGGACCGGGCCGGCCAGGGGACTCCTGTGCGTGACGTTGATGTGGTCGGTGAGGAGAACCAAGCTGCCGGGCGTGAGGTTGGGGTCGATCCCTCCGGCTGCGTTGGTGATGACGAGGGCGCGGGCCCCGAGTTGCGCAGCGACCCGAACGGGAGCCACCACCACGTCCATCCCGTGACCCTCGTAGGGGTGGAAGCGACCCACCTGAACGAGCGCACGTCTCCCCTCGAGGCGGCCGAAGACGTAGCGGCCCTCGTGTCCCGCCACTCCAGCAGCCGGGTAGCCAGGCACGGAGCCGAACTCCACGGTCACCGGCTCGCCGACGGTGTCGGCCAAGTTGGCGAGCCCGGAGCCGGCAACGACGACGGCCTCGGGGTCTTCCGGGATGCAGGCCCGGAGCGCTTCGGCCGACCGACCGACGTCGAAGGACCCACGTTCGGGGGCCGCGCCTATATCAACATCCCCGCCACAGTGGCCGTCATGAACGCGGCGATGGTTCCTCCGATCATGGCCCGCAGCCCGATGCGAGCGAGATCGTCCTTCCGGGACGGGGCGATCCCGCCGATGCCCCCGATCTGGATGGCGATGGACGAGAAGTTGGCGAACCCAGACAGCGCGTAGGCCGCGATGACGATGGATCTGGGCTGGAGGTCCGCGCCCTCGGCCAGGATCGAAGCCAGCTGGAGGTAGGCGAAGAATTCGTTGAGCGTGGTCTTCATGCCCAGCAGCGCGCCGATCTGCACGGCGTCCTCCCAGGCGAGCCCCATCAGCCAGGCGATGGGCGAGAAGACCCACCCGAGGATGGCCTGGAGCGACAGACTCTCCAGACCCACCATCCCTCCGAGCAGCCCGAGAATACCGTCGCACATGAAGACAAGCGCCACGAAGGCCAGGAGCATGGCTCCCACGTTGAGCGCCAGATAGAGCCCCTCCGAGGCGCCCCGGGCCGCGGCGCCGATCAAGTTCGGATCGGCACGCTCCACCTTGAGCTCCAGGATCCCCGATGTTTCGGGCTCCGCGGTCTCGGGATACATCAGCTTGGCCACGACCAGCGCGGCCGGCGCGGACATGACCGACGCGGCCATGAGATGGCCCGCGATGTCGGGGAAGAAGGCGACCAGCATTCCGACGTAGGCGGCCAGCACTCCCCCCGCCACCGTGGCGAATCCGCCGGTCATTACGGCCATGATCTCGGAGCGGGTCATCCGATCGATGAACGGCTTGATGAGCAGTGGCGCCTCGGTTTGCCCCACGAAGATGTTGCCGGCGGCCGACAAGGTCTCGGCTCCGGACGTGCGCATGGTGCGCTGCATGACCCACGCGAAGCCCTTCACCACCGTTTGCATGATCCCGAGGTGGTAGAGCACGGTCATCAGAGACGAAAAGAAGATGATGGTGGGCAGGACATTGAAGGCGAAGAGCGCCCCCGTGTTGGCCACCTGCCCCGCCGTGGGCTGAAACAGCCCCTGGCCCGCAGCGCCGGCCGGCCCCTCTCCGACGGGCACGTTGTCCCAGACGAGGTTGCCGAAGATGAAGCGGGCGCCGTCGACGGTGAAGCCGAGGAGGGCCAGCACCACGCGGTTGAGGCTGTCGAAGATGAGGCCGCCGATCGGCGTCTTGAGGATGAAGACCGCGAAGATCAGCTGGAGCGCCATGCCCCAGAGCACCACCCTCCAAGCGATGATCTTCCTGTCGACGCTAAGGAGCCACGCGATGAACCCCAGAGCCAAGAGCCCCAAGAAGGACCGGGCCCGATCGAGGAGCGGGGTGTCGAGGTCTCGGCCGATCGGCGATACCTGGAGGGGGGCGGACTGCTCGGCCTCCGCCACCGAGAGGGACACGGTCGCCGCCCGAGCGGCGTCCACCGCTCCGGACGAGCCGGCGTCGGGGCGGCCGGCGTGTCCGACTCCGGCCGTGAGGAGGATGGCTGCCGCAGTCCACAAGAAGAGCGTGCCCACCGAGGGCCGCGTCATCGCCTTCGGCTCCGGTTCTTGGGAAAATCGGGGCCATCGCCTGGCCGCCGAGCGGCTGCAACGGTAACGATCCGGCCGTCCATTGCCAAAGCTGGTTGGCCAAGGAGGGTGTTGAGGGGCCGGCCGATCGCCTGCGGAACGGACCTCAGAGCGAGCTTCCGCAGGGGACGACCCCGACCTTCAGCCTGACGCGCGTCCGCTTGGCCTCCGCGCGTCGCCTGCTGCCGACCCGCGGGATGAGGGGGCGGGGCAGGCCCAAGTGCGGCGAGGCGCCCCGGAAGGCGCGGGATGCGACCCCAGCCATGGCGCCCGGCGGATAGAGCGCGTCGGCCCACGGTGTATGCCGTTTTTGCAGGAGGGCGCCGGAAAGGCGCCAGTTTGGCGGCTTTCGGGGTGCACCACCGGGCATGATCATTGCACGAGCCGGGCCAGGAGAAACACACGGGGCGCCTCGGTCGGGGCCCAGCAGATGCACGTCAGGCCCGTAAAGGAGCAGACATGGGAAAGGTAATCGGTATCGACCTCGGGACCACCAACTCGGTGGTCGCCGTCATGGAGGGGGGCGAGCCCGTCGTCATCCCCAACTCGGAGGGCGGTCGCACGACGCCCTCCGTGGTTGCATTCACCAAGGACGGTGAGCGCCTCGTGGGGCAGGTGGCGCGCCGACAGGCCATCACCAATCCGGAGAACACGATCTTCTCCATCAAGCGGTTCATGGGCCGCAAGGGCCCCGAGGTGACGGAGGAGCAGAAGCTGGTCCCCTACGCCGTCGAAACCGACCCCAAGGGCCGCGTCCAGGTGAAGATCCCCAATGCGGACAAGACCTTCACCCCCCCCGAGATCTCGGCCATGATCCTGCAGAAGATGCGGCAGACAGCCGAGGACTACCTGGGCACGAAAGTCGAGCAGGCCGTGATTACCGTGCCGGCGTACTTCAACGACGCCCAACGCCAGGCCACGAAGGACGCCGGGAAGATCGCCGGCCTCAAGGTGCTTCGCATCATCAACGAACCCACCGCGGCCGCGCTGGCGTACGGGCTGGACAAGAAGGCGGACGAGAAGATCGCCGTGTTCGATCTCGGGGGAGGCACCTACGACATCTCCATCCTCGAGCTAGGCGACGGCGTCTTCGAGGTAAAGTCGACCAACGGGGACACGCACCTGGGCGGTGACGACTTCGACCAGAGGGTCATCGGCTGGCTCGTCGGCGAGTTCAAGAAGGATCAGGGAATCGACCTCTCCCAGGACGCCATGGCCCTCCAGCGCCTCAAGGAGGCCGCGGAGAAGGCCAAGATGGAGCTGTCGTCGACCCAGCAGACCGACATCAACCTGCCCTTCATCACGGCCACGCAGGAGGGCCCGAAGCACCTCAACTACACGCTGACCCGAGCCAAGCTCGAGCAGCTCGTGGACGATCTCGTGCAGCGGACGATTTTGCCGATGAAGAGGGCTCTCGAGGACGCCGGTCTCCAGGCGTCGGACATCGACGAGGTCATCCTCGTGGGCGGCTCGACTCGGATCCCCAAGATCCAGCAGGTCGTCACCGAGTTCTTCGGGAAGGATCCCCACAAGGGCGTGAACCCCGACGAGGTGGTGGGCGTCGGCGCCTCCATCCAGGGAGGCGTGCTCGCGGGCGACGTTACGGACGTGCTCCTGCTCGACGTGACGCCGCTCTCTCTGGGCATCGAGACGCTCGGTGGCGTCATGACCACGCTCATCGAGCGCAACACGACCATTCCCACCGAGAAGGCCGAGACCTTCTCGACGGCGGAGGACAATCAGACGACCGTCGAGATCCACGTGCTCCAAGGCGAGCGGAAGATGGCCATCGACAACAAGACCATCGGCAAGTTCCAGCTCACCGGGATACCGCCCGCGCCCCGCGGCATGCCGCAGGTCGAGGTCACCTTCGACATTGACGCCAACGGCATCCTGCACGTGTCGGCCAAGGACAAGGCCACCTCCAAGGAGCAGAAGATTCGTATTGAAGCGTCGGGCGGCCTCAGCGACACCGAGATCGACAAGATGGTGAAGGACGCCGAGGGCCACGCCGAAGAGGACGAGGAGCGGAGAGAAAAGGTCGAGGCCCGCAATCAGCTCGACTCCCTGGTCTACCAGGTGGAGAAGGACTCCGAGGAGTGGGGCGATCAGGTCTCCGAGAACACGAAGGAGCGCCTAGACGAGGCCGTGGAGGCCGCCAAGCAGGCGCTCAAGGGCGACGACGCGGCCGCATTCAACTCAGCCCGCGATGAGTTGATGCAGGCCTTCAGCGCGGCCGGCCAGGAGATGTACCAGGCGCAGGCCGCCGAGGCTGAGGGGCCCGACGAGGGGGAAGGCTCCACGGCGCCCGAGGCCGAAGTCGCCGAGGAGCGTGAGGAGGAGGAAGAGGAAGAGGAAGAGGTCGTCGAGGCCGACTACGAAATCGTCGAATAGCGCCTCGGGAGGGCTACGGAAACCTCCGCTCTCCTTGGGGGGCTGGAGCGGTGCCCGGGGATCTGGCTGCTTCGGCTTCCGCGAAGCCCCGATAGATGGAGGCCGTCGGACCGCGAGGCCCCCGCCTCGGCCGAGGAGCGCCGGGGGGGGCGCCAGCGAAGGCGGGCGCCGACGTTCCCGGCTGCGCGTGGCTCGGGCGCCTTGGCCGGCAACCAAGGCCCTGAGACAGTACGCCCCCGGAGACGCGGCGGCGCGGCGGCGGACCATCGCCTCCGCCTGCCGTGTAGTAGGCAGCGGGCGCGTTCGCTTGTGGCACCCATTCCGATACCAGAAGTAAGGGATCACAGCATATGTACGACCCTCTTCACGCAAAGATGAAGGTTGCATTCTACTCGGTCTTGGCCTGTCTCTTCGGGCTGGGCATCACCTCGGCGGTGGGATGGACCGGAGTGATGCACTCGATGCCGGTCATCGAGAGCGCGCCGCAGGTCCCGGTCGAGGCGGTCAAGCCCGCCATCGACCTCAGCGACGCGTTCGTCAACGTCGCCGACATGGTGACGCCCGCGGTCGTGAGGATCGAGGCACGGCGCCAAGTGCAACTCTCCCAGTCTCCGCGCCGCCTCTTCACGGAGCCGGACGCGCAGCGCGATCAGGTCTCGGGGGGAAGCGGCTTCATCGTCTCGAGCGACGGATACATCCTTACGAACAACCACGTCGTCGCCGACGCGACGTCGCTGACCGTCTTCCTGCAGGACCGGCGGTCCTTCCCCGCCACGCTCGTCGGCCGCGATCCGTTTACCGACGTGGCGGTGATCAAGATCGACGCGCAGGGCCTCACCAAGCTGAGCCTCGGTACCTCCGATGAGCTACGGGTGGGAGAGTGGATCGTGGCGATCGGCAACCCGGGCTTCGGGGGGACGAGCCGTCCTCTGGACTACACGGTCACGGTAGGGATCGTGAGTGCGCTCGGAAGGCCCCTCCAGCTGCTCCAGCGTGAGCTCCAGGAGGATCCCGAGACGAGGGACAACCGTGCCTACGCGATCGAGGACTTTATCCAGACCGACGCCGTGATCAACCCGGGCAACTCGGGCGGCCCGATGGTCAACCTCAGGGGTCAGGTGGTCGGCATCAGCTCGGCCATCGCCAGCAGGACCGGATTCTACCAGGGCTACGGATTCGCCATCCCCATCGATCTGGCCCGGCGGGTCATGGAGGACCTCGTCGAATACGGGCAAGTCCGCAGGGCTCTCCTGGGCGTCGGTATGAACAGCGTCGACGCGATCTCGGCCGAGCAGTACGGGTTGCCCATCGTCTCCGGTGTCGAGGTGACCGTGATCACCCCCGACGGCCCGGCCGAACAGCACGGACTGAGGCCTTATGACGTCATCGTAGCCATCGATGATCAACAGATCGGCCGGGTCGGTCAGCTTCAGCAGATCATTGCCCGCAGGCGGCCGGGCGATTGGATCGACGTGACGATCTATCGGGAGGGGCGCCCCGTGACCTTGAACGTCCAGCTGGGTGAGGCCCCGCTGAGCGCCGAGTCCGTAACCGTCGCCGCTTCGCCGGAGCCCGACGAAGGGCGGATGGACGCCAAGCTGGGCCTGCGCATCGAAGACATGACTCGCGAGTTCGCGGCAGACTTCGGGTTCGACGAGGTCGACGGTGCCGTCATCACGGACGTCCAGGTCAACGGCCCCGCCGAACGGCGAGGTGTGGTGCCGGGCTACAAGGTCCTGGAACTCGACCGACAGCCGGTCCGGCGGGCGGCCGACGTGCGGAGCATCATGGCCGGTGTCGAACCGGGCGACATCGTCACCTTGCGCGTGGTGGCGGGAACCGATCAGCAGCGCGTGTTCCACGTTCGCATTTCCGACTGATCCCCCGCACCCACCCGGAGACCACGCGCCGCTGGACGGCGGCGCGCGCTTCGCTTGCGGGACACCTCTGTTCGGAGAGGTCCGGCCGGTGCGGCCAGGCCCACACCCTCACCGGAGCGGCCACGCGCCCGATCTGTTGTTGGGGTTTTCGGCCTCGGTTATCTTCTTCTTTCACGTGGCGGAATGCTCGTCTTTCAGCGAATTCACTGGCGAAAGTGGCGGAATTGGTAGACGCGCAGGATTTAGGATCCTGTGGCCCCTGAGCCGTGGGGGTTCGAGTCCCCCCTTTCGCATTCGTCGGTTGGAAATCGTGCCGATTCCCTCTTGAGAAACTGCCCGTAGCATGGCGATCGACGGAACACAGCTCCGGGTCTCAGTGGAGGAGGGCGAGCGCTGGCGGCGCACCCTGAACGTGACCGTGCCCGCCGGCATGGTCCAATCGGAGCGACGACGCATCAGGGGGGAGCTCGCCGCACGCCTCAAGCTTCCCGGCTTCCGCAAGGGACGGGTGCCGGCCGCAATGGTGGAGAAGCGGTACCGAGCCACCCTGAATCGGGAAGCCATCGACGAATTGATCGGCGCCGCATACCGCCAGGCTCTCAGCCAGAACGAGCTGAAGCCCATCTCCGAGGGTGAAGTGGGCAGGGTCCACTACGAGCCGGAACAGGACCTGACCTTCTCCATCTCGTTCGACGTCAGGCCGGAGATCGAGATTGCCCGGGTGGGAGCCTTCAAGGTCGAACGGCCGGCGATCGACGACTTGGACGAGAAGGTGCAGGACGTCTTGGAGCGCCTTCGAGGACAGCACGGGACGTGGACACCCTTGGCGGATGGCAGACCCGAGAACGGCAACCTGGTGAGCGTAGAGATCGAGCGGCTCGAGGACGGTGCCGACGGTGAGGCGCAGCCCTACGAGTTCGTGCTCGGAGGTGGAGACGCCATCCCCGACATCGAGGAAGCCATCAAGTCGTTGGAGGTTGGCACCCGTGGCGAGTTTGTGGTCCGCTTCCCCGACGACTTTGCCAACGAAGAGAGGCGGGGTGACGAGGAGCGTCTGCGCATCCAGCTCAACTCTCGTCAGACGTTGGAGCTTCCCGAGCTGAACGAGGACTTTGCCCGGAGCTTGGGTGACTTCGAAGGCCTCGAGGACCTCTCTCGGAAAGTCCGCACGGACTTGACGAGGGAAGCGGAGGAGCAGGCCGAGGGCGTCGTGCACGGCAAGCTCTTGGACGCGATCCTCGAGGCGAACCCCTTCAGCGTGCCCGTGTCCATGGTTGACCGGTATGTGGAGTCCCTCTTGGGGAACCCGGAGGGCGTGCCTCCCGAGCGGTGGCAGGAGGCGAAGGAGCAGATCACGCCCCAGGCCGAGCTGGCGGTCAAGCGGATCCTGGTGATCGATAGAGTGTCGGAGAGCCAAGGTCTCAGGGCGAGCGAAGAGGAGATCGACGTTCGCATCGCGGACATCGCCGAAAAGAGCGGGGAGTCGCCGGCCAAGATCTACGCCAGCCTCCAGAAGAGCGAGAGGCTGGAGGCCCTGGAGAGGGAGATCACCGAACAGAAGGTCTTCGATTTTCTCAAGGAGCAGTCGGAGATCATCAAGCACTGAGCCGACGAAAACGGAGCGACCGGAGCCAATGCCAATCTATCCACCCTACGTCATCGAGCGGACGAGTCGCGGAGAGCGGAGCTACGACATCTTCAGCCGCCTCCTCATGGACCGCATCATCTTCCTCGGCACGCCCATCGACGACAACGTGGCGAACATCATCGTCGCCCAGCTCCTGTTCCTCGATGCGGAAGATCCGGAGCGCGACGTCTACCTGTACGTGAACTCGCCCGGAGGCGGGGTCTATGCGGGCTTGGCCATCTACGACACGATCCAGCACATGCGCGCCCCCGTCTCCACCTTCGCCGTCGGCATCGCCGCTTCGATGGCGGCGGTGTTGGTGGCCGCCGGCGAGCAGGGCAAGCGTGGAGCGCTGCCCAACTCGCGGATCATGATCCACCAGCCCTCAGGCGGATCTCACGGCACGGCAGCCGACATCGAGATCGCCGCCAAGGAGATCCTCTACACAAGGCAGCGGCTCAACCATATCCTGGCGAGGCACACGGGCCAATCGATCGAGCGCATCCAAGACGACGTCGATCGAGATCGTTTCATGAGCCCGGAGGAAGCGGTGGAATACGGCTTGATCGACCGTATTCTCGAAGGCCCCGTGTCGAACGGGTCGCAGCCCAACGACTCGCACGAGAGGGTTGACGGATCCGGCAAGGACGACAAAGAGTAGAGCAGCGGAAGGCAAGCAAGGACGCACCCAATGTCCAGTGACCAACACCTGCGCTGTAGCTTTTGCGGCAAGTCGAAGGAGAGCGTCAAGAAGTTCATTTCCGGGCCGTCCGTCTACATCTGCAACGAGTGCATCTCTCTCTGCAACGAGATCCTCGCCGAAGAAGAGGAGCGAGAGGCTTCAGAATCGGTAGTTTCCAGCCCGACACCGCAGGACATCAAGGCCGTCCTCGACCAGTACGTGATCGGCCAGGAACTCGCTAAGCGCGCCCTCTCCGTAGCCGTCTACAACCACTACAAGCGCGTCAACCACCAGGGCGTGCTCGACGAAGTTGAGATCGACAAGGCAAACGTCCTCCTTATCGGGCCGACGGGCGTCGGCAAGACACTCCTCGCCCAGACATTGGCCCGCATCCTTCACGTCCCCTTCACCATCGCCGACGCCACAACCCTTACCGAAGCCGGATACGTGGGCGAGGACGTGGAGAACATCCTCGTACGCCTCCTTCAGGCCGCCGACTTCAACGTCTCCGAGTGTGAGCGAGGGATCGTCTACATCGACGAGATGGACAAAATCGCCCGCAAGTCGGAGAACCCGTCCATCACGCGAGATGTGTCGGGCGAGGGTGTCCAGCAGGCATTGCTGAAGATCCTGGAGGGCACGGTCGCTTCCGTGCCGCCGCAGGGGGGGCGCAAGCATCCCCAGCAGGAGTACATTCAACTCGACACGCGGAACATCCTCTTCATCTGTGGGGGCGCGTTCGATGGTCTTGAGCAGATCGTCGAGGGGCGGCTCGGTAAGCGACGGATCGGGTTCGGGGAGAAGGCTTCCGATGAGCAACGTGACGAGCTCCTCCAGCACGTGGAGCCGGAGGATCTCCAGCGCTTCGGGCTCATCCCCGAACTCGTGGGACGCCTCCCGGTCCTCGTCCACCTCAACAACCTCGACGAGGACGCCCTCGTGGAGATCCTCTCCGAGCCCAAGAACGCGTTGGTCAAGCAGTACAGGAAGATGTTCGAGCTCGAGGGGATCGGCCTGACCTTCGACAACGACGCGCTGCGCAAGGTTGCGAAGAAGGCGCTCGAGCGGGGCACAGGTGCACGCGGGCTGCGCTCCGTCATCGAGGACTTCATGCGCGACGTCATGTTCGAGATCCCCTCGCGTTTGGACGTCCGGGAGGTCGTGGTCACCTCCGACTGCATCGATCAAGACGTTCCGCCCCTTCTCGTGCTCTATCCCGAAGAGCAGAAGAAGGAAGCCTGACGAGGCGGTGACCGTCACTCAGGGGGCTTCCCCACATCTGTTTCCCGGAGTAGGATAGCGCGCGCCAGGGACGACGCACGAGCCCCAGTCCGTCCGCTCCAATCGACGCAGCTCCCAGGAGCCGAATGGCCACGCTGATCCGGGTCGATCAGACCTATGAGACCCCAGACCAGCTTCCCGCGGTGGCACTCCGGGACCTGGTCTTTTTCCCTTATCTGGTCTTGCCGCTCCTCATCGGCCGACCGCCGTCACTGGCTTCTCTGGACGCCGCCGAAGAGGGCGAGGGCTTCATTCTGCTCCTGGCTCAGAAGGACGTCCAAGTCGAGGATCCGACGCGCAACGACATTCACCGTGTGGGCACCGTGGCACGGATCCTCCAAGTCTCGAGGACTCCCGACAGCAACGCGCGCGTGGTGCTCGAGGGCCTCGGTCGGGCGCGGGTCCGCCGATTCCTGCCCTGGGACGCAGGTTTCCGGGCATCCATCGAGGCCTTCGTTCCCGAGGAGCGGAGGCCCTCGCGGGGGTCTACGGAAGACGAGGCGGCCGCCCGGGGGGTCGTACGACTCTTTAACGAGTACGTGGAGCTGAGCGATCGGATGCCGGACGAGCTCTTGGGCTCGATCTCGCTGGAGGGGGACCGGCAGCGCACGGCGCATCTGATCTCCGGTCATCTTCTCATCCTGCCCAACGAGAAGCAGGAGCTCTTGGAGGCTTCCACCGTCGCGGCGCAGTTCGGACTCCTGAGGGAGATCCTCGTTCGCGAGCTCGAGATTCTCCGTATCGAGGAGAAGCTGGATGCCCAGATTCGCATTCAGGTGGACTCGGACCGCCGTCAGCTCTACTTGCAGGAACAGCTCAGGGCCATCCATCAGGAGCTGGGCTCCGGCGGGAGCGATGAGTGGTCGGACCTCGCCGCCAAGCTGGGGACGGCCGCGTTACCGGAGCACGCGCGCGAGCGGGCCGAGCATGAGCTCACTCGCCTCAAGAGGCTGAATCCGGTCGCTCCGGAGGCTGCGGTCATCCGGACGTATCTCGACTGGATCCTCGGACTCCCTTGGGCGGAGCGGAGTGAGGACAACCTTGCGGTCGCGCACGCGGCCGAGGTGCTGGACCGAGCACACTACGGTCTCGACGAGGTCAAGGAACGCATTCTGGACCACATCGCCGTCCTCTCGCTGGTCGGAGAGCTGAAGGGGGCCCTCCTCTGCCTAGTGGGTCCGCCCGGGGTGGGCAAGACCTCGCTGGGACGAAGCGTCGCCGAGGCCCTCGGGCGCGAGTTCGTTCGTGTGAGCCTGGGGGGAGTCCGCGACGAGGCGGAGATCCGCGGTCATCGGCGCACCTACGTGGCGGCCCTTCCAGGCAGGGTCCTTCAGGGCATGCGCCGGAGCGGAACGATCAATCCGGTCTTCCTCCTCGACGAGGTCGACAAGCTCGCTCGCGACTCCCACGGGGATCCGGGGGCCGCGCTCCTCGAGGTGTTGGACCCCGAGCAGAACAAGAGCTTCACGGACCACTACTTGGAGTTGGAGTACGACCTCTCCGACGTGTTCTTCGTCACGACGGCGAACACTCAGGCCGGAATCCCCGACCCACTCCGCGACCGAATGGAGATCATCCGGCTGCCGGGCTACCTGGACACGGAAAAGCTCGCCATCGGCCTGCGCTTCCTCTGGCCCCACCAGGCGCGTTGTCACGGACTGGATCCCGCTTCGGTAGCCCTGACAGAAGCGGCCACGAAGAGGATCATCCGACAGTACACGCGCGAAGCCGGCGTGCGGGAGCTGGACCGTCGCATCTCTCGCGTCGCCCGCAAGATCGCCCGAAGGCAGGCCGGCCGGGATGACGTCCGGGAGGAACCGCTGGCGGTGGGCCTCGACGACCTGAAGGCACTCCTCGGCCCCCCTCGCTACCCGGGGCGCAGCCAGGAAGGGGAGCCGGCTGAGCGCTCCGGAATGGCGAACGGTCTCGCCTGGACAGAGGCCGGGGGCGAGGTGCTGGACGTCGAGGTGGCCGTCATCCCCGGGAGCGGTACGGTGCAGCTTACGGGGACGTTGGGTGCCGTCATGAAGGAGTCGGCGTTCGCAGCCGTCACCTACGCCCGCTCGAGGGCAACCCGGCTGGGGCTCGACCCTCACTTCCACAAGGATGTGGACATTCACATCCACATCCCCGAGGGTGCGACTCCGAAGGACGGCCCGTCCGCCGGCATCACCATCGCCACCGCGCTCATTTCTGCGCTCACGGGCGTCCCCTCCCGCGCGGACGTCGCCATGACCGGTGAGATCACCCTGCGTGGGAGAATCCTGGCCGTGGGAGGCATCAAGGAGAAGGTCGTGGCCGCCCTTCGCGAGGGGCTCCGCAAGGTCATCGTTCCGGCAGCCAACGCCGCGGAGCTGGAGCTCCTCCCTGAGGAGGTCGCGGAGGGTCTCGAGTTCGTCGCCTTGCAAACCATGGACGAGGTTCTCACCGAAGCGCTGTCCGAGCTGCCCGAGCCGCGCAGGAGCGTGCTGCCCAGCGGAGCGTTCCTGGGTGCTCAGCTCTCCTAGTAGCATGGAGGTCAAGACGGTCGAGTTCGCCGGGAGCCTCTACGTGCCCGGCGGGCCCGCCCCGGATCAGCTCCCGCAGGTCGCTTTCTCAGGGCGCTCCAACGTGGGAAAGTCGTCGCTGATCAACGTCCTCCTCCGCCGCACGCGCAAGAAGCTGGCCCGGGTCTCGGCCGCCCCGGGAAAGACGCAATCCATCAACTTCTACCGGGTGAACGATCACTTCTTCCTGGTCGATCTTCCCGGCTTCGGATACGCGAAGGTCGCGCCGAAGGTGCGTGAGTCGTGGAAGGCCCTGGTTGAGGAATACCTCGAAGGGGAACGGATGCTGCGAGGCGTCGTACACTTAATAGACGCGCGACACGATCCGACGGCCACGGACCGTCAGATGGTCGCTTTTCTGGCCTCAGCGGAGCTGCCGACACTGGTGGCTCTGACCAAGATGGACAAGCTGAAGAAGACGCAGCGTGAGCGTGCCGTCGCCACGGCGATGGATCATCTGGGCCTGGACGAGGATCAGCTCCTTCCGTTCTCGTCCAAGACCGGAGAGGGTCGGGAGGAGTTGCTGGCTTCCCTTAGGGAGCTCGTCGGCACGGAAGGCGGGGGCGGGAAGGCGTGAGAAGGTCGGCCGCGCTCTGTGCCCTGGCGCTCACGCTCGCCGGCGCCAATGGATGCGGTGGCGTCGGGGCGGCCGCGGGTGTCGGCCAACCGCCGGGCCCGCCCGGCGAGCGACCACTGGTGCCCGCAGGCTACGGTACTCTGATCCAAGACGAGTTCACGCTTACGCTCGAGAGCGGCGCGCTGCGCGTGAAGGTGACGCCCCTTGCGGAGTCGGTGATCCGGCTGGCGGCGCCCGACACCTACGAGCGGCTTGCCGGACTCGCGGGCTCCAGTCGCTCGGCCATCGGATCCGAGGGCGACGACGACCCCTCCCTCTTCCTCGTCTCGTTCTTCACTCGGGACCCCACCGTGCGTTATGAACCGGAGAGCGTGCACATCGTGAACCGGGGACTTCGCTACCGGCCCGTAGCGATCCGCGCCATCACTCCTGGTTGGGGAGAGCAGCGGCTGCGCCAGGAGGAGGCCCAGATGGCCGTCTATGCCTTCGACGCGGCCATCGACCTTGAGATCACCTTGGCGGTCGAGTATGAGGGCGCCAGGGACATGTCGTGGGAGGGCATCCTCACCAGGCTCGAGCTGGAGCGGGCCCGGGTTCGCGCTCGCATCAGAAGTCCGCTGCCTTAGCGACGGCGGCGGGTCAAGTGAGCCGCACTCTACGCCTGGAGTCCCGGCGGCGGGCTGAGTCGGAGGCTCGCCGCAAACGCTACTGCTCGTCGAGCCCGAACTTCTTGATCTTGCGGTAGAGCGTTCGCTCGCCGATCGCCAACAGCTGGGCGGCCCTCCGCCGATTGCCGCGCACCTCGCCGAGGGCCACGGCGATCGCCCCGCGCTCAAGATCCTCCATCGTCATTCCCGACCGGTAGACAACCGTACCCGGCTCCTCCACCGGTTCCGCTCCCACGGGCACCTCGACCGGCACTGCCGCCCCATCGTCGGAGACGGACCAGGACTCGCCCACCGCAGCCTCGCGCGACCGTACTTCGATCTCGCCCCTCTCGCTGCCCAGGGTGTAGGCCTCGATGGCCGAGGCCGTCGCCGCACTCCTGTTCCGGTACACCTCGAACTCCTGCTTCAGGTCGTCGACGTCTAGGCGGAGGTCGACGAGGGCTCGGAAAATGAACTCGAGCTCGGGCCGGATTCCCGGCTCGGTGACGGCTTCGCCCGTCTGGCCGCCTCCCGCCCCGACCGGAACCAACGCACCGACCCCAGATTCCAAGCCGCGCACCTCCCGGGGGATGTCTTCGGGCAGCACCTCACGGCCTGGCGCGAGAACCACCATGCTCTCTACCAGGTTCTCAAGCTCCCGGATGTTGCCTGGCCAGTGGTATTCCTGGAGGATCTGCATCGCCTCCGCCGAGATCCCCTCGAAAGTGCGATCGTGGCGGGCGCTCGCGTTCCGGATGAACGCCTCGACGAGCAGAGGGATGTCCTCCCGGCGACGGCGTAGCGGCGGAAGCTCGATGCGGAGCACGTTCAGCCTGTAGTACAAGTCCTTCCGGAACTGGCCCACGGCCACGAGCCGCCTCAGATCTTGATTGGTAGCGGTGACGATCCGGACATCGACTCGGATGACTTCCTCCCCCCCGACCCGGTGGAACTCCCGCTGCTCGAGCACACGGAGGAGCTTGGTCTGGGTAGCCAACGGCATCTCGCCGACCTCGTCGAGGAAGATGGTCCCCCCATGCGCGAGCTCAAAAAATCCCTTTCTGGAGTCGATGGCGCCTGTGAAGGATCCCTTCTCGTGGCCGAAGAGCTCGCTCTCGAGGAGCGTCCCCGAGAGCGCGGCGACGTTGACGGCGATGAAGGGCCGGTGCCTCCGAGGAGAGAGGTGATGGATGCCTCTGGCGACGAGCTCCTTCCCAGTCCCCGATTCCCCGGTCACGAGGACGGTCGAGGTCACGGGCGCGCACTGAACCACCCGTTCGAGAGCCTCCTTCATGGCATCCGTCTCACCGACGATGCCCGCCATCGCCTGGAGATGGCGGCGCTCGATCAGCGCACGCGCCACGACCGCGACATCCTCGGGGTCCGTCTGGGGGCCGAAGACCTCCGCGTAGGACCGAGACAGACGGGGCACCTTCTCCGGGCTGTCGGCGATGGCGAAGGCCGGTGCCTGGGACAGAGCCCTTGCCTGACGGCGCAAGCCGGCCGCCGACGCGGACCCCGCCTCGGCCGTGATCAACAGCAGCTGGATCGGCGTGTCGCCGCTCAGCTCCTCCTCGGGAGTGACGAGCTCGACTGCGTACCCCACCTCCTGGAGGGTTGCTCGAAATGCCCCGGCCCGCTTCAGGTCGTGCGTGGACACGAGCACCCTGCCTTCAGTGCTTACGCTCATGATCCACCCCGGGGAGGGTGCTCGGTATCGCCCCCGAGGAGGTCCACGATGTGTGGCAGCAGCCCCGCCAGCACCTCGAGTCCATCCCTCACACCACCCGGACTCCCGGGGAGATTGGCCACGAAGGTCGCTCCCCGGGAGCCTGCGAGCCCCCTCGACAAGACGGCATTAGGCGTGGCCGGAAGGCCCTGGCGCCGCATGGCTTCAGCCAGGCCCGGCGCCTCTTTGTCCAGCACGGTCCGGGTCGCCTCGGGGGTCACGTCACGGAGCGAGAACCCGGTGCCGCCCGTTGTCAACACGACGTCCACCGCTCCAGAGTCCGCCCATCGCACGAGCCGAGGCACGATCTCCTGGCTTTCGTCGGGGACGACGGCCCGCTCCGCGAGCTCGTACCCGAGCCGCTCGCACCACTCGGCGATGACGTCGCCGCTACGGTCCTTGCGCTCGCCACGAAAGCACCCGTCGCTCACCGTCAGGATCGCCACCCTCATGCCCATGCTACCGCTCCGCTCTCAGCGGCGGACCGAGCCCTGCTTGTAGAAGGGAGGACGCTCCACGACGCCAGGGATCACCCTGCCTCTCACGCGGACTCCCAGAGGTGTGTCGACCGTAGCGAGGTCGTCGGGGACGTATCCCATCGCAATGCCGCATCCCAGCGTGGGACTCATTGTGCCGCTGGTGACGCTTCCGACCTCATTGTCGTCGTGCACAATCGGATACCCGGGACGCGGGAAGCCCCGTTCCGTCAGGCGCATTCCCACCAGACGGGTGGATACGCCCTCCTCCTTCTGTCGCATCAAGGCGTCCCGGCCGACGAAGTCGCCCTTGTTGAACTTGACGAGCCACCCGAGGCGTGCCTCCATCGGGGTGTGCTCCGTATCCAGGTCGTTTCCGTTTAGGGGGAAGCCCACCTCGAGGCGTAGGGAGTCGCGGGCGCCCAATCCTGCCGGCTTCAAGCCGGCACCAGCGCCGTCCTCCAAGAGCCTCCGCCAGAGTGCCGCGGCATCGGCCGAGGCGACGTAGAGCTCGAATCCGTCCTCGCCCGTGTAGCCGGTGCGGCTGATGACGGCCGAGAACCCGGCCACGCGTCCATCCGCGAACCGGTAGTATCCGATCTCCTCGAGGTTAGTCTCGGTCAGCGGTGCGAGGACCTCTTGAGCCTTCGGACCCTGGAGGGCGAGAAGGGCCGTCTCATCGGATCGATCCTCGAACTCAACGTGCAGCCCCGACGCGTGGCGGGTGATCCAATCCCAATCCTCTTCCCGGCGCGACGCGTTGACGACCAGCATGTAGAGGTCGTGCGCTCGGTAGACGAGGAAGTCGTCGAGAATCCCTCCGTCCTCAAGACAGAGAGCCGTGTACTGGCACTGTCCGACCGCCACGCCTGAGGCGTCGTTGATGCTGACCCTCTGGACCAAGTCCAGAGCCTGGGGCCCGCGCACCACGAACTCACCCATGTGCGAGGCGTCAAAGAGCCCGGCCGCCGTCCGAACGGCTTCATGCTCGGCCGTGATCCCGGCGGGGTATTGGACGGGCATCTCGTAGCCCGCGAAAGGGACGATCTTGGCGCCCAGAGCCACATGCTCGGCGTAAAGAGGGGTCCGCTTCAACGTGTCGGTCATGTTTCAGCAGTGCGTGGTTCGAGGATGTGGCATCGGGAGCGGGCCCGGCTCCCTCCCGCAGAAGTGCGCGCGTCACGAAATCAAGGTATTACAGGCGATCTCCCCGGGGTAGGGCATTCGGCCATTCTGGCAGGACAGGCCTCGGAACCCTTGAAGCGAGCGGACTATCCGGGGGGAGGCCCGAGCGATCGGCGCGATCTCGACTACAGGATGTACTTCCTCAGATCCTCGTCGTCGACGATGGCGCTCAGGTTCTCCTTCACGAACGAGCGATCGACGCGCAGCGCCCGATCGCTTCCCTCGGGCAGCTCGTAGAGAACCGTCTCGAGGAGCGTCGTAAGCACCGTTTGGAGCCGGCGGGCCCCGATGTTCTCCATCTGGTCGTTGAGGACGGCTGCGATCCTGGCCACCTCTTCGACCCCGTCCGTCGCGAATTCCAGCGTCGCGCCCTCCGTCTCGACCAGAGCCCGGTACTGGTGAATGAGGGCGTTCTTCGGCTCCTGGAGTATGCGGATGAAGTCGGCCTCCCCGAGGCTCTTGAGCTCGACCCGGATGGGGAAGCGCCCCTGCAGCTCCGGAATGAGGTCGCTCGGCTTGGTGACGTGAAAGGCACCGGCCGCTATGAAGAGCACGTGATCGGTGCGCACGAGCCCGTATTTGGTCTGGACCGTCGACCCCTCGACGACGGGGAGAATGTCGCGCTGCACCCCTTCCCGGCTCACGTCGGGACCCACGCCGCCCCGCTCTCCGGCGATCTTGTCGATCTCGTCGAGGAACACGATCCCCATGTCCTCGGCCCGGATCAGCGCTTCGCTGATGACTTCTTCCATGTCGATCAGGCGATCCAGTTCGTCTTGCACCAAGATCCGGCGGGCCTCGGCGAGAGAGACGGTGCGCCTCTTCTTTCGCTTGGGCAGCATGTCTTGGAGCATCTCGGTCAAGTTGTGGTCCATCCCTTCCATGCCCCCGCCCATGGGGACGACCATCCCTTCCAGCGAAGGCGCCTGCGACACCTCGATCTCCACCTCGCGCTCCTCGAGCTTCCCGTCGCCGAGCAGGCCGCGAAGCTTGTCCCTGGTGCGCTCTCGCCGTGACTCCAACGAGTCCAGCTCGTCGTCGCTGTCGCGGGCCTCGACCCCCTCGGGTCCGACGACGAAGACGTGGGGTCTTGCCTCCTCGCCGTTCCCCGAAGGCGTGCTCTCTACCTTCGGCTTGACCGTCGTCGGGGGAAGGAGCAGGTCCAGGAGCTTCTCCTCCGCGCGGGCCTCGGCCAACCCCTGCATCTCGTACTCCCGCTCGGCCCGGACCATGTTGACGGCGACATCGACCAAGTCCCGAATCATCGATTCGACGTCACGCCCCACATACCCGACCTCGGTATACTTCGAGGCCTCGACCTTGACGAACGGGGCCCCCGCCAGACGAGCGAGGCGCCGGGCGATTTCGGTCTTCCCAACTCCCGTCGGTCCGATCAGGATCAAGTTGTTCGGGAGGATCTCCTCCCTCAACTCGTCCTCCACGCGCTGGCGGCGCCAACGATTCCTCAGCGCGATCGCGACAGCCTTCTTGGCGTCGTCCTGCGCGATGATGTACTTGTCGAGCTCGCCGACGATTTGGCGGGGCGTCAGCTCGTCCAGCCAAGCGTCCTCCGGTGACTCGGGGGCGACGTCTGAAGTCTCGTCCAGGGTCGCCGGAAGGTCGGCCTCGATCGGGTTATCCACGTCAGACACCTTGCTCAGCCCAGCTTCAGAACCGTGACTTTCACGTTCGTGTAGATGCAGATCTCGCTGGCAATCTCCAGCGCCCTTCGCACCGTGTCCTCGGCCGAGAGATCCGAGTGTGCGATCAACGCCCGCGCTGCGGCCATGGCATAGGAGCCTCCCGAGCCGATCGCCAACACGTGGTCGTCGGGCTCGATCACCTCGCCCTCTCCGCTGACCAGGAAGAGGTGGTTGGCGTCGGCCACGATGAGGAGCGCGTTGAGCCGTCGGAGGTACCGGTCCATCCGCCAGTCCTTGGCAAGCTCCACCACGGCCCTCGTCAGGTTGGCCGGAAAACGCTCCAGCTTCTCTTCCAGCTTCTCGAAGAGGGTGAAGGCGTCCGCAACAGCGCCCGCGAAGCCCACGAGGACATTTCCGTCCCTCAGGGTCCTCACCTTCTGGGCCGAGTTCTTCACGACCGCATCGCCCATCGTAACCTGGCCGTCCCCTCCGAGGGCGACTTCACCATCCCGGCGCACGGCTAAGATGGTTGTCGCGTGAATGGCGGGTCGCTCACTGCTCTTCATCGATCCCTGTCGGTCCTTTCGCGCATTTCCCGCTCGGGCCGCTCGCATCGGCGCGCACGAGCGCTTTGTTCTGTCGCGCGCGCTTAGGGGGGCGACACGGCAATCGCCCCCTTAGCGCGGGGCCTCTACGATACACCAACGCGGAGGGAGGACCAAGGCACCGTCGGACGCGCGAGAAGGCCAGAGGCGATCGAGGCGCGAAGCGCAGGAGCGCGGTCGGCTGACGGTCGAGCCTCGTCGGACCCAACAACGGTCCAAGAGACCCTCAGGACCTGGGGTGGGCGTCGCGGTAGACCTGACGCAGGCGCTCCTTCGAGGTGTGCGTGTAGATCTGGGTCGTCGACAGGGACACGTGGCCGAGCAGCTCCTTCACGGCCATCAGATCCGCGCCGGCATCGAGAAGACATGTCGCGAAGCTGTGCCTCAGCGAGTGAACGCTCAATCCGTCCCCCGCCGCCGCGTCGTTCAAGAGCCCGCGCACCACCTTCTGTATCGACCGCTGGGAGAGCCTTCGACCCCGTGGGTTCAAGAGAAGAGCGCCTTCACCGGTCGAGCCGGTTCGCGCGAGCAGCTCGTCTCGACGAGGCAGAGAGCGCCCGAGCGCGACGCAGGCGGCTCGCGTGAGCGGGACGATGCGTTCCTTTCGACCCTTGCCCAGCACCGTGACCTGGCCTCTGGCCGTGTCGACATCGGCGATGTCGAGGCCGTGCAGCTCCGCCAACCTGAGGCCGCTTCCGTACAGAAGCTCTAGGATGACGAGATTCCTCGTACTGCCCGGCGTGCTCGCGGCCGCCCGACTCTCGGCCAGCGCGAACACGGCCCTCAGGTCGGCTTCGCGCACGTATTCCGGGAGCGGCCTCTCGGGCTTGGGGGTGCGCAGCGCGCGAGTCGGATCAGCCGGAATCCGCTCCTCGAGGTCGAGGAAGCGAAAGAAGGTCCGGACGGCCGAGAGCTTCCTGGCCACGCTGCGACGCCCCAGCCCCCTTCGACCGCACCATCCCATGAAGCCCCTCAGGTCCAGACGGGTGACGTCCGCCCACGTCCAGGTGGGCTCGCCAAGGTGCTCGTCGAGAAAGGCGGACAGGTCCCTGAGGTCTTTCCGATATGAAACCACGGTGCGCGGCGACAGCCGCCGCTCATGCTCGAGGTGTCGAAGGAAGCGCGTGACGTCGGTGTCCATCTCGGTGCGAATCCTACGTGGAGGGCTCTGCCACGCCGGTCGTCCGTCCGGCGATCCCATGCGCCACCATCCACGCCTTGAAGTCGGAGTCGGCGCCCCGGGCGAGCATCTCCCGCTTCCGCCGTTTGTTCCTCACGCGCTCTCTAAGTGGATCCACCAGTCCCCAGTTCGAGTTCATCGGCTGGAAGCGGGAGGGGGCGCTCTCCCTGAGGTATCGGTACAGGCCTCCGAGCACGGTCGTGGACGGCGGAATCACCGGCTCTTCGCCCGCGAGGAGCCGACCAAGGTTGATGCCGGCCATGATGCCGCTCGCCGCAGATTCGGTGTATCCCTCGACGCCTGTGAGCTGACCCGCGAAGATGAGGTGGGGACGATCCCTCAGGGAGCCGTGCGCGGTGAGACAACCGGGGAAGTTGAGGTAGGAGTTCCTGTGAATGGACCCCCAGCGCAGGAACTCGCACTCGGCGAGGCCTGGGATGAGCTGGAACACCCGCCGCTGCTCCCCGATCCTTAGACGGGTCTGAAATCCCACCATGTTCCACATCTGACCCGCCCGATCTTCCCGGCGCAGCTGCACCACCGCGTAGGGGCGCTCCCCGGTGCGAGGATCGACGAGCCCGATGGGCTTCATCGGCCCGAACCGGAGGGTGTCCTCGCCCCGAGACGCCATCACTTCGATCGGCAGGCAACCTTCGAAGTAGGGCACCGCATCCCAATCGCGGCCTTCGTGCACGTCCCCCTCGATGAGTGCCTTGAGAAACGCGAGGTACTCCCGCCGAGACATTGGACAGTTCAGGTAGTCGCTGTCCTCCTCGAAACGGCCGCCTTCGAAGACAATGCTCTCGTCGAGTGAGTCACGGTCTAGGATCGGTGCAATGGCGTCGAAGAAGGCGAGCCCCTCGTCGCCGAGCGCCTCTCGGATCGAGTCACTCAGGGCGTCGGAAGTGAGCGGGCCGGTGGCGACGACCGCGGGTCCTTCGGGCAGAGCGGTACACTCCTCCCGTACGACCTCGATGTCGGGGTGTGACTCGATGGCCTTGGTCATGGCCTGAGCGAAGAGGTGCCGATCGACGGCCAGAGCCGACCCAGCGGGCACGCGCGTTGCATCAGCCGACTCCAGCAGCACGGACCCGAGCGCTCGCATCTCGCGCTTGAGCTGTCCGTGGGCGTTCGCCGGGCTCTCACTCTTGAAGGAGTTCGTGCAGACGAGCTCACCGAGGTCTTGGCTCCGATGCGCCTCCGTCGTCTGGACCGGCCTCATCTCACGGAGAGTCACGGAGTGTCTCCGGCTTGCCAGCTGCAGCGCCGCCTCGCATCCCGCGAGGCCTCCTCCCACGATGTCGACGCGCTTGCTCACCGCTCCCGTGTCTCCATTCCGGAACGAGCTACTTCCTCCTACGCCCTCCGGACTTCTTCCGCGCAGCCGCCCGGGCCAGGAGCTCCACGGCCTCCTCCATGGTCAGGTCCTCGGGCTCCGTGCCCTTCCGGAGGCTCGCGTTGACCTTGCCGTCCGTCACGTAGGGGCCGTAGCGCCCGGAGAGGATCTGCAGCTCGCGGCCAGACTCGGGATGTGCACCGAGTTGCCTGAGCACCGAGCGACCGGCGTTCTTCTCGTTGAGGATCCGGACCGCCTCTTGGAGGCCCACCGTGAAGAGTTGGGATTCGTCGGCGAGGCTTGCGAACTTCTTGCCGCGGCGCACGAAGGGGCCGTATCGACCGAGACCCACGACGACATCCTCACCCGTCTCGGGGTCGACGCCCACTGGGCGTGGGAGCGACAGCAAGCGAAGGGCTTCTGCGAGCCCCACGTCATCGATCTTCTTGTCCTTCGGCAGACTTGAACGCTTCGGCTTCTGCCCGCCTTCGCCGTCCCCCAACTGCACGTAAGGCCCGTAGGGACCGACCTTCGCGTACACGGCCAGGCCCGTCACCCGGTCCCGGCCAAGCATGAGCTCCTCGGGCGCTCGATCCAGCGCGCGCGTACCCTTGCAGTCGGGATATCCCGCGCATCCCAGAAAGCGACCGAAGCGGTTGAACCGCACCTGCATGGGGCGGCCACAGATGTCACACGTCTCCCCCTCCGCGGCCAGGATCGCCTTGACGATCTCTTCCGAGCGCGGCTCTCCCTGCTCGAGCTGATCCTGGAACGGCGGGTAGAAGTCGCCGAGAAGCGTCTGCCAATGAAGCTCACCCTCCTCGACCCGATCCAGCTCGTTCTCCATGCGGCTCGTGAAGTCCACGTCGAAGATGTTGGGAAAGACCTGGACAAGCAGCTTCGACACGACCTCCCCCACCGGTGTCGGACGAAAGCGGCGATCCTCCAGCTCTGCATACCCGCGGTCCTGGATCGTGGAAATGATCTGCGCGTAGGTGGAGGGGCGCCCGATTCCGAGCTCCTCAAGCTCGCGCACGAGTGAGGCTTCGCTGAACCTAGGTGGAGGCTGCGTGAAGTGTTGCCGGGGATCGATGCCGTCGACAGAGGCCGAGTCGGCGACGGCCAGCTCCGGCAGCGGTTCGAGGTCGTCAAGTCGGCGGTGCTCTCCGGCCTCGGTGGCTTCGAGGTAGAGGCGGGTGAACCCCTGGAATTTCACGATCGACCCCGTGGACCGGAAGAGGTAGGTCTTTCCGCTGGCTCCCGTGAGGGGAAAGTCCACCGTGGTCGTGTCGTGGATCGCGGGCGACATCTGACTCGCCACGAGGCGAAGCCAAATGAGCTCGTAGAGGGAAGCCGTGTCGCGCTTCAAGAAGGGGCGTACGTCGTCGGGGTGAAGGTCCACGTCCGTCGGCCGGATCGCCTCGTGCGCCTCCTGCGCGGCCTTTTGCTGCTTGCCCCGCCACAATCGGGGCGAGGCGGGCACGTACTCGTCACCGAACTCATTGGTGATCCAACGGCGCGCCTGGTTCACGCCCGCCCCCGACACACGAGTTGAGTCCGTCCGCATGTACGTGATGAGCCCCACGGAGCCACGGCCGCCCAGCTCGATCCCCTCGTACAACCGCTGGGCGTTCGTCATTGTACGGCGCGCCGAGAAGCCCAGCCTCTTGGCCGCCTGCTGCTGGAGCGTCGACGTCGTGAACGGTGCGGCAGGGTTTTTCTTCCGTTCCCTTCTCTTGACCTCGCCAACCCTGAAGTCTAGAGGGCGGACCTCCTCCACCACGGCCCGGGCCGACTCCCCGTCACCGAGCGTGAAGGCCTTCCCGTCGATCTGGTGTAGCTTGGCTTCGAAGGGATGATCTCCCTTGCGAATCCGAGCCGTCACAGACCAGTACTCGATGGACTGGAACGCCCCAATCTCGTCTTCCCGCTCGCAGATCAGCCGCAGCGCAACGGTCTGCACACGTCCCGCCGAGAGGCCAGGCCGAATCGGCTTCCAGAGGAACGGGCTGACTTGGTAGCCCACCAGGCGATCGAGGATCCGTCGTGCCTGCTGGGCCTCCACCTTCTGCATGTCCAGCGGCTCGGGGCTCTTGAGAGCCTGTTGAACAGCCCCCTTGGTGATCTCCCGGAATGTGACGCGCTGGAATCGGTCCGCATGGCCCTCAAGCCCTAGCTGATGGGCCACGTGATAGGCGATCGCCTCTCCTTCCCGGTCCGGGTCCGTCGCGAGTATGATGCTCTCCGCATCCTTGGCCTTTGCCCTGAGCTCCCTGAGGATCTTGCTCTTGCCCTGGACCGTGACGTACTTCGGCTCAAACCCGGCCTCGACGTCCACGCCCAGCTCCTTCTTCGGCAGATCACGCACGTGACCCACCGAGGCCGCCACGTCGTAGTTGCCTCCAAGGTAGCGGACAATCGTCCTCGCCTTTGCCGGCGACTCGACGATGACCAGCCTCTTCTTACTCTTCGTCGTCATCTATCTTGGGTCAGCTTCACCACGGACGATCCTCTCGATCTTCGTAGCCAACGTCGCCGGGTCGTGCTCATCGGAGTCGAGGGCAATCTGAGCCCTGCCGTAGGAGCTTTCCCGCTGCGTCAGCAACTCGGCGGCCAGGGCCAGAGGGTCGCAACCCGCGAGGAGCGGCCGAACCGGACCCTCGCTTGATGCCCGGCGAACCGCAACCCCTGGCGATACCCGCAGCCACACGCTGAGCGTGCCTTCGGGTACGGTGTCCCAGCTTCCCGCCTGAGCGGGCCAGCCGCCGCCAGTCGCCAAGACGACGTGCTCTTCGACAAGGAGCTCTTGAGCGACCTCCGCCTCGAGCGCACGGAAGTGCTCCTCCCCGTAACGCTCAAAGAGCTCGGATACGGTGACCCCGGCCCGGTCCTCTACGACAGCGTCGAAGTCGTGGAAGCGCCACCCCAGCCGCTGCGCCAACTCCCGTCCCACACTGGTCTTTCCGCTCCCCATGAACCCGAGCAGCAGGACGCGGCGAGGAGGCTCACCGGCCACCGTATCCGCGCTCGTTCAGGTACTTGACGTATGCGTCGAAGTTTCTGCGAACCTCCGTAATGGCGTCTCCGCCGAACTTCTCCAGGAAGGCGTCGGCCAGTACCAGCGCCACCATCGCTTCCCCGACGATCGCCGCCGCCGGAACCGCGCAAACGTCACTCCGTTCCACGGCTGCATCCGCGGCCGAGCCGTCACGCATGTCCACGCTCGGCAAGCGCTTCCGCAGCGTCGAGATCGGCTTCATCGCCGCACGCACGAGGACCGGTCCCCCGGTCGTGACGCCACCCTCCAGACCGCCGGCCCGGTTGGAGGCGCGACCGATCCCGCCAGCCCGGCTGGCTTCCTCTTGGACGACGATGGCGTCGTGGACCTGTGAGCCCGGACGTCTCGCGCCATCGAATCCGGCACCGATCTCCACGCCCTTGATCGCCTGAATGGACATGACGGCGCCTGCAAGGCGCCCGTCCAGCTTGGTGTCATAACTCACGTAGCTGCCAAGGCCGGCGGGAATACCTCGAACGATCACCTCGAAGATGCCGCCCAGCGTGTCGCCATCGACCTTCGCCCGGTCGATCGCCTCGATCATCTTCGCCTCGGCCTCCGGGTCCAGCGTCCGGAGGGGCGATGGGTCCACCGCCTGGTTGAGATCGTCGGGCAGCTCGGATGGGGTCTCGGCCTCTACCGCGCCGATGGACACAACGTGGCTCCCGATGCTCACGCCGAAACTCGACAGCAGCGTCTTGCAGACCGCACCGCACGCCACACGGGCCGCAGTCTCGCGAGCGCTGGCGCGCTCTAGGACGTCACGGGTGTCCCGGCGGTCGTACTTCAGGAGGCCCACGAGGTCGGCGTGTCCCGGCCTCGGCAGGTAGAGGGATCTCAGGGCCTTGGGATTGCCTTCGGGATCGGGCGGCAGGGGAGACATGGCCGCTTGCCAGTTCTGCCAGTCCCGGTTCCAGATCACCATCGAGATGGGAGATCCCAGTGTCTCTCCCAGGCGGATCCCGGAGATGATCTCGGCGCGGTCGGACTCGATCTGCATGCGACGACCGCGGCCGTATCCCCCCATCCTCCGCTTGAGTTCGGGATCGACGTCGCGCTCCATCTCGAGGGAGAGTCCCGCGGGAATCCCCTCAAGGATCGTGGTGAGCCCACGTCCGTGGGACTCGCCCGCAGTGCGGAATGACACGCGCCTCATGTGGAAGGCCTACTGAAGGTGATCAGAACTCTAGAGCGATGGCGTGCAACGATAAAGGGAAACCCCGGTGGACGTCTACCCACCGGACCTGCTCCCCGCCAGATGGCGCCGGGTCTCTTTCCGCGCGGCCACGATCAGTTCCTGGCCGGGTGGCCCCGGCAGGGGATGTCGCGAGACTCCGCACGTCCACGGCCTCACGACGATCCATGATCCTCTGGAGCCTCCGGGGGCCGGGTGGGGTGTGTTGAATTCGCCACCCCATAGACCTCGACCCGCGCCGCCGATCGTGTTCCCGTCCGGTTGCTGACGGTCAAGAGCCCCCGCGAGGTCCGAGGGGCCCGTGGGCATAGGTCCATGGTGATCCAGTCTTTTCCAACCCGGAGATGAGGCTGAAGGGGGCGAGGGGTTGTGAGGGGGCTCCTGGGTACGGGGCTGGTGGTTGATGGAGACGGATAATCGGGTAGGGAAAGGAGAGCGGGCAAGCGTCCCTCGTTGGAAGGGAGCCCAAGCGAAGCGCGGGAGGGCAGACGCCCGGGAGCTTGCCAGGCGCGGGGAGGATGCCGTGCCCGGTGACCTGGAGGGCCCGGGGAGAGATCGGCGGCGGTCGGGAGCGATGTTTCGGCGGGTTGCTCTGCGAGCTCGAGTGCTGAGAGAAGCGCAGGATCGCGGCCGATGCCGAGAGCCGGGGCACTGCGACGGGCCGGATCGGTCGCGGGTCAGGCGGCGGAGCCGCGGGCCTGGTTTGCGAGGGTGCGCATGAGCTCGTCGCGGGCGCGCTGGACACCCTGGGCTGCCTCGAAGCCCGTGGTTGCGAGGGCGAGCTGGTCGAGGGCCTCGAAGGTGACATCCGGTCTGAGGAATCGCTCGGCGTCGGGGAGGCTGCGCAGGCGGTCGTAGGGGGTGGCGACCTGGGCCTGGGGATAGCGCTTTTTGACACGGCCGGTGGCGCGGACGACGTCGACGGAGAACAGGCAGGGCCGGTGGAAGTTGAGGAAGGGGGAGAGGGTGTCCCGCAGGAAGGCGTCGACACGGGGGGCGAGGGGCCCCGGGACGTAGGTGTGGCCGAGCCACTTGCGCACGATGCTCCCGTTCTTGGATTCGACGAGGGCGTTGTCGTTGGTGCGACGGGGGCGCGACTTGGTGAAGGTGCCGATGCGGAGCTTGTTGAGCAGCTCGACGACGCGGTGGTTGACGTACTCCGATCCGTTGTCGGCGTGCAAGGCCTCGACGGTGAAGGGGAGGGCGGTGATGAGGGCCTCGAGGAGGGGGATGAGGTAGGACTCGGTGATGTTGGGGACCGCCCCGAGGTGCTGGAACTGGGTCACCTCATCGACCACGTTGATGACATAGATCCCCTTGTTGCCCTCCCGGTCGCCGAGGTGGACGGTGTCGACGCGCAGATGGCCGGGGCTGCCGTCAGGCGTCGGCTTGCGGCGCTGGCCGATGCGCACCGGGGTGGATCGCGTCTGGTGGAAGGTGAGTCGGCCCCGCTGGTAGGAGCGGGTCTTTCCGAGGTTGTAGATGTGGCCGTTGGAGATCGAGCCGAGCCGACGGAAGCATTCGTCGCCGTGGAGTTCGTACATGCGCCGCAGGATCTCCTTGGTGGCGGGGCCGGAGAGTTGACCGTAGGCCTCGTCGACCTCGGCCAGGAGCGCGATGTCTGCCGGCGTGTAGCGGCGAGGGAAGGGCCTTGCCGGGGGCTTGTTGCGGTGGTCCCGGATGTGGCCGGTCCGGCGATGCTGCCGGACGAGGCGATCGATCTGTGCCCGGGAGAGGCCCGTGGCCTTCTCGAGGAAGCGCAGAACCGTCCCTTTGTCAGCCCTCCCGAGGCGTGGGTAGAGGACCCGCTCCACCGCCACGGTGATGAGGGCGTAGGCCCCGTCGCGGTCGAGGTGGGTGCTCTCGGCCCGATCGGCGCCCTCCACGAACGCCCGCATCTGGTCCACGGTCCGAATCTGGTCGAGCGAGAGGTTCACGATCATACCCCCATGATCGTTGCGCCCCGCCCTTCAGCCTCACTTGTCGTTGGACAAGACTGATCCTGGCCAAAGACGGGGCTCCGCCTATCTTTCTGCGTTTGCGTGTTGAGCTCAAGACGCCGGTCATGAGAAGTCCCTGATGCGGAGCGCTATCCCCGAGGAGCCACTCGGTTCGCCGTTGGTGTCTCGTGGCGGCGGGACCTCTAGACCGCTGCGGCCATAGCTGGAAGGCAGCTGATACCCTCCTTGTCTCCCTTCACCTCCGAACGTGAACGGCGCCTCTGGGCCTGGACCTTGGCCGTTGTGGCGGCGATCTACTCCACGCTCGGCCTGGCGCGGACGCTGTTGGGAGTGCTGGGCGAGACTGGATTGGGCGTGGGCCTCTTCGCCCTCTGCTGCCTCCTAGTCCTCGCGACCGTCGCAACGCAAGGGCTGAAGACACGGCCGGGCGGGGCCGAGATCGGCGTCGCCCTAGGGATCGCAGCCGTCTACCTCCTGGTGTTTGTACGCATGTCGATCCCGACGGAGCGCTCGCACCTGATCGAGTACGGTGTGGTCGCCCTGTTCGTCCACGAAGCTCTGACGGAGCGAGTGAGCCAGGGCCGCCAGGTCCCCGCACCGGCTCTGCTGGCGGTATTGGTGACCGCCCTGCTTGGATTCATCGACGAGTGCATCCAGCTGTTCTTGCCCAGCCGCGTCTTTGACCCCATCGACATGCTGTTCAACGTCCTGGCCGCCGTGATGGCAATCGCCGCGAGTTCGGCGCTGGGTTGGGCACGCAAGCGGCGAATCGCGTAGCCCATGTCTCGGCAGATAGAGACTCCGTCCGATCCGCCAAGTACGTCGCAGGTGCCCGCACCCCTGCTCGGGCCATCGCAAGGTGTCCGAGACGATGACCTGCTCGCCGCCGGACCGTTACGTCGCCACCGTTCTACGCTACCGTTAGTACACCGGTACAGAAGTTCGATGACGTATACTCATGCGGCATGGTCAAGTGAGGGCGTCGCGGACCCGGGCGTGCGGGCCATGAGACGGGTGAGGTCCTGTCGGGTGAACTTCCATTGGAAGGGGGAGGCGATCTGCTGGTAGTGCTGCTGAAAGCCGAGGATACGGTCGGCGACCTCGTCTTGGGAAGTGAAGTGAGCGGGCGTAAGGGCCTTGCGCTGCAGGATCGAGAAGTAGATCTCGATCTGGTTGATCCAGCTCGCGTGCGTGGGCAGGTGCACCAGGGTGAGATTGTGGAACTGTGCCTGGAGACGGTCGGCGGCACGCTGGCCGCGGTGGATGGTGCCGCCGTCGACGATCCAGAAGACGCGCTTGGCCGAATGATAGGGTTCTCGGGCCATCACTTTGGCGACGAGCGCGTCGAAGGCGACGATGGAGATCTTGCTGACGACTTCGCCGAAGAGCCGGGCGCGGTGCACGTCCCAGGCGGCGATGTACGCACAGACGCCATGACGCCGGTACTCGTGCTCGACGCGAGTGACGCGGCCCGGGGCCGGTGGGGTGATCGGGTGAAGCCGACTCCGGATCGGGATCTGCGTCTTCTCGTCGGCACTGATGACGAATTCGCCCCCGGTGAGCGCACGGCCGTTCCAGCGCCGGTGGTAGAGGTCGAGGACGCGTCCCGCCTTGGTCGCGAACTCCGGATCGCGCGGGAAGATCCAACTCCGCCGACTCCAGGGACGCAGCGCATCCTCATGCAGCCACCGCCAGATGGTGACCCCGCTGATGTTGGCGACGATCCCCGCGGCCAGCACATGGCGGCGCAGCTCCGAGCGACTGAAGCGCGACAAGGGCAGCCCCAGCTTGGCGGGGAGTTCACACGCCAGGGCCTTCACTTCAGCGACCACCCGAGGGGGAAAAGGCCAGCGGGCGACCGCCGCGCGACCGGTCCTCGAGTCCCGCGAGTCGTTCGAGGAAGAAGCGCTTTCGCCACTTGCTCACGACAGGCCGGGGCATGTCGAGGCGCTCTCCGATCTCCTTGTTCTCGAGTCCCTCGGCGGCCAGCAGCACGATCTTGGCGCGCATCACGTCACGGTACGGTAACGTATATCGACGGGTTCTGGCCTCCAGCACACTATGCTCCTTGGGGGTCAACGCGATGACGTACGGGCTGGATCTGGGCATTTCTCGCCTCCTTGGTCAGATCCAAAGATGGCGACTCACGCCCGCAAGTGCCAGTCTATATATACGTCATTGTATTTATGTCCACGTGTACTAGCGATCGCGTCTCCGTCCGGCGGCGGCTCACAGGTGGTGCCAATCTCAAACACCCGGAGTGCTTCTGCCTCGCGCTCGTCGTCGTTATCGATTCTCGCGCCGAGCTGCTCGGCTAACGGGATCAGCCGGGCGGAGAACGCAGCCGAAGCCAGGGCCAGATGTGCGCGCTGGCGGCATACCCCATGCGTCATGCTCCCATTCCTTCGACGACTGGTCGACTAGTGTCCTGTTCGATAAATAAGCTTGCATAACAGAAAGTGAGCCGTAGATTGTAGTCTATGGCCAGACCGCCGAAGGAAACGGTTGTTAGCAAGCGGGACCGGGAGGAGCTCGAAGGGTGGTTGCGAGCAGGCAACACGCCCAAGAAGCTTGCCGAGCGCGCACAGATTCTTCGGTAATTGTATACTTGACGCACAAGCCCCGCCCTGTTATTTTGATTGCATGGACGATGCATCGCGGTTCTTTGGGTCTTCGAGCACACGGTCTACTTGCTTCATAATCCGTTTGCCAAAGACGACATCCATGATCTCGCGGTCTGTCCGTTCCCCGATGTTTCGGGGGACCGTCCTCTTACGCCGTCGCTTCTTTCCGGGGGTCTGAGCCATGACTTCTATCAACCTTGTTTCATTGATTGACAAGTACGATAACGAGCAGAAGTGCCGAGACGCGTTGGAGCGGATTCGCTGGCCGTCTGGGGTGGCCTGTGTGCGGTGCGGAGATACCGACGTTGATGAAGTGGAGAACCGCGATCAGTGGCGTTGCTCTTCGTGTGACTATCGGTTCAGCGTGACGGCCGGGACGATCATGCACCGCTCCCATCTTCCGCTCCGCAAATGGTTCCTCGCCATCTACCTCATGTGCGAGTCGAAGAAGGGCATGAGCGCCCATCAGCTTCACCGCACCCTCGGCGTCACCTACAAAACGGCTTGGTTCCTCTGCCACCGCATCCGCGAGGCGATGGGCAACGACCCCTTCAGCGGCCCCACGTTGGTCGGTGTCATCGAAGTGGACGAGACGATGGTGGGCGGCAAAAGCCAGGGCGGGAACTGGCGCGACAACAAGCACTGGGTCGCCGGGGCAATCGAGCGCGGTGGCCGCGTTCGCATCCAGCGCATCCCCAACATCAAGAGGAAAACTCTCCACGAGTTCATCCAGCGTACCGTAAAGGATGAGGCGGAAGCGATCTACACCGACGACCTCAAGAGCTATATCGGGATCGGCGACGAGGACACGCGCCACGAAACCGTCAACCACTCTGCCGAGGAATGGGTCATCGGCGACGTACACACCAACAGCATCGAAGGAGTCTGGAGCCTCTTCAAGCGCTCCATTGTCGGCACCTTCCACAAGATGAGCGCCAAGCACATGGACCGCTATCTGGAAGAGCTGGAATGGCGGTTCAACAACCGCGGCAACCCCTCGATCTTCCGCGACACGCTCCGCAGGATCATGGACACGAACCCGCTCGCATACCGGGATCTGGTCGCCTAGATTCAAGACAAGAGAAAGCTCTCGGCGGAGGGGAATCCGCCGAGAGCCAACCTCACCACTCGAGCGACGAAGGGAGCTTGATCCCGAAGGAGGTGAGGCCCTATGAAAACCAACCCAATTCAGAAGGAATTGGATCGGTACACAACAACCCTGTAGCTCCAGGGTAACCGCTTGAAGAGTTGGCTCGCAAGAGTCACGGTTACCCTGGCCGATGTCGCAACGTCCAGTACCTTCGTCGCTCGGGTGGCCCTCGTCCCGTTTGCCTGTATGGACCCAAACTCCCTGAAGCTCGCCTAAGCTGTCTTGCGCCGTGCGCCGTCGGGATATACCGTTGGCGCTTGGCACAGCACGCAGGTACCCGAGTCGGGTTACCTGCTGAATACAACAACCGATCCATGAGGCAGGGGTAGCTCCCCGGCCTCCGGCGAATAGGCAGGGCCTTTCCGCTTTCCTGCGTGTTGGTGCCAATGGCCCGGCACCCTCACGCGGAGACCTCTCATGACTCGCGCCGTCTTCCTTCTCGTCCTTCTCCTGCCCATCACGGGTTGCGACAAACTCCCCTTCGCGTCGGAGCCTCCCACTCTCACCGGCACTTGGTCGGGGACATCCACAGGCGGTGGCAACTCCGCCCTTTGGACGCTTCATATCACCGACACCAACGGCGAGCTCACCGGCAACTACTCGACCAACAATCCGGCACTCGGCTCGACTTCTCTCACCGGCAGCCTGAACGGCAAGTACTCCCATCCCACCGTCGACGTGTATTTCGAGATCGTCATTCCACCAGACGTTGTACAATGCGAGTACAAAGGCAGCGCAAGCAGTGATGTCACGACCATCTCCGGCACCTTCTACTGTTTCTGGTACGGGGAGCCGGTTACTGGGGGCGTGGTGACGCTGAATCGGACGTAGCCCTCGCGATCCGGCACCATACCGAAAAATTCTAGCCCTCATAGTCCTCTACGGTAATCTTCTCACCGATCCACCAAGCAAGCGTCTGTGCCCCATATTCGCGACCATCTTCACCCTCACGTACGGCGTCAGGGTACTCTATCCTGAAATCCCCCAGATGCATCGACGCCATTTCGGAGGCTCGCGCCTTCTTGTATTGCTGAATATCACGCCATTCAGGCTTCAGCAGATCATCGGACCAACTCGGAGGCGGATTCACCAGTGTTGAGCGACGCACCATCTCGAAGGCCTCTTTCCCACTTATCCATGTGGTTGAGATGGGATATGGTGGGGGAGGAGACTCGTCCCCCGGGTTCTCTGGACGCGAGACCGTGACTCGTCTAATGATCTCTGGGCTGTAGAGCAATACGATGCCGACCATCCCCGTGATAGCCACACCAGCCCACAGAACATCGCCGGGCACCGCGAATCGTTCTTCAATGAACAGCCCGACTGCCCCGATGACCACTTCCATCAGCACGACCGCCCCGATCTTCCGCATCGCTCCATGCTACAATCTCATTGTCCTTGCGTCAAGTATACAATTACCGATTCTTCTGGGGTTCGCCGACGGAGAGACCTCCACCGAGATCGCCGAGCGGCTGGGTCTGTCGCGCAACGCGGTCTATCGATGGCGCAGCCGATATGAGCGCGAGGGACTCGAGGCCCTCCAGGACCGGTCTCGGCCCGGACGGCCGCGGTCCCTTCCGAAGAAGAAGGCTCGTGAGATCCTGAGCATGACCGTCGAAAGGATTCCCCGCGAGGCCACTCACTGGAGCCTCCGCCTGATGGCCAAGTATGCGGGCGTGACGGTGCATCAGGTCCGCGAAGTCTGGCGCGGCGCCGATCTCAAGCCCCACCGGTTACGCTCGTTCAAGATCAGCACCGATCCCAACTTCGCCGAGAAGGTCCAGGACGTGGTGGGGCTCTACCTCGATCCTCCGGACAACGCCATGGTGCTCTCGGTGGACGAGAAGACCCAGATCCAAGCCTTGGACCGCACCCAACCCATGCTCCCTCTTCGGCCGGGTCAGGTCGAGCGTCGGACCCATGACTACACGCGCCACGGTACCCGCAGCCTCTATGCTGCCTTTGACTTGGCGACGGGCAAGGTCATCGGTCGCGTCACCCGCCGACACCGAGCCAGGGAGTTCCTCGCCTTCCTTCGTCAGATCAACGCTCACACCGACCCTGATCTTGATCTTCACATCATTCTCGACAACAGCAGCACTCATAGCACGAAAGAGGTCCTGGCCTGGTTGGAGAAGCACCCTCGTTTTCATCTCCACTTCACACCCACGAGCGCCTCTTGGTTGAACACCGTGGAGAGCTGGCTCTCCCAGCTCGAACGCCGCTCTCTGCACCGAGGCGTCTTTACCAGCGTCGAGGAGCTGCGGGACGAAATCCATCGCTTCATCAAAGTCCACAATGAGGAGTCCGCAAAGCCGTTCACGTGGACCCCAAGCGCCCGCTCGATCATTGATCGGCACCGCCGACTAGCGAGCTCATTATCACACGCAACTTTTCAAACGGGACACTAGCGCCCGGACCCTCTCTGCGTAGAGCGTGCGGATGCGCACCGTCAGCTTCCAGCCGTCCGCGGACGGCTCGACACCAGACGGAAGGAAGATGTCCAGCAGGTGGCGGAGGCTCTGCTTCAGCCTCCGAACACCACTGTGGATCATCCTTCCCGTGAGGGCGAACGACTTGCTGATCGTTGGTGGTAAAGCCGTTCACCATGGCACCAGCGGCGAACGCCGCCAGGGACTGGTCGGAGCTGCGGAGAAACACGCGGCAACCGTGATGGGCCAACTGAGCGGTCGGACCACGCCGGTTCTGTGGTCGCCTCATTCACGAAAGACTGGAGACTCTGGGGCGCGTGGCGCAGGATGTCGCGGTGTTGCTCGATAACAGCTCGAGTTTACTGCCGAACCGGGGGCGAAGAGAGCAGGGATCTCAGCGGTTTGGGTCAAGCGTTCCGCTCCCCGTCAGGAGGCGGCAGCGAGGGCTGCTTCGCGAGAGTCCTTGATGGGGATGATCTGGCTGAAGCCGCTGATCTTGAAGACTTCCTCGATGTGCTCCTTCATGGAGCAGAGAACGAACGTTCCCTCGCCCGCCTTCAGCGCCTTGGCTGCGATGAGGAGCACCCGCATGCCCGCGCTGCTGATGAAGTCGAGACGGCTGAAGTCGACGACCACGCGCCGCTCTCCGCTGCTTACGTGATCCATGACGACCGACTCGAACGAGCGCACGTTTCCGCTGTCGAGCCGTCCGATGGGAGACAGCACCAACACCTCGGCGTTCCGCTCCTCCGCGACTTCGATGTCCATGCGATGCACCCTTCTCGTTGCTACGCCAGGCGCTTCACGCTGCATCCGGCGTGAGATCGTGTTCCAGCGTCAGCCGATTCTTGCCGTCCACGTACTCGTACTTTATCCGGTCGGCAAACGCCTTGACCAGATGCAGCCCCAGGCCTCCGATCGGCCGATCATCGACCACCGACGACAGGTCGGGGTTCGTGTCTTGCGTCGGATCGAACGGTTGGCCGTTGTCCACCATGGTTAGCACCAAGACAGTGCTATTGACTTGCAGGGCGATCTCGATCTTCGGTCGGGTGACGCCCTGAAGGCCGTAGCTCGCCGTGTTGTTGATCAATTCGTCGACGGCCAAGTTGATCATGTAGATCTTCGGCACCGGCAGCTTGTTGGCCTCGCCGAACTCCTCTACCATCTGCGCCAGGCCGCGCACTGCGGACGGCGTGGGTGACAACGAGACGCGCAGTTCATCTCTCATCGCCAATGATCTTTCCCCTTTAAGGAGCTGCGCAACTCTAGCAAGGGCCTGGGTACAGGACAAGGCTCGGTGCCACGCAGAGCGGGAAAGGTCGGGGGCCGGCGGTCCGTAGAGCCGTCAAGCCTCGGCCAGCCGGGGCTCCCCGCACGTCTCTGATGGGCACAACCTAGGCGAATCCGCTGATCTGGCATGCTTCGGGCATGTGGCCCGCCGTGGCCGACAGCATCGGCCTATCGCCGCTCTGCGGGTCAAGAGGCCTGCATCCCCGACAGACGCCAATCCCCTGTGCCCGTTGGGGTGTCTCACGGACGCAGGAGTGTGCGTCACGGGCGCGCCATGCGGCCGGCGGACATGACCACGATCCCGCACAGTTTCCTGGATGCGGCCTTCTTCATCGATGCCTTCCCGCAGGCGCATCTTCAGGCACTAGGCGAGCTAGCGGGGGCCAGTACCTCTCGATTCGTTATGGTGGGCACCTCCCCAGAACGGGAGCCAACCCGAGCGCCTACCAGCTCCGACGCAGCAACCAGGCACTTCGTCGTCTAGGGGACGGATTCCATCCGCCTGTCTGACCGGGCTAGACCGCCTACTTTCTTGTGAATCCCTTGGCAGGCCAATAGAATCGTTCCCGGTTCGGGCCAGACATCCCAAGTCAGGAGATGCCTCTTGATTGTGCAGGGGTGACTGGGTTGACTTGTGAGCGACTGTCCGGTGTTGACGGAATGGCCCGGCACCCGAGGCGCTCGGCGTAGGCATTCAGGACCCCTATGCGGCAACACTGAAGGCTGAGCAGATGGGCTAGGACGTCGCGGAGCTGGGCATCGACGCCTACCCCGAGTTCGTGCTGGTGCCGGAGCTGGACTAGGAAGCAGGACTAGAAGGGGACGTACGGGATGTCGGACGCTGGAGCATTGGACGCGGGCGAGAACCGCCCCGGAGTCGCGGGGCCGCCCACTGGAAAGAGCGTCTGCGTCTACCTGGGCGGCAACCTCGGGCGGGAGCAGCGCTACATCGACGAGGCCGATGCCCTCGGGCGACTGATTGCGGACGAGGGCATCGGGCTGGTGTACGGCGGCGCGAGCGTCGGACTGATGGGCGTGCTGGCGGGTGCCGTGCTGGAGGGCGGCGGCTTCGTCACCGGTGTGGTCCCCCGGCAGCTGTCGTACCAGGAACTCGCCCACGAGGGACTCAGCAAGCTCCTCGAAGTCAACACGATGCACGAGCGCAAGCACCTGATGCAGCAGCTGTCGCAGGGCTGCATCGCCCTGCCCGGCGGGTTCGGCACGCTGGAAGAGATCTTCGAAGCCCTGTGCTGGTCGCAGCGGCCGCTGGAGATGCACGAGAAGCCGTGCTGCTTCGCCAACCTCGACGGCTACTACGACCACCTGTTCCGGTTCCTGGATCGTGCGACCGCCGGGGGGCTGCTGCTTCCGCAGAACCGCGCGCTCGCCCGGCAGGCCCCGACCGCCACGGCAGCGTTGCGGATGATTCAGGAGGCGTGGAACGAAGATGAACAGGCCATGCTCGACGTAATCAGAGCCTACGAGGTGTGATCCCCCGTCAGCCCAGCCGATCCGCAATCGGGTGGTGCAGGCCAAGCGGGGATGAAGGGCGAGGCACCGACGGGCCAACCACCCAGGAGCGTGAGGAACTCGGGCGCGGCTGCGAAAGAGAGAACAAGCAGCTACGCATGGAGCGCGAGACTCGGATCAGGTTGCAGAAGCCCTCTTGCGACATCAGCCAAGCAAGCTGGGCGAGAGGCTGACTGCGATCGGTGGCTCTAGCGCCTAGGCGTTCGCTCGGCCAGTTCATGTAATTTCTTCGGCTAATCCTAGATGGGGCCCCCCTGGAACGAAATGACGGACAGCGATCTTGCCTACCAGACCGCAATCCTCCCGGAGGTATCCCGCACCTTTGCGCTCACGATTCCGGAGCTTCCCGACGAGCTCCGCGACGTGGTGTCTAACGCCTACCTCCTGTGCCGGATTGCGGACACCATTGAGGACGAAACCGCGCTCTCCGCCACTCAGAAGCATGCGCTCGCGGAACGGTTCGTCGACGTCGTGGCCGGAGGGGTCAGTGCAGACCTGTTCGCGCACCAGCTCGGCGCTGAGCTGTCGTCATCGACGACCTCGAGCGAGCACGATCTGATTGCCAACGCCGCCCGAGTCGTCCGCATCACGCACGGATTCAAGCCTGTGCAGCGCGAGGCGCTCACACGTTGCGTGCGAATCATGGCGCACGGAATGACCGAATTCCAGGTGCAGGCAACGCCCCACGGCCTGCCCGATCTGGCCCGCCTCGACCGCTACTGCTACCACGTCGCCGGCGTGGTGGGCGAGATGCTCACCGAGCTATTCTGCGACTATGCCACCGAAATCCACGCGCACCGTGACGAACTGCTCCAATTGTCGGTGTCGTTTGGCCAGGGGCTGCAGATGACCAACATTCTCAAGGATGTATGGAACGATCACCAGCGCGGCGCATGTTGGCTTCCGCGTGACGTCTTTTCGGACGCGGGGTTCGACCTGGAGCTCCTTTCGGTCGACCACTACGACCCCCGGTTCGCCAACGGCCTGGCCACTCTGGTGGGTGTTGCGCGGGGGCACTTGGGCAACGCGTTGCGCTACATCCAGCTTATCCCGGCGCGAGAAGGCGGCATTCGCCGGTTCTGCCTGTGGGCCTTGGGGATGGCCGTGTTGACGCTACGCCGCATTCACGCAACGCCAGCCTTCCGGGACGGGCAGCAAGTCAAGATTTCCCGGCGGAGCGTACGGGCCGTCACCGTGTTGCCGGGCGCACTGGTGCGCTCGAACCTGGCGTTGACGCTGCTCTTCAAGGTACTTACCGGCGTCCTGCCGAAGTATCCCTGAAGCATCTCACGGTGTGCTCACGGAGCTGACGCATCCTACCAGCCTGATCCGGGGTCCGCCGCCGAAAGCTCTGGGGCGCTCGGCCGCGGCGGCGGCCCCGCACAAGCGGATGCGTAGGTTGTCGTGGCGCTGGAGCTTCACCATGAACTCGCTGAGCCGGGGACAATGATCCCTAGCCGGCGTTACTGGGTGCAGGCCACCTCACCGGGGCTCTTCGGCGTCACGGTACCCACCGTGAGTGCGGTGCCGGAGCCGTAGTAAATGGAGCAACCCTCGGTCGCCGCCAAAGCCGCGTGCGTCGAGGACGCCGACCAACCGTCAGCCGAGGCAGCGATCGTCACGGTGACGCCCTCAGACGCAACGAAGTCGAGCGAGGTCGTGCTCGGCGTATACTCGGACGTTTCGGCGAAGTAAATCTCCTGCTGATTGGCCAGGCTCTGCAGGTCGGACTTCATGGCCGCGAAGTAAGTCGCCTCACGCGTCGTCGACAATTTCGGAATAGCGATGGCCGCCAGGATTCCAACAATCACGACCACGATGAGGAGCTCGATCAGCGTAAACCCCTGGTCGTCCCGCATCTCAGATTCTCCGAATGATTGGTGGCGCTGCCTTGGTGAAGGTGTCTCCCTGGAACTGCAAACCCTGGGTCCGACACGGGAGCACACCGCATAATTGCATGCGACACAAGGTTTTACAAGTCTCTTCTATACCTCCCCGCGGGAAACGCCCGGGGATGGATCCAGGGATTCTGCATGCGGTTGCATTTCTTGGGCCTGCCGAAAGCCGCGAGGGCGCCTGCAACCGTCCGCCTGGGAGTCTTCCTACGCCTGGCCCAGCCAGAGCCGTTGCTTCCCACTGACGGCTCTCGCCGTCGCCGGCTCGGCCCATCCCCCTCCGCGGCTGGCGAGCGGACGAGAAGGTGGTTGGGAGCTGCGTTGACATCCCTCGTACGCGACCGACGCCGCCCCGGCAGCTCGGCTCCGAAGTTGTCCTCCCAGCCACGGATCATTCTGGATCGGAGGACTCCGACTCGCGCCCTGCGGGTACGTCCTCGCGGCCGGCGATGGCATTCTCATCCGCCCCCCGCACGGCTCCATGCCCGTCCTCGCGCCCGGACACTACAGTCGGGCGTTCCGCGTCGGACGGTGGGCGGCGCTCCCACGGCTGGACCTCAGGCGGCTGCCAAGCTTCGACGCCGGGCCTGATCGAATTCGCGCGTAGGATATGGTAGATGGCGGCGACGCCGTCCTTCCAATCGATCTTCTTGCCCTCCGCATACGATCGGCCGTCGTAGCTGATCGGCATCTCGTAGATCCTGGCCTGGGCCTGGGCGAGACGTGCTGTCACCTCAGGCTCGAATCCGAAGCGGTTAGCGCTCAACGGGAGACGCTTCATGAGATCTGCATACACGACCTTGTAGCATGTCTCCATGTCGGTGAGGTTCAGGTCGGTAAGCATGTTGCTCAGCAGCGTCAGGAACCGGTTCCCCACCACGTGCCAAGAGAAAAGCACGCGGCGAGGGCCTCCGAGGAACCGTGAGCCATACACTGCATCGGCCTTTCCGGCCACGATCGGCGCCATCAGCATGGGGAGCTCGTGCGGGTCGTATTCCAGGTCCGCGTCCTGGACGGCGATGATGTCTCCCGTAGCCCGTGCGAAGCCCACCCTCAGCGCGGCGCCCTTTCCCCGGTTCACTTCCTGAAACGCCAGAACGTCGATGAGGCCTTCCTTGTCCAGCTCCTGAAGCAGCTCGCGGGTGCCGTCGGTGGACCCGTCGTCGACCACGATCACCTCGAGCTGCAGCCGCACCTCCCGTACGCGCCGGAGCAGCTTCTCTACGGTGCTGACCTCGTTGTATGCCGGAACGACGACCGAGAGCTTCACGCGATCCCAGGGGAGGTCGTCGTAGGTCTCGGGGTCCCGCTCGCGGAACTTGGGAGCTGTCATGCCGTTCGAGTCCTCAGTGGTTGCGTGCCCGTCGAGGCCCGGAAGTAAAGGTATCCGCCGCGCCAACCCGAGGCGGTGGGGTCGCGAACATCAGACTTCGATCTCGGGGCCCGAGCGTACAAATGTCGGTGAGCGCGCTGTCGGAGTGCCGCTCTGGCGGGTGCCTCGAGGGCTTCCCGCCCGGGCGCGCACGACGTCGTAGCCCTCGCCACGGGCGCGAATTTGCGGCGCACCGAGAATGCCGGCCCCAGCGTCGACCGGCAGAATCACTGGTAGCCGCTGCTCATGATTCCGCACCCTCCATCCGCACAGGCATCCCAGCCTCGGAGCCCGGCAAGTAGCGAGAGCAAGGTGGCTCCGCTCCTCGATGAAGAGCACGCCTCTTGGAGCCTTGACCGCTCGGTCGACGATCGCAAGCCCCAACCCGCTCCCCGTCCGGCGTGATGAGGCGCGGGCCGAAGTCTGTTCCAGATCCTCGGCTCAGATGCTCGGATCAGGTCCTCGGCTCAGATGCTCGGGCTCAGATGCTCGGCCCCGAAGCCCGAGCGCTGCGACGCCCGGGGTGTGCGACGCCGGCCCGTGCAGCCGGGATCCGGGAGGGTATATTGCCGCATGATCGATCTTCCGACCTTGCTAGCGGTAGCACGAGGGGATCGCCCCGCGGACGTTCGACTGACGAACGGGCGCGTCGTGAACGTGTTGACGGAAGAGGTGGAGGAGACGGACGTCGTCCTCTCCGGTCCTTGGATCGCCGGCGTCGGTCCGGGCTACGACGCCGAAGAGACCGTCGACTTGGCCGGGCAGTTCGTGCTCCCCGGCTTCATCGACGCTCACGTGCACATCGAGTCCAGCCTGGCCACTCCACCAGAGTTCGCCCGAGCGGTCGTGCCCCGCGGCACGACGACCGTGGTCTCCGATCCCCACGAGATCGCGAACGTGCACGGGCTCGAAGGCATCCGCTACATGCTCGCCGCCAGCGAGGGGCTGCCGCTCACGACCTTCGTGATGGCGAGCTCCTGCGTGCCAGCGACCCAAATGGGAACGGCTGGAGCGGTGCTGGGAGCGGAGGACCTCGCCTCGCTCGACCACCCACGGGTGCTGGGCCTCGCAGAGCTGATGAACTATCCCGGCGTGATCCAGGGGGCTCCCGAGGTACTTGAGAAGCTCGCCGCGTTCAGCGGCCGCGTAGTCGACGGACACGCGCCAGGAGTCAGCGGAAAGGCGCTGAACGCCTACGTAGCGTCCGGCCCGCAGTCCGACCACGAGTGCACAACCGCCCAAGAGGCCGAGGAGAAGCTGCGTCGCGGACTCTGGGTCTTCTTCCGTGAAGCTACCAACGCCAGGAACCTGTTGGCGCTCCTTCCCGCCCTGTCCCCGAGCTCTCGACGCCGGATCGCTCTCTGCACGGACGATCGGCAGCCGGCCGACCTCTTGGACAAGGGCGGTATCGACGACATGCTCAGGACGCTCATCGCTGAGGGCGTTGATCCGGTCGAAGCCATCGGGCTCGCCACGCTGAACCCTGCAGAGTACTTCCGGCTCCACGACCGCGGGGCCGTCGCGCCCGGGCGCCGTGCCGACCTGGTCGTCGTCTCGTCGCTCGACGAGCTCCAGGCTGGAACGGTGTTCTCGGGCGGGACGCTCGTGGCGGAGGGGGGAAGGGCCTTGTGGCCGGCGGCGGCCGACCGCCCTCCTCCACCGGCGCCTTCCATGGCGGTCCGGGACGACGCTGTCGACTTCTCGATCCCCACGCAGGCAGGGCGGGTGCGGGTGATCCGGGCGATTCCCGACCAGATCGTTACGGGCACCGAAGTCGTGACACCCACCACCGCCAAGAACGAGGTGGTGGCCGACGCCCGCCGGGATCTTCTCAAGATTGCCGTCGTGGAGCGTCACAGCGGTAGCGGACGCGTGGGCCTCGGCCTAGTCACTGGGATCGGGCTTCGGAGGGGAGCCATCGCGGGCACCGTGGCCCACGATCATCACAACATTATCGTGATCGGGGGCGACGACCCGTCCATGCGCAGCGCCGTGAGGGCGATCGCGGAACTTCGGGGTGGCCTGGTCGTCGCCGACGGCGATCGTGTCCTGGCGTCGCTAGCCCTGCCGGTAGGAGGGCTCATGTCGGAGGCGTCCATCGGGGAGATCAGGACTTCGCTCGACGAGGTGGTGGAGGCGGCCCGGACGCTCGGATCACCCCTTCACGACCCCTTCATGGCCATGTCCTTCCTGGCTCTCGAGGTCATCCCGACGCTAAAGATCACGGACCTGGGGCTGGTGGACGTCGAAGCCTTCGAGCCCGTGGATCTCTGGGCGGAGTAGGCTCTCCCGCCGGCCGCTTCCTCGGACGCCACTACGGACGTTCGAGGATCTGCACCTTTCCAAGCAGCGTGTAGGCGGGGCCCCAGAGCCGTCCCACCGGTCTCAACGCCTCCGTGTCCACGAACGCTGTCCCTTCGATGACGGGAAGGGCCGGATCCAATCGCACAGCCATGACTTCACCGATGATCAGGCTCCCGGTGCCGTCCAGATCCACCTCCTTGAACGTCCGGCACTCGAAGACTGCGGGGCAGTTGGCCACATAGGGGGCCTCGACCGACTCCGCCCGCCCGACCGGTAGGCCCGCAAGGGCGAACTCGTCCCTATCGGGAGGAAGGTTCGCCGCCGTCCGGTTCACCGCATCGAGCTGCCTCTCCGTGACCACGTTCATGCAGAATGCCCCCTGGTCCCGAATATTCTGGAGCGAGTCCTTCGCGATGCCGCGCCTCGTTCCGATCGAAAGGCTCACGAGCATCGGCGAGGCCGAGATGGCCGCGAAGAAGCTGAAGGGCGCAATGTTGAGCGTCCCGTCTTTTCCCCTGGTGGAGACCCATCCGATGGGCCGCGGAACGACGAGCGAGGTGAGAAGCTGATACCGCTGCACGCCGTTGGCGGCAGCGGTTGGGATGACCCTGTGCCGGATCTTCTCCGGCGGGTCTTGGGTCAACCCTTCACCTCGACGGGACCGTCAGCACCTGTCCGGCGAAGATCCGGCTTCCCCGGAGTCCGTTCGCCGTCCGGAGGCGCGAGACGGTGGTGCTGTGGCGTCGGGCGATCGTCCAGAGCGAGTCTCCGTTGCGGACCGTGTATCGCACGGAGCTCGCGACCTGATTCGCGAAGCGCGAGCGAGCGAGGAGGTTCTCCACGTATCCACCGTACTGGCGCGGGAAAACCGCCACATGATAGTGCGACGGCGCTCGCTCTCGGGTCGCCTCCAGCACGCCCGCCTTCTCAAGGTAGAGGAGCGTGCTCTCAAGCCAGCGCCGGCACGACGGGCTGCGGCTCCTCCGCACGTCGACGGCCATGCCCGTGGGGTGCACGGAAAGCGGCGAGGCGTTCCTCGGCTGGCGGGTCGAGGGCCGAGTAAGGCTCGTGACGACCAGTTGCTCGCCACAGGCTCGCCGGTATTGGCTGCTGAGCCGCTGAATGAACGTGCGCACCTCGGGCCGAGCGTAGGGAAAGGAGACGCCATGTAGAGTGAAGTCGCGATTCGGCCGGACCCGGACCAGGTATCCGGCGTCGGCAAACCGCCGGACCTGCCCGGGCGTGGCGAGGAAGGTGAAGTCGTGGCTCCTAGCCTGCCGATGGCTCCGGCTCACGGAGGCCTCGGAGCCGCCGAGGCTCTGGCCCTCAGCTTCACTCGCGCCGAGAAGGGACAGCGCGGCGAGCGCTATCAGGAGGCTCGATCGTCCCAACGTTTCTGCCTTGTCGACTTCGCGACATCCGCTCACGCCCCCTCCCGTCGTCCCTCTCCATGTGTAAACATATGTAGTCGCTCACACAAGCCTGCCGCTCGCAGGGGAGGGAGAGCCAACAGGGAGTCCCGGCGGCGGCTTCCGCTCCTCGACGGCCTTGGGTCGGGACCGACCCTCCATCCTCCCAGCCGAGATCGCGGCCACCCGCAGCAGCCCGAGAGGGTCGGTTCCTTGCGGTCGTCGATGGGAGCCAGGGGCCGGGCGGTCAGCCCTCGCTTACCGAGGCGAAGTTGGCAGAGACCACGTCCCAGTTGACGACGTTCCACCACGCGCTCAGGTAGTCGGGCCTCCGGTTCTGGTAGTTCAGATAGTAGGCGTGCTCCCAGACGTCGACGCCGACGATAGCCGTGGAGCCCCCAGAGACTGGATTGTCCTGGTTGGCGGTAGAGATCACCTCCAGCTCGCGCCCGGGCGCGACCACCAGCCACCCCCACCCGGAGCCGAACTGTGCTCCCGCCGTCTTCTGGAAGAGGGCCTTGAAGTCGTCGAAGGACCCGAAGGCCGCATCCATTGCCTCTGCGAGCGCTCCTGAAGGAGCCGAAGCCCCTCCCGGCGTCATCACACGCCAGAAGAGGGCGTGGTTCACAAACCCGCCACCGTTGTTCCGAACCGCAGCACGGATCTCTTCCGGGATCGCGGACAGATCGCTCAGCAACTCTTCACCCGACAGCCCGTGCAGGTCGGGGTGGTTCTCGAGGGCGGCATTCAGATTGTTGGTGTATGCCTGGTGATGCTTCCCGTGGTGGATATCCATGGTCCGGGCGTCGATGTGTGGCTCGAGTGCGGCATGATCGTACCCGAGGTCCGGGAGCTCGAACGGATATGCCATCGGTGCCTCCTGTGCTCAGCGTGTTTGCTCGAGGCCGCAATTCTCCGTGCTTCAGAGCGTCGGCGGGCCTCAGTGAGGCCGGATCTTATCCCCGCTCCGTCACTCTTCGCAAATGTGGCGGTGGCGCCTAACTTCCACGGCACGACTGCCCTCGGCCCCATCGCAAGCGACCCCATGCCCCTAGACGGAGCCGCCGCCCCCTCCAAGAGAATTCTCCTCGTCGACTGCGACGCATTCTACGTTCAGATCGCTCGCCTGGAAGATCCGGAGGGAGCCGGGAAAGCAGAGCTCCTCCTTGTCGGTGGATCCCCCACGGGTCGGGGGGTGGTCACCTCAGCTTCCTATGCGGCTCGGGAGCTCGGAGCGCGCTCGGCCATGCCGACCGCCCAGGCCCTGCGCCTCTGCCCCGATGCGATGGTCGTGGGCGTTCCGAGGGCCGCATGCAGCCGGAAGAGCCGTGAGATCAAGGAGCTCCTGAAGAGGCTCGCCCCGATCGTCCAGGCCGCTTCGATCGACGAGTTCTACCTCGACCTGACCGGCACGGACCGCCTCTTCGGCGAGGCCCTCGCCACCACGGCCCATCGCATCCGGAAGAGCGTCTTGGAGGAGACCGGCATCTCCGTGTCCGTCGGCGGAAGCACGCGGAAGATGGTGGCCAAGCTCGCGTCGGGACTCGCCAAGCCCGGCGGCGTGCACATCGTACCGGAGGGCGACGAGGCCACGCTCATGCGGAAGCTGGACCTCGCCGCCATCCCGGGCGTCGGCCCCGCTCTCGTGGAATCTCTGAAGCGGCGCGGGCTCGTTCGCATCGAGGACGCACTGGGAGTCGAGCTCGAGTGGCTTCAGAAGTGGTACGGCAAGCACCGTGGCCGCTGGCTCTACCGGCGCATGCGGGGGTTGGACTCGGCTCCGGTCGATCCTCGCGAGCCCCGAAAGTCCATCAGCTCTGAGCGCACCTTCTTCACCGACCTCGAAACGGACGAGGAGCTGGAGGCCGCGCTCATGAAGCTCTCCGTATCGGTCGGGAGGACCATGCGCAGGTCCGGCCTGCAAGCGCGAACCATTGCTGTGAAGCTGCGGGACAGCGACTTCACGACGCGGTCCCGGGAACGGACCCTGCCCGAGCCGGTGGAGACGGATGGGGCTGTGTTCACAATCGCTTGTGAGCTCTTGAAGGAGCTCCGTCACCGGCGGCGGACTCGGGCGCGTCTCTTGGGGGTGGGGCTGAAGAACTTCGTCCCAGGCCTCGATCCGGAGCAGCTCGCGCTGTTCCAGAACGAGGAGCCCCTCACGGGTGAGCGCGAGCGGGCCCTCACGGAAGCTGTGGACGGTTTGCGTGATCGCTTCGGGGAAGGCGCCGTGGTCCCCGGGAGGCTGATCCAAGGATGATCCCTGGCTCCCTGAAGGTCGTTCCCCGCCTCGACCCCTGCGGGGCTCTCCGTGCGGTCGTGAGAGGCGGCCGGAGCCGCTCCCAACGGCCGCTTTGCCTCCAAGCCGCGGTGCCCATACAACATGGAAGTGCGGGGGTGGCCGGCCGGCCACCCCCGCCCCGATTCACGCGGGTGTTCCCCTGGCGGCTACTCGCCCGACCCCGTCCAGGGCCTCCTCTCGAAGTAGCTGTCGGTGAGCTCCTTCACCTTGCCCGAGAGCAGGACCAAGGCGATGAGGTTCGGGAGGATGACGATGCCGAGCGCGACATCACCGATCTGCCAGGCCAGGTTGAGGGAGACCACAGCCCCGAGGAAGTGCATGATCAAGTAGACGACCTTGTACGGCCGAATGGCGCCCTCGCCGAAGAGGTAGTTGGCGCACCGGTCTCCGTAGTAACTCCACGAGATCGCGGTGGAGATCCCGAATAGGAAGACCGAGAGGATGACCACGTAGTGTCCCCAGTCGCCCAGCGGACCCAGGCCCACCCTGAAAGCGTGCATCGTGAGGGGCGCTCCACTCTCGACCGCCATGCCGTATAGCGACGTGTAGCTGTTGCCTTTGGCGTCCACACCCTCACCCCGCTGCGGGAACAGCGAGCCCGTGAAGGGCCGCGTCATCGCCTCGTCCGTGAAGAGCTCGTCGACGGACACCTCGTGCCAGGCCGCCAGGGGCGAGCTTCCGGGGGCGTGCCTGCCGTTCTGGATCTGGATCTCGGTCGGAGCGAGCACGGGCTCGTAGCCGACCTCGGCGTCTCCCGATACCCAGCTCAGGTCTCCGCCCCCAAGTGTGATCTCGGTGGGAATCCGCTGGGTGTGCATGCCGGTGATGATGATGACGAGCGCCGTCATCGTGACGATCACGATGGTGTCGATGAAGGGCTCCAAGAGCGCCACGACCCCCTCCGAGACAGGCTCGTCGGTCTTGGCGGCCGCATGCGCGATCGGTGCCGAGCCTTGTCCCGCCTCGTTAGAGAACAGGCCCCGGTTCACACCCCACATCATCGTCACGAGGAGAGCGCCGATGCCCGTGCCGGCCACGCCCGCCGTCGGGTTAAACGCCTCGGTGAAGATCGTCTCGAAGGCGGGAACGACGTGGCCGACGTTCATGAGGATGATGGCCAGCGCTGCGAGCACGTAGACCGTAGCCATCGCCGGAGCCAGGATGCTCGTGATGCGGCCGATCCTCGTGATCCCGCCCAGGATGACTAGAGCCACCACCGCCACCGTAACCGCACCGGTGATCCACTGGGCTGTGCCGAATGCCGTGCCGATCGTGTCCGCGACGGTGTTGGCCTGGATGGCGTTGCCCGTGAGGAAGGCCGTGAATCCCAGGGCAGTGGCGAAGAAGACGCCCATCCACCTCCAGCGGGGTCCCAAGCCGCGCTCGATGTAGTACATGGGCCCGCCCGACACGGTGCCGACCAGCTGGTCCGCTCCGACGTGCACGTGGCGGTAGTGCTGGGCGAGCGTCACCTCGGTGTACTTCGTCGCCATGCCGAGGACGGCCGTCACCCACATCCAGAAGAGAGCGCCCGGCCCGCCCCAGTGAATGGCCAAGGCCACCCCAGCGATGTTGCCGATGCCCACCGTGGCCGACAAGGCGGTGGTGAGCGCCTGGAAGTGCGAGACGTCGCCTGGATCTTCTGGATCATCGTATCGGCCTGTGGCAACGGCCACGCCATGGCCGAAGTGGCGAAGCTGGATGAACCCGAGGCGGAGCGTCAGGAACCCGCCGGCCCCGATGAGAAGGAGCACCACGCCGGGGATGGAGCCATCCCCGGCCGGGATGCCCCACTCCCATATGAAGGTCCGCGCGACGGCGACGAGGTTCTCGAAACGTTCCACGTGCACTCCCTGCTAGCGTGGGAAAGCGAGGAAGATTGTCGGTGGGCTAGCTGAGGGCAAGCCGGACAACACGCGCCAGCCTCACTCCGGGAGCATTTTTCCGAGGGGGCGCCCGCCGAGCAGGTGCAAGTGCACGTGGTACACCTCCTGACCGCCGTGCGCCCTGCAGTTCAAGATGAGCCGATAGCCATCCTCGTCGATCCCATCCTCCTTCGCCAGACGGGACGCGACCAGGATCATGCGTCCCAAGGCCGGCTCGTGCGCTTCGGTCACGTCGGCGGGGGTCGGCACAGCCTCGTTGGGCACGATCAGGATGTGGGTCGGTGCCTGGGGAGCGATGTCACGGAAAGCGGTGACGAGCTCGTCCTGGTAGACCACGTCAGCCGGGACCTCGCCGTGGACGATCCGCCCGAAGATTGTATCCGTCATCTCGACTTCATTCCTGGGATCAGAGAGCGGGAGCTTGCCACCCGCATGCTAAGCGGCCCCCGTCCCCGGACGCCAGCAGACCGACCGGTCGAGCTCACTGGATTGTGGAGCGCCCGGTGGGCGTCGGAACGACCGAGCAATCAACGGAGGAGGGCGTCGTCCGCAATGATGAAGCGACCGAACAATCCGAACTGGAACTGCGTGGACCCCGACCTCAGGCCCACGAAGGAACGCCGGTCCGTGTACGACAGCTGAAGCCGTAGGTCCGTTCGCGCGACGGTGGTCTCGAGGCGCACCGTAAGGCTACGGATAAGCTCGTCGAGAAACGGCACGCACTCCCCGGAGCCAGCTGTAGTGCGACAGTTACGGTCGGAGGTAAACTGGAAGAGCGCCGAAGTCGTCAAAGGCCGCTCGAGACGCTCGGCCCACGTCATCGGTGGCCGGAACGTCCCCGAGATCGACAGTGTGTGATTTTCCCGCTCACGCTCGGTGTCTCCCGTCGGATCCCCTCCCTCACCCCGCACTAGCGAGCCCCGATAGGCCGTGGAAAGCCCACCCCCCCACACAACGGCCAGATCCATCGGTATCCGCTCATCCTGTTGGAAGCGGCGCTGCTGTCCCAGGCCTCCGTATTCGGTCTCTTGACGGATGCGCTGAAATCCCGCGGACAGCGTGATCCGCTGAAGCAACGACTGGTCCCCGAGCAACGGAAGATCGGTCACGGTCGCCGACATGTCCGGCCATGTTTCCCGCCTGAGCGTGCGGTCGCTCCTCGTGTCGAGGGTGTTGGCCTCGCTCAGCCGGTAGTTCACGGCCACCTGAAGGGCGGCAGGCAGGCGCAGTGCGGAGCGAGCGGTCCACCCTCTTCGGTCGGTCAACGTTGTTGCCGTGTCCGCGTCGAGAACGCGGTACCCGTCCAAGTCCGTGAACCCGAACCGGTAGTAGTACCCGGGGCTGACGGGCTCCCGGTTGAACCGCGAGGTGATGCCGTCTTGGTACGTGATCGAGATCGGGTCCACGGCCCCGAGGATCCGGTGTAGAAGGCCTTCGCCTGCCGACTCCTCCGATGGGTCGGGGGAAGGACCGAGCAAAGCGCTTGGGACGAGCGTGAACTGGCCCGTGAAGTCTCGCTGGCCGTTGGCGCTGCGCTCGAGGGCCAGGAGCGTGTCCCCACGCTCGAAGCTGTGATCCACGAAAGTGGCGTTCCGGTCGCTGGAGTAGTACGTCTGCCAGCCGAGGTTCGCCCGAAGCCACCCTCCGAGGCGCGGCTCGTAGTTCATGCGCGTGCGGAGCAACTGGTCGGTCTCCCAGCCGAAGTCGAAGCCGAAGAGCTCGGATCGCTCCTCGTCCAGAAGAGCCTGCACCTCGGTGTCCGTCACGGCCTCCTCGGGGGGCAAGATGTCGCGAATCGAGACCACGTCGGCCTGGGCCGTAAGCGTCTGGAACGGCCGGAAGACGATTTCCATAGCGCCTTCCAATGACTCCCTCGGCGACAACGTCGCTTGAACGAAGCTGTCGCCGGCTCCTTCCACGATCTGATCGAATCGGAACGCCCGTTGGTCTGCCCTGGCATAGGACGCACCGAAGGAGAGGCGCTCGGGAGTCCACCGAAAGCGACTGCCCAGGAGCTCGTCCTCCAATGCCCTGGGGAGAAGCCAGCGGATCACGGGGCGGAGGAAGCCCGGAATCAAGGCAAAGTCGCGCCTCCCCACCGTCCTGCCGTACCCCACCCGAGCGTCGATTCCTTCGGTCGAGCCCTCGGCCGTGATCGTGCTCGAGGCCACCGAATGGTATCCGGCTCTCAACTCCAGACCGTCTAGGAGCAGGCCGACGACGGGGTTGGCCGTCGGGGTCCGCTTCCGGAACGAGACGTCGACACGCGTTCGGCGAGATCCGGTCTCCCGCAGGTTCTCCAACCTCCCTGCCCTCACGTCGCTGCGTGCGAGGAATTGTGGATCCTGATCGGCCTCCACGTGGGAGACGGACAGGGGAATCTCCACACCCCACGACGCCGGTGTCATACGCTCGAGGTTGAGGATCGAATTCAGGCTGAAGACCCGATCCGCCTGGAACGTTGGGTTCTCCTCAAGCTGCCTGAAGAGCGCCCCGCGACTCGTGAGGGTCATCTGGGTCGTCCACACGTCCGAGGCCTCGACGTCCACACCGAAGTGCGATGCCACACCCACGTCGCGGAGGGCGTCGGAGAGCCGCATCTCGTTCACCCAGATCTCGCCGGTCGTGGGCCCGCCCAACTGGTTCCAGACGCCGATCGAAAGCTCGCGCACGGCGGCGAGGTTCGGCGCACGCGCCCGGTCCTTCAACACGACGGCGTAGGTCGAGTCGCGGGCCCACAGCTCCACCGGAGGATCGTTTGGCCCCCGGGGGTTGACGATGAGCTCCTCCTCGGCCTGCCGCCGAAGGACGAGCCACTCCGTGAAGTCCACGACGATCTCGGGCAACCAATCTCCCGGAGCCACGCGATCCGGACTCACGACCCGGGTCAGCCGTGTCCGGTAGAGGTAGAAGTTCTCGTCGTCCTCGCCGACTTTTACGAAGAAGGACACGGGTTGCGCAGGTCCCCAGTCGCCGGCGCGCGCGAGGGCCCACAACCGGAGCTGCCCATACGCGAGGAAGTCCCTCGGGCGCTGCGGGAACCGGTTGAAGACCTCGGTCCGATCCCCGGACTGAAGATCCTCGTACTCAAGCTTAAGGCCCTTCTCGTTGAACTCGAGGCCGTGGCCTCCGAAGGTGGCGGTGGGGTCATCGAGCTCCTCGATGACGCCCGGAGGCGCTTCATACCCCTCGCCCTCCGTGACCCGGCTGACCGGACCCACCCCGGCTCGCCCCACGAAGCTCGCCGTGTCACCGACGATTCCCCTCATCACGCCGGACTCCGTGCGCTTGACCCAATGCGTTCCCACGACCCGCATGCGCGTGAGCACGAACTGCTGCTCCCTGGTCCCAGCGACGGTGACGCGCATGTGCTTCACGGCGCGACCGTCCGCTGCGGAGAGGGTTCCCGGCACTTCGGTGGCACCCGCCCCCCGGAGCGGGACCCGATAGAGCTGGAAGTCGGTACCGGTCTGCGCACGGGTGCGGGCGAGGAAGGGCGAGGACCCGTCGAGGCGCACGACGAAGCGCAGGTAGCGCTCGAGCGTATCGAGGTTGCCGTCTCCGTCCAAGTCCTCCGTGTCCTGCCTGCCATTGCCGCGGGTGCAGCTCGCGCGCCGATCTCCGGGCAGGTAGACCGCAGCCCGTTCCGCCTGACAAGACTCGAACCACACGCCCCGCTCGTCGGCTTCCTCGCTCCAGATCTCTCCGAGCCGGGGATCCGCTTCGTGGTCGAGGATCCCCCTGCCCCAGCGGGCCCCGTTGCTCTTCACCCCGTTCAGGCGGTCCTCGGCATCCACGAAGAGAGCGTCTTCCGCCACCGTCCCCAGGTCGATGACCAAGCTGAGCGAGTCCCCCTCGGCAACGTAAAACTCAAGGAACTCGCTCTTGCTGAGGTCGAGGCCCGTGGCGCTGAGGCTCGTCAAGATGGACCGCCACGAGGGTTGGCCACGAGCCTGCGGATGGGGCGTGAAGGAGAAGAGCAGGCCGATCTCGCGGGCCTGACTCCCCTGGACGCTGATCTGCCTGTCGATGTCGTCCTGAGGGAGGAATCCGGCGAAGACGCCGACGCTGTCCTCACGCGCGTCAGGCAGGCTCCAACTGTGCTGCCAAACGAGCTCGCCCGCGTCCGTCTCGTTCAGCGCGATGGGGAGCACGCCCTCGGCCCCGTCCCGGAAGGCCGGCGTGCTTCCATGGAGCCAGTCGTACGAGAAGAGCGAGAGAGCGAGCTCGTTGGATGCGTCGAAGTCGTCGAGAAACACGTCCGATCGGATATTCGGATTCGGAAAGGAGAGGGCCACCTCCCCTTCCACACCGATGCGAGACGGACCCCCACCTCGCAGGAACGGGATGCGCTCGATGAGGCGATCCACTCCTCGGGCGGAGAAGTCGAAGTCCAAGCCGAGGCCGCTCAGGGTGATGGCGGCCGGCTCCACACCGAGCTGGGGGCGGTTCACCAGCGTCTGCTCACGCTGGTGTAGGGCGAGAAAATTGAAGCCCCCCGCCTCTCCCGCCGGCAAACGCCCGCTGAGACCGAAGACCGTGGTGGGCGCCACTTGGAAGATCGACTTCTGCTCCCACGCCGCGCGAACGACCGGCTCGGACGCAGTGGCGAAGAGCACCTCGGGCTCGATGAGGGTGACTTGACCGATCGAGTAGTCGATCTGGTAGTCGACGCCGTGAATCAGGAGGCGATCGCCCAGGAAGATCCTCTCGGAGTCGTCGCGGATGCCGATGGCCCCCAGAGAGAAGGAGGAGATGACGCCCGTGCTCCGCAGCTCGAAGGGGATGGTCAAGCGATAGAGCCCCCCGCTCTCCCGCAAGAAGGGGTCCTCCTCCTCGTAGATCGCAGAATTCGCGTCACCCGTGAGGATCTGCGCCGTCTGGATGTCGCTGAGCCGAAGCGACTCGACGGGCGGAGGGGTCTGGAACGGGCGCAGGGTGGGAAAGACGATGAAGACACCCGGGACCACAGGTTGCTCCTGAAAGAGCTCAGAGGCCGGCTTGTACACGGCAGCCGGATCCAGGGCGTCGATCGGCGACTCCTCGTCCAGCCCGAAGAGGCGCAGGAAGGTAACGTCTCGCCCGCCCAGGTCTCGCGCGAAGGTCCGGCCCGCGCTCAACTCGCCCAGCGAGATCGTCAGCCGTACCGAGCCGGGATCCACGTCGGGCGACGAGGAGACGCGATACACCTGGTGCATCTCCAGATCCCACGTCGGCCGGCCGGGGCGGTGGTTCGCCCTCGACGCCTTGAGCAACTTGATGCGAGGTCGTCCCCCCTCGTTGTAGACCCGCTCGGGGTTGTACGTCCCGATCGTATCGCCGGCGGCCGTCACGTACGTCACGGCGAGCATCTCGTCCTGACGCAACGGTTGGCGCAGGGCCAGCCACAACCCGCTCGAGTGGACAGAGTAGTCGACGCCGGGCAGCAGGAAACGGAACCACCCCGACTCCTCGATGGTGTCGCCGTCCTTGGTGGCGAAGCCGTCGGCTTGGATGAGGCCCTCCACCTGCTGCCGGGTTACCGGGTCGGTCTCGAACCGGTAGACCTGGATGGGCTCGGCACCGGGCGACAGGGCCACGGGTGCGGACGACGGGTCGAGCGAGAGCACGTCGATATGAGGGCTCTGATCGATGAAGTCGGGATCCACGAGGAAGAAGAATTGGCCACGGACGTAGTCCGCGTCGTCGAGGACCAGCGTGTCCACCTGCACGAAGCTCTCTTGTCCGGGACCCCCGCTGAGTCGGAACTCACGCCTGGAGAGGTCCCCCTGCTGCTGGGCCCAGACACCGTCGAACTCAACAGGCCCGAGCTGCCCGGACGCCAGGAATCCGAAGTTCCCCGCCGGGATGCCCTCGGTGAGGAAGCGCGATGCAGGAAGGTCGAACGTCACGTCGCCGAGCTCGATGTGCCGGAGGACGTCGTCCTCTCCACCTTCGTAGAAGATGTTGATCCTATTCGCGGCGGAGAACTCACGGGCCTGATCGAAGTCCACGTCCAGCCTGATGCGCTCGGCGATGGTACCCTGGGCCCGTACGGCAAACTGCATGTCCGGATTGAGCTGGGGAAGCACGTTGGGATCGCACGAGAACTGGACCCGGGTGTGACAGGGACGGAACTGTGTCCAGTCACCTCCCAACTCGGCCTGACCCACGATCTCGAGCTCGAGGTCTGCCAGCCCGCTGGCCAGGAGTGACGCCTCGGGCTCGCCCGGCACCGGCCTCGGAGCTCCAACGGGGGGCGATGGCGTGAGGAGCGCCGTCCGCTGGAGGGCGAGACGCCGCCGAAGAAGCGTCGGGCCGGGAGCGACCAACCAACGAGACGTGCCCGGGACGGGTCCTCCCCGCACGACGTCGGGCACCTCCAGTGCCACCGGCACGAGCGGCGGAACCGGCTTCAGCCCGAGCCGCGCCACGGGCGCGGGCGGGCCTCCGGTCCGGCCCGGAAACGCGGAGAGGAACGCCGGAAACTCGAACGTCGGACCGCGGAGGAGGACGGTGTCAGCCACCGTCTGAAGCACGAGAACATCACCGCCCAACGGCGCGGAAAGCCCGAGGGCAAGGAAAACCGCAGCGGAAGACATCACGCGGGACCGGATGTCGAGGCGCGGTGTAGGGGTGTCCGAATGGGGATTCTCACCAGGTATCTAATCCGTGCTCACGCGGGGCCGTTTCTCTTCGCGTTTACGGCCCTGACCGGGCTTCTTTTCCTGAACGCCGTCGCTCAGCGGATGGAGAGCCTCGTCGGGAAGGGTCTGCCGTGGAGTGTGGTCGGGGAGTTCCTGCTCCTGTCCCTACCCCACACGATTGCCCTAACGCTCCCCATGGCGATCCTCGTCTCGGTCCTGTACGCCTTCAGTGAGCTTACAGCGGCCAACGAGATTACCGCCATGTCGGCGGGCGGAATCAAGCCGATTCGCATGCTCGTGCCTCTCCTGGGAGCCGGCGTCATCCTGGCCGGCGTCATGTTCTTTTTCAACGATCAGGTGCTCCCTGCGGCGAATCACCGCCTCAAGAACCTCATCCTCGATATCCAGAAGAAGAGCCCCACCTTCGAGCTCCGGGAGCGGGTGATCAACCAAGTCCTCACCGATACGCGGACGGGCAGGGTCTACCTAACGGCGGCGACCATCGACCCCGTCACCAACGAGATGACCGAGGTGGTCATCTACGACCTGAGCGACCCGTACGTGCACCGGACCACGTATGCCAGCGCCGGCAAGATGGAGTTCAACGAGGAGCGCACCGACCTCTATCTGACGCTGTACGACGGGGAGGTGCGCGAGGTCGGGACCGACCGCTCGGGGAAGTTCAACCGATCGGCCTTCGAGACCCAGATCGTGCCCCTGCGGGGGGTGGGCGACGAGCTGGAGCGCCAGCAGGGCGGTGGTGTGCGGACTGATCGCGAGATGTCCGTCTCGATGCTTCGGGAGCGGGTGGCGGACCAAATCGCTGAGATCGAGCAGGTGCAAGAGAGCACCTACGAACGCGCGCGCATGGCGCTCGATCAGGCTCTTGGCCGCCCCCCCGAGGGCACACCCAACCCGTATCAGGTGTCCTTCGTTCCGGGGATCAGCAGGGATGACGACGCGGCGGCCGGCGAGGAGTTCCTGTTCTCCGAGGATGACATGACCCGGCGGCTCGCCCTCGCGGGTCGGCAGAATCACGGCCAGATCCACGCCCTCGAGGCCAACATCAGCACGTTCTGGGTCGAGATCCACAAGAAGTACGCGATCGCCTTCGCCTGCATCGTCTTCGTCCTGATCGGAGCGCCCTTGGCGATCCGCTTTCCGAGGGGCGGAGTCGGGATGGTGATCGCGGTGTCGGTCGTGATCTTCGCCATCTACTGGGCCGGCCTTATCGGCGGCGAGAACCTGGCAGACAAGGGGGTGGTCCCGCCCTTCTGGGCGATGTGGACCCCCGACCTGGCCTTCCTCTTGCTGGGCGTCTACCTCGCGGCCCGCATGGGCCGGGCAGGTAGCGGGAACCGCGGCGGCCGCTTCGACGAAGCCCTCTTCGTGGCGGGGGACTTCGTTCGGGGCCTCGTGAGGACGCGGCGAACCCCGGCATGATCCGCATCCTCGACCGCCTCATCGCGGGGACGTTCCTGCGCATCTTCGCTCTCTTCATCCTGGGCGCACCTCTGCTCTTCGTGGTCGGCAACATCGTCGAGAACATCGACCGCTACTTCGACCGCGGCCTGACGGCCAAGGAGGTGGCCTGGGCTTACGTGTACCAATTGCCGGAGTTCGTCTCCTGGTCGTTCCCGATCGCGGCTCTCACCGCGGCCGTCTTCACGATCCACTCGATGACACAGCACCGGGAAGTGATGGCGGCAAAGGCCGGGGGCATCTCCTTCCACAGGCTCATGGTGCCGCTGATCGTCCTCGGGGTCGCCCTGACCGGAGCCGGGTTGTTGCTCAACGAGGCCGTTCCGCTCGCGAAGCGCCGGTCTGGCCAGCTCCTCAGGAGCGAGGATCCGGGCCGGCAATGGCGATCGGACTTCGTGTTCAAGGGCGACGACGAGCGGACCCTCACGGTTCGGCGGCTGAACGTGGAGCCCGCGAGCATGCGCGAGGTCGTCATGGAGATCCCCCGGCGACCCTCGGGGCGGAGCGCCGAGCACGTGTCGGCGCGGGAGGTCCCCTTCAACACGGTCCACGGGTGGACCTTCAAGGACGGCTACCTCCGGCTCCTTCCCGAGGAAGGCGCTGCGCTCACCTTCTACTTTGACTCCCTCCGCGCAAGGGGCTTCGGCGAGCACCCGAACAACCTGCTCGAACGGGCCCGGGACGAGGACGAGATGACGGCCGCCGAGCTCGATCGCATGGCGGCGAACATCAGCCGCTCGGGCGGCAATCCGAGCAAGCTCCTCGTGAAGAAGGAGCAACGCAAGGCGATCGCGGTGGCGACCCTGGTGATCGTCCTCTTCGGAGGGCCGCTGGCAACCAGCTCACGCCGGGGGGGGCCGCGTACGGCATCGGCGTCGCGCTCGGGTCGACGATCCTCTACATGCTGCTCTTCCGACTCGCGGGGGCTGCGGGGCGCACTGGAGCCCTGTCGCCACTCCTCTCGGCGTGGTTGCCCAACGTCATGTTCCTGGTGTGCGCGCTGGCCTTGCTGAAGCGCGTCAGGACGTAGCGCGCGGCATCCTCCGGCGGTAAGGACCCTCAGCCGGCGTTGAGCGCCTCAAGGAACCCGGACGCGAGACGGCCCCCGCACACCTCCTCGACCGGCCCCCTGAGCAGGACGCCGCACTCAGCGCTCACCGTCACCTCCAGGCTCCCGCCCTCCATGCGAACCTCGTAGGTGCCCGGAGCTCCCCTGCCCGACTTCACGGTCGCCGCCGCCACGGCACAGGCGGATGTGCCGGAAGCGGTGGTGGGCCCGACCCCCCTCTCCCAGATGCGGGCCTCGACGAGCCCCTGACCCAGCACGCGCGCCATCTGCACGTTGGTTCCGCCGGCGAACGATGCGTGCGACGACAACCTCGCTCCGATTCCCGGCAACCGTTCCGGAGCCCAGGACTCGGGAGACAGCACGGCATGCGGATTCCCGACCGAGACCAGCTCCACCGCATGCGTGCCTTCCGGGCCAAGGTCGATCCGCCCCCGGGGGTCGAGTGCAGCCGCATCGAGGCCTACCGCTTCGGGGCCGAAGCGGACGCGGCCCATATCGACGGAGACGTCGTAGACGCCCCGCCCCCGACGCCCCAAAACCTGCAGTCGGACCCTGTCCCCTCCGATCTCGACGTCGAAGGGCTCCCCGGCCACGAGCCCCACGGCTGCCAGGTGCGCGGCGAGGATCCGTAGCCCGTTGCCGCTCCGCTCGAACTCGGAGCCGTCCGGATTGAACATCCGGAGGCGGAAGGGGGGGCCGTGGCGATCGAGGAGCAGCACGATGCCGTCGCTTCCCACACCTCTCCAGCGGTCACAGACCGATGCTACGCTCTCCGGCCGCAAGGTCCAGTCGTTCCCCGCCTCGAAGACGACGTAGTCGTTGCCGAGGCCGTGTGCCTTGAAGAACTCCGAGCTCGCCCGAACGTCCTCCCTGCTGTCGATCGTCAAGCGTGATCCCTTCCGCGCCGTTGCGTATCGAGCGGTCGACCCTGGGCAGGACGACGCGTATTGTGGCCGACGAGACCCGCCACAACAAGTGGAATCTACCGCTTCGCCCGCACCCGGGAGGACTCCGCAGAAGCCCACTCGTGCGCGACGCGGGCGGCGCCCGGCCCGCTGCTCTGCCGACCCGCCCGGGGACAGTCTTTTCCAACCCGGAGATGAGGCTGAAGGGGGCGAGGGGTTGTGAGGGGGCTCCTGGGTACGGGGCTGGTGGTTGATGGAGACGGATAATCGGGTAGGGAAAGGAGAGCGGGCAAGCGTCCCTCGTTGGAAGGGAGCCCAAGCGAAGCGCGGAGGGCAGACGCCCGGGAGCTTGCCAGGCGCGGGGAGGATGCCGTGCCCGGTGACCTGGAGGGCCCGGGGAGAGATCGGCGGCGGTCGGGAGCGATGTTTCGGCGGGTTGCTCTGCGAGCTCGAGTGCTGAGAGAAGCGCAGGATCGCGGCCGATGCCGAGAGCCGGGGCACTACGACGGGCCGGATCGGTCGCGGGTCAGGCGGCGGAGCCGGCGGGCCTGGTTTGCGAGGGTGCGCATGAGCTCGTCGCGGGC